>CABHOV010000041.1 GCA_902168185.1 uncultured Bacteroides sp.
AGAGCAAAGGACTGAAAATCCTTGTGTCGGGGGTTCAATTCCCTCCATCACCACTCTTTTTAAAGTTAGCCGAAATTTCAGCTTTGTCCAGTATATGTAGCTAAAGTTCTTTTAGCACATAAATCAAACTTTACCAGTTTCAAATTAAAATCAAATACAGATTCTTGACTAAGAATTCAGATTAGAATATGTATAAAAAAATAATCCCCTCCAGATTTACTGAAGGGGATTACTTTTAAAACTTAATCTCGTCAGGCTTCTATGCAGCCTTCTGAATATTTTCGATGCTGACCTCTTTGCGTTTCGCCAATTGAATGATATTCAATTTGTCTAATACTCTAATAACAATATAGGTTGGATCGATTTCATGCCAGCGAATGCCACCGAAGTTTGCACGTCCGCCATTTTTATGGTGATTGTTATGATAACTTTCTCCCATCATCAGAAAATCAACTGGTAAGAAATTTTTAGAAGTATCACCTACTTCGAAGTTCCTATATCCGTATTTGTGCGCGAACCAATTGATGATTGCTCCATGGATAGGGGTCATCAGGAAGTGAATCGGTAACAAAAGCCATAGCCACCAGGTTGTAGCAAATTGTACATAGATAGCTGTATAGCATAATGCCCAGAAAATACGTGATGGCCATGAGCGGGCAAACTTGTCAAAAGCCTCCCACTGAGGTACACCCTCAATGAAACGTTTTTCAATTACGATTTTACGATTCGCTATATCTGAATAGATGGTTTTTGTTTTCCACATCATATTCCAGATAGTCTCATCATATTTAGGAGAATGTGGATCATCTTCGGTATCTGCAAAAGCATGATGCATGCGATGCATTACTCCGTATCCATAAGGGCTTAAATAATTGGCGCCTTGGAAAATCCACGTCAGGATAAAAAATATCTTTTCAGTGAATTTGTTCATGGTAAACGCTTTGTGCGAAGCGTAACGGTGGAGGAAGAACGTCTGGAAAAAAAGGGATAAATACCAGTGCGCAATAAAAAATGCAAAAATGACAATCATGTGCAAATTGGTTGTAGTAAAAAACTATTTAATGTTAAGGCTCTTTTTAGCCCGTAATCTGTAAGACAAGTTCAAAGGATTTTTGTGACAGGGATTTAAAAATAAAATCAGAATTTTTTGCTGATGGCTGTATTGATGTCTTTTTTCAGCTCTTGAATAAGTTCTGATGCGTTACCAAAATGACAGGCGTTACGAAAACTTTCGAGGAATTTGGATGTATCAGGCAGATCTATTTTAGAGGTCTCCTCATTTAATTTCTTTTTTGCGCGAAAAAATAACTGGCGGCAATGGTCCTTCTTCTTATCGAATGTTTGTTGGAGTTCCTCGTAATCAAAATCAAAAACTTCTTTCAATAGATATACAGCGCGTTCAAGCGGCTCAAGCTTAGCATGCAGAACTTTAATTGCTGTATCCATATCAAGGTGAGCAAGATTAGTTTCCTTGAAATGTTTAATCATCTCCGAAACGTTATCTATATACTCTTCCTTTTTTCTCCGAAGTGAGTTAAGATGATTCAGGCAATTGTTGGTGACAGCACGAATGAGATATGCTTTTGTGTTGTCAATTTTTTGATGATCGACACTCAGCCACTTTACAAAAGTTTCCTGCACAATATCTTCTGCGTCTTCTTTACATCTCACCAAATTATAAGCGATCGTATGAAGAACGGGTTGATAGAGCGATATGATCTGTGCCTGATTCATTTATTATTAGGGCCATAAAGATAAGCACCAAAATCGCGCCATCATATCCACTTGAGTAAACTATGTGGAAATAATTGACTACCACACACTTGTTTGTATAACAAGAATTTATTACATACCTCTAAACCATAGTTACAGATGGCTTATTTTTGTAGTGATTTTAGATGCTGACAGCATCTCGTGAGGTTGAATTTATTTCACGAATCTTTGTTATAAAAGTAATGACGAATACAACAATTACACCTGAAGTACGCAGAAAGCCAATCCTTGGTCAGGAGGTGGCATTTTTTGGAATGCACATTCTTCCTCTCGGAGCAATTTGGACAGGCGCTACATTATTTGACTGGATTGTTTGCATCGTGCTATATATAGCGCGCATGTTTTGGGTAACGGGTGGTTATCACCGTTACTTTGCACATAAGTCCTATAAAACTTCACGTTGGTTTCAATTTGTGATTGCCTTTATGGCGCAAACATCAGCTCAAAAAGGAGCACTTTGGTGGGCTGCGCATCACCGCCATCACCATCGTCACAGTGATACACCGGCAGATCCTCATTCAATGAAGATTTATGGCTTCTGGTATTCGCACATCGGATGGATTGTTGGTCCTGATTTTAAAGAGACCGATTATAAAACCATTGGTGATTATGCAAAATATCCAGAGTTAGTTTGGCTGAACAAGCATTACCTGGTGCCTCCAACAATTCTCGCCCTCACCGTGATGGCACTTGGTGGTATTGTGAACGGAGGAAGCATTTTGGCCATGTTTACAACGGCTGGATTCTCCACTTTATTTATTGGTTTCTTTTTGAGCACGATTGTCCTCTACCATGGAACATTCTCGATCAATTCAATCATGCACAAGTTTGGTACGCAACGTTATGAATCAAATGATGAGTCGCGTAACAGTATCTGGTTAGCATTATTGACATTAGGAGAAGGCTGGCATAACAATCACCACTACTATGAAGTATCAGCACGCCAGGGTTTTTTCTGGTGGGAAGTTGACATCACATATTATATACTTCGAAGCTTTCAGGCCGTAGGTCTCATTTCAGAATTAAGAGAGGTGCCCAAGCACATTAAGCATTCGAAAAACAAACAGCATGCACTCGAACTTCGAAAGGAGTTCGAATCTTTGAAAAAATCTGCATGATCATCTAAGAAGATTTGGAAATTTAGGATTCCGCTTTAAATTTGCACTCCCTTAGCGAATCAAGGGCCAAATAAGCGGGAGTAGCTCAGTTGGTAGAGCACGACCTTGCCAAGGTCGGGGTCGCGAGTTCGAGTCTCGTTTCCCGCTCTTCTAATCTTCCAAGGTCTACTTGGAGCGATTATAAGAAACAAAAGTGTGAGATCCCTCACACTTTTTTATTTAACACCAAAGTCCCGATTAGCATACCTTGTTAATAGGAACTGCCCTGGTGGTGGAATTGGTAGACACGCAGGACTTAAAATCCTGTGGCTAGTAATAGCTGTGCGGGTTCAAGTCCCGCCCGGGGTACAAAGGACAGGTGATTCACCTGTCCTTTGTTATTTGTGATCTGCCGTAATCTCCTCTGTCCAACTTACCTGTTCCAATTTATTGCTGTCCTATTCCATTTCACATTCTTTTGAGTGAATGCATATGCCAATTCAGGCATTTCGCAGAGCGACATCAGTAAGTGTTTAATGTGGTGGTATGTTTAAGTATATATATCGAGCATGATATGCATTAATATTAATCACATTCAGCTATAATTTTCCTCAGAAACAGAAAAAGACAGTATAATTTCAACGCAATTTTTTTTTCAAGCTCGTCAAGAGGGTTGTACTTTTTTGCGGGGATATGAATTTTTTTGAAAAGTTAACCATAAACTATATTCTACACTTCTGGAAGAAGAAATGTGAAAGAGGACAATAGTAGTAAGCGTAGAAATCGTAGAAGTAAATTAAATTATTTTTAAAAGTTATCGTGAGTAATAACTCGAGTGCTTCATGCGGCTCACACACTATATCTAAATCTTCATCGATAATATTCTCAACTCATCTTCGATGTGTATAAAAATATATACAGCATTTCACGAGGAATACGAATTGGACAATACTGTTGTCCTATTTCAACAGAGTAATATTTTCAACACACTTATCGTTGAGATTCTGTTTGATTTTATACGGAGTTCTCTTCAAATAATTTACCAAAGTATATAATAAGATGCATGGGATTGTGCATTGAGATACTCATTTAACTAAACTCTCCACATGTCTGTGGAGTAAGCTTGGTCTTAAAAATAGTTATGCCCCATGTAAGTCATGGGGTATATCGACTGAAAAAAAGTGTTCTCACAACAATACTTTTGTGCAATCAAAATCAGCAAGGTGCTGATAGATACTTAAATACAAAACCTATGTCTTGATAATGAAAGTAAAATCGATGTTGAAATTTGTCTTAGTGGTGGTTGCTTCTTTTTTGGTACATTTTTCCTGGGCTCAGAATTGTAACTGTAAGTATACAATTAAGTTGAGCGAGACGAATGTGGATGGTAAAAGCTTATCGATTAAACCTGGCGATGTGGTATGTATCCAAGCCGGTACCAGAGGTGTATTAAGACTCGCTAATTTTCAAGGAACAGCATCAAACCCCATCATCATTCAAAATTGTGGAGGCTTGGTGAACATCGAGAATACTGATAAAAACTATGCCGTGTGGGTATCGACCAGCCGGTATTTCAGAATAACCGGTACGGGTGGCGGAAGCAGCGCATATGGCATCCGTTGTAAAACGACAAAAGACGGTTCGAATGCTCTTGTTGTAAGTGATCTAAGTTCTGACGTAGAGATAGATCACGTTGAGGTTGCCGGCTCTGGTTTCTCAGGGATAATGGCAAAGACCGATCCGCGGTGCGACCTTACTGCAAATCGTGGACGCTTCACAATGTATAATGTTTCCGTTCATGATAACTACGTTCACGATGTAAAAGGAGAAGGACTATATATTGGAAATTCATTCTATGACGGCTGGACCGGTAACAGCTCCTGCAACGGAACTACACTTTACCCGCATGACATAATAGGATGTAAAATATACAAGAACATAATTAAGCGAACCGGTGCTGAAGGCATCCAGGTTGGTGCAGCTTCATCAGGATGTGCTATCTATAATAACAGCGTTGAATTTTTCGGGCAGGATCCTTTTGCAAACTATCAGAATAACGGTATTCAGATTGGTCTTGGTACAGGAGGTTTGCTATATAACAATATAGTTAAAACAGGACCTGGTAATGGTATACTTATACAAGGTAAAGGCGACAATAAAGTATTCAACAATATTGTTGTGGGGGCTGGCAGTAACGGTATATACTGTGATGATGCAACGATGACCGGCACACTCGGTCCTGGATTTTCATTCCTTAATAATACTATAATCACTCCAGGAGGAGACGGTTTAAAGATCGCCGCAGAACGTGTCAGCATGAATCGCTTTATCAATAACATTGTGATTAGACCCGGCTCTGGTAAAAATGTTAACAAGGTACATCCAACGGTGAAGTTGGAAGAAGTTAACAATTACTATACAACCAACATTGCCAATGCTCAATTTGTAAACGCAGCTGCCTTTGATTATCATTTATTAGGTACATCGCCTGCGCTGAATAAAGGAGCGACTGTATCTACCTATGGAGTAACGGCCGACTACGATGGAAAATCAAGACCAGCCGGTGGAGTATATGATATAGGTGCATTTGAATTGCAAACTTCATCGGGTAACGTTGCTCCCAAGGCAAACGCGGGTGCTGATAAAACAATAACGCTTCCAACAGCAAGTGTTTCTATTGCTGGTTCAGCGAGCGATTCGGACGGATCGATTACGTCATACGCCTGGACTAAAGTAAGCGGTCCGGCTGCTACTTTATCAGGAATAACAACAGCAACGCTTTCAGCATCAGCTTTAGTAGCGGGTTCCTATACTTTCCGGTTAACCGTAAAAGACAACGCGGGGGCTACGGCTTCCGATGATGTAGTGGTTACGGTATCAAGCTCAACAACAAAACCTCCTGCCTCTACAACACCTGTCGTTATATATAGGGTCAATACGGGTGGTAGTACCATAAGCGCAAGTCCTATGAACTGGTCGTCTGATAAGCAAGCTGCTAAATCTAAATACCTGGCAAGCGGATGTGCAAACTATACTTCAGGTAGTTCATCCTGGACTGGAACAAATAATACCGGAGCACCAAACAATCTCTTTGGTCCGAATCGTTACTCTCCTGATTATGGAGGAACTACTATGCAATGGAACTTTCCGGTTCAAAGCGGTACCTACCAGGTGAATCTTTACTTCGCTGAAAGTCCATATACGGGTGGTATAAGAAAACCAGGAGGCCGTGTGTTTCACATCAATGCAGAGAACACCCGCAGATTGAGCAATATAGATATATATGCTGAAGTGGGGATGAAGGCTCTAAAAAAACAATTCGAAGTAAACGTAACAGATGGTACACTTGATCTTGATTTCATACGTTCGGTTGGTAACCCTCAGGTAAATGGTATTGAAATTATAGCGCTGACCGCTCAAAGCTCAACGACTACTGCGCGTATAGCAGCTGATCAAGAATCAGAGGAGGGAGAAGTTCAATCGGAAGAAGAAACATCACAAGACTCAACAGAGATCTCTACTATAGCGAATGTACAGGTTAGTCCAAATCCGTTTACAGATAGATTAAGCCTGACACTGGATTCAGAAAGTAGAAATGTATCTGTCCAATTGCAGGATATGAGTGGAGCGACTGTTCTGCAAGAAGTACAAGAGAATGTTTCGGGCGTAACGATTGATTTTACAACTACACAAATTCCGAATGGAATATATATCATTACAGTGAATGTGGATGGTAAAATTTCCAAACAACGTCTTATAAAGAAATAGGTTATAGGTATAGTGAAAATTGAGAAGGGTTGTCGCAAGACAACCTTTTTTCTTTATACTGGATTTTCGAGCAGCATCTTTTTAGCGACCGTTGTTCCACTGGCCAAGGCTGCTTCTACAGTGCCCATCTCTGCTCCGCTATAAAAAGCTTCACCTGCAAAGTATAGTGTATGGTTTACGGATTGCGATAATACTTCCAACGCTGAAGATGTATTCACTGTCTTATAGGCGTATGCTCCTTTCGAAAAAGGATCGGCTACCCAGTTAATGACACGCATAGCCTTGATCTGGTTTTTTAGTTGGTCAATAGTGCAGCCAAATATATAGCTCAGCGATTCAACGGCTTCCTGTAATAGGGCTTCATCATTTTTTTGATTATCCAGTGCCTTAGGCCCTGCAAGCCACCCGGTTAGTAAAGGTATAGATATAGGGTGCTGTGTCCACCATGTAGGAATAGATGCATCTGAAAAGATAAAATTTAAATTAGGCATCGACCGATACGGTGCAGCATTTTTCTGTTCCCAGAATGCTTCTTTAAATTCAACCAGGAATTTTATAACGCCACCGGTCTGTATAGCATGAATCGATTCCATATGCTTTTCGATGGCCGGAGTAATTTTGATACTTCCGCTTTTTAAGACAGCGGGTGGTATAGTGATCAATATCTTTTTGGAGATATAGCGTTCGCCTTGTTGCGTAGTTACTTCAACAGATCCTGCTTTCCATTGGATATACTTCACTTCATTTTCAAAATGAAATGCGACACCTTGCTTGCGGCACTCTTGTAATAGAAAGGCTATCAATAAAGAATATCCACCTCGAGGGCGATAGCCTGTCAGGTTTTCTTCATTACTCCATTCTTCGCGCAAAGCAAAAGCACTTGCTTGATTAGCATCGGCCGCATCATATCCCTGTACGAAACGAATTATAGCATTACGAAGCGAGTCATATTTTTGTTCTTGAAAGTGTTGATCCAGAAATTCAGCGATACTCATGTCGTGCTTAAGCTGCTTCAGTTTTTCTAAAAACTCTTCCCATTCTTCAGGGAACATATCACCTTCTCCCAGCTTTCCTTTATTTACATTCCAGGTTGCTCCATCACTTTCGTAAAACGAAATGTTTGCTTCTTCCAGTAATGAAGTTGTATGCGGGAGACTGCCATGTATAAATTCAGCACCGGCTTCTACGGGTGTTGAAAAGTCTTGTTTATGCAGCGTGTTGATTCTTCCTCCGGCACGCGGCCGGGCTTCCAATACAGTTACAGATTTACCCTCCTTGCTTGCCACTCGCGCTGCGGCAAGGCCGGCAGCACCAGCCCCTATAATAATGATATCAGTCATAAAGAGTATCTTTTAAAAACCACGCCAATCAAAGTAATAAAATAAGGCATAAGTTTTTAATAATTATTTATATGCCTGAATTGCCAGAAGTAGAAAACTTCAAGAACTATATTGATGAGACATCGCTTCATCAGAAAATAGCCGCGATACAAATTGCAGCGCCTGAGCTATTGGTAAACACTACTATAGATATACTTCGTGATACACTGAAAGGCAACGTGTTTGAAGATACATTTCGGCATGGAAAGTTTTTGTTTATAAGACTTCTGAAAAATGGATTTCTGATGTTACACTTCGGAATGACAGGTGATTTACTCTATTATACTCCGGATAAAAAATATCCGAAAGTATATGTGCTTCTGATACAGTTTGAAAATGGAAGGAACCTGGCATTTTCGGATCAACGCAGGTTAGGAAAAATAGGACTTGTAAAAAATGTTGAGTCCTTTATTAAAGACCGTGGTTATGGTAAAGATGCTTTGAAGATTTCTTTAGAGGAATTTATAGCGCTTTTCCAAAAGCGAAGAATAGCAATTAAGACGGCACTCATGAATCAAAAAATTGTAGCGGGGGTGGGCAATGAATTTTCGGACGAAATTCTTTTTCAATCGAAAGTACACCCCGAAAGTAAATCCAATGTTTTGCCGATCGAAAAGTTAAAAGAAATTTATCAGCACATGCTTGCTATACTTCAGGAAGCTATAGAACAAAATGCAGATCGAAGTAAATTGGAGCATTATTTTTTTCTCGATCACCGAAAGGAAGGATTGAAGTGCCCCGAATGCAAAGGTGACACAAAGCTCAGAACTATAGGAGGACGATCATCCTATTTCTGTCCTTCCTGTCAGAAATTATATACTTGATCCGTTACTTCTTCAAAATGTAAAGGCCATCGCCTGATGCGCTATACTTAGCTTTTAGTATTGGTGACCGATCGAAAACATAGGGCATTAAATTCGAAGGATCGATAATCACTTCAGGGAAGTCGTTACGGAACGAATTATTGATCAGTACTATATTTTCATAATAATCGGGCTGCTCTATTATCTCCCGCGATAGCCGCCAGTTCAGAAAACCTGAGCCAAGGGTATTATTCTTATAGATAGAGAAGTCATCACCCAGCATCAAAACTTTTTTATCCGATACAGTTTTACTCCACTTACTTTCACCTACAAATAAATCACCGTAATGTACAGATGGAATTTTGTTATAGCGTGCCAGGTATCCGACACTTACAATGCCGATTAGCAAAACCCAAAGACTTATCTCTGCAAATTTCTTTCTTCGGATTAACAGCAGGAAGTGCGCGATATAAAAACTAAAAGATGGTATAAGCGTGATGAAGCTTTGTGGGCGAAGATCTTTTGAATATAAAATCTGCAGGAAGGAAAAGATCATCCAGAAGAACATAGTTTGAACAAGCTGCGATTGATACTTTGTGAAACGTGCATCTCGATTCAGCATCACCAGCGACACGACAAGAAACAGAATTGGTATAGCTCCCAACGTCCACAAACTTGTAGCATTGATGAATTTATCAGCGCCAAAACCCAGGTTCGGTAAGTAATAATATTCCCAAAGATCAGGCAGTCCGTCTCTCAGATAAAATATACTCATCATAAAGAAATGAGTCAACAGAAAACCAAAGATCATCAGGAAGTAACTCCGCACGGCACTGCGCGTAAAAATCATCAGGATAACAACAGAGCCGACTAAGTATATAATGAATGAGAAACTGAACAGGGAAGCAAGACCGATATAAAACCCGAGATTGAATATAGATGGATCACCTTGTTCGCGGAATTCTATTTGTCTGAATAAATTATGCAGCGCTAAAAGCAAAAAGCCCGATCCCAGTAATTCTGCATTCAATGAAAGTGTATCGAACGAAAAGAAAAAAAGGAATGCAAAGATTACCGAAGGAATGAATGTGCTTTCTGAAAAAGCTTTCTTATTAATGAAGATAATGCCCAGATAAGCTGCTTGTGAGAAGACAATAAAAAATGCAAGAATGTGTCTGCCGAGCACAGATCGGCCAAAGATCATTTCAAAAAGCGCATCGAACCATCCTGCAAGAGGAGCGGTAGAATCTACAACCTCCGTATACAGCGAACTTCCACTGTGAACTTTTTCTCCAAGCAAAATGCTTTTCAGTTCAGGCAGAGTCATTTCAGGGGCATCAATAAAGAGCGGAAGACTGATGACAACCATAATGGCCAGCAATCCCAGCAAACGGTACGGATCATTTATTCGAAAGTATCGGAGCAATGCGTGTTTTGTTTAAAGTAATTCGAAAAATAGAGCAGTAGTTTTAAAGATTGAAATGATTCGCTTGTTTTTTCATCTTTGTCAAAGAATTAGTGAAGAAAGATTTCCGTAATTTAAGTACCTGCAATTATGAGTTCAACGAGACAACTAAAATATTCCAAGCTTATCCAGAAAGAGTTAAGTGAAATCTTTCAACGCGATAAGCGCGGCATTCTTGAAAATGCCTTTATTACACTGGCTGATGTAAAAATGAGCCCCGACCTGAGTGTGGCGAAAGTTTACATCAGCATGATGCTGGCGAAAGACAAGCAAAAGACATTGGAGAACATTAACCTTCGCAAGAAAGAAATCAGGCATGCGTTGGGTGAAAAGATCGGAAAACAAGTGCGCATTATTCCGGAGCTCATTTTTTATATTGATGAGGTGGAGGAGAATGCACAGCGTATGGATGACCTGCTTAAGAATCTGCATATTCCACCAACTGATAAAACCAAGCCAGGAGTTTAAACAACGAGTAATCTTATAAATCACACAAACTCTTTGAATCTTCCTTTTTTCATTGCCAGGCGATATCTTTTCTCCAAACGGAAGAAGAACTTCATTAATATCATTTCCATCCTGTCGATGGTTGGTGTTGCTTTTAGTACGGCGGCATTGATTATTGTTCTTTCTGTATTCAATGGACTCGAAGATCTTTTGCGATCTCTGAATGATTCGTTTGATCCTGAAATAAAAATTGAAGCGACAACAGGCAAGTCATTTGTTTCCACCGATGAGTTGATCAAGAAGATAAAAAAAATAGAAGGTGTTAAACTCGTAACAGAAGTCATCGAAGATTATGCTTATGTGCATTATCGTGATGCAAACCAGATCGTAACGTTAAAAGGTGTAAGCGATAATTTCATTGAGCAGAATAGAATCCCGCAGGAAAACATCACGCAGGGAAAGCTTCGGTTGAAGCAAGGGAAAATTAATTATGCAGTTGTGGGGCAAGGCATCAGCAACACCCTTACGCTGGCTGTGGAAGATCCCATGTTTGCATTGCAGATATACTATATTAAAGATGTAAAAGCAGGAGTAACCGATCCCTCCCGCATGTATTCCAAAATGAATATTGTTCCCGGCGGCGTATTTTCGATCATTCAATATATAGATGAGAATTACGTTCTGGTGCCGCTTGATTTTGCCAGGGAGCTTTTCAACTATGGAAATAAAAGGACATCACTTGAAATAAAAACAGAAGACGGAGTCAGCATTGATGCTGTGCAAAGCAGACTTCAGGATTCGTTGGGAAAAACTTTTCAGGTATTAACGCAAGAACAACAGCACAAGGATTTATACCGGCTACTGAAAATTGAAAAACTGTTCACATTTCTTTCGTTAACCTTGCTGCTTTGCATCGGCTCGATTAATATATTCTTCAGCTTGATGATGCTCGCAATTGACAAGAAAAAAGATATTTCAATTCTTGCGGCCATGGGTGCCAGTCCACGGTTGATTCGAAATATATTTTTAGCGGAAGGCGCGTTGATTGCTTCTTCGGGTGCAGTTATAGGACTTGTACTGGGAGGAATTTTTTGTTGGCTTCAACTAAATTTTGGTATCATTTCCATGGGAATGGAATCATCCATAACACAAGGCTATCCGATTAAGATTTCCTGGGTTGATTTCGCTGCAACATTAGGTATAGTCTCAGTGATTACGTTTCTGATTTCTTCCCGTCCTGCAGTATTGGCATCACGATTTGCATCGTCACAACAGCTATAACAAATCTTTTGAGCGTTACGAAACCACAAAGTGTGCATGGATGTTTTAACACTGATACATTTTGTAAGATTGATGTACCATATTGCATAAATATGCTTCTTTTCTTATAGCGTTTATGCGTAATATTCGAATTCTTTTTTCATCAAAAAATCGTTTTTTGCATGAAAGTGTCATCTTCGCAGCCGTTCCAGATTATTTATTCGTTGTATCAGCACGAATATCTGGGCTTTATTTTTGAATCCTATATCGTGCATCTTGACGATAAAGGGAAGCTCACGTATCAACATCAAAACATTTCATCAAAAAATGCCAGGGAGTTTTCCAAAGGACTTGACTCCAGGGATTTTGAATTGATTGAAATAATGGATTCGATGCAACAGGAAACTATTGTGAAAAAGTTTTCTGCCAAGTTCATGAAACCTGAAGAGTTCTTTGCCAAGATCTATGATAAGAACAAAGGCAACGAAATGATCCAGGAGCAAATCGAAGATTACCTGGAAAAACGAAGAGCCAAAATTCTGGAAAAGGTAAAAGGCAAACAGCTCTTCGAGATGGGCAATGATGGTGAGCCGACCTGGAAGAAAATTGAAGTGCTTGAAAAGCGTGCTTCGATTCAATTCCATTTTATGCGCACAGACGATCACACCAACTATTACCCTACTGTTTATTTCCAGGACAAAAAACTAGAGCTGCCAAATACATCTGCTTATCTCATTTGCAAGAACCCGGCATGGATGGTATTGAATGGCGATCTATATGGATTTGAAAAGTATGTAGATGGGAAAAAGTTAATACCATTCTTTACAAAGAAATTCGTAGTTATACCGCGCAATGTTGAAGAGACATACTATAATCGTTTTGTCGCGCCACTCATTGCCTCCTTCGATGATGTAGAAGCAAATGGCTTTGAAATAAATAAAACTGCGTACGATCCGCATCCGGTGCTTACGCTTTCTGAACTGCATACAACGCAACCCTCAACAGCACCCTCACTCTTCGACTCAGGTCCACCACCTGAAGACACAAGTGATGAAGCTGGAAAGATTGTTTTCGATCTTTCATTCAAATATGGTAAGCATCGCTTTCGCGGAGATAATATAGGACCAGTGAGTGTTACTATGGAGAAGCAAGGTGATGACGGCTATGTATTCCATCGCGTTACTCGCCTTACAGATGAAGAACGTAACTTCCTTCATACACTTCAAAAACTCGGATTGCCCATGAAAGGCTTTCGGGTTGCTATACCTAAATCAGAAGCATTCTCATGGTTGAATGAGAACCGTGTGAACTTGCTTAACCTTGGCTTTGAAGTTAGTCAGCCGGAGAGCCGCGATAAAAAATATTTCGTTGGCAAAGCGGTGATCGAAGTTGAGGTAAAAGAAAATATAGACTGGTTTGATATTCACGCGAAGATCAAATTCGGTGAGTATGAAATTCCATTCAAAGAACTTCGTAAACTCATCATGCGCAGAAAGGTGGAGTTTAAACTTCCCAATGGAGAGATCGCGATCATCCCTGAAGCATGGCTTACAAAATATGCAGATCTGTTTTCATTGAGCGAAACAGATGGCGACAATGAGAAACCCGTACTACGCAAGCATCATCTCAATCTGGTGAAAGAACTGGAAGAAGGAAATCTTGCTAAAGTACATTTGAGTGAAAAATTACGTTCGCTCAATTCCTTTAGTGGCATCAAGGATTATCCTTTACCAACTGGCTTCAAGGGCGAGTTACGTCCCTATCAAAAGGCTGGCTTCAACTGGCTACGCTTTTTGAATGAGTATAAACTTGGTGGATGCCTTGCAGATGACATGGGTCTTGGTAAAACCGTACAGACTCTTACCATGTTGCTGGCTGAAAAAGAAGCTGGCTCCGGAACATCGCTACTGGTTATGCCAACGTCACTCATCTATAACTGGGAGATGGAGGCAAGTAAATTTACTCCAGGTCTTCGAATACTGAATTATACCGGTACACTTCGAAATAAAGATATCAGTCGTTTTGAAAAGTACGATTTGATCCTGACGTCTTATGGCATTACGCGCCTAGACGTAGAGTTGCTTCAGCAATTCTATTTCAACTATGTGATACTGGATGAATCGCAGGTTATAAAAAATCCAACATCCAATATTTCAAAAGCTGTACGCGAATTAAAGTCGCGACACAAACTGGTTCTAACCGGTACACCGATAGAAAACACAACACTCGATCTCTGGTCGCAGATGTCGTTTATCAATCCCGGTATACTTGGACCTCAAACGTATTTCAGAAACGAGTATCAAAATCCGATCGAGAAGAAGAATGATGAATCTCGTTCGCGTAAGCTCCACGCAGTTATCAAGCCTTTCATTTTACGCAGGCATAAATCGCAGGTAGCAACTGAGCTCCCGGAGAAAGTAGAGAACATCCAATACTCTACCATGACGGCTGAGCAAGAGAAGCGTTACGAAGAAATAAAATCATTCTACCGCGAGAAGATTTTCAACCTCATTGAAACGGAGGGCTTGGGCAACAGCCGCTTTATGATTCTGGAAGGTTTAACAAAGCTTCGGCAATTAGCCAACCATCCAAGAATGATTGAGCAAGGATACCAGGGTGATTCCGGTAAGTATGAAGATGTTACGCACATGTTGGAGAACGCTTTGTCCGAAGGACACAAGGTTCTAGTGTTCAGCCAATTTGTGAAGCATCTTGAATTGGTTCGACAACATCTGAAAGCAAATAAGATTGACTTTGCATACCTCGATGGATCAAGCACCGATCGTAAAGAGCAAGTAGAGCGCTTCAACAAAGACGAAAACCTGAAAGTGTTTTTGATCTCTATAAAAGCAGGTGGCCTTGGTTTGAATTTAACAGAAGCAGATTACGTCTTCATTCTTGATCCATGGTGGAACCCTGCAGTGGAGGCTCAGGCAGTTGACCGCGCCCATCGTATCGGTCAGAAAAAGAAAGTGTTTACGTATAAATTTATAACACGCAACACAGTAGAAGAGAAAATTCTAATGCTTCAGCAGCGAAAACTACGACTTACCACAGAGCTGATTACCACGGAAGAAAGCTTCATGAAGCAACTTTCGAAAGATGATATAATGCAGATGCTAGCTTAAACTGAATAGATATATACCGGATCAAGTAAATTTGATTCCGGTATATATCTATTTCAAGATTAATTTTCTGAAAATCTCCCACGTCACCACACCCAGGCAAACGGAAACATTCAACGAATGCTTCGTGCCGATCTGTGGAATCTCCAGTGCTATATCTCCGTGAGCGATCACCTCTTCACTTACTCCGTTTACTTCATTGCCAAAGACCAGGCAATACTTTTTACCGGCTTCCGGTTCGAAAGTTTGCAGCGGAACACTGGTTGTGGTTTGCTCCACCACTATAATTATATATCCCGATGCTTTTAATTCCTGAACAACATCGGAAGGCTCTGCGGCATAATGCCACGCAACAGATTCAGTGGCACCTAACGCTGTTTTTTGAATTTCACGATGAGGAGGTGTGCCTGTAATTCCCGTAAGGTAAATTTTCTCCACCCGAAAAGCATCGGCAGTACGAAAAGCGGAACCTACATTATGAAGACTACGAATGTTATCAAGTACAATGGATACAGGGAGCTTATCAGAATCTTTAAATTCATCAACTGAAATACGACCGAGTTCGTCAAGCTTTAATTTCTTCATGAGTTGCTATGCGCTGGTAAGATATAGTGCGGGTAAAATTACATGCAGATTTTCTCAAATAATAGTATATTCGTAAGCTGTTGTATCGCGAAGTTGTGTGCTTAAACCCTGGCTACTATGCTCAATTTCTGGAAAAGAATTTCCTACCTCGGAGTAACCGATGATCAGGACTTTCGCCTTGCACGAAGAATTGTACTCTCGAATCGTTTCGGATTAATCATAGCAGCCGTCACGCTGATTTTTCTCATTGTATTTTTATTCAGACCGAATGCGCCCATCGTACCACTCATTGGTATGTTGTTAGTCGTAGGCACCATCTGGTTTTTAAACGGGCTCGAGTTAACAGCATTGTCACGTTTCATCACAAGTCTCACACCCGGAGTAGGATTGTTTATTCTGAACATCTCTCAAAAGTTTGGAGACCCCGCTACGATAGACATTTTACATTACGCAACGCCTCGTATGATTATTATTGGTTCTGCAGCGTTGCCCTTTGCCATGTTTACGCACAATGAAAAACGGTACGTCATCAGTGCTGTTGCTGTAATTATACTCCTCGGGTTCGGATACGATGGTATACATCGGCTTTTTGGTGTAGATATAGCATCGCTGGGCATCAACGATAAATACTATAGCATTGTCACTGAAGATATGGTGGTGCTCACGATTATTACACTTGCGGCATCTGGTTTTATGTTTGGTATGGGTGAGCAGTACGATAGAAAAGCACAACGCCTGCTAGACGATGCGTTGCAACAAACGGAAAGCCTCAAGCGAAAAGAAGAAAACCTGAAAAAGACTTTGAGTGAATTAGAAGAATCGCGTAAGCAAGATGATTTCAGAAGTTGGGTAGCGAAAGGTATAGCAGAGCTTGGCGGTGTTTTACAGACCTCAGAGAATTCAGTAAATATATATGAGCACTGGCTTTCTGCCGTTGTAAAATATTTGAAAGTAAACCAGGGAGGATTGTTTCTTGCCGAAGAAGATAGCTCTGGAAAAACGGAATTGAAGCTTACAGCAAGCTATGCCTTCGAGCGGAAAAAGTTTTTACAGAAATCAGTAGAACCCGGTGAAGGACTCGTAGGGCAAGCCTATATGGAGCAGCATACTATTTATCTGAAGAAGGTTCCGAAGGAATATATTCATATAACGTCCGGCCTGGGCGATGCCCCACCACATGTATTGCTGGTGTTACCAATAAAAAATAAGCAAAGCACCGAAGCAGTTCTGGAGCTTGCATCGTTTCATGAATTAGAGAAGCATCACCTCGAACTCCTTGAAAAGTTAGGTGAATCATTGGCCGGCTTTATTTCCAATCACAAAATAAATCAGCGGACAAAAGCTTTGTTGCAGCAAGCACAGACTATGTCAGAGGAACTTCGCTCAAATGAAGAAGAGATGCGACAGAACCTTGAAGAACTTACGGCAACGCAGGAAGCTTTGGCCAGGAAAGAACGAGAGTATCAGCATCGAATCGCCGAGCTTGAAGATATTGTTTCAAATTCACGGTCAGCTTCGGCGGCATAGCTTAAAAAATTCGATTGACTGTCGGTCGTGGAAGGGCGACTTTTCTATCTTTGCCCATCATGGCCGAAGCAAAAACCTCCACAGAAACTCCCTTACAGAAGCAATACAACGCTATTAAAGTAAAGTACCCCGGTGCGCTTTTACTTTTTCGCGTAGGCGATTTTTACGAAACATTCGGGCAAGACGCGATCGCTGCCAGCAAAGTACTCGATATAGTGTTGACCAAGCGTGGCAATGGCTCGGCCTCAGAAACTGCTCTTGCAGGATTTCCCCATCACTCACTGGATACATACTTGCCAAAACTTGTTCGTGCAGGACATCGTGTAGCGATTTGTGATCAGCTGGAAGATCCCAAGTTTGTAAAAGGTATTGTAAAACGAGGTGTTACAGAATTGGTAACGCCGGGTCTTTCTTTTAATGATAATGTACTCGAACGAAAGCAAAATAATTTTCTTGCTTCTGTCTTCTCAGGAAAAAATGCTTTCGGTGTTTCCTTTCTGGATGTTTCTACCGGAGAATTTTTTGCAGCTCAGGGAAATGAAACCTATATATTAAAGCTCATTCAAGGATTTGCGCCTTCGGAAATTATATTCAGCAAACACGGACGTGAAAAATTTGAATCACTTTTCCGTGAAGAATATAGCACGTTTGCTTTGGAAGACTGGGTATATGGATACGACTATGCCTACGAAAAACTTACAAATCAATTCAAGACTGCTTCACTGAAAGGTTTTGGTGTTGAGGATTATGGAGAAGCAACGATAGCAGCAGGTGCTATTTTACATTACCTCGAAGAGACCGAGCATAGAGACACTTCGCATATAGCATCGATCTCGCGCATCGATGAAGATAAATATGTATGGCTCGATAAGTTTACCATTCGAAATCTTGAGATCGTTCATTCTCAACATGACGGAGGTGTGCCGCTCATTGCTATACTCGATCGTACAGTAACACCTATGGGTTCACGACAACTCCGCAAGTGGATGATACTTCCGTTGAAGGAAAAATCAGCGATTGAAGAACGATTGTTAATCGTTGATACTTTATTTCAGGATACAACGCTCGCGGAAAAAATAGCAGAGCCATTAAAACAAATCTCTGATCTCGAGCGACTGATCTCAAAGGTTGCTGTGAACCGGATCAACCCACGGGAGATGCTTCAGTTAAAGCGCTCACTGAAATGTATAAATCCCATCAAGCAATTACTGGCTAACCACACTGCAGTTAGTTTAAAGAAGATGGCGGATCAGCTTCATCCTTGTGAATTCCTGCTCGACAAAATCGAGAGCGAACTTCGTGAAGACGTATCGATCAACAGTAACCAGGGTGGATTGATAAAGGAAGGAATTGACAGTGAACTGGATGAACTTCAAAAGATTGCCTTTTCAGGAAAAGACTACCTGTTGCAAATTCAAAAACGTGAAGTAGAACGCACCGGTATAAATTCTCTGAAGATCTCTTTTAATAAGGTGTTTGGCTACTACCTCGAAGTAAGCAATGCGAATAAAGACAAAGTGCCAACCGATTGGATCCGTAAGCAGACACTGGTTAATGCCGAGCGCTATATAACTGAAGAACTTAAAGTATACGAAGAGAAAATTCTCCACGCCGAAGAAAAGCTAAATGTAATCGAGCAACGGATTTTCAACGCGCTCATTCAAACGGCAGCAGATTTTATTCCCCAGATTCAACAGGATGCACGCGTACTCGCACAGTTAGACTGTCTGTTGTCTTTTGCATCTATAGCGAAGGCAAACAAATATACCCGGCCGGTGATAGACGAATCGTTGATCGTTGATATAAAAAGTGGTCGTCATCCGGTGATCGAAAAGCAATTGCCGGTAGGCGAAAATTATGTTCCCAACGATGTATACCTCGACAGTGAGAAACAACAGGTAATGATTATTACCGGACCAAACATGGCTGGTAAATCTGCACTACTTCGCCAGACAGCGCTCATTGTTTTAATGGCACAAATGGGAAGTTTTGTTCCTGCGGAAGCGGCCACCATCGGTATTGTAGATAAAATTTTTACGCGTGTTGGAGCGTCTGATAATCTTTCGCGTGGTGAGTCTACTTTCATGGTGGAGATGACGGAAACAGCCAGCATCCTCAACAACCTCAGCAACCGAAGTTTGATTTTGATGGATGAGATCGGAAGAGGTACAAGTACATATGATGGTGTATCTATAGCCTGGGCTATTGTTGAATACCTGCACAACCATAAAGACTTTAAACCCAAAACACTGTTTGCAACGCATTACCATGAATTAAATCAACTCGAAGAAGATTTGACGCGCGTGAAGAACTTCAATGTTTCGGTGAAAGAGTTGGGAAATAAAATCATCTTCATGCGCAAGCTGAAAGAAGGTGGCAGTGAACACAGCTTTGGTATACATGTAGCACAACTGGCAGGTATGCCGAATCGTGTTGTATTCCGTGCAAACGAGATTCTTCAATTCCTGGAAAAAGATAAACACAAAAACGAACAACGTCAGAAAATTCGTGAAGTGCCCAAGCCGACACCACAAATGAGTTTATTCGAAGCTGATCCGCGCTTTAAAGAAATTGAAGAGAAGCTTACCAAGATTGATATCAATACGATCAGTCCGGTGGAAGCATTGTTGAAATTGAATGAACTCATCTCAACGCTAACAAAAAAATAAGCTATAGCAATTGCTATAGCTTGATGCGTAAAAATCTGTGCTTTAGTTTTTCTTTTTGAAGTTCTTGCCTGGTTTTCGGTTCTTGAAATTCCCTGCAGGTTTCTTTTTTACTTCAGGATTATAGGCAGGTCCTTCACCGATCTCTGCCGGTAAAGGGTTCTTCGGAATAATATCTCCGATGAGATTCTCTATACTGAAAAACTTGCGTTGATCTTTTTCATTGATCAGCGTTATCGCTGTACCTGTAGTTTCCGCACGGGCGGTTCGGCCAATACGATGGACGTAATCTTCCGGATCCGGAGGAACATCCCAATTGATCACAAGACTGATTCCTTCTACATCTATACCGCGTGACAGTACATCTGTTCCGATCAGCATGTTGATCTGTTTATTTTTAAAGGCGCGCAAAATTTCTTCACGTTCTTGTTGCTCCAGATCAGAGTGAAACGCTTTAGCGGGTAGCCCTCCCCGTTGAAATGCTCCATCAAGTTTCTTGACGGTCTCTTTTGTAGAAGCAAAGATGATCGCACTTTTCCAGGGAACTGTTTTAAGTATATGTTTCAGAATCGCGCCCTTCTGCTCATCGAATACAACATATGCCTGTTGTGAAATTCCAGCGGCAGGTTTAGCAAGGGCAATATTGATTTCTTGTGGCTTATTCAAAATTTTACCTGCCAGCATCCTGATCTTCGGAGGCATGGTAGCAGAGAACAATAAAGTTTGTCTCTCGGTCGGCAAATATTTTATAATCTTCACGATGTCATCGAAGAAGCCCATGTCAAGCATACGATCTGCTTCATCCAGTATAAGATGTTGAAGATGATCGAACTTGATTGTGCCGGCTGCGAGTAGCGCGATCAAACGTCCGGGTGTTGCAATGATAATGTCAGCACCCTGCTCTAAAGCTTTACGTTGCTGATCCCATGTGGCGCCATCACCACCACCATAAATAGGCAGTGAGCTTACACCCAGAAAATACGCGAAGCCTTCGATCTGTTGATCGATCTGTTGCGCAAGTTCGCGCGTAGGCGCAATTACAAGCGTGTTCAGATGGCGCGTTTCAGCGTGTATAATTTTATTGAGGACAGGAAGTATATAGGCTGCTGTTTTTCCGGTGCCGGTTTGTGCGCAGGCAATCAGATCGTGGTTATTCAGAATAACAGGAATGGCTTGCTGCTGGATCGGAGTGGGCTTGCTATATCCCATCGAGTCGAGTCCATCGATAAGCTTTTGGTCAAATTTAAAATCGTGGAAGGTCAAGGTAAGTGATTTATAATACGAACATCATTATTACAATGAATGCTAAGTAAATGTTTCTGCGAGATACTGTAAAATTTTCACCCATCAAAATCAGGAAGGCTGGCAAGCAGGTCGCGTATCATGAACTATAGCACAAGTTGTCTCCGTGTGTCGGCCTCTAGAAACAGGTTATTAACAGCACAGGAAACGATAACACCCGTTTTTCTGGCACAATTTTTCGTACTTTTAATTCGTTAATAAATCTACTTATGAAATTGCTTAACCTGTCTCTCACTGCAGTCATATTGACTTTACTGGCGTCATGCGCTTCAAGTCCGTATGGAACAAAAGTAAAGGAGCCTTTTCAGGGAAATGCATATGAATCCAATAATCGCTTCTGGCGCGCCTCCGGCAAAGGAACAAGTTCACAGGACAACATCGCTCGCGGTAAAGCAGATATAGAGGCAAAGGCACAGTTGGCAGGACAAGTAAATACAACCATGAAACAGGTAGCAGATCAATACCTGGGGCAAACCGAAAACGAAAATGCAGCAGACGTTGCTGATAAATTTCAAAGCCTTGTTCGCCAGATCATGAATACAAACCTTGCTGATCTGCGTAAAATGGACGAGAAGAAGTTCTATAATGAAAAAGCAAACGAGTATACTGTATTTATAGCCTACGAGATAAAGAAGAACGCTATGCTTCGGTTTATGAAGAAGCAGGCTAAAGTTGATAAGACAATAGATGAACGTCAGCGTGAAACGATCGAGAAGATTGTTGATCAAGAGCTTGAAAAGGCTGATGCTGCCGACAAGGAAGAAGATAAAGACGAATAGAGAAAATTAGTTTTACAGGTGAAAGAAACCCGGATGATGTTTTATATATCAGCCGGGTTCTTTTTTTAAAGGCAGTAAGATTATTTAAGGACAACGTTCTCCTTCGCATGGATAGTCGAAGGATCGTACGATGACAACACTATATTTCATGATTAGAGGCGAGGATAAGTCGTTCAGAAACGATAGGCTACTATAATGTGCTTATATGTTAAGGGTTAATTAAAGAAATAAAATATAAATCGTTTTCTGAAAAGGTGGAGGTTAAGGAATGAGTTTTTATGCAACTCTGATAGGACTTTAGAATAGGTACCACATTTTATTTCACAGGGATGCTTTAACTTGCACCGCTATTATTTTTTATGATCAGGGTTTACACAATCAGACAGGGGAAGCTGGAGCAGTTTAAAAATCTGCCGCGGGAGCAAATTGTAAAACTTTCGGATATTATC
Source organism: uncultured Bacteroides sp. (assembly GCA_902168185.1). Classification (GTDB taxonomy): domain Bacteria; phylum Bacteroidota; class Bacteroidia; order Cytophagales; family Cyclobacteriaceae; genus Ohtaekwangia. The sequence goes on from CABHOV010000041.1 coordinate 22,426, forward strand.
TGGATCGATTTGCAGTCGCCTTCGCAGGACGAGAAGGATTTCATTGAGAAGAATTATAAAATAGAATTCTTTACCTACCAGGAAGTTCAGGAGATTGAAAGCAGCTCGCGTTTTTTAGAGACCGATGAAACGACTGAAATCAACCTCACCTTTGTAACAAACCAGGAAGCTGAACTCTCGATACAGAACGTTACGTTCATCCTGAAAAATCGTGTGCTGTTTACATACCGTCAAGGTGATTTGAAAATTTTTGCCGAGACAGTCCGCAGAATGAAAACAATGAATGCCGAAGCAAAAGAACACGGCCTCGATGTTTTCCTTACCATACTTGAAACACGCATTGATAGTGATGCCGATTTGATTGAAGGTATAAACCGTAAACTGAATGGCATCAGTAAAGATCTGATCGCTCGTAAATCTTTAAAAGAAGAGTTACTCTTGGGAATTGCGCAGCTTCAGGAAAATACCATGGTACTTCACGAGACTATAACTGAAAAGCAACGTGTGGTAAGTTCGCTGATCCGTATACCGGAATTCAACAAGATGGAGAATGAACGGTTGAAGATCATTATAAAAGATATAGGTTCGCTTCTTCAACACGCGCAATTCAGTTCCGAGCGTCTTGAGTATTTACAGAATACATTTTTGGGTCTTGTAAACATTGAGCAGAATACTGTGATCAAGATCTTCACGGTTGTAACAGTTGTGTTCATGCCCCCTACATTAATTGCCAGTATATATGGAATGAACTTCAAGCACATGCCAGAACTGGAGTGGTTAGCAGGATATCCGATCGCTATTGGGTTTATGATTCTTTCATCGCTTGGTTTTCTATGGTATTTCAAGCGCAAAAACTGGCTATAGTTTATTGGCTGGTGGAATATACTTCTGTTGAAAAGTATGTGGTATAAACACTCCGCGCACTGCTGACTTTTTCATTACCTTGCCTTCAAAAAGTAAAGCCGTGCAGCCACAACACATAGCCATCTGCGGAAATATTGGATCCGGTAAAACTACACTTGCCGGTAAGCTTTCAAAACATTATGGATGGCAGGCTCTATTGGAGTCGGTAGAGGACAATCCGTACCTGCGCGATTTTTATGAAGACATGAACCGTTGGGCGTTTCATGTGCAGATGTATTTTCTGAACAGCCGCTTCAAGCAAGTCAATAAGATTCGCGCCAGCACAGGTAAAGTTACCGTGCAGGATCGCACGATCTATGAAGACGCCTATATCTTCGCTGCTAATCTGCACAAGAGCGGCTTCATGACGGAGCGTGATTTTCAAAGTTACCTCGATACATTTCATTCGATGATAAGCTTTGTGCAGCCTCCTGATCTTCTCATTTATTTAAAAGCAGATATACCCAAGCTCGTTCAGCAGATTGAAAAACGCGGTCGCGATTATGAGTACTCAATCCGGATCGATTACCTCCGTAATCTCAATGAACACTATGAAAGCTGGATCAACAACTATAAACTTGGCAAACTCCTGGTGATCGATGTAAATAATCTTGACTTCGTAGCCAACATCGATGATTTTTCCTTTATTGTTAACAAAATTGATCTTGAGCTACACAGTCTGTTTAGTTAGAATACTTAGTTGCTATATATAGTCTTTTAGATTTGTTTCGGTCCACATCAAAGCATTTATAGTTGATAACACTTTTCTCTTTTCATTTTACTACTGCCCAGCTTTTCATTTTCTTCCTGGTCGCGGTATTTGTAGGCATGTCGAAGACAGGAGTGCATGGCACAGGAATGGTGGCGGTGCCGTTACTTGCTTCTGTGTTTGGCGGACAACTATCCAGTGGCATCATGTTGCCGATGCTTTGCCTCGCGGATGTCATGGGTGTGTGGTATTACCATCGACATGCATCGTGGGAGCATCTTAAGAAACTTTTTCCGTGGGCAGTGATAGGAACTATACTTGGTACAGTAGTAGGCGGGATGATCGATGATCATATTTTCAGAATGATCATGGCGGTAATTATTGTCGGGAGTGTTGTCATTATGCTGTGGCTCGAACGCGGACATAAGGAGGATATACCAGACTATAAATGGTTTGCAGGTTTAACGGGTACAGCCGGAGGTTTCACTTCCATGGTCGGGAACCTGGCGGGCTCGGTGATGGCAGTATATTTCCTATCCATGCGGTTGCCGAAGAATTCTTTCATTGGAACAACCGCATGGTTTTTCATGGTAATGAACTGGTTTAAAATTCCATTTCATGTTTTTGCCTGGCATACTATATCCTGGAATACATTTCTGCTGGATCTTACTATGCTTCCGCTTATTGCCATAGGTGCATTTCTGGGAATCTTCATTGTGAGTAAAATCCCCGAGCGAATGTATCGTTGGTTCATCATTGGTATGACGTTGGTTGCAGCTTTCATGATGTTAGTATAAATCATCAATCAATCGCTATACTTTTCATTTCTTCGCGGCCGTATACCACAGGGAAATACATCCATTCTGCTTTCGCAGGATTGAGTTGATATTTGCCTTTGTATCGCGGAAGCAATTTAACAGCGTACTGATATATACCGGCACGGAGGCGTTCGCAGTATATACGTGTTTCGTGTAGGTCATACTCGCGATGCACTTCTCCGTTCGTCCAGCTTTGATCCTTGGTATTATAAGAACACCCTGCAGGTATAGGTATATTGATCATCACATATTCAGCATCCTTCTTTACTTCAAGCGTTACATGTAAGGTCACCGGTTTACCTGCCTTGAGCTTTTTAACATTATCCTCAAGTGCTGTATGTATTATAAATTCCTTCTCAACTTTTTTTGGTTGCAAATTCCAGTGTTGCTGATAGGCAGTAATATAAATTGGCGCGCTTCCTGTTTTGGCTATAGATATAGTTTTGTAATCACGTAACTCAATCTCTACAGGGAAACTTGTTATAGTTTGATTTCCGTTCAGTACTAACACAGGCTTTTGATCAACGTGCTTCTGTTTCAATAAACGAGGAAGTAACGTCTCAATAATGCGCGCAGATTCATATGTATTCGTCCAGCATCTTTTTCTTTTTTCAAGAAAATAATTCTGAAGCTTCAGCAAGTCAGGATCATTCTGATTTCTGGCCTCCATCAATTGAAAGACGAGCAGTGTATTGTCAACATCGTTGTTCATCAACGTATAATTGGTTTCTCCCCAATACCAATTTCCTTTCAGCGTTTCATGTCTGTATTTTTCAATCACACTCCAGTCGACACTATATTTCTGCAGCTGACGAAGTCGTTGTATCAGCAGGTTTTGGTGCAATGATTTTATCGCATTCTTTTTCTTCAAAGAATCGATGATCGGCTGAACAGCAATGGTCTCTCCTGATTCCGAAAGAAAAATCCAGGACCTTAATTGCTCTTCTATTGGCGTGGAGCTTGTGGTATATTCCATCAGATAATTCTTTACACCTTGCTGATCGAATCGCGCTTTATACCCCAGAGAAGTTGCCCATAAAAGTGTTTTAGCAACGTGCAACGTTATCCAATGACTGCCGCCACGCATATTCCACCAACCCCAACTGCCGTCTTTATGTTGGTTGGCAATAAGTTTTTTGATGGCCTTCTCAACTTGATTATCATATTTGAATTTTTCTTTACGATATATACATATCGATTTTTCTGCGAGCAGTGCCTTTAGTTTGGAGGCAAGTTGCTCATTGCAATCATATGGATATACCTTGAGTATATTTACTTCATCCAACAGTACATCCAGAAGATCGGTTTGAGCGTAAAACTTTATATTTCCCGGAGTATTAAAATTAAAGATGGCAGTAGTATCACGCGGTAAAGCGGCAAAGAATCCGGTGCTCTCCAAAGAGCCAACGGGCATCACGGGTATATTTCGCAATTCACCGTCTTCGTACTTTTTGTAGGCTATACCATATTTAACAGCGAGACTGTCATGTGCAGGTCCGAAGAGATTTATAGTATCGATCACCGAATTCTTTATTACAAGAGAGCTTTCGAGCTGCGGTTTTCCACTTACAGTTATCGATCTTGTAATCTGCAAACTATCACCAGCGTAGTTGGTAATTTTTCCCATAGCCTGTGCAGTATCTCCCTGTAAAAGAAAGTTAGGCAGAGACAGTTGCGCAGCCAGTGGTTTATACGATTGTACTTTGCTACTCGTTTGTCCGGTTCGCTTCTTTGAAGCCATGGCCAACACCTGAATGTCCCATCCCGTTATATCATCTGGAAAAGTAGTTTGGAAAGTTGCTTCGCCATTTTGATCTGTATATAGTTTCGGTTGCCAGAAAGCATAGTCCCGAAAATTTTTACGAAGCGATGATCCCGGTGCTGCATCACCTGCCGTTAAGAGTTGGGGAGCTTCGGGCAATTTCGTTTTAAGAAGCTGCGCACGTGTGGTTCCAGGTTTTGTTGATATAAGAATTATACCGTTAGCAGCCTGCGAACCATATAGCGCTACAGCCTGCTCTGATTTGAGCACCTCTATAGAAGTAATTCTATTCTTATCGATGTCATCCAATGTTCGTAACACACCATCAATAAGTACCAATGGAGCGTTTCCGCTTGCCAAAGCAGAAGCTCCACGAAGTTTTATACTTACAGAGTCGGCAACCAATGCTTTATTTCCTGAAAGTATAGATACTCCAGCCATTCTTCCCTGTAAAGCAGACACTGAACCGGTTAACATTTTTTTCTCCTGGCTTCCATACCCAATCACCACCACTTCACTCAACTGCTGTACATCTGCGTTAAGCTGTATATCCAGCGCGTCTTGCGATCGTGTGTTTATTTCCTGCGATGTATATCCGATAAAAGAGAAGACGAGTACTCCATTGGCAGGGACATATATTCTATATTCGCCTTGCATGTCGGTGGCAGTACCATTGGTTGTTCCCTTTAGAATTACGTTTACACCAGGAGTCGCTTCACCCGATTCATCTGTAACTCTGCCGGTTACCCAACGTCCGCCAGTGAGTGGTGTGTTGTCTGTTGACTCACGATAGTATAGCTCGCGAAGATCCTGCATTTGACGCTGACGCGTTTGCTCGATATATACGGATTCATTTGACCATTTCTTAACTCGCTCCATCACTTGACGACTGAAAGAATCAGGTATATGTATTTTCTCATGGTCCAATCTATAGAACGTTCTTCCGTATGCGTTTACTTTAACAGGTGCTGGCTTGAGATAACTTTCATCTTGATAAAGAACTACTACTTGGTATGTTCCCGGTAGTAGAGGTGTAAAATAAGCCTCGTGGCCAGGGAAGATATAGTATTCATCCGGCACGTCAAGGTTTATAATGAATGTTGCGAAACGTGGAGGCAAACCGACAGGTTTACTGTCGAGTACAACAAGAGTTCCTGTATTTTTAACAACCGGATGATTGTCGGGATATTTTTTGACGGTATATACTTTTTCTACCACTTGTCGCTTCCAAAATTCAAGAACTCGCTTCTCCGTTTGCACCTGATCTTTTAATGAAGGATTAAAGCTGAAAAAATGTAGTCTTTGCTTAAAGCGATCAGATATACTGATTCGTTCCTGATCAATCAAGCCAGGCATAAATGTTATAGCCCGGTCTGGTTTGAAACTGAATGACGTTGTGAAGTCAGGCGTATGATAGGACGCAGGTCCCCAAGAAAAAGGTCCAACTAATTTATTCTGATCATTTCCCCATTGCAAGAATGGCATAGTATGAATATCGTCGCCCTGCTGCAGATAGGCCAGGCGTTGTGCATTGTCGCGGTTAAGTAAAAGAAAATGTGGTGCCAGATTGTTTATCTCATTTGCAGAGAACACAGGATCCATTTTGATCTCTTCTACCGTAACCGGTAAATTATAAAGGTCTATACTCAGAGTAAGTTTAAACCCTTTTTTCAGAGTTACATTTTTGATTTTCAAAAGACGATCGCGAAGCCGAATGGTAATGGTGTGTAATCCTGCGCGTGCTCGAAATGAATAGGGCTCAATGCTTTCCGTACCATGATAATATTTCAGTTCATTATCAACATAGATATAGTATACAGATCGGATATTACCATAACCAACGATAAACGGAGCAACCTGCGTAATACTGTCTTTTGCTAAAGAGTGATTTGTATAGAGTCCGTTTGCAGGGTATAAGAAATTATAATACTCAATGCTATCGAGCCCCAGCTTGTTTTTCCAAAAATCATAATCGAGATGATTAGAGAGTGAAGTGTTTATATCTTTTTCGTGGAATTCGTTGAAGATTTTTCTGCTTTTGAATCTCTCGAAATCAGGCAATGCTATAGGGGATGTCTCCCTGAATTTTTTAGTGATGGCGTATGCGGTGAGATCAGCATGAGGAACCGGTTTATTGAAAGCGTCTTTTACCTGGATCTTAACATCAACCCGTTGCCCTGGAAATACAGATGAAGGATGATCGATATCAACCACCAATGGCTTTTTAGCAAAAGGCAGATCAAAGTTCTGATCGTTTGACTTGCCGGCCCATATATATTGAATCGAAAAGTAATAGCGCGCATTCGGAGATGCCTTTCTTTTTAAAGTATACTCCGTTGTCTGCCCTTGATCAATAATCGTATTGCCTCTGAATAACTGATAACGGAATGCTAACTTTCTTGAATTTTGAACAACGACCAGCAAGCTATCTTTTGTGCGTTGCGCAGCAACGTTAACGCCAGCGTCTGTCGCATCGAGGTCAACTCTCTTTAGTACAACTTTATTCTGCAGCAACAGATACGCTGTGGTATAGGGATCGATCTTCTGTGCATAGGGAAGTAAGACATCTGCTCGGTCATATATATCTCCCGAAGCATTCAGCGATTGAACCTGAAATTTTTCTTGAGACGTGGATGTAAATATGACCGAGTCGTTTTTAATTTCCGTGTCAGCGACTGGTATTTTATAGGTATATTTTAAGTTGAGATTCTTGACATGACGTTCGTTGTCTGCATTTGTAAAAATGGCGGTGACTTCATAGTCGATTTCAGCTTTTGGAAAAATGGAATCGGGAAGCGCTATACTTGTTTCCCCTAGTGGATCAAGCTTCATTGAATGTATCCACAAAGTATCCTTTACAAATATAGAGGGCCGTTCGAATGCATTTACGTTTTTAGACATCACCAATACCTCTGCGCTCACATCATATAGCGGCAGATCATTCGCATCGGTCCCTTTCAGAAATATAGTTGCCGGCTTATGTGGAGGCGAATCACTGCTGCGGATGCTGAAGAAATTTTGTTTTAATTCGTACTGCTCATATTCAAAGGAGACAGACGGATAGTTATCATTCTGCCTTTTATCAATGAGATGAATAGAGTATCGTCTGTCGAGCTCCAGCTTCAGACTATCATCCAGCACAAATTCATACACATATGCTCCAGGCCTATAGCTCGTTATTTCACCCAGCTTCTTTTCCCAATAATTGCCACGATATCCACTGATCTCTACCTGAAGTGTATTGTGGATGGGCTTGCCGTTTTTCTTTACGATATAGGCCTTGAGCTTTACTGTGTCGCCTGGCTTGAATTTTGGTTTATTCAGCACAACATAGCCGTTGTAATTTTTTTGTGCGAACACTTTGCGCACCCTGTAATATATACCCGGAGGACTGATGTGGGGATAATTGAAAAAACTTTTTACAGTGCGGCCGATGTAGAATATAGGAGATAGTATATGGTTGATTGGAAAAGTGCCGAGCACTCTTCTTTTTGTTCGTGCCGGAAGTGTGTTATTATACTGCCGTTTGATGTCGAAGTATGACGTATGCCCTTGGTATAGGACGCTGATCCATCCCTGGCGATTGGTGGTGCCAATGCGATAGGCGTTTAATTTCTTTGTGAATGGAATGCTTCTGATTCCAATGCGCGGCTCCAGTGTTTTAATTTCATTTCCATTTCTATCGTGAAATAACAATACCAGATCACGATGATTATTAAGAATGGCCATGTCAAGATTATTGACAGACTCTATTTCAGCTTGTAGAGAAGTTCCTTGTGATCTGATAAATAAATAGTGGCCAACCGGTAATTCCTTTCTATATATTGAATCGGATGGATAAAAATCAACGGGCGTATGAAAATATTTATCCGCCAGGGATTCGTACTCTTTAGTATATAGCGTTTCTGCTTCCTCGTTTGTTATCTGGTATATAAATGTGTGATAACTGCCGGTACGAGAGCTAACAAGGTCTTGCGCGCCTGAAGTAATGTAAAAAAGCGTAAAGCAGCTAAGTAGAAGTTTCCTCATATAGGTTCTGGTAAGTGGTAGCACCCTGAAGCCCGCCTGTATGCACGACAAGTATAGTGGAGCCTCTACGAAAAGAACCTTTCTTCACTTCCTCCATCACAGCCCACATCAACTTGCCCGTGTATACAGGGTCGAGCGGGAGGTTATGCTGCTGCTTCATTTCATGAATGAACTCCATCAACTCAGGCGTCACCTTAGCATAGCCTCCGTGATGATAAGATGTAAGGATGGACCAGTTTCCATAAATCGGTGAAGAATTTTTTTTCCCTTGACTATAAATATTTAATAATTGATCTACTTCTTTTTTTAGAAAGTCACCTTTTAATACGCTAACCCCTACAATTTCACGGGCGTTATCAAGTCCGACAATAATGCCAGTGATAGTTCCTCCCGTTCCCACTGGAAGGTATAGATGATCAAAATTTAGTGATAAGAGAGATTCACCGAATTCTTCACATCCTTTTAACGCAAATTCATTTGTTCCGCCTTCCGGGATTAAATAGAAGTCGCCAAATTTTTCATGAAGACCTTGAATGAAAGCTATATCATTTTTTTTACGGTACTCTTCCCGAGAAACGAAGTGAAGTTTCATTCCTTGTTCGCTCACAAAACGTAACGTGGGATTTATAGGCTCTACTTCTTCACCACGAATTATACCAATGCTTTCAAAATTGCATTCATGTGCAGCAGCCGCAGTTGCATAAATGTGATTTGAGTATGCACCCCCGAATGTCAGCAGTATTTTTTTATGGAGTCTTTTTGCTTCCGCGAGATTATACTTCAGCTTCCACCATTTATTTCCGGAAATAAAAGGATGATTTAAATCTTCTCGTTTAATGATCACGCGAACGCCAGCCGCCTCTAGCGTTGGGTGATGAAATTCCTGAACCGGAGTTGATGTATACTGAAGCAAGCCTATTTTTTTGCCTTGAAAATAGCTCGAATTATGCGCAAAAAACGAATTTTAAATTACTAATAATTTTAGATGACATTACTAAAAAAATTAGTAACTATGTATGACAATAGTGAAGGAGGATTATATGGAAGATGAATATTTTAAAGGGCGCGGAGCACAAATAAAAACCGGAAATAAATTTCTAAAAGCTGAATATGTAACGGAACATATTGAAGGACTTGATGAACCGTTGTTCTCGGCTCCAACAACGCAAATTTTTTATGAGACACCAAAAAAGATCGTAAACAAAGTTACGAGTCCTGATTTGCGGATGATGTATTCCAGCAATCCATACCAGGGTTGTGAGCATGGATGTATATATTGTTATGCGCGCAACTCGCACGAGTATTGGGGCTTTAGTGCCGGGCTTGATTTTGAAAGTAAGATCATCGTAAAAAAGGATGCACCGAAGTTGCTGGAGAAATTTATACTTCATCCCAATTGGCAGCCCGTACCGATCAGCCTTTCCGGTAACACAGATTGTTATCAGCCACTCGAGCGTAAGTTTGAGATTACACGGGGCATGCTTAAAATTTTTGCACAGTACCGCCACCCGGTTGGTATCATTACAAAGAACAGTCTTGTAACTCGTGATTTGGATCTACTAAAAGATCTTGCACAGGATAATCTTGTACATGTATATATATCCATTACGAGTTTAGATGAGAACCTGCGGAGAGCTATGGAGCCACGGACAGCCAGTGGTATAAAAAGATTACAAACCGTGGAAGCTCTGGCAAAAGCAGGAGTGCCCGTGGCGATCATGAACGCTCCGATTATTCCCGGATTAAATCATCACGAAATACCACAGATTCTGAAAGCGGCCAGCGACCATGGCGCGTCAGGTGTAGGCATGACCGTTGTACGATTGAATGGATCTATAGGAAAAATTTTTGAAGACTGGCTTCGCAAGAATTTTCCGGATCGTTTTGATAAAGTATGGCGTCAGATCTGTTCACTGCATGGTGGCAATGTAAACGATTCACAGTTTGGCAGGCGAATGGGTGGGGAAGGTAATTATGCCGAGACTATACATCAGCTTTTTACAATATCGAAAAAGAAATACTTTGCTGGTAAAACAATGCCTCCTGTAGATTTAACAAAATTCAGAAGAGGTGGTAATTTAAGTTTGTTTTAGACGATCTCATTTAAGGAAGATATATACGAGTGGCGTAACTGCGATTGAGTTAAGATAGGCTTCTAAATAAATTAAGCTTGTGTGAATCAGTGTTGATCTGCACAAGCTTAAGATTGTTAGCGTATCAGCTCGAAGCTATAGATATATAATCTACTTCTTCGCGTAGTGTTTATAAAAAGCTACGATCGTTTCAATACCAGTCAGGAAATTGTTTACACCGTAATGTTCGTTGGGCGAATGGATAGCATCGCTGTCCAAACCAAAACCCATCAGCACGGTATCTAATCCAAGTTCTTTTTTAAACAAAGCAACAATGGGTATACTTCCGCCATCGCGGGTTGGTATAGGTGTTTTGCCAAACACTTCTTCAAACGCTTTGCTTGCAGCTTTGTACGCTTCCGAATCGGTTTGAGTAACGGCAGGCTCACCACCATGATGCGCCATAACTTTTACCTTTACATAATTGGGCGCTATAGATTGGAAGTGTTTTGTAAACAGCTCGGTAATTTCAGAACTGTTTTGATTGGGAACAAGTCGCATGGAAATCTTGGCGTGCGCTTTGGATGGCAATACAGTCTTCGCGCCTTCTCCGGTATAGCCTCCCCAAATTCCATTAACGTCCAACGTTGGGCGAACTCCTGTTCTTTCTAATGTAGTATATCCTTTCTCTCCCTTTATCTCATCAATGCCTAATTCTTTTTTGTATTCGTCCAGATCGAAAGGAGCTTTGTTCAAAGCAAGACGTTCTGATGCTGTGAGCTCGGCAACTTTATCGTAAAAACCTGGAATAGCAACTTTTCCATTTTCATCGTGCAGTGAATCGATCATGCTGCAGAGTATATTTATAGGGTTGGCAACCGCACCACCATATACACCGGAGTGTAAATCGCGATTAGGTCCCGTTACTTCAACTTCCATATAGCTTAGTCCGCGCAGACCCGTGGTAATGGAAGGATGCTCCAGCGATATTAAAGCTGTATCAGAAATGAGAATTATATCGGCCTTCAGCTTCGCTTTATTTTCTTTCACGAATGTTCCGAGGTTATCCGAACCGACTTCTTCTTCGCCTTCCACCATGAACTTGACATTGCAAGGAAGAAGGTTGAGCTTCATCATCGTCTCGAATGCTTTCACATGCATATATACCTGGCCTTTGTCATCGCAGGAACCACGTGCATAGATCTTGCCGTTTTTAACCACCGGTTCGAACGGAGGCGAGTCCCATAAATCTATAGGGTCAGCGGGTTGTACATCGTAATGGCCGTATACCAGGATCGTAGGCAGCGCAGGATTAATAATCTTCTCTGCATATACAATGGGGTGTCCTTTCGTTTCAGAAATGCTAACGCTATCAACACCGGCAGCGGCTAATTTTTCTTTTAAAAATTCTGCGGCTTTACGCACATCAGCTTTGTGGCGACTGTCTGCACTCACAGACGGAATGCGAAGCCAGTCAAAAAGTTCTCCAAGGAAACGGTCCTTATTGGTGGAAATGTATTCTTTAATCATATTCCGTTATTGTTTGGTGGCAAATTACAGCATCAATCCGATTGTCAATGCAGCCCCTTATAATTTTATCTTTAAGATTACCGGATCATTCAGTTTTTCCGTTTGCTTTAATTTATCTCCATTACCAATAAGTTGAAGCAATTGACTGTTGGCAATAAAATAAAAATAGCCGTCTGCTATAGCTCCCGTTGTAGGCGAATCGAATATCGGATCTTGATCACATAAATATTCAATCTTATCAACAGCATCATCGGCAGGTGTTAACGTTAGCTTGTGAATGGATTCCGGGAAGAAAGTATTCTGTACACCGATGAGCGTGTTGTTATATACATACAGGCCATCATATCCCATCACCATATAGCGGTCATTGCGTAGCGATGAAATTGCCTTGCTGGTAATGTCGACACGGGCAATTCCTAAACCGCTGCCTGTACTGACAAGTAAAAATTTTTCATCGGGTGTGGTGGTTATACCATTGGCGAATGCGAGACTTCCAGGTTTCGTGAATTCCTCTAGACTCTTGCTGTCTTTGCGCACCACCCAAAGCATTCCCGCCTGCGTATCGGTTACAAAAACATCTCCTGCCTTTGTAATATATAGATCATTGAACAAGTGGCGATTGTCGTCTACGAGTTTAAATCGCTTTACCATTTTTTTAGTATGGAGATCATATACATGTACATTCGAAACCCGGTTGATGGTATCATGTTCCGGAGTATTGTTGCACGCCCACAATAGACCTCTGGCATCAACTTTCATTCCCAGCACTTGTTCAATTTCATCAGCATGTGTAGTGATGAAATCACTGGTCTTACCTTGTGGTGAAATTTTGACGATCTTTTTTTTATAGATGCTGCTCACATAAAATGCTTTCTCTGCTGGATCATACGCAATGCCCTCCGGAATTAAATCCTTCTCTGCAATGACAAAAGCTGTTTCCGCTTTCTTTTGAGCAACAAGAATATGAGACAGGAAAATAAGAAATAAAAGAGCGTGCTTATTCATGGAGATTTTTAATAACGATACTAATGGTTGACAATAATGTGAGTAACTATATATATCAGAACAGCACGACTTCTGTTCCTCTCGGATTGGTGAGATACGAGTTAATTAAATTTTGCACTATAGGCGTTTCTGTACTGGAGCGCACATAAGTTCGTGCTGATTCAAAATCGGCAATCGATACGTCTTTTGCGATGTACCCAAAACCACAATATGTACCTTTATCTACGAGCACCAGCGACTGCTCATCTATATTTCTTCCTTTACCGATAATCGCGGCAGAGTTGCCTGCAACTTTAAATGTATCGATCGCTTTCTGTATCCGCTTGTTATACTTCTTCACCGTTTCAACACCCTCACATGCACCATGGCATTCGCCTGTCTGGTAGTTAAAGCATAATCCTTTTGCAAGCTGCAATCCACATAATTTAGGACACAAATTAAACTCACGCACTTTTTCCCACAGGAAATTCCACGCGTCTCCCTTTGAACTGAAACGAATGAGTGGATGTGAACCACGCGTGACTATATTTACTGAAAACCGGTGATAGCCATTTCGGTCTTCATAATCGAATATGCCCCACTCTTCTGTTTTATACTTTTGCGCCAGATTATACTTTGGCCATAACCTTCGGATTTCCTGTGATTCCAGAATCAACGCGATCAACTCATTGCCGGTAAGTTCAAAGCTGATGTGGTGAATTTCATTTCTGATTTTCGATCGACTCCATTCCCGCGCTTCACCGGTAAAGTGACCTGCAATTCTTTTTTTAATGTTGATAGCTTTACCAACATAGATTACCTGACCACGTGCATTCTGAAAATAATATACTCCCGGTTGTGCAGGCAAGCGATCGAATTCTTCTTTCGGAAGATTGGGAGGAAGAATAGTTTCTCCTGAATTTCTTTTCAACGCTTTCGTGATATGGTTATCGCGGTCACGCCGAAGCAACTGATCGAAAATTTTAACGGTTGCCTGTGCATCACCGCTGGCACGGTGACGATTCATGATTTGTATACCCAGACTTTCTGATAATGTTCCTAAACTATAGGAGCGAAGTCCCGGAATAATTTTACGGCTGAGTCTTACGGTGCATAATTTTTTTGCCTGCCAGTTGATACCCGAAAGTTCGAACTCACGTTTTAAAAATGAATAGTCGAAATGCGCGTTGTGCGCTACGAATACTTTTCCATCCAACAGGTTAAAAATATCTTCAGCAACTTCTTCAAAGGTTGGCGCGTCCAGTACCATCTCCGTTGTAATGCCGGTAAGGCCTGTGATGTAGTACGGAATATTCCTTCCGGGATTTACCAGCGTATGATAGGTATCCGTAATCTGAATTCCATCATGATGGTAAATCGCGATTTCAGTAATGCGATGGTTTGCCGCATATCCTCCGGTCGTCTCAATATCTACAATCGCGTACATGGTCGAAATTTAAAGTTTGACTTGTTACCGTAAAAGCAGAAATTCAATCAATTTTTAATATCTCAAAAATGAACGGAATAGTGCGATTTCTTTTGTCCGGCCTCGCGGTTTTACTCACGGCCTATCTCATGACGGGCGTGCATGTGGATGGTTATGGTTACGCGTTGCTGGTGGCCGCTGTGCTGGCACTGGCCAACATGATTGTAAAACCCATCCTGGTTATCTTCACAATCCCCATCACTATTTTCACACTGGGATTATTTTTATTGGTGATTAACGCACTGATTATTATGCTGGTAGATTATTTGGTGCCAGGTTTCAGAGTAGATGGTTTCTGGTGGGCGCTGGCCTTCAGCCTTGTTCTCTCGATCTTTAATAGTCTGTTCACAGATCTTTCCAAAGAGAAGAATAAATAGAAACTATACTCTTGTCGTAACAGGACAGTTAATAGAATAAACCTTCTTACATTATCGTTTTACTTTACCTGTATGAAATTTTCACACTTTATACCAGCAGTGTGCTTGCTGCTGTCTGTTGCATGTTCCAATAAAGATTCAAACTCTTTGGATGACCATGCACCTGAAACTTCGCTTGCCGATCTTAAAGTATATAACGGACTGGAGGTAACGTTGTTTGCCTCCGAGCCTATGTTTAGTAATCCCACCAACATGGATATTGATGCGCGGGGCAGGGTATGGGTATGTGAAGCCTATAACTATCGCAATCAGTTTAATCCTAAAAATCCGGTTAAGAAAGAAGGCGATCGCATTATGATTCTGGAAGATACAGATGGCGATGGCAAAGCCGATAAAAGCAAAGTATTCTATCAGGGTACAGATGTTAATGCAGCGCTTGGTATATGTGTGCTCGGTAATAAAGTTATCGTATCGTGCAGCCCAAATGTTTTTGTATTTACCGATGAAGATGGTGATGA
The DNA here is from genome assembly GCA_902168185.1 of uncultured Bacteroides sp. Lineage (GTDB taxonomy): Bacteria > Bacteroidota > Bacteroidia > Cytophagales > Cyclobacteriaceae > Ohtaekwangia. The sequence goes on from CABHOV010000041.1 coordinate 37,614, forward strand.
TGTTCCGGAGAAAAAGGAAATTTTATTCCAGGGAATTAAAGGTGTGCAACACGATCATGCTATTCATGCTTTTCTCTTTGGTCATGACGGCCGACTATATTTCAATATGGGTAACGAAGGCGGTTTACTTGTAGATGCAAAGGGCGACACCGTTGTGGATGTATATGGAAATAAAATAATCGCCAAGGGCAAACCATACCGTGATGGGCTAGCACTTCGCTGCAACCTCGATGGCAGTAATGTTGAAGTGATCGGAAATAATTTTAGGAATAACTATGAGTTAACGGTTGATCCCTTTGGTACTGTATGGCAATCGGACAATGATGATGATGGAAATAAAGCCACACGTATCAACTATGTAATGGAGCATGGCAACTATGGCTATAAGGATGAGATCACAGGCGCAAGCTGGTATAAAAGACGCACGAACATGGAGAAAGAAATTCCTTTTCGTCATTGGCATTTGAACGATCCCGGAGTAGTACCTAATGTGTTGCAAACAGGTGCTGGTTCACCCACCGGTATGTCCATGTATGACGGCACAATGTTACCTGAAATTTTTCAAGGACAGATCGTCCATGCAGAGCCTGGTCATAATGTAGTGCGTGCCTATCCTATAGAGAACGATGGTGCAGGATATAAAGCTACGATCGTAAATATACTCGAGGGTCAAAAAGATCAATGGTTTCGTCCGGCAGATATAACCGTTGCCCCTGATGGTTCTTTGTTTGTTGCAGATTGGTATGATCCCGGAGTGGGCGGCCACCAGATGGGCGATGTCGATCGCGGAAGAATATACCGTATAGCAAAACCGAAATCAGGATATAAAATTACTCCTCCTGATGTTTCTTCACCAGAGGGAGCAGTGCAGGCTTTGCTCAGTCCTAATCCTGCAACACGATATATAGGCTGGTCTGCGTTAGCTTCTTTCGGTAATCAGGCAGAAAGTGCGCTGCAAAAATTATGGACGTCTGGCCAGATAAGACATCGTGCGCAAGCGCTATGGTTGTTAGCGAAACTAAATAATAAAGGTGACGCCTATATATCACAAGCCCTTGGCGATAAAGAAAGTAACATACGCATAGAAGGTATTCGGGTCGCTAAGCTTTTAAAGAAAGATATACTTCCGATTGCAACATTATTGATGAATGATTCTTCCGTTCAAGTAAGAAGAGAAGTAGCACTCGCCCTCACTGGTATAGCTACTACAGATGCTGCCGAAGTATGGGCACAACTTGCTATGCAGTATAACGGTAAAGATCGATGGTACCTGGAAGCGCTTGGTATTGGTGCTTCGAAAACAGAAGACCTGTATTTTAATACATGGAAAAAGAAAGTAGGCACGAGCTGGAATACACCTGCCAACAGTGATATAGTTTGGAGAAGCCGGAGTAAATATGCGATGCCGCTTATGGCTGAACTCATCAAAGCTTCGGATGAAAAAGAGATGTTGCGCTACTATCGCTCTTTTGATTTCCAAAAAGATCCATCAAAGCAACAGGTATTGTCTATGCTGGTACAGCAAACGCAAGGTGATAAAGTACTATATGCATTGAAACACATGGACGCTTCGAAACTAAAGATGACGCCTCCGGTAATGAATGCTTTGAACAAGGTACTCGATCAATATGCAGGCAAACTTGAATTTGTAGAACTTGTCTCTTCCTTTAAACTTCAGAGTCGGGCGAATGATCTTCTTCAACTTGGTATACTATATCCAGATAGTGCGAAAGGAAAAGAGTCTATCAAGGCATTGCTGGATTGGAACCGTATTGATCTGATCGATCGCGTCTTGAATTCAAAAAATCGTGATGAGGCACAAGCGATGATCAAAGCATTGTGGCCCTATATGTATGAGAAGAAGACCATGGAGATAATGGAACGCATTGTAATGGACAGTGCTAAAGAAATGGAGCTTCGTAAACTGGCCGTGAAAACATTCGGAGGTCCGTGGGAATCAGAAGATCGTTTACTCACATTGGCGAAGGAAAAGAAGATACCGATAACATTACAAGCCGCAGCTGCCGGTGTATTTCAAACAGCATGGCGTGCTACACTCCGCGAGGAGGCTGCAAAATATCTGAAGCTTCCGGGAAGTAAAGAAGGAGCCTCCTTGCCAACAGTCGCGGTATTGGTAGAAAAAAGCGGTGATGCTGTGAAAGGAAAAGAAGTTTTCAAAACAGTTTGCGCCAGTTGCCACCGCGTTAATAACGAAGGCGTAAACTTCGGTCCGGACTTGAGTGAGATCAGCGACAAGCTTCCGAAAGAAGCTATATATACCGCGATTTTATATCCTGATCAGGGTATCAGTTTTGGTTTTGAGGGATGGCGTATAAAACTGCACGATGGCTCTTCGGCCTTCGGTAGAATTGTTTCGGAGACTGAAGACAAAATCGATATGCAGTATATGAATAATCAGCAAACTGTTTTGAAAGAAAATATTCAGTCACGAACAAAACTCGAGAGCTCGTTAATGCCTTCCAACCTTCAGGCTACCATGACTGAGCAGGAATTAGTAGACCTGGTGGAGTACCTGATTACATTGAAGAAGAAAGATGGCTCGCTTAGTTTGCGTCAATAGGGTAGATAACAGCAACTTACGATACGATATTGATTTGGCATTGCGTTTGCCTTAACCTATGCAAGGATTTAAAACACCTGCATTATGAAAACAAGATTAGGTTTACAGGCAACGGTGGCGATGATTTTAATTATAGCAGCAACCACCGTTCAGGCACAACACAGAGGTCGTGATCGTGACAACAATAGCGGAAGAGATCGAGGTAATAGCGGACGTGGCAATAATGGAAGACACGAAGACCGTCATGACAATCGCCATGATAACCATCACGACAATAATCGTCACAATGGTCATCATGATAATAACCACCACGGCTATCACCGCAAGGATGTACATGTATACCACCACCATCATGCTCCTGTAGTGGAGCGGCGAGTAGTGCATCACCATCATCATTCACGCCCACGGTATGTATACTATAAAGACTACGATGTATACTACGATTGTGATCGCCAGGTGTACATTTCATTCTCTGGCAGAAACTGGACGGTAAGTGTTGCACAGCCGATACGCCTGCATCGTGTAGATATATACCGTGCGTCAAGAGTAGATGTTGATTATTACGATGACGACTTTACGCAATATCTTGAGCAGAGAAGACCACACGGAAGAGTATATGCCGAATGGTAATACAGATACGAGATAAAAAATAGCCAGTGATCCTGGCTATTTTTTTTTGTGCTTATCAGTCGCGGTATATAAATGTTTTTCCTTCGCCCTTTTTCTTTATGTACCCACGGTACATGCCCGAAGTGTTAAAGGTCATGGAAATGTTACCCTGGCGATCGAGTGCGACTACACCACCGTCACCACCTAATTTAGGAACCTTCTTCATTACAACGCTATCAGCAGCTTGATCAAGCGACAGGTCCGTATACTTTACAAGCGAGGATATATCGTGAGCAACCGCCAATCGAATAAAGAACTCACCCCAGCCCGTAGCCGACACGCCACAGGAAGCATTGTCTGCATATGTACCGGCACCGATTATAGGGGCATCACCAACACGGCCATACTTTTTATTTGTCATGCCACCGGTAGAAGTACCGGCCGCTATATTTCCATATTGGTCAAGCGCAACAGCGCCAACCGTTCCAAACTTTTTATCTTTTATATAGGGATCGATCAGGTGTGCTGCGCGATCTGTATCTGCTTCCTTTACTTTGATCCATTGTTTATACCGTAGTGAATCAAAAAAATAGGAAGGATCAACGGTTTCAAGATTTTGTTCTCGTGCAAACTTTTCGGCACCATCCCCAATCATCATCACATGCTCCGATTGAGTCATCACAGCATACGCAGCCGTGATTGGATTTTTTATAGTGGTCACTCCGGCAACAGCTCCTGCCATCAGATTGCTGCCATCCATAATGGAAGCATCCAGTTCATTTTTACCTTCACTATTAAACACAGCACCTTTACCGGCATTGAACAACGGTGAATTCTCCATCACCTTGATAGCCGCTATTACCGCCTCCAGACTTTTACCTCCTCGCTCTAAAACGCTGTAGCCACTATCCAGAGCTTGGCTTAGCGCGGCATGGTATGCCTTTTCTTTTTCCGGCGTCATGTTCTCGCGTTTTATAGTGCCGGCACCACCATGGATCACCAATGTTATAGGTCCAGGTGCTAGAACTGCGGGTGACTCTTTTGGTTTTTCCGAGCATGCTATTACTGCAAAGAGTAAGAGAAACGGTAAAAAAATTCTCATAAAGGTTGGGTTAATGATTAGGAAAGGTAGGGAATTGCTGTTATAATGCGGATTCGGGAATTAATTAGACAATATTTTTTGTTTTCGTGCATGAGCGCATAATTTTGCGCATCTTTTACCAAACGGGGAAACACCATATGGCTAAGAATAAAAAGACCAGCGCTAAGCCAGCTAAAAAAGCAGCTAAAGCGAAACCTGCAGCAAAAGTAAAAAAGGCTGCCCCTCCAAAAGCTAAAAAAGCACCAGCCAAAAAAGTGGTTGCTAAAAAAGCTGCTCCCAAAAAAGTTGCTCCACCTCCGAAAAAGGTTGTAGCAGCAAAAAAGGAAACCCCGAAAAAAGAGCCTGCTAAAAAAGTAGCAGCTCCAAAAGCAGAACAGCCCGTAAAGGCAGAAAAGCCAGTAGCACCGAAGAAAGTTGAAAAAGCAGAAGCCCCTCCGAAGCCGACTCCAGTTGTCGCTAAACCTGCACCACCACAATTAAATATTTTCCCCGTGCCGAACCAGAGACCGATTGCTCACAAGCCTGCACAAGGTGTAGCATCCAGTGAAGAAAGAACGCGCTACTCAGAAGAAGAGTTGAAGGAGTTTGAAGCTCTTATCAATCGTAAACTTGACAAAGCGAGAGAAGAGTACAAGATTTTGAAGGATACACTGAATCGTAACAACGATGAAGGTACCGATGCGACCTCAGGAGGTAACACCAAAGTATTGGAAGATGGAGCTGAAACAGCCGAGAAAGAAAACCTCAGCCAGTTAGCGGCCCGCCAGCAGAAGTATATAACGAACCTCGAGAATGCTCTGGTCCGTATCAAGAATGGTACGTACGGAATTTGTTCTGTAACAGGAAAGCTTATTCCAAAAGAGCGATTGATTGCAGTGCCTCACACCACGCAGTCGATCGAAGCAAAAATGATGCAACAGGATTAACAAAAGCTTCCCCTCCACACCAGAGGGGATTTTTGTCTCCGTTAGATTTTAAGTTTATCTTTAGTTACTAACACAGAATACCGTGGACTTTCTTCAAAATCATATAGAAGCGCTGATCTTCTGCTCACCCAGCCCGATAAAAGTTGTAGACATAAAAACATGTCTTATCGAAATGTTTAATGCAGATGTACCAGATGAAGATATAGCAGGGGCGATCGAACGACTCGAAGAAAAATATCTGGCTGAAGAATATTCCTTCCAACTTTTTAAAGCAGGAGGAGGCTATCAGTTTCTAACCAAGCCGGCATACCAAGCCAGCATTGGTATCATGCTCAAGCAACAATCTAAAAAAAGATTATCAACATCCGCGATGGAAACGCTTTCCATCATTGCCTATAAACAACCTATTTCAAAAACTGAAATAGAAAACATTCGTGGTGTAAACTGCGATTATGCCGTACAGAAATTACTGGACAAAAATCTTATTGAAATAACCGGAAAGGCTGATACTATCGGCCGGCCTATGCTGTATGGCACCACGCCTAAATTCATGGAGTATTTTGGGATTAACGATCTGGCAGAATTGCCCGTACCAAAAGAATTTACTGGCGATATAAGTACAAGTACCATTGGAGAAAACACCGACTTAAAAGAATCAGATGCCCAGCCGCAACAGTAATTCATCATCATCAGGAAGATCACGAGGTCGTAGCAGCTCTGCGCGACCAGCAGGAAAACCATTTAAGAGCAAAAGCGATTCATCTCCGAGAGGATATAAAAAATCGGATAGAAAAGATTCATCAGGTAAACCATCATTTCGTAAAAGATCCGATGAAGGTTTTGATGATAGAAAGAGCCGCTCAGGTGGTTCATCTTTTTCTAAACCCGGAAAGAAATTTTTTAAGAGCGGAGGAAAATCTTCGGATGATTCATCTGAGTCCAGAGGAAAAAGTTTTTCTTCAAGGCCATCGGGTAAATCATTTGGTAAGTCAAGAGAAGAAGGATCATTCCGTAAGTCTTCGTCAAGTGAACGAGGCGAGCGTTCATCAAGACCTTCTTCGAGAGGTTTCGATAAAAAAGATTCAGCTAAACCGTTTCGCTCCAGAAGAGACGATGATTCTTCAGAGAGAAGAAGTTCATCAGGCAAGCCGTCATTCGGTAAGCCACGTGGAGAAGGATCCTTCCGCAAGTCTTCATCTTCATCATCAAGTGAACGCGGTGAGCGTTCATCCAGACCTACAAGAGGTTTCGATAAAAAAGATTCAGGTAAGCCTTTCCGCGGGAAAAGAGATGATGATTCATCTGAAGGAAGAAGATCACTCGGCAAACCAAGAGAAGAGGGATCATTCCGTAAATCTTCAGGCGAACGCAGAGAGCGTCCATCCGGATCTTCAAGAGGAGGATTTGATAAAAAAGATTCAGGCAAATCTTTCCGTCCAAGAAGAGAAGACGATTCTTCGGAAAGTACAAGCTATACTTCACGCAGGTCCAAATCATTTGAGGAACCGAAAGAAGAAAAATCATTTGGAAAGAGCGACTCTGGTGAATCTTCGTCAGAGAGATCTTTCAAGAAACCTAGTCTTCGTAAATTAACGGAAGACTCAAAAGGATCTTCCAGTAAACGGAGATCTTCCAGTGCGCGAAAGGATTTCGGTCCAAGCGATGAGGAAGCACCTGCGCAAACAGAGAAGATCAGATTGAATAGATATATAGCGAACAGCGGTGTGTGCTCAAGGCGCGAAGCAGATGAGCTTATCACCATGGGGTTGATTTCTGTCAATGGTAAAACTATTACAGAGTTAGGCTATAAAGTAAATCCTGGCGATGAAGTACGCTATGAAAGTAAGGTGCTGCGAGCCGAAAAGCCGGTATATGTTTTAATGAACAAACCAAAGGGCTATCTCACAACAACGGTCGATCCGCAGGAGCGTAACACGGTGATGCAATTAATTGCAAATCATGTTAAAGAACGCATTTATCCGGTTGGCCGATTGGACAGAAACACAACGGGGTTGCTACTGCTTACCAATGATGGTGATCTTGCAGATAAACTGATGCATCCTTCGTATAATGTTAAAAAGATATACAAGGTTGAACTTGATCGTCCGCTAACGAAAGCTGATTTCCAGAAAATAGCAGAGGGTGGTGTTCATCTTGAGGAAGGAAAAGTAACGGTAGATGATATTGCTATAATCTCAGACGATAACAAGACTGTTGGTATAGAATTACACATTGGCTGGAACCGTGTTGTAAGAAGAATTTTTGAATCACTGGAATACCAGGTTGTAAAACTTGATCGCTCGGTATACGCTGGCCTTGACAAGAAAGATCTTGGCCGTGGTGAGTGGCGCTTCCTGAAGAAGGAGGAAATAGTTCGTTTAAAACATTATAAATAGTATATATATTGAAGTCTGCATAAGGATCATCATTTGATCTTTATGCATTCTCCAATACGATTGTGAAAGTGCTGCCTTTGCCAAATTCCGATTTCACTTCAATCGTTCCTTTTATCTTACTCAACGCTTCCTTTACTATATATAGTCCCAACCCGGTTCCTTCGGTGTTGAGAGAAGCTCTGTAAAACATTTCAAATACTTTAGGAAGACTCGCTTCAGGTATACCTTGGCCGTTATCTTCGATAGCAATTCTCACAGTGTCTTTCTCCCGAAAAAAGACAACCCGTATAAATGGATTCGGTTGATCCAGGTTGTGATACTTCACCGCATTGGCAAGCAAGTTATTGAGCACGATCTTCATTTGACTAAAGTCCGTTTGAAAAATATGCGATGAACTATATTGATAATCCAGTGATATAGCAGAAGCGCCTTTATTGAATTTTATGTCGGTAATTGAATTGTCGAGCAAGTCCCTGAGGTTTACTTCCTCGAGCTTTACTTCCATTTTTTTCGATCGTGATAAGCTAAGTATATCTCCAATAACCATGTCCAGTTTTTTCACACGCGCTTCTATCATGTCCATAAACGTACGCGCGCGTTCTTCTTCAAACTCAAGCTTACCCAAATACGTAAGACCGAGAATAGAAGCGATGGGTGCACGCAAATCGTGAGATGTACTATATAAAAAAAGATCGAGTTCTTTATTCGCCTTTTCAAGTCTCGCGCGTTCGTCTTCTAATAACCACATGATCATACTCATGCCCATCATCGAAATGACCAACAAATCGACTACACCGTAAAAATTGGGAATCTCAATTTTGGTTCCAGAGACGTTCAGCACCACAACCAAACAATAGTATAACTGGTAAATGCTATAGAGTATAAATGAAATGGCAAGAATGCGTTGCCCGAATCCTCTTGAGAACTTTTTATTTTGCAGTACAACTATTCCTGCAACAAGAAATCCTGCTCCGCTTACAAGTGTGCGACTTCCTACTCGCAGTAGATGACGCATTGAAGCATTTTCCACGGTTTGACTAAAGGCAACTACGGATAATAGTGAAATCAAAAACAAGACAAGTAATATAGCTTTGAATTGCCTTCGGTTTACAGCCTTCTCTGTAACGAGCTCGTACGACCCACGTAGAATCAATACTACCTGGAGAAAACAATTCATCTGCGCGAAGGTGCTGATAACAAGTCGTGCGGTAGACTGGCTGCGCATAAACAACATTGTTATAACGCCCGTTGCAGCTATATATATAGCGAATGCAAACCAGCTTAAAGCCCAGGTATACAAGAACCTTCTTCTATATAGTATTCCGAAATGGCGGAAAATGAAAAACAAGATGATACCCAGTATGAACTCTGCCAGGTAAAGGTAAAGTAATCGTAAAGTTTCTTCCGAAAGGTTTGTTACCCCCATTGAGTAATTATTGTGAAAAAATAAGAGAACGCTGTGACAAAGGAAACAAGTATTTAACTAGTGGAGTTTTGCAATCACCTGCCATCGGAAAGCCCACTTCCAATGTATAACAAAATCAGTAATTGTAGCTTCCTTCATAATGTCAGTTAATTCTGTTTTTGTAAAAGCTCGCAATACTGAAAGTGGAGCGTCAAATTTTACCATAGCAGACTTGGAAAATAATTGCGTTAGAAGCCTGATTGAATGATATGCCAATGAATGCCTGTGAATATCGTTAATAATGAAACCAACATCAACTTGCTTTTTTAGCTGACTAAAGAATGTACTCAGTTGATGATTGGAGAAGTGGTGATAAAAAAGTGTGCCGATCACAACATCGAATCTCATGGTTCGGAACTCCTCCGAAAATATATCCATGGATAAAAAACCTATCTCTGGAAAATCTTTTTGATTCTCACGTGCAAAGCGAATGATATTCGGATTTGCATCAATGCCCACCAGTTTTACATCGACTTTATTTTTTTTAGCCCATTGATGAATCAGGCGAAGCATATCACCACCACCACATCCCAGGTCTGCAATAATGATTTGCCTGGTTGATCGAACCCTTTTTAAAAGTTTTTTCAACGCATCAATCGTGACATGATTTCCTCCAAGCCATGCATTAATGAATTCAAGCTCACGAAGCGTTTGATCTACAACTTCTCCCGAACAATCGAGATCGTCCATAATTTCAATCGCCGTGGATCGTATAGAGAAATCAGGCATTCGAGTTTTCTATTTTTAACAACATGCTCTCAAGGGTAAGCCCGGGTCCGAAAGCAAAACTCAATACCCGTGAACCGTCATCATCTGCCGTAATAGTTTTGAAGATCTCATTCAACACGAATATCACGGTTGGAGATGACATGTTTCCGTAGTTCCTTAACACATTATAGGCTGGGTAATTTTGTTCTTCAGTAATGCCAAGCTCTTGTTGAATCGCTTCGAGAATTTTTTTCCCACCAGGATGTATAGCAAAGTAGCGTATATCCACACCGTTATTGGAAATCTTTTGCAGCAATACATTGGTAAGTGTGCGTATACCCTTCTTTATGATGTCCGGTACATAAGTAGATAACTTCATTTCAAACCCAAGATCACCTATACTCCACGCCATATCGTGTTGACCTTCTGGTGCGAGGTCGCTGTGAAAAGCTTCGAGCTTTAAACGTTTTGTTGACCTGCTTGCCTCACCTTCCACCAATATAGCAGCAGAGCCATCTGCGAAGAGCGCATTGGCCAAAAAATTATCATCGGTTGGTTGCTTCTGAAAATGAAGACTGCAAAGCTCCGTGCATACAATCAATACTTTCGACGTTGAATCGGCTTTGCAAAATGCATCAGCAACTTTCAAGGCATTGAACGCTGCATAACAACCCATAAAGGTAATGCTGGTACGTTGTATAGATGAAGATAAATACAGCTTCTGTACAAGTTCAATATCAAGTCCGGGTGCATACATACCGGTGCAGCAAACAACAATTAAATGTGTTATCGTCTGCAAATTATAGTCTGGCACTGATGCCTGTAAATTTTTGACGGCGGACAGACTCAGTGTAAGGGCATGCTCCTGAAAAGCCAGTTGTCTTTTGCCTGTTGACGGGAAAGGTTCAGAGTCAGCAGTGTTTGGATAAAATGAAAAAGATTCTTCTTTACCATAATCTTCCAGTACAGTATATCTATAGTCTATCCCACTTGCTTTAAAAATTGTGTGAAGCTTCCGGCTGTCGTAAGAATTAAGATGCATGGTTTTTTCCATGAACCTGGCGATTGTTGATTGATTGAAGCGATGTGGAGGATTAGCCGTTCCAATGGCACTGATGTAGCTCATTCCTTCTAATATATAATTAAAACCTTTCTATAGGGGTTGAGTTCTTAAACGATTAAAAAACTGTGTTATACCACTAAAGGGAAGGTTTTCCACAAAAATAATAGGGCCGCTATTAAGCAGCCCTACTACTAGCTCAGAATAACTTTTCGCCCGGAGGAGTAATACCTTTTAAGCGAAGATAAACCGTGGTTTGTCCCCTATGATGGGTTTGATGTTCAAAAACTTTATCGAGTGCCGTGCTCCGGTTCATATCGAAGTTGAAAACTTTTACCATCTCCAGCATCTTTTGGTCATTCATATCTTTTACACCTGCTATAACAAAATCATAACTTTCCATCACAGCCTTCGTGACCTCTGCTTTACTTTTTGCCTTATCAGATTTTTCAAGTGCACCGAATGCTACCGGGCTTGTCTTGCCAGTGGCGGTAGCTCCTATACCATAGTTAGCTTCTGCGAGGTGCATCATTTGCTGGCCGAACGTTCGCATATCTGCTGTTGGCTTGAAACTGAACGTTTCTTCGGAAGCAGCATCGAGGTAGTCTTTCGTATAGGCTTTCGCTCGTTCCCAATTAGCAGTAACCTGGCTTGCAGCAACGAATGATGGAGCGGGAGATTGATCTTTTGAAGTGAAAGCAACAAGAGCAAACATAACCGTTACAATAACGGCAGAGATAATGAGGGTTGATTTTTTCATAACATGTGATTGTTAAGTGGATATCTAAGATACAGATAAACAAGATGATGATGATTACGAAAGAGTCACTTTTTACGGGCTATAAGAATGGTGCGACTTCTTTCAGTTTCGGTTCATCATCATTATTGGACACTTCAATCACACTATATTCCGGATGGTCAAAAAAAAATCTGATGAGTACAACCTCTTTAATACCTTTCGTGTCTATAATCCATGACCCCTTAAAGTAATGTTAACAAAACGAAAAATTTTACTGGTACTGGGAATCGTTGTGGCAATTGTGATTGGCCTTTATACCGGCCTGTTTGGAATGACGATGGCGTAATTTCAAAAGTTATTGAAGTATTACAATTCTCCTATAAGCACAACAAAAAAATCCTTAAGAACTCTTAAGGATTTTTTATAGTGTGTATATGAAGGATTGATATTGGACTACCCTAATTTCTTTCTTAAAAAGTCAGCGGTATATCCTTTACCTTTCTTTATCATTTCTTCAGGTGTACCTTCAAACATCAGTGTACCGCCTCTTTTCTCGCCACCTTCAGGCCCCATATCGATGATCCAGTCAGCACACTTTATAACCTCCATGTTGTGTTCAATGATGATTACGCTATGACCCTGATCAACCAATGCATTTATAGCCTTGAGTAATTTTGATATGTCATGAAAGTGCAATCCGGTTGTAGGCTCATCGAAAATGAATAGTATATGTCCTTCGGGAGAATTTCTTCCCAGGAAAGATGCCAGCTTAACACGTTGTGCTTCGCCACCACTTAATGAGTTAGAGGATTGACCAAGCTTTACATAGCCAAGGCCTACATCATTTAAAGGAAGAATTTTATCGTATACTGCTTTTTTATCGCGGAAGAAATTCAAACCTTCCTCAACAGTCATGTCGAGTATATCTGCGATGTTCTTTCCGTTATACTCAATTTCAAGAACCTCTTGTTTAAAGCGTTTGCCATGGCAGCTCTCGCACTTTAAAAATATATCAGCCATGAATTGCATTTCAACTCTGATCTCCCCTTCACCTTCACATGTTTCACAACGTCCGCCTTCTACGTTAAAAGAAAAATGCGAAGGCTTATAGCCGCGTTGTTTTGACAGCGCCTGATCAGCATATAAATTCCGAATCGCATCATACGCTTTTACATAACTAATCGGGTTTGAGCGCGATGATTTGCCGATTGGATTCTGATCAACGAATTCAACCTGTGTGATCTTCTGATAGTCGCCCTCTAGCTTATCATATTTACCAGGAGATTCAGCAACAGAACCACTCAGCCTTCCGACAGAAGGATAAAGTATTTTTTTAATCAAGGTAGATTTACCCGAACCGCTCACACCTGTAACAACCGTTAATATACCCATCGGAAATTTAACCGTCAGGTTTTTTAGATTGTTCTCTCTGGCACCATGTACGGTTACAGAGTCTTTCCATTTTCTTCTAACGGTGGGCGTAACAATTTCTTCTTTGCCCGTGAGGTAATCGGTTGTATGCGATTTCATTTTACCGTTGATGTCTTTCAGTGAGCCTTGAAAAACAAGTTCACCTCCATGACTACCTGCATCGGGACCTATATCTATAATCTGATCGGCAGCACGCATGATTTCTTCTTCATGCTCTACCACAATTACCGTGTTGCCCAGGTCGCGTAACGTTTTTAAAACGCTTATCATGCGATCTGTATCTTTTGGATGTAGTCCTATACTTGGTTCATCGAGTATATACATGGATCCCACCAGGGCACTACCTAATGATGTAGCAAGTTTAATCCGCTGGTATTCTCCACCCGATAATGTTGATGTGATCCTGTTAAGGGTAAGATAACCTAGTCCTACTTTCGTAAGGTATTCAAGTCGCGAATGAATCTCTGTTAAAATTCTCTCCGAAATTTTTTGTTCGTGTACGGGTAACTTAAGGCTCTCAAAAAACACAAGTCCTTCTTCAATAGGCAGAAGCACTATATCTGTGATAGACGTGTCTACAATCTTCACATACTGAGCATCTTTTCGCAGACGAGTACCTTTGCAATCAGGGCAGTTTGTTCTTCCGCGATAGCGTGACAGCATTACCCTATATTGTATCTTATGTGTTTTCGATTCAAGATATTTAAAGAAGCCGTTTATACCATCGAAGTATTCATTGCCTGTCCACAATAACTCTTGTTGTTTTTTTGTGAGTTCATTGTATGGCCTATGTATAGGGAAATCGAATTTTATACCGTTCTTAAGTAAAGGCTTCTGCCATTCACTCATTGCTTCGCTGCGCCATGGAGCAACAGCACCTTCGTAAACCGAAAGCGATTTATCCGGAATCACCAGGTCTTCATCAATTCCAAGAACTTTACCAAAGCCTTCACAGGTCTGGCAGGCACCATATGGATTATTAAAGCTGAAGAAATTGACAGAAGGCTCAGTGAACGTCATGTCATCCAATTCAAAGCGATCGGAGAAATGTAGTTTGTCGCGACCTTCCGCATATACTATACAATCACCTTCACCTTCAAAGAATGAAGTTTGCACCGAATCCGATATCCTGAAGGTTGTGTCTTCGTCTTCCGGATTTACACTGGCTCGGTCTATCAGAATTTCAATATCGCCTTCAACCTTAAGAGGCTTTTTCTTTTTAGCTCCTTCTGCTTCTACGCCTATTAACTCTTCAATGAATTTTACTTCACCATTCACAAGTATTCTTGCAAAGCCCTTGCTAAGAAGAAGGTTAAGTTCGTCTGTAAGCTTTCTTCCTTTTTTAATATGTAGTGGACACGCAATCATGACACGTGTTCCGGCAGGAAGTTTATTGATAACATCGACTACCGTTGTAACAGTATCACGCTTTACTTCTTTACCACTGATTGGAGAATATGTTTTACCGATGCGTGCAAAGAGCAGTTTGAGATAATCATAAATTTCCGTTGTTGTTCCAACGGTTGAACGTGGATTTCGGGTGTTAACTTTTTGTTCGATTGCTATAGCAGGAGATACACCACGTATATAATCAACCTCAGGTTTTTCCATTCGCCCTAAAAATTGACGGGCGTATGAACTCAGACTTTCTACATACATGCGTTGCCCTTCAGCGAAGAGCGTATCAAAAGCAAGCGATGATTTTCCTGAACCGGAAAGCCCCGTTATAACAACAAGCTTATTGCGGGGAATAGCAACGCTCAAATTCTTGAGGTTGTTAACCCGTGCTCGTTTAATGATAATATACTCCTTAGGGTTGAGTTCGTCTAAATATGTATCGTTGGTAGGTAATGCCTGACTCACGGGGTCTCCTTTTTTATTGTGCATTCAAAGTAAACAATCTTTCTTCTTTAAAAAATCTTTCCAGCGATATGCCGGATATATAGTAGAAAGCAAAAAAGAAAAACACCATCTGGATGGATGGTGTTCATCAATACTGAAATAAATTATTAAACCTGTAATTAACTGTCAAAGTCGGGGTCATAGCTGGCTTCGCGACCACCTTTGCCACCACCGTCTTCATCATAATCGTCACCACCGCTACCAGCAGCATAGTCGTCAGAAGATGATGCATCAAAATCATCATCACCAGCACCAGGCGTAGCGTTGTCGAATTCATCTTTGTTCGGAGTAGAGTCAAGATCATACTCTCCTTCACTATTTTTAGTGACCGGTACTTTCACCAGGTAAGTAGCATCTTCGGTTTCGAGCGGGAAAACGAAGATTGGCTCTTTCTTGGCGTTTGTAATTCTGGTAATGCTGCTCTCATATCCATTAGGATACTGATCCTGCACTAATTCTTTCAAATCTTCTGTGAGATTCTCAAGACTCTTTATAACTTTTTTCTTGCTTACTGCCATACTCGGGGTGACACAATTTTTCTGCGGGCAAATAGCTAAAGAAATTATGTGAGAGGCAAGAATTTTTAAAAATTTTTTTGCGCTAATCCAGAAACTTTCTATCTTTTCAAACCAATTCTTAACACAAACCCCTACAATATCGAATTAGAGCTCTACGTTACCTAAATGTGAGACAGAATGATTGACAGCAGATTCAGCGACAGCCAACTAGTGTCGCTCTATCAAAACGGTAACGAAGAAGCTTTCGAAACGCTCCTGCACCGACACAAGTCTAAACTTTATACAGCGATCTACTTGATTGTAAAAGATCGATATACCGCAGAAGACTTACTCCAGGAAACCTTTGTGAAAGCGATAAATACCATTCGTGGCGGAAGGTATAATGAGGAAGGGAAATTTCTTCCCTGGATCAGTCGTATTGCCCATAATTTGGCAATCGATCATTTCCGGAAAGATAAACGCTATCCGGAAGTAGTGCTTGAGGATGGAAGCCGCGTATTTAACTCATTAGAGTTTGCGGAAGAGTCGATGGAAGACAAACAGGTATTTCGTGACACGCGCTCCAAGCTGCGTGACTATATTAAAGAACTACCTACGGAGCAAAAGCAGGTGCTGATTATGAGGCATTATTTGCAGATGAGCTTTCAGGAGATCGCCGATCGCACCGGAGTAAGTATTAATACTGCTCTGGGAAGAATGCGATATGCGTTGATAAACCTGCGTAAGAAGATGATCAAATATAGAGCCTATGATAAAAACTTTTACGCAAACGGACTTGATGAGGTATTTATACCAAGAGACTACGGAGGAGGAGAGCAGGGAGATTGACAGAGCCCTTCTCTGCGATGGTGAATTAAAAGCACTCTACAATGAGCTGTGCGACATGATGAGAGTCATGAATGATGCGCAGCTTCAGCCGGCAGCTTCAACGGTGCTCAATATTTTGAGCTACGCGAAACAGTTGCAGGAAAAGAGAGCGCATTAATCACAATTTCTGTAGTTGAATTAAACGCCAGCGAACTTTTACACCTCCACCATCGTGAATCTGGAGTGAAATTTTCCCTGTGCCGGAACCGATTTTTTCATCGGTCAGTGATATCATTTGCTGACCGTTGAGAAATGTGGTAACGTCTTTTCCTTTTACTCGCACAATCAGTGTGTTCCAAACGCCTTCTTTCAGATGTTTTTCTTTCTCAGAATCAGGCTTTATAAGCCATCCTCTTCCATACGATTCATATATTCCTCCGGTATGTTTTCCTGCAGGCGCAACTTCGGCTTGCCAGCCACTGATTTTTGTTCCTTCGATAGAAGAATGAAAAAACACTCCGCTATTTCCATTTGACTCTTGTTTGAATTCGACAGTTAATTCAAAGTCTTTATACTCGTTGTCTGAAACCAGGTAGCCGTATTGTTGGTCAGCTCCGCTTTCACAAATAATTTCTCCTTTCTCAACATACCATTTTTCAGTACCATGTATTTTCCAGCCACTGAGATCTTTGCCGTTGAACAAACGAATGGGTTGACCGATTGCACCCAAGCAACATACCAGGAGGAGAAACAGAAATATAAGAGAGGATTTCATATATATACTTAGTGTTTACTTAATTCTTCCACTCCAGCGTGTTGATCATGTGCATGATATCTTTTTTCATATACTCAATGGCAGGGGCCAGTGAATCGTTAGCCACATGTGTATTGAAATACAACGCGCCCCGAAGAAAATTTTTGGTAGAATCAGTTACCGTAAATTGAAACTGACTTGGTACTTCACCTTCAAGTTCTGCAATTACGGCAGTCTTGCCACTTGGCGTTTTAGTTATAGCTTCATTAATAGCATACGCCTTTATCTGGTGTTTCGCTGTTAATGTATAGGCATCATCCAGAAATTCTTTCAGTAGCTTATTATTATTGTTGATGCGCTTATAAGTGACATGAACATTTGCTTTTAACTGCGGATAGTATACCTCGATCCAAAATCGCTCGCGTATGTTAGAGGTATCGGCTAATAGCTGCGCATGCCTGGAGTACTCAAATGAATAGGGCAATGTATCGGGTAATGATTGATACGCGGGCTCCGGCAACTCAAGCCTGTTATAACCCAATGGCTTTGGCAGGTAATCACGTGTACACGAAGTTGTAATGAAGAACATAACCAATAAAAATATATAACTGTTTTTGCTATATATCTTCTTTCGAAAACTATAGATATTGTTCTCCGTAACTTTTGTGTTTATAGATTTAAGTATATCAATGAAGCACCTTGTTTCAAATGCTGGCCGCCTGTCAATCATTACCCAATGTTAAAGATCAAATAAAAAATTAGAACGGAAGATCATCCGTGCTGTTGTCAACCGGAGCATTCGTGCGCATGCTTTCCGCAGGACTTCTTTCAGCTGAAGAATATTCTTGACTAGCACCACCACCGGCACCGGTTTTAGGAGTAAGCATCGTCATGTTGTCGCCTACAATTTCTGTCGTATAGCGAGTCACACCGTCCTTCTCCCAAGAACGTGTACGAAGTTTTCCTTCAATAAAAACCATATCACCTTTTCGAAGATATTTCTGAGCGATCTCTGCAAGCCCACGCCATAGAACGATGTTGTGCCATTCCGTTACTTCTTTCTTCTCACCGGTAGTTCTGTCTTTGTAGCTTTCTGAAGTTGCAATGCTAAAGTTGGCAACCACGGCTCCGTTATCAAGATTTCTTACCTCGGGATCTTTACCGAGGCGGCCTACTAAAATTACTTTGTTTACACCTGACATAGTATTTATTGTTTAATTTTTTCCACTGTATAAGAAGACTGTTCGCGTAGCAATCAACGGATCTTCAATAAGTACATTCACAAATTTCGCGCAATGCATCCAAAGCTAAAAGTGAAAGTACCGCAAGATTTAAATTCTGATTTTTAATTTACCACTTAAAGACATTTAATCAAAAAGTATGATCATCGTACTTGATACTATAAGAGTTGATGATCTTCGAGGAAACGACTGATCAGTACAGGTTTTGGCAGCTCAGAAATTTTTTTGGCAGAATAAAATCTAAGATTCTTGTCATCTTGAAATGCAGAGTCACTTTTTATAATGATAAATGTCGCATGGATGATCTGGTGACTTAGCACGTGCTTATATTTCTTTGACACAACGGAAGCTGCATCTGCGAATTTTTTCAGGTGCACATCTTCAGCGATAAGTTTCGCAGGATTCTTGAATTTATTTCTTTCGATGAGATGAAAATCATACAACCCGTGCCAGATATCTTTCTGATCACGCTTTTTCATCAGCATGGACTTACCCTTTTGAAAAACGAAATAATAGAAATACCGGGAGCGTGCTGCCTTTGCTTTTACTTTAACAGGAAGCTGGGTCTGTAAATTTTTCTGTGAAGCGAAGCATGTACTTTGAAATATACATTGGTTGCATGCGGGATTAACCGGTACACAATGCAATGCACCGAATTCCATTACAGCCTGATTGTGAGCATCCGGATTTTCTTTTTTGATAAGCTCGTTAGCGACCTGTGTAAAATATTTTTTTCCTTCAGGACTGTTGGTCTCTTTTTCAATTCCAAAAATGCGCGACAGTACGCGAAAAACATTTCCGTCAACCACGGCTACTTTTTCCTGGTATGAAAAAGAAGCAATAGCAGCTGCGGTATAATCACCGATGCCTGGTAATTTTTTAAGCCCCTCGAAAGTATCCGGAAAAACTCCTCTATATTTTGATATCACTTCCTTTGCACACTTGTGAAGATTGCGCGCACGTGTATAATAACCCAACCCTTGCCACATTCTAAGGACTTCTTGCTCGGAAGCAGACGCTAGCGACTGAACGGTAGGAAATTTCTCAATGAATCTCAAATAATATGGTAAGCCCTGGATTACACGGGTTTGCTGAAGAATAATTTCGGACAGCCATATTTTATAGGGATCGCGAGTAGTACGCCAAGGGAGGTCTCGTTTGTTAAGCTCATACCATTCAACGACTTTATCAGAGAAATATCGCTTGTCCATCAGCCTGATTATCAGAATTTTTCAATATTCATTTTTAAATCTTCGGGCAGCGTATAAATTTGCCAACCCAAAAAAATTCGACTTAAATATATAACACAGTGACCAAAGCAGATATCATCAACGAAATCGCAGAAAAGACCGGAGTAGACAAGGCGGATGTGACCGCATCGGTAGAGGCATTTTTTAGCGTGGTTAAGAATTCTATGTCGAACGGTAATAACATTTATATCCGTGGTTTCGGTAGTTTCATTAACAAAAAACGTAAGAAGAAGATCGCCCGCAATATTTCCCGAAACACAGCTTTAGTAATTGACGAACATTACGTGCCTGCATTTAAGCCTGCCAAAATTTTTGTGAGCAAAATTAAAAACAGCGAAAAAGTAAAACTGTTAGCCGACAGTGCGGAAAAAATCAGGGAGGAAGAAGAGGACGTTGATTAATATGTAAGTGCTGTTGAGCATACGCCTTTGCTGTATTAAAGAATGTTAAAGACTAGAATTATACTCGTGGTGATCAGTGCTGTACTGATCTGGATAATCTTTATGTTACCGAAAGGTGTAGTAGAGAATGATGATCCATTGACAAAAACTACAGCAACGACTCCTGCAGATTCTATTTCCAGGAAGGTTGATGCACATGTTAATGCTCCTAAAGAAGTAGTAGAAAATATAGCGCATCTTCGCGCTCAATTTAATACAAGTTCGGATAAAGAAAAAAATGCTATCTTTGCCGACTCTTTAGCAAACCTGTACTTGATTGCTGGCAAATTTGACAGCGCAGCGTGGTTTTCTGAGGAGGCATCGAAGTTCTTTAACACGACTGAAAGCTGGATCAAAGCCGGTGATAATTATTACCAGGCTTTCACCTTTGCTACCGAACAAACCAAACAAACAAGGCTTGCCGGTAAAGCTCAGGAGATTTATAAAAAGGTATTGGACAAAAATCCCAAAGACCTGGATGTAAAAACGAAGCTGGCTATGACTTATATAAGCTCATCAAACCCTATGCAGGGTATAACGTTGCTGAGAGAAGTTATAGCGGAGGATCCAAAGAATGAATTAGCACTATTCAATATGGGTATGCTTTCCATTCAATCCGGTCAACATGATAAAGCTGTTGAGCGATTGGAGGAATTGGTAAAAGTTAACCCTAATCACACGCAAGGTCAACTACTACTCGGCATTGCACTGATGAATACAGGTGATAAGAAACGTGCGAAAGAACAATTCGAAAAAGTGAAACAACTGGATAAGGATCCATCAGTACAAGCTACTGTAGATTCGTATCTAAAGGATTTAAAATAATTGTTTAACCCGCTGTCAGTTAACAAGCAGACAGAAATTTAAAAAGCATTACTATGCCTAGCGGAAAGAAAAGAAAGAAGCACAAAATGGCAACGCACAAGCGTAAGAAGCGTCTTAGAAAAAACAGACATAAGAAGAAGTAATCAGTAACCGGGTCACCGGTTACGCTGCTTTTACTATAGAGCAGCTTTTTCCTATACACATCATTTTTTTACTTAACAATTTGTCTTTTGAGTAACGAACTAATAATTAGTGCAACTCAGGACGGATGTCGTATAGCCCTTCTTAAAGACAAGACGCTTGTTGAATTCCACAATGAGGAAGAAGGCAGCAAGTTTTCGGTGGGAGACATTTATCTAGGCTCTGTAAAAAAAGTTGTACAGGGCCTTAACGCAGCATTTATAGATGTTGGTTATGATAAAGACGCCTTTCTGCATTACCTCGATCTTGGCCCGCAGTTTAGTTCACTCGCAAAGTTTACCAAACAGGTTCGTGCCAAAAAGATCAATGGTGGAAAGCTCGACAAATTCAATACGGAACCGGACATTGATAAGCATGGGAAAATTACCCAGCAGCTAACAAAAGCTCAATTAATACCAGTTCAGATTGTAAAAGAGCCGATCTCTACAAAAGGGCCTCGATTATCCTGCGAGTTATCATTAGCTGGTCGATACCTGGTATTGGTGCCATTCTCCAATGCTGTAAGCGTATCTAAAAAAATTACCAGTGGCGAAGAGCGGAAACGTCTACTCCGACTTATTCAATCTATTAAACCTGAAAATTTTGGCGTCATCATCCGCACCGTAGCGGAGGGAAGAGAAGTAGCCGAATTAGACCGCGACCTTCGAAACATGGTAAGCACATGGGAAGAAGGTATGGCGCGTTTGGTTACAGCAAACCCGCGCGACAAGGTTATTGGTGAGATCAGTAAAACATCATCTTTACTGCGCGACATGCTCAACGAGTCTTTTGACAATGTGCATGTTGATGACAAGAAAATCTATGAAGATGTAAAGGCCTATGTACATAGCATTGCGCCTGACAAAGAGAAGATCGTAAAGTTATATACTGGCAAAGCCAAGATCTTTGAACACTATGGAATCGAAAAGCAAATTAAATCAGCTTTCGGTCAGACAGTAAGTTTAAAGGGAGGCGGATATTTAATCATTGAACACACCGAAGCACTTCATGTGATCGATGTGAACAGTGGTAATAAATCTAACCGGGAAGAGAACCAGGAGACCACTGCGCTTTCAGTAAACATGGAAGCAGCAAAAGAAATTGCACGTCAGCTTCGCTTGCGCGATATGGGAGGAATCATCGTGATTGACTTCATCGACATGCGAAATCTGGATAACAAAAAGCTCATCTACAAAATAATGAAAGATGAGATGGTAGAAGATAAAGCTAAATCTACCGTGCTGCCGTTGTCGAAATTTGGATTGATGCAAATTACCCGCGAGCGCGTTCGCCCGCAGATGAATATCGCTACGAAAGAAGTTTGTCCTACGTGCAATGGCACAGGAAAGATCACCGCTTCTATACTTGTATCTGATCTCATCGAAAAAAATGTAGAGCATCTTCTCGTGAAACAAAATGAGAAGAATCTTGTGCTGGCACTCCACCCTTACCTGCACGCTTATTTTACAAAGGGAATTATCTCACAACGTCTTCGCTGGTATTTTAAATACAAGCGCTGGGTATCAGTCGTAATGGACTCATCCATGGCTGTAACGGAGTTTAAATTCCTAAATAAAGAAGGCGAGGAGATCCAGTTGACATAACACTTTGTCAAACCCAACCTTATCTATATAAAATGCGATTTAACTTATTGGTCCTGTTCGTACTGCTCAGTCAGTACGGATGGGCACAAAAGTCGTGGAAGACTTTTGCCTCTGAAAAAGGAGCTTTCTCTGCCGACTTTCCAGGAGAACCTCAGGTAACATCCGTCAACCGTCCTACACCGGAAGGTATAGAAGTAAAAATCAATATACACATGGTGACAGCAGAGTCCGTTGTGGCGTACGTGATTTACAACGAGTTCCCTACTGGTCTGAATATACTCGATGATTCTTTATACCTACGCGAAGTTGCACGGGAGACGATTGCTAAATTAAACCTCGACACATCCAGTATTAAGCCCATTACATTTGATGGATTTCCTGGTAGAACATTTTCCTCAAAAGTAAAAGATGGCTTAACAGAGATGAAAATTATACTTCGAACCAATCGCGCATATATAGTGGCTGGTTTTTTCCCAAACAAGCGCAAAGCTGATTTGGCGAAATTCATGAACTCATTTAAATTTCTACCATATAAAAAACCTGCCTGGTATACGCATGAATCTACAGACTATTCATTCAAAGCTGATTTTCCAAGTGAGCCGGTTCTGGATGATAGTGAAGAAGGAAGTTCAATGCTGGTATATTATGGCAATGATGTAAACAGCGGTAACAACTACTCACTCGCTATTGAAGAATATTCGAAGTACGATTATTTCGAAAGTGATAGTGCTATACTTGAACAGCGAGCAAATGCTTATAGACTCGGCGATGATTCAGTGCTGTTGGAAAGAGATGTCATGATGGACGGACGACCTGCGAAGGAATTGATAATGCAACAGGGCAAAAATCATTTTCAATTACGGGTGCTTACGTTTTCCAGAGGCTTGACAGGTTATACATTATTTACGTTTCTTCCAGCGGATGAAATACAGGGAGAAACCGCCAATCATTTTTTTCAATCATTTAAGTTTATAGGTAAACCAACGGTTGATCTACTCACTGATAAAACGGATCTGTTGCTCAAAGATATAGCGAGTAAGGATACCGCTATATGGAAGAAGGCTGCCAATGCATTTGGCGACTATGATTTCAAGGATAAAGATGTAGACGCCATTCAAGGTTTAATAAAGCAATCTTATTCTGATGATCGCGAAGAAGAAAGCAGAAAAGCAATAATGTTTGGGGCGTTGGGGAAACTGCATTCTGAAAAATCAATTGCATTTATAGAAAAGATATTTCCGACACTAAGCTTTAATCCGGCATTGGAATATGCCGCCCTTCACGTACTCTCGGAAATTGATACCCGCCAAAGTCTCACACTGCTTTCGAAGCTGCTTGTAAAACACAAAGCTTTGCCAGAGATGAACTATAATGTGTTCTTCAGTCCTTATCAATTAGACTCGGCTAATCAAAAGTTTTTTCTTTTAAGCACTATAAAGTTGTTGTCGAGAGAAGAATACAAGAGTGGACTATATATGCTCAGTGAAAACTTACTTGATAATAAAACACTTCCTATAACCGAACTGGCAGCGTACAAGAAAATTATTTTACAGGATTTTGAAAAGCAGAGCCAGGTATATTTCCAGGATTCTACACATCAGGATCTCTATTACCTATGTGAGATCTTAGGATATGAACCACAGGGTGCAAAGGAGATAGCAACACTACAGAAGCTTACAAAAGGTTATAACGAGTATCTTTCTGTTACTGCGGTAATTACACTTTTTCGATTGAAGCAGAATCCTGATGAAAAACAGGTTGAGTTACTGGCCAAAAATCTTTCATCGCGCACTAATTTTTTTTCGGAGTTAGTGGACAAGTCGCTTGAACAAAAATTTCCCAAGCAATATGCTAATCAGGATAGTCTCGTTATCGGAGAATTTAATGATTACCTGTCAGGGGAATACGATGACGCAACCCAATTATTCAGTATAAAGATTGTTCACGAAACACAACGAGACTATAATGGAGAGAAGCGAAAATTCTATGTCGTTAGTTTTTATGATCAATATGATGAAGTGAATTACCTCGGTATATGCGGACCGTATGCATCGGATAAGCTATACGCCTGGGGCGATCTGACCAACTCTGATTTTACGATCGACACAGGTAAGGATTACGATACTTATCTGACAAATTATCTAAGTAATCTCGAGGAGTAAACTTTAAATTGATCTCAAAAAAATAGCCGGGTATATATACCCGGCTATTTTATTTTATACTTGGTGTTTACTAACTCTTCTTCTTTTTCAACAATCCTTTAATAAGACTCTTCGCGTCTTCTACCTGCTGTGTTTTAGTTGAATCTGCCTTAGTCTTCGTTTTGGTGGTATCAGATTTACCCAATATACTTCCAACTATTTTTTCTGCTTCAGTGCCTTTCACAGCCTTCTCAATAGCTTTAGTTCCTTCTTCTTTTGCTACCGTTGTAGCGGCTTCTTTCACTTGCTGCTTTTGCTCATCCATAATCAGTTTTGGAGAAGGACTTGTAACGGAACCACCCAAACCTATAGTAACTGGTACTGTTCCATTAGGATCTGCTTTAGCGCCTGTTTTGCTGGCAATCAAACTATTGAATTGTGACCCCAGTTTCCCGGCAGGCACATCCATTTTTAATGTATAGTCTATAGATTGATCCATTCCCGTGCTTCCAGCTATCGTAGTTTTATAACTTCCAAACTTGACATCGAATGGCTTCACACTTAGTCTTCCATCTTTTATAGCTGCTGACATTAGAACATCTTTCATTGTTACCTCATTGGCATCGCTAAGTTTGGTCAACGAAGTTATACCTGAAATAAGTTTTGAATCTTTAAGTGCCGCTTGTGCGATCTTGATCAAACCACCTCCGTTAACAGTGGCCATGTTGGGCATCATATCTTTCAAAAGCTCTCCACTGATTTTAAAGTCCGTGGAGAAATTACCGTTTACCATGCCCGCTATAGGAGCATAAGTAGACACTAATGAAGACGCGCTTGACGCTTCCTTCATGGAAACATTCTCGATCTTCAATCCCAAGTCATATTTAGGATGTGCTATATCTTTAGCATTATAAGTACCATTTACAACGAAGCTTCCGCCAAGCATATTAAACTTCAATCCGCTTAAGTTCGCGATACCCTCTTTAACCACCACATCACCGGACGCGTTGGTCATGGTATAGTTCATCATCTTAACGGTTTTGATATTCGACTTCAGCAGGAAATCAATGTTCTGCGGAACTGGAAATACGCTTAGAGCCGCGGTATCTGCCGTTGTTGCAGGAGCATCGCTATCGCTCATAAATTCATTGAGATCCAGCAATGTGGAATTAAAGTTTACCGCACCTTTAATGGTTTCGTTCTTACCGAATATATAGCCCAGGTAATTCAATACCGAACCACTCACATTGAAATCACTTTTACCAATCGTACCGTTTACATTTTGCAATTCGATTTTCTTCGGATCGAACACCATTCCAGCCTGTGATAAAGTAACAGTAGGAAGATCTTTTGTTATATACTTGAAATCTTTCAAGGATGCTGTACCGCTAGTAGGTAGTTTGTCATAGCGTTCTGCCTGCACATCAGAATATTTACCTTTCGTTGAAATGTCGGCTTTAACCTTACCGGCCAGCGACATTCCTTCTACCGGAAATACTTTTGTGATCTTCTCAAGATCGATACCTCCTTTTGCTTTCAGATCCCATGTATAGTCATCCAGGTTTTGCAACAATAAGTCGGCACTGAATTTTTCTCCATCCATCAATACAGACATATCTTTTACAGTAATGAATGTCTCTGCCAATTTACCAGAAGTGTTTTTCACTGTGGATGTGAAATGAAGATCTTGTAATGGCAATGGGAATTGTGATGACTTTACATATCCGCTTGTTAGAGACATAGCAGCATCTATAGCCGGAATAGTTTTCTTCAAGCTATCATATATACCCTTTGCGTTTAAGTTTATAGCGTAGCTGCCTTTCATATCCAGGCCTTCCATCGGGAACATTTTATTTAATTCCGCCAGGTTGAGTTTTGCGGCTACGGTAGCATCTACGTTGGTAGGATACATTTTAGTAATGAGTGCTTTTGCATCTACCGGGTTAGAGCCAAAATCAAGGTGAAGCTTCTTCAGATCGATGATGGTGTTATCAATTATACCATCCTTGTTATCCACGAGTAAGTCTACATTTATATTATTAACAGCTGTAGGCAGGTCGGGATATTTGAACATAGCATCCTTAACCAAAAGATTAAGATTGAAAGCCGGCATCTGTTTTTCGCTATAGGTTCCTTTCACAAAACCATTAAAGGATAGATCTCCTTTTGCTTCAATGTTGTTAAAGCTTTGAGTATACATACCGGGTACCAGTGAGAGAATACTTTTGAAAGTATTTTCAGGGCTCTTGAAAGAAAGATCCATACCAAAATCTTTCTCATTCATTTTAAACCATCCGTCAAAGCTCATCGCAAAGTCATTAAGCTTTGCAGTGTTCTCTTTGAAAGTATATTTCGTATAGGCTTCGCTGATTGAAACAGTAGCATCAATTTCTGCGCGCTTGTTGCTCAAGTACTCTACGCCACCGTACGCAACGGTAAGGGTATCCGCTACAGTGTTTGTTTTCAGATCGAATACGTCTTGCGTGAAATCTCCAGAGCCTGAGTGATTCACACCTTTCAGGCTCATCAGGAAAGGAAGCGTTGCATCGTCATAGGTTATATCACCATCAATAATTTCCCAATGATCGATACCAAAAGAAAAGTTACTAGGTTCTTCCGTTGTGGTCACTGTATCGGTAGAAGGGACAGCAATGTCATAGTTCGCCCGTCCATCTTTCAGAACTTTCACGTTAATGATTGGACGCACCAGAGATATACCTTTTACCCGAAGCTGATCGCCAAAAAGAATTTCTTTGAGATTGACTTCTACTTCAAAGCTTTCGGTAGCGAACAGAACTTCTCCCTCAAACGGAGCGCGGTTTATCACACCAAGGTCACGCATCTCTGCTGTGATGTTTGGAAAGTTCTTGAACAGAGTGATGTCAAATTTCTCAACATCGTATACAACATCGGCATTAACCGACTTGTTAATTTCCTTGTTGATCGCTGCTACAATGTCATCTTTAAAGACTATGGGGATGATAAAAGCTGCCGCCAGTATAAGTACAATTAACCCACCGATAATGATGAGTGTCCATTTCAATGCTTTTTTCATATATAAATTTTAGACTTGATAAGTTTAGATGTTCGGTTAGACGCTTGGTTAGAATTTGTACGGGAGATGCGCGAAAAATGTATAAAGTTTTTGTCGCCTCATAATATTTCAGGTTCTTAATTCTGAACTCAAATTTACTAAACGGGAGGTTGTATTTTTTGGTATTCGACAGAAAGCTTCTTTTAAAAGCCCGTTGTAACGCTAGGTTGAATGGCGTGTAAACGCATTCAGAAAAGCTTCAGAAACCAATCCATTAATTTCCTGGAAAGAGCGGTATAGGGCGGATAGAATGGCTGAATGGTTGTGAATCCCCGCTTTTGCTTCATCACGGGTTTATCATGAGAGAAAGCCAGAAATCCGTAATACCCATGGGAGTTGCCCAAGCCACTGTTATTCACACCGCCAAACGGAAGGTTATGATGCAGAAAATGAATGGCGCAATCATTTATACAAATGGCTCCGGAAGAAGTTTCCTGTACTATTTTTTTCCTTTCCTTTTCACTTTGCGTGAATATATATAGAGCAAGTGCCTTTGGTTTTGAATTGATAATGCTGATTACTGAATCGAGATCGGTATAGGAGATCACAGGAAGTATAGGTCCGAAAATTTCTTCGTTCATGATCCTTGATTGCTCAGGTACATGTGATAAAATTACCGGGTGAATTAAACGCGAAGTCTGATCTACCTTACCACCAAATTCAATTCTTGCCCCATGGTATAGAGCATCTTGCAGTAATTCTGTAAGTCGCGAAAAATGTTTTTGATTAACGATGCGGCAATAGCTTGTTGAGGTCTCAAACGACTCGCCTCCTGATGCAAAATGTTTTTTTACCTGGACTTTCAACTCTTCAATAAACGATGGCATCACATGTTCATCAACCAGAATATAGTCTGGGGCAACACAAGTTTGTCCGTTGTTTACAAACTTAGCAACAGCAATACGTTGCGCCGCTTCTTTGATATTGGCAGAACGCGTAACGATTGTCGGAGACTTTCCTCCAAGCTCTAAGGTTACAGATGAAAGATTTTCTGCAGCAGCTTTCATTACTTGTTTGCCAATAGAAGGACTACCCGTAAAAAATATATGGTCAAAGGGAAGCTTGAGTAAATGTTGTGATACTTCAGGCCCGCCTTCAAAAACGGAGACGCGTCCATCTGGAAATATCTCCTGTACCATTCGCGTAATGAGTGCAGATACATGCGGTGTTAATTCCGAAGGCTTGAGTATAACACTGTTGCCCGCTGCTATCGCTGATACTAAAGGACCAATGGCTAAGCTGAAAGGATAATTCCACGGAGATATAATGAGACATATACCTCGTGCTTCAGGTTGCAGGTATGAGCGTGTACCCAACATGGTAATGGGAGCATCAATTTTACGCGGCTGGGCCCATGTTTCCAAAGAGGAAACCGCCAGTTTTATTTCGCTGAGTACATGAAAGATTTCGGTACCATCAACTTCTACTGCAGGTTTTTGAAAATCGTTATAGGCAGCCAGATGTATATGCGATCGATTTTCGTGGATCCAGTCGCGTAATTTTTGAAGATACTTTTTTCGGGTAGACAAGGTTTCCCTACGAATGGAGAGCAGGCTTTTCTGATGGCTTTTAAAAGCTTGGCTTATCAAATCAATGATACTTGTTTCCACGGTCGCCTGCATAATTAAATGTAGCCTAAATATCCAAGCAGTCAAAATCCCGTAATCAACGGCTAAACATTACTTCAATGTTAACCCTAACTTGCTTCATGTTACTTTTATGTTTAATTTGTTAACAGTAAATTAACATTGGCATAATATGAAGGGTCTGGTGTTGATATTTTTTCTGCCAATACTTGCGCTTGCGCAAGAGGTACAACGTGCGTCTCAATCTGACAATTCTATCCATTACTATATTTCACTTTACAGCACTACCGATTCAAGGGATGCATCTGCTGCAGAGCTTCTCGGTTTTGTAGATAAGCTTGAAGCGAAGAAGGATGGCTTTAAACATGACAAGGCATTTCTCAGTTATCTGTTTACAAAAACGCATCAGCGTTTCCTTAGAAATTATACCGAGTATTCATCTTTCAATGAACTGTTAAGCAAGGGACATTATAACTGTCTAACCGCTACAGCGCTATATGCTATATTGTTAGATCACTTTGATGTTCCATATCAAATCATTGAAACAAATTATCATATATTTTTGATGGCAGAAACAACGGAGGGGCAAGTGTTACTTGAAACTACCGATCCCGCTCATGGATTTACAGATAGTAAAAATGAAATCGAAAAAAGAATAAGTATATATAGAAAGAATGCTATTCAGAAAACAAATAAGGACAAGCAGTATTATCACTTCAGCTTTGACTTGTACAATGATGTTAATCTGGACGAGATGTTGGGGTTGCTATACTATAACCATGCGATCAAAGCGTACAACAATCGTCAATGGGTAAACTCCATAGCTTATCTTGAAAAGGCCAGCACACTGTATCAGTCCCCACGTCTGGAAGAGTTCTCAAGAATCATTTTGCTTTCAGTAGCAGAGAGCAGGCTGGATGCGTCTCTGAAGGAATCTTATATAAGAAAGATTCAGACGGTGCGTAAGAATCGTACCGAAGTCGTTGCTAACGCCAGCAGTAATTTCTAAAAGATTAATTCTGTAGAATCCGAAGTTCAACTCTTCTGTTCATTCTGTGTGATTCGGGAGTATCATCACGCGACAGCGGTTGTGTACCTCCAAATGCTTTTGTCTTCACACGACTTTTATTAATGTTCTTGGACACAATATAGTCCTTCACAGATTCAACGCGTGCTTTGGAGAGCTTGAGGTTCTCTTTTGCATCACCGAGGTAATCAGTATGGCCTTCGAGCTGAATTACCATCGTTGCATTCTCTTTCATCATCTTTACAACAACATCAAGTTCCGAATAAGAATCTTCGTTGATCTTCGATCTTCCTACCTGAAAGATCACATTGTCCAGACGCATCACATGACCAACAGAATGTTTGCTCGCATTTGATGGAGCGCCTGACGTAAGCTCTATATCTTTTAAGATTTTACTCGCACCGTTCGCTTCAGCAGGGTCAATCATATACTTCGCTGTAGTAAAACCAGGCGCTTCTACAACGATAGAATACTTTTCATTATCAAAAAGCGGAAAGGAATAGCGGTTGTTGTTCAGCGTACCCATACGATTCCCGTACGGAAGACTTTGGTATGTGATGCGCGCTGTTACCGGCTCTTTTGTTGCAGCGTTAATAATGTTGCCTTCTGCATATATGAGTGAGTCAGTTGCTTGTGCAGCTGCTATACCAATACTGAAAATGAACGCAATGGAAAGTGTAAAAAACCTATGAGCCATGGTAAAAAATTACAATTTCAAAATTCTGAATTCTACCCTGCGATTCTTCTTCCGTCCTTCTTTAGTCTCGTTCGTATCAGTAGGCTTGCCCTCACCGAAGAACTCTGTTGTTATGCGATTCTGTGCAATTCCTTTATCAACAAGATACGTGGTAACAGATTTTGCTCTGCGCTCTGAAAGTCCAAGGTTATATTGTTCCGGACCAGTGGCATCTGTGTGACCAGAGATCGTAATTTCCATACCACTCTTTTCCTTCATCAATTCAACTATACGATTCAACTCCGGAAATGATTCAGGTTTCAAAGTTGCTTTATCAAAATCAAAGAAGACGTTGTTCAGTACGATCGTAACATTCTCTTTTACGGTAGCCAATTCAATAGGCGACAACTTGAAGTCTTCTCCTTCAATCACTTTATCAGAAGTTATATTTCGCAGATCGAGGTTCTGACTTTCTGAAAGTTTGTCCTTTGCCTCTGCACGGATACCATAAAGATTGCCTGCCGGTAAACGAATTTCATACTCGCCTGTTTCCGGATTGGACTGTGCTATACCAACATCTTTACCATCAGGAAGACGTTCGTATATAATCTTTGCACCCAAAGGATCGCCTGTTGTCTTATCAATGATTTTTCCTTTTACAGTAACCCATGGCTCCGGATTTTTAACGATTGGAAGTTTAACACGGAATATATCTGTATTCGTTTCAGTAACACCGCGGGAGTAGTATGCAAAATCACTGTTCGCAGGAATGTTAAAGAACAGATCTTCCAGAGGAGAGTTAATCTCAGGGCCAAGGTTTTCAGGTTCCGACCAGCTTGTCCACGTGTCATCTAACCTTCTTGATACATATATATCTGTACCGCCATAACCACTGAAACCATTCGAAGAGAAGTATAGAGTTTTATCATCGGATGCCAGGAAAGGAGCAGACTCTTCTCCGGCAGTATTGATTACATCAGCAAGGTTAAGTGGTTGTGACCAAGTGCTATCGTTGCTCATAAAGCTCACATAGAGATCACGATCACCTTGACCATCTTCGCGCTGTACAGACATCAACAATGTTTTTCGATTGTTGGTGAGGAAGTAGTTAGCCTTTTCATGGAAGTTATAGTCGTTGATTATATTCAACGCCTTAGGCTTACCCCATGAACCTCCAACATTCGAGCTGATGGACACACCGGCTCTCATTTTTCCATTGTCGAGATATTTGTTACCCAGTATCATGATGGCAGATTTACCGTCTGGTGTAACAGATTGAATAGTATTCACAAAGTTAGGACCTGTGTTGTTGAATGGAGCTCCCATATTTTTGGCAAGCTGCCAGCGACCAGCAGAGTCCAATTCAGAGTACCATATATCTTCTTTATCATTTACGCCCCCTACATTTTCAGGGTGATTTCTACGACTGAAGTAAAGCGTTTTACCATCCGGTGAAAGTAATGGATTGAGTTCGCTGTACTCGCTGTTTACATTTTTATCAAGTGCTTCAATCAGAATACCGGATGCGAGTAACTGCATTTTAGGAATGTCGGCAATGATCGGGTAACTGGAATCAGAGATCGCGATAGCATCGATTCCAAAATAACCGGGGACAGCAGCGCCATCAAATTCAATTTTGATAGCGGCAACTTTATAGGAAGTAACATCCATGAATAAGTTGAGCATCCTTCCTTTCAAAGGAACGGCCATTGGGTTCAATGTATTCACAACATATTCTTTCCCTGCTTCATCATATACAAGCACACGAAAAATAGCACTGGGATTATGCGACTCAGCAATAGCGATCTGGCGAATGCTGATAGGATTCGCGAAGCCAAGCTTTAAAAATTCTTTACGGTTAGGTTTATCAGGAGCCCACGCATTTGGACTCTGTCCACCCGCAGGTAATACGTTTGGTTTACCCAACGCTTGTTGCGCAGAGTATTGCACCGGAGTAAGTTCCGATGAAAACTCAATTACCTTGGAAGCCCACTGCACAACTTGTGCCTTTGAACTCAGGAAAAATAAGACCGATAATGCAAAGGTTAGTAAAACTCGCTTCATGCCAGAGCGTCTGTTAAAAGATTTGAACTTTAAACATAGCTAAAAAAATCAAAAGGATGTTGAATCAACACTTCAAAAAGACGAATGCAGTATAATTAGTGATAAATAACGGTTACGTTTTACTCCAGAGAGTGTTTGTTGTAGAGGAGAAATCCTACATGAAGAAGAACTCCCAATTGGTTTTGATCATCATCGTAGTAGTTAACACTTAAACTTACCGGACCGATTGGTGCATGGTATACAAACGCGGCAGACCCTGCAAAAAAGAGTGACTCAAGATCGCGACTTATATAGGCTTCCTGGTTGCTGCCTTGCTTTATGTAGTCAAAGGGTTTAAACAGATACCCTTCAAGACGGAAGTCTAATCGGGTACGAAGTGTAAAGATGTTCCGTATACCACCCGCGAGATAATTAAATGATCGGAAGTTTTCCAAAATCAATGTGCGACTGTCCTGAAGCGGCAGGAACGCAGGAGTGTTAATGATTGTACCAAAGTAATTTTGGAAGAATGGTTGATTCGAGAATACAGCTTCTGCTATATATCCGGTGTGAAACCATCCGGCATCAAAGTATTGCTCAGCGCAAGCTCGTACCCGAAACCATTCGTGGTTGGTCTTCATTGATCGCGAAAGAACGGAGGTGTTGCCTGGAGTATACGATGTCGTCACGTGAAAATAATCAGCACTGATTGAATATGCTTTACCGCTGGAGGCGTATTGTTTGCGGTTTAGATTGTTAGCCGAAAAGCTGAAACCTGTTTTAAAACCTTTTGTTCGCAAAATATCCAACGTGTCTGTGCTGATGAATACATCTCCGTTGATATACCGGTCGATATCATTAAATCCTTCTATACCTACAACGCATTTAAAGGATTCGCGTATAGGCATACCGATGTGAATACCATACTTACGATTGATACGCGATAATACCGTGGGCATAGACGATGTTACTTCCTTGAACAAGTCTCCATTCTCAAGATAGTTCCAATTGTTATACTCAAGAAATGGCTCTAGGTATAATTGATTCGGGTAGTCAATGCGAACCTCTGCTATACCTGATTTATAAAAACTCCCGGTTTGAAAAGCGGTATAGTAATGCTTGAGTGTGCGACCGAAATGATAATAATTCAAACCCAGAAAGATATTACTGATGTCTCGCGAGGCAATCACTCCACCAAAGTCTACCTGGAAATTTTGTTGTGGTCTTCTTGAAAGCTGGAATGCGAATTTCTTTTTACTGCTATCATATAAAATGCCAGGGTATACATTTGAAAAGTAATCTTCAGCAACCAATTTGAAGTAACCTTTTTTGATACTGTTGTAGTATAAAGGTTTATTATCTTCAGGGTGTGTTTTGAAAAGCCGCCTGATATAGGCGCGTTGAGAAGAGTTGAAACCCTTGAACGTAAGGCCATCGAATATTAAAGGAACACTCTTGTTGTTAAAAGCATTACGTTTTTCAGCAACCTCTTCACATGTAGCTCGCCTTGCTATTTTGAGTTTAAGTTCCTCAATCTGTTTTATAGTTTGAGTATATCCACTATCAATAAGACTTTCGGCTCTTGCAAAGTCGAATGAAGTAAAACCTTTTAAATTAGGTTGAATGAAAATGCCACTTTCGTGGATCATGGATGGATCAGATTTGTCCATCAACATAAAGAGAAGTGATCGCGAGATCAGCTTGTCATCATTATCATAAGGATATTCTTCAAAGATTTTCGTAGATACATTTACTCCGATAATCACATCGGGTTTAAAATCCCGCTCTGCTATATCTACCGGAAAATTGTTGTACACGCCACCATCAAATAAATACTTTCCGTCAACGCGGATTGGGGTGTAAAAGAAAGGAACAGTTTGCGTAGCGCGCAATGCATCGCTTAATGAACCTTTGGATAGAACAACTTCATTTTGTGTGAATATATCTGCAGCGATAACACGAAGCGGAACAAAGAGGCTATCAAAATTATTATGCGAGATTGCCGAAGCCTGTGCCATGCGATCAGCCAGCGCGAAGTTCAGTGAAACATCTTTCGCAAGGCTCGTATTGAACTGAAAGTTTAAAGTTGAGTCAACATCCAAGGTGAGCTTTAAGAATGTTGGCGTTATATCATTCTTATAATAGAAATAGTTGAAGCCCTGCTCAGACGAACCATTGATCCAGCCCAGAAACTCACTGGAAAGTACCATGTGTTCTATCTGCGTAGGACTCATGCCTGCAGAATAGCAGCCTCCGATGATACCTCCCATGGAAGTACCAACGATATAGTCGATTGGTATTTCATTTTCTTCCAGCGCCTTTAGTACACCAATGTGTGCGATGCCTTTAGCTCCGCCTCCACTCAGCACAAGTCCAACCTTCTGAGCGTTGGTCGCATAGGACAGGAAGAAAAGAAGTATAAAAAAACAGCGCTTCATAGAAGATGAGGGAGAATCTCCACACCCCTGACAAAAAAAGTCAGAGAAAACTACATCTTCAACGAAAGCGCTGAATAAAGATTTTAAAGAGAAGCGATAGGATCCTGACGCTGCTGCGGGAATGGAATGCTATCCAGTTTTTTAGTAAAATCTGTTTTTACCTTTTCGAAAGACTCCATATACTTTTTCTGCACAGGCTCTGATGGAGGTAAGTCTGCTTTCAAAGCATCTACCTGAACGCCATTCTTCCAGAAGCGGTAGCAAAGATGAGGACCGGTAGCAAGACCAGTGCTTCCTACATATCCAATGGTTTGTCCCTGACGGATTCTCATACCAGCACGTACGCCATCAGCGATGCGCGACATGTGCAGATACTGTGTAGTATACGTTCCGTTGTGGCGGATCTTTACGTAGTTACCATTGTTAGATTTGTATTGTGCTTCCTCGATTGTACCATCACCAACTGAGCGTATAGGGGTACCGGTAGGAGCAGCGAAGTCAGTACCTAAATGTGCTTTCCATCTTTTTTGAACTGGATGGAAACGGCTCATGGTATAGCGTGAGCTGATGCGTGTAAATTCAATAGGATATTTTAACAGGGCTTTGCGTAAGCTCTTGCCTTCGTTGTCGTAGTAATTCTTGCCTTCACCCTGATCGAACGGGAATGCATAGTATGGACTTCCAAAGTGTTCGAAATAAATAGCTTTGATCTCGTTGATGCTAACAGTAATTCCTTCAACCTGACTTTCTTCGTAGATCAGTTTAAACTTATCACCTTTTTGCAGGCGTTGGAAGTCTACCTGCCAACCGAAAATATCTACAAATTTATTGGTCAGTTCGTGTGAGATGCCAAGTTCTTCAATGGTTTCTGAAAGGTTAGACCGGATTTCACCGGCAATGCTTTTCTCTACTGTAACTACATCACGGTGGCAAACATCCACAGTAAGTGAATCATCAAAACGGAATACGATATAATCGATCAGGTTGGGTTCGTATACCAGAGCCTTGGCTGTCTTCAGGGAATCCTGACCACAGATCAATGTATATTTTTTATTGGCAACAACTTTACGTGCATCAAAAATGCTGCGTGAAAGTTGTGATACTTGATGGATAAGTTTAGCTGGAACGTTGTATTCTTCCAGGATATCGCCTAGTCTTTCGTTACGTTTAATCTTGTCTTCAATCACCAGAAAATCATCTACCACCATGCCGTACAAAACACTGGGTTCTTTGATTTGAATGTTGAAATCGAGAGAGTCAACAGAAGCTTGTTGATCGGTGAGTGTGGGGAGATAGTAGCGGTTTAGGAGCACTACAACTACGGTCATCATGGCGATGCCTAAAAAACTTAACCAGCGTTTTTGCATGTCTTAATCATTTTTTTTGGCCCGGAGGGCGTGGGTTTAAAAAATATAGTGGCAAAGATAATCAGTCAAAAAAATATGGTTTATAAAAACCTGTCTGAGCCGTGCTAGACTGTAAATATAAGACGTCAGGTTTAAAAACAAAACCCATGAATTGACGATTAATGAAGTTCAAATGCTTCGCTTGAAAGCACTTGAACTTTAAAACGCCTTTATTTTAGGTTGATTTAAAAAGGGAAT
The DNA here is from genome assembly GCA_902168185.1 of uncultured Bacteroides sp. Lineage (GTDB taxonomy): Bacteria > Bacteroidota > Bacteroidia > Cytophagales > Cyclobacteriaceae > Ohtaekwangia. Next base: position 74,761 of record CABHOV010000041.1, read on the forward strand.
GTGGTAAAAAACAAAATTTCTTACTTCAAACATTCCCTTCCTAAAGTAGATGGATTTTTACTTCAGCAAATGCTGCTGAAGGAACAATATAACAGACCATTGCATATAGTCTATATTAGATTTCTTCCTGAAACCATGTCCTTCATCTTTGGCGAGCATATACCATACGTTGCGACCTTTACTTCGCATTGTTTGCTTCATCTGTTCTGACTCGGAGGCTGGGACACGCGGATCATTCAACCCTTGAATAATAAAAAGAGGCTTCGTGATTTTATCAACATTGTTGGCAGGAGAGATCTTCAACAAATATTCTTTCATCTTGGCATCTCGCTCATCACCATACTCAACTCTGCGGAGGTCCTTACGATAATCTTCCGTGTTCTGCAGAAACGTAACAAAGTTGCTGATGCCCACAATGTCTATTCCACATTTGATTCGGTCATTGAAGTTCGTCATGGAAGCAAGCACCATATAGCCACCGTACGATCCGCCCCACACGGCAACACGCGAAGCATCCAGTTCAGGTTGCTTGCCGATCCAATCTAACAAGGCACCTATATCTTTCACCGATTCCTCACGCTTGAAGCCATTGTCCAATTTCAAAAATGTTTTTCCATATCCGGAAGAACCACGAACGTTGGGTGATAGGACAGCAATGCCCAATTCGTTTGTGAGATAAGAAATGAATGGACTGAAGGAAGGTACCGACTGGCCCTCAGGCCCACCGTGGATACTGATGATGACAGGAATTTTTCCGGTTGAACTTTTAGGTTTATAATAGAATGCCGGGATCTTTCGTGGCGTACCGTTTACCTTATCGAAGGTTTCATATTCAATCAATGAAGGCACGGTAAAGGAGCTGTTGTCCAATCCGCCAACTTCACTGAAAGTCCATTGTGTAAGTTTATTAGTAGCAAGATCGATGGAGAAAACATCGCTGGGTGTTTGAGGTGTATTAATTACGAGTCCGATTTGTTTACCATCCGGATGAAACTCAATACCGCCGATCACTCCGGTGGGAAGTCCGGTGACGCGTGTATACTTTAATGTAGCGGTGTTAAGTTGATAGAGACTTGCAATACCATTTTCGTTTGTATCGAATACCAGAGTAGAGCGATTTTTATTTATAGCCAGTCCGGATACATCCCAAGGAATAGATGCAGTAATGGAAGTAAATTTTTTTGAAGCGATTTCGTAATATTTCAACGTGCTGAACTCAGCGCCCTGATCATTCACAATAAAAATTCCTTTTCCATCTGCAGACCACAGAGCACCATTGTAAGAAATTTCTTCCTGTGAGGGATTGATCTGTTCCAGCTTACCTGTTTCCAGGTCAAGTATATGCAGGAATGATTTGTTGGCAGATATATAGTTGCCCACCAGAATCTTCTTATCATCCGGAGACCAGTCCAGTGCACTCCACGAACCTTCACGCTGTAAGACCAGCGTTGCTTCCTTTGGGTTCTTCATGTCACTCAAGTATAGATCGTAGTCCTTGCCGTTTCTGCGGGTGCTCACGACTATAAAACGATCACCTTTATTTGACCAGGCACTTAATGAATTTTGAGAACGTCCGCCATCCGAGATCATGCTATATTTCCCGGTGGCGATGTCGAACCAGAAAAGCTGTGAGAACTCGTTGCCACCGATGTCTTTCGAAAACATAAAACCTTTAAAGGCAGGATCTGGACAATAACTCGCTCCGGCCACAGGCTCTTTAAAGAACGTCATTTGTTTTCTGGCTCCGCCCGGATGGTTCACTATATGCAACTGACTGGTTTCTGCAAAGCGTGTACTGATAAGTATATTTTTGCCATCAGGACTCCAACTGTTGAAATTTGCAGAGCGCGTATTTTGATATTGATTCATACGCTCCATTACCGATGCCGGTATTTCCGGAATTCCTTCCATCAGCAAATTCCCGATTTCCTTTTTCTCGACCTGTGCAAATAGGGGCCGGGCAATAATAATCAGCAGAAGGATGAGTCTTATTTTCATTGGGATAGGGTCAGTATAACTCCAGGAGAAGTAACCGGAAGTATATATTTTATTCAGACTATACTGATGCCCATGATAGATAGGACATCAGTATAATCTGAGGGAGTTATTGTTAATTGTTCTTTTTGAACTGATCAAATTTTGATTCGGCTGCTCTCTTCGGGAATGTATTGTTATTATCATCCACATCGGCTAGTTCACCTTTTGGATCGAAGGCTATAGATGCAACTTCTTTTTCTTTAATGAATACTTTGCTGACTTCATTCTCATTGGTGCGCCAGATCTCAGCCGGGATATTTTCAATTTCTTTTGTACCATCTTTGTAGGTCCATTCAATCACCAGGGGAGTAACAAGACCTCCGTTGTTTTTAAACTTCACCTGATATATATTCTTCCCTTCAAGTTTTTGACGAACCACGTTGTCATCAATGCGGCTGCGGAATTCTCCATAGGCCTGCTCAGGTGTATTCAACATCGTGAATGGAAGAGGTCCCTGACTGAAGTCGGTATTAACTTTATCAGATGCTTTTGCACTCAGGTCTCCAGCTTTTACATTCTTGGTTTTGTTTTCAACAGTGGCTTGTTGTGTCTTAAGTTTAAACCACTTTACATCTTCTACTGATACATCTACATTATCCGTTGTAAAGAACCAGCCGCGCCAGAACCAATCAAGATCAACGGCAGTTGCTTCTTCCATCATGCGAAAGAAATCAGCAGGACGGGGATGCTTATACATCCAACGGTTTGCATATTCTTTAAAAGCTTTGTCGAAGAGATCTTTACCGATGATCGTCTCGCGAAGAAGCGTAAGGGCTACCGTTGGCTTCTCATAATAATTAGCACCGAAAGCATTGAGTCTTTCATTATCTGAAGTATTCATTACCGGGCGCATAACACTTTTATCACCCTTCATATAGGGCACTATATCTTTCGGAACGGTGTGATGAAATGCCGGATAGCGCTCCATCTCTGTACGCGTTTGTAAAAATGTATTCAACCCTTCATCCATCCACATCCATTGACGCTCATCTGAACTTACAATCATCGGAAAGTAATTGTGACCCACTTCATGTACTATAGTTCCAATCATTCCTGCCTTTGCATTGTCACTCATTTGTCCGTTGCGTGGTCTTCCGCCATTGAAGCTGATCATCGGAAACTCCATACCGATGTTAGATGTATTCACAGATATAGCGACCGGATACGGGTAATCGAATGTATACTTTGAGTATATCTCCAATGCATTCTTAACAGCCTTGGTGGACTCTTCAGACCAAACCGGCAATCCTTCTTTTGGATAGAACGACATGGCCAGTACTGTATTGGTGGGCAGCTTTACAGCCTGAACATCCCAAATGAATTTTCGTGAAGAAGCAAAGGCTACATCACGAACATTATCTGCCTGGAAACGCCATGTTTTTTTCGCAGTTAATTTTGTTTTCTCTTTCACACGTGCCTCTTCTTCGGTTACAATTAGGGATGGCTTATCGAAAGATGCTTTTGCTTTTTCGAAACGCTCGAATTCCTTCGCAGATAAAACTTCTTTTGCATTCAACAATGCTCCGGTAGAAGCAACAATATGATCTGCTGGTACAGTAATATTTATTTTATAGTTACCAAATTCAAGTGCAAACTCTCCGAGGCGCTGAAACTGTTTGTTCTGCCATCCTTCATAATCATCGAACTGACACATGCGTGGAAACCAGTGTGCGATCAGGTATACATTGTTCTTGTCTTCAGGAAAGTGTTCATAGCCTTCGCGCGATAGTAGAAATAAACTTCTATCGGTAATGGGATACGACCATGCTATATTAAAAGTATAGCTTTCACCGGTCTTAATAGCAACCGGCAGATCTATACGCATCATGGTATTATTGATAGTGATTGGTAAACTTTTGTTGGTTTTGTCTGTAACCGATTGAATTGAATACCCCCCCTCAAACTCTATAGTTCGTGTTATATACTGCATGTGCAGTGTAGGCAATGAATCGCGCACAGGACCGTAGTAATTTCCGAAATCTTCATTTCCCTTTTTATTAATGTTCTGATCGAGCTGAAGCCACAGATACTTTAATGTTTCAGGTGAGTTGTTATAGTAGGTAATCGTCTCTTTTCCTTTCAGTGTATTAGTAGGCTCATCAATTTCCGCATCGATGGTATAATCGGCTCGTTGCTGCCAGTACTTGGTACCAGGTTCACCGGAGCCCGTGCGGTATTCATTCGGTGTAGGCAAGAGCTGGTCGAGTTGTTCGAATTTGCCTTTCCACTTCTTTTGCTCCTGCGCGTTTGCAAATGCACACAGCAAAACTATTGGGACAATGATGATTAAGGATTTCATCTTTTAATTTTTGATTAATGAGTTTACAAGAAAGATCAGTTTAATTAAATAAAAAAGCCATCACTTTTTACAAGGATGGCTTAATTCTTTTCAACAGTATACGTATAGTTTACACTTTGGAGCTCACGGAGCCCACCGTGTTAGTTATTCTTTTTGAATTGATCGAATCGCGATTCGGTAGTTTTCTTAGGGAATACGTTGTTGCTCATTTCAACATCGGCTAATTCAAAGTTAGGATCCAACACGATGTTTACAACTTCTTTCTCTTTCACGAAAACTTTAACAACCTCGTTTTCATTGATACGCCAGATCTCTGCGGGGATGCGCTCGATTTCTTTTGAGCCATCTTTATACGTCCACTCGATCACCAGGGGAGTAACAAGACCTCCAACGTTTTTGAACTTTACCTGGTATATATTTTTGCCTTCGAGCTTTTTACGAACATCGTTATCGTTGATGCGACTTTTGAATTCACCATACATCTGGTCTGGTGTATTTGTCATAGTAAAAGGTTGAGGACCGCTGCTAAAGTCAGTGCCTGCACTACTTTTATTTTCGGCAACCAGGTCGCCTTTTTTAGTCTTTAAGTTTTTCTTTTCAGGATCAACTTGTTCGGTTTTCAATTGAAACCATTTTACTTCATCAACGGCTACATCTACATTATCAACAGAGTAGAACCAGCCTCTCCAGAACCAATCGAGATCAACACCCGATGCATCTTCCATCGTACGGAAAAAATCTGCTGGCTTCGGATGTTTAAAAGCCCAACGCTCAGAGTATTCTTTGAACGCTTTATCGAACAACTCAGGTCCCATTACAGTTTCACGAAGTAATGTGAGAGCTGCAGAAGGTTTGGTATATCCGTTCGCTCCAAATTCATTGTTGCGCATGTCATCACCATTGGTCATGATGGGACGCATCTGAGCTTTGTCACCTTTCATAAAAGGAACTATACCTTTTGGTGTACCATGCGAACTATATAATTCAGGATAGCGAACACGAACCGTTTCTTTCTCCAGAAATGTATTCAACCCTTCATCCATCCACGTCCATTGACGTTCGTCAGAGTTAACAATCATTGGAAAGAAGTTGTGACCAACTTCATGTACTACTACTTGTACAAGACCAACCAGTTTCTGTTGTGAATATGTACCATCTTTATTAGGACGTGATCCGTTGAAGCAGATCATCGGGTATTCCATTCCCTGGTTGGCAGTGTGAATGGAGTACGCTACCGGGTATGGATAATTGAAAGTACGTTCTGAATATATTTCAAGGGCATTCTTTATAGCCTTGGTAGATTCTTTCTCCCAAAGAGGATTACCTTCTTTCGGATACAACGACATGGCTAGTGGTGTTTTATCACCGGCCTTCACAGATTGTGCATCCCAGATAAACTTGCGTGATGAAGCAAATGCAAAGTCGCGTACGTTCTCTGCGTAAAATTCCCACGTTGCTTTTTTAGTAACTTTTGTTTTTTCCTTTTGCACAGCTTCCTCTTGTGTAACGATGAAGACAGGCTTATCATAACTCTTCTTGGCTTTTTCAAGACGTTCGATTTGTTCTTTGCTCAACACGTCTTTCGGATTTTGAATTGTACCCGTTGCTCCTACAATATGATCGGCAGGAACGGTAATGCGAACACGGTAATTTCCAAAGACTAATGCAAACTCGCTCTGCCCTAAGAACTGCTTGTTCTGCCATCCTTCATAATCATCGAATACACACATGCGTGGAAACCACTGCGCGAAAGTATATACATAGTTGCCATCTTCCGGAAAGTATTCATATCCCCCACGTTGATTGAAGATCTGGCGATTGTATTCGGTATAGCTCCACTCAACGGAGAATGTAAATTTCTCACCCGTCTTTAATGCAGCGGGAAGATCCACACGCATCATGGTTTGATTTATAGTATATGGAAGACTTTTACCTGCAGCATCTTTTACTGACTTGATAGTATAGCCACCTTTATAGTCAGATGTTTTTACACCTGTCATCATATTGAAAAAACCTGCAGGCACAGAATCGCGCACTACACCCGTTTTTGTTTGAGACGTCATGTTATTGTCTGCGAGTATATTCTGATCCAACTGAAGCCACAGAAATGTTAATGACTCCGGTGAATTGTTATGATAGGTTACAGTTTCTGAACCAGTGAGTAACTGAGTTTTATCATCAACCTCTACATTGATCACATAATCTGCACGTTGTTGCCAGTAATTTTGGCCTGGCGCGCCCGCGCCTGTGCGATATGAATTTGGTGTCGGCAATACTTGATCAAGCTGTTCAAACTTTCCCTTCCAGGATTTTGCATCGGGCTGAGTCTGCGCAGAAACTCTGATCAGCACACAGGTTAATATAATAGCAAATAATACTCTCATGTCTTTTTGATCTTTAACGCATATACCCTTTACACTGTAAATCGTTTTGCGAACGACTATATTGTGTAAAGGGTATTTGTTGATGAACGTTTAATTATTTTTCTTTTTGAATTCGTCAAACTTTGACGACTGAACTTTAGGGAACACGTTGTCTTGTGCATTTACATCGGTGATCTCCTGTAATGGATCGATCACGATGCTCGCTACTTCTTTCTCCTTCACAAACACCTTGGTAACTTTGGTTTCATTAAGACGCCAAATCTCTGCTGGTATACGCTCGATTTCTTTTGAACCATCTTTATAGGTCCACTGAATAATTACCGGCATAACAAGCCCGCCTTTGTTGCTCAGCGTTACTTCATATATATTCTTGTTCTGCAGTTTTTGCATCACTGCTTTGTCATCAATCTGACTTCTGAATTCACCATACATGCGTGGGTCAGTAGTTGTCAAGCTAAAAGGTTCAGGGCCGTTGTTGAAGCTATCAAACTTTTTGTCACCACCTTTTGCATTGAGATCGCCTTGCTTTACTTTCAGATTTTTAGTTTCAGGATCAGTTTCAGATGTGCGCATCTTGAACCACTTCACCTGGTCAATAGATTGATCAACTACATCTGTAGTATAGAACCAACCTTTCCAGAACCAATCGAGATCAACAGCAGATGCATCTTCCATCGTACGGAAAAAGTCTGCAGGCTTCGGATGTTTGAATGCCCAGCGCTGTGCATATTCTTTGAAGGCCTTATCAAATAACTCTCTGCCCATAATGGTTTCGCGCAGCATGAATAAACCTGTTCCGGCCTTTGCATACTGTTCATTACCAAATTGAATTACTTGTTCAGAGTTCACCATCAACGGACGCATTGAACTTTGATCACCTTTCATATAGGGAACGAGTGCTGCAGGTTTACCTCTATCGAAATCAATATCCGGATAGCGCTCAATCTCTGTTACCAGTTGAACAAATGTATTTACACCTTCATCCATCCAGGTTGTTTGGCGTTCATCATTGTTGATGATCATCGGGAAAAAGTTGTGGCCAACTTCGTGCACGATAACACCCACCATACCTTTGCGAATAGCAGGAGTATAGGAACCATCTTTTGCCGGACGACCGTAGTTAAAACAGATCATCGGATATTCCATTCCCTGGTGTGCAGCATGAACAGATATAGCGACAGGGTAAGGGTAATCGATCGTCATGCGTGAGTATACTTCCAAAGCATTTTTTACAGCTCTGGTAGATTCTTTTTCCCATAGGGGATTACCTTCCTTCGGATAGAAAGACATAGCCAGTGGAGTCTTGCTGCCAATCTTTACTGCTTGTGCGTCCCATATAAATTTACGAGATGTAGCGAAGGCGAAATCACGAACGTTATCAGCATGGAATTCCCAGGTCTTCTTCTCTTTTACTTTTGTTTTCTCACGTTGAACAGCTTCTTCCTGTGTAGCAATGATCACCGGTTTATCGAAAGAAGATTTCGCTTTTGTAAAGCGATCAAGTTGTGCTTTACTTAATACTCCTTCCGGATTTTTCAATTGGCCAGTAGCCCCTACGATGTGATCGGCAGGTACTGTGATCTTTACTTTATAGTCACCGAATGGAAGCGCAAACTCGCCTTGTCCTAAAAATTGTTTATTCTGCCATCCTTCATAGTCGTCATATACACACATGCGTGGGAACCACTGCGCAATCACATACGAGTAATTTCCATCTTCCGGAAAATATTCAAACTGTGTACGCTCGCGAACACGAACACCGTCATTGATATTATATCCCCAATCAATAGAGAAAGAATATTTCTGACCAGGATTAAGCGGCTGTGGTAAATCAATCCGCATCATGGTATAATTAATAAGATATGGAAGGTCTTTGCCTGCAACATCTTTTACAGCTTTGATTTTGAAACCTCCATCAAAATCGAAAAGATCATAAGTAGAGCCGGCTGATTTCGCATCAATAGAATCACGAAGTGTACCACCTCTTGTCTTCTGTGTCATGTTATCATCTGCCAACTTGTTTTGGTCCAGTTGTAGCCAGAGATAACGTAATACATCCGGAGAATTATTATGGTATGTTATAGTTTCGGAACCACTTATACTTTGGTTGTCGTCATTCAATTCAACGCTGATTACGTAATCAGCTTTTTGTTGCCAGTACTTAGGGCCTGGTGCACCAGAGCCAGAGCGATATTCATTCGGCGTTGGCAGTTGCTGGTCAAGTTGTTCAAACTTGCCTTGCCACTTTGGCGTCTCCTGAGCCCACGCTGTCTGCATCATTACGACAAGGAGGGAAATTTTTAAAACACGCTTCATATATAGGTTATAAGAGTTATTCAATCCAAAATGCTTTTTCTTTCAGTAACATCAAAGCGATGCCGGCTACCGCCGATGAGATAACCATTTTCCAGTCTCTACGGTTTACTCCAAACAAATCCACCAAAAGAAAAGCAGCTGTTAAAAAGATGGCAACAATAATTATCTGGCCTACCTCTAAGCCAAGATTAAAGGCCAATAACTGGGATATGATCCGTTCATCTTTTCCAAGAATACTTTTCAGGTAGTTTGAGAATCCCAAGCCATGAATCAATCCAAAAAATGCAGCGAAGAAGTAGTTTAACTGGATAGGTCTTCCTGAAAGACTATCTTCATTTTTAAAAAGATTGGAAGCTGCAGTAATAAAAATCGTAAGTGGAATTAAGAATTCAATTAGCTCAGCTTTAACGGTAACGATTTCTAACGTTGATAGAGCTAATGTTATAGAGTGACCGATTGTAAACGCAGTCACCAGGATTAACACTTGCCGCCAGTCACGCATCAAGTATAAAGCACATAAAGCGACCACAAATAAAATATGATCGTAGCCATTCGCGTAATCCAGTATGTGATCCTTCCCTAAACCAAAATAGAGTTGAAACTCGCTCATAGTTAACTAAATGAAAAAATTAAAAAGGCCACAAGTATAGAAGATAATTTTGATAAATGGCGCAGGTGCCTTGTGCTGCAACCCCTCAATTGCTGATGTGGCGAGCAACCCACATCATTTTTCGTTGAAATTATTCTTTCGGTATTATTTTTGGAAAGTAAATTTTGATTTATCCCGCTTTCCATGATCGCATCATTTTCTGTTTTATCATTTATTCAGAGCCTCATGCTTACGCTGATGCTTCACCCGCTTCATGTTTCTGTAACAGAAGTAGAGTATGATGAAAAAGATAAAGCGCTGGAAATAATGATGCGCGTTTTTGTTGACGACCTCGAGTTAACGATGCGTAATAAACTGAACCAACCGGAACTCGATATCACGGAGCCAAAAGGAATGACACTCGATCAGATGGTGCTTCCTTATATTACAGAACATTTTAAATTGTCGTTGGACAACAAGCTGCAGAAAATTCATTACCTCGGTCATGAGAAAGAAGGCGAAGCTTTCATTTTTTTTATTGAAGTGAAGAATATAAAAAAATGGAAATCGATTCAGGTGATGAATGACATTATCATGGAAATACACGAAGACCAATCGAACCTGGTACATGTTACCGTGAAAGGAAAAGTGAGAAGCCTTCGGCTCACAAAAAACAAGTCCCAAGATGTACTCACCTTTGATACGAAATAATATAGTGTCACATCACGTTGTTATAAGTGTTATAAAAAATTCGATCTTCGCAGCAAAATAAAGAACGCATGAAGAACTCAGTGCTCGCTGCCTTGCTTCTGATACTGGTGGTAGCTGGTTGTACAAAAGATGAGGAGGAGTGTGTCTCCAAACCCGAAATATCTGGCGAAAAAGTAGAAGTTATACTCGAGCAATTTCAGGACTCACTTGTAAATATCAAAAGTAAGGCTGCATTGGTATCGCTGCTTACGCGGCAACCTTTACTCCGTGACTATATATTCAGAAGGGCTGAATATCCAAGTGATTCTGTTTTTCTCGATGAACTTTATGCAAGGTTTAACAATCCTCACCTCGATACATTGCTGCTCGAAACCAAGCGTGTATTCGGAGATGTTTCAGGATTGAAAGCAGAATTCGAAGAAGCTTTTACCAACATTAAATATTATTACCCCGACTTTACGCCTCCCAAAATTCAGACCGTGATTTCCGGCCTTGATACCGATATGCTGGTGACTGATTCGTTGATTATAGTAAGCCTTGATTTTTATTTGGGAAGAGGAGCCAAGTATCGTCCGAAAAATGTTTATAACTATATACTTCGCAAGTATGATCCGGATGATATACTTCCTTCATCGATGTTGATATACGGCATCAGTGACCGGTTCAATAAAACAGATATGAAAGACAAGACGGTGCTAGCTGATATGATTGCGTATGGTAAATCATTTTACTTTGCCAAGCACATGCTTCCCTGCACACCCGACAGTGTGTTGATCTGGTATACTCCCGAGGAAGTAAAAGGCTCACGCGCGAATGAGGACTTGATCTGGGCACGCTTCATAGAGAGCAACGTGCTGTTCGCGACAAGTCACGTAGTAAAGAAGGATTACCTTGGAGAGCGACCGGTTACGATTCAGGTAGGTGAGAAGTGTCCAGGAAGAATTGGTCAATGGGTTGGATGGCGAATCGTAAATAAATATATGGAGTCCCACCCCGATATAACATTGCCGCAGTTAATGAACACTGCTAATGCACAGCACCTGTTTAAAGAATCACACTATAAACCAAGGAAGCGATAGGGGTGGCGTAAAGGACAGAGACATAAACATAGAGCAACGGGTTCATGCAAATCTTTTCGCTTTCTATTTTAAACTTTCCGCTTTAAACTTCTCCTCCTATCTTTGGAACCTTAGAAAAAATTCAACCTTAATAAAAACTAGACTATGCGCCAGAAAATTGTAGCCGGAAATTGGAAGATGAACAAGACTCTTGAAGAAGCAAACATCCTTGCATCTGAAATAACAGGTATGGTTGCTGACGAAGTAAAGGGCGATGTGAAAGTTATTTTTTGTGTTCCATTTCCATACTTGTTACCCATCAAGAATCAATTAGGTAACAATGCTAGAATTTCGGTTGGTGCACAAAATTGCAGCGAGCACGAATCAGGTGCCTACACAGGAGAGACTTCAGCTGCCATGTTGAAATCATTAGGCGTACCTTATGTTATTCTTGGACACAGTGAACGCAGACAATATTTCGGTGAAGATGCTGCGTTACTCGCGAAGAAAACAGATATAGCATTGAAGCATGGATTAACTCCAATCTTCTGCTGTGGCGAACCTCTTGAAGTACGCGAGAGCAACGGTCACGAAGCTCTTGTAAAGAAGCAAGTGGAAGAAAGTCTTTTCCATTTGGACGCGGATACTATAAAGAAAATTATAATAGCCTACGAACCTGTGTGGGCAATCGGAACAGGAAAGACAGCGTCAGCACAACAAGCACAAGATATGCACGCAGTAATTCGTAAGCACCTGGCATCAAAGTACGGTCAGGCTGTTGCAGATTCTATTGCTATACTATATGGCGGTAGTGTAAATGCTGCCAATGCAAAAGAACTCTTTGCTTGCCCGGATGTAGACGGAGGTTTAGTTGGAGGAGCATCTTTGAAGTCAAGAGAATTTGCAGAAGTAATTAAAGGGGCGTAAGCACCAACACGATAATGTACTATACCCGCCTCCAAGTAATCTGTGATCCTGATTTTTCTGAAATCCTGATGGCCGAAATTGCAGAGGCGGGTTTCGATACTTTTATGGAGACAGAAAAAGGATTCGAAGCTTATGTGGAGTTGGAGAAATATGATAAAGAAAGACTGCAGTATATAAAGGACAGATATAGTCCGCAGACGTCACTTGTTTTTTACCAGGATAGAATTCAAAAGCAGAACTGGAATGAAGAGTGGGAGAAAAGTTATCAGCCCATCATTGTTGATGACCGGTGTTTAATTCGCGCAGAGTTTCATAAGATCGAAAAGGTATATCCATACGAAATTACGATCACTCCTAAAATGTCTTTTGGTACAGGTCACCATCAAACAACGTATTTGATGGTGAAGGCTCAAATGGATATAGATCATCGGCGCAAGCGTGTGATGGATGCAGGCTGTGGTACAGCTATACTTTCTGTTATGGCATCCAAACTTGGCGCGAAAGAAGTTATAGCATTTGATATTGATGAATGGAGTGTGATCAATGGGCAGGAGAACATCGAAGTGAATCATGCCAACAACATTACTATACAGCAAGGTAAACTGAATGAACTCGCCATCTCCGGAACATTTGATATTATCCTGGCAAACATTAATAAGAATGTTCTTCTCGAAGAAATAAAGTTATACCAGCAATATCTTATGGATGATGGTTTACTTTTATTGAGTGGTTTTTATACGCATGATATAGATGACCTTTTGAATGAAGGCGCAACGTTCAATTTGAAAGAAGTGCGGAGAGATGAACGTGAAACATGGGCTTCATTATTATTAAAAAAAGGAAAATAATTACGTTGACTAAAATTTCGCGATTGCAGTACATTAAGACGTTCCAAGTTTTTGTTCCGTAGCATAGCGTTTCTATCTTTAACAAGTAAAGACGGCTCAACAAAAACGTAAACGATATACCGCATGCGCATCGCTGTACATGGAAAAGAATTTAACCGTCAGACAGCGCCATTCATTACCCGTATCTTCGAAGTTTTAGCGCATCACAATTCCGGGATTCTCGTATCTGAGAAATTTAGTAAGTACCTGCGGACACCTGCTTTTAAAAATATTAAGTTCGACACATTCGCGATTGGCGACCCTTTGACTGATGTTGATGCGATGATAAGCATCGGAGGCGATGGAACATTATTGGATTCGGTAACCTATATTAGTAAACAGGAGATTCCTGTACTCGGCATTAATACAGGTCGCTTGGGATTCCTCGCCACAAACAGTAAAGAGGAAGCCGAGCATGCCATTACACAAGTTTGCGAAGGCAATTATACACTTGACCCGCGTTCAGTATTGAAGCTTGAGACTAACCAGGACGTTTTTGGAAATCTTAACTTCGCTCTCAACGATGTTACAATTGTAAAGAAGGACAGCTCTTCCATGATCACTATCCACACGTATATAGATGGTGAGTTCTTAAATTCGTATTGGGCAGATGGAATAATTGTCGCTACTCCAACCGGATCTACCGGGTATTCTCTAAGTTGTGGAGGTCCACTCATATTTCCAAGGTCAGGCAATTTTGTAATAACACCTGTTAGTCCACATAATTTAACCGTGCGACCCATTATAGTTGCAGATGGATCTGAAATTACTTTTGGTGTCGAAGGGCGGAGTAAAAAATTTTTAATCTCACTCGATTCGCGGGTTGCTTCTGTTGATGCGACCATTAAGTTGACGGTATCGAAGGCAGATTTCAGGGTAAAACTGATACAACTTGAGGGACAACATTACTTCAAGACACTCCGCCAAAAGCTAAATTGGGGACTAGACATTCGGAATTAATATTTACTTTTGTAATTCACTGATCTATAGACTTGTCTATGAGAAAGCTAATCTTGGTCTTATTCACATTCCTGTTTTTAACAGGAGCCGAAGAAGTAACTGCCCAAATGAACAGGAGGGCAATTAAAAGCAATAATAAACGAATGATGACCTACCGTGGACGTAAGTCCTGGTTTGGAAAGGAAAAAGTCTACAGCATGGTAGGCGTTTCAATAAATGCTCTTAACTACTATGGCGATCTTTCTCCAAAGCCAAATCGTTTCAGTACAGACATTTCATTCACACGACCAGCAATAGGACTTTCTTTTGCACACCGTTTTGGTCCACGATATACGCTTACTGCATCTTTCATGTACGGAACCTTAAAAGGATCCGATGTTAAATCAGCCGATCCGGGGGATGCTGACAATGGAGTTTTCAGGTTTAAAAGAAATCTTTCTTTCAGAAACAGAATTAAAGAGCTTTCTGTAGTAGCCAGTATCGATTTGTTTGAGAACCAGGCAACCTATATCAGTCGCGTTGCATGGACACCTTATCTATTCGCCGGGATCGCGGTTTTCCATCACAACCCACAGGCACAGGCACCAGCAACGGATGTGCTAGGTAATGCATTACCAGAAGCAGGCAAATGGGTTGATCTTCAGCCTCTGGGAACAGAAGGACAAAAGTCTACCCTCCAGGAAGGTGATGCCAATTATGGTATTAAACCTTATAAAAGAATTCAGCCTTCTATACCATTTGGGATCGGTGCACGTTTTAGATTAAATGAAGTACTTGATCTTTCTGCAGAAATTGGATTTAGATATTTGTTTACGGACTATATTGACGATGTAAGCCAAAGCTATGTGGACCTTGGAGTATTTGAAGGTAATCGGTTAGCACAGGCAATGTCATACAGAACTGGAGAAATATTGCCAGGTGATCACTCTTATACTGCAAGAGATGGTCAATCTTATAGCGTGGTATCAGGATATGGAGAAGAATTTACAGACGCTAAGGGAAATACTAATTTACGAGGAAGTAAAGACGACAAAGATATCTTTATGGTGACAACGATAAAAATGACCTATATACTGGGTAAATCTTTTCATAGGGCTAAATTCAGATGATGATTTTTTCCAAGCGATTGTCTTTAGTTATCGGAATAATCTTAGCAAGTGCTATCTCGGCATTTGCACAGCGCTCGGAAGTTGGTTTTGGTATCGGTACATTTAATTATACCGGTGACCTTGTTAGAACCTATAACTTTAAATATTCCAAACCGGCTGCTACTGTTTTTTATCGCTCCAACCTGAGCAGTGTAGTGAGCTTTCGGGCTGCTATAACCGCGGGAAAAATTGGTGCTTCTGAAAAACCAATCGATGCTTTTGCTTCCAAAAGAGATGCTTCATTTGATTTATTCCTGATGGAAGCATCGACCGTGATGGAATATCATTTTTTAAACTGGCGTGAGACAAAGCGCTTCGTAAGATTCACACCTTATTTATTCGGAGGCTTAGGTTTGTTTGGGATATCCGGTAATGCAGAAAAGACAGCAGAGTATAGTAACGTTCAGGCCGTTATTCCTTTTGGTGTGGGTGTTAAATATGTATATACTCCCAAGTGGTATTTCGGATTAGAGCTTGGTATCAGGAAAACTTTTTTTGATTATTTGGACAATGTTTCTGCCGGAGATCAGCGGTATAAAAACTTTAAGTATGGCAATCCGAATGATAATGATGTTTATTATTTCCTAGGGATTAGCATTACCCGCACATTTTACGACATTCCGTGCCCTAAAAATCCATACAAATAGCGGCACATCTCTGCAAGCCCTTTTAACCCAAAACCCTTTTTACTACTTTTGGCCCCCTGTGGCTTCCCTAAAAGAACATATCGACTTTAGTAATTTGCCTAAACACATCGCCGTTATCATGGACGGCAACGGTCGGTGGGCAAAAAAGAAAGGCGCAATGCGCATTTTTGGTCATCGTAATGCAGTTCAGGCAGTGAAAGATGTGACTGAAGGTTGTGGCGAACTTGGAATCAAGTATCTGACTTTATATGCTTT
The DNA here is from genome assembly GCA_902168185.1 of uncultured Bacteroides sp. GTDB lineage: Bacteria > Bacteroidota > Bacteroidia > Cytophagales > Cyclobacteriaceae > Ohtaekwangia. The sequence goes on from CABHOV010000041.1 coordinate 90,979, forward strand.
TTCCACTGAAAATTGGAATAGGCCTAAAGCAGAAATTGATGGACTGATGGAGTTGCTTGTGAGCACATTGAAGCAAGAGATAGGTACTTTGATGGAAAATCAGGTAAAACTTGCAACAATTGGAGAGACTTCAAACTTGCCGCCTGATTGCCAGAAAAATCTTGCTTGGGCAATTGATCAAACCAAGAATAACAGTGGTATGATCTTGAACCTCGCGCTCAGTTATAGTGGTCGTTGGGAGATTCTGAAAGCTGTTAATAAAATGGCCGAGGATGTTAAAGAAGGAAAAATAAATCCCGGTGAAATAAATGAGTCGGTGTTTGAAAACTATTTGCAGACTTCAGGCATCCCAGATCCAGAGTTGTTGATTCGCACAAGTGGTGAGTTACGCATTAGTAACTTTTTATTGTGGCAGATCGCTTATACGGAATTATACATCACACCCACACTTTGGCCAGACTTCCGAAAGGAGCATCTATATGAAGCAATCTGGTCATATCAGCAACGCGAACGAAGATTTGGAAAAACAAGCGAACAATTGAACCCTGTAAGTTGATGAAGAAAGTTTTATTTCTGGTTATCCTGATTGGTATTACGGCAGATGCCTGGGCTCAATTCAGAAAGCGCAATGCCACTACGGGTGCAACAGAAAATAATTTGAACTATGCGAGTCCGGTAGAATATACCATTGCAGGCATTGAAGTCACAGGCCTCAATGTGTTGGATAAAAACGCTATGGTGTCGCTTACCGGTTTGAAAGTTGGTGACAAAATAAAGATCCCAGGAGACGCAATCACTAACTCGATACGCAGTCTTTGGAAGCACGGACTTGTAGGCGATGTTACAATTCAGGTTGCCAGAATTGAAGGCAATGATGTATACCTGAATATAGTATTAGCAGAACGTCCGCGTTTGACAGGATTTTATTTTACAGGAATTAATAAGTCTCAGGAGAGCGGACTAAAAGAAGATCTTACTCTGATCCGTGGCAAAATTGTAAATGATGCCATGATCCGGAATACGGAACTTGCTGTTAAGAAGTACTTCGTGAAAAAGGGATTTCTTAGCACGGAGGTAAAAGTTATACAGGAAAAAGATACGCTTAACCGTGATGGTATAAGACTAAAAATTGCAGTCAATCCCAAATCAAAAGTTAAGATCAACAAGATTTCATTTGAAGGTAACAACAGCATCAGTGATGCAAAGTTGAAGAAGAAAATGAAGGGTACACATGAACGCCCTCGCTTCTCTTTACACCGTGCTCTTATAAGTGAAGTGATCGCACTGAAACCCAAAGAATTTGTTGACTCGAGCTACAAGACGAGTTGGAAGGAAGTAAAAGAGTTTATCAATGACAACGTAAAGCTCAATCTCTTTACCAGTTCTAAATTTATTCAAACAGATTACGAAGACGATAAGAAAAAGATAATTGAGTACTTTAACTCAAAGGGATATCGCGATGCTGAAATCGTAACGGACACGGTATACGCACATGATGGGAGGACTATCAATATAGATTTTCAAATTTATGAAGGTCCCAAGTATTACTTCCGTAACATCATTTGGACAGGAAACTATATATACTCTGACAAGCAGCTGAATGCCGTATTGGGTATAAGCAAAGGTGATGTATATAACAGCGACCTTTACAACAAGAAACTTCAGTTCAATCCAAAAGGATTAGACATCAGTGGACTTTATATGGATGACGGTTATCTGTTCTTCCGTATTAACCCTGTAGAGGTGGCCGTTGCCGGAGATTCTATTGATGTTGAGATGAGAATTTTTGAAGGCGAGCAAGCTACTATTAATGAAGTAACCATAGCTGGAAATGACCGCACCAGCGATCACGTTATACGCAGAGAATTAAGTACGATTCCTGGTCAGAAATTCAGACGTTCCGATATTATCCGGACACAACAAAAACTTGGACAGCTTGGATATTTTGCTCCTGATAAAATTGGACAGAACCTAGTGCCAAATCCTGCAAATGGTACCGTGGATATTGAGTGGACCGTGGAGGAGCAATCAAACGATCAGGTTGAGCTTTCTGGAGGTTGGGGTGGTTACTATGGATTCGTAGGTACACTTGGATTGACATTCAATAACTTCTCACTTCGTAATATTCCTCACTTTGATAATTGGAGACCACTTCCGGTTGGAGATGGACAAAGACTCTCACTGCGAGCTCAGGCAAACGGCAGGTCATTCCAAAGCTATAGCTTCTCGTTTACAGAGCCATGGTTAGGTGGACGCAAGCCTCATTCACTTTCGGTAAGTTTCAATAGCTCATTCCAGCGATATCCATATGGAAGCAGTTCTACCAACGATAACGATTCGCGCCTCCAGGTACATAGCGTATCGGTTGGATTGGGTCGACTGTTAGAATGGCCAGACAATTATTTTACACTCACAAACTCTGTGTCATACCTGCGCTATATTCTTAACAATTGGAATTCAGGCTTAGGATATACCGACGGAGTTTCAAACAGTTTTACATTTAATACAACACTTGCTCGTAACAGTATTGACAATCCGATGTATCCTGCACAAGGATCAAGTATTTCATTAAGCGTTACGTTAACGCCTCCATTCTCACTGTGGAGAAATATAGACTACTCTACGGCAGATGCTGCAGAGCGCTACAAATGGATTGAGTATCACAAGTGGATGTTTGATGCCAAATACTATTTGCCTCTTGACAACAAGAAAAAACTTGTGTTGGAAGCGAAGGCTCACTTTGGATTCATTGGACAATACACGGATAAAGCCGGTATAGGTCCGTTTGAAAGATTCTACCTGGGTGGTGATGGATTGGCCGGTGGCTTCAATTCATTCCTGTTAGGCCAGGAGGTAATCGGTTTGAGAGGCTATGAGAACAACGTGCTCACACCACCTTACTATAACGCAAACCAGAACAGTGCTTCAGGCGTGCTCGCAGGTGGTATCGCATATGATAAGTTAGGATTGGAATTACGTTATCCGGTGACTACAGGTAATGCTGCAACCATCTACGGATTTATCTTCGCAGAAGGTGGTAACAACTGGAACAATTACGATGATTTTAATCCGTTTAATTTATATAAGTCAGCAGGCTTTGGTGCTCGTATATTCATGCCGGCATTCGGATTGATTGGGTTGAATTGGGGATATGGATTTGATCCGGTACCGTTGAATGGCAGGGGTCCTGTGAGTGGCTCACAATTCCATTTTACTATCGGCCAGCAAATCAGATAACTATGCGGGTTTATTTAATTACAATAATTTTTCTCATTTTCGGCCCGACTTTTGTCAAAGCACAGAGATTCGGGTACATTGACACGGATTATATCCTGAATAAAATGCCTGAATATAAAAAGGCACAGGATGAAATCGGTCAGTTGTCGGAGGCTTGGGAGAAGGAAATACAGGACATGTCTAAAAAAATAGAGTCCATGTATAGTGCCCTTCAAGCTGAACAAGTTCTTCTAACTGAAGAAATGCGAAAGGACAGAACAACGGCCATCCAGAAGAAGGAAGCTGAGATGAAAGAATACCAGAAGAAGGTATTTGGATTTGGAGGATTGTTCTTTCTTAAGAAACAGGAATTGATTAAACCGATCCAGGATAAGGTTTGGGATGCTGTTGATAAAGCGGCAAAACAAAACAATCTGGCGATCGTCTTTGACAAGGCAGGTGAGCTCGTGATGATCTATACAGATCCTCGATATGACTATACTGACTTTGTGTTGGATGAGTTGGGACTTGGAGACCCTAATGATAAGATTAAAAACTAAATTGAATACCGTAATGAGAAAATTCGTTTTACTTGTGGTGCTAGGATTGGGAGCAATTGCATCCTATGCACAAACCGCTGCTGCGCCTAAGATTGGTTATGCGGATGTTGATTATATCTTCAGCCAAATGCCTGACGCCAAACAAATTGACGCGGATCTGAAATCTTTACAAACACAACTGAAAAATCAAATCGATTCTAAGGTTCAGGAATTTCAGAAAAAACTGGCAGACTATAATGCAGCAATTCAGGCTAACACAATGCCAGATGCTGTACGTGCAAATACCGAACGTGAATTGCAACAGTTACAACAGAACATAGAAAAGCTTCAGCAAGATGCTCAGACTAACCTGCAAACTAAGCAGACCCAATTAATGGATCCCGTTTATAAGAAGGTAGGAAAGGCAATTGAAGATACTGCTAAGGAGAACGGATTTTCATTTGTTCTTAATCAGCAGATCGGTGGATTGGATGTAATTCTTTATGGAGATGAGAAGATGGATATTTCGGATCTTGTGCTGAAGAAAATGGGGGTAACTCCTAAGCCAGCAGCTGCAACTACTCCGGCTCAACCAAAGAAATAGTTCTTACTATAGATATAGTATAGAAACAAAAAACCGCCTCGTTTGAGGCGGTTTTTCTTTTTTGGGTTGATTGGAAATTTATACTCTTCCGTTTTTAACTTTTGTTTTAAATTTTTCTAACTGCATTCTGATCGCATCTGTCGCCATGTCGGTAGCGGCTTCAAAAGAACGAGCTTTTTCGATAGCAAAAAGCATACTCCCCGGAACTCGTAATTTAATTTCTACTGTTTTGTTTTCAATCCCTTCATTGTTTAGTCGAAGAAATACTTCGCCATCCACTAAGCGATTATAAAAAGTGTCCAGCTTGTCAAGCTTCTTTTGAATGAAGTTGATGAGCTTGCTGTCAGCATCGAAGTGAATGGAATGAACTTGTACCTTCATAATGTTAAATTTAAAAAGTTGAACAATAAAACAGTTACTGGTATTACAATGACCAGCGCATTGTCAGATGTAGTTATTTTATCATAGCGTTCATTTACTTTCATTATATATATAGATCAGGCCTTGGGATGCGCCTGGTCGAAAACCTTTTTTAATTTTTCAATGGAGTTATGGGTATATACTTGCGTGGCAGAAAGACTGCTGTGTCCAAGTAAGTCTTTTACAGCATTTATCTCTGCACCTTTGTTTAACAAATGCGTGGCATAGGTATGTCGTAAAACGTGTGGGCTTTTTTTCTCTGCGGAGGAATTTTTAATGAGATGATCTTTTACAATTCTGTAAACCATCATAGGATAACATGGCTCACCTTTATCTGTAACAAGTAGTAATCCGTTGTCTTGTTTTGTCACTTCTCTGCTTCTCACAATGCTATACTCTTCAAGTATAGAAACGAGATTGACTGCAAATGGGATTACTCTTTCCTTATTTCTTTTTCCAAGAACTTTAATGGTTCTGTTCCTTAGATTAACATCATTCTCTTTTAAGGTCAACAGCTCAGAAAGACGTATACCAGTACCGTAGAATAATTCCAGGATTAGTTTTTCTCGGTGGCCTGCAAAAGTTTGTTCAAATGATTGATTATCCAGGACTTTTACCATGTCGCTTTCTTTTACAAAGCTTGGTAACTTCTTACTGGTCTTCAGGATTTTGATCTTGAGCATCGGATCCTTTGCAATAACTTCTTCACGTTGTAAAAATTTATAGAACGTTCTGAGGCAGGCGATTTTTCGGTTGATGGATGAAGGCCCTATATTTTGCTCAACGAGCTGTATGATCCAGGAGCGAATGACTTGATAGTCGGCTGCTTCGATCTTGGTATTCGAGAAAGTAATGTTAAGAAAAGTACTGAACTGCTTTAGATCTGTTTCATAAGCCAATACAGTATTGGAGCTTACTCGCTTTTCGTATTGGAGATATTTGAGAAAGGAATCCACCATGCTATCAGCACCAATACAGCTTGAATAGAAGGCTGTAATGATAGCAATGTAAAAAAATAATCCCCTTTAGGAAATACCTTAAGGGGATATGTGGATAAAATGGTAATATTTTGTGGACAAGTTGTAGCTTATCCACAATTAAATATTTTTATTTCAACAAAACGCTTTTAAGCGTTAGGATCCTGAAGTCTCTGTTGCTCGCGGTAAGCAGCACGAATGATTTGATTTCTACGTCTCACAGATGGCTTCTCGAAAGAAGTACGGGAACGTAATTCTTTTAGAACACCTGTTTTTTCAAACTTCTTCTTGAAACGCTTCAGCGCCTTGTCAATTGATTCGTTTTCTTTTACGTTAACGATAAGCATATTTCTTATTTAGGGCTGCAAAGATAGCAGAATGTCAGTGAATTATCCAAGACTACTTTAAAATGGTGCGAGAAATAACAAGTTTTTGTATCTCAGACGTACCTTCTCCAATGGTGCAAAGTTTTGCATCACGATAAAATTTCTCCACAGGGAAGTCTTTTGTGTAGCCATAACCACCAAAAATTTGTACTGCATCATTGGCAACTTCAACCGCCACTTCCGATGCAAAAAGCTTCGCCATAGCCGACTCCCTCGTAACACTCTCTCCTTTATTTTTTAAATTTCCTGCTCTGAATGTCAGTAGTTTAGCGGCTTCTATTTTGGTAGCCATGTCAGCAAGTTTGAAGGAAATGCCCTGAAAACTTGAGATTGGCTGGTTGAATTGATGGCGTTCCTGTGAATACTTCAATGCAGCGTCAAATGCTCCCAGCGCAATGCCAAGGCTAAGTGCAGCAATGGAAATTCTACCACCATCCAACACTTTTAACGCCTGAACAAACCCGTCCCCCTCTTTTCCAATAATCTGCGATTTATGAACACGGCAATCACTGAAAATTAATTCGGCCGTTTCAGAAGCTCGCATGCCGAGCTTATTTTCCTTTTTGCCTGCAGTAAATCCTGGTGTTCCCTTATCAATTAAAAAGGCCGTCATTCCGTGAGAATCTCCCACCTCACCGGTCCTGACAATCACAACGACAGCATCTCCGGACTTACCATGGGTGATAAAATTCTTGGCACCATTGATAATATAGTGGTCACCGTCCTTGATGGCAACCGTTCTCATGTTACCTGCATCGGAACCGGTATTGGGTTCAGTAAGCCCCCAGGCACCTATAAATTCGCCTGAAGCCAACTTGGGTAAATATTTTTTCTTCTGTTCCGCGGACCCAAAAAGTAAAACATGGTTTGTGCAAAGTGAGTTGTGTGCGGCCATCGATAAACCAATTGAGCCGTCTAATCTTGAAAGCTCAACAATAGCGGTAATGTATTCCAAGTATCCGAAACCGGCTCCTCCAAATTCTTCCGGCACTAATACCCCCATTAGTCCCAGTCCCCCCATCTTCTTAAATAATTGCACAGGAAATTCCTGACTCTCATCCCAAGTCATTATGTTAGGTCTGATCTCTTTATTCCCAAAGTCGCGGACCATTTGAGAAATCATCCTTTGATTTTCAGTTTCATCAAAACTTATCGATTCGAGTTTGTCGGTTATAACTTCCATAAGAAATAGAGAATGTTGTATTGAAAACGTTAAAGTTATGTTTTCTCTAGAGAATAACAAACGAATGTTAGGTTGTAATATAAATATGCTTAACATTTAGGCTTTGTTTATAGCAAACACTTCCTAAAATGTGGTCAAAAGTTTTAATTTCGCAGGTTCAAAAACCCATTATCCATGAAAATAGCTGTAGTTGGCACAGGTTACGTTGGTCTCGTAACCGGAACCTGTTTTGCTGAAACCGGAAACACTGTGACCTGTGTAGACATCGATCAAGAAAAGGTCAAGAAACTTCAAAACGGAAAAATCACTATTTACGAACCCGGCCTCGAGCAACTTTTCGAACGGAACATTAAACAGGAGAGACTTTTCTTTACAACAGATCTTGCGGAAGGAATTAAGGATGCTAAAATCATTTTCTTAGCGCTTCCTACACCTCCAGGTGAAGATGGCTCTGCCGATTTAAAGTACATTCTTAAGGTGGCGTCTGATCTTGGTCCAATCCTGTCGGATTATACGGTGATCATCGACAAGAGTACTGTGCCAGTAGGAACGGCAGATAAAGTAAGAGACAGAATTGCTGCGAATGCCAAGGTTGAATTTGATGTGGTTTCTAACCCAGAATTCTTAAGAGAAGGTGTAGCAGTGGAGGACTTTATGAAACCGGACCGTGTTGTTATTGGTACAACTTCACCACGGGCAAGAAAAATTATGGAAGCTCTGTATGCACCATATGTTCGCCAGGGTAATCCTATCATTTTTATGGATGAGCGTTCTGCTGAGCTTACCAAGTATGCAGCGAATTCGTTTCTGGCAACCAAGATTACCTTCATGAATGAGATTGCTAACCTATGTGAACTTGTAGGTGCAGATGTTGACTCCGTACGCAGAGGTGTGGGTACAGATAGTCGAATCGGAAAAAGATTTTTATTCCCGGGTATAGGCTATGGCGGAAGTTGCTTCCCTAAAGACGTTCAGGCATTGGCAAAATCGGCTTCCGATGTGAAGTATGATTTCAGAATCCTGAATGCTGTAATGGATGTGAACGAAGATCAAAAGACAAGATTGATTGAAAGAATTAAGACTCATTTCAAGGGCAATCTAAAAGGAAAGACTATAGCTTTCTGGGGACTTTCTTTCAAACCTCATACAGATGATATTCGCGAGGCTCCATCTCTTTATAATATCGAAGCATTATTAAGTGAAGGTGTAACAATTCGTGCTCACGATCCAGAAGCTATAGAAAATGTGAAGCGGATTGTAGGCGATAAAATTGGATACTTTGATACTCCTTATGATGCAGCAGAAGGTGCGGACGCTATCTTCATTGCAACAGAGTGGCCAGAGTTCCGCACACCTGATTTTGAAAAACTTTCAGGCCTTTTAAAAAGTAAAGTAATTTTTGACGGTAGAAATCTTTATGACCTTTCGAATATGAAAGAACTTGGATATACATACTTCAGCATTGGAAGAGAGGTGATCAATGGCTAAGGAAAGAGTTTTAATCACAGGAGGAGCTGGATTTCTCGGCTCCCATTTATGCGATCGCTTCCTTAAAGAAGGATATAGTGTTATAGCAATGGACAACCTTATCACAGGTGACCTGCGTAACATCGAGCATCTCTTTAAACATGCTGATTTCGAATTCTATCATCATGATGTTTCTTCTTTTGTACATGTTCCAGGTGATCTGAAATATATACTTCATTTTGCATCTCCGGCAAGTCCAATTGATTACTTGAAGATTCCTATTCAGACATTGAAAGTTGGATCGTTGGGTACACACAACTTGCTTGGTTTAGCACGTGTTAAGAAAGCGAGAATTCTTGTTGCTTCAACTTCTGAAATTTATGGTGATCCGCTTATTCACCCTCAAGTGGAAGAATACTATGGTAACGTAAATCCTATAGGCCCTCGCGGAGTATATGACGAAGCCAAGCGTTTTCAGGAAGCTATTACCATGGCATACCATACTTACCATGGACTTGAAACACGAATCATAAGGATATTCAATACATATGGACCTAGAATGCGCCTGAATGACGGACGCGTATTACCTGCTTTCATCGGTCAGGCTTTACGCGGCGAAGACCTCACTGTATTTGGTGATGGTTCTCAGACACGCTCGTTCTGCTATGTAGACGATCAGGTTGAGGGTATATTCCGATTGTTAATGTCAGACTATCACTTACCTGTAAACATTGGGAATCCGGATGAGATCACGATTGGAGATTTCGCGGAAGAGATTGTAAAGCTCACGGGCACAAAGCAGAAAGTAGTTTATAAACCACTTCCTCAAGATGATCCGAAACAGCGACAACCCAACACAACCAAGGCTAAAGAAATTCTTGGTTGGGAAGCAAAGGTCTCTCGCTCAGAAGGATTGAAAATTACGTATGAGTACTTTAAGTCATTGCCACAAGAAGTACTATACCAACGTGATCATAAAAATTTCGAAAAATTCATCCGCTAAAATCTTTCCAGATGTCAGTGAGAAAAATACTTATAACAGGAGGAGCCGGTTTTATCGGTTCACATGTAGTCAGATTATTTGCAAATAAATATCCGACTTACACGATCGTTAATCTGGACAAGCTCACCTATGCAGGTAATCTTGAAAATCTGAAAGACGTTGAGAAAAAATCAAACTATCATTTTGAGCGTGGAGATATACTCGACATAGAGTTCTTGAATAGTGTATTCAAGAAACATGAGATAGATGGAGTTATACATCTTGCTGCAGAATCGCATGTAGATCGTTCTCTTCATAATCCGGCAGAGTTTGCAAATACGAACATCATCGGAACGCTGAATCTGCTGTGTGCAGCTCAAGCCGCATGGAATGGTCAATTCGAAAACAAACGCTTCTATCACATCTCTACAGATGAAGTATATGGTTCCGCTGAACATGGTGGATTCTTCACTGAAGAAACTCCAATTGATCCGCGGTCACCGTACTCAGCATCTAAAGCCAGTAGCGATCACTTCGTGAGTGCCTATAACAACAGCTTTGGTCTGCCTACATTAATCAGCCGTTGCTCGAATAATTACGGTCCTTTCCATTTTCCTGAAAAGCTGATTCCTTTGATGATCAACAACATCATCAATAGCAAGCCGCTGCCGGTGTATGGCAAAGGTGAAAACATTCGTGACTGGTTGTTTGTTGAAGATCACGCACGTGCTATAGATGCTATTTTCCATAAGGGAAAAGTTGGAGAAGTATATAATATAGGTGGTAATAATGAGTGGAAAAACATCGACCTGGTAAACTTGCTTTGCCACATCATGGATAAAAAACTCAATCGCCGTGAAGGTACTTCTGCTGGTCTCATAACACACGTAAAAGACAGACCTGGTCATGATCTGCGATACGCTATAGATGCATCTAAACTGATCAGCGAAACAGGATGGCGCCCGGAAGTAACGTTCGAGATTGGATTGGAGAAAACCGTTGATTGGTATTTGGCAAACACTACGTGGTTGAATAATGTAACATCGGGTGAGTATCTCAAGTACTACACCAACATGTATCAAGAGAGATAATTAATGTATTGACTGTTCATATTGTTATGTGCTGATAACATGGCGCATAACAATATGAATCTATCAACTATAAAAACACTCAACAATGAAAGGTATTATTTTAGCAGGAGGCTCAGGTACGCGCTTGTATCCGTTAACCATTGCTGTCAGTAAGCAACTCATGCCGTTGTACGATAAGCCGATGATCTACTATCCGTTATCAGTTCTGATGATGGCTGGGATCCGGGAAATTTTGATAATCGCTACTCCGCATGATATGCCGATGTTTCAGAAATTATTAGGCGATGGTAAGAACCTGGGATGTTCATTCAGTTATGAAATTCAACCACGGCCCGAAGGTTTAGCGCAAGCATTTATCATCGGTGAAAAATTTGTTGGTAACGACAAAGTTGCCCTTATTCTCGGCGATAATATATTCTACGGATCAGGCATGCAAAAACTATTGCAATCCAACAGTGACCCTGATGGAGGCGTTGTATTTGCATATCACGTTACAGATCCAGAGCGTTATGGCGTGGTGGAATTTGACGCTAATAAGAAAGCAATTTCCATAGAGGAGAAACCAGCGAATCCGAAATCGAATTATGCTGTTCCAGGACTATATTTCTACGATAATGAGGTTGTAAAAATCTCCAAGGAACTTAAGCCTAGTCCGCGTGGCGAACTTGAGATCACCGATGTGAACAATGTTTATCTCAAGCGAGGAAAACTTACAGTAGCACCGATGAGTCGCGGTACAGCCTGGTTGGATACAGGCACTTTTGATTCACTCATGCAGGCGTCTAATTTTGTTCAGACCATTGAGCAACGTCAGGGATTAAAAATTGGATGTATAGAAGAAGTGGCATACCGCCAAGGCTTCATTACAAAAGATCAATTGCTGACCATCGCAAAACCATTGGAAAAAAGCGGCTACGGTACATATCTGAAAAACCTGCCAGAGTATATCTGATATACTTATGTTTTCAGAAGAATTTTCCAAAGCTATATCGCACTACAATGATGGTGCGACAAGTAAACTTTGGAGTGAGATTGAAAAGCAATACTCTTCAACCAGGAGATATTACCATAATCAAACTCACCTTGAAAATCTTTTGAAAGAGCTTTTGCCCGTGAAAGAGCTAATTACAAACTGGGATTGCATAGTCTTCTCGATTGCTTATCACGATATTGTTTACAATACGTTCAGAAAGGACAACGAAGAAAAAAGTGCATCACTCGCTGAGAAGAGACTTTCCGGAATTAATTTTCCGGCAGATGGTATAAGGATTTGTGTTGAACAAATTCTTGCCACGAAAAGTCATACGGTCAGCAAGAATCCTGACACTAATCTTTTCACGGATGCAGATCTTTCTATTCTTGGATCGGATTGGAGTATATATCTTGAGTATACTATGAATATTCGAAAAGAATATTCCTTTTATCCCGACTTGGTTTACAGGCCCGGGAGAAAAAAAGTACTGGAACATTTTCTGTCGATGGACAGAATTTTTAAAACCGATGAATTCTCCGGTCGATATGAAAATAAGGCGAGAGAGAATCTTTTTAGAGAACGTGAAAGTCTTGGGTGATCACAGGATTTGACATTGAAGCAAAAAAGCTATACTTTTGCCGAAGTTTCTTAGTATTCTTTTTGAGGGGACCACAGTCCCCTCTTTGTTTATAGAGTTTTTTTAATGGATATAGTAGCAGAGATAAGACGCATCGCTGAATCGGAATTAACTGACCAAAGCCAGTTTATAGTTGATGTTATTGTTTCCTCGAAACAAGGGCCTCGTAAGATCTTGGTACTTCTGGATAGTGACAACGGCATCAAAATAGATGAATGTGCAGATCTGAGCAGGGCTCTTTCTAATGTGCTTGATGAAGTAACATGGCTTGAAGACAGTTACCTGTTGGAAGTATCAACACCTGGTTTGGACCATCCGTTGAAATTAAAACGACAGTATCATAAGAATATAGGACGCAGGCTAAAAGTGAAGGTCCTTGAGAAAATGGAAGAAGGGAAACTGATAGCTGTAGCGGATGAGATGATTACACTGGAACAAGAAATTGGCACCGGTAAGAAGAAAGAAATAAAGACAATTGGAATCCCTTTTACAGACATAGAAAAAGCTTTTGTGTTAGTAAGTTTTAAATAAGACGAAACCATGGATGCACATGAATTAATTCAGTCGTTTGCTGAATTTGCAAAACAGAAGAACATTGACCGGCCAACGATGATCCGGATACTGGAAGATGTGTTCAAGAACATGATCCGTAAAAAGTATGAGTCTGATGAGAACTTCGACGTTATCATCAACGCAGACAAAGGCGATCTTGAAATATATCGCTTTCGCGAGATTGTAGACGATGACTCGGAAGACATCTGGGATTTCGACAAAGTAAGTTTGTCGGAAGCACGTAAAATCCAACCGGATTTCGAAGTAGGAGAAGAGGTATCTGAGCAGATCTATATTGAAGATTTCGGACGCAGAGCTGTAACAACAGCGCGCCAGACATTAATTCAAAAAGTGAAAGATCTGGAGAAGGATATTCTTTTTCAGAAGTATAAAGATCTTGTTGGTGAAATAATAGCTGGTGAAGTATACCAGGTGTTAAGCAAAGAAGTTTTGCTGACAGATGGTGAAGGAAATGAAATTGCTGTACCACGGAACGAACAAATTCAGAAGGATCGTTATCGCAAAGGAGAAAATGTTCGCGCGATTGTTCATAAAGTGGAAATGGTAAATGGCAATCCGAAAATTATTTTGTCACGTACCTCTCCGGTATTCCTGGAAAGATTATTTGAACAGGAAGTTCCGGAAGTATATGATGGTCTTATCACTATTAAAAAAGTGGTACGTGAACCAGGTGAGCGTGCAAAGGTTGCTGTTGAATCATACGATGATCGCATCGATCCTGTAGGAGCATGCGTCGGTATGAAGGGTTCGCGCATACACGCTATTGTGCGTGAACTGCAGAATGAAAATATTGACGTGATCAATTACACAGAGAACCTGGAACTATATATCCAGCGTGCACTGAGTCCTGCAAAAATATCATCTATCAAAGTTGATAAAGATAATGGACGTGCATCGGTGTATTTGAAACCAGATCAGGTGTCACTTGCTATCGGAAAAGGTGGGTTGAATATTAAACTTGCCAGCCGCTTGGTGGGTTATGAAATAGATGTATTCCGCGAATTGGCTGAAGGTCAGGTAGAGGAAGATGTTGACCTGAGCGAATTCTCAGATGAGATTGAGAGCTGGGTAATTGACGAGTTAAATCGCATTGGTCTCGATACAGCAAAGAGTGTTCTGGCGCTTTCCAAAGATGAATTGGTAAGACGTACTGACCTCGAGGAAGAAACTGTAGAAGGTGTTTTGAACATCCTGAAAAAGGAGTTCGAATAAGTCGTTTTGTAATTTGGGTTTATAACGAATCCTTAACAAGTGAGCGATGAACTGTGAACAATAAGTTAAATTGCGCGACTACGAGCTTTTGAATTTTAAAGTCCTTAAAAAACAGGCATATTTGAATATGGCAGAAGAAAAGTTGATTAGGTTGAGTCAGGCTGCAAGAAAGCTCAATGTGGGGCATAACACCATTTTGGACTTTTTGGGGAAGAAAGGTTTTGAGGTTGAAAATAACCCCAACGCTAAACTCACGCCTGAGCAATTCAACCTTTTGTCCAAAGAATTTGCCTCTTCTGCTACTGATAAACTGGAAGCATCCGGTCTTCATATCGGAGCCAAACACGTTGATAATCTTGTATTGGAAAGTGAAAAAGAACTTGCCAAAAAACGTGTTGAAGAAGAAGAGCGAATTATGATTAAGAACCTCGGATCAAAAGAGGTTAAAGCGAAAGATGAGCCAAAACCAGCCGATAAAGTTGAACGCGAAAAGCCGAAGCTGGAAGGCATAAAAGTTATTGGTAAAATCGACCTGGAGAAAAAGCCTGTTGCTAAAGAAGAAGTGGTTGAAGAACCACCAGTGGTAGAGAAACCGGTTGTTGAAAAACCAGTACCTGTAATCGAGAAGATAGAAGTTCCAGAGGTAAAAGAAGTTATTCCAGAACCTAAAGAACAAAAAGAGATCAAGGAGATTCCAGAAGTAAAAGAAGTTCCGAAGGAAGTAATAAAAGAAACCCCCCCTCCTGTAAAAGAGCCGGTAGTTGTAGTACCTCCTAAAGTTGTTGAACCAAAACCTCCTGTGGTAGCTGAGAAAGCTGAGCCTGAAATGGAATTGATCAAGGCTAAAGCAGATCGACTGAAGGGATTAAAAGTTGTCGATAAAATCGAATTGCCGGTTGATAAGAAAAAAGATTCTCCGGTTGCTTCATCCGATACAAAAGATGATCGCAAAGGGAAGCGTCCGCGGAAGCGTATACCGACAGCCGATGATCAACAACGAGGTCCTGGTCAGCAACAAGGTGGCGGTCAACAGGGCGGAGGCCAACAAGGTCAAGGTCAGGGCGGACAACGTCCTAACCCACAACAGCGTCCTAACCAGCAGCACGGACAACAACGCAGAGGGCCACACGCTCCAAGAGTTCAAAAAGAAGAACCTACTGAGAAGGAAATTCAGGATCAGATTCGCGCTACCCTTGCCAAGTTGAGCGGTGGTGGTAAGAAAACGAGTGGATCGAAGTATAGAAGAGAAAAACGTCAGGCGAATTCAGACGCGCACGAGCAGCAAATGCTTCAGGAACAGGAGGCATCGAAAACGCTTCGTGTTACCGAATTCATTTCTGCCAATGACCTGGCATCGCTTATGGATGTATCTGTAAATGATGTGATCTCAACCTGCCTGAGTCTGGGTATGTTCGTATCAATCAATCAGCGCCTTGATGCTGAAGCAATCACGGTAATTACGGACGAATTCGGATACGCTGTTCAGTTTACTTCTGCAGAAGAGGAATTAGAAGTTGAAGAAGAGCAGGGCAATGATGTGAACCTGCAACACCGTGCCCCTATCGTAACGATCATGGGTCACGTTGATCACGGAAAAACATCACTCCTAGATTATATCCGTAACACGAAAGTTACAGCATCTGAGGCTGGTGGTATAACACAGCACATCGGTGCTTACGATGTAACAACGAAGAGCGGTAACAAAATAGCATTCTTGGATACACCAGGTCACGAAGCCTTTACAGCGATGCGTGCTCGTGGTGCCAAGCTTACAGATATAGCAATTATAGTTGTAGCGGCAGATGATGACGTGATGCCTCAAACCAGAGAAGCGATTAATCACGCTCAGGTAGCAGGTGTTCCCATTGTAATCGCGATCAATAAAATTGATAAGCCATCCGCAAACCCGGATAAAATTCGTGAAGCTCTTTCAAAGAATAATATTCTTGTAGAAGAGTGGGGTGGTAAATATCAAAGCCAGGAAATTTCAGCAAAGACCGGACAAGGTATAGATGACTTGCTTGAAAAAGTATTGTTGGAAGCTGAGATCCTGAACTTGAAAGCAAACCCTGATAAGAATGCAAGCGGTTCAGTTATTGAAGCTTCATTGGATAAGGGACGTGGTTATGTCGCTACCATAATGGTACAGACGGGAACACTGAAGGTAGGAGATATAGTATTGGCTGGAGCACACTATGGTCGTGTGAAAGCTATGTTTGATGATACTGGAAAGAAAGTAAATGAAGCCGGGCCTTCAACACCAGTAGTATTACTTGGTTTGGATGGAGCACCTCAGGCTGGTGAGAAAGTAACGGTGATGGAAACCGACCGTGAAGCACGTGAGCTTGCCGGTAAGAGAAGTCAGCTGTTACGTGAGCAAAGTATACGCACGAAGAAACATATCACGCTGGATGAGATCGGAAGACGTCTTGCGATCGGAAGCTTTAAGCAATTGAACGTAATTGTAAAAGGTGACGTGGATGGATCTGTTGAAGCGTTGTCTGATTCATTGCTGAAACTCTCTACACCGGAGATTCAAGTCGCGATTATACACCGTGGTGTTGGTCAGATTTCTGAGTCCGATGTATTGTTGGCATCAGCATCAGACGCCATTATCCTCGGCTTCCAGGTGCGACCTTCGAATGCTGCGAAACGTGTAGCAGAGAACGAAGAGATTGAAATCCGTTTATACTCTATCATCTATGATGCAATCAATGATGTAAGAGCTGCGATGGAAGGTATGTTGGCGCCAGAAACAGAAGAAGTAATTGTAGGAAATGCAGAGGTTCGTGAAGTCTTCAAGATTTCGAAGATTGGAACGATCGCTGGATGTATGATTACCGATGGATCTGTGAAACGCTCGAATCCAATTCGTTTGATCCGCGATGGTATAGTTGTATATGCAGGTAAGCTTGGTTCACTCAAGCGTCATAAAGACGATGCAAGTGAAGTAAGATCTGGATTTGACTGCGGTATAGGTATAGATGGTTTCAACGACATGCAAGTAGGCGATGTTATTGAAAGCTACGAGCAACGTGAAGTAAAGCGAACGCTTTAATACAGATATAGTTCAAGGAAAGCCTGATCATTTATGATCAGGCTTTTTAATTTAAATTAAACGTAGAGCAGGCTCTTAGCTACTGTCTCTTGTAGTATATATCATGGAATTTATTCAGCAATATTGGATTTACGGATTGGGCTTTTTTGCGCAGTCGTTATTTGGTGCGCGTTTGCTGGTTCAGTTATTCTATTCTGAGAAACAAGGCAAAGTGGTGTCGCCAACTATTTTCTGGCAGCTTAGTCTTCTCGCATCATTTCTCTTTTTGATCTATGGAATAATTCGTAATGATATAGTTATCATTATCGGCCAGACGTTGTCCTATTTTATTTATGTCAGGAATCTTCAACTTAAAAATGATTGGACGAAAATTCCATTGGTACTGCGAATCGTTTTGTTGTTACTGCCAATGGTTACATTGACATGGATCATTTTCGGTGCAGATCAAAAGATGTCTCAAATCTTCTCGAAAAATGATTTCACAAATCCGATTATTTTTATGGGAGCCATCGGGCAGTTAATGCTAAACCTGCGATTTATACATCAATGGTATTACTCTGAAAAGCATAAAACTTCTATACTACCACTTGGGTTTTGGATTATCAGCACGGGAGCATCTATCCTTATACTTATCTACGCAACGTATCGCGTTGATCCGGTTCTCCTTGTTGCCCAAGGCATGGGAATAGTGGTATATATACGAAATATAGTCATTCACTTCAAAGGGAAGGCCAGCGCACTTTAAAACGTTAAACAACTGCGATTTTGTTATCTACACTTCTTACACAAGAGGCCCAGCAATTCATTCATCAGCATGCAAACGATGATGAACGAGAGCTCGTGTTAAAGTATAAAGAAATCCATGGTGTTCCCTCGGCGCAAATAGCTGATCAGATTTCAGGAAGAAGAAAAGCAAAGGATAAGCTGCCGGCTTTTTACGCAACGCCAAATATCATTTACCCTCCCGGCACTAATCTTGAGCAAAGCTCTTCAGAGACTACAGCAATATATAAGACCGAGATTGTCAAAGAAGAGGCAATACCACTCGGTACTATAGTTGATCTTACAGGGGGCTTCGGCATCGATACATATTTCCTGAGTCGCATCTTTAATCGTGTGGAATATATAGAGCCTAATGCCGCTCTTCTGGAAATAGCCCGGCATAATCATACACAACTTCAGGCGACCAACATTCAGTATCATTATAAAACTTCTGAAGAGTATATAAAGGAACTGAAAACTACCGATCTGATTTTCATCGACCCATCACGCAGAATTAAAGGACAAAAAGTTTTTAAGTTAAGCGATTGCGAACCGGACGTAACAGTATTGTATGATGAGATTTTTAGAAAAACAGATCATCTGTTAATTAAGACATCTCCTTTGTTGGACATCCAACAGGGATTGCGAGAACTCAAAACGGTTAAGAAAGTATATATAGTTTCAGTCGCGAATGAGTGCAAGGAACTTTTGTTTTTATGCTCCAATAATTATACCGGTGAACCGGAGATTGAAGCCGTTAACATTCTCACGAATAGAACTGATAAGTTTTCTTTCACACTTTCTCAGGAACGTGCAGCAGATGTTGTATATAATTCACCGATGGAATACATCTATGAACCAAATGCCTCGCTGCTGAAAGCCGGTGCTTTTAAAGTCGGTGCACTGCAGTATAATCTTTTCAAGATCCATCCAAGCACTCATTTATATACTGGCTCTCGCTATATTCAGGATTTTCCGGGAAGAGTTTTTAAAGTGGAGGCGCTCATTAAAAGTGATCGAAAAATAATTCAATCCTATTTTCCAGATGGGAAGGCAAATGTGATTACGCGAAACTATCCATTAAGCACGGAGGAGTTAAAGAAGAAAACCGGATTAAAAGACGGAGGTTTAAAATTTTTGATTGGCTTTTCCGGAAAGAATGAAAAATTTCTGGCTGTGGCCGAACGCGCTATATATTAGATCGATTTAAAAATCAGCACACATCCCTCAAACTTTCTTAATACTTTTGCGAATAACTACGATATGACGATTACCAATAAAATCATTCTTAAAAAAGGTAAAGAGTATTCCATTGAGCGTTTCCATCCTTGGATATTTTCGGGAGCTATTCAAAAAATGGAAGGCAGTGTTACGGATGGATGTTGGGTTGAGGTGCTGAATTTCAAAAATAAGACACTGGGCTTTGGTCATTACCAAAACGGAAGCATCGCGGTACGAATGGTAAGTTTCGGTGAGCAGGTACCGGCGGAAAATTTTTGGGAAACAAAGCTGTCGAGTGCTTTGAAGATGAGAAATAATTCGGGACTTCCAGCGGCAGATACAAATGCATTCAGACTTATACACGGTGAGGGAGATGGTCTTCCCGGGTTAATCGTTGACTACTATAATGGAGCCACAGTATTGCAGGCACATGATGTAGGGATGCACAATGATCGACAAAAAATAGCACAGGCATTGGCTGCTGTTTTAGGTGAATCACTCAAGACAGTATATTATAAAAGTCATGGTACATTACCTGGTAAATTAAGAGATGCACAACAAGATGAATATCTCTATGGATCAAGTATAGCAGCACACGCAGTAACGGAGAATGGAAATAAATTTCTGATTGATTGGGAAGAAGGACAAAAGACCGGATTCTTTCTTGATCAACGTGAGAACAGAAAATTACTCGGAGATTTTTCCAAAGGGAAAAAGGTACTAAACACTTTCTGTTATACCGGTGGCTTCTCTGTATATGCTTTACATGCTGGCGCAGAACTTGTTCATTCTGTAGACGCTTCCGAGAAGGCTATAGCACTTACCCGAAAGAACCTCGAACTGAATGGCTATGATCCAAATATACATGCATGCTTTGCAGAAGACACATTTGATTTTCTGAAGGACAAGCAGAATGAATATGATGTTATTGTGCTCGATCCTCCAGCGTTCGCCAAGCATCGCGATGCACGTCATCAGGCAGTGAAAGGATACCAACGCCTCAATACGGAAGCAATGAAAAAAATAAAACCTGGTGGTATTATTTTTACGTTCTCTTGTTCGCAGGTGGTAGATCGTCAGTTATTTTATGATACCATAGTATCTGCTGCTATACAGGCATCGCGCCAGATCAAAGTACTGCACCATCTCTCGCAACCTGCAGATCATCCAGTGTCCATTTTTCATCCGGAAGGAGAATACCTCAAAGGCTTGGTGCTATATGTAGAATAGCGACTGCTGTTAGTTATAGTGCCACTCTTTTATAGTGCGATGCGAGACGAGTTGCCAATCCTTATTTCGCAGTGCGAATACACGTATATAGCGTATACCGTATCTGTATACTTTGTCCTTTTCGCTACGTGAAATAATCAGACGCCCGGTAACAATGGCTAAATCCTGATGTAACTCCACCAGCGTAGAGTCATGCTCACGGGATGTAAATTTCTTCGCAGGATTCTCTACGTCTTTTATCCAACTCTCTTTTCCTTCTACGTAACCTGTACCATGCGTAAAGACAAAATCATCTGCATAAAGTTGTCTTAATATAGCAACGTCTTTTTTCACAACTGCATAATCAATGTTTCGGTTAATGTCGTCCACCACTTTTTGCTTCTCGGAGAGTTGAGCAGATACCGAGGTATACTTGGCTAACAGAAGAATTAATAAAGTTATAAGGCAATGTACTTTCATATAGCAGGGTTGTTTTGCTCTGGTTTTATCGAAGATAAAAATCATCTTTTAATAATCATGCTGGCATTTCTTTTTTGTAGCGTGTTCGGGAGTTGGGGCCAATGAAAAAGTGGCATCTCCTCTACAGGATAGGGTGCTATAATTACCCTTGGCGTAGTCGGACATCCTGCTTGTATAAGCCTGGATTCATTGGTAAAAAAGCCTGATACCGCCTTTGTAATATCCGAATCCGGTAGTAAAAAAGGTTGGTATGTTTGTCGTAATTAGGATAACTTTGGACCCTTAAAAAAATCAAATTATGTACTCAATCTTGTTACAAGCCCAGCAACAAAGTAATCCTTATTTCCAGTTTATTTTCTTTGGAGCTATTATCGTGGTTTTCTATTTCTTCATGATACGTCCTCAGCAAAAGAAGGCAAAGGATCAAAAGAAATTCACTGAAGAAATTAAACGTGGTGACGCTGTTGTTACAATCGGTGGTGCACACGGCACGATTGCTGAATTGGAAGGCGATACATTTATTATGGAAGTAGAGAAAGGCGGACGCATTCGTTTCAATAAGTCTGCTATCTCAATGGAAGCAACGAAAGCCGCGAACAACAAGAAGTAATCTGCTGATGTTGGCACGTGTTTATGTAACTTGAAACACGTAAACACCGAAACGTATACCAGCATACATGAGCGTTATAAATTCGATATTCAACTTGTTACGTTTCAATAGAAAAAACTGGAAGGCCGTAGTGCTGTGTTTATTTGCAGCTACGGTCTTTTGGTTTTTTAATGCGTTGAATAAGAATTATACCACGAACATTTCTTTCCCGCTCAAATTTGATTACGATCAGGAAAATTATGTTGCCATTCATCCACTTCCACAGGCAGTGCGCGTTAATGTTACCGGTATAGGATGGGATTTATTCAGACGAAGTCTCGGATTGAAAGTGCCTGCGCTTGTAGTTCCATTAGAGCGTCCTGTCGAAATTAGGAAAATCGTGGGCAGTACACTTCCTGCATTGTTTGCAAATCAACTCGAGCGACTCGAAATCAATTTCGTCTTAACGGATACACTTCACATTGCTATCGAGCCCAAAGGGAAACGATGGGTTACGCTTGCTGTGGATACGCCATCTATACTCTTTCGGAATGGGTATGTGATGACCAGTACACCTTTAATCTCGCCCGATAGTATTTATATAGAAGGCCCCTGGAATTTAGTGAAAGGTATATCTGAGCCGGTATATCTTAAAATCGCTCAACGCAATATTGATGAGAGTTTTCACAATGATGTGGAAGTTCAATTTGTGAACAATGAACTTATCCGAAGAAATCCTCCTACAGTATCTGTAAATTTTGAAGTGGATAGACTTCGACAAGTAACGGATTCTGTTCTATTGGTATTGGTAAACTTACCAAAGGGAGCACGACCATCACTCGCGGTGCGTAAATTTCCATGCACCTTCGCAATACCGCAACGGTATATGGATGACTACATACCTGATTCTCTAAAGGCAGTAGTAGATTTGAAAAATTTCTCAAGAGGTTTCAAACGGGTACAACCTGTTTTACAGGGGTTGCCTCCTTACTCTAAGGTGATAAAAGTAGATTCTGTATTTGTTAAATTTTAATCTGTGGCTAATCCTCTTCAAATTGGTATAACTGGAGGAATCGGATCGGGCAAAACACTTGTGTCCAAAATTTTTGCGTGCCTCGGTATTCCTGTATATGATGCAGACAGCCACGCGAAAGAACTAATGACCACCGATGGAATTCTCGTATCACAGATAAAGAAAGAATTCGGTGATTTGTCATACCTAAGCGATGGAGCCCTCAACCGAAAATACCTGAGTGAGGTAGTTTTCAACAACCAGGAAAGATTGGATATACTAAATAAACTTGTACATCCCCGCGTTGCAGAAAATTATACTCAATGGGTAAAACGTAATAGTGATCAGGTGTATATTTTAAAGGAAGCTGCGCTATTATTTGAGACAGGCTCTTATCAAGCACTGAATAAAATAATAGTTGTTCATGCTCCGGAAGAAGTACGCATTAAGCGCGTTATGCATCGTGATGGCAGAGCAGAGCAACAGGTGAAAGAGATCATACGAAAGCAGATGTCCGAAGAGGAAAAATTGAAACGGGCTGATTTCATACTATATAACGATGAGTCTTCCCTTATTATACCACAAGTGCTTACGCTGCACAACCAACTTCGGATGCAAGCCTCCTGATCGGTGGCTCCTTCTCTTTTCTGAACCAGATCAATACTGTGGGTGTTATCTAAAAGCTATAGATTTTTAATATATATAATGTCCAGACTTAGCATCGTATTATTCATTCCGTTTTTAGTGTTCGGTATATCCTGTAAGTCGAAGAAAGAAAATTCGCCTGCAGCAGGACGTCCCCGAGTACAAGGCCCTGTAGTGGCTGATGCATTCCGTGTAGCTAAAAGTTCCATCAGTGAAAATATAGAAGTGCCTGGCTCGCTTCTGCCTTATGAAGAAACGCAGCTTCGCGCAGAAGTAGGTGGCCGCATTGTAGCGATGAATATAAATGAAGGAGCCGTAGCGCAGAAAGGCGCCTTGCTGGTAAAATTATTTGACCAGGATCTGCAAGCACAATTAAAGAAACTTCAGGTTCAGCTTCAGATCAAAGAGAAAACAGAAGAACGCAACCGCGAGCTTGTGAAGATCAACGGCATCAGTCAGCAGGATTATGAACTGGCGGCACTGGATGTTGAAAACCTTAAAGCAGATATAGTATCAACACAGATCGCTATTTCAAAAACAGAGATTCGTGCACCCTATACCGGTAAGGTTGGATTAAGAAGTGTAAGCCTGGGTGCATATATAGCACCGGCAGATGTTATTACAACCATTCGCCAGGTAGATCAGCTTAAGCTTGAATTTTCCGTGCCTGAGAAATATGCAAAGGAATTGCAAAAAGGATATAGCGTAAGTTTTAGAGTAGATGGTGGCGGTCAACCTCACAAGGCCACTATATTAGCTACGGAAAGTAGTGTAGATCAAAACACAAGGACACTAAAAATACGGGCCGTAGTAAATGAACGTCACCCGGAGCTTGTGCCCGGTATATTTGCAAAAGTAAATTTACAACTCGGTCAGAATAGTCAGGCGTTATTGGTTCCGACACAAGCCGTCATTCCTACGGCACGCGACAAACAGGTTATATTATTAAGAAAAGATAGCGTTGTCTTCACAACAGTGGAAACCGGTATCCGTGATTCAGCCTATATACAAATTACAACAGGGCTGAAGCCGGGTGATACAGTAATTACATCAGGGTTGATGGCTATACGTCCCAACTCCAAAGTGAAGGTAAAGAAGGTAAGCACCCTATAAGCAAAATAGTATGAATATATCTGAACTAAGCCTGAGGAGACCGGTAATGGCGTTTGTGATGAACATCATACTGGTGCTGTTCGGTATAATTGGCTTTAACTTTTTGGGTATACGCGATTACCCTGCTATTGATCCTCCGGTTGTAAATGTGCGCACTACATATTCGGGAGCGAACGCGGATATTATTGAATCACAGATCACAGAGCCTCTTGAAAAATCAATCAATGGTATAGCGGGTATAAAAAATATTATATCCTCATCAAGTGTAGGAAACAGTAATATAAATATTGAATTTGAATTAGGCGTTGATCTTGAAGCTGCCACGAATGACGTGCGAGATAAAGTATCTCAGGCAACACGATCATTGCCGCAAGACCTTACAAATCCACCGGTAGTAGCAAAGGCCGATGCAAATTCGGATGCTATCATTTCAATGACGGTGCAAAGCACTTCTAAGAACTCATTGCAGCTAACCGAGTATTGTAACAATGTTTTGGTGGAGCGCCTGCAAACTATACCCGGTGTTAGTAGTATACAAATATGGGGAGAGAAACGCTATGCGATGCGCATCTGGCTTGATCCCGGAAAACTAAGTGCCTATAGTTTAACACCGCTTGATGTCCAAAATGCTCTGAACAAAGAAAATGTTGAATTACCCTCTGGTAAAATTGCCGGGGATGCAACGGAGCTAACCGTTAGAACTTTCGGTAAATTATATACTGAAGAAGACTTTGAAAATGTAATCGTCAAATCTGTTCCGCAGGGTGACATCCGGTTGAAAGATATAGGACAAGCATTGTTGGGTCCTGAGAACGAAGAGTCAGTATTACGGGAAAGTAATATACCAATGGTTGGTATGGCGATTGTCCCATTACCCGGAGCGAACTATGTAGAGATTGCGGATGAGTTCTATAAGCGCCTTGAGCAAATAAAGAAGGAAGTTCCAGAGGATATCAAACTGGATATAGCAATGGATCAAACTATATTCATCAAACGATCTATATCCGAAGTAGAAGAAACACTGATCATTTCATTCTTGCTGGTGGTGTTGATCATCTATTTGTTCTTCCGCGATTTCGTCATTGCCATTCGTCCATTGATAGATATACCGGTTTCTCTGATCGCGACGTTCTTCGTCATGTATCTCTGTGGATTCTCCATCAATGTACTCACGATGCTAGGCATTGTACTCGCCACGGGCCTTGTTGTGGATGATGGTATAGTAGTAACGGAGAATATATATAAGAAGCTGGAGCAGGGTATGAATAAATACCAGGCAGCCAGTGAAGGATCGAAGGAAATCTTCTTTGCCGTTATTTCGACTTCCATTACACTGGCAGTAGTATTTCTTCCTATATTATTTCTTCAGGGATTTGTTGGTCGTCTATTCCGCGAGTTCGGTATAGTGGTAGCGAGTGCTGTACTTATTTCATGCTTCGTTTCTTTAACGCTAACACCAGTATTGAGTGTAAAACTTACCCGCACTAAACATGAGCACTCATGGTTCTACCGCGTTACAGAACCTTTGTTCGCCAGTTTGGAGAATGGCTATAGACGTCTGCTCGAAGCCTTCATGCGCGTCCGATGGGTATCGTTTATTATTATACTCTTGTGCTTTGGCTCGGCCTATTTCATTGGTACCAACATGCAATCAGAGCTTGCACCGATGGAAGATCGTAATCAATTCCGTCTCCAGCTGTCAGCCGTGGAAGGAACATCATACGACTATATGGATCGATATGTACAAAACCTCGTGGGGTTTGTACAGGATTCTATACCGGAATATAAAACAGCACTTTCCGTAACGGCTCCAGGTTTTACAGGTGGTGGTGCTGTTAACACGGGTTTTGTTCGGGTGACATTATCGGATCCACAAGACAGAGATCGCTCACAGCAAGAGATAGTGGATATGGTGAATCGTAACCTCTCAGGCTTCCCGCAAGGAAAAGCTTTCGCGATACAAGAGCAGACTATATCTGTAAACCGGAGGGGTGGGTTACCTGTACAGTTTGTAATTCAGAATAACAACCTGGAAAAACTCAGAGAAGTAATTCCAACATTTTTGGAAGAAGCAAATAGCAGCCCTGTGCTGCAAGGTATAGATATAGACCTGAAATTTAACAAGCCTGAATTAAGAGTAGAGATCAACCGATTAAAAGCTGCACAATTGGGCATTAGCGTACAAGATATAGCACAGACATTGCAGCTGGCGTATAGTAATCTTCGTTTCGGATATTTTACGAAAGAAGGTAAACAGTATCAGGTGATGGGGCAGGTTACACGCATCGATCGTGACGATCCGGATGATTTGAAAAATTTGTATGTCCGCACAGGTTCGGGTGAGCTAATTTCGTTGGATAACGTTGTCTCTGTACAAGAGTCTACAACTCCTCCTTCGCTATATCACTTCAATAGGTATAAATCAGCCACTATATCTGCCGGTCTTGCTCCTGGCAAAACGGTAGGCGATGGTATAAAGGTAATGGAAGAGATTTCTGCTAAGCTGCTCGACGAAAGTTTCACTACTTCGTTAACCGGCACCTCACGTGATTACGCGGAGAGCTCAAGTAATACTTCTTTCGCATTCTTGTTAGCGCTGTTATTGATATACCTTATTCTCGCGGCCCAGTTTGAAAGCTTTGTGGATCCGCTTACTATTATGTTTACTGTGCCTTTGGCGATTAGTGGTGCATTTATATCACTCTATATATTTGATCAGACGGTAAATATATTTTCACAAATCGGTATGATTATGCTCATCGGTCTGGTTACGAAGAATGGTATACTTATCGTTGAATTTGCAAATCAGAAACGCGAAGAAGGACTGTCCAAAATAGAAGCAGTGCTCGAGGCATCGCGCCTTCGTCTTCGTCCAATCCTGATGACGAGTCTTGCTATGGCTTTAGGTTCTTTACCGTTGGCGCTTTCATTGGGAGCTGCTTCTACAAGCCGTAAACCATTGGGTATTGTAATCGTAGGTGGAATTATGTTCTCGCTCATATTAACCCTATTCGTAATCCCGGCAATGTATTCATTTCTTTCCCTGAAGAGAAAACATATAGAATTTGGTAATGAGGCTTCATCAGCTCCTCAGCCACAAAAAGAATTGGTATATGAAGATTAGACTTTCCGTATTACGGGCGACCTTTTTTGTTTTTCTTTTTATCAAAACGGCAAGTGCACAGGAACAGGTTTCGCTCGAAAAGGTAATCGCATTAGCCCTTGAAAAGAATTACGATATACGTCTCGCCACCAATGCGTCTGAAGCTTATGCAACGGACAGAGGATATGCGTGGGCTGCCTTTGTACCACAAGTAAATGCAACGGGATCTATCACACGGAGTAACAACAATCAGGAACTACGCTTTCAGGATGAATCCCGTAATAATAGTGGTAAGGCTGTTTCTAATATTACAAATGGATCGGTGCAGCTTAACTGGACGTTGTTTGATGGAACAAAGATGTTCGCGACAGCCGAACGACTCCGGTATATAGATGCACAAGGTGAATTGTTGGTGAAGGAGCAAATGGTAACAACCATCGCGTCAGTCATTACAAACTACTATGATATAGTGCGGCAAAAGCAGCAACTTAAAGCTACACAGGAGCAGATGGCTGTGAGTGAAGAACGTGTAAAGCTTGCTGAGCGTAAGCTTCAGGTTGGTACTGGTGGCAAACCTGAATTGCTTCAGGCTCGTGTTGATTTTAACGCACAGCGTACGCTTACAATTCAACAGGAAGCTTTGATTGTTCAATTAAAAGAACAACTGAATGCGCTTGTAGATTCTCAATTGCCACCGGTATATGAAGTGGCAGATACGATTATTATTAACCTGGATTTAAAACAGGAGGACCTGGCTACTAATCTGGAGCGCAATAATTATAGTCTCCAGGCGTCATCTATGAATCGGGATATAGCAAAGTTGTCATTGCGCGAGAGACGGGCAGAACTATACCCGGTGTTAAGCTTTAACGCAGCCTATAATTATTCAAAGACAGATAACATAAAACTCATTGACCCATTCTCAGCTTTATATCGTCAAACCGATGGCTATAATTACGGGCTCACGTTAGCGGTTCCTATCTTGAATGGATTTAATACCAAACGACTCATTACACAGGCAAGTATAAATTATAGCCGTCAGCAATTGTTTTATGATCAGCTTAAGATAAATGTCAACGTTGAATTGAAGAATGCATATGTAGATTACGACAACGCAAAGAAAATACTTCTGATAGAAGAAGAAACAATTTTACTGGCGAAGGAAAATGTATTTATAGCACTCGAAGGTTTCAAGCGTGGTATAACAACCTTCATTGAGTTGCGTACTGCACAGCAAAGTTTAGCAGATGCCTATAACCGATTGATCAATGCGCGTTACCTCGCGAAGGTAGCAGAGACACAATTGCTTCGGTTAAATGGTGGTCTGTTGAAGTAGCAATCTCCGCATAAGTGTTTATAGAAAGCTCTGGATTTATTCCGGAGCTTTTTCATTTGCAGTGGGTGTAAATACGACTATATTTTATCAAATTGCTTTGAAGATATATACCCATGATTGAACAGATTGATGAGGCTTCCGATTTTATCCGAAGCAAAGGAGTGACTCAGCCCGAAGTGGGTGTTGTGTTAGGCACCGGCTTGGGTAATCTTTTTGTCAGAGAGATCCAGAACCCTATTGTGATAGAGTACCACCACATTCCGCACTTTCCGGTTTCAACGGTGGAGTGGCATAAAGGAAAGCTTATCTATGGAACGATAGCCGGTAAATATATACTTGCCATGCAAGGCCGCTTTCATTATTATGAAGGGTATAGCATGCAGCAGATTACTTTCCCTATACGGGTAATGAAGAAGCTGGGTATAAAGAATCTCCTGCTGTCAAATGCTGCTGGTAATATGAACCTTGATTGGAAGAAAGGAGAATTGATGTTGCTGGATGATCATATCAATTTTCAACCCGATAATCCATTACGAGGATTGAATGATAATACGTTGGGACCACGCTTTCCGGATATGAGCCAACCTTACTCAAAGCGATTGAATGATCTTCTGACAACCATTGCAAAAGAGAAAGGCATTACACTTCATACAGGAGTATATGTGAGTGTTACGGGACCGAACCTGGAGACGCGGGCAGAGTATAGATTTCTTCGAAATATAGGAGCTGATGCTGTAGGAATGAGCACGGTGCCGGAGGTTATTGTGGCCAACCATATGAGTATACCGTGCTGCGCAATTTCCGTTTTAACAGATGATTGTGACCCTGATAACCTGAAGCCGGTCAACATTAAGCAGATCATTTCTATTGCAGGCCAGGCGGAGCCAGCCCTCACAGAAGTATATAAAGAGTTGATCGCCAGGATGTAATCAAACAAAAAATCCCGAAGGGTCACTCCGGGATTTTTGTATTATATTTTTTGTAAAGTCTTATGCCGTTGCTGCAGATGATTCTTCAAATTTTTGAGACATTCTTAACGTAACAGTTTTCTTGGCTTTGTATCCACAATAGCCACACTGGAAGTGCTTCAACAGTTCACCTTCTTCAATAGTGGAAGGAGTTTTCAGAATTTCTTCACGAACTACTTTAAACGTCTGGTAGTTACATTCAGGGCATTGCAAAGCGTGCAAGTGACCAGAGTATCTTTCGATTTTAACGTAGCCGGTTTCTTCGTCTTTCCATACATCATAGTCAATGGAGAAAACATTCTCTTCAGCTTGCATACCTTCATCGAGGTAAGCATCTTCTTCATCTTCGCCCAACAGCTTCATAGCCTTGCCGGTTTTCGGAGAAACCCGCGGCTTGTAACGAAGTACTTTCAAGCGTTTTTCTATAAAGAAAGGATAATAGAATTTTAACAGGTTCTGAATGATCAGTGCTACGATCAATCCCATTGCAAACGTGGTGAACACACGCACGAAAATCCAGATTGGATTAAGTTCTACAATGTTGGCATTTGCGTAAAAGCAACAACCGATTACCAAAATAACAGAAGCGATCCATAGGGTCTTGATCTCGCTGCGGTTAATGTAATCATATTTGGTTTTGGCATCGTTCATTGTTGCAAGTCGCACAACATGATACAGAGCAATCAGAATGGCAATTGCCCAGGCAGCAAACGCTATGTTCTTTGCCATCGAATTCCAAGCGTCATACTGATGTGGATCTACTATCTCTTCCATGGTTACAGGTTGGTTATTAATATTCCTATTAGCAAATATAGAGTCCTGATTTTATTAAACCTAACACGTGCGTGCAGTGCACTTGAAAACATATACAATTTAGTACTGTTTTAATCAAATTGTCAACGGTAATCTGCCAAAGTAAGAGGTTTAATTACAGGTGATTCACAAAAACTTTAACGAGGTTAACCGTTTCAGTAAATTTTTCGAACATACCCATGTGAGCAACATCATTCAGCACGTGAAGTACTGGCTTCTTACAAAGTGTAGCTTGCTCTTCTACACTCGCTGCTGGTATGCTCTGATCTTTTTTGCCAGCAATTAATAAAACGGGTTTATCAAATTGTTGTAAAATTTCTACACGTGCAGGACGATCGCGCATAGCCTGTGTATAGCCGGTTACAGTTTCCTCACTGGATTGAATAGCGATTTCTCGAATACGTGCAATGGCCGGATGCTCCGGATTAGCAAAAAGTTGTTGAATGAAGTTAGATGTAAAAGCTAACGCTCCATTCTTTTTTACAAAGTCTATAGTTTTGGTACGTGACTCTTTTTTTTCTTCAGAATCACTGTATGCAGTCGAATGAAAAAGCCCTATACCTGCAAAGAGATTTAATTTTTTTGCGGCCATCGCGAGTGTCACATAACCCCCCAGTGAATGTCCGATAACAACAGGATTCTGAATTTTCTGTTCATCAATCCACAAAAGCAACTGAGTGGCTACATCGTCAATTGAAAATGGAGAACTTAACGATTCACTTTTACCAAAGCCGGGAAGGTCTGGTGTGTATACTTTGAAATTTTCAGCGAGTGTGGCAGCGAAGTCATTCCACACAGCACTGTTCATGGGAAAACCATGGATCAGAATAACGGGTTGGCCTGTGCCTTGAACATTAAAAAATATCTTCGACATTATTATCTCGGTACTAATTCCAACATCTCTACAACAGCTCGCTCGATTCCTTCTACATCAAAACCACATTCGTGGTGAAGTTCATGTTGCTCACCATGTTCTACAATTCTATCCGGAATCCCTAACCTTCTCACTTCTGCGCGAAGATTATTGTCGGCCATAAATTCAAGTATAGCACTGCCAAAACCTCCTTGCAGGCAACCATCTTCAACGGTTAATATTTTTTTGTATTGACCGAATATTTCAAGCAACATTTTTTCATCCAATGGTTTTGCAAAGCGCATATCATAATGCCCTATCAAAATGTCATGCCGGGCAAGGCGCTCGCAAACTTCTACTGCGTAATTACCAATGTGTCCGAGTGTTAAAATTGCTAACTCGTTTCCTGCTCTCAATTTTCGTCCGGTGCCAATCTTGATTTCCTCCATCAACGTTCTCCACTCAGGCATAACACCCTGGCCCCTTGGATAACGAATGGTAAAAGCCTGCTCGGCTCTTGGTAACTGAGCAGTATACATGAGGTTTCGTAGTTCTGCTTCATTCATAGGAGCAGCAATAATCATATTCGGAAGACAACGGAAGTAAGCAATGTCATACGCCCCATGGTGCGTAGGTCCGTCAGCGCCAGCAAAGCCAGCACGGTCAAGACAGAGGTTAACAGGCAAATTCTGTATACATACATCATGTACAACCTGATCGTATGCACGTTGCATGAATGAACTATATATATTACAGAAAGGCACTAGCCCCTGCGTTGCAAGTCCTGCTGAAAAAGTAACAGCATGCTGTTCGGCTATACCCACGTCAAACGCACGGTCAGGCATTTCCTTCATCATGATGTTCATTGATGAACCCGATGGCATTGCCGGAGTTATACCTACAATTTTATCATTGGTTCTTGCAAGCTCTACCAAGGTATGGCCAAATACATCCTGATACTTTGGAGCTTGAGGCTTCTCATATATCTTTTTAAAGATCTCGCCTGTTATCTTGTCAAATGTTCCAGGCGCATGCCAGGTAGTAGCATTTCCTTTTTCTGCGGGGCCGTATCCTTTTCCTTTCACAGTTACGCAGTGAAGGATTTTAGGACCCTTTATATGTTTAAGATCGTTAAGAATTGTTACAAGATGATTTACATCGTGACCATCTACCGGACCAAAATAGCGAAGGTTGAGAGACTCAAATAAATTACTCTGGCTTAGCAACGTTGACTTTATGCCGGTCTCAACTTTAGAAACAATTTCCTGCGCGCTCTTTCCGAAGTTCGACAGCTTGCCCAGTAAATTCCAGACTTCGTCTTTTAATTTATTATAGGTTTTGGATGTAGTGATATCCGTTAGATAATCTTTCAATGCACCAACATTCGGATCAATAGACATACAGTTGTCGTTCAGAATAATCAGAACATTAGAGTCAGAAACACCAGCGTGATTCAAACCTTCAAAAGCCATTCCTCCTGTTAATGCACCATCGCCAATTACTGCGATGTGTTGCTTCTCATCTTCTTTTAAATATTTGGAAGCAACAGCCATTCCCAACGCAGCAGAAACAGAGGTCGAAGAATGTCCTACACCGAAAGCATCGTATTCACTTTCTTTTCTTTTCGGAAAACCGGAGAGGCCGTTGTAAACTCGGTTCGTATAAAAAGTATCTCTTCGTCCGGTAAGAATTTTATGGCCGTAAGCCTGGTGGCCTACATCCCATACAAGTTGGTCGTAGGGAGTTTTAAAAACATAATGCAATGCCACAGTAAGTTCCACCACACCGAGACTTGCTCCGAAATGTCCGCCATAAACGGAAACATTATCGATGATGAAATGGCGGAGCTCTTCACAAAGCTGAACTAATTGGGCCTGATCAAGCTTTTTGAGATCATCAGGTGAATTTATTTCTCCTAAAAGTTTTCCCGGGGTTATCAGCATGGGTTTTTTTTGCATTAATGCCTCTATAAACAATAATTGAAGGTAAGAGTTTTACACTATCACTCCTAACTTGCGATTAAACGGACTAATTGGCCAGAAAAAGAAGTTTTAGCTAAAAAAATAAGCCACAAAATTAGTATTTCTTTTCAATCGGGCTTTTTGCCGGATTATAAATAAATTTGTCCTCTCACTCGATTTATGACACAGGAAAATTTTGAGGTAAAACTCCCGCTGTTTGAAGGTCCGTTCGATCTTCTGTTGTTCTTCATTGAACGCGATGAACTGGATATCTATGATATTCCGATCTCAAAAATCACGAACGACTTCCTGGAGTATATCCAGCAGATGGAGCAACTTAATATAGAGGTAGCGAGTGAATTTATACTGGTGGCGGCAACCCTCATGCGCATCAAATCAAAAATGTTGTTGCCACGTCCGCAGTTAGATGAGCAAGGAAATGAAATAGACCCTCGCGAAGAACTTGTACGCCACTTGCTTGAATACAAGAAGTATAAATCTGTTGTTGATACCTTCCACAAAATGGAAGAGACCGAGCTTACCAAAGAGAAACGTGGTAACCTGATGAAGGAGCTGCGCACTCTTGCAGAAAGTACAAACGTAGAGGCTGAGCTTCAGGACATCACTATATTCAAACTCATGCAGGTGTTTGATAAGGTTTTGAAACGTTATCAGGCGGATAAAAACAAACCGGTACACCAGGTAATTCAGTATCCCTATACGGTTGAAGGACAAAAAAAATATATAACGGATGCGCTGGAAAATAAAACCAAATTATCCTTTACGGAGATGTTGGAAACATTCCCAACACGCATCGGACTGATCTTTAACTTCCTTGCTATTCTTGAAATGCTGGCGCTGCAAATTCTTACAATCCAGGTAGGGGAAGGCTTTAATAATTTTTGGATCACGAAATACAACGCTACCGCAGAAGCAAAAGAAGTAAATACTACTTTAAGCGAGTAGTATGTGATCTAAGAGTAGTGGTGTATTCTAGAATATAAAGAAGTATATATATAGTTATAAGCCAAAGAGTTTAAAAGCTCTTGACAGGTCTACATTTCCACCAGATAGAATTACGCCTACTTTCTTATTTCTGAAAGTATCTTTTGCTTTCAATACGGCTGCAAATGGAACAGCACCGGATGGCTCAACAATGACTTTCAGATTTTCCCAGAGGATTCGCATCGCATCAATAATTTCCTGATCACTTACCGTGATTACTCCTCTCACATGATCGTGAATGATCGGGAATGTTTTATCGCCCACTGTAGTGAGCAGCCCGTCAGCAATCGAGTTGGATTGCGAAGGCTCTATACTTCCGCTTTTCAGTGAGCGATAGGCATCATCGGCACCCTCGGGTTCTCCTGCAAAGACAGATGTAGCCGGAGAAAAATATTTAGCGGATAACGCTGTGCCGCTTAACAAACCACCACCACCAACAGGAGGTATAATTACTTCTAGCAAAGGTATATCTTCAAAAAATTCCTTCGCAACAGTGGCCTGGCCGGTAATAACTTCGTAGTCGTTAAAGGGGTGGATAACACTTGCACCCGTTTTTTCAACTACTTCCCGTAGTGTGGTTTCACGAGACTCCAGTGTAGGCTCGCATTCAAAAATCTCCGCGCCAAAACTTATAACACCACGCTTTTTGATTTCAGGCGCTGTACGCGGCATCACTATATATGATTTTATACCCATGATTTTTGCAGAGCGTGCTATAGCCTGCGCATGGTTGCCGGAAGAGTGTGTCGCTACGCCTTTTGCTCTGGCTTCATCGGAGAGGACGAGCACAGCATTCATAGCGCCTCGTGCTTTAAAGGCACCCACTTTTTGAAGGTTCTCGCATTTGAAAAATACATTTGCCCCGACAAGTGCATCGATCGACTCAGAGGTCATTACCGGAGTATGGTCGATATATACTTTGATCCGCTCGTGCGCAGCTTCAATTGCTTCCTTTGTTATCATCCCGCGTTGCTTATGTAGTTATAAAAAATGATCCCGACTTTTTGTCGGGATCATACTATATTATAGATTTTCCAAAACGTAATCCATCATCATCGTGTAGAGATGAAGTTTGGTTTTGCCACCCTGAATGCCATGATGCTTATCCGGATAATAGAATGAGTGAAATTGTTTGCCGGCATTGACCAATGCATCTTGCAACACTACTGAATTTTGGAAATGAACGTTATCATCACCTGTGCCATGGATCAACAGAAAGTTACCTTGTAATTTATCGGCATAGGTGGAAGGTGAGTTATCATCATAACCACTAGCGTTCAGTTGAGGTGTTTGCAGGTATCGCTCGGTATATACCGTATCGTAAAATCTCCAGTTCGTAACGGGTGCCACGGCTATACCCATCTTAAATGTACCAGCACCTTTCGTCATAGCAAGAGACGACATATAGCCACCATAGCTCCATCCCCAGATACCAAGTCGGCTGTCGTCAACATATTCAAGCGTGGAAAGAAATTTTGTTCCGGCTATAAGATCTTCCAACTCAAATTTACCGAGTTGTTTGTAGGTGAGTTTTTTGAAATTCTCTCCACGCGCACCTGTTCCGCGCGAATCAATCACAGCTACTATATATCCTTTTTGTACCAGCATTTGATGAAAGAAGAAATGACTTCCTCCCCATGCATTGCTTACGTTTTGTGAGCCAGGTCCGCTATATTGGTATACCAGCACCGGGTATTGTTTCGATGCATCAAAGTTCTTGGGCTTCAACATAAAACCATCGAGCTGCGTGCCTTCTACTGTTTTGAAAGAGAAAAATTCTTTAGCAGAAAAACCATACTCGTCCAATACTTTGGCCAACGCATCATTGTTCTCCAATACTTTCAGCAGTGTGTTTCCTTTGGTTTTATAAAGACTCACTACGGTTGGATGTGCAGACGTGGTATAGTAATCAATATAGAATTGATAATCTGTGCTCATATTTATAGTATGGCCACCAGCACTTTCTGAAAGCTTCGTTTTCTTGGTACTATTGAGTGAGATTGAATAGAAATGTCTTTCAAGAGGAGACACTTCCGTGGAAGTATAGTATAGCGTTTTGGTCTTTTCATCAAGTCCCAGAATTTGACTTACTTCAAATTTACCGCTGGTGATTTGCTTTACGAGTTTCCCATCGATCGAGTATAGGTATAAATGTTTAAATCCATCCCGTTCAGTAGTATAGATAAATTGCTTTCCATCGTTCAGGTAAATCAGGTCATCGGTAAATTCCAGGTCAATAAAGGTTTCGCTTTTTTCGCTGAGTACAACTGTAGATGCTCCGGTGGAGGCGTTTACGTGGAGAATATCAAGATTGTTCTGAAGCCTGTTCAGTTTCCGGATCGATAACACATTTGCATCAGCCGTCCATTTTACACGTGGTATATATATATCTTTTTCCGTACCTATATCTGCTTTTACCTTTTGTTTGGAAGCGAGATCATAGAACCAGATTTCAACCGTAGAGTTTGTTTCTCCTGCCTTTGGATATTTAAAGCGATAATCAGTTGGATATAGCGTCTTCCCCCAGCGCTGAAGATTATACTCTCGCACAGCTGATTCATCGAAACGATAGTATGCTAATTTCTTCCCGTCAGGCGACCAGTAAAAACCATCCACGAAACTGAATTCTTCTTCGTACACCCAGTCCGTTGTGCCGTTGATAATGTGATTGAATTTACCATCCGTAGAAACCTGCACTTCCTGCATATCTGCCAGCGTAACATAGAAAAGATTATTCTCGCGGACAAAAGCAACCTTGCTTCCATCTCCCGAGAATGCAGCATAAGATTGCTTGCCCTTCGATGACAATGCCTTCACGGATTTGGTGGCGATATCATAAACAAAATAATCCGCGGTAAACGATCTGCGGTAAATACTTTGAAAGTTTGTAGAGAGCAACAGTTTCTTTTCGTCTCCGCTGAACAGGTAATCCTGAATTTCTATTTTAGGATTTAGCGTTGATCCATCCACGAGCGTTTCAACCGGCTTACCAGTAGTAATGTTGTATTTTACAACCTTGTTATTCTCTAGTGTTGAGTAAAACTTTCCATCTTTCATCCAGTTTATACCGCGAACTGTTTTTTGAGAGAAGGTATTTTTGGTGGTAAAATCTTCAACGGTAATTTGTTTCTGGGCATATCCTGCAATGCTAAAAGCAAAAAAGACAGCGATTAAGAGTTTATTCATGATGAGTATAGGTTATCAGTCCAAATTTTTAAGAATATTGTTGAATTATCAAATTGAATTATAAGAATGGAACAGTTTGATGTCGTTATTATCGGTGCCGGGCCTATTGGCCTCGCGTGTGGGATTGAAGCAAAGAAGAGCGGCTTGAGTTATGTAATTCTTGAAAAGGGTTGCCTTGTTAACTCGCTTTTTAACTATCCGCTGAACATGACTTTTTTCTCGACTTCGGAGCGGCTTGAGATTGGTGAGGTTCCATTTATATCGCATCAGCCAAAACCAAATCGCTTTGAGGCGTTGGAATATTACAGAAGGGTTAGCACAAGCTGGCATCTGAACCTCAAGTTATATGAAAAAGTAACAACGATAACTTCCGATTCAAATAGTCACGTTGTCACCACGATGAAGGGACAGTATCAATCCAAAGCTGTTATACTTGCTTTGGGTTTTTATGATCTGCCTTACTTGTTGCACGTGCCTGGTGAAGACTTGCCCAAAGTAAAGCACTACTATGACGAGCCACATCCATACTTTGGACAAAAGGTTGTTGTAGTTGGTGCTGCCAATTCAGCTGTAGATGTAGCACTTGAAACGTGGCGCAAAGGTGCTGAGGTAACCATGGTGATTCGTGAAGATGGAATCCGCGAAAGCGTAAAATACTGGGTGAAGCCTGATGTAGAAAACCGGATTCAGGAAGGGTCTATCAAAGCATACTTTCATTCTGAAGTAAAAAAAATTACGGAGGATGCTGTAGAGATAAAAACACCGAAAGGTGATGTCGTAATTCCGAATGATTTTGTATTGGCGATGACCGGCTATCAACCTCCATTTGAATTTATGAAAGCGAGTGGTATAACATTTCATGACGACCCGTTTCACACTCCGGTGTATAATGAAGAAACGATGGAAACCAGTGTGCTCGGTATATATCTGGCAGGAGTAGTATGCGGAGGATTAAAGACGAACAAGTGGTTTATTGAGAACTCACGCGTACATGCTTCTATGATCTTGCAAGATTTAGCTAAAAAGATAAAATAGAAGAGTGCTTTCCCGGAGGAAAACACTCTCACCTGATTAACCAACCAACTACAGGTATACTATATAAAGAGCAGGTATAGAATCTGCTTTTATTTAACATCGATCATGTTAGCCATTGTGGGCTTTGACAAGCTCTCTCAGAAAACAAGAATATATTTCAGAACGCTTCGTTTAGATTGCGCGCGTTGATACATGCCGAAACGGCATAGGAAGTGGGGTCTTAGAGTTTTCATAGAGCAGGGTAATGCAAGCTATACCGATAGAGCGCTCAAGTCAACTCCACAATAATGTGGGACAACATCAAATTTCGCCACGCAAAGATTTTGAGATAACTTCGGCTTTACCGTGAACATGAAGCTTGCGGTATATATTTTTAATGTGAAAGCGAACCGTTTCGATGCTGATGTCCATTCGGTCAGCAAT
Organism: uncultured Bacteroides sp.; assembly: GCA_902168185.1. Classification (GTDB taxonomy): domain Bacteria; phylum Bacteroidota; class Bacteroidia; order Cytophagales; family Cyclobacteriaceae; genus Ohtaekwangia. The sequence goes on from CABHOV010000041.1 coordinate 130,011, forward strand.
CAATTTATAGCTTAGCCCGTCCACCAGGCCAATTACAATTTCTTTTTCTTTCGCAGACAGAGGTGACTGTGGTTCTTTCTTTTTGGCGTTGCTCTGGGCGAAGTGTTCTATCACTTTTCTCGCGATTTGAGGCGACATAGGCGAGCCTCCTTTCGACAGTAGTTCTATACCTTCTTTTATTTCTTCGAGTGGTGTGTTCTTTAATAAGTAACCTGTTGCCCCGGCACACAGAGAATCGAAGATTCTTTTGGGATCATTATATACCGAGAACACGATAACATCTACTTCACTATTTTTTTCTTTGATAAGTTTTATCCCATCAATGCCTGACATACCGGGTAACCCGAGATCCATGATCAGCACATTTGGCATAGTACCGGCAGCTACATTTTTTAGAAAGTCTTCAACGGAGCCGTATGCAATTTCACAGGAAAAATTCTCCTGACGGTTCAGAAAGGTTTGAACGCCTTTACGGATTTGCTCATCATCTTCAATAATTCCTACAAGGATCATACTGCAAAATAACGAAGAGGAATGATATTCGTTAGCCCTGTTTTAATCACATAAAGATGGGGGACACGTTAAGTAAGATGTTTTATATCAGGGAACGAGTACTTTCAATTTAGTCGATGACACCTTAACCCGGGCAGGAAGCTTTCCGAGTAATTCACCATCAGCTTCAATGAGGCAAGTTTTTTCAGATTCAAAATCAATGGCATCGGCTTGCTTGTAAAATACTTCCGGATGATGAATATGTTTACCGGCTTTCATAGGGATCGAGTAGCGTATAAAATCCAATACGGAAACATCGCCACAAATAAAGGCATCAAAAATTCCATCATTTGTTTTGGCATCGGGCGCTACACATAATCCATGTCCATAATACCGGCCATTGCCAACGGCAAACGTGCGTAACTTGCCTTGCCAGTTCCAAGTAGAATTTCTGGCCGTTACAACAACCGGCCTATAGGTAAAGAATGTGATGAGTATAGATATATAATACGCTATAGCCGAACCAAAAGTACGATCACTTTTTAGTACCCGCTTTACAACTTCTGGCCCCATCCCTATATCTGCGACATTGATAAAGTAACGATGATCTTTCTCTCCTGAATCAGAGATATAGTCAACTTCGCCAACGTCAAGCAATTGAGGCTCGAATTTCTTGAGCAACAGCATAAGCTGATTTGGATCGGATTTTATATTTATACTTCGCGCAAAATCATTTCCGGTTCCTAGCGGGAAAACCACGATCACCGGAAGGTTTGTATAATTTTCTCTCCCTTTCAGTACACCGTTAATAACTTGGTGTACTGTACCATCACCACCCGCAGCGATGATGACATCATACTTTTTATCAACAGCTTTGGAAGCGAGGGAGATGGCATCATTGCGGGAAAGCGTTTCATATATTTCTGTCTTGTACACGAGACGGAGCATAGGAAGTATTTTCCGATAGAAGTACAACCGCTCCATCGAAATGCCGTTCATTATTACAGCAATGCGTATCGCTTTTAAAGGGTCGCTCACTTGCAGTTCTTCTTGATCAAAGCTTTTGCTTCTGTTGACCCTAGTTCTTCTGCACGTTTAAAATCGAGGCACGCATCGTACTTGTTATTCATGGTAACTTTCACGACACCGCGCTGTAAATAAGTTTCCGGATCGCTCGGGTATAGTTCAATAGACGAAGAGTAATCTTCAATCGCTCCAGCGTAATCTTCTTTCTCCGTTTTACTGAGTGCGCGGTTATCATAATATACCGGATTGGTATCATCCAGTTCAATCGCTTTGGTATAATCTGCTATAGCACCATCGTGGTCTTCCATGCTATATTTTACGACACCACGTAAATTATAGGTTTCCGGTTCGGTTGCATTCAGTTCAATCGCTTTGGAGTAATCTTCCAGTGCACCCTTAAAGTCCCGTTTGGCATTTTTAGCAAGCGCGCGGTTTTCAAATTTAAGAGCATCCTTTGGGTCGAGTTTGATGGCCTGATCATAATCAGCAACAGCCTGATCGAGATTACCCGTATTATAGTATGCAACTCCCCTATAATTATAAAGGGCGGGATCATTTTTGTCGAACTCAATCGCTTTTGAATAATCATCTATAGCACTGATGAATTCACCCAACTCTGCCTTTACCACACCACGGTTGAAATATTTATCAGAATCAACCGGGCCAAGTTCAAGTGCCTTTGAAAAATCAAAGTACGCTCCCTGCAGGTCTTCCGTATTATACTTTGCTAATCCACGGTTGCTATAGGCATCTGCAAATTTACTGTTGAATTTAATGGCCTTATCGAAATCAGGAATGGCACCTTCATCATCACCCAACGCCATCTTGGCTTCACCACGATTATTAAGAGCATCTGCAAAAGTAGAATCGATTTCAAGTGCAGCGTTGTAATCTCCTATAGCACCATAAAAGTCTTCCAGCTCCAACCGCGCCTGACCACGAAGATTCAGCGCTATTTTGTTTTTAGGATTACTATCAATAATCTTGGTGAGGTCTGCCTTTGCACCTTTAAAATCATTCGCGGCAATTTTTTTCCGTGCACTTTCCAATGCAGCGTCTTGTGCCTGTGCAATACCGGTGATAAGTACTAAAAGTATGAATGCGATTTTTCTCATGCCTGGTTTTAAATAACGGCCAATTTAAACATAAAAATGAAGTGGTATGCACTGGTTTTCCATTGCTGATTTCGACCTTCTATCCCGTTTTATAAAACGGTTCGGTTCTTTCCTTTATTTTCACATCAAAAGTTTTTTATGAAAAGGTATTTTATAGCGGCCTTGCTTGCCGGGAATATAGCGGTTGCCTGTGCTCAGGAAAAACCATTGGATGATAAAATGGATTTTGAAGACTATGATCCGCCATCAACGCTCGTTGTTCCGGAGCATCGTTTAACGCGTGCTAAATTTCCATTTATTGATGTTCACAATCATCAGTTCAATATGCCGACTCAGGATTTGAACGCGTTGTTGAAAGAAATGGATAAGCTTAATATGGCGGTGATGGTAAATCTGAGTGGTCGTGGGAGAGGGAGTACAGAACATCTTGAAAAATCGCTGGAGAATGTAAAGAAGACAAACACGAAAAGATTTATTGTGTTCACCAATATGGACTTTGCTGCGATCGATGATCCCGAATGGCAAGGGCGTATGGTCAGGCAGTTGGAAGAAGATGTAAAAAAAGGCGCGAACGGTTTGAAGATTTATAAAAGCCTGGGCATGTTTACACAAGACAGCAAAGGTAATCGTGTACATATAGATGATCCGCGTATAGATCCTATCTGGGCGAAGTGTGGTGAGCTAGGTATACCGGTGCTGATTCATGCTGCTGATCCCAAACAATTCTGGCAGCCCATTGATAAGAATAATGAAAGATGGCTTGAGTTGAAACTTCATCCCGGCAGGCGACACGATACGGATCCGGTTTCATGGGAGACTATCCTTGCAGAGCAACATAATATTTTCAAGAAGCATCCGAAGACTAAATTTATCAATGCTCACCTGGGGTGGTACGGAAGTGATTTGAAAAAGCTTGGGGAACTTTTGGATCTATACCCGAATATGTATACTGAGATAGGTGCTGTTATCGCTGAACTTGGCCGACAACCGCGTGCGGCAAAAGCATTTTTAACAAAGTATCAGGATCGCGTTCTCTTCGGTAAAGATTCATGGGTGCCTGAAGAATATGAAACGTATTTCCGTGTGCTTGAAACAGCAGATGAATATTTTCCCTATCACAAACGCTATCATGCTTTCTGGCGCATGTATGGACTGGATTTACCGGATGATGTATTGAAGAAGATATACTATAAAAATGCACTCAAGGTGATTCCGAATATCGATGCTAGTCAGTTTCCGAAGTAAGTATATATATTGTTTTATTGCTTCAGATGTTTGTAACCTGCATTCTATACTATCCTTAAATTCATTTGAGAATTTAGGATAGTATAGAACACCTGGTTGCTACAGTGTAATTGAATTATATCTTAGTTCTGGCTGGATTCATTACTCTTTGACGAAGCACTTCCTCCAAAACGGAATCCGATGCCTGTGCCCAACTGAAACGTTCTGTATTCAAAATATACATCCGGGCTTGCCGCGATCGTTACGCCCGCCTGAAAAGTAAAGAATACGTGATTGTTAGCAAGGTTTACACGACCGATAACAGCGGGCTCAACAAATACTTTCGGCGATGCATTAACATCGGAAATTGTAACACCGGTTATTTCATCTTTAAACTCATAGAAATCAACAACGGAAAAGCGAGGAGCGAATGATACACCCATTACTTTTTTATTAATACCAAAGGCAGGTTGAACAAACCAGCGTTCATATTTACCGGTAGTCCATGAATCAGTAGAGCCAGAACCGAAGATATCATATTCATCATAGCTGGATGCGTCTCCACGTCCATAGCCTGCGAAAATTTCATAACACCAGATGCCATCATTTTCATAGTAACCCAAGCCTCCTTCAAAAAAACTATGACGGTGGTAGTTGTCTGTATCGTCCGGATCGATCTTGCCACGATCAGAGAATGAATAATTTCCCATCAGGCCAATGTGATTTGTTACAGACACTGCGCCTTGCAGATCGAGTCCGTTGCCCACTTGCATGGACCCTTGAAATTCTCCTCCTTTGGTAAACATCGGAGAGTTGCGCAGATTTGGAACATAAACCGGAGCACATGACGAAACCAGAATGATGAAAAATACTGGAAGTAAAAATTTTTGCATGTTGTGATAGATTGATTACTCTAATTTAAAAAACTTATAATCATGAACATAGATTCTTCAAAGGCAGAATTAGTAAACACCTTAATCAGAAACCGCAGATCAGTTTTTCAGCAACAATATAGTGGTGAAAGAGTTGACGATGCGATTGTAAACCAAATGCTTGAGAATGCACGGTGGGCTCCAACACATAAATTTACAGAGCCATGGCATTTTGTTGTATTCACAGGCGAAGGATTAAAAAAACTTGGCGAGCAGCAGGCAGCAGTATATAAAAGCGTAACAGAGGCAAGTGGTACATTCAAAGAAGAACGCTATCAAAATCTGCTCACGAAAACAGTTTTATCATCGCATATTATTGCTGTTGGTATGAAGCGCGATGAAAAAAAATCATTGCCTGAACTTGAAGAAATAGGAGCTGTGTTTTGTGCTGTGCAAAATATGTATCTCACGGCAGCAGCGTACGGTATAGGGTGTTACCTGAGCAGTGGTGGTATAACTTATTTCGAGGCAGCAAAAGAATTATTTGGTTTGGAAAAAGATGATAAGCTACTCGGCTTTTTGCACATCGGTATACCAAAAGGTCCTGTGCCTGACAGCAAAAGAAAACCTATTGAAGAGAAGGTAACATGGGTAAAATAAAATGTGTTCATACTGATATAGCTTCGCAACTCATAGTATAAAATTGATTGGCATGAAAGTGGCTAACCATAGTATTGATAAATATATATTGAACAATACGGATCGTAATGCCCTTTTCTGTCATCTTATCGACTTGTAAGGTTACTTTTATAACGTGAAACAGGTATTAAGAAGCTTATTGGGTAAATTGCGATAAATTAAATTGTATGAAATATTCTATACTGTTACTCATTGTGTTTTCGAGTGTGCTTGTAAAAGCACAGGCTGTCGGTAAGCAGTTTCCTGCCATGGAAGCCGAAACCGTGGAAGATAGAAAAGTAAAATTACCAGATGATGTTAAAGGCAAATACACATTGCTGGGTCTTGCATATTCTAAAAAATCGGAAGACGAATTGAACTCCTGGTTTCAACCCGTGTTTGAAAAGTTTATACAAAAAACAACGGGTGTGCTGGCGGGTTTTTCGTATGACGTAAATGTCTATTTCGTGCCGATGTTTACAGGTGTCAACGCTGCGGCTACTGGCACAGCAAAACGGAAGGCGATTAAGAACATTGATCCACAACTACTGCCCTACATTTTGTTTTATAGAGGCGAATTGAAGCCATACAAAGAGGCACTCGATTTTGAAAAGAAAGACATCCCTTACTTTTTCGTGCTGGATGCTACCGGAAAAATTGTTTATGCTACCTCTGGCAAATACACGGCCGACAAAATGGATAAAGTTGAAGAAGTGATGGAGTAGAAAATGTGATGAAGTAATATACTTTAACTTGATTTCAGGAAAGTCCCTCTTCGTTTCGGAGAGGGACTTTTTTTATGTGTACCTTCGCTGTACAATTTGTTTGCATGGATTTCTTCAGCTTGTTAGCCCTTGCTCTTGCTCCTGGTGTTGCCATTGGCCTATATATTTACCTGAAGGATAAACACGAACGGGAGCCGTTGCTATTGCTTGTTATAAGTTTTCTGTATGGGGCACTGAGCGCCATTCTTACGCTGGTTATAAGTTACCCGATCAATATTCTTATTCTTACCAAAGAACATGACGTTGTTCACCAGTTCGTTAATGCCTTTTTTAAAATTGCTCTGATCGAAGAATTCTGTAAATTTATTTTTGTTCGCTTTATACTTTTCTATAACAAAAACTTCAACGAACCTTTTGATGGAATTGTATATGCAGTAATGGTAAGCATGGGTTTTGCAACATTGGAAAATGTGCTATATACTTTTCAGTCGGGGTTTATGACAGGCGTGTTGAGATTGTTTACAGCTGTGCCGGCACACGCTACATTTGGCGTTATGATGGGTTTCTTTTTAGGCAAAGCTAAATTCACACACCGGCAAGGATTAGTGATGAGCCTTATTGCACTCGCAGTCGCTACACTCTTTCATGGTATGTACGATTACTTCTGGTTTATATCGTATCTACCCGGCATTTGGCTTGCCGCTATTGCATCACTGCTCATAGGGTTTGTTTTGTCGCGTAAAGCCATCCGGCTACATCAGCAGGCATCGCCTTTTATAGCACAAAATCATTCGCATATAAAAGAAGATAAGCCGGAGCCTCCGGAGATATAGCCTATTGTATTTTTTTCAATGTGGCAGTCTTTTTAAAGTATCCTTTCTGGATTAGACTGATCAATTTTTTAGATGAGGGATTGATCTGGTATAATGTTTCATTTTTTGATACTGTTGAGTCAACTTGTATTTCTTTGGACAAGTGCTGCAGCATATCATGAAACACACTGTCTTCGGCCTGCAACATATAGCAGGTGATATCGCCATTCTTCTCTTGTTGAATAACGCGCAGCAACCACTCAGGTCTGTCATTGATGTTGATGAAGTAAAACCCTTCGTGGTATTTCAAAAGTAAACTGTCGCTTAGAATACTTCCACCCTGCGGATCGCTGGATGCAAAATATCGGTTGGATTGCACAACCAGTGTATCGCGTATAGCACGATTGTCATCGGGAAGGATATACCGGCCTTGCAAAGAAGAAGGTATACTATGAAGTTTTTTTATACCCTTTGGTTGTGGTTCTTTATAGGTAACTTCTTTGCAACCGATCAGTAGTATAACAATGAAATAAACGAGAACTCTCTTCATGGAAATGAAGGTACAAAGAACATTGAAAAAGCAAAAAAATTACTGAACGCGTAATCCTTCTTCAATATCTTTCAATAGGTTGTCAGGGTCTATCACCGGCAAAGTATTTTGTTCATTTGCCATTTGTGCACGCAAGGCATGTAGGCCGGTAGCTCCTGGTAACTCTTCCAACTCAAGCTCTTCCACTTCACCGACAATCATACCCTTCGCTTTCAGGTAGTGGAAATATCGCTTATACTCATCCTCTACCTTTGCCTGGTTATATACGATGGCAAGTTTACCCGGTTGAGTAAGCCGCTCTCCTGTATTTTTTATATGCGCTTTATCAATTCGTTTCTTAACGATCTCATACCGGATATCATAGGCGCCATCTACATCAAATTGTTTTTCATCAGGGCGGAAGCGGATAGAGATCGGTTGGTCGTGTACCAATATCAATTGTGTTATTTCGAGCTTTGTCTTCATCTTCGATTTCAACGCTTCAATTTTGCGATTGACCTCGATCATCACCAGCAACTGCCACAAGCGGAAGTTCTTCAGATTAAAGGTGTCGAACGTTTTATTTTTTACCAGAGAAGTCCCCAGATATATAGTAAACTCAACGCCATCGGTTTTATACTTCTCGAAATAATGGGGGAACATTTTTTGTGCATCATTCTCCGCATCGTCCAGATAGTTGCTGATGGTTCTGTTAATGAGTTCAAGACTTTCCTCAAATGCCTTTCGGCGTTTGTACACTACCCCAAACGTTGGGTCGAGGTTAGACTTATATTTATCGATCAGCCGCTGAAGTTCTTCTTCATTACTAAAATGATCGATCATTGGATTGATCTCTGATTTCAAAAAGTCCAGCACGTTGCTTTCATCACCGGAGGCAAGGCCACGATTAATTTTCTGGAGTTGCTCATCTGTTTTAAAGATCGCCTCTTCCAGCAAGGGAAGTTTTGTAACCGCGTAAATTTTATGGAGAAGTTCCTTTGCAAGCTTCAGGTTCTGTTGAAGGTCGCGTTGAATAGCCATGTTACGTTCGATCGAAGAATTGCGTACATCTGCCAAACCATACAATGGGTATACATCTTTGAAAGCAATCTCTTCAAGGGTCGCCTTGTCATCTGTTCTTCTTCTGTTTAACAGATTCAACCCTGCTTCAAAAAATCTCCATTGAACCGTTGGATGTATAGCGGTACATTCTTCCTGGATCAACGCCCGTACTTCTGTAGACATTTCTTCCTTTACACGTTTTACGGAAGCGGTAAACATCGGAAGTACATTTTCAACTTTATGCGCGCTAACCGGATTCAACTTACCCGGTGTTGGTGTAGCGAGCTCAAGCATACCTATAATTTCTTCGCCATCAATCAGCGGGGCGAGTAATATATTCTGAATGCCATTCTTCAAAAGCGATTCTTCCACTACAGATTTAAAAGGATACTCAGAGAGATTCTCTATGGTTACATATCGTCGTTCGAGCCAGCTTCGCTCATATATAGATCCTGTAAAATCCTGACAAGGAGAATTGTCATTGCTGCAAGCTGTTACACTATTCCAGCGTTCGGCCTCCGGGTTATTTATTACGATGTCATTATTAGGATCCAGGTATGCAATACCTAAACGAATGTCGGGTATACCAAAAAGCGAACGGAGCTTATGTTGGATCCGTACAAAACTCTCGCTGCGGATCACGGCATTGCGCTCGAGTAAATCATACTTGATAGACGAAAGCATTTCCTGCTCTGTAACATCTACGAGACGCATGATCAGCAATCCATGAAACTCAAAATTTTCAGGATTGATATACTGCAGCCACAAATCGTGATCGTATATCTTCTCCATCAGAAATTTTACAATATTTTTCTCGATGGGTTTATATTCAACCTTTGCGATTACATCACAGAACTGGTGACTGATTTCTATTTTATATACTTTGTCTAATCCGTTGTTCGGATCTTTCAATGTTACAAGCACTGGCCGTGGACTTTCCGCGAACATTCCCAGATTCTGGAATTTCTCAAGGATCATCAGACAGGCCCGTACCGTTTTGCCGAGTTTAATTTTGCCTCCGGGTACATTCGCTTGTGCATGTTCTTCAAAAGATTCAAAGAATATAGTTTTGTCAAATGCAGGTGTGCTGTATAAAGATTTAAACTTAAAAGGTTGGAGTACAACGATCAGATCATTGTTATTGGTAGCGGAAGGAATAGCAGCCGTCATCAGAAAATCGATGAACGGTTTGTGTCGTGCAAATATTGCTTCATCCACTATAGGTTGCTTCAACTCGGGTGCTTGCTCGATATACGCTTTAATGGTAGGTGCAAAAGCAGAAAAGTGGCCTTCCTGGATACGCTGCTCCCAATGCTCTATCAGCAGCCGAAAGCTTAATAGAGTTTTAAAAGGAAATATAGTGGTGGTAGAATTGTCCATGCAAATGAGTTATTGGTAGTAAATACGAGGGATCACAACCAAGGTTCCTTAAAATTAGACGGAAGTGTTGAATTTTTAGTGTAAAACCTTAACTTATTAGTATGAATCACAACGCACAATCCAGGTGTAATCTTGCTGCTATTTTTAAAGTGATTACAACCCGGCAGATGATTGAAGTGTCTATTACGTAAATGCAACAAAAAATGAAGTGCCGGGTATTCCTCTGTGCGTTCGTCTGGATTATTTGTGCTGGGTGTAGTCTTAGCGAAAGTGCCCTGCAAGACGGGCTATATGTTTTTTCGGATGTTTCTGATTTTAGTAAAAGTCAATATGGCTGGGAAGCAGATTTTACTGACTATCCTGCCACGCTAGATGATTCTATGAAATTCAATCTGCGATCTGACTATACGAACTTGCCAGCCAACCTGGGTTCAAAGAAAGCCATGATGTTGTCGGGTAATAATTTAAGTGACGATCTCTTTATGTTTATGAAAAAGAAAGTCACAGGTCTTACTCCGAACACAGCCTATAACATTGTATTTGAAATCGAGTTTGCCACCAACACTCCTTCGGGAAGCTCTACAGCTGGTGGGTCTCCCGGTGAAAGTGTATTTCTGAAAGCGGGAGCTTCCAATGTCGAACCGCGGAAAGTTATACTGGAGAGTAATTATACTCTGAACGTTGACAAAGGCAAACAACTGGATCGTGGAGAAAACATGATTGTGTTGGGTAACATTGCCGGTGGTGCAAACATACAAGACTATACATTGATCACGCGCACCAATGCGGATAGCTATGTTCCTTTTGTTGCTACGAGTAATAATGCCGGTGAGCTGTGGTTAATTGTAGGAACAGATTCCGGTTATACAGGGACAACCACCATTTACTATACCAACGTGAGCGTTGTGTTCAGCGCAACCTATTAATCCCATCATCGGGTTGATGTTTACGTAACTATATATTTAAGCGATATAGCTACCGAACAAAAGTAAGCTTGTAAATTCTTCTGTTAAATTTTAGCTTCCCGTGAAAAAGTCGGAGAAAGTGTTTTAATTTTCACACTTCATCGTCAATCACGTTTATGAAGCATTCAAAGATTGCCATTATTGGCGGAGGAAATTTAGGAGCCGCCATTGCAGAAGGACTTATCAAAAGTGAGTTCGTTGTTCCGCAGCAGATCACCGTTACACGTAGAAATCTCGCAGCACTTTTACCTCTCGAAACAGCAGGCGTTACAATCACCAGCGATAATGAAAAAGCAATCAGAGATAGCGATGTAATTATCGTAGCACTTAAACCATATAACGTTAAGGAAGTGCTGGAAGGACTCAAGAAGAATTTCGATCCATCGCGTCATATCATCATTAGCGTAGTAACAGGAGTCTTTCTGAAAGACCTGGCCGCTATTGTAAACCATGGAGTGCCGATCTTTCGCGCCATGCCGAATACAGCCATCGCTATACAAGAGTCTGTAACATGCCTCTGTTACGAAGGTGCCAGTGATATACAGATAAAGTATGTTACCGATCTTTTCGATCAGCTCGGAATTACCATTGCCATTGATGAAAAACTTATGGACGCGGCAACGGTACTGGGTGCATGTGGTATAGCGTATGCATTGCGTTTCATCCGTGCCTCTACACAAGGTGGTATAGAAATCGGCTTCGATGCTAAAACGGCAAATCTCATTGCCGCACAAACGGTAAAGGGAGCAGCAGAATTATTATTAAAATTAGGACGTCACCCTGAAGCAGAGATTGATAAAGTAACAACACCGAAGGGATGTACCATCGTTGGATTGAATGAAATGGAGCATCAGGGATTCAGCTCATCGCTGATCAAAGGCATTGGCGCATCGTATGACAAAATTGTAAAGTAAAGAGTATAGCAGGATATAATTTCAGCTAGAAACGTATCCTGACTTCATCTTTATACTTCACCGGTACACGGAAGGGTATACCATGATAGGTTAATTTGAGGGAACCTTCGTAGCGAACTTCAAACTTCTTTCCACCCAATACACCGAGCAACGTATCAAAGAATCCAAGTTCTTTCATGGCGAGTTGTACTTCCAGCGGCACCGTAAATTCTCCTTTTGCAGGGATCACGGTTTTAAGTTTCTGATCGATCTTGCCCGCCTTTTTTCCATTCACATATATATCTACATCTATTTTTCTGAGCCTCCCTTGTTTGTTGTTCGGGTTGAAAAAAATAGCGTTCGCCTTTAAACGAGGGTCTGTATTGGCATCGACCACAACGTCTTTGATCTGCCGCAGTTGAACTTCTTCGTAATCGGTTTTACATCCATATAGCAGGGCGATAAATAAAAATGTAAACGTCAGCCGAACTATTGGGTGGATAAACGTGTTGTGCTTCATGATAGGAAATAATATAATTTTTTCCGCACAGAGAATTACGGTGCGATTAAGTAAAAATGTTATCTGCTACAAGTATTATGCCTGAGCATACACCTCTAGCAGATAACGAATAAGTTTAGCCAATAGCGTTTAGTGCAGCGTCATAATTGGGTTCCTGACCGATAGCAGGAACAACTTCAGTATACTTTATTTTACCCTCTTGGTCGATAACGACAACACAACGCGCGAGTAAGCCGTTGAGCCCGCCATCAACCATTTCAACACCATAACTCTTTGAGAAGCCTTTGTTTTTGAAATCAGAAAGACTCACCACCTGGTCGATTCCTTCTGCGCCACAAAAACGTTTGAAGGCAAACGGAAGATCTTTGGAGATGCTGAGAATAACGGTATTATTTTTTTCTGCTGCACGCTTGTTAAAGGTGCGTACCGAGGTTGCGCATACACCGGTATCAATGCTGGGAAATATATTCAATACTATATTTTTACCTGCATAATCCTTCAGGGAATATTCTTTAAGATCAATTCCTGCCAAGGTGAAATCCGGAGCTGTAGAACCGATTGCAGGTAAGTTTCCGTTGGTTGTAACAACGGCTTCACCAAGTTTTGTTTGTGCCATGAATAAATTATTAAAATGTTAGAGTGTAGATAACAAAGCTTTAAAAGCCAGTGTTCAAAATTAATTATGTTCTTGTTATGGCATAATTTTATTTTGAATAATAGCATCGTATAGATGTAGAGTGACACGAATTGCTGATATTTAGAAGCAATTATTATTGTAATTAATTAACCCCGCTCGCATGAGCAAGAAGAAAAAAGAAACAAAATCAAAAAAACCAAAAGGTAAAGAGCTAAAAAATCTTTTCCTGGGATCTATACTTGAAATACTGGATGAAGCGTCCGGAAAAGGATATAGTATCAAACAGATTATTAAAAAATTAGGTCTGAAGAAACGCGAGGACATCAAACAGGCAACACATCTCGTTTATGAGTTAGCCGATGATGAACGCATCAAGGAACTTAGTAACGGAAGTTATACCACCAATCGCCAGAAAGAAGAACTGACTGGTATTGTAGATCATGTCAGTTCACGTTTTGCATACGTTCGTATAGGCGAAGGTAAAGATGATATATATGTAAAGTCGCGGGACATGGGTTCCGCGGTGGATGGCGATACTGTTAAGATCGAGATTCTGCCGACACGCCATGGTGATCATCCGGAAGGAAAAATCACACAGGTGATCAGACGTAACCGTACGCGTTATGTAGGCAAGCTCGAGCTCTCCAAGAACTTTGCATTTGTGGTTCCTGACCATCGTAAAATGCACCAGGACTTTTTTATATACCCTGAGAACATCAATGGAGCACGCAACGGTGACAAGGTAATTATAGAAGTTACTTCATGGTCGGAGAACGATCGTAAACCGGAAGCAAAAGTTGTAGATGTACTCGGTAAAGCCGGAGAGAATAATGCTGAGATCCATTCGATCATGGCAGAGTTCGGTCTTCCTTTTAAATTTCCGGAACAGGTTGAAAAAGAATCCGAATCAATTGATGAGGGTATCACGAAGAAAGAGATCAAGAAGCGTTGGGACTTCCGGGAGATAACAACATTTACAATCGATCCGCTTGACGCGAAAGATTTTGATGATGCATTATCATTCCGAAAACTTGACAGCGGTGATTATGAGATTGGTGTACACATCGCAGATGTAACACACTATGTAGATCTCAAATCAGAGTTAGAAAAAGAAGCGTATGATCGCGCGACATCCGTTTACCTGGTAGATCGTACCATCCCGATGTTGCCCGAGCGATTATCAAATGGATTGTGCTCGCTTCGTCCGAATGAAGATAAGCTTACATTCTCTGCGGTCTTTGAAATGGACGATAAAGGGAAGATCAAAAAAGAATGGTTTGGAAGAACGATTATTCATTCCGACAGACGATTTACCTATGAAGAAGCGCAGGAAGTACTTGAAACTGGTAAAGGCGATTATGCCGAGGAGTTAATTATACTCAACACGCTGGCGAAGAAACTTCGTAAAGAACGATTCAACAAAGGTGCTGTTAACTTTGAAACCACGGAAGTGAAATTCAAACTTGATGAGCAAGGAAAGCCACTCGCTGTTATACCCAAGGTAAGAAAGGATGCACATAAGCTGATCGAAGAGTTCATGCTTCTTGCAAACAAGCAAGTAGCAACCTTTGTATATAACTATAAAAAGGGTAAAGAGAAGAATACTTTTGTTTATCGTGTTCACGATTTCCCGGATCCGGATAAAGTAAAAGACTTCTCTGTGTTCGCGAAACAGTTTGGACATAAAATGAATGTGGAGGAACAATCCATCAGCCGTTCACTTAACAAACTGATGGAAGAGATCGAAGGTAAACCTGAGCAAAATATACTCGAGCAACTCGCGATCCGTACGATGGCGAAAGCAAAGTATTCAACTGAAATCAAAGGACACTTCGGCTTGGCGTTCGAACATTATGCACACTTTACATCTCCGATCCGGAGATATCCGGACATGATGGTGCATCGACTATTGCAACATTATCTGGATGATGGCAAGCCAGTGAGTAAAGAAGAATTCGAACAGAAAAGTCTTCACTCTTCCGAACGCGAGAAGCGTGCTGCAGATGCCGAGCGTGCTTCGATCAAGTATAAGCAAGTTGAGTTCATGGCTTCTGCTGAAAATAAAGTATATGAAGGCTTGATCTCCGGTGTTACCGAGTGGGGCTTGTATGTGGAGATCGTCGAGACGAAGTGTGAAGGCATGATTCGATTGGCTGACCTTACCGATGACTTTTATGAATTTGATGAGCGAAGCTATCGCATTGTAGGACGTAAGCGAAAGAAGATCTATACGTTAGGCGACCGTGTAAAAGTTCGCGTAAAGAAAACGGATATAGACAAGCGATTGATCGACCTCGTCTTTGCTGAGCCAGCTGTAAAAAAATCTTTCGAAGATTAAATCAAAATTGCACCTTCGCGGTTTATTATAGTGCAAGGATTTCTATGCAGCAACTGAAGTCATATCAATCATTACTCGAGAAAGAATTTTCGAAACAGAAGTATGGTAAGCAACCGGTGTCCTTATATGAGCCGATCCGCTACCTGATGAGTTTGGGAGGCAAGCGTCTGCGCCCCATGCTTACCTTACTTTCATATTCCTTGTATAAAAGCGATGTAAAAAGCGTGGTGCCATTCGCTGCAGCCGTGGAGGCATTTCACAACTTTACCCTGATGCATGACGACATCATGGATAAAGCTCCGCTGCGCAGAGGAAAGCAAACGGTACATGAGAAGTGGAATGTAAACACGGCTATACTTTCAGGAGATGTTATGCTTGTGAAGGTATACGACATGTTTCTGAATATAGAACCTGCCAAACTGAAGCTCGTGCTAAAAGCTTTCAATCAGTGTGCTGCTGAGGTATGTGAAGGGCAACAGTGGGATATGGAATTCGAAACAACGGACGTTGTAAGCGAAGCACAGTATATAAATATGATCCGTCTGAAAACTGCAGTGTTGCTGGGGTTTAGTCTTGAGCTCGGTGCTATACTTGCCGATGCTTCTGAAGATGACCGCAAAGCGCTACGCGAATTCGGAACTAATATAGGTATAGGATTTCAATTGAAAGATGATCTGCTCGATGCGTATGCTGACCCTGAAAAATTTGGCAAGCAGGTAGGAGGCGATATCATTGCCAACAAAAAAACTTTCCTGCTCATCAAGGCTCGTGAAAAAGCACAGGGTAAAATCAAGCGTGAATTAGCAGAGTGGCTTGCTGTTAAAAAATTCAACAAGAAGCAAAAAGTAGAAGCTGTAAAGTCAATCTACAATACACTCGGTGTTCAAACTTTAGCTGAAAAAAAGGTCGATCAGTTTTTCAGAAAAGGTTTTGATAATCTTGAGCGACTCAGCATCCATGCTGATGCGAGAGGGCTTTTAAAGACCTATGCTGAAGCGATGATCGGGCGCCAGTCGTGATCCCCTTTCAAATCGCTACCAACAAGAAGCTATTCGGTCAGTATGATGGCTTCTCATTCTTTGTCTTCATTTTTTATTGGAAGGGCTGCAAACAAAAGGATGAAATCATCAACCACGAGCTTATTCATTTTTACCAGCAGCTTGAGATGCTCTTTATTTTTCATTGGCTGCTGTATTTACTTTTCTATGGTATAGCACGTCTGAAAGGCAAAGATCACATGACCGCGTACTATACTATTCCATTCGAGAAAGAAGCCTATGCATTTGAAAAAGACATGCAATACACCAGGCACCGGAAATTTTTTGCCTGGCTAAGATTTGCCTGGTAATTAATAGTGTGCGAAGAACACATCATGTGAATTTATACGGGAGGTTTTATAGATTCAAATCATCCCTGTATATTTCTCCTGTACTTCTGCATTATGAAACCAATTGTTCGCATCCAACTGTCTCTGATGATGTTCCTTCAGTTTTTTGTCTGGGGAGCGTGGTACGGACAGATGAGTAAATATCTTACCAACCAACTTCATGCTACCGGAGACCAGGTTGGAAATGCATACGCAGCTTTTTCTATAGCGATGATCGCAGCACCTTTTTTTATAGGGCTGTTGGCGGATCGTTACTTCGCTGCACAAAAAGTGTTGGGTATACTTAACCTGTTAGGAGCTGCTTTACTCTTTATACTTGTTAACACAGACAATCCGGATTCCTTTTTCTGGATCATGTTATTATACTGCTTCACTTTTACACCAACCATTGCGCTGACAACTTCTATTGCCATGCAGCAGATGACGAATCCTGAAAAACAATTTCCCGCTATACGCGTCTTCGGAACACTGGCGTGGATTGTAGTAGTTAACATTGTTGGGTTCATGGCAGTTGGTGATCAGGTCGCTATATTTCAGATCTCCATGATCGCAGCAGCATTGCTCGGTGTGCTTGCATTTTTTTTGCCGCATACTGCTCCTTCCGCAACGGGCACTGTGAGCTTCGCACAGATAATAGGTAAAGATGCATTTGTATTATTCAAAGACAGATCTTTTACCATCTTCTTTATATCTTCTATACTTATATGTATACCCTTGTCTTTCTACTACGCATGGGCCAATCCATCTTTGACGGATGCATACGCCACTGCATTTCCTTCCGCGGATTACACGACCTTTAAAATAGAAAACAAGATGTCGCTGGGCCAGGCATCGGAAGTGATCTTCATGTTGTTGCTTCCCTTTGCTTTTCAAAAGTTTGGTGTAAAGAAAATACTGATCATCGGGTTGATCGCATGGATCATACGTTTTGTATTCTTTGGATACGGTACAGCAGATACATCTGTCTGGATGCTATATACTGCAATTTTACTCCACGGTGTATGTTACGATTTCTTCTTTGTAACCGGACAGATCTATACCGATTTAAAAGCTGGTGACAAGATCAAATCGCAGGCACAGGGATTAATATCATTGGCCACCTATGGAGTAGGCATGTTTATAGGCTCTATTATAGCCGGAAAAGTGAAGGATATATACTCCTCGGGTGATCCGGTGGTAACCAACTGGACAAACGTGTGGCTTGTACCTGCTGGTATTGCAGCAGTGGTGCTTGTGCTGTTTATATTGTTTTTCCGGGACAACAAGGCCCAGGCAACAAAAAGTATATAATCATCTTTGATACAGAAAATATATAACTATAAAACTACAACATTATGAACATCGCTATGCTCGGCTCCGGTTTTATCGGACGATTTTATGCTGATTCATTGCAAGGCTATAGAAGCAAAGACAAAATTGTCAGCATCTATTCACGCAGGGAAGAGAGTGTAAAGAAATTTGCACAAGACTATAACGTTGCCTTCGGCACAACCACCATGGAAGAGGCGATCAATCGCCCCGAAGTAGATATAGTATGTATATCACTTCCCAACAATCTTCATGAGGAGGCGGTGTTACTTTGCTGCAAGCATAAGAAAGGTGTAATCACTACAAAACCATTAGGCCGGAATGCAGAGGAAGCCAAGCGTATGCTTCTCGCTGTAGAAAAGGCGGGTGTCTTCAATGGCTACCTCGAAGACCTGGTATATACTCCTAAATTTATCAAAGCCCAGGAAAGTGTAAAGGGTGGTGCATTGGGAAGAATTTTGTGGGCGAAGTCACGCGAAACACACCCTGGCCCGCACAGTGATTGGTTCTGGGATATAGAGCAAGCGGGTGGTGGATGTATACTTGATCTGGGTTGTCATTGCGTAGAGATCACGCGGAGTTATATAGGGAAAGATATAAAGCCCGTAGAGGTAATGTGCTGGGCCGATACACAAGTAAAACCTATAGATGCAGAAGATCATGCGATCGGTTTGGTCAAGTATGAAAATGGTGCTATAGGACAGTTTGAAGTAAGCTGGACTTTCCGTGGGGGATTGGACTTGCGCGATGAAGTGATGGGAACGGAGGGCACAATCTGGATCAACAGTTTTCTGCGCACAGGTTTCGATATGTTTACAACGGGCAAAGGTGCAGACTACGTTGCTGAAAAAGCTGAGAGTAATACAGGATGGTTGTTCCCGGTAGGAGATGAGTTGAATGAGTTGGGATATAATCACATGTTCATGGATATGTTCAACGCATACGAAAAAGGTGTTGATCCGAAAGAAACGTTTTACGATGGCTACGTTGTAAACGCTATACTCGATGCTGCCTATAAGTCTGCAAAGACGAAACTTTGGGAACCCGTAAAGCTCGATATCTGGCGCGGGCGTGAGGGTGTATCAAAAGATAGCCACCTGGTAGAATACGATGCTGATCACTATCTTATTAAAGAAGAAATGACGCACTATGGTTCTAAAAAAGTAATCCTGAAGGATAAGAAGACAGGGAAAATTTCAGAGAAGGTTTTGGAGTAGATGCGTTTCGACTATAGTATATATTTAGCTGCGAACGTGTAACTTTGCAATATGAAATTAACAAGTCTGTGTTTGTTGATCGTTCTCTTCTCAGCATGTTCGCTAAAAAAGACCGGTGAGAAAACGGGGGAAGCCGTTGGTCAGTTTATCAAGGGTGCCTCCAGTGGTGTTCAGAATTCTTTTAATGTAGAAGTAAAATTGAGTCCGGAGCTGAAGGCACAAGGCATTGAACTTGGCAAGGTCATTATCGCCAACGACACACTCGGAGTTGATAATCTTGTAAGTGTATACTGCATCTTCAATAAAGATTTTCAGGATACTGTTTTGTTGAAGGCATACGATAATCAAAAGCTTGAAACCGGTAGAAGTAGATTGGTAATCAACGCCAGGAAGGATGAAGCCGGATTTTATGATTTTGCCTTCGACAGAAGAACAAATCTTGACTCAGAGGATTGCCGGTTGATTCTTCAATAATTTTGCTCCCTTCCTAACATATATAGTTATGAGATTTTTACCTGTTAGTATTGTTATATGTATTTTACTAGGTGGCTGCCAACGTGCAACACTTTCTGTAAGTGAGATGCGTGAAATTTTGCATGAGCGAAATGAAAAGTTGAGTGCACTTTTTAAAGAAGGCAACGCCGAAAAATTAGTCACCATGTATACCGATAGCGCCAAGCTTTGTCCAAATGGCGGCTACGAGATTTACATTGGCAAGAACGCCATCAAAAGATTTTGGAGTAATGCTTTAAATGGATCAGAGCTACTGGACATGAAAACACAGACCTTGTCAATTGACGGAAGCGGTGACTATATCTATGAAACCGGGCGCACGACTACGAAAACAAAGTATCAGGATTCTGTTTATACTTCGGAGGTGAAGTTTGCCAACGTATGGAAAAAGCAATCCGATGGAACCTACTTATTGGATGTAGACATCTGGAATTCGATCAAGCATTGATCAACGTCCGGATTTAAGTATAGAAGCGAATTCATTGCTTAACTTCGTACGCGAATATTTTTCTTCGGCCAGCAGGCGACTCGCTTGCTGGCTTTGTTTTAGCAGACTTTTATCAGCTATATATACTTGAATCTTCTGAACAAATGCAGCTGGGTGTTTAGGATCGCTATAGAACCCACAGCTATACTTCTCTATCTCCTCTTTGATCCACCCACCGAAATTGACAATGATAAGTTTACCGGCAGCAAGACCATCAAAGTATTTGTTGGGTGATCCGGTTTCGAGTATAGGCAACGGCCGGTAACAGATAAACGATGCATCGGTAATGTTCATTAACTCCTTTACACCATCGCGATTTGTGAAGGGAACAAAAGTCAAGTTGCTCAATTGAATTCGTGCAGTACTCTCTCGCAGCCGGTTGGCCATACCGCCATCGCCACACAAAAGAAAGTGAACAGGAAGTGATGCCTTCTGGCAGTTGCGTGCACATTCAAGAAAATAATCCAACCCATTGGCGTACCCAACGGCACCTATATATGAAACAACAAACTTACCCTGAACACTATATTTAGCTTCCAGTGCTGAATCCTTTGATTCCGGGTAATAGAAATCAGTATCCGCCATGTTGGTAATGAGGTGTACTTTCTTGCCTGGCGATTTCTTTTCGATCGCGGCTTTGATCATGGGTGAAAGTGCCACAACAGAATTCGCTTCATCGTAAATATATTTCTCCAGACTATATAGCGATTGTTTCAAAAAGTAATTCTTGATGACGCCAATCTGTATAGGAGCATCTGGCCATAAATCGCCTACCTCGAAGATGTATGGGATTTTAACTCGCTTCTTGATCCACAACGCAGCGAGTCCAATGGTGAGTGGTACAGAGATCGTGTAACAGAGGTCAACATCTTTGAGCGTGCCAGCGACACGAACGGACTGCATTATATATTTTAAGAACGATACACTGCGTTTATAAAAACCGAATTGATTTTGATATGCGATCGGCAGATAGTGAACTTCAATGCCCTCTATTGTTTCCATCCGTTGCACATTCTCGTTGTGCCCTGTTATTACAACGGTGTGAATTCCCTGGTCCGTCAATGCCTTTGCGAGATAATAAGAGCGGAGAGCTCCTCCTTTTTGGGGTGTATTAAAATGTTGATGAAGAATCAGGACTTTCACGGTGCAAAGAAAGAAAAACAGTTAACAGTCAGAGTCTGCGGGCGACAGTTTTTTTCGATCTGTTACTTTTTATTTACTTTTATGTCGAGTTTAAACGCCTCTGAAAAAGCTAAACATTTTAATTTCTTTGCCTGGAAGGGTCTGATCGCGTCAGCACTTTCGTGGCTCACTTTGTCAAAACTGTTTATAGTTCTCAAACTATACTTCAGTAGTGCTATTGATTATGGCCTGAAATCGCGCTGACTTCTTTGCGATAGTTTATCTTTTTTAATCAACAAGTATTTACAACCATGTTAGAAACAACACGACTTAAGCTTGTGCCATTAACGCATGAGCAAATGTTACTGTATAAAAATAATCCACAAGGTTTAGCGGAAGATCTCGGTGCGAAATATGAGCCGCGACAAAACGATCCTTTGGTGGCACAGGATCTCGAAGAAGCCATTGGCTTCTGGATCATGAACACAGACGTTTACCGATCATCTTTTAAGTGGTATACCAACTGGGAAATTATAGTCAAGAATGAGCATATAGCCATTGGAGGCATCGGTTTTACAGGTCCTCCAAATGAAGAAGGCAAATCGATGGTAGGGTATGGGCTAGACATCCGGTATCATGGCAAGGGTTACGCAACGGAGGCCCTACAGGCAATGGTTGCGTGGGGTTTTTCGCATGAGCCGCTCAAGGCCATTACGGCAGATACACCCCTTATGAATATTCCGTCACATCGGGTATTGGAGAAAAATAATTTTGAAGAAGTTAATCGAGACGAGAGTCTCATCCATTGGCAATTGATCAAATAAATTAAACAGCACAGGCTACAAGTATATATACCTGTAGCCTGTTGCTTATAATCAATATCTTCTTAGCATCGTTGTATGAAAAAGTATACATTTGACCGCATACATCACCGGTAGACAAACGAAGTGTTGTTAGCAACAACAATTTGATCATGATTAAGCCCTCAACATCATCTCCTTACTTTATCGGAGGTATATTCATTGCTTTGGCAGGAGCAATTTGCTTCTCTACAAAAGCCATTTTTGTAAAGCTTGCATATCGCGATACCACTATAGATGCCGTAACGCTGCTCGCATTGCGTATGCTTTTTTCGCTGCCGTTCTTTATAGTGTCAGCGGCTGTTTCATCGCGTAAAGACGATAACGTCAAGTTCACTACCCGGCAATGGATCGGTGTCACCATTGTTGGCTTGCTTGGTTATTATGTCAGTAGCTTGCTTGATTTTCTCGGACTGCAGTATATATCTGCAGGTATGGAGCGGCTAATCCTATTTATATATCCAACCTTGGTGCTATTGATGTCAGCCGTTTTTTATAGGCAAAAGATCAAGACTTATCAATGGTTGGCGTTGATTGTTACCTATGGCGGACTTGCATTAGCGTTCTATAGTGAAGTAGACTGGAGCGAACAGCGTAACCATGATTTTTATCTTGGTGCTGCCCTCATTTTTTTATGTGCGATTACATACGCGCTATATATTGTAGGAAGTGGAAGGCTTATACCCCTTGTCGGTGCAGCAAAATTCAACAGCTATGCCATGACGTTTGCTTCGGCTGGCGTGCTGGTACATTACGCCATTGTTAGTAACACTTCACTGTTGAACTTATCGCCGCTGGTATATTTTTATAGCTTCACGATGGCGATCGTCAGTACAGTTATTCCATCTTATTTGGTAACGGAAGGAATCAAACGTATCGGTTCTGACAACGCTGCTATTGTTGGAAGCATCGGCCCGATGTCAACTATACTGCAAGCTTATTTCTTTTTGCACGAACCAATTTATGCATTGCAGATCACCGGGACAATTTTAATCCTCGTGGGTATCTTATTGATCGGAAGAAAAGGGAAGTAGCAACAGATTAAATCCTGAACCGAGTGCTTCAAACTATATTTAAGCCGTTTCAGTTTTTAAAAGCGAGTGCACAAAAATACTTTCACCTATTATCAGTAAGTTTCGCAAAACATTTATGGCTATGAAATATCTTTTGATAACCGTTTTGATGATTGCAGCCTTTTCTGGTTTCAGTCAGAATAAAAAATACGCGTTGGTTTTTCTGAATAAGAAAACGGACGCAGAGGTTATATCAAAAGAGCAATCGGATAAATTGATGCAGGGACACATGGCCAACATTACACGACTGGCAAAAGAAGGCAAGCTCCTGGCAGCCGGCCCATTTGATGGTGGCGGTGGTATATTTATTCTTAATACGCAATCTATAGATGAAGCGAAGCAATGGCTAAGCACGGATCCGGGTGTGCAGGCCAATCGTTGGAACGTTGAGATTCTTCCCTATACTTCGCGTGTCAGTGCGCCTTGCAAGGCTCCCGAACCCTACGAGATGGTGTCCTATTCCTTTGTTCGGTTCGATGCTGTAGTAAGTAAATTTACTGCTGGTAATTATCCGCAGATCATTGAAAAGCACAATGCATTCTTGAAAAAACTTGTCGACACCGGAAATGTAGTTACTGAAGGTATATTTGGCGATCACGATGGCGGCATTCTGATCATGCGCGGTGAGTTGCAGAAAGAAGTGATTGAAGCAGACCCAGGTCTTCAGGAAGGATTACTCGAAGTTAACTATAAGAAACTTTGGATCGCGAAGGGATCTTTTTGTGAGAAGTAATCAATGATGGAATTCGAAAGAATTTGCTTCTTCATCTTTCGGAAGAGAGGAAGGGTCGAATAAAAATTCTTTCCGGACTTCCCAAATCTTTCCATTGTGTTTCAGCAATACTATACATTCTACATCGAAGCGCGCTGAGAATTTTCGTTCCTGAAATTCAGCCCATGCTTTTTCATACATCGGTTTTTTTAAATCACGAAAAGCAAGTGTTAGGTGCGGATGAAAAGGTTGATCCTTATACGATGCGTTGAATAAATTCAGTTCGCGTTTACAGAAACGATGAAGCTCTTTGTTAAGGAGATCCAGTGAATCGTTTTGTACGACATCGATAAAAATAACGCGTGGAGGAAAGGAACCGAAATTATGAAGCTCCATTTTAAATATAGGCCTTCCCAATGCGAACCTGGAGAATGCGGCTACCAGCTCACTCTCTTTTTCCTCCTTCCATTTGAAAGGCATGTGGAGTGTAACGTGTGGTGGTGAGTTGAGTGATGCTTTGCTGTTATACTGATCGCGAAAATAATTTTTGAAACGCAGCGCATCGTCCGAAACCGGTGGGGGCGGAATGATGGCTATAAAATATTGTTTCAGTTTTTCTTCGCTTCTACCTGACATAAATTTTCAATGGCAGCTTTCAGGTCAGGAAATTCGAAAACAAATTCTTCATCTAATAATCTTTGCGGATAAACTTTTCTGCTTTTTAAAACCAACTCTGTTTCGGTGCGAATTAATTGCGCCCCGAATTTGAGAAGAGATACAGGCAGCGGCAGTCCAAAGGGTACATTTAAACTGTGTCGCAGTAATTTCATAAAGTCGGTATTACACAACGGCTGGGGTGAGCAAACGTTGTAAACTCCTGTGGCGGGTCGATTGATAAGCCAATCAATTACTTTGCAAAAGTCTTGCATATGAATCCAGCTGAAGTATTGTTTGCCATCTCCCATTTTTCCACCGAGACCAGCTTTCACAAGTTTTAAAAGTGGCGCCAATGCTCCGCCCTTCGGATCCAACACTATGGCTGTACGCAGAATTACTTTGCGCGTTCGTGGTGTAATACTTTCGTTAAACGCAGCCTCCCATTGCTTGCATACGTCCATTGAAAAGTCTTGTCCGGTTTCACCATTGCGTTCGTCCATCAGCTTGTCGTAGGAGGCGCGATAAATAGTAGCAGAGCTTGAGTTGAGCCATACCTTCGGTGGCACTTTACACTGACGTATAGCGGTGCCTAATACGCGTGTAGAGGTAAGTCTTGATTCGTAGATTAACTTTTTGTTTTCTTCAGTATATCTGCAGTCAACAGACTTGCCACTCATGTTGATCAATGCTTCTGCTCCTTCGAGTTCGTGATTCCAGCCGCGAAGTGTTTTCCCATCCCAATATACTTCTCTTACGTGTTGCTGCTGGCTTACTCCTGGTTTTCTGGAAAGTATAACGACTTCCTTATTCTGCTTTACAAAATAATCGGTCAGTGCTCTTCCCAGAAAACCTGAACCACCGGCTATAACGATCTTATTCATTTGGAGTAGTATAGTTGAAATATAGTTAATTACGACTGTTATACAGCAGCTTTCGCAACTTCACGTGCTTTTCTGCGCAGGTTAAAGAGTATAAAGAGATTGAAGAAATGCATGGCGCCCAGTACCAGAATGATCCACCCGATTTTTTCGCTTAATGTCTCAATCATGGTTTGTGTGTTGTCGATCGTGTTCCAGATCTTTAATGTATATACTGCGTAGCCGATGTTCACCAGATAAAAGCCTACGAGGAGTAATTTGTTTACACTATCGGCCAACGTTATATCCTGGTGAAAGATCTCAATGAGAAATATACGTCCGTTTGCAAAGAGTGTTCGTGCTACCCAGATGGTAAGCAGAATAGTAACGACCAGGTAAACGCTGTAAGTTAGAATGATGTAGTTCATAAATATATATGGTTAAGTGAAAAATTAAAAGCTGAGATGAGGTAGAAATCCACTGCGCTTAATTTTAGGAAAGCACCACCGGAGTGTGATGATGTAATAGTATATTCCCAATGCCCATGCGGGAACGGTGCCATATATCAGGGTATATACATCAGGAATTTTATAGTGAGAGATAGCAGCTCCGAAAACGAAAAGAGACAGTATATAGAAAACAGAGATAAGCAAATGTTTTCTTCGGGAGGAGTTATTCTCAGGATGTTTGATAAGCGAAATAATGCAACTGGCAACTTGCCAGCATCCGAGAAAAAACTGACAAACGAAAATAAATCCCCGCACATCATGATAGAATATACCCAGGAACAGGAAAACCAATGCACCAGCAATGAACAGCGTCTGAGCGATTGTGTCGATGTATCTCATATTGATTGTACTTTTAGTATTTTCAGAAAATATTGAAACATAGAGGAAAAAAAATATGAATTTACTTCATGATTTTTAAAACTACATTCCAGAACCAGCTCTCTTCTGATTTGATGAAAGTCTCCAATAATCCATCAGATTTTTCTGCAAAGTTCTTCAGGTCTTTTACTACACGTTTTAATTCTTTTGCTTCGTCTGATCCATCGCTCTGCACATCATTTACTTCGCGTAATACTTTCAGGATCGGCTCGAGTTCACGCTTTCTTCTTTCCTTTGCTACTTGTCTCGCCAATGCCCAAATGTCTTTCTCCGACTTAAAGTATTCTTTGCGCTCACCGGGAATAAGTATTCTCGAAATAATTCCCCAGTCAAGAAGCGCACGGATATTCATGTTAGCATTTCCTCTGGAGATAGAGAGCTCCTGCATAATTTCCTCTGTTGAAAGGGATCTTGGTGAGACCATCAGAAGTGCATGAATTTGTGCCATGGTTTTATTGAGGCCCCAGCTATATCCCAGGTTTCCCCAGGCCTGGATCAGTTCTTCTTTTGCCTCTGTATACTTCATACGATCAAATCTACCAAAAGTTTCTAAACTTTCAATACTTTTTGAAAGTATCCTATAAAAAGAAACCCTGGCTGTTAATAACCAGGGTCTTTCCTTTTGTAATTAATGTTGATTAAAGTTTGCCTGAAAGCTCTTTGCTGGCTTTGAATTTGGCAACTTTTTTAGCTTTGATCTTAATGGCTTCTCCTGTGAAAGGGTTACGGCCTTTACGCGCAGCTCTCTTTGCTACAGAGAATGTACCAAAGCCAGTGAGTGTAAGCTTGTCACCTTTCTTCAACGTTTTTTCAACAGCACCAAGGAATGATTCCAACGCAGTGTTAGCAGCTACTTTCGTGATGCCTGTGTCTTCTGCGATCTTGCTAATTAATTCAGCTTTTGTCATACGTAGTTAAATAAAATTTATTTTGATGGGGCACAAATATAAAGGCTTTTTGAATTCAGCAAACGCTTTACAAACAAAAAGGCTCACAAATATACCGTGCGTTTTTTCCCGCTATAAATTTTAATTTGCCCTGTATATATATTAACAATTTACAAATGTATAGACAACACTTTGATACTGTTGAACTTTTACAAATGAAACCTATACTCAATGCGCTTCGAGCCAGTTGGTAGCAATGCCAACTTCAACCTCCATAGGCACGGCCAGGTGTACTGCATATTTCATCAAGGCTATAACATTTTCCTTTACAAGGTCAGCTTCATCTTTATGAAGATCAAATACTAATTCATCGTGCACCTGCATGATCATTTTTGTTTTCAGATTCTTTTTCTCCAGCCAATGATGAATGTTGATCATCGCGATTTTAATAATATCAGCAGCGCTTCCCTGGATGGGTGCATTGATGGCGTTTCGTTCCGCAAAGCCACGCGTAGTTATATTACGCGAATTGATATCACGCAAGTATCGTCTTCGTCCAAGAATAGTTTCCACATATTCCTTCTCGCGCGCCATGTTAATAGAATCATCCATATAGCGCTTGATAGCAGGGAATTCCTTAAAGTATGAATCAATAATTTCTGCTGCCTCCGTCCGGGATATACCCAGATTTTGTGAAAGACCAAAAGCAGTGCTGCCATATAGGATACCGAAATTTACTTCCTTCGCTTTCCTTCGCATGTCTGGTGTAACTTGCTCCAATGGCACCTTAAAAACTTTCGCTGCCGTAGTAGTATGGATGTCGCGTTTATTTCGGAAGGCTTCAATCATTACTTCATCTTTGGCAAAGGACGCAGCAATTCTTAATTCGATCTGCGAATAATCTGCGGACATAAAAAGATACTCTTCACCACGCGATACGAAGGCTCTGCGAATCTGTTTCCCTTTTGCAGTTCTGATCGGTATATTCTGAAGGTTAGGGTTGTTGGAGCTTAATCTCCCGGTAGCAGCAACAGCCTGTCTATAGTCTGTATGAATGCGACCATCAAACTTGCTGATCATCTTTGGAAGCGCATCTACATACGTTGATCTTAGTTTTTCATATTCACGATAGTCGAGAATTTTCTTCGCTATATCATGCTTGGGTGCAAGACTCGTGAGTATATCTTCACCGGTAGCATACTGACCCGATTTTGTTTTCTTAGGTTTCTCGATCAGTTTCATTTTTTCGAAGAGCACTTCTCCCAACTGCTTTGGCGAACCTATATTAAATTCTACACCGGCCAACTCATAGACCTCCCGTTGTACCTTCTCCAATTCCTGGCGAAGTTCATCTGACATTTTGGACAGCGCAGCTGTATCTACTTTTACACCTTCAAATTCCATAGCAGCCAGCACACTCACCAATGGCATTTCGGTGTTGTTCATCAACAGCGATTGTCTTCGTGTTTCAAGGTCTTGCTTTAGTTTAGGACGAAGCTGTAGCAACTGGTCTGCGCGCTCGCAGAGTTGTTCGCGTAAATCTGAATGACTGATTGGAAGCAGATCGTATTGCAGATACTGTGTGCAAAGTGTATGTATATCATGAGCCGCTTCCGGCTCGATCAGGTAATGTGCCAGCAGGGTGTCAAACAACGGACCGCGTATGGTTACACCCGCTTTCTTTAAAGCGAGAATTGTTCCTTTAAGATTGTGACCAATCTTCAGAATCTTTTCATTTTCAAAAGCATCTGCGAAATCACGAAGTATAGTGCCTACTTGTTCAGCATTTCCGAGGGGCAGAAAATAAGCTTCACTTTCGCGGTAGCAGAAGGAGAGACCTTTGATAACGTATTCAAAATTAACAGCGTCATCAATAACAGAATCAATCGCGAAGCTGCTTTGCTCTTTCAACTTTTCCGCAAAGGCTTTATACTGTGTTTCCTCCAATACCTGGTATTGTACTTTACCAGCATCAAAACTTCTTCGCTCTCCTGATTCTACAGTTGCTGTTTCAGCAGACTCTTCGGAGGCTCCACCAAACATAGAAAGTTGTGAGCTTTGTGGTGATGCCTTGACAGGTGCTGCAGCGATTGAACCAGCTTCACCAAACACGCGCGCAGATATAGTTTTAAATTCCAGATCATTAAAGATCGGCTTCAGTTTCTCTGCATCAGGACCACTATATACGAGTGCCTCTTCGCTGAATTCAATAGGCACATCAGTAATGATAGTAGCAAGTCTCTTCGAGAGCAATGCTTGCTCACCGAATTGTTTAACGAGATCTTTTTGTTTCCCTTTCAACTCATCAGCATGTGCTATAATATTTTCTATAGACCCGAATTGTTTTAAAAGTGTCGCAGCAGTTTTTGGTCCGAAGCCAGGAATACCAGGAATGTTATCGGATGTATCGCCCTGTAATCCCAACATGTCAATTACCTGCGATACATTTTCAATATCCCACTTCTCACAAACTTCTTTTACTCCTAATACATCTACGGCATTGCCCATATAGGCAGGCTTGTATAAGAATACACATTCATTCACGAGCTGTCCGAAATCTTTATCCGGAGTCATCATATATACTTCAAAGCCTTGCGTACAAGCTTGTCGTGCAAGCGTACCGATAATATCATCCGCCTCGTAACCATCCATCTCGAGGATCGGAATGTTAAAGCCCTGTATAATTTCTTTTACTTTAGGAATACCATATCGAATGTCTTCCGGAGTTTCCTGACGATTGGCTTTATATTCTGCGAATATTTCATCGCGAAAAGTTTTAGTAGCTGTATCGAATGCAATACCGATATGAGTAGGCTTTTGTTTTTGCAAAACTTCCAGCAACGTATTGGTGAATCCAAAAGGCACTGAGGTATTTAATCCTTTGGAATTAATGCGCGGTGTTTTGGTAAATGCAAAATGGGCACGATAGATAAGTGCGTAAGCATCGAGCAGGAAAAGTTTTTTATCGGGTTTACTCATGATCGCAAAGTTGTAAAAGATGATTAAATATCCGCAGTCAAATGAAAATAAAAACAATCATTTCGCTGCTTGTCTTTATCAAGCCTCAAAACACATGATAAAAATTCAATTTTCAGATAGTAAATGACTGCAGAAGGTTGAAATTGGAATCGTGTATCTTCCGTTATGACATCAAAATCGCAATAGCGCCTAAATAAAAAAGCACAACCAGTTAATGGTTGTGCTTTGAAATGATTTTGGAAGGATGCTAATTTTTTACGGCTTCACATTGATATACCAGGTGTGACTTCCCAGTATCTATCGTATAATCGAAAAGAAGACCAGCATCGGTTATTGTGCCAGAGCCGGAAATAAGAATGGACATTTTTTTGCCTTTAAAAATTTGAGGCTCAATATAAAAGTTATTCCCTCGCACAACTGCTGTTACGGGAACATACATCACATTACCAAAGTTGGCTAATTCAATTGCAGCGATACCTGCAACAGATTTTGTAATTGTAATCGAATAATTTTTCGATTCAATACCAGCGTGTCTCTTGTCTGAAACATTATATGTTCCTGTTACATTTTTGATGTGAGACTCAACATCGTCAGGGTGATTATCAACGCGGGCCGACAGTGTGAAGGCCGCGAGCAACAGGAATAGTAATGTTCTTATACTGTGTATAGAATACCTTTTCATATAAGAATTTATTTTAAAGCCAGATACAGATTTAAAAACGTATACCATGTGCCTGGAGTTCCTTCGCATTACCATATCCCCTTACGGAAATGTTTCTTAAAAGTTTAAAAGAATTCGTGCGCAATCGATAAACAATGATAAATTGATGGAATAAACCAGCTAAAATGATTGCCAGCACGCCTTTAGAAGCTTTTTACTATTGGGAAAAAAATTCACCGGATCAACCTTTTTTACGGCAGCCTCTTCCTGGGCAATGGAAAATTTATACCTATAGACAAGCGGGCATAGAAATTCGCAAAGTTGCGAACGCATTAAAATCACTGCATTTAGCACCGCAAAGTAAAATTGCAATTCTATCCAAGAATTGTGCACACTGGATTATGGCCGATCTTGCTATATGGATGGCTGGCTATATTTCTGTTCCTATATATCCAACCCTATCGGCTACCGGAATTCAATATATAGTAGAGCATAGCGAGGCGAAAGCTATATTTATAGGAAAGCTGGATGATTTCGGAAAGCAGCGTGCTGCTATAGCTTCGTCTGTTCACA
Source organism: uncultured Bacteroides sp. (assembly GCA_902168185.1). Taxonomy (GTDB): domain Bacteria; phylum Bacteroidota; class Bacteroidia; order Cytophagales; family Cyclobacteriaceae; genus Ohtaekwangia. The sequence continues at coordinate 161,459 of CABHOV010000041.1, forward strand.
AAATAAGTTTCCCCTTCTATGGGCCCAACGAGGGAAGTCTGTGGGATGATCTGCTAAATACATCTCCACTCGCAGCGAGTCCCTTACCTGCAGCTATAGATGTTGCATCCATTATGTATTCCTCGGGAACAACGGGTACACCGAAGGGTGTAGTACTCACATTTGGTGCTTTTGATTTTGTGGCAAAAAGTCTTGCGAAAAATTTGCATATAGATAAACCCGAACGTTTCTTTTCCTACTTACCACTTAGCCATATTGCCGAGCGCTCCTATATAGAAATGCTGGTTTTTTATTCTGGCAGTACTATATCTTTTACAGAATCACTGGATAAATTCGGTGACAATCTTCGCGAAGTACAGCCAACGCTTTTTGGAGGTGTGCCGCGTATCTTCGCAAAAATCCAGGAAGGTGTGTTGCTTAAAATGCCACAGCAAAAACTTGATCGTTTGTTATCTATACCTATAGTATCGTGGATTGTAAAAAACACAATTCGTAAGAAACTTGGTTTTAGTAAAACGCATTTAATTGTAGGCGGGGCCGCTCCTATACCTGTACCGCTATTGGCATGGTTCGCAAAACTTGGTATTGAAATCCGTGAGGTATATGGAATGACAGAAAATGGTGGCTATTCACATGGCAACCATGGCACTACTGCAAAGATTGGTACTGTGGGTAAACCATGGCCGGATATAGAAACAAGGTTTACAGCAGAAGGAGAAATTCTGACCAAGCATGCCGGCTTAATGTTGGGTTACTATAAAGATGAGGAATCTACAAGACAGTCATTTACCAGTGATGGATTTTTGAAAACGGGAGATAAAGGTGTAGTGGATGCTGATGGCTACCTGACAATAACGGGCCGTGTTAAAGATCAGTTTAAAACAGACAAAGCTAAATTTATAGCACCCGCGCCAATCGAAATGAAATTTACTTCCAACAAGGATATCGATAGTATATGTGTTGTAGGGATGGGTATACCGCAGCCTATAGCATTGGTTGTACTTTCTGGTTTAGCTACAGGTAAGAGTAAAACAGAGATCGTTGAGGGATTGCAAACAACGCTTGATATAGTAAATGCTACGCTGGAGCATTATGAACGCATAGAAAAAGTTGTAGTCCTTTCTGAAAGTTGGACCATTGAGAACGGATTTATAACGCCTTCTTTAAAAGTAAAGCGTCACGAAATTGAGAAAGTGCATGCCGCGAGCTATATCGACTGGTATAAGCAAAAGGATAAAATCCTTTGGGCATGATATAATCTCCCGCAGATCTCACAGATTAACGCAGACGAAATTCAAAGAATGTATCTTTATCTGCATCTATCTTTGAAGATCTGCGGGAGTATAGTTTTATTTTAACTTGCCTTTGAAGAACTCCAGTGTATTTGCGTAAGCATCTTTCGAGGCTTCCTCTTTGTATCCTTTTGCATTGCTTGGATTAGCAAAGCCATGGTCAGCGTTATAGTTCTTGACAATTGTTTTCTTTCCTGCTGCCTTCATGTTTGACTCGAACTTGGCGACCACCTCGGGTGTGATATATTTGTCTTCAATTGCAAATACACCCAGCACTTCAGAGTTGAGTTTCTTTAGTTTGTCTATATCTTCTACCGGCATGCCGTAATACATAACGCATGCTACAGTTTGCTTCCCTGCAGTGAGTGCGGCCTGTAGGGACTGGCCGCCACCAAAACACCACCCGATCGTACCGATCTTTGCATTTTTACCAGCATAAGCTATAGCACCTTTCACAATGATATCGCCACGTTCTTGTTTAAACTCCTGCATATACTTTGATGCAGTTTCGCGGTCAGTGGCAACTCTGCCATCATACATGTCCAACGCAAGGACGTTTACATTCCCTAGATCCTTGAATAAACTTTCGGATTGTCTTTTTATATAGTCATTCAATCCCCACCACTCCTGAAAAACAAAAATCCAATTGTCGGTTTTGACTTTGGACATGAGTAAATAACCATTGGCATCTTTTCCGTCAGCGCATTTAAGAGTAATCATCTTACCACCTTCTTCGCTTACGTGAATATACTTTCCGGGTAACGAATGTGATGCGTTGAAATCTTTGTTGGAGGCAAACATGGCAAATTTTTCTGTAGCCGGAGTATGGCAAACAACAATATCGTTTTGTGCATAGGAGACGGTTGTTATCCAGGCACAGAGAATAAATAGATATATACTTTTCATGGTAATGGGATTATACTTTGATTAATGGTCTAATATACCTAAAACTTATATATCAGATAATGCTTTATCAACCTTTTAACTGGTCGCGAAGGATGCGATCGTAGGTAATGAAATCTGTATTGATCGGTTCGAATCCGTTCTGGCGAAGGAGCATAGCAATTTGGGCTCGGTGGTAACTGGAATGATTTACGAGGTGGATCATGATAGTTTCGACATTGTTAGTATACGGATCACCTGTATAATTTCTGTAGGTAAGTTCCCTGTCGAAATCATCAGTACTCTCTACAAAATCAAGCCATTGCTTACCCGCGCTATCAACCATTGCGACTAGCTGATCAAAGGTATATACACCCCATAACTTTACATTGGGTGGAGGAAGCCCTTTAACACGATGCAACCATAGAAGTTGTGCCGCTACAACGTGGCCTAACAACGTCAGAATCTTTTCGTCTTCTATATGCTGGCGCTCGAGGCAACCGAGCACGCGTTGATTCGCCCAGACGTTGTATTGATATAGTTTAAGGAAATACTTTTTCATGATAAGATTTTATAAATGTCTTAAGTCAGCGACCTGATCTAATATCCAGCCGGTAAGGCTCAGGCGTTCGCGCGTGGCAGGAATTACCTCATGTTCGATCTGATCACTTCGAAAGCAGATTAGCCTTCCTGCTATAGGAAGAAAATCCAGGGCACCTTCATCTTCTAAATGCATTCGAAGTTGACCACCGTGTTCTTCGAGCCAATCATTGTTCAAATAGCAAATCACCGATAACTTACGGTGATCATCTTTTTTAAATTGATCTAGGTGACGCTTATAAAAAGAACCAGGCGGATAAATCGTCAGGTGTACTTCGTAATCTTTCAGGCTTAGAAAAAGTGTGCGGTTTATATACTGGATCAACTCCTGAAGCCGGTCAAGGTATATCTTTGCTGGCGCAGAAGCCGTTTGTTTATCAAGCCAGTAAATATAGTCGCCACGAATAGCTTCATTTATTTGGAGATCTTGTTTTTTACCGATGCCCGCTTTTTTAAACTCGTCAATTCCCTGAGCGAATTCATGAGTAGCCAGTATAGCATCGACCTCGGTCTGGCTTAAAAAAGAATCTGCTACAGCATATCCTTTTTCAGCCAGACCATCTACAATCGATTCAAAAGTTTCATGCATGGAGGCAAAAATACGGACTTACTGTCCTACAAGAAAAACTGCATTGGATAAAAGCATTTTTCCATCCTCCCAGAAGCAACGGAACATCGGGTTATCCACGAGGTATACAATGTTACCGCGGCCTTTTTGTTCAACACCAAACACTAAACTGTTTGCCAATTTTTCGTTTGCATATTTACCAGCAAATCCCTGAACAGGTTTTTGCTTTCCTTTTAGTACACCTACGTTCCATCCATTTTCGATATACCCGTATCGTAGCTCGTTTGTTTTCAGAGAATAATAAGTGGCAGGTAATCCAAATCCGAGTGGATGCGAATTGTCAAGCGTGACCTTGTAAATTGCACCTCCTATAAAATTGGAAATCTCTTTTCGGTCTGCATCTTCGTAGCGGGTAAGAGCATCTTGCTTCGCTATATCTTTCTCTTTCTTCTCCGCCTTCTCTTTTTCATCATCATCTGTATAGGGCTTCAATGCAAAACCTTTTTTATCCGCGAAAGCATCCAACCCGTTTGCGATAACTATCAGTTTCCCTCCGGCTGATACCCATCCGGAAATCTTCTCCAGGAATTTTTCATCAAGTGATGAATATCTTCCTTCGGGGATAATTAGTACATCATATTTATTCAACGCAACATACTTTATATAGTCTGTGCCAAGCGTTGTAATGGGGTAGTGTAATTGTTGCTCGAAGAAATACCAGATTTCACCTGTAGACAACGAAGACGTCTCATCACCGAATAACAACGCAACGTTTGGCGCCTTCACGTAATTGACAGAGCTTGAACCGAAGTCTTTTCCACTTTCAACAAAACCTGTTGGTGAAGTGTATATTTTGCGACCCAGACTTTTAGCAAGAGATTGAACTGTATTATCAAAGTCTTCTACTTTTTCATTATTTCTTCGTGTGACGATTAGAGCTCCACGGTCGAAATCCTTACCATTTACTTTGAACGCCTTTAACGAAGAACGAACCTTTATACCTTTTTGCATGAGTGCGGAAAGAAAAGCAACGTCCTTTACACCTTGATACTGGAATATATAGGCGTACGGTTTAGAGGCTATTGTTGTATTATCGGAAACTTTAGATTCATAGGCTTTACCTGCGTTGATGCGTTCGGTTAGTGCATAAGCTTTCAGATTATAAGCGTACATCAAGTTCCATGCCGTGACATCATACGTTAATGAGTCCGGTAATTTTGATTGTGGCTCAAACACCGCAGTAATGAATCGTGATTTTGGTTGATATATATTCACCACAATATCCTCTGTAGAAACCGAAACATTTGTAGTGGTTTGTGTTTGATAGTCAAAACCACGTGTTGCTTTGCCAGCAGAAGCATAACCATACTTAATCGAATGAGCATCCATCCATTTTGCAAGCTGATCGATCTTGTCGGGATTGTTGTTCCCTTTAATCACGTATGTTTTATAGGTTGATGCCGGGTTGTTAAGATTATCACGAAAGTACTTTTCGAACTCATCTACCACACGGCTATGGTTAATCGAAGTAATCTCTACAGTGGATAAACCGGTTGTATGATGATGTGTCAGACGATCTTTCAATGTTAGTGGATCGCCCTCTTTTGTAGTGATTGTGATTCCGGTTTGTCCACCTTGCTCATACGTCATGCCAATGGCACCGCTATAGGTTGGGTATGTATCTCCGTAGCTTGGATAGTATAGATCGAATACTTCTTTGGTGAAATATAGCCATCCTTGCTCATCAAAATACTTAGAATTATTCTTCCCGATCATCACCTGGAATTCACGCTGCCATTTTGATATGATCTCATGAAAAGGTTCTGCGGCAGGAGCAAAGAAGTAAGGATGATTATGGCCTTGCTCATGAAAGTCAACATGTACATGAGGCATCCACTGATTATATACTTTTAAACGTGCTTGCGTTTCAGTCTGTGTGCCCCAAGCCCAATCGCGGTTCAAATCAAACATATAGTGGTTAGCGCGTCCGCCAGGCCAAGGCTCATTATGTTCGTGTGAATCTTCACTGCCATTCGGAGGCACGTTGCCATACTGATTGTAAAAATTAGCATAGCGATCGCGACCGTCAGGATTAAGGCATGGATCCAGAATTACTACTGTATTCTTAAGCCACTCTTGCGTTTTCTGATTCTGCGGATTACTCAATTCATATAGTGTTTGCATGGATGCTTCTGTACTGTTCGCTTCATTGCCGTGTACATTATAGCTCAACCACACAATAGCTTTTTTATCTGCAGAAGGAGCACCTTCGGCCATGCCGGCTTTCTTCAGATTGTTTAAACGGATCTGTTCAAGATTTTGAAAATTTTCAGGCGATGTAACAACAACGTACACCAATGGACGATGTTCATATGTTTCGCCATATTGATAGAACTCTACATTTGGAAGAGCATCGGCTACATGTTTATAGTATTCAACAACGCGATGATGGCGAGTGAAACGGTCACCAAGTTCGTATCCTAAAAAATCTTTTGGACTAAGAAGTTTTTGTTGTGCCTGGAGGCTGAAGGAAATAAGCGTTAAAATAAAAAAGAGAATACGTTTATTCATATAGCAAGGTTAAGTTCAGTGGGTAAGGTATTTTAAATATCAATAAGCACGAGTGTTAATTTTTTAAAAGGTGTTTCACTTGTGGCCAGTGGTGATGTATATGTTCATGAAAGAAAGCCATCGCTTGCAGAACGTCAAGCCTCCCGACAACGGGATGTTTATAAATTTTCTTTCGGATATTTTTGTAAGCCATTTTTTCAAGGAGATCCCGAAGTACGTTTCTGACGGAGTCCCATTGCCGTATAAGTTCTTGCAAAGGTAATGCATCCGGTGTGTTTTCAGTGAGTACTTTGGGAGCACTATACTTAATAGGGAGCCGCTGTGATGCTTTCAATACGAGAAGTTTAAAAACCTCCAGTGGTCCTGAGTTGTCGAGCTGATCTACTCCAAGCGATTTCTTGCGCATATAGAGTACCGATAGTTTTTCTGAAACCATGATGTGTGTGAGAATCTGGTTGATAGACCACTTACCCTGTAGTGCCTTCCAGAGTATATCTTCATTCAACGCGATTAATTCGTTCAGTAGTTTTTTTCGATCTGTTTCAATCTGCTCAAAGCGGATGCGGAGTTTCGGATGCATGGAGTAATCGTATATATCTATATAAAAATAAAGTATCTTTAGCTAAACCAAAACTTAATCACCTTTATGGAAAATCAGCAAACAGCTCCGGTGTTATCGACCAAAGATTGGGTCGTTACTCTCTTAATTTCGTTTATACCGCTTGTGGGTTTAATCATGTTATTCGTCTGGGCCTTCGGTTCGAGCGAGAATCCGAATAAAAGCAATTGGGCAAAAGCTATATTGATCTGGTACGCCATTGGATCTGTGTTTGCAATCATCTTGTGGGTAACGGTATTCGCTGCCATTATGAGTAACTATCAAAATTACTAAACGTAATTTAAGGAAGGCTGATGGATCGTCAGCCTTCTCTTATAGTTTTCGGGTTACGAACGAAATGGTTGTGCCTTGCGTGTTTTGCATGATAAACTGCCCTTCGATAGCTTCGGCTCTTCGTTTCATATTTCGCAGGCCGTTGCCTTTTGCAGAACCATTTACAGAAACGCCTTTGCCGTTATCTTTGATCACCATTTTAAATTCACCATGATCGACCGCGAGCAACACCGTTACCTCGGTAGCGTGTGCGTGCTTTACGATGTTGTTGATCGCTTCCTTAAAAATCAAGTATATATTTTGCTTTTGAACCGGATCAAGAATTTTAGAAGTATCTATACCGATTGCCTGAAATTCGAAACGTATATTTTTGGCCTGCAGTAATTCGGTAGCGAAATCTTTCATGCGCAACATCAGTGCCTCCAGTGTATCATATCGGTTGTCGATAGACCATACTATATCGCTCATGGTTGTCACCACTTCTCGGCTCAATTCGCTAATGCCTTTCAGATATACTTTACTCTCACTTTCTTCCGATCCATTTTGGACAAGATCAGAATAAATGGAAATGCGCGTAAGACTGGAACCGACTTCATCGTGTAGGTCACTTGCTATTTTATTCCGCAAGCGCTCAACTTTCAGAGATTGCTCCAGGCGATAACGATGTATAGCATACATGATACTGATGGAAACTATTATCACGAACACGATAAACCACCACGTTTGCCAGAATGGAGGATGGATGGTTACAACGGTAGATATACCAGGATCAGTCCAGTAGCCATCGGAGTTAGCTGCTTTTACATGAAATATATAGTGCCCCGGATCAAGATTAGTGTAGTGTGCTTCCCGCTCGTTGCCGGCTTCAACCCAGTCGCGATCAAAACCTTCAAGCTTGTAGGTATACTTTATTTTATCGGGGGATGAGAATTCAATTGCTGCAAAGGAGAATGTAATATAGTTCTGCGAGTATTCAAGGTCTATCTTCTGCTGCGGTTGATAAAATTTATCAAATATAGTATAGCCTTGTAGCATCAACGATGGAGGCGTTGTGTTCGCTTTGATTTCCTCGGGCTTAAAGATGCTAACGCCGTTAACGCCTCCGAAGTAGAATTCGCCAGAAGAGCTTTTAAGCGCAGCATTTGAATTGAATTCGTTGCTCTGGAGGCCATCGTCTTCCGTATAGTTATTAAAGCTATAGGTTTTAGGGTTGAATTTACTGAGACCGCCATTGGAACTGATCCAGTAATTTCCATCGGCATCTTCCAGCATTTCATAAACTACATTATTCGGCAGTCCATCCTTCTCGAAGAAGTGTATAAATTTTCCGCTATTTATATTCAACTTGTTGAGACCGCTGTGTGTACAGATCCAAAATATACTATCATTTTGTTGTGTTATACTGATCACTACCTGGTCGCTCAAGCCGGTTGCATTTTTTTGATCGTAACGGTAGTTGGTAAACTTTTGGGTGCGCTTGTCAAGCATGCTCATGCCACCACCCCAAAATCCAATCCACAGATTTCCTTTTTTGTCTTTGGTGATGCTGTTGATAAAATTGGAGCCTATCGTATTATCGTCATCTGGATTAAAACGATATTGTGTTACGTTTTCATCTTGAGGATTATAGTGCAGCAGACCATTTTCATTCGTTCCAATCCACAAGGTGTTATCGTCATCCATCATCAATTCATTCACCATTGTTATTTTACCCAACGGTGAATTATGAGCACCCAGATAGAATGTAGACTTGCCAGTATATTTTTCATAACGCACAAGGCCGGCACTGAAGGAAGCAATCCAGAAAACACCATCCTTATAAATCATCTTGTATATATTGCTTGCTATATTTCCGCGGTTATCGCTAATCGTTAGTTGGCGGAATGATTTTGTTTTAGGATTGAATATGTTGATGGGCCCACTTTCCGAGCCTATCCATATATTCTTCTCGTCATCTTCACAAAATGACCATGTCATGTTTTGCGATAGACTGTTTGGATCGCCTTGCTTGTTTTGATAAGTCTCGAAAATATTTTTATGTGGGTCATACAAGTCCAATCCATTTCCCGAGACCCATACTATGCCGGTACGATCTTCCATCAGTGCGTAAATGGAATTGTTGCTGATACCTGAAGGGTTCGCTGGATTATGCTGGTAGGTATAGAATTTTTTGGATTGATTATCATAGAATCGGAGGCCGTTGTTTGTACCAATCCATACGTTGTTGTGCGTATCACATATAATTTTATTCACATCGTTCTGAAGAAAATTCGGTACGCGAATGAAACGATTTACCGATCGATCCAGAATAATCACACCAGCTTCATAACTGCCAATCCATAAGTTACCCTGCTTGTCTTCTGCTATAGATGTTATGCGATTACCGCCCTCTAATCCATACTCACCTTGTGCATTATAACGTTGAAAGCGGATTCCCTTTTCATCTTCGATAACACGATTTAAACCACCGTTCCATGTGCCGATCCAGATCGTTCCGCGGTTATCACAAAATAATGTTCGTACTGCGTTGTCACTGATAGATTGTTGATCATCCGGATCATTCTTGAAGCTGGTAAAAGTATTCGTCTTTTCATTGTATAGATTGAGACCGCTTCCCCAGGACGAAATCCAGAGCCTTCCCTTTTTATCTTTTACAATATAGTTAGGCCTGTTACCGCTGATAGAAGTAGAGTCTTGCGACTTATGATAGTATTGCACGAACCTGTCTTCCTTACGTATATATTTGCACAGCCCCTGAAATGTACCAACCCATAAATCTCCCTTGTTATCTTCTTGTACAGACCAAACCCAATTGTGAGTAAGCGTTGTACTGTCGAATGGATTGTTTTTGAAAACTTTAAAATGGTTGCCATCAAATCGGTTTAGTCCGTCCTGCGTGCCGATCCAGATATACCCATAGCTGTCCTGAAAAATGCAATAGGGTTGTGATTGCGAGAGACCGTCTTTAATGGTGAGATGATTAAATCGAAAAGGTATAGATTGGGTGTGTGCCCATTGTGTCGATACTAGAAAAAGAAATATACAGAAGGTCAGGTATGTTCTCACGGATGGTCAAAGGGTCAATTGCCAAACAACGAAAATACAATTTCGCGCGCACTAAACGAATCGCTTGAGAATAGAATTTACTTGTGCGAGGTAACTGCCGCCAAAAAGATTCACGTGTACGAGCAACGGATATAAATTATAAAGGTCAACGCGATCATGAAATTGAGGCGACAAAGGAAACTCTTCGTGATAAGCTTCCAGGAATTCGGAATTGAATCCTCCAAACAGTCGTGTCATAGCCAAGTCCATTTCGCGGTGGCCAAAATATACTGCAGGGTCAATCAGGCAAGGCGCTCCGTTGTGACTGATGATCACGTTGCCACTCCACAAATCTCCATGGAGCAACGAAGGTGACTCTTCCGGAAGGAGCGAAGGTAGCTTAGTATATAGTGTGTCGAAGTTTCGAAGAAGAGATTTTTCAGTACGTCCGGATTGTGTCGCAAGTTTTAGCTGAACTTGCAACCGTTGATGAATAAAGAAATCGACCCAGGAAGAATTTGTTGTGTTCGTTTGAGGAAGCGAACCTATATAATTTGAGTGATCCAGTCCAAAAAGTAAAGAACTGGTTCGGTGAAGTGCAGCGAGTTGTTGTCCAAGATCCTTCCAGTAATTTGCCGATCGTGATGATTGATCAATGAATTCCAATAAAAGAAATTGATCTCCTTCTGCTTGGGACACAGCGATAACTTCCGGTATATAAATGCTTTTCGTAGCGCTAAGGTTTTTCAGGCCTTTTGCCTCGGCTTCGAACATGCCTGGAAATTTTGAAGCATCATTCCATTTAAGAAAATATCTTCCTTCCGATGTTGAAAGTTTACCTCCGTTATTGATGCATCCACCCCCTATAAATGAAAAGTCTTTTATAAGAATAGAAGAAGAAACCTGTTGTTGTAATAAGGTGTGTACACGTTGATGAATAGCTTCGGGAATACCTCTCATTCTATTTTTAATAAAGGTATGTAGGCACTATACATATCACTACTACTGAAGCTTCCAACCTGTTTTTATACCGGTGAAATAATTGATGCCCGGTGCCGCATTATAGTATCTGCCTCCGAGCGCGTTCAAGTCATTTCCCAAGCTATATTTCTCGTCAAGCAGATTGTCGACACCACCAAAGATATCGAGTGATAACTTCTTCCATTCCTTACGAAAGCCTGCGCGGGCTGCCAACAGTGAATAACTGTTTGCGTAGTCGGTGTTGGCATCGTTCAATGGTATACTGCTGGTATAGGTATAGTTTACATTTGCATAAACACCTGATTGAAGCTCAGCATCCATACTGGCGAAAAGTATGTTAGGCGCTACACCGGTTAGATCATTGCCGTCATAGCTGGTGTTATCTTTTTTATAGTCTTTAAATGTATAATCATTAAAAGTATAACTGGTGGAAAGCCTGAAGTCTGATAAAAAAGCCTGAGGAGATAAATCAGGCGACCAGCTCAATTGTACTTCAGCACCTCGCTGCAGTGTCTTTCCTGCATTTACAAAGTACTCTCCGGAGTCCTCAAGACGTCGTACAACAATGGTTTGGTCGAGATGAAAATTATATACTACCAAATCGTATGATAGTGTTTTTTGGAGCGCTGTTCCGCGAACACCAAACTCGATATTGTTGCCGCGTTCCGGATTTAAACTCTTATCAAAATATCCGGCAGACGGATATAGCTCCTGGACAGTAGGAGGCGAGTAACCCTGACTATAGCTTGCATGGATGGATAGGTCATCGTTTACTTTTTTAAGTAAAGCAACTCGCGGAGAGAACACTACATCGAATTTCCTCTCGGCTTCAAAAGAAGGTATATCTGAGAGTCGCAGAAACGATACATTAAGTTTATTTATACTTCCGCCAAGCGTTACAAAGAAATCAGAAGGAAGAAAGAATTCCGCTTGTGCAAATGCAAAGTATGTATTGATGGAAATCTCATCATCAGTTTGCAATGCGCCACTTTGCCCAAGGTTGTTCGCATATACTTTTACAGGCGAAAAGCTTCGCTGATATTCTCCGCCAAAATTTACTTTACCTTTTGTGAAATCGTATTGTGTATTGGTTCGGGCACCAAATCCTTGCTCTGCTCGGCGTTCATAGTTACGGATGGTTGGGTTGTCAAATTGAGTAAGCGTTCCGTATGCACCTGTCTTATTAGACCACCGGTCATTCCAGCGATAATCATAACTTAAGCCTGAGTAAAAAGTTTTGTTATATATAGTGGCGCGTTGTTCAGCCGCGCCAGGGCCGGCTCCGCTTGCTGGTCGCGCTTGCTTCGGATTTTCATCGAACTGCTGTTTGGTAAGTGCTCCCGGTGTTTGATAGTATATATCCGTATATAAAATGTTCGCTGACAAAGTTCCTTTATCACTTACTATAAAATCGCCTTGTGTCTGTACAACGTCTCTCGCCATTTTAGTCTGTTCGCGATAGCCATCGGATTGCTGGTGCGCATAGAGCACCCGTATGTTTGATTGCTCACCCTGTGCTTTTGCCTGTGCACTATATTGCATAAGCCCATAGCTCCCTGCCAATGCAGAGATATTTACACCACTTGGTGTAGCCGGAGAATTTTTTAGTAACAGCACACCACCCGTACCTGCACCATATAAGCTTGTCCCAGGTCCCTTTATAATCTCAGCCTGTTGAAAAGAACTCTGATCAAAAAGGTTGATATAGGTATTGCCACCAGCATCTGTAAAGGGTAAACCATTCCAGTATACTTTAACATTTCGCACACCGAATGGTGAGCGTAGTGAACTTCCGCGTATAGCCAGTCGGTAGCTTCCTGGTGAACGTTCTTCCATTCGGACACCAGGTATAGTATTGATCGCAGGAAGCAGTGAAGAATTGTTAAATCTTGAAAAGTCTTTTTCGCTCACAACGCCAACCGAAGCCGGTATTTCTGACAAAGGCCTATCGTATTGAAAGGCCTCTATCACTACTTCTGAAAGTATTTTTGTCGAGTCTGTTGATCGACTTTCTTGTTGTGCCGTAGCGGAAAAAGCAAGCACTATACAAATAAAAAGAATTAAACCTCGTATCATTGCGTAGGGAGAAGCCTAAAATATAACAGAATCTCCCTTCCATCAAAGAAAATAGAACCAAAAGGTTCACAATTGGGTTATAATATCAAACTACAACAATTAAATCATGGGAAGACCTCCAGTATTACCGAAGAAGAAAAAAGACGGGTTTTGGCTTGAAATACGCAATAAGGGTGCAAAATCGGGTGGTACGATTCTTATCCGCGACACATATGAGGCAATGATGCAAGCTGCCAGACAATATGAAATAACAAAAGACGTGGTCATTTTAGGAGAACACCGCAATGGCAAGAAAGTTGAAGATGCCTCGCGTAAAAGAAAAAGTACTGCTGAAGCTGAATAGTTAAAACATAACTGGAGTCTGCAGTTTTAGGACTGCGGACTTCCAGTAAACTTTGTCAGAATCTCGTCAACAGATCGTTCTGGTTTAAAGAACTCAAGAACACGCAGCATAACTCTGTCCACTAAGGTGTCGGGACATGAGGCGCCACTCGTTAAAATAATCTTGACTATATTTTTACCAGGCAGGAAAGAGTGCGTCACAACATTTTGTTTTGTGTGATAGTTATAGTGATGAATCTCTTCTTCCGATTTTATTTCCTTTTCTGAATTTATAAAGTAGGTTGGAAATTTGCGCTCGCATAACTCAACAATGTGCGATGTATTAGAGCTGTTATATCCTCCAACAACAATGGCAAGGTCAGCATCAGTTTCTAACAATTGATATGTAGCGTCCTGATTGTCATTTGTGGCGTAACATAATGTGTCACGCGTATCTGCAAAATGCTCCTTGATGTTTTCTATACTATATAGCTGGATCATTAATTGTCTGAAGTAATCCGCTATAGCTTGCGTTTCCGTTGCGAGCATCGTAGTTTGATTCACAACACCAACCCGTTTCAAATCCTGAAGTGGATCGAATCCCTCGGAGTGTTTTCCTGCAAACTCTTGGTAAAACTCTTCCTTGCTTTTTGTGCCTAATATATATTGACCCAAGGCCTGGGCATCTTCCATATCTCGAACAATTATAGAACGACCGCTTTGAGCGCTGTGCGAAAATGTTGCACGTGTCTCTTCATGCTTTGGTTTCCCGTGGATAATGATAGTATAATTTTCACCGCCCAATTTTTCGGAACGGTTCCAGACCTTTTCTACAAATGGACATGTAGTATTATACTTTTGGACTTCGATGCCTTTGTCTAATAGGAGATGCTCAATTTCAACAGTTGTACCGAAGGCAGGAATGATCACTATATCTTCCTTCTTCAGATCATCCCAAGGTATAAATTGCCTGCCGTCAGTGTCCATGATAAATTGGATTCCGCGACTTTGTAAATCATTATTCACCTCCTGATTGTGAATCATCTGGCTCAATAGAAAAACGCGCTTGCCAGGATTTTCTTCCAGGGCACGATAACTTATTTCTATAGCGTTCTCTACACCATAGCAAAAACCAAAATGACGTGCTATATAAAATTGTACGGGACCGAAATCTAAAAGCGTAGGAGAGAAGTCTTGCTTACGCAGATCTTTGATTCTGCGTGCTTCTTTTATTTTACCGGTAATGGACGACCGGTAATATGCTGGGATATCGAATTTTTTGATGGCAATTAAAATTTTACACTAACTGCAAAGTTAGTGGAAGTTGCTAAACGTTAACTGTTATCCGTTAACAGTTGTTAACTTTTAAAGTTCTGTTAACGGATAACGTTTTAACGATTTATGCTGCCTTGGAGAGTTTATCTTCTTTGATCTTGTTCGTTCTGATTTCCTTACTTTCAAGATCAAACCATTTAACTTCTACAAAATTGTTTTTGATGTACTTGAGAACTTCCATCACTTTACCATCAATCTTGCTGCGAACACGTTCGCCCTTTTTAAAAAGTCTCCTCATATATTCCTATAAAGTTTACATTCTAAAGGCATAATTGAATTCTCTTGGAACGTCTTCATATGTGCCTGAGAGAATTACCAATTCACCAGATTTCTTCTTCTTCAATAGTTCGTTAAACTCTTTAACGGATTTCACTGACACCTCGTTCACCTTTGTGATAATAAAGCCTTCACGAATATCAGTGTACTTGGCCAGCTTGCCGCTTCCGAGTTCTTTAACGCGAACACCGTTGTTAATATCTAATTTTTTCAGAACATTTCCATCTACTTCTTCAACTTCTAATCCGAGTGATGCAAAACCAGCGCGTTCTTCAGGTTTCACCGTTCCGGTTTTTCCATCCCTATTTTTTAGAACCACAGGTAAAGTGACTTCTTTACCATCCCGGTTTACAGTTACATTCACTTTGTCTCCCGGACGATGGCGTCCTATATATTCTATCAATGCAGAACTCGACAGAATTGGAGCTTCATCAATCTTCACTACAACATCTCCTTCTTTTAATCCGGCATCTTTTGCAGAACTAGCCGCAGCAAAACCGGATACATATGCACCCGCATTAACATGCAGATTATGTTCTTTCACAAGTTGACTGTTAACACTGCCGATTGATACTCCTAACCAACCGCGCTGCACTATACCAAACTGGATAAGGTCTTCAACAATTTTGCTGACGATGTTGGCTGGTACTGCAAAACCATACCCGGAGTATGAACCTGTTGGACTCGCTATAGCAGTGTTGATACCAAGCAAGCCACCATTCAAATCCACCAACGCACCACCGCTGTTTCCAGGATTGATGGCAGCATCGGTTTGGATGAAGGATTCAATTGCTGTATTGCCTTCCTGTGAATTACGTTGAAGTATATTAATGCTTCGTCCCTTTGCACTGATGATACCGGCTGTTACAGTAGAGTTCAGATTGAACGGATTTCCTACCGCCATCACCCACTCTCCAACCTTCGCTTTATCAGAATCCACAAATGAAAGATGTGGAAGAGTTTTCTCATTTATTTTAATCAACGCAATATCTGTATCCGGATCTGTGCCTACAACTTCAGCTTTATAGGTACGGTTATCGTATAGTGTCACCTCTACTACGTCAGCATCCTGTACTACGTGATTGTTGGTAACTATATATCCGTTTTCATTTACAATTACACCTGAGCCTGAACTTTGGCTAGGACCGTGGGGCATCATGCGTGGACCGAAGAACTCACGGAAAGGATCGAATGTTTCAGGCGATGATTCATTGCGTGTACTTCCTTCCTGCGTAGAACGAATGAATACTACTGCAGGTGTTACCAACTCAGCAGTCTTGGTAAAGTCGAGTGGAATTACCTGGCCATTCTCGTCAACCTTATAGGCAACTTTAGATATAGGTGTACCACTAAGGTATTCCAGTTTCACGCCCTCTTTATCTTTATCCAACCATTTAAATGTAGCAACCGTACTCGCACTTCCGAGCACCGCTGCCAGAAAAAGTGATGCAAATCTTTTCATAATCACAATTTAATTAAGCTTGTTTTTAGTTAATCAAAAACCAGGCAGAAAGCCTTTAGAAAGAAATTTTGTCAGTTAATTCGCGCCCCACATCTTTCGCCTCCTGCCAGATTTTAACCTTTGTATTCTAAGTACGAAAACTTTCGGATTTTGGTTCTATCCGTTATGTCAATATTGTCAGCTTTTTCTGGAAGGTAAAATTAAGCTGAGTACGGTTGGTATATCTCGGAGATGAAGCAGCAACCTATATAGTCTCCATAACAAGAGTGGCTTGTTAATTAATTTTATTGTTGATGAATTAATTACGATGGAAGGTCTGCTTTATGATTACCTTGCTAAAAATGAAAGTTATGAGAATTGTCCTTATCATACTCACCTGTGTTGCGTTAGGTCCAAGTCTTTTCGCGCAACAAAAAGAATTTGGATGGTTGATTGGCACTTGGAAGTTAAAGGACAAAAATTCGTTTGAGCATTGGACTTATGATGAGAATCAGAAAGTGTTGCGAGGAATTTCATATCGTGTAAAGAATACTGCGGACACCACGATTACTGAAGAGATTGTAATCAAATATCAGAGCAATTCATTTTACTATATACCGGATGTTGCAGGAGAGCAGGGTCCTGTTGAATTTAAAGTAACAAAACATGATGCGACTACATTTGTAGCAGAAAACCCGGAACACGATTTTCCCAAGATCATCCGGTATAAATTTGTTCGCAAGAATAATGAAGATATAAACGAAGCTTCTATTGAAGGCAATGGAAAGACGATCTCCTACACGTTCGTTAGGGTGAGATAATCGTAACGTGTCTTACGGTATTTATATACTTGATTTGAACTTTTTGTGAAAATCACCCATCAAAAGGTAAACTATCAGTGCTCAAGTCCCGTAACGATCGTAATGGAAAACTACTCCCCAACCTATACCATGCAGTCGAACCATAGCGACAAGGAAACCGCACACCGCAGACTAAGAAGACTGCGCACACTTCTCATCATCTGGTTAATCTCTCTTCTAGCAACGGTGATTTGGTTTTCGTTAAGTTCTTAATAAGAAACCTGATTCAAATTTTTAATCCTTCTCTAACAACTATATCAGATCCCTCCGCCAGGAAAACAGAAACAGGAGCCTCGTTTTTTAAGAACTTAAATTCATTTCCATATATACTTCCAAAACCAACATTTATAGCATAGCTGTTCACCGGGTATACTTTCCACTGTGGGTGTTCAACACCATATTCGGATGTCTTCTGATCGTTTATCCGGGTATAACCCCAATAATGTTCAGTGATAAATTCTTCCTCACTTCCTACTTTAATCGCGACTGCATTTTTTGAGGTTGTCACCTCGAGGGAATTCCATTCTTTTAATTTCCAACGGTACTCAACAGTAAGATCATTCCCTCCGGTTTCCCAACGGTGCGTCATTGGCATGGTCTGGTAATTTTCTTTATAGATCTTGTTCGCGACAAAAGTCAACGCATGCTTCGGTACAATCTCTTTGATGAACACCACACCACGCTTCCATCCATCGACATCTTTATATCGTACATAGAACCGAAGGTTAACTTCCTCAAACGTAGAATGAAAAGGTATACGAAATCCAAGCAGGCGTGTATTGACAAACATAAATCCCACCAAGCTTACATAGCAGGTATCATTCCATAAATCAAGTTCTGTTTTATATGGAAGATAGCGTTGAAGGATGTCTGGATCTACTGCATAGTTTGCCATGGCAAGCTTGCGCCACTCTGCCGTCAGGAAAACACGCGCCATAGTCAGAGGTGCTTTATCACTTCTGATATTTCCACTTCACCGTTAAATTTCTGGACCAGTTTACGGTCATCGTATATGTATATAGAAGGTGTTTCGATCTGGCCATATGTATTGATCACATCATTTACCGATGTACTGCCAAAATGAACATTACTGAATTTATCTAATATATACTCGGAAGCAAATTTTTGAAGCTCCTCACGTGTTGCTGAAGATACAAAGTATAGCTGGTAGTCCTTGAAGGCGTTGATGTTTTCACCAATCTGTTTTGCTTCACGTTGACAGTGATCACAATCGGGTTGAAACATGATGATAATGTTTTTCCCTGTTAAGTTTCTTGCCGAAAACTGATTTCCGTCTAACGAAGTTATAGTCATCGCAGGCAAATCATTTACGGCTATGGTGGTTGACGGTTGCTCGTTCGTTTTCGTTTCCTGTGGTTTATTACAGGCTGTAACGGCAAGCACACATACTAATAAGAGTATAGATCGATTCTTCATGTTAGTTAATGAGAAAGAACATAAGCCAATATACAATATAAGAAGCGGATGCAATGCCACCGTAAAGTTTGATAACCTTTCTCCGGTTTTGCACATCTTCCCACCACAACATTGCCCAGGGTTTGTATAGGCCAATCACTAAAAAAGCAAAAGCCGTGATGCTGATATAGAGTAATAGCTGTTGAACAAAATTCATGGTACAGTTGTTTAGATCAGCTGTTGCAATGCGGAAAGGTAATAAGTCATTGATGAATAGTCATCCACCAGAAACAAAAATATAATTTGCAATAATCTGGCGGGGATTTTCAAGGACGCTATCTTTGCAGCTTTTCTTTTTCCTGTTATCTCATCTTGGGCAACCTATATATCGGTGCTCACAGCCGGGACAACCAATAACTGACAACGGAAACGTGAGGGCGATCGATTTTTTAAGTATCTATAAAGCGGATGGTTTGATAAAGACCGTAGCCGAAGGGATTCGCGCGCCAAAAGCACAGGTTGTTCGTGTCAAAGGTCTATCAGGAAGTCTTGATGCTGTAGTGCTTGCAGCAACTTTTAAAGTACATCCACAGGATTATCTCGTTATACTCCAGGATCGTGAAGAAGCCGCATACTTTCAAAACGATCTTCAAAATCTTCTGGATCGCGAAGTATTTTTCTTTCCGATGTCATACAAGCGGCCTTATGAGTATGACGAAACGGAGAACGCTAATATCCTGATGCGTGCTGAAATTTTGAATCGCCTGTCAGGTAAAACAACTCCGGAAATAATTGTTACATATCCGGAAGCACTCAGCGAAAAAGTAATCAACAAACGATCACTTGCGTCAAACACATTTACTGTAAAACTTGGTGAACGCCTTGATATAGCTTTCCTGGAGGAGTTCCTGCATAATTATGATTTTGAAAAAACTGACTTTGTATACGAAGCAGGTCAGTTCGCTATACGTGGAGGGATCATTGATATATACTCCTTTGCGTATGAGATTCCGTATCGTATCGAATTGTTTGGTGATGAAGTGGACAGTATCCGCACATTTGAGCCAGGCTCTCAGTTGTCAGTCAACAAACTGGATAAAGTAAATATTATACCCAACGTCCAGACGAAACTAGTTCAGGAGGAACGTCAATCGTTGCTTGAATTTATTTCTGCAGAAACAAAATTGTGGTTTAAGGATGTACAACTCACAAAAGATATAGTTCAAAAAAGCTTTGAAAGAGCGGATGCATCGTTTGATAAAATATTAAAGGCGAGTGGCGCGCATGTAGTGTCTTCTCCTGAAAAATTATTTGATACAGGCGAGGCATTTCTGCAGCGAACGACTTCATTCACACGTGTTGAATTCGGAAGCAGATTCATTCTTGAAAATGCACGTACTTTCGATTATCAATCTTCAGCGCAGCCATCATTCAATAAAAATTTTGAATTGCTGGCCGGTGACCTGTACGATCACCAGGTACAAGGGCTGAGTAATTTTATCGCTGCCGATATGCCCAGACAGCTTGAACGGTTGAAGGGTGTTTTCGAGGAGATAAATGTAGAGTTGAAATTTCAGCCGCTGGAGTTTGCATTGCGTGAAGGATTTGTAGATCAGAATCTGAAACTGGTTTGCTATACCGATCATCAGATCTTTGAACGATTTCACCGCTATAAAGCGAAAGAAAAATTTACCAAATCGAAGGCGCTTACCCTTCGCGAGCTATATACACTTCAACCAGGAGATTTTGTAACACACATTGACTACGGCATTGCCAAGTTTGCAGGCCTTGAGAAACGTGATGTGAACGGACATGATCAGGAAGCAATTCGATTGGTATACCGTGATGATGATTTGCTATACGTGAGCATTCACTCGCTTCATAAAATCTCAAAGTACTCCGGCAAAGAAGGCACTCCGCCTGTCATGAGCAAGCTCGGCACACAAGAGTGGGAGACGAAGAAATCAAAAGTTAAGAAGCGTGTAAAAGATATAGCGAAGGAGTTAATAGAACTTTACGCCAAGCGTAAAACAGCGCCAGGCTTTGCATATTCTCAAGATGGCTTTTTACAAGCTGAGTTAGAATCATCATTTATATATGAAGATACTCCGGATCAGGCGCGTGCCACTGAAGATGTAAAGAAAGATATGCAGAACCCGCACCCGATGGATCGGCTTGTGTGTGGTGATGTAGGTTTTGGAAAAACGGAAATAGCAGTACGTGCTGCATTTAAGGCAGCGACAGAAGGAAAACAGGTTGCTGTATTAGTGCCTACTACAATTTTGGCGATGCAGCACTATAGAACGTTTCGCGATCGTCTCTCTGATTTTCCGGTGAGAGTTGAGTATGTTTCGCGTTTCAAAACGGATAGCGATATAAAAAAGATCATCGCAGAAACGAAAGAAGGCAAAGTAAATATACTGATCGGTACACATCGTATTGTAAGTAAAGATGTAGAGTTTAAGGATCTCGGTTTACTCATCATTGATGAAGAACAAAAGTTCGGTGTTAAGGTGAAGGACCGCTTGAAGGAATTGAAAGTGAACGTTGATGTACTTACATTGACAGCTACACCAATTCCACGTACACTGCATTTCTCTTTAATGGGTGCACGTGATCTTAGTATCATTGCAACGCCACCGCCAAATCGTCAACCGGTAACTACAGAACTCCATACCTTTAATGAAGAAGTAATTCGCGATGCTGTTAGTAATGAACTACGAAGAGGTGGACAGGTTTTCTTTGTGCACAATCGCGTAAATGATATTGAATCTATTGCTAACACTATATATAGACTTGTTCCGGATTCCCGCATCGGCATCGGCCATGGCCAGATGGATGGTGACAAACTGGAAAAGGTAATGGTGAAATTTATTGATGGTGAATACGATGTTTTGGTTTCCACCAACATCATCGAATCTGGTCTGGATATACCAAATGCGAATACAATCATGATCAATCAGGCGCATATGTTTGGTTTATCTGATCTTCACCAGATGCGCGGACGCGTAGGGCGATCTAATAAAAAAGCTTATTGCTATTTACTTACTCCGCCTGCATCATCTTTGTCTGCAGACTCACGCAAACGCTTGTCGGCTCTTGAAGAATTTTCAGAATTAGGCGATGGATTTAAAGTCGCGATGCGTGATTTGGATATACGCGGTGCCGGAAATATGTTAGGTGCTGAACAAACTGGTTTTATAAGTGATCTTGGATTTGATACCTATCACAAGATTCTCGATGATGCTGTACAAGAACTGAAAGAGACTGACTTTAAAGAACTGTTTGCTTCAGATCTTGCTGAGAAAGCTAAACTTATTGTACAGGATTGTGTGATCGAAACAGACTTGGAGATTCTGATTCCGGAAACCTATATTGCCAGCACAACGGAGCGACTACAGCTTTATTCGCGCCTCGATAATATTCCGGACGAAGAACAACTTAAAAAATTCACCGATGAAATTCGTGACCGGTTCGGTCCAATTCCTCCAACCGTGGAGGAATTGATCAATACCGTGAGACTTCGCTGGTTAGGTGAAAAGCTCGGCTTCGAAAAACTGAGCCTGAAGAGTGAAAAGTTGCGCGCTTACTTTATAAGCACCAAAGACTCCTACTTTAGTTCAGATATCTTCGGACAGATATTATCTTTTGTCCAGAAGAATTCGAAGCAGTGTAAGATGAAAGACAGTGCCGGTAAGGCAATGCTTATCATCGATGCGGTTAAAACCGTTGACGCTGCTATTGAACTGTTAAGTAGAATGGCCGGTCAGGAAACCACTAAATCTTCCAAAGAGATTTTATCCAAGTAAGGCTTAAGTCCAACCGTGTTGTCAAAAGCATTGATCATCAAAACTTTTTGATACTTGGGAGAATAAAAAACTTCTATGAAAAATCCATCTGTATAATAGAGGAAAACCTTACAATCAGCAAGAACGCGTTGCATCAGATAATTACCGTGAAATGTGATGATGTCGCACTTCTTTTCGAAGGTCATAACTCTGAAATCGTCAAGGGTAAACATATTCGTTAGTTTTGAAACCTATAATCGAAAATGTATGCCATTCGCTTTAACCTTCGAAAATGTCAACTAAACGGAACTTCTACCTTGCCAGACTTCCCAAAACTGGATGTTGATTTCCCGAAACAATGAAATCGGATTTACTTCGTTTTATACGCACCTGTTTTCCCTTTTATCAAAGATTCACTAATAACATGCGACTGCTTGGAAAACATGGGATTATACCCTTAATTAGCATTTGGATTAAAATCTAGAAATGAAAATGAAGTATTCTTTCAGGGTTCTTTTGTATGTCGTTGGCGGATCAGTTGCCCTGTCTGCCTGCTCACTTTTTGGAGGCAAAGGCGGCAAGCCGACAGCCTCAAACCCGGGTCAGATGAGTTCAGCCACAGGCTTAGCTTATAATGACGAAGATCAGGGCGGATTTATGGTAAATCCATACGAAGGTCAACCCGATGCACCAAATATGGTGTTTATTGAAGGTGGACGTGCAGTAATGGGTTCCTTTGAAGAAGATGTTATGTCATACCGCGACAACATCGAAAGAACAGTTTCTGTTGCTTCATTCTATATGGATGAAACAGAGATTGCCAACATTCACTGGTTAGAATACTTACACTATCTGGCAAAAGATTCTTCACAGGAAGCTTACCAGGCAGCCCTTCCTGATACACTTGTATGGGTTGGAAAATTAGCATTCAACGATCCGTATGTTGATCACTATTTACGTTATCCTGGCTTCCGTTATTTTCCAGTAGTGGGTATCACTTGGAATCAGGCTAATAAATATTCAGTATGGAGAACTCGTGCTGTAAACATTAAGCTTGCAGAAAATGCAGGTGAAGAATATGCAGAAAGCGATGGGCGTATTCCATTAGAATCTGGAATCGTAGTACCTGCTTACCGTCTCCCAACAGAGGCAGAGTGGGAATACGCAGCACAAGCTTTGATCGGAACGCAGTGGTTAGAAGAAATGCAAACACACCAACGCATTTATCCTTGGGATGGTCACGCAGTACGTAACCCTTATGGAAAACAAATGGGTTTCATGCTTGCTAACTTTAAGCGTGGTCGTGGTGACTATGCTGGTATAGCTGGCCGCTTAAATGATGGTGCGTTGATTACCTCATATATATATGAGTTCCCTCCAAACGACTACGGCTTATACAACATGGCTGGTAACGTGAGCGAGTGGGTACAAGATACATACCGTCCTACAACATATCAGGATTTCGATGACCTTAACCCAATCAGAAGAGATGGTTTCCTTGATCCATCATCTGGTTACAACAGCGATGCAGAAAAGAATCCTGAAACATTTACGTCCCTTATCAACGACAACGCTCGTGTATATAAAGGAGGTTCATGGAAGGATGTAGCATATTGGATGTCTCCAGGTACAAGAAGATATTTGGATAAAGATTCAGCAACAGCAACAATTGGTTTCCGTTGTGCAATGATCAGAGCTGGATCGAACTACTAAGATTTTATACCCAAGAAATAAAAGAGGCCGGTGTTTACGACACCGGCCTCTTTCTATTTACGCAGTTGATAGATATATAGAAAGCCTATACATCTATACTTTTCGTTAATCAATAATCTGAACTGGAAAGGTAACATCCATATCACTTTCACCTGGACCCGGGCAAACTCCTGTTTTCTGTCCAGGTTGATGACGAAGTACAACTTGTACGGTTCCAGCGCTTCCAGATGCACCCGCTACCCATGTATTACTTAACCCTATCGGAAGGTTATTATCATCTTTGTCGCCATATGCCACCGCTACATCTGTTCCACTGACTGTAAAGCAAAAAAGATGAGCATTCTTCTCTTCTTTAATCTCGAGTGTAACATCAGCCACAGGATTTTCTGTTTCATTCAAAACAGTAATGACTCCAGTATAGGTAACGCCTTTTTTTAATTGTGCTACTGCAGGAGTGATAACGGGCGCTACACTACCGTCTCCATCGGCATCATAAAACTTTAATTGCACTGCAGAGGCTCCGCTACCGGATGCAGGAGTAAGGTCAACAATCAACGTTGTAATAACTTCCTCTTCGTTTGTTGGTGTTGGATCATCGTCACTACAAGATGAAAGCAACATTGTTGCAAATAAAAAAGCGAAAAATAAAAAACGAACGGTGTTCTTCAACTGATAAGGTTTGTTTGTCTTCATTGGTTTTAATTTTGGTTAGTTTGTTTTAGTAAAAATTATATTTAAGTCTCAGCATAATATTTCTTCCCAAATCGTCTGCGTAGTAGCGTAGCCTGTTCATATAGTTACGATACGATGTATTTAGTAAGTTCTCACCACTAAGGGTAATGGAGAGGTCATGTTTCCAAATGTGAATCTTTCCTCCGGCTTCAATATTCAACAATGTATAGGCATGTGGTGCAGGCATAAAATCAAAATTCTGATTCCCCGTATAGCTTGGTATATCTTTTGGGTAAACAGTAAGCGGAGTGCGGTATTGCTTTAAGGTCGTTGGTATACTCACGGATATATATAGTTTTTGAAACTGACCTGTGTTATTAAATGAATATCTCAGAGCATTTTCAAGTTGTGTGGGAGGGATGAGTGGTAGCTTATCATCTCTGGTGATGTCGCGTGCATATAGATATGAAAATTTTCCGGTATAGGTGAGATGTTCAGTTATACTGAAATTCACCGAAGCATCACCTCCTGCAAGCAAGGCATCCGTTTGTTTATACTTAAAGACCGGGAAATATCCGCGGATTGTGAGCCGTGTTTCCGTAGGTTGTAGATATATATAATTATCGATGAGGTTCACGAAAGCTGTAACTTCGAAGCCTATCTTCTCTTTAGCAAACTGGTATGTATTACTCCACTTTTTAGAAACTTCTTTTTTTATTAAGGATTGGTCTGCAGACCAGTCGCCGTTTTGTAGCATTAATCCTTCCTCAACAGAGGCTGTTCCATGATGAAGCCCTTGGCTATATAACTCGCTCACATGGGGAGGCCTTGATGATATACTTATATTTGAAATGAAGCGTGACTGCTTGGTAAAAAAGTAAGAGGTTCCAACAGATCCCGATACGTAATCAAAATTGAAGGTTGGTTTAATAAGATCATTTTGCTTATTAAAAGTAAGCACCTGAAGGTATTGATGATCGAAACGTGCCCCGAGTTCCAGTACCCAATTTTCCTTTCTTAGTTTTTCGATTAGGAAAAGTCCGCCAGAGTATAAATTATAGTCTGGTATAAGTGGAACTATACCTGTTCCAGGTTCATTACTGTTATTTCTATACGTACCATTTATACCTACACTTCCCGACCAGTTTTTGATGTTATGTTCCAAAGATGCGTCTATTACATTGCTGAACAGATCTAATGACAATGCCGGTATATCACTGCGGCCACCTCTTCGTATATCAAATTCTTTACGTTGATTGTATTGTGCTCCGTATAGTATGTTCAACTTCCCCAGTCCCTTAATTTCTTTTGATGCTTTTACCTTCAATAGCTGGTGATTTATTTTTTGTCTTGGATTATTGATGTCATATGTGAAATCTGCAACATACCAGGGTTGTTGATTTTCGATAGAACTCTGAAGGTCATTTAAGTTTCCGGTGTGCGCGCTTCTTAGGATACCAATTTGCGTATTGAAACTGCTGAAGTAAATTTCAACTTGCTTGTCATTCTTTTTATAACCAAGTGTTCCGGAGAAGTCATATTCATGAACACCCGTGTTGGAGAGATTATAGTTTGGCGCCTGAAAATCTCCTGCCTTTTTACCGGTTCCTTGTAAACGCCAGCCCCAGTTCTCGCTCTTTTTAAATCCGCCTTCTACCATTGCAGAAGCAACGCCAAGCCGTCCGTTAGACATCAGGCCTATATTTAGTTCTCCTTTTAATGTATTGGTATAGCTTAGCTCAGGAGTGTTTACAAGAATTACTCCACCAATAGCATCTGCACCATAACGAACAGTCTCAGCACCTTTCACAACTTCTATTTCGGAAGCAATGAATGGATCAATCTCGGGGGCATGTTCGATTCCCCATTGCTGTCCTTCCTGGCGGATGCCATTGTTTAATACAAGAATTCTATGACTATGTAATCCTTGAATAACAGGCTTAAATATAGTCGGACCGGTATTCAACGAACTTACTCCCGGAAGTTGTCGTAATAGTTCTCCCAGGGATTTTCCTTTATTAGCATCAAGTTGCTCCGATGATAAAACACTTATAGATTGTGATATAGCATGCTGCTGCGCGTGCTCTCCCTCCACCACAATTTCATGCAGAAGTTGAAAGTCCTGTTCCAGGGTAATTTTGATTGCATTGGTCACGGGTATATCTACAGTAACGATTTTATCTTTATACCCTATAAATTTTATTGATATAGTATATTTTCCCGCACAGAGGTTATCGAACGTGAATGTTCCATCCGTAGCAGCAACGCTTCCAAGGTTTATGGATTCAATCCAAAGAGCTGCACCTACTAACGCGTTTCCTTCATTGTCCTTTACACTCCCTTTCAATGAAAGATTGCAAGATGGTATCTGTGCAAAACAGTTAGCGGCGAGAATAAGTATGGCAACGAAAAATATCCCTCTCAATATCTGCAACATAGTTGCAAATATATGAATAGAAATAAAAAAAGCATGTTTAATCTACGATATCCTGAAGTTTATACTTCCTGATGATATAATATAGGAAGTTGAAAGAGAGCACATCGTCTTCGTTGCCTGCAGGTTTGGCCACATTTTTTGGAGATTCCGACGGTAAAATTGTGCGGGCTGGAGAGCTTCTAAAGCTCGAAGAATCACGCGATATAGTTGTTGACTTGGTGTTGTTGGTAACGCTGCTGGCACCTCCGGAAGGTTCTCCTTCGCCACCAGGATAGTAATTTATACGCTCTTTTTCAGGTGAAACGGTCGCTCCATCAAAGGACGCATCCTGAGCATGAAGCACGAAAACTCCTGCTGGAGTCATAATACTCAAACAAGCCGTAACGAATATATGCTGAAGTTTAAGCTTCATTCCATTGTATTTAGGCTTCAAGGCGCTTGTTGATTAACGACAGAATTTTATTTTTTGTTTCCCCAAAGTACAAAATTAAACATGTAAAGCCATTTCTTTGAGTGTAACTTCAGTGGGTTAATTCAAATTTATGGGGAATTTTATAGTTTTTAAACATTTTAGCCATGTTAACGTGGGAAGATTTTTTGAAAATTGATTTGCGAGCAGGCACCATTGTTCGGTCGGAATCGTTTGCAGAAGCCAAGAAACCGGCGCTTAAAGTTTGGGTTGACTTGGGAGAACTTGGTATCAAACAGTCAAGCGCTCAGATAACGAATCACTATACTCCTGAGGAATTGATAGGGAAGCAAGTGATTTGCGTGGTTAACTTTCCTCCAAAGCAAATCGCGAATTTTGTTTCTGAAGTTTTAATAACGGGTTTCCCGGATGAGAATAAAGCAGTTGTTTTGAGCACTATTGACAAAAAAGTACCGAACGGTGCTCGCCTATTTTAACCATGATTCACTTTTCACAACTTCCAAATATAGCAGGAGGTAAAATCCTTCTTTACGCTGAAGACAGATCTATACGATCGCTCATTATTGATAGTCGGAAAACTACAACTATACCGGATACTTTATTTTTTGCTATAGCAGGCGAGCGACATGATGGGCATCGCTATATCCGCGAATTATATACCAAAGGTGTTCGTCAATTTATAGTCGAACACGGTATTGAAAATTTGGAGCAGCTTCAAGGGGCTAACGTTTTACAGGTCGAATCTTCAGTAGAAGCACTTCAAAGTATAGCAGCATTTCATCGATCGCAATTTTCAATTCCGGTGATCGGTATTACAGGTAGTAACGGGAAGACCATTATCAAGGAATGGCTGTTTCAAATGTTATCCAAGCAGTTGAGTGTGGTTAAAAATCCGGGAAGTTATAATTCACAGGTAGGTGTACCGTTGTCGGTATGGCAAATTCAACCGCATCATCAGATTGGAATTTTTGAAGCGGGTATATCTCGTCCGAATGAAATGCAGAAATTAGCGCACGTTATTAAGCCTACAATCGGTATATTTTCAACGATCGGGTCAGCGCATGATGAAGGATTTACGGATCGGGAACAAAAAATACAGGAGAAGCTAAAATTATTTGATCTCGCAGAAATTGTTATTTACTGCAAAGACCATCAGCCGATCGATCAGGCTATAGCTGCGAGTAACCGAAAATGCTTTACATGGGGTTATTCGTCCGATGCGAATATAGTCGTTGTCAAAAACGCATCTGATTTTGCGGTCTCTTACGAACATCACAATTTCTCATTGTCATTACCTTTCTCTGATCCTGCGTCAGTTGAAAACTGTTTTCATTGCGTGGCGCTTTTATTGTGGTTGAAGTACGATCCTATATATATACAGGAAAGTGTCAAGACCCTGCGCACTGTACACATGCGGCTGGAGTTGAAAGAAGGTATTAATCATTGCCAGTTAATCGATGATACTTATAATAACGATTTAGCCGGACTTGAAATAAGTTTGCAGTTTCTCTCACATCAACATCAGCGTACACGCAAGCGCGTTATTCTCTCTGATATACTTGAATCGGGGCTCGATAAAAAAGAGCTAGTCAGACAAATAGCAACGCTAGTCGAGCAAAATAAAGTTGACAATTTTATAGGTATAGGAAGCGCACTCGCGGAGCATAAAAGCATGTTTCCTTCTGGTGCTTCGTTTTTCGAGACTACAGAAACATTTTTAAACGCATTTGATACAGATCATCTTCATGACGAAATGATCCTTATAAAAGGCGCACGCAGTTTCCAATTTGAAAAAATTGTTAGTCGTCTGCAACGTAAAGTGCATGGCACGGTAATGGAAATAAACCTCGGGGCGCTTGTTCACAATCTTAACTTTTTTCGCTCGCGTTTAAATTCGTCAACGCGCATCATGGTAATGGTGAAAGCATTTGCGTATGGAAGTGGCAGCAATGAAATAGCAAATATACTGCAGTATCACAAAGTAGATTATTTAGGAGTCGCTTATGCGGATGAAGGTGTAGACCTCCGTAAGAATCACATTACACTTCCCATCATGGTGATGAATCCGTCAGAAGAAAGTTTCGATTCGATTCTTACGTACGACCTTGAACCGGAAGTATATAGTTTCAAGATTCTCAAAGCCCTTATATATTTCCTCAATGGTAAACCTTGCAACGTTCATGTTAAACTCGATACAGGAATGCATCGCCTTGGTTTTGAGGAAAGCGATCTGGGTGAACTCATCCGGCTATTGGTTGCAAATCCTACTATTAAAGTGGCTTCTATATTTAGTCACCTGGCAGGAGCGGATGAATCCCAACACGATACTTTCTCAACACAACAGGCTGAGAAATTTAAATCATGGGCTGATGCTGTAGCTGCCGCATTGGGATATAGGCCACTATACCATATACTTAATACACCTGGCATTTTGCGCCTTGCTAATTTTCAATTTGATATGGTTCGCCTGGGCATTGGGTTGTATGGTGTTGATCCTACGGCTGAAAAATTTCAGGAGTTGAAACCTGTGGCAACATTGAAAACAATCGTATCACAGGTTAGAAAAATTAATAAAGGAGAAAGCATCGGGTATGGAAGGAGAGGCCTTGCAGAACATGATTTGACATTGGCAACAATTGCTGTTGGATATGCGGATGGATTTAGTCGCGCGTTCAGCAGAGGTGTTGGTCAAGTGTTGATTAACGGAAAGCGTGCTCCTGTTATGGGGAATGTATGCATGGATATGTCGATGGTTGATGTAACAGGAGTTGAAGTAAAAGAAGGAGACGAAGTGATTTTGTTCGGAACGCAGTTGCCTATTCAAGAAATTGCGTCTTCTATAAAAACTATTCCCTACGAAATTTTAACGAACACAAGTGAGCGTGTTAAGCGTGTTTTTGTTGCCGAAAGCATTTAAAAATCATCAGAAAGGCATTTTATCAAAATTTTAGCCCCTTTTTTCTCTGAATATTTGGCCGTTAATGTCGGTGGCTTCATATTTGTATACTAGATCGATAGAGAATAGAGGAGAAAGACATTATTGAAATGGAAAGACAGCAATCATTTGAAGAAGTAACGACTTTGCAGGCACCTCAAAAGCCTTCCTTTAACTGGAAGTATGTTTACATTTCCATCATCGTATTGGTTTCTGTTTTTACGTTAGGAACAATTCTATACTCGTACAATTTTATAGAAGTAGCAGCCTCCTGGATCAGTCAACTTAATGAAGATTTTTATTTATTCATCGTAGCAGGCTTCATTGCTCAGATGATTGATGGTGCATTGGGCATGGCCTATGGTGTGAGTGCATCCACATTTCTTCTCTCCTTTGGAGTTCCACCCGCTGCGGCAAGTGCCAGCATACATACATCTGAAATTTTCACGAGTGGAGTTTCAGGACTCATGCATTTGAAATTTCAAAATGTAAATAAAAAGCTTTTCAAGACTCTTCTGTTGCCAGGTGTTATCGGTGCCATTCTTGGTGCATATGTATTGTCTTCATTGGAAGAGTATAACATTTATATAAAGCCGTTCATAGCGGCATATACACTTTATCTGGGCGTTATTATTATCAGGAAAGCCATTATCGGGAGCAGTAAGAAAATCAAAACGAAAGCTATACCGAAGCTTGCAACCTTTGGCGGATTCATGGATTCTATAGGAGGCGGAGGTTGGGGCCCAATCGTTTCCTCTACATTGATTGCCGGAGGCCGGCACCCGCGCTATACCATTGGCTCTGTAAACCTCACTGAGTTCTTTGTGGCTCTTGCCAGCTCTATAACTTTCTTTGCAGTGATAGGACTTAGTCACTGGCAGATCATTGCCGGACTTATTGTGGGGGGTATAATTGCAGCTCCTATAGCTGCTTACTTTTCAAGCAGGCTTCCTATTAAGCGAATGATGATTCTGGTGGGATGTATGGTTATACTCGTTAGCATTCGCATCATCTTTGTAAGTGTCAGTGCTTTCTTGTGACACTAGCCGCAGCCAAGGTTTTTCTTTAAGTCCCGTGAAGGGATGCCTCCAAAGTCGAAAGAATTTTCTTCGGAAGAGGAATCCTCTTTTACAGGTTGAGGTTTAGGCTCAGGTTTCTCTTTCTCTTTCTTCAATTCCTTCTTTTTCTTTGTCATTTCCAGCATTGTTGATGCTATAATAACATCACGGATCTAAAAATAAATCATTTGCTCAAGACTGGAACCACCCATATCTTTGCCTTGTTTAAATTTAATCTAAATAAGTCGGGGATGACGCGGTTAAAAAATGTTTCTCAGATGAAACCTGGCGAAGTGGGCATTGTGGCGGGATTTACGGATGATCATCTCTCTGTAAAACTGATGGAAATGGGTTGTCTGCCAGGCGCTTCGGTGCGTTTCAATTTTACTGCTCCATTTGGTGATCCGGTGTGTATAAGCGTTTCAGGCTATGAACTTTCGCTTCGACTGGATGAAGCTGCGACTATCTCAATCCTGAATTAGTGTAATGGCCTCCGGTAAACGTTTAAAGATTGCATTGGTCGGGAATCCGAATTCGGGCAAATCATCGTTGTTTAATTACCTTACTGGTCTCAATCAAAAGATAGGAAACTTTCCAGGTGTTACGGTTGAAAAAAAGACTGGTGCCTGCTCGCTTCTTGATGGCAGCGTTGTAGAGATTGTTGACTTCCCCGGCATCTATAGTATATATCCACGAAGTCTGGATGAGCAAATTGTTTCTGAAGTATTGCTTGACCATCATTCTTCCGCTACACCCGATAAAATTGTTGTTGTTGCTGACGCCACAAATTTAAAACGCGGCTTACTGCTATTGACGCAAGTAATAGATATAGGCTTGCCAACGATACTGGTGTTAAACATGATGGACCTCGTAGCAAAGGCCGGCATCAGTTACGATCTTCAACTACTTTCTAAAAAACTGGGCGTTCCGGTTGTGCCTATCAACGCACGCAATGGCATTGGTATAAATGAATTAAAAACTCAATTGGCAGCAACGTTGCCAGTGTCTGATAAAACAATTTTTTCTATCTGGGATGATGCAAAGGCCCCTGTGAAACAACTTCGCGATCGTGTAGGAATCGACAATGATTACGAAGCATATTTATTTCTCGAGCAGCCTCAGTCACTTGGGTTCCTGAATTCAGAGCGGAGAAATATTGTTGATCAGATCAGAACAGAATATAAATTTTTCCCCGGTAAATTTCAGGGCGCTGAAACGATCCATCGCTATAGCTTCATTCAAGATTTGCTGAATGAAATTACACTGAAGGCCTCCCTTGATCAATCCTGGAAAAAAAGGTCCCGTCAACTTGATCATATACTCACGCACAAAGTGTGGGGCTATCTTATATTCTTCGGAATACTCTTCCTTATTTTCCAGGCGATCTTTGCGTGGGCCACGGTGCCTATGGATTTTATCGATGGTGCATTTGCTAATCTCAGTCGATACGTAAATTCTGCATTACCCAAAGGGCCACTCACAAGTCTTTTAGCAGAAGGTGTTATTCCCGGACTTGGTGGAATTATAATTTTCGTTCCGCAGATCGCTATTCTCTTTGCTTTCATTTCCGCATTGGAGGAGTCTGGCTATATGGCACGCGTTGTTTTCCTGATGGATAAAATGATGCGCAAATTTGGTTTGAACGGGAAGAGTGTCGTTCCACTAATGTCAGGTGTAGCGTGCGCTATACCAGCCATCATGGCTACTCGCACAATTGACAATTGGAAGGAGCGTACCATTACTATAATGGTAACACCATTGATGAGTTGCTCTGCGCGATTACCAATCTTCACAATTCTGATTGCACTCATCGTACCCGATCAAAAAACACTTGGATTCTTTAACCTGCAAGGTCTCGCACTTATGGGACTATACTTGCTTGGCTTTGTTGCTGCGATGGGATCAGCATGGGTAATGAAACTAATCATCAATGTAAAGGAACGGAGTTATCTGATGATGGAACTCCCTACCTATAGAATTCCTAAATGGTCGAATGTAGGCTTTACTATTCTTGAAAAAACGAAAGCATTTGTGTTGGAGGCTGGTAAAGTAATTATGGCCATCACAATCATACTATGGGTACTGGGAAGTTACGGTCCCGGTGATAGAATGAGTAAAGCAGAAGAAGTGGTGCAGGAGCAAACAAAGAATATGCGACTGACTGAAGAGGGCATGGCTGATCGTATTGCTGCTTACAAACTCGAGAATTCATATGCGGGTATAATCGGGAAAGCTATAGAGCCAGCGATTAAACCTCTGGGTTATGATTGGAAAATAGGTATAGCATTGATCACATCGTTCGCAGCACGTGAAGTGTTTGTAGGTACAATAGCAACCATCTATAGCATTGGAAGTGTGAAGGAAGATGATGAGACTACAATCAAAGCCCGCATGAAAGAAGAGATCAATCCGGATACCGGAGGTCCACGCTTTACACCGGCTGTAGGATTTTCACTTCTGGTCTTTTATACATTTGCCATGCAATGTATGAGTACACTCGCAGTGGTATACCGTGAAACGCACGGCTGGAAATGGCCGATGATTCAACTGGTTTATATGACCGTGCTGGCCTACGTATCTGCGCTCGCAGTCTACCAAATTCTTTCGTAACCGATATTTTATCGACAACCGTTCTGAATTGTGACCTCATAATTCATAACTTACGCATGTCAATACTCTTTCATGAATAAGAATTATCAACTCGGCTTGCTATATCTTGTTAAACTGCTGATCGATGCAGACGGGATTGCTGATGAAAGAGAATTGGAGGCTTTGCGCATGATAAAAAAACATGAGCAGATATCAGATGATGTCTTCCGTGAATTCGAAGATGCGTTGCAACAATTTAACGAACGCAAAGTGTATGATACCGGTATCACGCTCATCAATGCTTGTAGCCAGGAAGAAAAGCTGAAAGTATTTGCAACGCTCTACAGACTTTCAGAAGCCGATGGCCGCGTTCATGTTAAGGAAATAAAATTATTACTATACTCCATTAAAACAGCCGGAATGGAATTCGATGATGTAGTAAATTACGCCCGGTCTTTACCTTCTATCTTTTAATTTCCATTGATACTATGATAAGAATTGTTGCATCAGGTATAGCTCTTTCCCTGATCATGTCTGTTTTGATTTCCTGTACGAAACCAAAACAATCCATCAACAAATTTTCAGATACAGTTTTCGTTAAGATTGCAGATTTTCAGGATCGAAGATTATCAGACAGCCTATATATATACTTTAAAAATGAAAATGCAGCGTATCGAAAAGATGCTGCACTTGCTTTCGCTTCTATCCAGGACACGACCGCTATAGATGTACTTCAGGAAGTATTGTTGAACGATACAGATTCTTTGGTGCGACAAGCAGCAGCCTATGCGTTGGGTCAGACTAAAAGCAATAGGAGTGCCATTGCACTTGCCGCAGCCCTTAAAAAGGAGAAGCTTAGTTTTATTCTTAGAGAAATATTGGAGGCCTATGGGAAGGTGACCTCGCGTTGGGACTTGACAGTAACTCCTAAAGATTCTATCGTAACAGAAGGGTTATCATTGTCATTTTATCGTTCTGGTCTTAAGAAAACAATTGATAGTACATTTCATAAAAGAGCATCCGAACTTTTACAGAAACCAAACACAGAACCGACACGACTTGCTGCGGCCCACTATTTTGCCAGAGGTGCGAAAGGATTTGATAAGTATGAGAAAGCAATACTCTATGCTGCACGGTATGATCTCTCATCTGACGTACGGATGGCCTCTGCATTGGCGCTCGGAAAAATCAAGTCCGATTCATCACGAGTAAATCTTGAATATATCGTGAAGAGTGATGTCGATTACCGCATTCGTGTAAATGCAATTCGCGCACTTCAAAGTTTTCCTTTCGCAAAGACTAAAGCCACGCTGTTAAATACATTAACGGATGATCAAGTAAATATACCTGTAACAACATCGGAAGTAATAAAAGAGGTTCTCACAAAAGATGATTGGAAGGAAGTCGCATCTATCGCGAAGGTTGCATCCAATCCACGTGTGCAGGCAAACCTATATGAAGCCGCGCTGCGCGTAAGTGATGATAAAGCGCTTGCAGAAGAAATTGCCAATCAGGTTAAGTCTGCTTCAAATCCTTACAAGAAGTCAGCATTTCTATCAGCCCTTCAACAATCGGTTATGATGTATGGATTTGTAGAAGAGCAATTGTTTGCAGCGGACACACCCGTTGTTAAATTATCTGCAGCGGCAGCATTGGTGGCCATGAACTACCATAAAGATTTCAAGCCCTCTTTGCAAAAAAATTTTTCTGATATATATATAAAGGCTTTACAAACCGGTGATGCAGCAGTTATAGGAACTATAGCGGGCGCGTTGATGGATTCAACATTACGATATAAAAGTATAATCAACGATTATACATTTCTGTACGATGCAAAAAAACAATTAAGCCTCCCAAAGGATAACGAAGCATTGCAAACTTTGGAAGCCGCTATAGCATTCTTCGAAGGCAAGAAAAATTCTCCTCCTGTTCAGAATGAATTCAATCATCCGATCGATTGGAAGCTTGTAAAGTCCATTCCGAAAAATCAGAAAGTAAAGGTGCGTACAACGAAGGGTGATATCATACTGAAACTTTTGGTGGAGGAAGCACCCGGTTCTGTGGCGAACTTTGTGGCACTGCTCAATCAAAAATATTTTGATCAGAAATTCTTCCATCGTGTGGTTCCTAATTTTGTTGTACAGGCAGGATGTAATCGTGGCGATGGATGGGGAAGCGAAGACTACTCGATTCGTTCAGAGTTTTCATTAACAAGGTATAAAACCGGAAGCGTAGGAATGGCGTCTGCGGGAAAAGACACCGAGGGCACACAGTGGTTCATTACACATTCGCCAACACCACATCTTGATGGCAGGTATACCATATTCGCAGATGTGGAAAGCGGAATGGAAATCGTGCACCTGATAGAAGTAGGCGACCAGATTCTGGAAGTGTCTTTCGTTCAGTAATAAATGCCTCTTTGGATTTCTGTGAGGCAAAAAGATATGATTAACTTCGCCTCCAAAATCAGTATCACCATTGAGCTTTTCTTTTCAACAAAACTTTAAACTTGGTGTTCTCGGTGGAGGACAGCTGGGCCGGATGCTTATTCAATCCGGAATAGATTTCAATATTCCTTTTTCAATTCTTGATCCGGATGAGCATGCGCCTTGCTCAACACTTGCTGAATTCCATCATGGCAAGCTTACAGATTTTGATACCGTGATGAAATTTGGCAGCGCATGCGATGTCATTACAATTGAAATTGAAAACGTAAACACAAAGGCACTGAAAGCACTGGTGGGCCAGGGCAAGAAAGTATACCCACAGCCTGAAGTTATTGAGTTGATTCAGGATAAGAGAATTCAAAAAGCATTTTATCGTGACAACGGTATACCTACTGCCGAATTTATACTGGTTGAAAACGCTACTGAAGTAAAACAGAACGCTACATTTTTACCTGCTGTAAACAAGCTAGGGAAAGAAGGATATGATGGTCGCGGTGTACAGATTCTTCGTGAAGAAAAAGATCTTGCAAAAGCATTTGACGCTCCGGGCCTTCTTGAGAAACTGATCGACTTCGAAAAGGAAATTTCGGTGATCGTTGCCCGCAATGAAGCGGGTGAAATAAAAACATTTCCGGTAGTTGAAATGGTTTTTCATCCGGTGCACAACCTGGTAGAATATTTATTTGCGCCTGCAGATATATCAAAAGCTATAGCGCAGGAAGCAGATACTATAGCTTGTAAAATCATCACCACGCTAAACATGGTGGGTATATTAGCGGTCGAAATGTTTGTTACCAAAGATGGTAAAGTACTTGTGAATGAAATTGCACCACGCCCACACAACAGCGGCCATCAAACTATAGAAGCGAACACTACTTCTCAATACGAACAACATCTTCGTGCCATCCTCAATTTACCTCTGGGCGATACAAGTTTACGTATACCGAGCGCTATGGTAAATCTGCTAGGTGAAGCAGATTATTCAGGGTTAGCCAAATACGAAGGCTTTGATGAAGTTGTAAAGCTTCCAGGAGTACATGTACATTTATACGGTAAACGTTTTACAAAGCCTTTCCGAAAAATGGGACATGTTACAATTGTTGATCACGATATAGAGCACTTGAAAGAGAAAGCCAACTTCGTAAAAGAAACATTGAAAGTTATAGCCTGATATATATATGAGCAAACCTGTAGTCGGCATTATTATGGGCAGCCAGTCTGACCTGAGAATTATGAAAGAAGCGGCCGAAGTGTTGGATGAACTTGGTGTTGTATATGAGTTAACCGTTGTATCAGCACATCGTACACCCCTTCGCATGGTTGAGTATGCAACGGATGCGCGTAGTCGTGGCCTCCAGGTAATTATAGCAGGCGCTGGTGGCGCGGCACATTTACCCGGTATGGTTGCTTCACTTACGTCATTACCCGTAATCGGAGTACCCGTGAAGTCGTCCAATTCAATTGACGGTTGGGATTCTGTGCTCTCAATTTTACAAATGCCCTCAGGTGTTCCCGTTGCAACGGTAGCGTTAGACGGCGCGCGCAATGCAGGTATTTTGGCGGCTCAGATCATTGGAGCATCCGATCAGGTATTGGCCAGTCGATTGGATGAATTCAAAAAATCGTTGCAATCAAAGGTGGAAATAGCAGCGAAAAATATTGAAACGAAAGGCTGGAAAAGCGCTTTATAGGTAGTCTGGTTATTGATTGATTTTTTTTCTGTAAATTCCGATTGCAGAACTATATCCGGAAATGACCCCCCGCGAAAAAGGTTGGCTTGAAGAGTATCTGAAATTCCGGAAGGAATTGTTACAAGATCTCGCTACGGAGACAAAGCGAAAAGCTTCACATCCGGAAAAGTCCCTCTATAGGGTAATTCAACCCACCGGCCTGATGTATGGGCAAATTGTTGGAGATATAAACTTGCCGGGAAGCGAGCATTGGGATGAAAAGGATCGCATGAAGATCCTGCTCGCGGAAAGTCTCATGTGTAGTTCGCTCCTCTTTGAAGATAAACCTGTTAATAATCCGGATGATCTTTCCCGTGTATTTTTAAAGACGCTGGAAAGCGTAAGTAACTTTTACAATAATATTTTTCCGGAGCTTTCTATACCTACAAAAACGCTCTTCGGTAGGAAGAAGACTGTGATTGAACTTGTCGAGAAAATCCTTGACAAACGCATTGAACACACAAGTACATTTGAAGGAAACTTCTGGGAGTACTTTTTCCACAATACATTGTTGTTCCTGGATGTATTCATCTTTGGTCAATGGATACACACCAATGCTGATAAAGTAGTAGCGGATTTTTTTCGTTATGAGCGCGATGAATTACGATTCTCCATCGTAAAAGTTATAGCCTCTGCTGCACATGCCAATAAGGAAATTGCATTTGAAGAAAAGAGACTGCTGGAATATTTTCTGCAGAGCACAGATCTGTCGCACGAACGCAAAAAAGAAGCTGTCCGGATTTTTGAAGAAGGTATAGCAGTTGAAGATATAAATCTTCCTGCGGAGAATTCGTGGATCTTAAAGAAGTTCTTTCTTGAATTAGCGATTCTTACATTATGGGCAGATAAGAAAGTAGAGCAATCTGAATTGGACTATCTGAAAAGTTTTTGTCATTACCTGGGCTTTTCTGATGAGGACCTTGAGAATAGTATGATTGCTATAGAAGGATTTGTACTGGAGCATTGGCAACAATTAGAACACCTACAGAATAAACAAGACTTTCAGCAGGTGAGCGAGCAATTTATAAAGCGTGTAGCACGCGTAGCTGAACGAAATAAAAGTCGTTTGATAAAAGAAATTAACGAGCGTGAAGATGTACTCAACCTGTTACGAAAAGCCCGGTCCAATGAGCTTACGCTCGATGAGAAAGAGCGAATGCGACTGGAGTTAATTCAAATGATGAAAACGCTTCCTACGTTTGTGATCATTGCCCTGCCTCAGAAGTTTTTAACACTTCCGATTTTATTGAAGATTCTGCCGAGAAATTTATTTGCAGAGGGAGTTAACTAATGAACACGAAGTGTTTCAGCTGTGTATAACTGCTTGTCTTAATTGGAGTAGGTGATGATATATACTTAGTCTTCCTTTTCTTCAACTTCAGCTTTACGCGGAACGATAACGGAGAAGATAATGGAAAGTGTAAGTGTAGCGATGATCACTGCAAACGACAGGTAAACGTTCACATCGATATCAAATATTTCCAAAAGCATTTTTGCGCCAATGAAGAAAAGAATGATGGAAAGTCCTTTTTGTAAAAGATAGAACTTGTCTATAATTCCTGCGAGTAAGAAGAACATAGCACGCAGTCCCATTACAGCAAAGATGTTGGAGGTATAGATCAAAAATTCATTCTGCGTAATAGCAAATGCAGCAGGTATTGAATCAACAGCAAAGATCAAGTCAGTAGTTTCAATCAGAATAATCACCAGGAAAAGAGGCGTAAACATAAGTTTACCGGCTTCTCTCACCACGAACATTCCTCCATGATCATCTTTCGTTACCGGAAGATACTTGCGACTTAATTTCATGATCGGATTTTTCTCCGGTTCAATCTTCTCGTCACCGTCTTCAAAGTAAATGCGGATACCGGAGTAGAGCAGGAATACACCGAATATGTAAAGGATCCAATGAAACTTATGGATGAAGTATGCACCTACGAAAATGAAAAATCCGCGGAACACAATGGCTCCTAAAATTCCCCAGAAAAGTGTTTTATGATAGTACTCTTCCTTTACCTGAAAATATTTCAGGATCAAAAGAATTACAAAGATGTTATCAACCGATAAAGCATACTCGGTGAGGTATGCTGAGAAATATTCTACTGCACCTTCCGCTCCGCTATCATCATACTTATATATGAAAAAGCCGAACATCGTAGATATCAACACCCAGAAAATGGATTGATACAACGCAGATTTTGTAGAAATTTTATGAGCCTGTTTATGAAATAAACCCAGGTCAAGCACCAGAAACAGAAGAATAATGACAGCGAAGACGCCAAAAAGAATAGTCTCCCGTTCACTCTGGTTTCTGAAAAGGGAGAAGAGGAGTATGTTCATCAATGATGACAAGGGGGGTTCTTTCAGTTAATGATTAAAAGCCTATAAACATTAAAAAATCACATTCTTGGAAACATGTGAATGCCAAAACTACAAATATATTTCAATCTCAAAAACTCCGCATTCGATTTATACGAAGTCAATCTCGAAAAATAGCAGATTAATTTTTATTGAGAGCAGCGTTCGCAGATACCTTGGATTAAAAGATTGACTTCGCTGGCCCGGTAGCCCTTGGGTAATTTAACAACGGGGACCTCAATTTCGAGGCAATTAGTTTGTCCGCAGCTAGTGCATTTAAAATGTACGTGGTCGTGATGATGTCCCGTTTTGCTGCAAGCATCATTGCAGAGAGCATATTTTAAACTTCCTTCGTCATCCAGGACTTTATGAATGAGTCCTTTGTCAAGAAAAGTTTTTAGTGTCCTATAAACCGTTACCCGGTCAAGCTCATTATTGATTTCTTTTTCAATGTCCCCATGTGAAAGGGCATAATCCTTATTCAAAAAAAGATGAAGGATCTCCTGGCGGCTGGGAGTGGAGCGCAACCGGAATGTTTTCAGTAAACGATCGGAAGGAGCATTCATGATCATTGCAATTGTAACTTCAGCAAGTTACTATAAATACCATTATTGAGCTGCGTTAGTTCAGCGTGTGAACCAGTTTCTGCCAACATGCCTTCTTTGATTACAAAAATACGATCGACTTTTTTAATCGTGCTGAGGCGGTGAGCAATGATGATGGAGGTACGTCCTTCCATTAAAGTCTCGAGCGCCTGCTGAACGAGGACTTCAGAATGGGCGTCTAGCGAGCTCGTTGCCTCGTCAAGAATTAAGATCGAAGGATTTTTGAGGATAGCCCGCGCGATAGCAATACGCTGTCGCTGACCGCCGGAAAGTTTAACACCACGTTCGCCAACAACCGTTTCAAATTTTTCGGGAAACCTTTCTATAAATTCGAGTGCATTTGCTTTACGAGCCGCTTCGCGGATCTCATCGACAGTGGCATCCGGTTTTCCATACGCGATGTTTTCGAGGATGGTGCCGCCAAACAGAATTACTTCTTGCGGGACGATACCTATATTATGTCGATACGCTGTCAGGTTGAAATCGTAAATACTTTTACCATCAACTTTTATTGCGCCCGTGTGGATGGAATAGAATCGCATCAACAAGTTTATGATAGTTGATTTACCCGAACCACTCTGGCCAACCAATGCTATTTTTTCTCCGGAAGCAATGTTAAAGTTAAGTCCTTTTAGTACTGTAAAATCAGCACGTGTAGGATAAGAAAAGGAAACATCTTCAAAAGAAATTTCTCCCTGTAACTTGATCGGTGCAGATACTATACTTTCTTCTTCATCCTTCTCCCCAAGAATGTCCAGTACTCTTTCCGATGCACCAATGGAACGTTGAAGTTGTGAATATATATCTCCTAAGCCAGCAATCGAAAACCCGATAAACGAAGTATATAGTATAAATGAGAATAGTTCACCCGTTGTAATTTCACCGGTCTGCACGAGCTTAGCACCATACCAGCCTACAGCAACGATACCACCGAATACTACAAAGATTATAAACGAGACAAACAGACTGCGATAGCGTGCGCTGTGCAGTGCTATAGATACCACTTCGTTGATTGTTTTGGTATAACGCTTGATCTCAAATAATTCGTTCGTAAAAGATTTAACAACAGAAACAGATTGAAAAGATTCTTCCACGATAACATTGGCTTCTGCCAGTTTATCCTGCGTTTTCTTCGAAAGCTTCCGAATGAATTTTCCAAAGATCAGAGCGGAGAGTACAATGACCGGGAACGTTAAAAGCATGAACCCGGTAAGTGTTGGGGCGAGGTAAAAAATAATGACGGTTCCTGTAATAAGCGTAATTACCTGACGCATGAGTTCAGCAAGTGTAAAACTAAAGGCGCCCTGTAATGTCTCAATATCCGATACCATTCTGCTCATGAGTTCACCCACGCGTCTGTTATCAAAAAACGTTAACGGCATCCAGATAATTTTTCTGTATATAGATTTTCGTACATCAGCCATACCGCGTTCTGTAACGATCGAGAAAGTATATACCCGTATGAATGAAAATATACCTTGAACAAAAAGAATGGCAAGCAACGCAAGCGCTGCCTGGTTGATCGTAGAAAAATATTTTGGTTTCCCAGAAGCTATATCCAGTAGCTCGCCTGATAAACGTGGGAATGCCATGAGCGTAACACTTGACAGAACCAACGCAACAAGTCCGAATATAAATAAGCCTTTATAAGGCAGCATAAACTTAAAAATGCCTGTAAGCTGTTTCAGGCTGCTTTTATTGATGCGCCTTTTCTCTTCTTCCCGTAGCGGTTCTCCGCTGTTTCGCTTTGCCATACTTCTTTTTGAATCTCGACTTACTTACGAGTTATTGCAGGGTAACAATTCCCTTGATTGAGAAAATTACTGTATCTCCTAAAAACATTTTTTGACCTCCTGTAACAGAGTAGGATGAGAGTACCGGTTTATTGTTCAGATCCTGAAAATTCATAATTAAAAAACGGGAACTGCTATAAAGAGAATTTACTTCGTTGAATTGTGCCTCTATACGCTTTATATTTTCTGGCTGCCCATAGTAATATATCTTCATCGAGCGCACCGGCAATTCTTTATCCGTTACAATGGTTTTTATTTTCAGATTACTTTTATTGTCAGGCAATCCATCTTCCACTTTATAGGCACCTTTATTAATAGGCTTATTCAACGTTCTTAACTCGCGGAATATATCCAATTCATCAATCCATCCTGTTGAGTCAACAGGATGAATAGTTTTTGTTTCTTCCTTCTCACCAAGCTTGGCAAATTTTGTGGCAGACGCTTTCGCATTTGTTAAGAAACGGATCTGTGCTGTAACAAGACTATCCACCGGATAGTATCCTTGATCGTATTTGCCTCTTTGCTCACAGGCACCGATACAACATGCGAGTATCCCTACCGTGGCAAAGAGGCGAAAAGTGAAAAGGACTTTCTTCAATTTATTGATCCAATAAAATATTACCTGTCATTTGTGGGGGAATGGTTATCCCCATCAACGTAAGAATAGTAGGAGCAAGATCGCCCAACTTTCCATCCTTTAGTTTCCCGCTATATGCACCGTCAACAAGTATACATGGAACAAGGTTGGTCGTATGCGCTGTGTTCGGTGTTCCATCTTCGTTGATCATCATGTCAGCATTACCATGATCGGCAATGATGATGGTGCTGTATCCATTTTTTAAAGCTGCCTCCGTTACTTGTTGAGCACATGCATCAACAGTCTCTACGGCTTTAACAGCGGCTTCAAAAACTCCTGTATGTCCAACCATATCCGGGTTAGCAAAGTTAAGGCAGATAAAATCAGGCTCCTGTTTATTCAACTCAACTATAATTTTATCCTTGATCTCATTGGCACTCATCTCTGGCGCTAAATCATAGGTGGCAACTTTTGGTGAAGGACAAAGTATTCTCGATTCACCAGTGAAAGCTTCCTCTCTTCCGCCTGAGAAAAAGAATGTAACGTGTGGATACTTTTCAGTCTCGGCTATACGAATCTGTTTTTTACCAGCTAATGATACAACTTCACCCAACGTTTTTTCGAGGTTATCTTTATCGAAGATCACTTTTACATCTTTGAAAGAATCATCATAGTTGGTAAGCGTTACATAGTATAGCGGCAATGCCTTCATTTGTTGTTCAGGGAAATCCTGTTGTGTTAACGCTTGTGTTATTTGTCTGCCGCGATCGGTGCGGAAGTTAAAGCAGAGTACAACATCACCTTCGTTAATAGTACCAACCGGTTGTTGATGGCTATCGACCATAACAATCGGCTTAATGAATTCATCCGTTACGTTTGCATCGTAAGATTGCTGTATAGATTTTAAAGCATCGGTAGATTTTTCTCCAATCCCTTTAACCATTACATCATATGCAAGCTTTACACGCTCCCATCGCTTATCGCGATCCATAGCATTATAGCGGCCAACAATGCTGGCAAGTTTTCCTGTAGTCTTACTCAAGTGATCTACTACTTCCTTAACGTATGCAAGTCCGCCCTTTGGGTCAGTGTCGCGACCATCGGTGAAGGCGTGTATAAATAAATTTTCAACGTTATTATTCTTGGCGATTGTGATGAGGCCTTTCAAGTGCTCAACGTGTGAGTGTACCCCGCCATCTGAAACCAATCCGATGTAGTGAACATTTTTGTTATTCTTC
The DNA here is from genome assembly GCA_902168185.1 of uncultured Bacteroides sp. Taxonomy (GTDB): domain Bacteria; phylum Bacteroidota; class Bacteroidia; order Cytophagales; family Cyclobacteriaceae; genus Ohtaekwangia. The sequence goes on from CABHOV010000041.1 coordinate 206,385, forward strand.
TTCGCATAACCGAAAGCATCCAGCAACACTGAATTATGATCGAGCTCCTTATCTTCTATAGCTTTGTTAACGCGTACAAGATCCTGGTATACAACACGTCCGGCACCAATGTTCATGTGACCAACTTCAGAATTTCCCATCTGACCGGCCGGTAAACCTACCGCTAATCCGGAAGCTTCAAGCTTACTGTTCGGATACTTTCCGTATAAAGAACTTACAAAAGGTGTCTTTGCTTTGTCAATCGCTGATACAGCTTTGTTGGTAGCGATGCCCCAGCCGTCTAAGATCATCAGCAATACTTTTTTGTTCATGAGGTTGAATTTTAATTCTGGACTTTATATATGCGGCGCAAATATAACGATGATTTGCACGATCGTAGACTGTAATATTTAACGCATTTTGAATGTGACATCAGGGTAAACGATTGAAAAACCGCCCCTGCTGTTATAATTTCATTATCTTGCAAAGCGTGGCACAATTTTGGCCGCACAACAAAGTTGCCATGAAGGTGAACAAATATATTTCGTCAGTAGTTTTCGCGCTTATTAGTTTTCATGCTGTGTCCGTGATGGCACAAAGCAATGATGTGATCAGCCAGGTGAAGGAAACCATTAAGGCGGGTAGCGCAAAGGAACTTTCTAAGTACCTGAATCAGACCGTGGATGTAACCATCGACGATAAAGTTGAGTCCTATAGCAAGGCTCAGGCTGAATTTATATTCCGCGATTTCTTTAAGCAGCATCCTGCCAATGAATTTAATATCATTCATCAGGGGCAATCCAAAGGCGGACAACCCTTTGCGATCGGCCAGTATAAGAGCGGCACAGAGACACACCGTGTATTTATGAAAATAAAAACGGTGGGCAATCAGCAACTCGTGCATGAAATTTCCTTTGTAAAGGAATAACCAATTTCAGGGTTGTAAATAAAAAATTCAACCCTTCCTCTATTTTTGTACGGTGAAACCGTATTACATCACAGAAGACTTCCTCGATCAGTTTATTGCTTCAGCCTTGATTGAAGATATAGGTGATGGCGATCACTCTTCACTTGCGTGCATTCCATTTGATGCGACAAGCAAAGCTCGCTTGCTCGTAAAAGAAGATGGAGTATTGGCGGGAGTGGCATTAGCACAAGATATTTTTAAACGTGTGGATCCGGCCTTAAAAACCGAGATCTTCATTCAGGATGGTGATCCTATAAAAAAAGGAGATGTGGTGCTCATTGTTTCGGGCCCATCAAGATCTATTCTTACAGCGGAACGCCTTGTGCTCAATTGCATGCAACGCATGAGTGCGATCGCTACAAAAACGCATCACTTGTCGTCTATTATAGCGGGCACAAATGCCAGGCTCCTCGATACACGTAAGACTACTCCAAACTTCAGGCTGCTTGAAAAATGGGCTGTGCTGATAGGCGGCGGAAAAAATCACCGGATTGGACTTTATGATATGATTATGTTGAAAGACAATCATATTGATATGGCTGGTGGCCTTGAACAGGCAATCATTCGAACAAAAGATTATCTTCGCGCCACCAATAAGCACCTGAAGATTGAAATTGAGACCAGGAACCTGGACGAGGTGAAGGAAGTGCTTCGAATTGGAGGTGTTGATACCATTATGCTCGACAACATGAGTCTGCAGGATATGAAGTCGGCAGTGGCATTGATCGGAAGTAATTATAAGACTGAAGCCAGCGGAGGTATAACGGAAGAGAATATACGATGCGTAGCAGAATGTGGTGTCGACTTTATTTCTGTTGGCGCACTGACACATTCGGTAAAAAGTCTTGATCTGAGTTTAAAGGCTCTTGCGTGATAAGGGCTATAGAATAAAAACTGTGAATTAGAATATGATCGTTAAAACCAAAAACTACAAACTCGAAAAGAAAGTCTACATCAGCGTAGCGCTTAAAAATATACTTAAAAAGCAAGGATGGATGGCAGGGCTCGGAGCGTTGGTTATTTGTCTTGGCTATGTTATACCAGGCCTTCAAAGCATCTGGTGGTTTATCGCTGCATTTATAGGTCTGGGTTTATATCTGCTCTTCTGGTGGATACAGTTCTATGGCGTAACGCAATTGGAACAAGGAAAAATGTTGTTTGAAAAATTTGTTTACGAGATCAGCAGTCAGCAAATCTTGATGAAGATCAATCCACGTGAAGGTATGCCTATTAAGTGGGACCAGGTTCAGGCCGCAGAGATTGGCAAAGATTTCTTTGTGCTATATATTAATAAAGCGCAGATTCTTTACTGGCCATTTAGAATATTCAATACTGAAAACGAGCGTAAATTCGTGGCAAGTATTCTGAAGGCAAAAGGGCTTCTGAAGTAGCATTCTTTGGTGCTGCGAGCTTTTGAGTATATATCTGCGTTAGTTATTTTATTTCAACCAGAGGACTAAGAATGTTGATGCTGACTGGGATGAATTCGTTAAAACTTTAACTCACGAACAAAGCATTGTGCAGCCGAAGAGACTTTCACCATCTGAAGCAAAGCAAAAAATATATCGCTATTGTGCTTACCAGGAGCGTTCGCACAAAGAGGTGCGCGATAAGCTCTATGAATACGGGCTCTACAAAAGTGATGTTGAAGATATACTATCGACACTCATTACAGATGGCTTTCTAAACGAAGAGCGTTTTGCAAAAGCTTTTGCAGGTGGAAAATTCCGGATGCAGCATTGGGGAAGATTGAAGATTGTCAATGAGCTCGAAGGGAAAGGTCTTACAAAGAACTGTATTAAAATAGGCATGAAGGAAATTGAAGAGGACGCCTACATAAAAACGTTGCAGGAAATCCTTCAAAAAAAATCCGGCCAACTCGAAGAGAAAAATCCGTTTATCAAGCGCGACAAAGTTGCCCGCTATGCAATTCAAAAAGGCTTTGAGCCTGAATTAGTATGGGCTCACGTAAAAGAACTCGTGAAAGATTGATATGGTTTGTAGTCTTCACGACAAATTTATAGTCTGGTAAAATCCACTTTTGCATTCTTAGTCGTACATCAGGTTAATTCTTTTATGAAATTCTATATTGTAATTCTTCTGCTTTTATCGACCGCTGTGCAGACCCTTGCGCAGGACAATGTATTGCGCGCAAAAAACTTTAATGTGAAAAAAGGTATAGCCTTAGAAGGATATGATCCTATAAGTTATTTCGATGGTAAACCCCAGGAGGGTGAGGAAATAAACCGCTTTGTATATAAAGGCATTGCGTACCTGTTTGTTAACAAAACGAACCTGAATAAATTTAAAAGTAATCCTGACAAATATGAGCCTGCATATGGCGGATGGTGTGCCTACGCCATGGGCGATTCAGGTGAGGAAGTAAAAATAGATCCTGAAACATTTAAGATCATTGAAGGCAAGCTATATCTGTTCTACAACTTCTGGGGCAACAATACATTAGAGGACTGGAATAAAAATCAACAAAAACTTAAAGAAGCGGGTGATCGTAATTGGAAAAAAATTGTGCAATGATCGAAATTTTGGGTACGATCTTTTTAACGGTTTCTAAAAGTTAATTGAATTATTGTATTTTGAGTAATCAAAGACAGTCCCCTATGAACATTAATACCGCTTGTGCACATATACTATCACAACTAACTGACCTTGTAAGTCAGATCAATGAACGGGATTTCGTAAAGCCGTCCGATCAACTAAGTCAATCCACCATCGGCCAACATCTGCGGCATACACTTGAATTTTTCATTTGTTTTGAAAAAGGATATCAACAGGGCATCGTGAACTATGATAAGCGTGCTCATGATAAATTAATTGAAAACGATAAATTCTTCGCATTAGCCACTATTGAGCGCATTGAAGATTTTGTAAGATCGTTGGAGGAAAAGGAATTGAGACTCGAAGTTGGATACGATCTGTCACAAGAAGAATTCGTAATGATTGACACAACGGCTATGCGCGAGCTGGTATATAATATCGAACATGCCGTTCATCACATGGCCATTATAAAAATAGGCGTTCGCGAAGTGGCTCCTTATATAGACCTTCCTAAAGATTTTGGAGTGGCGGCTTCCACCATTCGCTATCAGGAAACTTCTCCTGCTTCACATTAATTTTATATTTTCGCTGCTGCATGACTTTCCGGGAAAGGATTATCCGCAGTAATTTTTTTATCAAGCTGAAGAGCTGGGAGTACTGGCCTTTTGGTATAGTACAGTTTCCGTTATTTATTTACTTTGCCTGGCTCTCCATTCGATCACGGTCATTGATATTTTTCTCTGCGTCCAATCCTGGTATTGCTATGGGTGGGATGTTCGGTGAGTCCAAATATGAAGTACTGAAAAAAATTCCCGAGCCCTATATTCCCAAAACAATCTTTATTAAACAGCCTGCAACGAAAGATGAAATCATCAGACGCATAACAGAAAGTGGCATTCAGTTTCCTGTAATTGCTAAACCCGATATCGGTGAACGAGGCTTCAAAGTAAAACGCTTGCAGCATGAAAATGCTATAGATGTATACCTGGCGGAAATGAAATTCGATTTTCTGGTGCAAGAACTGGTAGACCTTCCGTTGGAGTTTGGAGTATTCTATGTTCGCTTTCCTCATGAGAGTAAAGGCAATGTCACCTCTGTTGTTGCGAAGGAAATGCTGTCCGTTACCGGTGATGGAGTATCAACCTTGCAGCAGCTTATTCTTCGGAAGGATCGCGCCAAGCTTCAATGGGAAAACCTAAAGAAAATTTTCGATGGAAAACTACACGATGTAGTTCCAAAAGATAAGCGCGTTGAACTTGTCTCCATCGGTAATCATTGTCTCGGCACAAAATTTCTGGATGGCAGTTACCTGATCAATGATTCCCTGTCGTTGACATTTGATAAAGTAAGTAAGCAGATTGAAGGATTTTATTTTGGTAGATTTGATTTACGTTGTGCCAGCATTGAAGATTTGTATGCAGGCAATTTCAAGGTAATGGAGTTAAACGGATGTGGGGCTGAGCCTGCACATATTTACCATCCCGGCTTCCCATTAAGAAAAGCAATAAAAGTTTTGTTCAACCACTGGCGGAACATTTTCCTGATCTCCCGCGAGAATGTAAAACGTGGCGCTTCGTATACTTCATTTAAAGAAGCAAAACTATACTATAAGAAATTCAAGTCTGCCACCACTGTAGAGTAAAATGAATACTGCATCAGATCGTTTACGCTTTATCGCACTATATATATGATCGAAGTGATCGTTGTTTTTGCACTGGCGTTCTTCTTCAGTTTCATTGGATCTATACCACCCGGCACAATTAATCTTACAATCATTAAGCTCGGCCTGGAGCAGAGAATGAATATAGCATGGAAATTTGCTATAGCATCTGCGATCATTGAATATCCGTATGCGTGGCTTGCAATAAAGTTTGAAGAGTGGATTACATCCTCACCACTGATTCTTGATAACCTGCAACTCCTTACGGCAATCGTGATGACACTGCTCGGCGTGGCCAGCCTCTGGCCATCGGATACACCTTCAGCACTTGCTGAGAAATTTAACAAGAGCGGGTTCAGGCGTGGTATAATTTTGAGCATCCTCAATCCGCTGGCAATTCCATATTGGCTTGGTATAACGGCTTACTTAAAAGGACAGCAGTGGATTGATCTTTCAGATGCATGGGAGCTTCAAAGTTATCTGGCAGGTGTTACGCTTGGTTCTCTGGCGATACTCGTTGTGTTTGCATACCTCGCCCGGAAGATTGCATCCCGCTTTCAGCAAAGTATACTATTGAAAAAACTTCCGGGTGTTATGCTTTTGCTGCTGGGGTTGTATGCATTTGCTCAATACCTGTTGTAACGTTCAGGTCATTCATTTTGATAAGAAAGCGTAGCCGTTCCGTTGCGCACCTCCAGTTTGCCTGAGCCACCATGAAGCCATGCCAGATTAGGATTTTCATGCCCTGTCGGGAATTGAAATGCTACCGGGTAATTATACGCGCTTGTATGATTTAAGATGATCTCTTCAACGGTTTCTCCAAAGCTCAGCTCAGAATCCTTTATATCCGTCATGTGCCCGACTATTATGCCGGCAAGTGCATTTAGCTTGCCCGCACGTTTCAGTTGTGTCAGCATCCTGTCAAGCTTATACCGGTATTCATCAATCTCTTCTATGACCAGAATTTTACCGGTAGTATCCGGTTCGCTTGAAGTTCCGAGTGAATCGACAATCAAGGATAAATTGCCGCCTATAACGTCACCACTTCCCGAACCATTTATACTATATTTATTGAATGGCGCCTGGATGATGTCGGGCTTGCCAAACAAGATCCGTTGTAAGCTTGCGATGGATGGTATAGATGCTTCCTTGGGAAATAGGATAGGCATCGTAGCATGTATACTTTGAATTCCCAGGCTATATAATTTCAAGTGGATGGCGGTAATGTCACTAAAGCCAATTATATACTTTGGTTTTTTCTGCAACGATGAAAAGTCAATCTGGTCTACAATGCGTGTACTGCCATATCCGCCCCGCGCGCATATGATTGCATGTACATCCGAATTGTCAATCAAAACTTGAATGTCCGATAAGCGTTGTCGATCTGTCCCTGCGAGGTAAGAGTGATCGTTGCTGAAAAGATTTTTCGCCAACACTACATTTAGTCCCCACGATTCAAAAGTTTTTATAGCGGTATCCATATCGGATCTGGATACTTTTCTTCCGGGTGCGGTGATGGCTATAGTATTGCCGGTGCGAAGCGAAGGAGGAACGATCATATTGCAAATAACATCAACATCTATAAAAACAAAAAGCTGCCTTTGTTAAAGCAGCCCTTTGTATTTTAAAAAACCTGTTTCTTATTCTTAGTGTGCAACCGGACCAGCGGAGCCAGCCTTCGGTGTTATCATAGCTTTGAAACGCAGCACAGTTTGTTTAGGCCAAGTGTTCGCCATTACCGTAATGGTTTTGTTTTGCACACCTTGTTTACCATTGCTATCGAACTTCGCTCTTACATAACCAGTTCCTCCTACGGGAATAGGATCTTTTGTAAAATCAGGTACAGTACATCCACATGAAGGTTGTGCACCTTGAATGATAAGTGGAGCTTCGCCTGTGTTCTTTACTTTATAGATAAACTCTACAGGGTCGCCTTCTTTAATTGTACCAAAGTCGTGCTCTGTAGTTTCAAATTCTATTTTAGGAAGCGGTCCTTCCGGTTTTTCTTCAGCCGCTGCTGTTGGGGTTGCAGCAATAGGCGATGGATTTGCAGCAGCCTTCTTGCCTTCAACTTCAGCTAAACGACTTTCAAGTTCAGCAATTCTTTTTTCTGCATTGCGGTCTTTACAAGCAGTAAATGTTACCAGCACAGCAGCAAAGAATAAAAACGATTTTGCGATTCCTGTTCTCATATATATCTTAAATCTTTTCGGTTATACCTTCTTACCACGAATCTGCTCTAAAAGTTCATCTACATCTTCGAGCAATCGTTCGGCTTTGTTTTTGGCTTCGTCAACTACCTTTTGGCCTTGTGATTTTGCTTCGCTTGTAAGCGGAGTGTCTTTGCCCTCAACAAAATCATTGATCATGTCCTGAAGCAACTTCCGGTATTTATCTAATTGGAAAGACAATTTTTCACGAGTATTGGAGCCTTTATCAGGCGCATAAAGAATACCCAGAATTGCACCGGTTGCTGCGCCCGCCAGGAACGCCATCAAAAAATTCCCACTCTTTTTGCTCATAAAACTTTCAATATTAGTTACACTCAGAGCGCAAATTCAAAATTTTAACAATTTTTAACAAACAGAATTACTTATTGTCCATTAATCCTCGTCCGCTTTTTTTAAGGTCACCTTTTTCCTTCAATTCTTTCGAGATAACGTCTAAAATTCCATTGATGAATTGACGGCTTTTCGGAGTGCTGTAATTTTTGGACAATTCGATATACTCGTTGATTGTCACTTTCACTGGGATACTGGGGAACTCCAGTAATTCCGCAATGGCCATCTCCAGAATCATGCGATCTGTTAAAGGCAAACGGTCTACTTCCCAATTACGTGTATTGCTGGCAATCAGTTCTTTATACTTTCCTTCCAGGGTAGAAGCCTTCTTATAAAGCTTCTCAATAAAGTCTTTATCCTCTTCCCAATTCACTGATAAAGTGTGGAGCGTAAGTGTACTTAATGATTCTCCATCAAATGACTTCACAGTTTTTTCCACAAGTCCTTTTACAATGTCCTTGTCTTCAGCCCAACGTAGAACTTCTTCTTCAAAAAATTCATTGATAATCGTTTTGCCAAGAATAACTTTTTTGAAAATATGATTGGCGAATTTTTTCTGATCCTCAATAGAAGGGCTCTTCCTGTCAAGGTAAGCCAGGTACTCATTGTCCTGACGGATTACATCACGAAACCACCCTTTTACACGGTCGGTTTTATCTTGCCAGTGACGGCCAAGCTTCAGTGCATCTTTTTTCAGCTCTTCGTGATTTCGAAGGGCGTTGATCCAGGCGTTGTTAACAAAATTTTTATGACTGACTTTTTTATCAGCTTCTGCAATTTCTGCAAAGGCGGGAAGAAGACTTAATACTGCAATGTAGTGATCGTAGATTTTCTCGACCTCACTTACCATGTTCTTCAGAAAGAAGTCGCTGTCTTTTTTAGATTGCTTGCTATAGAATATGAAGCACTCATTAACAACCTTTTTGATTTTGGCTTCCTCATGATCAATGGAAGTTTCTCCTTGCTTGAATGCTTTTTCAAAAAGCTTAGTAGCGGTTTTCTTTTGTAACGATAAGGCAGCTTTGTCCTGTACTTCCATCGAATTCAGATCCGGGGCAAACTCCTCATTTATTTTTTCAAAGCACAATTCATAGTTGGCATCTTTACATTGTTGCAAAGCAAAAAGACTTTGCATGACTTTGATACGGAGACTTCTTCTGTTAAGCATGATAAAGAACGATGGTTTTAAAAACTGGGCGTAAAAATAATGTATTGAAGTTCACAGTTCAACTTTAAGTTAAGAGATGATCAGCTGATTATTGTAGCTTTGCTATAATCTATCGGTTATATGTATTTCTAAATACGCTAACTGGTAACTTTTTGACGATGATTTGTTAATGAGAAACGATGCGTGGCTGCGGAACTATTGAAAGGATATTTCGTTTTAGCCTGAGCCACCAAATTTTCCCCGCATGCGTGAACTGAAATATCTTAATAAGTATCTTTTCAAGTATAAGTGGCATCTCCTTTTTGGAACCATCTTCGTTATTCTCTCCAATATTTTTCAGATCATTCCAGGATTACTCGTCCGCGATTCCATTGACCTTGTAGTGGACAACATCCGTCTATATAAATCGATGGAGGGAACCAGTGTTCAGGATAATTTTTTCAAAGTGTTTGCTTTTGGTATTCTCATCTATGCAGGGTTGATTTTGCTGATGGCATTGCTACGCGGAATATTCTTATACTTCGTTCGGCAGACTTTGATTGTGATGTCGCGCCTCGTTGAATATGATTTGAAGAATGAAATATTTGAGCACTATCAAACACTTCCCCTTAGCTTTTACAGAAGGAACAATACCGGCGATCTGATGAATCGTATCTCCGAAGATGTAAGCCGCGTGCGCATGTACCTTGGTCCTGCCATTATGTACGGCCTTACCCTGATTACACTATTCCTGATGCTGATTCCATTTATGTTTAGCATTAGCGCCAAGCTTACCTGGTATGCTTTGAGCCCGCTGCCATTGCTATCGCTCAGCATATTTTTGGTGAACAATATTATTGAAAAGCGCTCAGAAGAAATACAGAGACATCAGTCACGTCTTTCAACTTTGGTACAAGAGGCTTTCAGCGGTATACGTGTGCTAAAATCATTTAACCGCGAAGCGCAGTCCGTAGAAAAATTTGAGAAGGCAAGTGATGCATATAAGCATCAATCTCTGAAGCTTACCAAAATGCAATCACTTTTCTTCCCGATCATTATGGGACTTGTGGGCATTAGTACCATTCTTACAGTATATGCCGGTAGCACAGAAGTGATCAACGGAAATCTCACGTTCGGTAATATTGCTGAGTTTATTATCTATGTGAACTTGCTGACATGGCCGGTAACTTCTCTTGGCTGGACGAGTAGTTTGGTTCAACGTGCAGAGGCTTCACAAAAAAGGATCAACGAATTTCTTCGGACAAAAACCAATATCACTTCCGAGGAGGATCTGATACGCGATATAAAAGGCAAGGTGGAATTCAGAGATGTCTCGTTCACCTATCCGGATACCGGTATAAAAGCGCTGAAGAATATTTCATTTGTGATAAACCCGGGAGAGTCACTTGCTATTATAGGAACAACAGGTTCAGGTAAAAGCACAGTGTCTAATCTTGTATCGCGATTATACGATGTGCGTGACGGCAGTATACTTATTGACGATGTACCAATCACACACTATAACCTGACTTCACTGCGAAGCCAGATCGGCTATGTGCCTCAGGATGTATTTTTATTCAGCGATACAATTTTTAATAATATAGGCTTCGGTATAAAGGACCCGGATCAGCAACGCGTTATACAGGCAGCGAAAGATGCCGATGTATATCAGAACATCATTGAATTCCCGCAAGGTTTTGAAACGCGTGTAGGGGAGCGTGGCATTACGCTTTCCGGTGGACAGAAGCAACGTGTATCTATAGCACGTGCCATTGTAAGAGAGCCAAAAATTTTAATGCTCGATGATGCGCTTTCTGCGGTGGATACCAAAACAGAGAATAATATTTTAAACAGCATGCGCAGAATCATGCAGGGGCGTACTACCATTATTATATCGCACCGGGTGTCGTCTGCGAAACTTGCTAACCGCATTGTTGTTCTGGTAGATGGATTCGTAGTTGAAGAAGGCTCGCACGAATCTCTTATAGAGCGCAATGGGTTCTACAAAGATCTATATGAGAAGCAAGTTCAGATGGATGAAGAAGAGGCTAAAGGTTGAGTAAATCAGCCTCTTAGTCTAAATATATACTTGTCTCGTTGTATTTATTCTAACACAACGCATCTCCCGTATAAATCCAATGAAATCCTGCTGCTGAAAAAAACGGAAGTTCTAAAAATTAAACCGGGCTCCCGTGCCAGCAAATAAGCGCAATGTTAACCGGTCAACCAGTTCAAGTTGAATGCTGGTCTCTGCAAATAAAGTTACCGGTACATCTTCAAAAGTATATTCCATTCCTATAATGCCTTCAGGGCCGAAATCAAAATCGGTGCGGTCGTCATGCAGGTATATATTGTTTTCGTTAGGATCTCTATACCAGTAATCAACCTTCGCTACTTTCATTACAGCTCCAGCTCCCCAATACCATTGGAATTTACCTTCAACGTCCGACACATCAAGGTCGTGTTGAAATAGAAGACGCCCTTGCAGGTATACCACACTGCTTACATCCACCGATTCGTATGAATAGCTATCATAGCGACTCATGTTTTTGAAAGCATTTTTATAATATCGTTTATCTGAATTTTTGAAAGCAGAACCGATGCCGAACTCAACCGCTTTTTCATTGGAGAGATAGCGCTTATAGGTGACGCCCGCAGGCAACCCAAGACGTATGCCTATACCTTGCTTTTGTGCATAGGCAGTTATAGTGATCGTGATAATGCAGATAGTAATAGCAATGCGTTTCATAGTAGTAGTGATTTTACTTTCTTAGAAAATATAGCGTAATCCAACTCCTCCTTCGGCACGACTCCAGCCCGGATCGAGCTGAACATCGGTGAAGTATTCAAGTTCCATGAAAGCAGAGATCGGCAATTGAAAATAAGAATATTCAATCCCTACCACTGCCTGTGGTCCTTGCGTAAAGCGCGACACTGTAAAATTACCAATAGAATTATTTCCGTTAGGGTTAGAATTATCAGTTTCTTCGTAGATATAGTCATACCGTATTTTGGAGTATTTCCATTCCCAGCCGGCACCAACATAGAGCTGTAACCCTTTTGAAATTATTTTGGCATCGATGTGATAGAGAAATTTCAGTTCTCCGATAAAATCCGATTTTACAGTATGCGTCAGGTAACGTACATCAGCACCTTGAGAAAGTGTATCGCGCTGATAGGATCTGAACCTTTCGCGGAAGTAACGATTATATAATCCGCTTGCAGGTTTACCTATATCAGCTGCTATAGCAAAGTTCTTATTGATATAGTACTTATATGTGAGGGCAAAAGGATCACCAAACTTCACCCCTATACCGTGATATGGATATTTACTCTTATCGAATACAGGGCAAACGATCTTGGCTTTATTTCCGCGAACGCGTGTTGCATTATAATTAAAACGCTCACGGGTATACGCACTCTTGCTGCCATTGTTTGTACGCGGACGTTGCGCAAGCGCACATACACCAAGCAGGCAGAATATAGAGACAAGCAGAGTTTTCTGAAAATGCATTACGGCAAATATAAGTGTTTTGCCGTGTACACATAAAATTCGGAGCGAAAGCTGAATCAAACAAACTCTTTATACTGCATCTTGTGGAGCTGGGCATAATAGCCATCCTGTAAAAGCAGCTGATCATGGCGGCCAACCTCTTTTATTTCTCCATGATCCAGAACAATAATCTTATCAGCTTTTTGGATGGTGGACAATCTGTGTGCAATAACAATGGATGTTCTGCCGCTCATCATTTTAACAATGGCTGACTGAATCATCTCTTCTGTTTCTGAATCAACGGATGAAGTCGCCTCATCGAGCACCAGTATTTTAGGGTTGAATACCATGGCGCGGATAAAGGAAATGAGTTGCCGCTGTCCAACCGATAATGTTGCCCCGCGTTCCATGACGTTATATGAAAGTTTGCCTGGCAAGCGCTCAATAAATTTACGGGCACCCACAAGATCTGCCGCGTGCCACACCATTTCTTCAGTTACTTCAGCGTTGCCAAGCGTAATGTTATTGAAAATGGTATCGGAGAATAAAAATACATCTTGTAACACAACACCTATATTCTTCCGAAGCGTACCGAGTTCGTATTGCTTCAAGTCAACACCATCAATTTTAATAGAGCCTTTGTTGATCTCGTAAAAGCGATTGAGTAAATTAATGATAGATGATTTACCTGCACCTGTGGCACCAACCAGCGCCACAGTCTCCCCCGGTTGGATATGAAGACTGATATTTTTTAAAACATAGTCTGGTTCGTTATAGGCGAACCACACGTTTTCAAATTTCACATCACCATGAAGGTGCTCAGGTTTATGATTGCCGTTTTGCTGTACATGTTCTTCTTCGTCCAGTAAATTCATGATGCGGGCCGAACTTACTATACCCATCTGTAAAGTATTGTAACGATCCGCTATCATGCGGATAGGTCTGAAGAACATTTGTATATACATGATGAACGCAATCAGCTTACCAATGGTAACACCCGTTTCTTCATAGTGAATGATACCTTTGGCTCCATACCATACCAACAGTCCTATACCGGCTGCCGCTATAATTTCTGCTACAGGATAGTATATAGAATAGTAGAGTACAGACCGAAGGTTTGACTGCTTGTGCTCTTCGTTGATCTCCCTGAATTTTTCGAACTCTCTTTTCTCACTACCAAAGATCTGCACGATGTTCATGCCGGTAATGTGTTCCTGCACAAATGTATTCAGGTTTGCTACCGCGTTGCGCACTTCATTAAATGCAACTTTGATTTTCTCTTTGAATACATAGGTACTGATCAGCAACAAGGGCAGCGTTGATAAACTTAGTAATGCCAGTCGCCAGTCCTGGTAAAACATAAAGCCCAGAATGAAAATGATTTGAAGTAAATCGCCCGCCATAGCAGCAAGTCCTTCACTGAAAACATCGGCAAGTGTTTCTACATCCGAGATCGTGCGCGTTACGAGTCTTCCGATCGGAGTCTTATCAAAGAATTTTAAACGAAGGCTGATGATGTGTTCATACAGCTTCATGCGAATGTCGCGGATTACCTGTTGACCAAGCCACCCGGATATATAGGTGTGAAAATATTGTGCAATGGAGTTGATGACGAGTAGTACCATCAGCACAATCATCATACGTACCATGGCCTCATAGTTTCCAAATGCTACATCATGGTCCAATGTATACTGGATCAGGATGGGCCGTGTAGGGGCCAGCACACCGAGTACAACCGTCAACAAAATTACCAGAATGAAACGACCCTTGTAGGGTCTTACAAACTTCATCAGGCGGCTAAGCACTGACCAGTCAATAATGTTTCCGCTGCTTACTTTCTCTTTCTCCACGGTGGTTGGAATTACTTTACAATGGCTTTCGGGGTGAACGTTGAATCGAAACAACTTGTTCAGGTCGGCCTGGTAAATTTCGAAACATGCAGTACGTCAAGTAAGAGAGTTTATGCCGTGGCTTTATAATACATAACGTTGGCATTGGTTTCTTTCAAAATGTCGTTTGCTACACGCTTGACATCAGCTACCGTTACTGCATTAATTTGATTTCCTTCTTCGTTCACCAGGTTTGCATCACCTGATAGTTTTGAGAAGGCCAGGTTCATCGCACGGTTCATTACTTCCATTTCACCAAACTCAAGCGTAGACTCTGCTTGATTTTTAACTTTTTCAAGTTCAGCTTCAGCCACTCCGTTGGTTACTACTTGCTGTAATATAGTGTCCACTTCCTGCTCTGCATGCTCTAATGATATACCTTCTTTCAGACGGCCACTGATCACCAGTAAGCCCGGATCAACTGTTCCCATCACAAAAGAAGATATAGAAGTAAAGATCTCTTTCTCCTTTACAAGTTGTTGATATAGTCTGCTGGATTGACCACGACTTAAAATATCGCTGAGTAAATCTATAGCATAATAATCTTTATGGAAACGACCCGGCATGTGCCATGCTTTATAAAAAGCATTCGCGGGTACTTTTGCTTCTACTTCCAACGTGCGCTTCGCGTTTTGAGGAGGTTCCGGCAAAAGATTACGTGTCCTCAATTTTCCTGCAGGTATAGGGCCAAACCATTTTTCGGAAAGTTCCTTTACCTGTTGCAACGTTACGTGCCCTGCAACAACCAGTATAGCATTGCTAGGTATATAATGACTGAAGAAGAAATTCTTTACATCTTCCATCGTGGCATTTTCAATGTGGCTGATCTCTTTGCCAATCGTTGCCCATTGATAAGAATGTTGCTGGTATGCAAGCGGCCGTAACCGGAGCCATACATCTCCATACGGTTGATTGAGATAACGCTGTTTGAATTCTTCGATCACAACTTTACGTTGTACTTCAAGAACCTTTGGATCGAATGAAAGACTGAGCATGCGATCGCTCTCAAGCCAAAAGCCTGTCTCAAGATTTGCCGCAGGAAGCGTGAGGTAGTAATTGGTAATATCAGTATTGGTGAACGCATTATTCTCACCACCCACGCGCTGCAACGGTTCGTCATAGCTTGGTATGTTTACCGAGCCGCCAAACATTAAATGTTCGAAGAGGTGAGCGAAGCCGGTTTTATCGGGATGTTCATCGCGTGAACCAACATCGTATAAAATATTCATTACGGCAATCTGCACCGTAGGGTCTTCATGCACGATTACGCGTAAGCCGTTTTCTAATGTAAATTCCTGAAAGTTGATCATGTGGCGTCAAAAATAACAAAGATCAACGGATTTGATAACGATAAAGTTAGGGCACTATTCTTCCACAGTTTGAATGGGAAGTGAAATGATAAACGTGGTTCCTTCCCGTACCCTGGACGTTGCTTCTACAAAACCACCCAGCTTGGTTACCGATTCTTTTAAAATATACAAGCCAAGTCCTGAACCCTGTGCATCTTCGCTGGCGCGGTAGAACATGTCAAAAATATGGGCAAGGTGTTCTTCTTCTATCCCGATTCCGTTGTCTTCTATGGTAATACTATAGTGTGTTGACGAACATGTTAATGCTATACTTACAAAAGGTTTGCGATCTGCGCCTGGCCAATAAAATTTAATAGCATTGGAGATAAGATTGTTGAGTATAATTTTTAAACGTGTTACATCCGATACCATGTCACGCGTAGTGCTGTCATCGATCATAAACAAGATCTTGTTATAGCTTGGTGCATATTGATGATCGCGTAAAATATTCTGCACAAAACTTTTAAAGTTGAAACGTTCAAGCTTAATAGGCATGCGTGAGTTTCGTGAGTAGCTCACTACTTCTTCGATAAACTCTTCCAGCTTCCGCACGCTGTTTTCCATCATCGATAAGTATGTCTCATGACTTTCAAGCGATGCGTCAAGTCGTGCGACCATAATGAGTCCGAGGATGGATTTTAAAGGCGCACTCAGATCATGAGACGCACTATATACAAAGCGATCCAGTTCAGAATTTCGTTGTGTTAATTCTTCATTGGCCTTTTGCAGATCGTGTGTACGCTCGGTAACCAACTGCTGCAAATACATTCTTCTTTTTCTCATAAAGTAAGAGCTGATAAAAAAGGTAATCCAGGCGATTAACAACGCTGCGAGAACGGCACCGAAAATAAAATTGTTACCAAGCCAGTAAGGCTTGCCTATAGCGATAATAAATTCTGAGGGTTCACTCCATCCGAGCCCTATATTTTTTCGCGCCCGAACATATAGTATATGTTTTCCAAAGGAAAGATCCGAGAGGCTTAGTTCATTCGACTCCAGTGTATGCCATATAGTTTCGTCATCGATCCGATATTGCAGTGTGATCTTGTTTTCCGGAAATGTTATAGGGGAGAATTGTAAATTAATGAATGAGCCATAGGGAGCATCAAGGCCTTTCACATATTGCTTACGATCTCCATTTACCTGAGCACCGACACAATAAGGTTTTAGTGTTGGTGTATTTCCGAGGATGGATTTCACAGACAGCGCCACGCCAAATGAAGTGCCGACCCAAATGCGTTTTTCATGATCGATGTGTACACCACGCACCGTGATTGTGTTGGAAGGAAGCCCGGCATTTTCATCGTATAGCCAGTACTCACCGGTAACAACATCGTAGCGTACCAACCCGAATGAATTCGCGAAGAGTATATTTCGGTCATCCATTACTTCAACCGAACTCACGGAAACAAAAGAGAGCGACTCTCCAAGATCAATGCGTTTTATAGTTTCATGATCGTAGCGGAGTAATCCTTCTGTAGAAGCTATCCATAGCACATCGTTATGAACGGCGATATCACGAATGTTAAGATCCGAAACAGTTTTGAAATCAATGGGAAGGCTTACGTTTTTAAACTCTTCAGACTCATTCTCTTTTAAAAATAAGTAACTGCTTTCACCATTGGAACCTACATATATACCGCGTGGTCCTTCACGCACAACATTCACTTCGCTTTGTTTGCCGAGGGGTACTTTATAATACTTCAGCGCAAATTCATCGGTGATCACTTTTAACGTTTGACTTCTCGCCTGACTAAGCCATACATTTTGATGCGAATCAAGGAGCAGATCATGAACGAAATTTCCATCTTTCGAAAAATTCCATTGTCGCTTTAACGCACCGCCCTGAAACAGGAATACGTCAAAGGCTGAGCTTGCCCACAAACCCTGTTTGCCAAATTGTAATGACTGAAAGTAACTATTGTTGTCGCTATATATTTCACGCCTTTCCCACGATGCACCTTGTCGCGTCTCTCTGAGTTCGACAAGCGATTCTTTATAGCAGTAATACGTTATATTCTTTTCAGCGTCATGAACAATGTCTTCAATGAAATGAGACTCGGAGTTGAGGTCGGGCAAGATGAATTGTTTCTTCTGTGCCATTACAAGTCCTTTATCTGAGGAAACCCAAATGTCTCCTTCTTTGCTCATGTACGAACTGTTGATGCCATTGAAGTTGAAGAGAAGAGCCTCCATCTGATTTAAGGCGCTGTCAGGATGCCAATGGTATAGATCCTGACCATAGGTACTGATCCATAAACTTGAATCAGGAGCAAGGATCAGGTGTGATGCTTTCGCAATGGGTGACTCTCTTTTAACTTCTGATATCTGGTCCGATTCAAGAGTCGCTTTATATAGTCCGTCCAAAGCAGCAATCCATAATCGGCCCCTTTCAAAAAGTACGTGACTAATCCCGTAAGGAAGAGAAAGCTTCAATTGAAGAAAGCTGCGTGTAGCCCGGTCGTAGCGATATACTTTTCCCTGGTAGGAAGTTGTATAGAGATTGCCTGAATCGTCTTCGAAGAAATTGAAAGAGCGCACAAATACAGGCGAACGATTTGCCGTACCAAAATCATAGCGATTAAAAGATTGCCCGTTGTATGCTACTACGGATTGAGGTTCACCAACCCAGATCAATCCATCCTTGTCTTCATAAATTGACTTTGCATACCAGATGGTTGTATCGGTAGGTGTACGCGCGCCTTTAATCAATGATTTAAAAAAAACGGTATCAATCAGATTCTGAATCTCAATTACATCAAGGTCGCCAATGGCAAGCAGGCGGCCATCGTGCGTGTTTAATAACCCTTTGGTATACTGACTGAGAAAGGCAGATTTATAGGTATGAAATTGAATGCCGTCATATTTCACAAGACCATCATCGGTTGCTATCCAGAAAAAACCCAATGAATCCTGGGCAACAGCTTTGATTACATCACTGGGTAATCCATCCTCTACGCGATATTGTTGAAAACGATACTCCTGCCCTTGTATAATGCTGGTGAGCAAGCAACCGATAATCAACAAACAATACCTCATTACCTACAGATGAACGATAAAGATAATAGAGTTTTTGGACAGCGAAAGTGATTATGTATTAAGAATTTATGGAATCTCACGAAAGTGAAAAACTCGCTTAACTTTGCCCGATATTAAATGCCCGTATGAAGTTTATCCGAAAGAACTACACAGACGACATCCTCAGAAAGTTATACGAGTCTTTATTGTTCCCGAGAATGATCGAGGAGAAGATGCTTATTCTGCTTCGACAAAATAAAATCAGCAAGTGGTTTAGTGGTATAGGGCAGGAAGCAATATCGGTGGGAATTACACAAGCACTTCATCCGGAAGAATATATTTTGCCGATGCACCGTAACCTAGGTGTATTTACCGGTCGCGATATACCATTCGAAAAACTTTTTGCACAATGGCAAGGAACGATGGCGGGCTTTACCAAAGGGAGAGACCGCTCGTTTCACTTTGGTACCAATGAACATCACATTGTTGGTATGATCTCGCACCTGGGTCCACAAAATGGTGTAGCCGATGGTATTGCGCTGGCCACTAAATTAAAAAGAGAGAACAAAGTAACCGTTGTGTTTAACGGTGATGGCGGAACAAGCCAGGGCGATTTTCATGAAGCTATCAACGTGGCGGCCGTGTGGGATCTGCCCGTTATTTTCGTTGTTGAAAATAACGGATATGGATTGTCAACACCCAGCAGTGAACAATTCCGTTGCAAGAATTTCATCGACAAAGCGATTGGCTATGGTATAGAAGGCATACAGGTAGATGGTAACAACGTCCTTGAAGTATATGATACAGTATTATCGATAGCAGAAAAACTTCGCGAAAACCCTCGCCCGATTTTATTGGAATGTATAACCTTCAGAATGCGTGGTCATGAAGAAGCCTCCGGCACAAAGTATGTCCCGAAAGAATTAATGGACACCTGGGCAAAGAAAGATCCTGTAGAGAACTTTGAAAAATACCTGGTAGAGCAAGGCGTTATCGATGCTATATATATAGAACAAACGCGGAAGAAATTTAAAAAAGAAATTGAAGAAGGCCTGGAGGTTGCTTTTCAGGAGACACATCCACAACCTGATACAGAACGCGAACTAAACGATGTATATACACCGTTTACGCAAACTATCGTTCAACCATCTACAGAAGAAAAATCAGAGAAGCGTTTCATTGATGCGATCAGCGATGGCTTACGACAAAGTATGGAGCGCTTCGACAACCTGGTGTTGATGGGACAAGATATAGCAGAGTATGGTGGTGTGTTTAAAATAACGGAAGGCTTCGTTGAAAAATTTGGAAAAGGCAGGGTAAGAAATACACCCTTGTGTGAAGCTGCTATAGTTGGTACAGCGTTGGGTTTATCTGTGAAGGGCATGAAGTCGATGGTGGAAATGCAGTTCGCGGATTTTGTTACCGAAGGTTTTAATCAGATCGTAAATAACCTGGCAAAAACACATTGGCGCTGGGGCCAGTCGGCAGATGTAGTAGTGCGTATGCCTACAGGCGCAGGTACCGCTGCCGGTCCATTTCATTCTCAAAGTAATGAAGCGTGGTTCTTCCATACTCCAGGATTAAAGATTGTATATCCATCGAATCCGTATGACGCGAAAGGATTGCTATGTGCTGCACTCGAAGATCCGAATCCGGTAATGTACTTTGAGCATAAACTCTTGTACCGAACGTTGAAGGATTTAATACCGGACGATTATTATACCATCGAGATTGGTAAAGCAAAACTTATTCGTGAAGGCGAATCTCTATCCATCATTACTTACGGCATGGGTGTACATTGGGCCACAGAAATTATGGATACACTTCCGGAGGTAAAAGCAGATATAGTAGACCTGCGAACATTGTTGCCGTGGGATAAAGATGCCGTACTGGAAACGGTGAAGAAGACAAACCGCGTACTTGTGCTGCATGAAGATACTCTTACGGGTGGTGTGGGTGCCGAGATTGCCGCGTGGATCAGCGAGCATTGTTTTCAATACCTCGATGCTCCGGTAATGAGAGAAGCCAGTCTCGATACAGCGATTCCGTTCGCGCCTACGTTGGAGCAGAACTTCTTGCCTAAGATCAGATTGAAAAATAAAATTGAAGAATTGCTGAAATACTGATAAGGTCCTTATTTTGACCTTCATAAAATTCAATAAAACGCTTTATCATACGTTCTGAAAGGGAGAACGTAATTTTTAATTATCTTAGCCTGTTTCTTTTCCATTTTTTGAACGCAAGAACCTACAATAGCATAATGAGTTTTTCAACGATCGCGAAGTCGTTAGGTCTTGCTATAATTCTTTTTTTCCTGGCGCTTCCTGCTTTAGCACAAAATACAAAAGGTGACAGACCTCAATCATCGGGTGGAGGCACCAAGCGGGAAAACAGATTTAAGCTTTTTAAAAAGAAAAATCAGAGATCGAAAGCTCCCAGCTATGGTCGTTCCAAACCTAGAAGATCATCACGAGCAAGTACGGCCCGAAAAGAATCTAAGCCAGGTAAATCAATAGCGAATTTCCCACGAACAGAGTCTAAGCCAAGTAATAAGCAAAGAGCTTGGCGAGGTGATATAACCGGAAGACGCATTCGAACAAAAGGTAAGGATAGTGCCGGAAGTGGCAGAAATGTATACCCGCAAAGCGGACGCTACTCGAATAGCAGACCAAGTGAAAGACAACGTGCTTGGCGCGGATCGGCTTCTGGTTCACCTGTTCAAACACGAAGCCGAACTGGCAGTACGAAAAATGTATACTCTCAACGTTGGAAGTATGTACATAACCCTTCACGAACTCCGCAGACGAAACAACGCGCAGTTTCAAACCGCTCTACACTGGCTCGTCTAAATAGATTGCAAGGCAGCGCAGACGGCACACCTCCCCGGAGAAAAAGAAAAGTAGTTCCACGCTCAGCTTCACGTTCCTACATCGCACGAAGAAGCACAAATATATATGCAAGCTTCCCGCGCCCGAAGCGCAAACAGGAAAGAGCTTATAAAGGAGATATATCAGGACGAAGACTGCGAACAAAGAATTATGAGACGCCACGGCCCGGTATAAGTTCTCCGGGATTTAAGCCGTATGCCGGAAGAAAGCGTGCAGGCGAAAGACCTTACCGAGGCCCTGCAGCAGGAAGCTACCGTTCGGCTACACGCACAAGACCTAAAGCATGGACAGGTGATATTACCGGAAGAAGAATTCGTGGAAGAAATTATACCAGTAAAAAACGAGTAGAGGGCACACCTTCTTTGCATCGTGGTACGCGCTCGGCCACCGGTTCATCGGGTATATTAGGGAAGCTTCCACCCAAGTCTCCGGGTATACGAGCAAGCCAAATGGGCCGGTATCAATTGAAATTAAGAGGCCGCAGATCTTCGGCTGGAGGAGGAAGTGTGAGCGGTAGATTATGGAATAACAAACAGTCCGCTATACCTACACGTCCTCCCGGTGCAAGATCGATGGGCATAGGAGCATTCTCCGGCAACATTAAACGTCAACGACCTTTAAAGGGCGGAGGAAGTGTGAGCGGAAAACTTTGGAACAATAAACAAACTGCTATACCTACACGTCCTCCTGGTGCGAGGTCGATGGGCATCGGGCAATTCTCCGGCAACATTAAGCGCCAGCGACCATTGAAGGGCGGAGGAAGTGTGAGCGGAAAAATCTGGAATAATAAAGAGACCGCTATACCTGTAAGAATACCCGGTGCGAAATCTATGGGCATGCGCAATTTCTCCGGCAACATAAAAGTGGGCAGACCTCAAAAGGGTGGGGGAAGTGTGAGTGGTAAATTATGGAATAATAAAGAGGCTGCAATTCAGACGAAAACGCCACCAGCATCTGCACGTAAAGTAGGTGGCTATCCTGGAAAGATAAAGATGTTCCAACTATATCCCGGATTTTCAGATCAAGGTGAAGAATTTACAGGGCACATCAAACGTCCACGATTCTGGAAAGACTATATCAAGAACCCGAAAGCCAACGAAGCGTCTATAAAGAAGAAGCGACCAAAGAGCGCAACGTATGCGGTAGGCGAACTGCAGATCAGAGTAAAGCAACGCCCGCATGACAAAAAGAAAAATGCCCCTGAAGATGCATTGCCTGGGTTGACGCCTACAAAAGAAACCACGAAGGCAAGTCAGTATGCGCGGGGTGTTCGCCGTACGTGGGACTATATCCACAATCCAAGTAGTGCAGAAGAAGCAAGAAAAGTCCGTGAACCTGGAAAAGCATTTGCGCGTGCTACAGATTACCAGGGCAACATTAAAATGCAAAAATTCAGATTCTTCGAGAAAAATCGCTCGTTACATCCGGATGCGAGATTTGTGAAGATCAATAAAAATAATGTTGATGGAGAACGTGATCTGCTCACGAACTTTAAGCTATGGTGGGCGCGTTTATTTAAGAAAGAAGAAACACAGCCAGATCACCTGAAGGATAAAGGGCATAAGCCACGTTATGACAAAGGTGAAAAGGGACTGTGGTATGAATGAGGAAGCTTATGAACTGGAATGAACTAAACACTGTGAGTCAACTCGAGCAGATCCGGGAAGAATCAAAAGAAAAACCTGTTGTAATTTTTAAGCATAGTACACGTTGCTCCACCAGTCGTATGGTGCTGGACAGGTTAGAGCGTAATTGGAAACCAGAAGAACTTGGTCATGTTAAAGCATACTTCCTGGATCTAATTTCCTATCGGGAAGTATCAAATCAGATTGCAGAGCAATTCGACATTGAGCATGAATCCCCTCAATTGCTAATTATATCCGATGGTAAAGCTGTTTATGATCGCTCGCATTTGGGAATAGATTATCACCAGATTCGCGAAGAGCTCAAGAACTAAACTTCGTTTGAGTAAAAGATTCCGGGGTTTTACGTTTAAAACTCTTCCCGATGGCCGAATTCTTAAAATAAATCGAGCGGACAAAAATCCTGTGAATAACTTCAGGATTGTATTTGCGTTAGGTATTTAAAATTCTAAATTTATTGTAAAGATTCTTGTGAGGATGCGGTCTGTAAAGGTTTTAATTCTATCATTCTTAGCTGTAACGTTAGCGTCACGTGTTGATGCGCAGACACAGGACAGCTATGATTATCAATCTGAATTTACGTGGGGTATAAATAAAAACACGGCCGGTGGTCTGATCGGTGGATTGGTTTTCAAAAAAGCCAGAAAGCTTAATGATCGTACGCTGGAGACTTTCGGTTTGGAGATCATGAATGTAAAACACCCACAAGAGGTTCGTACTAATTCCATTAATACCGGCAACTTCTTTATCTACGGAAAAAGTAATTATTTATACGCGTTCCGCCTTCAATATGGTCGCGATCGGATTCTTTTCAAAAAAGCTCCTCAACAAGGTGTAGAGATCAAAGGTATATTAGCAGTTGGCCCTACACTGGGTATTGTTGCTCCATACTATGTTGAGTATGCCCGCAGTAACGATCTTGTTTCAAGATCTGTACAGTATCAAGAAGGAATGGCTGCTGAAGATATACTCGGTACAGGAAGATTATTCGAAGGTATAGGAGACTCTAAATTGGTACCAGGAGCAAACTTAAAAGCTGCTATAAATTTTGAGTTAGGAACAACCAAAAGCCAGGTAACGGGATTTGAAGCCGGCTTTCTTCTGGACGCCTATACCAAAAAGATTGACTTGATGCCTGCTGCTAAAAATTACTCAGTGTTCCCAACACTCTTCATCACGCTTTTCTACGGAACTAGAAAATAATAAGTTCTCCGTAATCTACTTTCTTATTGTTATTTAAAAATGTTCGGCTTAGGTTGACAGTATATTTGATATTGTCATTCTATGGAACGAAGAAAACTTCATATACAGGGTCCTGTGTTTTCACGCATTATAGCAGGAGCATGGCGATGGAATTTACCTGAAGCGGCCGTAAATCAATTGATAGATGCTTCTCTCGAACAAGGCATCACAACGTTTGATCATGCTGATATTTACGGTGATCACAGCAATGAAGCGATCTTCGGAAATATACTTCGCAAAAATCCATCTCTTCGTCAGAAGATGGAGTTAGTAACGAAATGCGGTATAAAATTTCCATCGGCTCACCGACCCTCCAGTTGGGTGAAACACTATGATACATCGCGCGAACATATATTTTGGTCAGTTGAGAATTCCTTAAAGACTCTCGCGACAGATCGAATCGATTTGTTATTAATTCATCGGCCTGATCCTTTACTAAACCCTGAAGAAGTTGCAGAAGCATTCGGCTTATTAAAGCAAAGTGGTAAAGTCCTTCACTTTGGTGTTTCCAATTTTACACCGGCACAATTTGAAATGTTACAAAGCTATATATCATTCCCGCTGGTAACGAATCAGATTGAAATATCATTGGCTAGTCATGCTTCATTGTTTGATGGATCATTAGATATACTCATGAAACATCGTGTGGCTCCTATGGCATGGTCGCCTTTGGGCGGAGGTAAACTTATGGCTGATCATGCTGCAGTTTTTTCAAAAGCATCAAAGTATACAGCAACAGAAACACAGATGGCATTAGCATGGCTTTTGAAACATCCGTCTGGAATTTTCCCTGTGATTGGTACAACGAGACCAGAACGAATTGCAGAAAGTGCGCACGCCATAGATATTAATCTTGATGTACAGGATTGGTTTGAAATGCTGAAGATTGTGCAAGGCAAAGAGATGCCTTAGTATACTTTACTTTTTTCGCAGAAGCAGCCGATCTTTTCGAAGTTTGATGATTAGTGTACTGATTCCTACTACAAGCATCATCACGATGCAGATCATGGAAAAGGAGTGATCATTAAAAATCCAGGGCATGATTGTAAGTACTATAAAGATAATTCCTGTTATAGTCCAAAGTGGGTCTGTCATGAATGTATCTTCAGGTTCAATAGTAAGATCAAGCTTGATTTGGTGATCATGTTTTAACAGGATCATCCATTTTTTATAATCCCAGATAATCAGAAAAATTGTTGCCAGTAGCATGAGCGTTGTAATGATTGGGGTGCCCATTCCAAAATTAATGGAGTGTGTAATGACGAATACATTCAAGATAACCGGAAGGAATACCATTGCCCCAATCGTTGCAAAACGCTGTGTCAATAGTAATGCTCCGGCAATAAACTGACCCCAGCCCAGAAAATTCCAGTAAAAACCTGTCTGATACATCGCTTCAAAAAAATAACCAACGGGTTCCGTTGGTGGAATGCTGGTAAATCGCATACTTTTAATCTTGACAATCGAAGCGAAAACAAAAGCAAACCCAATAAGGTAACGCGCGTAAATTACCGTAAGCTTAAAGAATAAAAGCTTTTTTAGCGTATCGATAAGTTTCATGAATGACAGACGAGCAAGAGAAATGAGATGTTACAGCTCTTTTTTCATTTTGCCGGAAACATTCAGTGAAGCATTTTTGTATTCCTCTTATTGCAAAGTTTCATCATGGCGAAAGCATCAGCAGACAAGAAAGTTATTGACCAGACTGGTCATGAGAATATTGAAGTAATCGGGGCGCGTGAGCATAATCTCAAAAACATCAATGTTGAGTTTCCCCGGAACAAGCTCGTAGTAATTACAGGCATCAGCGGTAGCGGTAAATCATCGCTCGCGTTTGATACTATTTATGCGGAAGGGCAACGAAGGTATATGGAAAGTTTCTCCGCATATGCGCGAAGCTTTCTTGGTAATCTTGAGCGACCTGACGTTGATAAGATCAATGGACTGAGCCCGGTAATTTCTATCGAACAAAAAACAACGTCACGCAATCCGCGGTCAACGGTAGGAACGGTAACTGAGATCTATGACTTCATGCGCCTGCTATATGCTCGTGCAGGCGAAGCGTTCTCCTATCTGTCGGGAGAGAAGATGGTGCGCCAGTCAGAAGAACAAATACTGGATGCTATACTTCAGAACTTCAAGAATAAAAAACTTATTCTGTTGGCTCCCATTGTAAAAGGGCGTAAAGGTCATTACCGTGAATTGTTTCAACAGATCAGGAAATCTGGTTATACCAAGGTGCGTGTAGACGGTGAGTTGCAAGACATCACTGCGAAGATGCAACTCGATCGATATAAAATTCACGATATAGAAGTAGTGATTGATCGCATCGTAGTAGATCCGAAGGATCGCCATCGTATCGGGCAGTCCATTACTAAATCGCTAAAGGAAGGTAAGGGAATTATTATGGTGATGGAGGAGAACGGAAAGGTTCATCACTTTTCTAAATTCCTGATGGATCCTAAAACAGGTTTATCGTACGATGAGCCTGCACCAAATATGTTTTCTTTCAACTCTCCGTATGGTGCTTGCCCAACGTGCAATGGCCTCGGACAAATTGAAGAGATCACGGAAGAGTCAATTATACCAGATAAAAAATTAAGCATCAGTCGCGGGGGTTTCCTCCCCTTGGGAGAGTACCGCGACATTTGGATTTTCAAAAAGATCGAAGTGATTCTCAAGCGGTATAAACTTACGTTGAGTACACCCATCAAAGAATTTCCAAAAGAAGCATTGAAAGTTTTATTGTATGGTGATGATGAACCTGTAGCAGTAGCATCGGTAAAATATCCGGGTACGGAATGGAATACACGTTTTGAGGGGATCATTAATTTTTTGGAGAAACAACGTGATGAAGGCTCTGAAGCGATCAAGAAATGGGTGGAGGATTTTACCGTTGTAAAAAAATGTCCTGAGTGTGATGGTGCAAGACTAAAGAAAGAATCACTTCATTTTAAAATTGATAATAAGAATATAGCGGAGCTGGCTATACTCGATGTACAGGCGCTCCAAAAATGGTTTGAGGGCTTAGAGAAAAGACTGAACGATAAGCAGCGCGTTATTGCCACTGAAGTATTAAAAGAGATACGCAAGCGTATCGGATTCTTACTCGATGTTGGTTTGGATTACTTGAATCTGAACAGGCCGATCAGAACTTTAAGTGGAGGTGAATCACAACGCATCAGGCTAGCAACACAAATCGGAACGCAACTCGTAGGAGTGCTATATATACTGGATGAACCCAGTATTGGACTTCATGCCCGTGATAACGTAAAGCTTATCAAAGCTCTCAAAGATTTAAGAGATATAGGCAACAGTGTTGTTGTTGTAGAGCATGATAAAGATATGATGCTGGAGTGTGACTATATTTTAGATATCGGGCCCGGTGCCGGTCGTCATGGTGGTCATGTGGTGGGAGCTGGTGATCCCAAAACATTTATAGCGAACAATAGTACTACCGCTAAATTTTTGAGCGGTAAGATTTCAATCCCTTATCTGAAAGAAAGAAGAAAAGGTTCTGGTGAGAAAATCGTTTTGGCGGGAGCATCTGGGAACAATCTCAAGAATATAACATTGGAAATTCCACTGGGTACGCTTACGTGTATAACGGGTGTTTCTGGTAGTGGAAAGTCAACGCTGATTCACGAGACACTTTTCCCTATACTCAATCAATATTTTTATAACTCAAGAACCGAACCGTTACAACACGAGAAGTTTGAAGGACTTGAACATGTTGATAAAGTAATTGAAGTGGATCAATCTCCAATTGGAAGAACGCCTCGTTCCAATCCGGCAACCTATACCGGAGTGTTCAGCGATATACGTGATCTGTTTGCACAGATGCCGGAAGCAAAAATCAGGGGTTATAAAACAGGTCGCTTCTCTTTTAACGTAAAGGGTGGACGCTGTGAAACGTGTGAAGGTGCCGGACTTCGTTTAATCGAAATGGAATTCCTTCCCGATGTACATGTACCTTGTGAAACCTGCAAAGGCAAGCGCTATAACCGCGAAACATTGGAAGTACGTTTCAAAGGAAAATCGATTAGCGATGTACTTGATATGACGGTTGAAGAAGCTGTAGCATTCTTTGAAAATCAACCGAAGATCTTACGAAAAATACAAACACTGAGTGAAGTTGGTTTAGGGTATATTTCACTTGGCCAACATGCAACAACGCTTTCCGGTGGAGAAGCTCAACGTGTTAAGCTTGCTACCGAGCTTTCGAAACGTGACACGGGTAAAACGTTTTATATTCTTGACGAACCAACGACAGGGCTACACTTCCAGGATATAGCGCATTTGTTGGACGTATTGCAGAAGCTGGTAGATAAAGGCAATACAGTTTTGGTGATTGAGCATAACCTCGATGTAATCAAAGCGTCTGATTATATAGTAGACTTAGGACCTGAAGGTGGTGCTAAAGGAGGAAAGATTATTGCCAAGGGAACTCCGGAAGAAGTTGCTAAAAGTACTTCAAGCTATACCGGAAAGTTTTTGAAAGCAGAGCTCAACTAGAACAAAATATTCATTTATATAAACACTATAGCGATCAGTAATCTGATTGTCACACTATGAACGCAACCACACGGCAATATCTTTTCGGAGCAATTTTTTTAGCGGTAGGCCTTTATCACATATATAGGCGCGACTATCTGGAAGCGTCTCTCTATTTACTGGCGGGGCTCTCATTCGTTTTCAATATGCTGGCATCAGAGCCTAAACTTATTGCCTATAAAAAAACGCTCGTGATTATAACCTGGTCATTAATGATCATTACGGCCCTGGTATTCCTGTACGTGCTTCAGTTTAAATTCTTGTAAGATACTTCTGCCATCCACATAAATCCTGGATCAGAAGGCTTCGATTTCTGTACTTTTGAGAAGCAGATAGAATGGTTAATAAGTATAGATTATATTGGAGCTTGCAGATTGGCGGATGGCTGCTATATGCCTTCATTCAAATCGTGTCCAGCTTCCTGGCGTCCGGAGGAGGCGTTACTCCCAGACGCATCATTTTTCTGTTGGTGGAAGCTGCCCTCTGCTTAATGGTAACGCATTTTTTCCGCGTCTTCCTCATTCGCTGGAAGTGGCTTTACTTCCCTATGCGGAAATTAATCCCAACGGTATTGATGGCTATCTTTGTTATGGGCATCATTGTATATTTTCTGCGCATACCGGTGAACCTGATCCTGGGGCGACTGTTCGATCCGATTGTTGCATTCGATCCTTCGCAGATACTGGGGCAATCATTCTTCTATACTATCATATTTTTTCTCTGGTCTCTTTTCTATTTTACTTATCATTACTTCGATCAGTATAATAAATCATTGAAGTATGAAGCTTCAATGATCGAGATTGAATTGAATAACTTAAAGTCTCAGCTCAACCCGCATTTTATCTTTAATGCACTCAATAGTATCCGCGCACTGGTAGATGAAAATCCAGCGAAGTCGAAACAGGCCATCAATCAACTCGCAAATATTTTAAGGAATAGTCTGGCCTCTGATAAGAAAGGCTTGACAAAATTTGACGATGAATTACGCATTGTAAAAGATTACCTCGGTCTTGAAAGCATTCGCTTTGAAGAGAGACTCAAAACGGAGTTCGATATACATCCGGCATCCTATGGTTTCCTTGTGCCACCATTAATGATTCAGACGTTGGTAGAGAACGGGATCAAGCATGGAATTTCTAAGCTTACGAAGGGCGGCATGGTTCAGGTAAAAACATATGTTGACAACGACCGGATGAAGATTCATATTCGTAATACCGGACATTTAATAAACGGTGCGAAACGAAGTACTACTGGGCTTGGACTAAAAAATACTACGCAGCGATTAAAACTTATTTACGGAGAAGAAGCGTCTTTCCGTATTGTAAACGAAAACGATAATTTTGTACTTACTGAAATTATAATTCCTCAACATATTACTTATGAGAGCATTAATCGTGGATGATGAGCGCCTGGCTCGGAAAGAATTAATGAAGTTACTGGAAGACCACCCGATGATAGAAGTAGTTGGGGAAGCTGCAAATGCTGAAGAAGCTATGCAACTTGTAAATGATTTAAACCCTGATTTATTATTTCTGGATATTCAAATGCCAGGGAAAACAGGATTCCAATTGTTGGAGGAACTGGATGGTGTTCCGTTAGTTGTGTTCACAACGGCATACGATGAATTTGCATTGAAGGCTTTTGAGGTAAACGCACTTGATTACCTTCTGAAACCTATACAGCCTGAACGCTTATCTGAGACTGTATCGAAATTAGCTGAGAAAGAAAGGGCAAAGGTAGCGGCAATCCGCGGGCCTGAGAAAAAGCTTGGACTTAACGATCAGGTATTTGTAAAGGACGGAGATCGTTGCTGGTTTGTAAGTCTTTCGAATGTGCGCTTGTTTGAATCAGACGGTAATTATATCAAAGTATATTTTGATGCAAACCGCCCGATGATTCATAAGTCACTAAATGCATTGGATGAGAAATTAGATGAGCGTGCGTTCTTTCGTGCAAGCCGTAAACATATCGTTAATCTAAGTTGGGTTGAAGGCATTGAGCCTTGGTTCAACGGTGGTCTGATGGTAAAGCTTCGTGGTGGCGATAAAGTTGAGGTAAGCCGCAGGCAAGCCGCAAAATTTAAAGATATGATGAGTCTTTGATATATAGTATATATAAGGGCTCACAGGCGATATACAGGCGCTGATTTACAGTCGGGAGAACTATAGCAAAACTATGCTAGTACCAGTTCAATCAATTCCTTCTGTACGTTCCAGTCTTTGGCCAGTTTAAGCATCGCGGTAGCTTCCATTTCGGTAACATAGCCTTTCAGGTTATTGGCTTGCCATACCATGTTGATTAATTCAATGCGTTGCTCTTTGGGATAATCGCCAATGATTTCATTCAGGTAATCGCGTGCACGGTCGAATGCCGTAACATAATCCTGCGCTATAAAATCCAATGCCCACTTGTATTCAGCGTGCGCCTGCAGTTCATCAGCAGTTTTATCAAGGTCATTTTTTTCTTCTTCGTCAAGTCCGTGGTAGTGGAAGATCACAGACTTTAAAAGCATGAATACTTTCTTTTCTTCAGAGGATTTCATTTTTGGGTCGGAGCAATCTCGAAAAATACAAAACTTCCATGAGCTAAAAAGCAATCGTCTACTTAAGCACGAATAAATCGGAAGCAATTTTATCTGCGAGCAGTTTTCCGCGCTTTGTCAGTAAGAGTGTATCATTTTCAAGGGTAGCAAGTTTTTGCGAGCACAACGATTCGATGTATTGCTGGTGATCGGCCAACAAGTCATAACCGTAAAGCGCTTGCATTTTTTTTAGATCGGTTCCCCAATGTGTACGCAGCGTGGTGAGTAAATAATCATTGATTTTATCTTCGACTGCGAGCGTCTCCAATGTAAACGGAATAACATTTTGTTGCAGGCTTCGAGTATAGGCAGCGTTGTTATTGATGTTATACTGCCTGCTACGCTCGTTGTATGAATGTGCGCTAGGCCCAACCCCTAAATATTTCTCTTGCTTCCAGTAACTGCTGTTGTGTTTGGATTCAAAACCTTGTCGTGAGAAATTTGATATTTCGTATTGTTCAAAGCCCGCTGCTTCGAGCTGCTCCGTTAAAATCTCCAGTTGCGTTGCTGCAATTTCATCTTCAGTGATCTTTAACTTTCCGGTAGCTGCCCATCTCCCAAAAACAGTTTTGTCTTCAATGGTAAGTGAGTAAGAGGAGATGTGTTCCGGAGAAAGGTCCAACGCTTGCTTAATATTATTTTTCCAGGCTATATCGCCTTGCCCAGGAATGGCATAGATCAAATCGATGCTGATATTTTTAAATCCGATTGATCGAGCTTCATTCACACAAGATTTAGCGGCTATACTATCATGTGCCCGATTTAGAAATCGTAGCACATTGTCATCAAAAGATTGGATTCCTATACTTAAGCGATTTACTCCTGCACTGTAAAATTGCTTAAGATTTGAAACATCAAGATCGTCCGGATTCGCTTCGAGCGTAATTTCAGCTGCAGGATTGACGATATAATTTTTATAAATTGTATCAAACAACATTTTCAATTCTTCTTCTGAAAGGAGAGAAGGAGTTCCTCCACCAAAGTAGATTGTATTGATTGCTTCTCCCTTCACGTAATCTTTTTGAAGGATCAGTTCACGTGAAATAGCTTTCACCAATTCGTTTTTTGTTTCAAGACTTGTTGAAAAATGAAAATCGCAGTAGTAACAAGCCTGTTTACAAAATGGAATATGTAAATAAATTCCTGCCATAAATCAATGTAAACTTACCAGCATTTCCGATATCAGACCAATTCTGATATTTTTGAACCTTTGTTATCTATGAAGGTAAACCGATATATCATTCTCATTGGATTGTTGATCGCGAACATGTTTACATGTTATGCGGCTAATCTCATTGTGAAAAAGGATTTGAAGACAGAGTGGAAAGTTTTTCAGGACAATAAATATGTTTCATTCAGTGAGGCACAAGGAAGTATATCGTCAGTTTACTTTTTGTTGAATGTAGCAGAATTTGGACAAGACGCATTATTCATTAAAGATACAGATCCGTTTAGCCTCTTCGTGAACGGTAAATTTGTCGCAAATACGAAGCAAATCACATTGAAGATTGATAGCATCGGAAAAGTATTTTCATCCACAGCCATTACATTCGCCATCCACAAGGAAGGTGGAATAACAAAGACTCTCGTTACAGAAATTAAATCAACATCACCTCCTGTAAAATCCGATGAAGCGTTAATTCATCGCTCCACATCCTTTCGTGACTTTGCCATTGTAAGTTTTATGATATTGATTATCATGTTGATCACCATCGTAAGACTCAATCCAAAACTGGCGTCAGATTATTTTTCTATTACTAAAATATTCTCTCTACGTGAATCCGAAGATTCACAGGTATACTCTCGCATAACCAGCAGTACGAATATACTTTTTTATATTTTTTGCAGTCTGATGCTGGCGTATTACCTGATTATAATTTTTCATTTTGTTCCTGAACATCATCCCATCGCGTTCTTATTTCAATCGGAAAGTTTTGGAATGGCCATGCTTCAATGGTTGAAGTTAAGCGGAATTGTGTTGACTGCGTTTTTTATAAAGATCATTTTAGTATATGGTCTCACAGCAATGTTTGGCGCCAACGAACTGGCTGGAGTGCATTTTTTTAATTGGATCCGTGTAGTCCTGATTTTTTTCGGAGCCTTAACAATTGTGCTGTCCATCTATTTTATAATGCATGGTCAGCAAATAAAATTCTTCTCTGTATTACTTCAGCTTTTATCATGGGTACTGGTAGGCTGGATGATCTTAATCGCTTTGAAATTAAGTAGTAAAATGGGACGATCTATGTTTCATTTATTTTCGTACATTTGTGCGACAGAATTGATACCCTTTCTGATTACACTTAAGGTATTGTACAATTAGCCTGAATTCGTCCACGTGTTGATATGAGTGAAATTGCTACTGACAGAATGCGTAAAGTTAAAAGCATTCTGGTAACCCAAGAGGCTCCGGCAGATGCTAACTCTCCATACTTAAAGCTTGCTGAAAAATTTAATCTGAAGATAGAGTTCCGTCCGTTCATTCAGGTAGAGCCAGTGCCAGTAAAGGAGTTCCGCAAACAAAAGATTGATATCCTCAATCACACTGCTATAATTTTTACAAGCCGTAACGCGGTTGATCATTTTTTTCATATCTGCCAGGAGTTGAAGCTGGAGATGCCTCCGGAGATGAAGTACTTCTGTATTTCAGAACAAACCTCGAACTACCTTCAGAAGTATATTGTAATCCGTAAGCGGAAGATTTTTACCGGATTAAAAACTGCGCAGGATCTTTTAGAGATTCTCAAGAAGCATAAAAACGAAAAGTATCTTTTCCCTTGTTCCGACATCCGTAAAAACGATATCCCTGATTTTCTAAGAGACGGAGGATACAACTATACAGAGGGAATTATTTATCATACCGTTGCTGCTGATCTTTCTGACCTCAAAGAAGTATTCTACGACATACTTGCATTTTTTAGTCCGTCAGGGATCAACTCACTGTTTGTTAACTTCCCAGAGTTTAAACAAAATAACACGCGCATCGCAGCGTTTGGTCCTACAACAGCCAAAGCTGTTCGTGATGCTGGCCTCCTGCTGGATATTGAGGCGCCACTTCCCAATGCACCTTCTATGACTGGAGCTCTTGAGCTCTATATTA
The DNA here is from genome assembly GCA_902168185.1 of uncultured Bacteroides sp. GTDB lineage: Bacteria > Bacteroidota > Bacteroidia > Cytophagales > Cyclobacteriaceae > Ohtaekwangia. The sequence goes on from CABHOV010000041.1 coordinate 241,012, forward strand.
AGAAGGCTAATGGCATAAAGTAGAGAATTTAATTGGACTGAAATAGTTAGTACTCACGCCTTCAATTGTTTATCTTAATGAACTTGAATTTCGGGAGCTTACTGCACTGACTTGAGTAAATAACTGCTTCATTCATTGAATATTACAAAGTGACATATTTTATTACACTTTAATTACATTTGTTGATAGTGTCGTAAAAAAGCATTTACTTTAAATCTACTTTTTAACCTCAATGCTGAAAAAGACTTTTTATACCCTCCTGTTTGCACTGACTGGATCAGGTGTTTTCGCTCAGCAAGATGCCTTGTTTACTCAGTACATGTTTAACAACCTGTACATGACACCTGCTTATGCTGGTGTCGATGGTGTAACTCGCCTGACAGCAATTCATAGGAGTCAATGGTTGGGATACCAATCAAGCTTCGGTGATGGTGGAGCTCCGACAACACAGATGATAAGTTTCAATACTCCTGTGTATCGCTTACGAAGCGGATTCGGTGCGTATGTAATGAATGACAAACTAGGCCCGCAAAACAATCTGGAAGCGCAGGCCATGTATGCTTATCATCTCGGTATAAAAGAGACTAAATTAAGTATCGGTATAAAAGCGGGTATATATTCCCAATCAGTTAACGGACAATACTATCGTTATATAGATGAAGGAGATCCTTTAATTGTGACAGGTAAAGAATCACAAGTACGTCCTGATTTAGGTCTTGGTATATTTTACAGAGCAGAGAAATACTATGCTGGTGTAGGCTTTAATCACTTGCTTCATTCGCAGTTTGATTTTGGTGCTGACAGTGTACGCGGTGCGTTGGAGAATCATATCAATTTCACAGGTGGATATTTTTATGAAGTAAGTTTTGACTTACGTGTGCAGTTTAGTGTTGCCGCTCGAACGGATTTAAATAAGACTCAACTGGATTTTGCTGGTATAGCATACTTGAAAGATACGATGTGGGGAGGGTTAGCGTTTAGACAAGGTGAAGCAGGGAGTTTGTTACTAGGATATGCTTTACTTAAGGACAAATCTTTGAAGCTTGGAACAGCTGTTGACTTTATTATAAAGGATCGAGAAGCCAAGGAAAATTTTTCGCTAGAAGTCATGTTGAGTTATGAGTTACCAGTGAATCCGGGCAGCGGTAAAAAAGTCGTTCGGACCCCTAGGTATAGACACTAAGCGACATTTGATTTTAGTATTTTTAAGAATTTATGGAATTTGTATTTACTTTCTTCAAAAAATAAAGCGAATAAAAATTAACTTTCGTCCCTCAAATTTTTTAGCGTAGACAAACTGAGCAGTATGAATAAATCGGTTCTTTCAAAAGTAGTGTTAGTGCTTTCTGGTGCAGTGGCCAGTGCTTGCGGCTTGCTGGGCCTAGGAGGTGGTAAAGGTGGTGGTAACGACCAGGGCGAACTGGTAGGAGTTCCAGGCCGCGAAGGTTGGGTAATGACGATTCCTTACGGGATGGTTCCAATACCAGCGGGTACTTTCCACATGGGTCAAGCAGATGAAGACCCAGCATCTACACAGATCAACTTCAACAAGCAGGTTACAATCGGTTCATTCTTCATGGATGACACTGAGATAACCAACAACGAGTATCGCCAGTTCACAAACTTCTTTCTCGTTGACAACGGGACCATTGAAGGTTTTGAAACAGTAGATGCTGAAACATTCCGCCAAAAGTATTATCCTGATACTGCTTCTTGGGTTCGCGATTTTGCGCACCACATGGGAGATCCTATTCAGGATTATTATTACTGGCACCCAGGATACGATGACTATCCAGTGGTTGGTGTCAACTGGGATGCAGCTGTGTTCTTCGGAAAATGGAGAACAGCATATCTGAATGACTACAGAAAAAGTGTTGGCGATTTCCAAATGCCATCTTTCCGTCTGCCTTCAGAAGCAGAGTGGGAATATGCAGCACGCGGAGGACGTGATATGGCAAAGTATCCATGGGGTAATCCATATATACGAAACTCTAAAGGCTGTATGCTTGCAAACTTTAAACCTGGTCGTGGTAACTTCTATGATGACGGCTTTGCCTATACATCGCCAGTGCAAGCTTACTTCCCTAACGATTTCGGTTTGTATGATATGGCAGGTAACGTTTCTGAATGGTGCCTTGATGATTTCAACCCAGCATCTGTACCAACAGTTTGGGATTTGAACCCTCAGTATATAGATCCAAGAACTAACCCTGAAGGATCTCAATACAACCCTAAGATTCCTCCTAAAAAAGTAGTGCGTGGCGGATCGTGGAAAGATGTTGCATACTATCTTGAAACAGGTACACGTACATATGAATTTAAAGATTCCACCCGAGCTTACATAGGTTTCAGATGTGCTATGACTCACCTAGGTCGCTCATCAGGTCAGGAATTTTAATAGTAAAACTCTATCTTTAAAATATCAAAAGGCAAAACTTAAACCATTACTAAAATGAGCAAGAAAAAAGGCGGATTTACCGAACTTCTCTACAAAACCATAATGCCGAAAGTTTATGGTATTGGTGCGGCAGTTGTAATTATCGGTGCATTATTTAAAATCCTTCACTTAACAGGTGCAGACGAGATGTTGATGATTGGACTTACAACTGAAGCAGTTATCTTCTTCTTAAGTGCCTTTGAACCGCCTCATCAAGAACCAGATTGGTCAAAAGTATATCCAGAACTTTCAGAAGACTATGAAGCTCCTGCTACTCCTACAAGAGTTTCGAATAAGCCAACAGCATCGTTAACTCAACAGCTTGACGCTTCGCTTGAAAAAGCTAAAATCGGACCTGAGCTTCTTGACAGTCTTGGTAAAGGACTTACCAATCTTGCTGAATCAGCAAAGAAAATGTCTAATCTTTCAGATGCGGCAGTAGCAACAAATGACTACGCTAATAATGTAAAGAAAGCTTCTGGTCAATTACTGGAGATGAATAAGTCATATGATGTTGCTATCAAAGCTGTATCAAGTATGTCTGAAGCATCTAAAGATGCTGGTGAATATCATTCACAAGTGCAAAAAGTAACTAAGAACCTGGCAGCGTTGAATTCAGTTTATGAAATGGAATTGAAGGATGCAGATAGCCATGTTAAGAATATGAACAAGTTCTACGAAAGTCTGACCGGTGCTATGAATGGTCTTTCTAAAGTAGGTGATAACACAGCAAAATTCACCAGCGAACTTGGTAAGCTTACAGATAATCTGACTGCCCTTAATCAAGTTTATGGTAGTATGCTTACTGCCATGAAAGGTGGCGGAAAAGCATAATGTTTGAAGGTTTCTATCGTTAAAAATTAAAACAACCAACAATGGCAGGTGGAAAAGAAACCCCCAGGCAGAAGATGATCGGTATGATGTACCTGGTACTTACTGCGCTTCTTGCGCTTCAAGTAAGTAACGCGGTACTTGAGAAATTCGCGATCATCAATGGCACACTGGAAGGGCTTATAAAGGAAAGTGCCGTGAAAAATGCTGCACAGCTGGGACAAATTGTAGCCGATGGCTCTAAGAGTTCCAAGCCCGAAATAGTTGAAGCTGTTAACAATGCTAAAAAGGTTCGAGAACTTTCGGACGGAATGGTAAAGTATGTTGACGGTGTTAAAAAGAGAATGATGCAAGAAGCAGGTGCTACGGACATAAATGAAAACTTCATAAATGACCATAGCTCCAAAGTTGCAACTTTGATGATCGACAAAACTACCGCCGTTGGTACGGAGTTCGTGAAAAAGTTGAACGAATACACAAAGCAACTTGAAGCATTGAGCGGACGGAAATTTGCAACATTAGCAAAAGCTCCGAAAGACATGGATGCATTTAAGAATAACGAAAAGCACGCTAACAAGGACTTCTTAACGTTTACATTTGAGAACACTCCTCCAGTAGCTGCGTATGCATCTGTAACTCAAATTCAAACAGAGATTCTGGCAAATGAAGCGCTTGCATTAGATGAGCTTGCTAAAAAGGCCGGAGCTGGTGTTGTGAAGTTTGATAAGATTGTTCCAATGGTTCGTCCAGTATCTTCAGTGGTGGCTGCAGGTGCGAAATATGAAGCAGATATGTTTATTACTGCATCAGCTTCTGGCTTAACACCTGAAATGTTTTATAACGGCAGCAAATTGCCAATAAGCGATGAAGGCGGAGTAAAGATGGGTAAAGTCGAGTTTGTTGCTCGTGCAAATAGCTATGACAAGGATGGTTTCTCGAAGCAATCCTTCAAGGCGAAAATCATGATTGATGGACAACCTTATGAAAAGGATATAGATTTCCTTGTAGCACAGCCGGTAATTCGTGTAACAACTGGTAACGCGCCTACACTCTACATGAACTGTGGTAACGTGGTGAATATAGAAGTACCTGCTCTTGGTACAAACTATAATCCTTCGTTCTCTGCAAATGGAGCAGCTGAAATATTAAAAGGTGATAAGCCAGGACGTGTAACGATTATTCCTAAGCAAAGAAAAATTACTGTTGCCGTAAGCAATGGTGGTGCCTCAATAGGAAATCAGTTATTCGAAGTTAAGAATGTTCCTGAGCCTAAATTTATAGCCTACGTTGGCAACACTCCTGTTGATTTGAGAAGTGGTATCCGTGCTAACCAGCTTGGTAATTTGAGAATCGTTGCTGAACCAGAGGCAAACTTCAAAGAAGAAGTGCCGAAGGATGCTCGTTATAGAATTAAACGTGCCGAAATTATCCTTGGCCGTGGTACGGCAGGTGTGCAACGTTTAAATGCAACAAACGAAAATCCTGATTTACGTTCTTGGATTAGCCAGGCACGTCCGGGTGATCGTATTGTGATTGATATCAAGGATGCAATTCGCAGAACATATAAGGATGAAGAAGAAAAAGTCACTCCTAAAGGTTCTAGCGGTATCATCATGATTCCTGTGAATTAAAAAATTGTTATGAAGAAGATAATATTTTTTGCAGCGCTTTCGGCAGTCTGCTTTGTGACGAAGGCACAAGAGGTTCAGGATCTGGAAGTCCAGTATAATCCGAATTCTCTAAACCCTATTCCCTTGTATGAGCAGCACTACAAAGTGCGCGTATGGAGGAATATTGATCTGAAGGAAAAGCAGAACAAAGGCTTCTTCGCAAAAAATGGAGAAATCAGTAGGCTTATTTCGGAAGCTATAAAATCAGGAGAACTAACTGATATATACTCTTCCGATTCGCTGACAACTAAAATCTCCAAAGAAGATTTCCTTGGACGACTCGTTGCTGAGCAGGCACAAGCTTATGATGCATGGGAGCCAGGCCGTGATTTTTATACGGATGACATTGTTACCTATAGCGGTAAAAATTACAGAGCTCTTCGTGATAGTAAAGGTGTAACTCCTGGTACTGAAAGTTCAGATGAGGATTGGGCTGTAACATCACAAGGTAGCGGTATAGAATATCAGGTATCTGATATGAGTAGCGTTCACATGGTGGAGGATATTATCTTCGACAGAAGAAGATCGAGACTTTATTACGATATCCAGGGAATGGAAATAATTATACCGGGTGCTAAAACTAACACTGGTATAGATGTTTCATTGGGTTGGTTCAAGTATAAGGATCTTGAAAAGCTTTTCAGAAATAACATTCCAAAAGCAGTTTGGTTTAACTGGCAGAACACTGCTCAGAATAAAAACTTTGCAGACGCGCTGTTGTTAAGATTGTTCCACGGTTCTATCTATAAGGTTCAAAATCCTGACGATGAGACTATCGATGACACATACCGTGCAAACGGCAGACCTTATCGTGAAGGTGTTTGGGCACGCGAATGGACAGACATGATGCTCATGGAGAAAGAGCATAATCTTTGGGAGTTTTAATTTTTGCTTTTGATATTTGAAAAAGGAGGTGAAAGCCTCCTTTTTCTTTTTTAGCTCTTAATCATCTCTGCCTTTTTCTGGCCAGCGATTTTCGCGATCTCTTCAATTGGGGCCTCTTTGATTTTTTTCACGGACTTGAAATGCAGCAATAGTTTCTCTGCGGTTTTTTTTCCGATGCCCTCCAATCCTTCAAGTTCTGATGTCAGTTGTTTTTTACTACGCTTTTGTCTGTGAAACGTAATAGCAAAACGGTGTGCTTCGTCCCGTATATATTGAAGTAATAATAGACCTTGAGACTTCTTACTGATATGAAGAGGTAACGGGTCTTCAGGATAGTATATCTCTTCAAGTTTCTTTGCTATACCTGCTATTGGCACTTGTCCATATATACCTAATTCTTTAAGCGCTTCACAAGCACTGCTTAATTGTCCCTTGCCACCATCCACTAGGATTAGATCCGGGAGTTTTTCACCTTCTTCAAGAATGCGTTTATACCTTCGGCCTACGATCTCTTTCATGGAGGCAAAGTCATTTGGCCCTTCTACAGTTTTTATGTTGAAATGCCGGTATCCTTTTTTGTCAGGCTTTGCTTCTACAAATCTGACCATGGAAGCGACCGGTATTGTTCCCTGGATATTCGAGTTATCGAAACATTCGATAACAGTCGGAAGGGTAGGAAGCTTCATGTCATTTTGAAGCGTAATGAGAACTTCTTTTTGTTTCGATTTTTTCCCCTCGCGAAGGATCTCTCTTTCCTTTTTTAGTTCTAGTGCATTTTTAAGAGATAGCGCAATCAGCTTTTTCTTATCTCCAATTTTTGGTATTACATTTTCAACACTCTCTTCTAAAACGATGATTGGTATATTACTAAGAATGGATTGATTGGTGCTGCGTGTTTGTTCGCGTAGCTCTACTGCCGCTATACTTAGCAATTCATCATCAGGCTCATCTAGTTTCTTTTTAAGTTCAACAGTCTTCGAAAAGACAATAGAACCTTCTTTGATTTGCATATAGTTAACATATGCATAAGCTTCTATACTCGTTATCGTAAATACATCGATATCTGTTAAATCTCGGTTGACAACAAGTGACTTGATTTGGAAGCGTTCAAGTGTATCAAGTTTTTCTTTGAAAAATTGTGCACGCTCAAACTCCATGTTCGCAGCTGCACGTTTCATCTGATCTGTGAAGTATTGATAAACTATACTGAGGTTTCCTTTTAGAATGTTTCGAGCCTGATCAATTTCGTCATGGTATAGTTGCTCTGACTGTTGCCCTTCACAAGGACCTTTACAGTTGCCAATATGATATTCCAGGCAGACCTTGAATTTTTTTTGCTCTACATTTTGCTCACTTAGTAACAGACTACATGTTCTGATAGTATATAACTTCCGTATCAGGTCAAGTACATTCTTCATGGCCACAACACTGGAGTAGGGTCCAAAGTACTCACCTTGCTCAGATATATATTTACGTGTGTATATAATTCTGGGGAACCGTTCCTTTAAAATGCAGATATAGGGGAACGTCTTGTCATCTTTTAATAAGATGTTATACTTCGGTTGGTTTTGTTTTATGAAGTTGTTCTCCAGGAGAAGAGCATCAAACTCTGTGTTGGCGACAGTATAATCGATTCGCCTGATTTCAGAAACGAGCTTGAGCGTTTTGCGATTGACCCCGGTACTCTTCGAGAAATAACTGTTAACCCTCTTCTTTATGCTTTTGGCTTTGCCAACATAAATTAGTTCGTCTTCTGTATTGTAGAAACGGTAAACACCAGGTGATTCTGGCAGCCTGCTTACCGTTTCTCTAATTTGATCCATGCAATATTAATAACGTGGTCTGTCCCAAGCTGGTTCATCTGTTACCTCAACTGTTGAGTCGGATGACAGTCTGATGTGCTGGCTGCAGTCTAAGGTCATATCAAGTCCTGTAGCCGGGCGTCTAAAATATCCTTTACCGTATCCTATATTTTTGTCGCGATATACCTTCGTCATGAATTTATCCCAGATAGGACGCGCTGACTTCGAGCCTTGTCCAAAATTCCAGGATGGGAAATGTATACTTCTTTCATCACCACCAACCCAAACACCTGTAACCAGATTGTGTGTAATCCCCATGAACCAACCGTCCGATGCTTTATTTGTAGTTCCGGTCTTTCCACCAATTTCATTATTTACTTTAAGGTCGTAACTCAATCCTCTTGAAGTACCAAGTTCATCGGTCACACCACCCTCAAGCATATATATCATCTTATAGGCAGTGCGTTCATCCATAGCCTGACGCGTCTTCGGAACAAAGTTGGCGATTACATTTCCGTTCTTGTCCTCAATGCGGGTAATGTAATAGGGCTCTATATATATACCCAGATTCACGAAGCTGCAGTACGCTGCAACCATCTCATATAGTGAAACGTCACTGGTTCCAAGACACAATGATGGAACTGCTTCGAGCGGACTGGTTATACCAAGACGCTTCGCAAAGTCAACTACATTTTCTGGTTTAACACGATCGATCATTTGTGCTGTTATTGAATTGATCGAGCGCGCCATCGCCTGACGTATCGTCATCTCTTCACCTGTCCCATAGTCTCCTTCAGAATTTTTTGGTCTCCATGTACCTCCCGATACTTTGATCGTTGGAGATATATCAAGAAGCTTTAAACATGGTGAGTACCCGGCTTCAATCGCAGTTCCGTATACAAATGGTTTGAAAGTTGAACCAGGTTGACGAGTTCCCTGGCGCACGTGATCGTACTTAAAGTACTTATGATTTATACCACCTACCCAGGCTTTGATTGCCCCCGTCTTTGGATCCATTGCCATTGCACCGGTTTGAAGAAAACGGTTATAGTAATTGAGTGAATCCATCGAACTGAACAGTGTATCGCGTTCACCTTTCCATGAAAATACAGTCATCGGTTTTTTCACGTTGAGCATAATCTCCACAGAATCGGAATCTGCTCCATAACGATCTACTAAACTTTTGTAGGTACCTGTGCGCTTGATTTTTCTCTGAAGGAAATTTTTAATCTCACCACCAGTATTGTCATCCACCCATGGATTACGATTCCGTTGTTTCCACTCTCTGTCAAATTGTTTTTGCAAAGTAGACATGTGCTCTGCCATAGCTTCTTCAGCATAGCGTTGCATCTTGCTATCCACCGTAGTATATATCTTCAGCCCGGATTCCCACAAGTCATAGCCGTGTTCCTTGCACCATCCGAGAAGTTCATTTCTCAATACATTTCGGAAGTAGGTAGCGATACCCTGGTTTTGATTTTGAACAGCAAACTTTAATTCAACCGGTAATACTTTCAATGAATCGTATGCTTTGCGACTGATGAAACCGTGATCGTATAATTTATACATCACTTGATTTCTTTTGTTCAGAGCATTCTGCGGAAAACGCTGCGGATTATAGAGTGAAGGATTCTGGCACATACCAACGATAACCGCTGCTTCCTGTATATTAAGACTATCGGGTTGCTTATTGAAATAAGTTTCGCAGGCAACCTTTATACCATAGGCATTACTACTGAATTCAATTGTGTTGAGATACATAGTAATGATCTCTTCCTTTGTATAGTTCTTCTCAAGCTGATGAGAGATTGCCCACTCTTTTGTTTTTTGGATGATCCTTCGCGGCAATTTTCCAAGTCTCGCTATAGGGCCGTCCAATTCAAGAGTATATAGATTCTTGGCAAGCTGCTGTGTTATCGTACTGCCACCACCTTGGCTGTTGAAAGTCAATACTCCCCAGATTACACGTGGGTATGCCCAGAAGTCGAGTCCTGAGTGTTCATAGAATCTGTGGTCTTCCGAGAGTACAAGTGTTTTAACAAGTAAAGGCGAAAGCTGGTCATACGTTACCTGGCTTCTGTTGAAACGAAAATATCGTCCGAGAGAAACGCCATCGGCAGAGATCAGTTCAGAGGATAAATCATTTTCAGGATTCTCGATGGCTTTCAAGCTGGGCATTCCTCCAAAAAGACCGAACAGATCATTGCTTACAGACCAGACATAAATAGGGAACCCCAGTATAGCGCAGAGGAAAAGGATCCAGATTGTTTTAACAACTTTTCTAAACCACGGCTTTTGAATTAACAGAGCCTTATTGATTTTCTGCAGGATAGTTTTTTTCGAAGAATTGGATGTACTCATCAAGACCTTTTGTACGGTAAAAAATATCGAAATTGTCTTTCGTGATTACAAAGGTATAGAATTTATGGTTCCGCAGTTCAGTAAGAGTAGCAAGCTTATCGTTGAATGTCTGGAAGTATTCGATAGCCGAACTTACCCGAGGGAGTCCGTCAACCAACGTTAATGTATAATCATCATTCAGCACCAGGTTGCTTGTTTTCAGACGAAGATCTTTGAAGTGATTTTCATTGAATTTTTCAAGCGCTGCAGATGCAAACATCCTTTCATCTTTTTTATAGACCATTACAAAATAATGGGACTCTTCGAATGAGCGGATATATTGAATGCCTTGACGTTTTTCCTGCGAAAGCTGAAAGTCTTTGGATGACTTCAGGAGTTTTTTTGCATACTCAGCTAAACTACTTTCAGGATATGTTTTACTGAATTCATCTAATGCAAATTGATATTGATTGATATCTTCTGTTTTGCCTGTGATTAAAACACTTAGCATGGCAAGGTTCGGAACGAATGATGTTTGTCCCAGTTCCTGTGCCTGACTGATCACCGCTTTCGCAGCCCTATATTCTCTATTCTCAAAATGTTCGTAGGCTGTTTTATAAAGTGCTTTTTGTTTTTCTACAGCAAGACTGGATTCCTGTAGGTAATTAGGGTTTACAAGAATTTTGGCAAAACTCGAATCAGGAAATTTCTCTTTTAATTTAGTAGCATATCCTTCTGCTTTTCCAGGATCGGAGTCTTTGAAGATGAGATATAGCTTGTATAAAACTTCGGGTTCATGCTCTGACTCCGGGAAACGTTTTAGCAGTGTAGTATAGGAAGACACCGCATTATTGTTTTCCTGAAGTTTGAAATAGTATATATCACCCAGATTGAAATAGGCATCTTCAATTTTAGCTAAAGCTTCCTTCTTTTGTTCGTCCGTTCTTGGAATCTGTTTGTTTACACGATCGTATTCTGCCGCCACCGGATCGGCAGGTGGTGCTTGTACTTGTTCTGCCTGATTTGGATTTTGCTCATCGGGTAGCAAAGTTTGATTTCGATTACTCACTGCAGTGGATGCCGATCGCAAGGATCTTCGCCAGTTATCCTCCAAAGGTATATCTCCCCAAACACGCTTGAATTCTGTTTGTCCAATCGACATTGCAGATGGATTTCCGAAATACCAGTCTACACTTTCTTCCTCTGTTGAAGTTCCTTCCTCATCATTGGCACTTGCAAATATATTGTTGTTGGTATTTGATTCTATATCGATACGGTTGGATCGTTTCTTTTTCTTACCCATTCGTTTTTCTTCCGCAGCTTTCTTTGCCTGGAAAGCAGAATCAATACGCGTACGGAGTTGAGTCGAATCAAGTGAGGCCATGGCGAGCAAACTATCCTGCCACTTAATTGTATTCAGGTGCTTAACAAATTCGTTGAGAATTTCCTGACGCGCTTTTATTCTTGCATAGCCCTCGTAATCTGTAGGCAGCGCACGGATCGCACTATCGTAATAGGCTTGCGACAATTCATATTTGCGAAGCGTATCATAATATATTTCCCCCAGACGTAAGTAAGCTTCACCATCAATGCGTTTATTATTTCCTTCACGAACAGAACGATTCAGATCTGTGATGGCTTCACTGAGATTCTTTTGCTTCAATTCAAAAATCCCCATCTCATAATAGATCTTATCCTTGAAGTCTTTGTTCTTGCTATCTTTTAATAACTTCTTGAAAGATTTGCGTGCAGCCGCCACGTTGCGGCTTCGTGAAATTTCTGTCACCTGGGCAAGGTATAAACGGGCATAGAAATCAACCTCATACTCCGGATTCGTTGCAAGACATTTTTTATAGTAATTATAGGCCTCTGCTTCAAAGCCTAACTTCTGATACACCTGACCAATAATAAAATAAATTCTTCCAGGCTTATCTCGTTTCTTCAACATGGGAACAGCCTGTGTTAAGCTCCTCACCATATTATCATAGTCACCTCGCTCTTGATGAAAGTATGCCTTCTGCAATAAGAAAAACTTCTGGTTCTGTTTATTCAGTTCTTCTTTTTGAACATAGTCGATGGCAGCCTGTGCGTTGTTAAATTCTTTATGTTCTACAAACGTGCGGATGAGGTGGATCAATGCAGTGTGACGTGCGTCCTTATCTTTTGTAAGCTTTGGATTGTTAACATATTTAAAGGTCTCTATAGCATTTCCCCAGTCCATGCTATAAAGGCGAGCTCTGCCTACAAGTATATAATTGTCGTCAACCCACTTACTGTTCGGATGTCGTTGTATAGCAATCGAAGCCATCTTTATAGCTTCCTGAATTTCTTTATCGTAACTCTTCGCCAATGCAGAGTCCAAGGCAGGGTAAAGCCTTAAGATTCTGTTATAGTCATCTTTCAGATTGGACCAGACTGTTTTATCTATCTTTTCAATTTCTTCACGCGCATAGAAATATCCGTTGTAATGCGCGGTTGTGTTATGATAAGCTTTGCTTGTCCAGGTGTTCCTTTCGGAAGAACAGCCATTCAAAAGAACAAGCATAAAAAAAACGAGGAAGTATCGGATCAGGATATTCAATCAACTGCAATTTGTGATGGTAAAACGCAAAAAACTGACATTCCATATTTTAATGGATTGGAATATCTAATTTTATGCAAAAAAGCGAAAATCAATTTCATCTTACAGAATGAAACCAAAGAAAACATTATCGAATTGGCTTACTACCCGGTATCAACTGATTATCAGGAACGAAGAAAACTTCGCCGAGAAAACCAGTCTGGGCTTTACCTATTCGAAAGTTATTCTTTTTTCGGTGATTTTGTTTACAGGCTTATTTGTGATGAGTCTCTTTCTCTCAAAAACAATATTAGCCAAGTGGTTTGATCCCAAGCACGAACAAATGGTGCTGAATCAACAACTGCTGGATCTTGGTAACAAGGTCGATTCACTTGCTATAGAAATTGAACAGAAGGAACAGTTCATCGCTAATTTTCAACGTGTACTCAGTGGTGACACCAGCAACTTTCAAGATCCTGCAGAAGCTCTGAAAGGCGAAGGTCAAACACTTTCCAAGCCAGCCAACCTCAACGCTACTGCTTCCGACTCATCGTTTCGAAAAGAATTCGAGAAGTCTGATCTCTCCTTAATAACACTCACCAATGTAAAGTATAGAGATCTTCAGGAAACATTTTTTTATTCTCCGCTCTCTGGATTTGTCTCTGATCCGTATGATGTAACGAAGGGACACATGGGTGTTGACATCGTAGCGAAAGCAAACGAACCAGTAAAATGTATAGCGGATGGCACCGTGATCTTTTCATCCTGGACACAGGATTCCGGATATGTTATTATGATACAGCATCGAGGCAACCTCATCTCCTCTTACAAGCACAATGCCCAACTGATGAAAAAAGTTGGTACTTTTGTAAATGGTGGAGAGATTGTCTCCATAGTTGGCAATAGTGGTGAACTCACAAATGGACCGCATTTGCACTTTGAATTGTGGTACAATGGAAATTCACTAAATCCCGAAGAATTTGTAACTTTTTAAACCAGAACGTCATGCTAACTTCGAAAGAACAAAAACGCGCAGCCGATGAGATCAGCAACTCAAGCAATACCATCGGTAAGGGCACTTACCTAGAAGGTAATATCGAAACATACGGCAACATTCGCATTGAAGGAAAAGTAACAGGCAATATTAAATCGAAATCAAAAGTTGCTCTCGGACATCAGTCGCATGTACAGGGAAATATCATTGCGCAAAACGCCGATATAGAAGGTGAAGTAAAAGGCAAGATTGAAATTTCAGAGCTGCTTGTACTCAAAGCCACAGCCGTTATTAATGGAGATATTATAACTGGTAAAATGGTGGTTGAACCCGGTGCAATTTTCAATGGCTCATGCAAAATGGGTGCAGTCGTAAAGGACATTAAAATAGGAGCAGAAAATGGGCTCAACAGATCCATCCCCCAATCCGAAGTTAAAACCATATAATAATTATCTTAAGTATAGCAGTCTGGCCCTCCAGTTGCTGGCGGCCATGGGTATACTTGGCTGGCTGGGATATGAACTCGATCAATACCTGCAATTGAAGTTCCCTGCCTTCATGCTCTTGTTTGGCTTTTTAGCTTTTGGTGGAATGATGTATCAGGTTTATAGATCTATAAATAAGGAACAGTAGCATTTTCCAAAGCTGCCTTGGATGAATATTAAAGAAGTAAAATCGTTGCTGGTAAGAAGAATTGAGATGATCGATGATCCGGATTTACTGCAGGCAATTATTAATCTGATTGATCGGGGTGTGGAGACGGAGGTAGATTTGTTGCAAGCAGATAGCGATGACCATGATCTTGCTCTAGGTGAAGCGTTGGCAGTGATAAAGCGAGACTTCTTAAAAAAATCAACAGACGAAAAAGAGCAACAACATTGATCCGGTTTCTTATTACGCTTTTACTGTGTGCCTGTCTTATTGTCGGTTTTTCTTTTTTACTGATTGAGACCCGACCATCCTTTTTTTATCAAACTCTTATTTTTCTGGTGTTCAGTACAGGGATGATCTATCGCTATCTCTATAAAGTTGATAAGCCCGGATTCTTTGTTCAGCTATACCTTCTCACCATGACAGTAAAGCTTCTTGCCTATGGAGCTTATAATCTTGTTGTAATCCTGGAAGACAAGGCAGGTGCAGCTGCGAATGTGGTTTTTTTTATGCTCGTTTACTTCATTTTTACGGCCCTGGAGATAGGGTTTCTTTACCGCAAAATCATGCGCCAGTAACTGCTTTTTCAGCAGCCAAATATTTCGGAAAACATTTTTTTGTGGAGCTATAATTAATACCTTTGCGGTCGGATTTAAAAAGCCTCCGAAATAAGCCAAAATGAGCGTTTCCTCCAGCATTTTAAGACGAATTTCGATCCTCAGCCTGCTGTTTGTTTTACTTTTTTCCGGTGCGAAAGCACAGGAAGAACCCATGCCTGAGTTCAACGATCATGAGTCGACTGACAAAAAGGAATTTAATGCCAGCGAAGTGATCCTGCATCACGTAATGGATGATCACATCTGGCATTTATTCGATGGTCATTACGGTACCATATACCTTCCTGTAATTGTATACTCTTCAGAAAAGGGGCTCGATGTTTTTTCTTCCCGTAATTTCTATGGTGAACATCACAACGTAGTAGAGTATAACGGCTATAAGCTGGAGCATAATCATATCTATCTGGCCGATTCCAACAAAGCCGTTTTTGATCTTTCGATCACTAAAAATGTTGCTATGCTTTTTATCAATGCAGCACTTTTGGTTATAGTGTTTCTGGCGGTAGCAAAAGGATACAAGAAAAATAAAGGCAAGGCTCCTAGTGGCATTCAATCTTTCTTTGAACCGATTATTCTATTTGTACGCGATGAAGTTGTGAAGCCAAACATTGGTCATCACTATGAAAAATTCTTCCCGTATTTGCTTACACTATTCTTCTTTATACTCTTTGGAAATTTGATAGGCCTTCTGCCTGGTGCAGGTAACTTAACCGGTAATATAGCAGTTACACTTTCATTGGCTCTGTTAACGTTTATCATCACAAATGTGAATGGTAACAAAGCATACTGGTCACATATATTCTGGACTCCAGGTGTGCCATTGCCGTTGAGACTTGTAATTCTTCCGGTAGAGATCATCGGTATTTTCACTAAACCGATTTCATTAACAATACGTCTTTTTGTGGCGATCACTGCAGGTCACATTGTCTTATTGAGTTTGATTTCCCTGGCCTTTATCTTCGGAAGTATCTGGGTAGGTTTTGGGTCTTCCATTATTGTTTTGTTTATCAGTTTGATTGAATTGCTGGTTGCCGGTATTCAGGCTTATGTATTCACGCTGTTTACATCGTTATACATCGGCATGGCTATAGCAGATCACGATCATCATTAATAATAAAGATATCCCTTCCGGTATATATCGGCAGGGTTTGTTTCACACTTAAATATATATACTATGTTATTAGCACTTTTATTGGACATCAGCTATGCAATCATGGGCGCTGGTATCGGTGCAGGTCTGGCAGCAATTGGCGCTGGAATTGGTATCGGTAAAATCGGTGGTTCTGCGATGGAAGGTATGGCACGTCAACCTGAAGCTTCTGGCAAGATTCAAGGTGCGATGTTGATCATTGCCGCTCTTATCGAGGTGGCTGCTCTTTTCGCGCTTGTAATTTGCTTGTTGATTTCGTTCAAAGGCTAAAAAGCTTTGAAAACCTGTCTTAGGCACTTGGCCGGACAGGTTTTCTTTTTTATTGTAACTACATCAGACTTTAAATAAAGATATGGAACTTCTAACCCCCGGCACGGGACTTATCATTTGGCAGTTAATTGTTTTTGTAGGTCTATTTTTCCTCTTAAGCAAACTTGCATGGAAACCTATCATAAGCTCACTGAAAGAACGTGAAACATCTATTCAGGAAGCATTGTCAACTGCTGAGAAAGCACGTCTTGAAATGGCGCAACTTAAGTCAGACAATGAGAAACTTTTGAAGGAAGCGCGTGAAGAGCGTGATGTAATCCTTCGCCAGGCTCGTGAAGCGTCTAACCGTTTAAAAGAAGATGCTCAGCTTGACGCTAAAAAATCTGCAGACAAAATTATTGAGGAAGCACGTGCGGCTATCAATATAGAGAAGCAAGCCGCTTTGAAAGAAGTTAGAACTCAGGTGGCATTGTTCTCCTTGGAAGTTGCTGAAAAGCTGATGAAGAAGAATCTCTCAGACGATAAGGCGCAAAAAGAATTAGTTGAAAGCTACGTTAAAGAAATAAAAGCTAACTAGGTCATGGCAGATTCAAGGGCAGCATACCGATATGTAAAATCCCTCCTGGGCTTGGCCGTGGAGCAAAATGTATTGGATCAGGTTCATGCTGATATGCAATTGTTTGACAAGACTGTAGAAAGCAGCCGCGAGTTTGCACTTCTTTTGAAGAACCCGATTATCAGACATGATAAGAAGAGAGATATACTTGAAAAGCTTTTCAAAGGCAAAGTACATCCACTCACACTGGCGATTTTCGATATGATAACGAAGAAAAATCGCGAACCTCTTTTACCATCTATAGCGAAGGAGTTTCACAATGCCTACAATGAATACAAAGGCGTTCGCAAGGCGACTATTACTACAGCCGTACCGTTGGATGCTAAGCTGAAGGCAGAGTTCGAACAGATTGTAAGAAACCTGAGTGACAAAAAAGATGTGGAGCTTTTAGAAAAGATTGATACGGAAATGATCGGAGGCTTCGTGTTAGAAATTGGCGACAAGCAGATCGATACTTCCATTAAGAATAAACTAAAAGCATTGAAGGTGAAATTCAGTGAGAATCCTTACATAAAGGAATTTTAATCACAGAACTATACTATACCTCGTAGAATAATAAACTTACTAACGAATTAACGACTAACGATATCATGGCAGAGATCAGACCCGAAGAAGTATCAGCGATTTTACGCGAACAACTTTCTCAGTCCCGTACAGATGCTCAATTGGAAGAAGTAGGAACTGTGCTTACCGTTGGTGACGGTGTGGCTCGTATCTACGGACTTACTCAGGCACAGGCCGGCGAATTGATCGAGTTCGAAACAGGACTCAAAGCATTAGTGTTGAACCTGGAAGAGGACAACGTTGGTGCCGTATTACTTGGTGAATCACAAGGTATACGCGAAGGCGATACTGTAAAACGTACTGGTAAAATCGCCTCTGTAAAAGTAGGAGATGGTATGCTGGGCCGTGTTGTTGATACGCTTGGTGCGCCGGTTGATGGCAAAGGTCCATTGAAAGGTGATCTGTACGAAATGCCACTGGAACGTAAAGCTCCCGGAGTAATTTTCCGTCAGCCAGTAAACGAACCATTGCAAACTGGTATCAAAGCGATCGATGCAATGATTCCAATTGGTCGTGGTCAGCGTGAGTTGATCATCGGTGACCGTCAGACTGGTAAAACAGCTGTGGCATTGGATGCGATCGTTAATCAAAAAGAATTTTACGAAAAGGGCGAGCCTGTATATTGTATATATGTAGCCATCGGACAGAAAGCTTCTACTGTAGCAAGTGTTGCAGCAGCGCTTGAGAAAGCCGGTGCTCTTCCCTATACTGTTATCGTATCGGCGTCAGCTTCTGATCCAGCTCCTATGCAATTCTTCGCCCCCTTTACAGGTGCTGCGATTGGTGAATTCTTCCGCGACACCGGTCGTCCGGCTCTGGTTGTTTATGATGATTTGTCTAAGCAAGCTGTTGCTTATCGCGAAGTTTCATTGTTGTTAAGAAGACCTCCTGGACGTGAAGCATATCCTGGTGATGTATTCTATCTTCACTCTCGTCTGTTAGAGCGGGCTGCAAAAGTTATCAATAACGATGCAATTGCGAAGAACATGAACGACCTGCCTGATTCTATCAAGCATCTTGTAAAAGGTGGTGGTTCATTAACAGCACTTCCAATCATTGAAACACAAGCCGGTGACGTATCGGCATATATACCTACAAACGTGATCTCGATCACAGATGGTCAGATATTCCTGGAAACAAACCTGTTCAACTCAGGTATACGTCCAGCGATCAACGTAGGTATATCTGTATCACGTGTGGGTGGTTCTGCTCAGATCAAGTCAATGAAGAAAGTTGCAGGTACACTGAAGCTTGATCAGGCTCAGTTCCGCGAACTTGAAGCTTTCTCTAAATTCGGTTCAGATCTTGATGCTGCTACAAAACTTACGATTGAACGTGGTAGAAGAAATACAGAAATCTTGAAACAAGATCAGTATGCTCCGGTTCCTGTTGAGGAACAAGTAGCGATCATCACGGCTTCAACACGTGGTTTCATGGATAAAGTACTGGTAACAAAAGTGAAGCAATTCGAAAGAGACTTCATTGAATTGTTACGTGCTAACTATCGCAATGTTCTTGACAATCTGCGTGCCGGTAAATTTGAAGATGCCGATGTAGATACTATCAAGAAGGTAGCTATAGACCTGGCGAATAAATACTCAGCCTAAGTAAAAAGGTGTCGATGCTATACATCGACACCTCAACACATACGCACATATAAAGTATGCCTAGCTTAAAAGAAGTAAAGAACCGGATAACCTCCGTAATGTCTACGCAGCAGATCACCAAAGCCATGAAAATGGTGGCGGCAGCAAAACTGCGCAGATCACAGGATCGCATTACCCAGATCCGTCCATTCGCACAGAAACTTTCTTCTCTCCTGAAAAATCTGTCGGCAGCGCAAAGCAACATGGATGGCGACAACTGGTATAGTGTTGTTCGTGAAGAGAAAAAAATATTGATCATCGCGGTGAGCTCTGATCGTGGTCTATGTGGATCTTTCAATACGAACGTAATGAAAGGTGTGCTTCGCCTGATCGAAGAGAAATATACTGCTCAGTATGCGAAGGGAAATGTTACTATACTTCCGGTAGGAAGAAAGGCAACTGAATTTTTCAGCAAGCGTAAATTCCCGATCATTACAGATTATACTACACTATACGCCAAACTGACTTTTGAAAATGCATCGAATGCTGTAGATCAGGTGATCGCTTCTTTTAAAGAAGGCAAATTCGATAAAGTTGAGTTGGTATATAACGAGTTTAAAAATGTGGCAACACAAATTCTGCGTACAGAACAAGTATTGCCGATTGTTGCTCCAGAAACAACTGCAGATAGTAATGCAAACCAGGTAGATTATATCTATCAGCCTGATCAGGAAGAAATCATCACTGGTTTAATTCCAAAGTCGCTGAAAGTACAATTCTTTAAAGCCCTGCTGGATTCGAATGCTGCAGAAAATGGTGCTCGTATGACAGCCATGGACAAAGCAACAGATAACGCTGGTGAATTATTGAAACAACTTCGCCTGACCTATAACAGAACACGTCAGGCTGCGATCACAAAAGAAATCCTTGAGATCGTAGGTGGTGCTGAAGCATTGAAGTCTTCTTAAAAAAATATTCTTCGTAACATTGAAGTCCTCTGAGCAATCGGAGGACTTTTTTATTTTAAGGATTTTTATTCCAAATGCATGCAGCAACTGATGCGGCTATACCGGCTCGTAAATCTTTTAAGCATTGATGTTGCTGGAGGAGCCGTGTGCTCGGCACTTTTCTTTGCATACTTGCTGAACGTGCGTATACTTCCTTATGGCGTTATTGCACTTGGTCTTTCGGTGTGGATCATTTATACTGTAGATCATTTACTTGATGCCAAGAAAATAAAAGCTCCCGCAGCAACGGCACGACATAGATTTCATCAGGATAACTTTAAAGTTTTATGTGCAGCAGTATTACTGGCAACGATTGTCAACGGCATCATAATTCTTTTTATCAGACATCAGGTTTTTGTAGCGGGTTTATTTGTGGCGCTGACGGTTGGTATATATTTTTTGATCAACCGCTATCTGAAATTTATGAAGGAGTTTTTTATAGCGATAGTATATACCATTGGTGTATTGCTTCCGTCAGTAACGGTCACGCAGCAATCATGGCGTGAATGGCCATGGACAATCATCGCTCAATTTTCTCTAACAGCATTGATTAATCTTATACTCTTTTCATGGTTTGACTACGAGAGAGATTTGCGAGATGGAAATATATCTTTTGTAACGGTGTTGGGAGAAAAAACAAGTCGTGCTTTTATCAGTATACTCTTTATAGCCAGCGCAACACTTGCTGTTATCGGTTTTTCATTGGCAGGAAGCATAATTCTCGGTATGAATGTTATTTTGCTGATCACGTTTATATTTCATCGTTACTTTGCTATACATGATCGCTTTCGTATTCTGGGAGATTTCGTCTTTATGATTCCGCTGGCTTATCTTTTATTCTCGATATGAGCTTTGATCGAATCGCCCCGGTGTATGATTTCCTTTCACGTGCTGTGTATGGAAAGAGCATGGTTGATTCACAGATATACTTTCTAAAAAGAATACCGGCAATGTCACGTGTACTCATTATGGGCGGAGGTACCGGTTGGATTGTGAAAGAGCTATTTGCTATCAACCGGACTTGCTCTGTGGTATATGTAGAGGCGTCTCAAAAAATGATCGAACAATCAAAACAAAAAATACACCCGGAAGATTTTTCACGCATAGAGTTCCTTCAGCAAACAGACATACCAAGTCATGAACGATATGATGTAGTCCTTACAAACTTTTTCCTCGACCTGTTTCCGGAAGATAAATTGGTATCCGTTGTAAAGCAGTTGGGAGGCACCATGAAGGATGATGGCTTTTGGATTGTGACTGATTTTGTGAATGAAAGAAAGTTATGGCAACGATTTTTACTTGCAACTATGTATATATTCTTCCATGTGGTAAGTAAGATTGAAGCAACCTCACTTCCTTCCTGGAAAGAACATTTGCATGCAGAAGGACTTCAGGTAAAAGAGCAACAGAAATTCTATGGTAATTTTATAGCGAGTATCTTATATACCCGTTGACTATTTCCCACTTGCATAGTCAGATAAATACTCGAAGTTTTTTGTTAGATGACCATCTTCTGCAATAGTAGCACGCTTGACAATATCATCAAGATCTATATCATTTAGCACAGGCAATACTTTGTTGATAAGATCTTGGCCAAATTCTTCGGAAGCACTTCGCGGTAATTCACAGGGAAGATTATCAACGGCCATCATCGTTATAAAATTATCATCAGAGAACGCGGGATGTACTTGGTCGTTCTTTGCATCGTAATCATATAGTGGATCAGCAATCGTAGTCGATTTTTTTGTGCTCGGTATAGATCCTTCTATATCACAGGTTATATCTGCAATTACCTTAATGCGGAATTCAGGAGAGAGCATATCTTCTCTGGTGAAAAGCACAGGTGCCTTTGGATTCCAATAGGCTCCGGCCATGAGTATATCTGCGACTTTAGTGAAGTCTGTAAAGCGTGAAATATAGCGCTCCGGATATTTATGAAACTCTTCGCGATTAAAAGTGCCGCCTTCTTTTCGGGTATGGTAATCAGCGCTACTCAATTGGACATATACCGGCTCTTGAAACTGACGTGTTAAAAAATCATGTGGATTTACTTTGCGTATACCGGCACTGTCCAACGTCTCCATGGAGCCTTTGCCTACACGACCTGCACCCGTGAGTATAATTTTAAGTGGTGAAAGCTTAACCTTCCTGAGCTCGAGTTTTAAATCATTAACATCAAAACACTCATATGCTCTTCTTAATGAAAATGTATTGAAGCGTTTACCGTATGCCCACAAACCATTATAGGCACCCACAATTCCGGCATAGCGACCAAATGCTACCAGACGATTGCCTTGTCTGTCGGTTAGTGCTTCGTAGTCGATCAGTCGTATTTTCTTTTTTAATACAGCTTGCAGAAGCTTTTGATTGTATGCTTGTTTTTTAATCGTGTGAGAAAAAAAGAAGTATGTCTTTCCTTCTTGTAGCAGATCTATAGGCACCTCCTTAATGCCCATTAGAATCTCGCATTCGGTGACATCCTTTTTTACTTCAATACCACGTGCCCTATATTCATCATCATTGAAACAACGAATGTCACTCTCCTGGCAAACCATTTTTATATGCGGAAAACGAAGTTGAATCTCTTCAACCTGAAGTGGTGTAAAAGGAACACGTTTGTCGGTAGGAATTTTTCCCTCGCGGATTAATCCTATTTTCATAAGCTGGTGTTGAGTGATGGAGTATACTATACAGAACAAAGAGCACGCATCACGCTGCTATAAATATCGCTTAAAAAAGGAAATGTTAAACGTAAAGTGGAATGAGTTTCATTCTCCAACACGTTTAACATTTCATGATTTTTAAAAGGCCGTATTCAGGTACAGCACTCGGAATATCAATTAAAGCTTCCTGCGATCAAGCTCCGGAATTCGATCGAACATTTTTACAGCTTGCTTGAAGACTTCATTCGTCTCATTGAAGACCGGGTAGAACCCGTTGTTACCCCAAAGTTTACGAGCAATCTGTGCTTTAACATGAACCTGGAATAACGTCTTCTTTTTCTTTAACTCCTTGTAATCAGGTTTTACTTTGTTTCGCTCACCTACTTTAACAAGTTCATTGATCATCGCATCAGTCACTGTAAAATTCCGCAGGTAATCTTCATATCCCTTTTTCTCTAAAGCTTCTTTGTGATCTTCCGCATAGCCAAAAGTAAATTCCTGAATAGATGTAGAAGTATATAGTTCGTTCAGGTAATGACTATTGAGAGAAGTATCAAGTGGCACAAAGTAATCGGGCATAATGCCACCACCACCATATACTGTTCTTCCATTTGGAGTAATATACTTTAGTGAGTCGTTAAACTTGATACTATCCGCATGAAAAAACTCGCCGTGGTTATAGCGGCTCACAATGTCCAAAGCATACTCATCATTATCCTGATACGGCTTTTGAATCGAACGTCCACTCGGAGTATAATAACGGCTTACAGTAAGTCTTAATTCAGAGCCGTCACTCAAGTCAAACGGAGATTGAACAAGTCCTTTACCGAAACTTCTGCGGCCAACAATCAGTGCACGGTCATTATCTTGTAAGGCACCCGATACAATTTCAGAAGCAGAAGCACTTCCTTCATTCACCAACACGATCAGATCTCCTTCTTCAAATGCACCACGCTCAGTGGAAAATGCTTCCGAATTATTTTTCTTGTCTTTACCTTTTGTAAAGACAATCTTCTTACCCGTCTTCAAGAAATCATCAGCCATATCAATGGCGATGTTCATATAGCCTCCCGGATTCCCTTGCAGATCGAGGATAAGTTTTTTCATCCCTTGTTCTTTCAGCTTACTAAGCGATTGATGAAATTCATCATATGTAGTAGCCGCGAAACGATTCACTTTAATATACCCGATCTCATGATCAACCATATAGGAAACATCAACAGAGTATTGAGGAATTTTATCGCGAACAATTTTATACTCCAGCTCTTGTCCTCTTCGCAGAATCGTAACCTTCACCTCTGTGCCTTTCGGTCCTTTCAACGCCTTCATTACATCGGCTGAAGTAACCCCTACACCGGCCAGACTCTTATCATCAACCTTCACAATTTTATCGCCTGATTGAATGCCCAATGCTTCGGAAGGCCCGCCACTCAAAGGCGTTACAACTACAACGGTGTCTTGAAAAATATTGAATTCAACACCGATGCCATCAAAATTTCCACGGAGATCTTCATTGGCAGCGATACGTTCCTGTGAAGGTATATAGGAAGAATGTGGATCAAGCTTATGAAGCATTTCCTGGATCGCTTCATCTACCAGGTTTGCTGTGTTCACGGTGTCTACATATTCATCATGAATTTGTGTGAGCACTTCCCTTAATTTTTGCACATCGGAGCCTACATCGGCTGTACTTTTTCGGCTGCTGAAACTCGATCCCACAAAAACCCCTGCAGCAAGTCCAAGGCAAAGTACGATGGGTAAACTAATCTGATATTTGGAATTCCTCATACGGCAATAATAAATAATCTATTAACGAAGTCCGAAGATAAATGTTGGCGTGTAAAGTCCACAGCCGGAAAACATAATCCACGGCACAAAAAAGTTGCAAAGGACAAGGCCAGCGGCTTGTTCCCATGCGATAACGGTCACACGGTCGAAAATTTTTCATGGATTTGACGGTTTTATCGGGAGGCAGCCTGCCCGATTTTTCTTACGGGTTCGATAGCTGACTATGGAAATTTTTTAGCTTATCTTTACCAGAACCATGAGTAAGCTGGCGCTTAAAGACACACGTATTTCAGAGCTCGTAGATAACAACTACGTGCACGCTTACGTGCTGTTTTATTTCGGCATCCGCTTTTACGAATACTCCGAGTTAACACTCGATCAGGTTTGTAAACAACGTGGCTTGAGAGTTGAACAGGTTGTGCGTGAACTGGAATCACCAACACATTTACGGGAAGCAGATTTGCCACTCGTGTCGTACCCGATCGATCTAATAATCGAATACCTCAAGCATTCACATTTCCTGTTTGTAAAACACAAGCTTCCCTATATCGCGCGGCTCATTGAGAGCTTCAAGGCGAATCACGAAGACTATAGCGCAGTAGAGCGCGATTTGAAATTAGTGTTCCCGCTTTTTGTGGAAGATTTTATCCAGCATATATATGAAGAAGAAGATACATTCTTCCGGTTCATTCAAACGCTGGAGCGATCAGTCAAAGGAAAGTTTTCTCCTACCAAGCTATACTATCTCTTAGAGAAAAATTCGGTTCAGAAATTTGCAGTCGATCACGACACGCATGATGACGAGATGGAGGGTATACGCAGAATTACAAGAGACTATCTGATCACGTCAGAAACCCCGTTGCATATTAAAGTTTTGTACAATGAATTGAAGGCATTCGAGAAGAGCCTCATTACGCACGCACGCATTGAAAATGAAATTCTCTTTCCCAAGGCAATGACGCTGGAAGCTAAAGTAAAGAAAGCTTTTCAGGATAAAGTGAAGTTCAATTAATCTCCACAGTATATATAGTAATTGAATTTATATGGGAAGAATCCTGGCAATAGATTATGGTACAAAACGAACAGGCATTGCTGTAACCGACACCCTGAGAATTATAGCTACACCGCTTGAGACAGTGCCCAGTAATGACTTGTTAAATTTCCTGAAAGTATATCTTCAAAAAGAAACGGTGGATGAGTTTGTTGTTGGTATGCCTAAAACGTTGAAGAACGAAGATTCTGAAATTGCTCCACTCGTCCGAAAGTTTGTTGAAGAGTTAAAGAAAACCTTTCCCGATAAACCAGTTCACCTGGCCGACGAACGCTTTACCAGCAGCATGGCCATGCGTGCCATGATCGATGGCGGTATGAAAAAGAGGGACCGCCAGGTAAAAGGCAATGTTGATAAGATCAGCGCTACCATCATTCTTCAGTCTTTTCTGGACGCCGTCCGGTAGCCACACCGTTGGGTTTATTAGGTGTTGCTGCGCCAACTTTAGCTGCTTCCCTCGTCATTGTGTAGCATATAGGGCACCATATATACCTTAAAGGGGTTATGGACGAATCGCCTATAGAGGGTATTTTTCAGTTCTATCCGGAAATACTCCAAATACACTATCAAAGTTTTCCCGCTGCCATGCCATATTTGAACGTTACTTCTGGATGATGGAGTGATTCAGTGTAACAAACTATGGGGAGGCTCCTTGTCGGGTTAAGAATCGAATACTGTATTGACAAGGAGGCTCACCCGCCAAATTGATATTGTCACTATCGAATGGGATAGAAATAAAGGGCTCTGCATACCTCTTCATGTTCTGGTTGGTAGCAGAGTTCCTTTACCTCACCGGCCCTTACACGCAAAAACAACAACTACAATATGAAACCTCTTTATCTGTTTCTCTTTTTATTATTTCTGGTAAGCCCGTTGATGGTATGGAGCCAGTCAGGATCCATACGTGGTATAGTAAAAACATCGGATGGCAATCCGGCAGAATTTGTAAATATCGCCATTGAAGGAACTTCGAAAGGAGATATAGCGGATAAGAATGGAAAATTCGAGATCCGGAATGTAGCTCCCGGCAACTATATATTGATTGCTTCTTTCATCGGACTTGAAGACACACAACAACCTGTAGAAATCAAATCAGGCGAAACAGTTACTGTTGATTTTATTCTGAAGGAAAACACTAAACAGTTGGAGGAAGTAATAATCTCGGGCAGAGCAACTCTGAATAAAGAAGATAATTATGTAGCCAAGATGCCATTGCGCAAGATGGAAAATCCGCAGGTATATAATAGTGTATCTTCTGAAATACTAAAGCAACAGGCGATTACTAATTATGATGAAGCATTTCGAAATATACCCGGTGTATTTCGCACCTGGGAATCTACCGGAAGAGATGGTGATGGTGCATCGTATTTTGCTTTACGGGGATTGGAAGGACAGCCTGCACTTGTAAATGGTTTGCCTGGTATAACCAATGGTAATCTTGATCCTGCTAACGTTGAAGAGATCCAAGTGATGAAAGGCCCGTCTGCTACGTTGTTCGGAGCCAATGCTACAGCGTATACCAGCTATGGCGGAGTTATCAATACCATTACCAAGAAACCATACTTCACAAGTGGTGGTGAGATAGGCTATAACATCGGCAGCTTCGGACTGAATCGCATCACGGCTGATATCAATGCTCCGCTAAGCCAGCAAAACAAAGTTGCTATACGTGTTAATACCGCCTATCACACGGAGGGAAGTTTTCAGGATGCAGGCTTCAAGAAATCTTTCTTCCTGGCGCCTACACTTGCCTATGAAGTAAACGACCGGTTAAAATTTTTAATCGTAACCGAGATACTTGAAGAAGAGCGTGCCGTGGCTCCTGTATTCTTTCATTCAAATCGTGCAGAACCCCTTACATTCAAAACCATTGGCGAGTTGAATCTTAATCCGAAGCTATCCTTTATCAGTAACGATCTTACTATTAAAAACCCAAGAACAAATTTGCAAGCGCAGATGGTATATAAACTGTCCGATCAGTGGAGCTCGCAAACGGTTATCTCACGTGGCTCGGCAAACTCGAACGGATACTATAGCTATATATGGGCAGATGCTGAAGGTGACAACGACTTCGGTCAATATTTCACGTATGTAAAAGAATCACGCACAACAACCGATATACAGCAAAACTTCAATGGTGATTTTAAACTGGGCAGTGTGCGCAACCGACTGCTCATAGGGCTCGACTATTTTACACAGGAAGCTGTGAACAATGGATTGGGATATGTCTTCATCCGAAATGTTACTCCACAAGGTGGTGAGAATTTTATAAGTCCGGATACAGGTGAAGAACTTGCTCCGGTATATCTATCCAGAGCCTCTATTGACAATTTGTTGGCAGCGACACCCGTGAACAACAATAAGCTAACGAATAATACGTATGGCGCCTATATATCCAATGTCATGACGATTACACCAGCAGTCACTATACTGGCAGGTGTTCGCGCTGATTACTTTGATTCCGATGCTGACGACTTTGATCAATTCGCGCTCTCGCCAAAGTTTGGTATAGTATATCAACCTGTGCTTGAAAAAGTATCGGTGTTTGCTAATTATCAGAATGCGTTTAACAATGTAGCACCCATGCAGGTTGCAGATGAAGACGGTAACAACCAACGGTTAAAAACCTTTGACCCGGAACAAGCCAACCAGTGGGAGGTAGGTGTAAAAACCAATGTGCTCAAGGATAGATTATTTGCAATGGTATCATACTATGATATACAGATAAAAAATAAAGTGATTGGCGATGTGAACAATTTCTATAACTATATACAAGGCGGTAAAGTCGAAAGTAAAGGTTACGAACTGGAAGTAACGGCTAATCTTTTTAGCGGATTTAGCTTGATAGCCGGCTATAGCCATAATGAAACTAAGAACAAGGAAGGTTTTGCTAATGATTTCTATAGCGAAGCAGGACGCGCACCGGGAGGTCAGGGCCCACAGGACCAAGTCAACGTATGGGCTACCTATAAATTCAGTAGCGGCAGCCTGCAAGATATAGGGTTTGGTTTAGGCGGAAACTACGCGAGCAAGTACAGAGTGATAGACAACAGCATTACAGGTGTATTCGATCTGCCAAGCTATACTGTATTAAACGCCAGTGTATTTTACAATCCTGAAAGGTTTCGCTTTGCTGTGAATGTAAACAACGCGCTGGACGAAGAATACTACATTGGCTATTGGTCGGTGAATCCGCAGAAGCCGCGCAATATCGTAATCAGCATGGCCTATACGTTTTAATGTTATAGCCTCGAATCTATATATACATGTATTTGTTATTGATAGCAATCGTAGTTCTTCTGTTTGGCTTCTATGCCCTGTATAACACTTCACAAAAAGCAGTGTTGTTGCAAGGTATAGTGAGTAAATGGTTGCAACGAAACCGGAACTTTACGCGAACTATAGGTATAGTTTGTTTGCTGCTCGCATTTACGCTGCTTGTGTTCGCACAAGGAGTCGGTGCTGGCATCCTCACCGGATTTATATTCTTAATGACAATTGGATGTCTGGTCATTCTTTTGTCTCCACTAACATCGAACAGGAATTGATATGCCGGCTAATCCAAAACATCTTACAGTATCGCCCTGGCACCGGTTTGGTAAAATATCAGCTGGAATATTAGGCGGTTATTTTGTTTCATCAGCAGTACACCTGGCCTTTGCATCCTGGTTCAACCACGTTAATGTTTTAATCACTTCTACTTTTACAGGATTTATACTCTGGGCTGTTTTAATGGTGCTCGCTTTTTTGTGCAAAAGTGGCTGGCGTGTATGGATGCTATATATACTGCTTACGCTGATTTTTTTTGTTATCGC
Organism: uncultured Bacteroides sp.; assembly: GCA_902168185.1. GTDB lineage: Bacteria > Bacteroidota > Bacteroidia > Cytophagales > Cyclobacteriaceae > Ohtaekwangia. The sequence continues at coordinate 270,309 of CABHOV010000041.1, forward strand.
GTGGATGGGTAAGACGTACAATCCTAATTTTCTTCATTGATGGAAAAAAGATCCTATAATATATTTTTTGATCTCCATGCCGTAAGTGGTATTGTACTAAGTGTGCTATTATTCGTAATCTTCTTTGCCGGATCCTTCTCGTTCTTCCGCGATGAGATTATAAACTGGGAAAGAAATGAACCAGTAACGGTAAAGAAAGCAATCGACATGAATGTGGATGCAGCGCTGGATACGCTTCAAAAGAAGTATACTCTGTACGGGCGCGAAGTAGCAATTCACAGAGGACACGATGAACGCCGAGTCTCCGTGAACGTGTCTGTCTCCAGCGACACAACGATTAAGGAAGCAGGAGGTTTCTCTTACATGGATACGAAAACGTTTCAGTCATACGACTATCCGTCATCATACTCCCTGGGAGAATTTATATACCGGCTACACTTCTTTGCGCAAATCCCATATCCTGTAGGTTATTATTTGTCAGGCTTCACGGCATTGTTCCTGTTCTTTATAGTACTCACCGGTATATTGATTCACTGGAAAAAGATCATCTCTAATTTCTATCTGTTCAGACCATGGGCAAAACTCAAAACGGTATGGACGGATGCTCATACAGCGTTGGGTACAATAGGTTTACCGTTCCAGGCAGTATACGCGATCACGGGGGCTTTCTTCATGATTAATATATTCCTGATTATACCGGATGTGTTTTTCCTATACGATGGCGATCAGAAAAAAATATATGAAGACCTGGGCTATGCACATCCGTCTTTTACATTTACCAGGAAGAAAATAGCCACGCCTGTTACAATCAACAGCATGATAGCAGAGGTGTCAAACAAGTGGGATGAGTTCTATGTAACGGAAGTCCATATCATGCACTATGGAGATGAGGGTATGCACGTGATCGTCTCCGGAGAATTAGAGCACGCTGCTAAGTTTACCGGTATAGGTGAAGTAATATACAAAGCATCTACTGGAGAAATCGTTCATGAGAAAGATCCGTACGCGTCAACCACCTACCTCGATGATGTAAAGAATATACTATATCGTCTGCATTATGGTGATTATGGCGGTTACGGATTGAAGATAGCAAGCTTCCTGTTAGGACTTCTTTCATGCTTCGTAATCATTTCCGGAGTTCTGATATGGTTTGAAGCACGAAACAAGAAGAGCGTGCCTGAGAAGCAAAAGCGTTTCAATAAGAAGGTCAGCAATATATACCTGGCCATCTGCCTGGCGATGTACCCGGTTACTGCGCTGTCGTTTATCGTTGTCAGGTTTTTGCCTGCTGACATGGGTTCATCGCGACAAACCATTCTTTACAGTGTATATTTTGGTTGCTGGCTGCTGCTTTCGGTTTTCTTTTCATGGAAGCGAAGCAACTTCTTTACTAACAAGTATACATTGCTTTCCGGAGCTATACTCGCGATACTCATCCCGGTGGCAAACGGTGTTTCAACCGGTAACTGGATCTGGTATACCATGGACACACAACAGTTCGATATTTTTATAGTGGATGCCTTGTGGATCGGACTTTCGTTGATATCTGTATACACACTATACCGATTGAAAGACGTGAAGCCATCTTCCGGGGAGGACGAACCTCTGAAAGACAACACGTTCGAACTGCCGGCAAAAAAGCATCCGCGGGCTGTAACTGAAACCATACTCTAAACAGAACCTCTTTTTATCTGGCTTTTATTTTTTCGGTTAACCGGAACCCGTTAGCAATTAACTTTTAACGGATAACCGTTAACTTTGCGTCATGATTTATCCGATAGTAATGTATGGCGACCCCGTGCTTCGCCAACGCGCAAAAGATATTGAGCAGGGTACTGATTTGAAGCAGTTGATTGAAGACATGTTTGAAACCATGCATGCAGCAAGTGGTATCGGCCTGGCCGCACCACAAATAGGGAAAGGCATTCGTCTGTTTATTGTTGATGGAAGTGCATTGGAAGATGAAGAGGGGATGGATAATTTCCGAAAAGCATTTGTCAATCCGCAGATACTGGAAGAAGATGGAACACCATGGGATTTCGAAGAAGGATGTTTAAGCATTCCGCACATCCGCGAAAAAGTCTCACGCAAGGAGCGACTAAAAATCCGTTATTATGACGAGAACTGGGCACAGCACGAGGAAGTATATGATGGTATGAAGGCCCGCATCATACAGCATGAGTACGATCATATTGAAGGGAAGCTTTTTGTAGATTATCTGCCTGCCCTAAAGAAGCGTTTGCTTAAAGGAAAGCTTGCCGATATTTCAAAAGGAAAAGTAGACACCGAATATAGAATTATAGCTCCGCTGAAGAAGTAAACGGCATTTACAAAACGGCATCATTATATTAGGTTGTAAATGAATATAGCTTCCCGCTTACCGGATATAGGTACCTCTATATTTTCGATTATGTCGAAGATGGCGCTCGATCATGGTGCCATTAATCTCTCACAAGGCTTCCCTGATTTCGGCATTGACGAGAAGATTATCCACATGGTGCAGCGCTATATGCTCGAAGGCAATAATCAGTATGCGCCTATGCCGGGCGCTCCTGCCCTTCGGAATATAATTGCCAAAGTAATTGAGAACACCTATAGCCATACCGTAAATCCGGAAACGGAGATTACCATTACAGCCGGAGCTACCGAAGGTATATTTGCTATTATAGCAGCTTTTATAAGTCCGGGTGATGAAGTTATTCTGTTTGATCCTTCCTACGATTCTTACAACCCCTCAATCCGATTGAATGGTGGTATACCGGTTCACATCAACGTATCGCCTCCGGATTTTTCCATTGACTGGGATATAGTTCGGTCTAAAATTTCGTCACGCACAAAAATGATCATCATCAACACGCCCCATAATCCGTGCGGGTCAGTGTTACATGAAAAAGATTTGAAGACGTTGGAGCAGATTGTGCTGGAACATAACCTGCTTGTGCTAAGTGATGAAGTATACGAGCGACTCATCTTCGATGGAATAAAACATCAAAGTGTACTGCGCTATAAGACCCTTGCTTCAAGAGCCCTTGCTGTATTTTCATTTGGAAAAACATTTCATGCAACGGGATGGAAGGCGGGCTATGTAGTGGCACCCGAGTACCTGGCAAAAGAAGTACGCAAGACACATCAATTTATAGTCTTCAGTGTAAATACACCTGTGCAGCTGGCGCTCGCAGAGTATATGCAGACACCCGATCATTACGAATCACTCGGAGCGTTCTACCAGAGGAAACGTGATTTTTTTCTCGAGCATATTAAAGGATCATCGTTCGAGCCGTTGCCGTGTAACGGTTCCTATTTTCAATTGGTATCCTATAAAAACATTTCCAAAAAAGGCGATGTGGAAATGGCGGAAGAGATAACCAAAAAGTTCAAGGTAGCGTCCATTCCGGTATCGGTTTTCTATCAGGATAGAACTGATAATCACTTGCTGCGTTTTTGTTTTGCCAAGAAGGAGGAGACGCTGGAACGCGCGTGTGAGATCCTCCGGAAGATATAATTGACCCACGTTTATCCCTCCGTTCACAAAAGTTTCCTTAGACAAATTCCTGCTCATTGCGTTTCTTTGCTATAGAAATCCATAAACATGCAGGACCTCAAAATCACGTTAATCCAATCCGATTTGCACTGGGAAGATATCGATGCCAACCTTTCGATGTTTGAAGAGAAGATCTGGCAAATAAGTGGTTCCACGGATGTGATCGTACTGCCTGAAATGTTTACCACTGGTTTTACCATGGCGGCCAATAAAAAAGCCGAGCACATGAACATGAAAACTTTCAAGTGGATGAAACAGATGGCAGATCAAACGGGAGCACTAATTCTCGGAAGCTATATTGTAACTGTACACGACCGTTACTACAACCGGTTACTCTGGATGGAGCCCGGAGGAAATTTCAAGACGTACGACAAGCGTCATCTTTTCCGAATGGATAATGAACATAAAACATATTCACCCGGAGAAAGTTTGTTGATCGCTACCTGGCGAGGATGGAAGATCTGTCCATTGATTTGTTACGATCTTCGCTTCCCCGTTTGGAGCCGTAACAAATGGGACCGTGTCAATCAAAAACTTTCGTACGATGTTGCTATTTACGTTGCTAACTGGCCGGTTACACGCATCGATACCTGGGATACATTGTTGAAAGCCCGCGCGATTGAAAACCTGAGTTTTGTTGTTGGTGTGAATCGCATTGGTCAGGATGAGCAAGGCGTTGAGTACAACGGACATTCTTCGATCATCAGTCCTAAAGGCGAAGTCATTTATACCAACGAAGGAGGAGAAGCTGTGCGGACGATGGAACTCAGTGCAAATGCCTTGCACGCTTTCCGCGATCGCTTCCCTGCCTATATAGATTCTGATGACTTTACGATCGAATTTGAAGAATACGAAGAATCAGAATTTTAAGAAGCCTGAAACGTGCGTTATAAATATACCGGATAGCCCCTTCGATGGGGCTTTTCTTTTTATAAAGCGATTCTCCATACTATATATAGCCTGATAGCCTTGTAGCATCCCGGATATTCCCTGAAAAATTCGTGAGCCACTCTTCGTAAAGGCGTATCAAAAGCCTACTTTTGCACCTCATTTCAAAACCACTAAATCTACCCTGAACATGGCCAGCCAGAAAATTACAAGAGCCCTAATCTCTGTTTATTATAAAGATAATTTAGAGCCTATCGTACATGCGCTCGGCAAGCAGGGAGTGGAGTTTGTCTCAACTGGTGGCACACAGGAATTTATCGAGAAGCTTGGCTATAAAGTAACTCCGGTAGAAAACCTTACGGGATATCCTTCCATTTTTGGCGGTCGCGTTAAAACGTTGCATCCTGCGATCTTCGGAGGTATTCTATACAGACGCGATGATGCCGGTGATCTTAACCAGGCAAAAGAATTCAATATAGCGCCCATCGATCTGGTTATTGTGGATCTATACCCTTTTGAAGAAACAGTAGCGAAGGGCGGTTCAGAGGAAGATGTCATTGAAAAAATTGACATCGGTGGAATCTCTTTGATCCGTGGCGCTGCCAAGAATTTTAAAGATGTATTGATAGTTGCTTCGCGTAATCAATATAGTGAGCTTCTTGAGTTGTTGCAGGCTAAGAATTGTTCTTCCGATCTGAGCGATCGTAAAAAGTTTGCTGCGATGTCTTTTGATGTCACCTCGCATTACGACTCAGCTATATTTAACTACTTCAACAATGAGTTTCAACTTCCAAGTTATAAGAAGAGCTATCAGCAGGGGCGTGTACTTCGCTACGGGGAAAATCCGCATCAGAAGGGAACATACTATGGCGACCTCGATGGATTGTTTGAGCAACTCAATGGTAAAGAGCTCTCCTATAATAATCTCGTAGATATAGATGCTGCTATAAACCTGGTAAAGGAATTTGAAGGTGAAACAGCTTTTGTGATCATCAAGCATACCAATGCCTGTGGTGTAGCCATCGCTTCATCAGTAAAGGAGGCGTACCTGAAAGCCTTCCAGGCAGACACGATCTCTGCGTTCGGTGGTGTACTGTCAACCAACAAGACCATTGATATCGCTGCTGCGGAAGAAATCAATAAACTCTTTTTTGAAATTCTGATCGCTCCTTCATATACCGATGATGCATTGGCATTGCTAAAGAGCAAGAAGAACCGAATGATCCTGTTACAGAAGCAACAACTTACTGAAACGAAACAAAGCAAAACAATCCTCAATGGTATCATTGAACAGGATCTTGATCTGAAAACAGATTCACAAAGCGATCTGAAAGTTGTTACCAGGCAAGCGCCAACAACTGCAGAGGTAAATGCTTTACTCTTCGCCAGCAAGATCTGCAAGCACACAAAGTCAAATACAATTATACTCGCAGTAGAAGGGCAACTGTTGGCAAGTGGTGTGGGCCAGACTTCACGCGTTGATGCATTGAAGCAGGCTATTGAAAAAGCCGCTGCTTTCGGATTTAGTCTGAAAGGTGCTGTGATGGCATCCGATGCTTTCTTTCCTTTTCCCGATTGTGTGGAGATTGCTAACCAACAAGGTATTCATGCAGTCATACAACCCGGAGGTTCAGTAAAAGATCAAGACTCTATCAACTATTGTGATGAGCATAGTATGGCCATGGTGTTTACAGGCATCCGTCACTTTAAGCATTAGTACATTTTCATTACATCGAGGTGTATGATGTGTTTACTATACTCGTACGTTGAACCTGAAACAGTGAAGTTGAAACCTCCAACCACTGTCGTTCACCGATAGGAATTTTTAGGACTTGTAAAAAACTTACATTTTTAGACTGATACACATTAATTTGGTAAATTAAGTGCAATTTTACAGGCGCTATCTTGGTTAACTTCGAGACATAATTTTTAAACATAGGGAATACAGATACATGGCATTTTTTGACTTCTTCACCAGCGACATTGCAATTGACCTGGGAACAGCAAACACCCTTATCATTCACAAAGATAAAATCGTAGTGGATGAACCTTCTATCATCGCACTCGACAAAGTAAACAATAAGGTATTGGCCATCGGTCGTGAAGCGATGCAGATGCATGAGAAGACACACGATCATATCAAGACGATCCGCCCGCTGAAGGAAGGTGTAATAGCCGACTTCCAGGCAGCCGAAATGATGTTGCGTGGTCTTATCAAAATGGTAGACACAGGCAAGCGCCTCTTTCCACCATCCTATAGAATGGTAATCTGTATCCCATCTGGTATCACTGAAGTTGAGAAGCGTGCCGTGCGCGACTCAGCAGAACATGCCGGAGCAAAAGAAGTATATATGATCTATGAACCTATATCGGCAGCGATCGGTACAGGTATAGATATAGAACAACCCATCGGTAACATGATCGTGGATATTGGTGGTGGAACTACTGATATTGCCGTGATCGCCCTTTCGGGGATTGTTTGCGATCAGTCGATCCGCGTAGCTGGAGATACTTTCAACAGAGATATACTCGACTATATGAGACGTCAGCATAACCTGCTGATCGGTGAGCGTTCTGCAGAAAAGGTAAAGATCGAAGTCGGCTCTGCATTAACTGAGCTGGAAGACGGACCAGATGATTATGAAATCCGTGGCCGTGATTTAATGACCGGTATACCAAAGACTATCAAGATTTCGTATTCAGAAGTTGCCTTTGCTTTAGACAAGTCTGTTTCCAAATTGGAAGAAGCTGTACTCAAAGCGTTAGAGACTTCACCTCCTGAATTGTCAGCTGACATTTATGAAAGAGGTATATATCTCACCGGTGGCGGAGCATTGCTGAGAGGACTTGACAAACGTCTTGCTCTTAAAACAAAACTTCCGATTCACGTTGCAGACGATCCACTTCGTGCTGTTGTTCGTGGAACAGGTCAGGCTTTGAAAAATATCGCGCAGTTCCGTGCTGTGTTAATGACATAGCCTTACTTTTTGCCGAAATGGGTAGGGTACGATTTTCATCGGTGATCGAACGCACCTTAACTAAAGTTTAATGGAGCGTCTATTTTATTTCATCTATCAATACCGGGCTTTCTTTACGTTTGTCGTGCTGGAAGTATTTTGCTTTTGGCTTGTTGTAGAGAACAATGCATATCAGGGAGCAAAATTTTTCAACTCGTCCAATACCGTTGTTGCATCATTAAATAATTTCTCACAAAGCATTCGTGATTATTTCCTGTTGCGCGATGTCAACACCACACTCGCAGAAGAGAACGCCATCTTGCGCAGGCAGGTAGAGCAAAACAATCAGCGTGTTCAGGCATTCGATACACTGGCACTTCGTGACTCTTCCTTAATTAAACGATTCGATTTCGTCAGTGCCAAGGTGGTGAACAATCACGTTGATCAGTTTAAAAATTTCATCACTATTAATAAAGGAAGAGATGCCGGCATCGAAGCGGGCATGGCAGTAATAAGTCCGTTAGGAGTTGTAGGGAAAGTAAAGCTGGTTTCCAACCATTATGGTGTGGTAACTTCCCTGCTACATATAGACCTGATGGTTTCTGCCGTGTTGAAACGTACGGGACATTATGGATCCGTGCAATGGGATGGACATGATCCTGGCGTTGTAAAGTTTAAATATATTCCGCGTCACGTAAACCCGATGGTTGGCGATTCAGTCGTCACCTCAGGCTTCAATGCTATTTTTCCTGAAGGTGTCATGATTGGGACAATCATTGATAAGAAGCTTGACAACGAAGCACTCTCATATGACTTAAGTGTCAGGCTCTCACAAGATTTTCGCAAGCTTTCGTATGTAACGATCGTAAGAAGTGAGCTGAAACAGGAAGTTGATTCTCTGGAACAGGTCGTAAATGCAATGGAGCGATGAGCAGAGGAGCCATATTTCAAGTCATAGCGTTTTTCGTTTATCTGTTTTACCAGGTATTGATACTTCAGAATGTCGTGTTGTTTCACACTGCATTTTGTTTTCTCTATATACTATATCTGCTATTGTTACCGGTAGAAACCAATCCACTTATATTAATGGGTATTGGTTTTCTGATGGGTTTTGCCGTAGACATGTTCTACGAGAGCATCGGGTTGCATGCATTTGCATGTGTATTGATAATGTATGTACGAAACTATTGGCTCAGCTCCATGACACCTCAAGGTGGATATGACAGCAACTCCACGCCTTCCATGGCTTTGGGTGGATTTCAGTGGTTCGTTATTTATTCTTTGCCGCTGGTGTTTTTACACCATACCATTTTATTTTTTATGGAAGCTGGCGGCTTTAGAATGTTCTGGTTTACGCTGTGGAAAATAATCACCAGCACTTTTTTTACCATGTTGGTAATTTTAATTGCTCAATTTTTGTTTCCGAGCAGAAGACGATGATCCGCTTGTAAGGTGCGCGATTGAAACCTTACCATTTACACAGAATTTGATCACACATTTTGCACACGTAATGTATCGGGTGGAACTCGCATACTATATATTTACTCATAGCTTAACTTTGCCTTATTATATACTATGAACGAAGGCCGGAAAGAAGTTTTACAAATAGTGTTTGTACTGGTAGGTCTTATCTTCCTGGTAAAACTATTCTTCATACAGATTGTTGAAGAGCGCTATAAAAACATGGCGGGCGTTAACGCTATCCGTAAGGAGATCCAATACCCGATCAGAGGGATTATCAAAGATCGTAATGGCAAACTGATTGTATATAACAGTCCCGAATTCGACCTCATGGTAATTCTCCATGAAGTAAAGCATTTTGATAGCACTCGCTTCTGCCAGGTGTTTGGCAAAACACAGGATGAACTTCGCTTACTGTTCAAGAGTTTTTATACTGAAATAAGAAACAGGAAGGCAAATCGCTTTCAACCCTTTCCATTCTTACGTCAACTCTCAACGTATGATCTTGCCCGAATCCAGGATAACCTGGATGAGTTCCCCGGATTTTTTATTCAGGATAGAACTACGCGCGCGTACGCGAGCAAGGCGGTAGCAAATGCTATAGGCTATGTAAGTGAGATCTCGAAGAATCAATTGGACAGAGACAAAACCGGAATTTATAAGCAAGGTGATTATATAGGACAGAGCGGAATTGAATCTTTCTACGAAGAATATCTGCGCGGACAACGTGGTATAAAACACCTGATGCGTAATAAGGATGGTGTGATCAAAGGTTCTTACGAAGGAGGAAAGTACGATACACTTTCTGTACCCGGACAAGATCTGGTATCCACGATAGATCTGACATTGCAAGAGTACGGTGCATTTCTGCTGAATGGAAAATCAGGAAGTATAATTGCGATCGAGCCAGCAACCGGAGAAATACTCGCCATGGTATCCGGCCCATCGTACGACCCCAATCTTCTTACCGGTAAAAACTATAGTCAAAACTTTAAGCTCATCAGTACTGATAGCCTTAAGCCATTGTTCAATCGTCCGTTGATGGCGCAGTATCGCCCCGGTTCTATATTTAAGATTGCCCAGGCGATGGTTGCGTTACAGGAAGGAGTGATCACTCCGGAGACACGCATTCGCTGCGACCGCTCTATTATAAATTGCCACGGGCCACATTCGAATGAAGATCTTCGCGGTGCTATTACCAATTCATGTAACCCGTACTTTCACAACGTGCTTCGCAGAATGTTGAATCAAGGTAAAGGAGCAAATCCGTTTGACGATACACGCATAGGTCTTGCTGAATGGGACAAGCACATGATGAGTTTTGGTTTCGGAAGGAGATTAGGTATCGATCTTCCGAATGAAAAAAGAGGGCTGGTGCCAAGCCCTGAATATTATGACCGTGCTTACGGAGGACGCCCCTGGAAATTTTCAAATATATACTCGATTGCGATCGGTGAAGGTGAAAACATGGTAGTGCCTTTGCAGATGGCAAACTTTGCAGCGACCGTAGCCAATAAAGGTTTTTACTATACACCACATCTTGTTAAGTCCATTGGTAATTCAGGCATGCCGCTACCGCAGTATCTTGAAAAACACTTGACAACCATTGACTCTGCTAATTTTAGAATTGCAAGAGATGCTATGCAGCGTGTGGTGGAAGCCGGTACGGCACAGTATCGCGCAAAGCTGAAAGATATAGTAGTGTGTGGTAAAACCGGAACTGTGCAGAATGAACCGAACCCCGATCACTCTGTATTTATAGCCTTTGCTCCAAAGGAAAATCCCAAGATCGCCATATCAGTATATGTAGAATACTCTGGTCAGGGTGGGCGTGCAGCAGCATCTATAGCCAGCTTGATGATAGAGAAATATTTATTGGGAGGCACGCAGCGTCCGAACATAGAAGAATACGTACTGAAGGGTAAATTCCTTCACTAAGCTATAGCTGCTCAGAAAAAACAAGACCTACGAACACATTAACGCTAACGCATTGAGGAGAGAAGAAATAATATCGCACAAAATAGATTGGGTAACCGTACTGATCTATGGGCTAATGGTTTTCTGGGGCTGGCTCAATATATACTCTGCTACATACGATGAGACACAATCCATTTTTGACTTGTCGTTGAACTCTGGTCGTCAGATGATGTTCATCATCACATCCTCTATTTTGATTTTGGCGATTCTGATCATCGACATGCGCTTCTATGAAACGTTCGCCTATATAATCTATGGAGTACTTCTATTCTTATTGCTACTCGTTCCATTTATAGGCAAAGAAGTAGGCGGTAACCGCGCGTGGTTGGGTGTTGGTTCATTTGGTGTACAGCCTTCCGAGTTCGCGAAGTTTGCTACAGCATTGGCGGCAGCCAAGTTCATTGGTACAATCGGCTTTCGTATGGATAATATCCGTAACCAGATTGTATTGTTCGCGATCATTGCCGGTCCTATATTACTCATCCTTCTTCAGAAAGATTATGGAACCGCCATGGTATTCATGGTCTTCCTATTGGTGTTTTATCGTGAAGGTATGTCACCGTTTTTGTTGCTTGTAGGATTAGGTGTAGGTGTTATTTTTATTCTCACACTCCTGGTAGAGAACAATTGGATTCTATTCGGAATCATAGGTGCCGCATGGGGAATTCTGATGTATATGAATCGCAGAAAAAAAATCAGGCGATTGGGTATCATTACAGCAGGAGCTCTCGTGCTAGCATTTACGATTACCAGTGTGGAATTTATCTTCGATAATCTTCTTGAAGAACATCATCAGAAAAGAGTAATGGTGTTGATCAATCCCGAACTTGATCAGTTGGGAGCAGGGTACCACGTATACCAATCTAAAGTAGCCATTGGTAGTGGTGGTGTTATTGGAAAAGGTTTTTTAAAAGGCACGCAGACGAAACTCAAATTTGTTCCTGAACAATATACCGACTTCATCTTCTGTACGATTGGTGAAGAACACGGATGGATTGGAAGTTTGTTGATGGTCAGTTTGTTTATGTCTTTACTCTTACGCGTAGTCTTTATAGCAGAGCGACAGAAGAACCGGTTCGCGCGGGTATATGGCTATTCGGTAGCATGTATTTTCTTCTTTCACTTTGCCACGAATATAGCAATGACGATCGGCCTCTTTCCGGTAATTGGTATACCGCTGCCGTTCTTTAGCTATGGCGGATCATCTCTTTGGAGTTTCACTATATTATTGTTTATCCTTCTCAAACTTGATGCACACAGAATGCATGTACTTCAGCGATTGTAACAGTGCAATACTGTAAAGATATCTCCCGTAGACTACGTATAATTTCACGGTACTAACACCACCGTACGAAACGAAGTCAGCGGGAGACCAAATAAAAAAAGTCCTGGTTCATGAACCAGGACTTTTTTTATTGCCGCTATATATAGTCGATATATAACTATACCGTCATAATTTCTGCTTCCTTCTTCTTCATCAGGGCATCCACCTTGAGTATAGAGTCGTCCGTCATCTTCTGAACTTTATCTTCAGCATTCTTGATATCATCTTCGGAAACGCCTTTAATTTTCTTCAACTGCTCATTCGTGTCCTTACGAATATTTCGGATGCTGATTCTGCCTTGCTCACATTCATGACCAACTTGCTTTACAAGCTGCTTGCGTCTTTCTTCTGTAAGCATCGGTATATTAATGATCACTTGTTGACCATCGTTCTGCGGATTAAGTCCAAGATTACCGTTGATGATTGCCTTCTCAATCTCCTGGATCATACCTTTCTCCCAAGGTTTTACAAAAAGTGTTCGTGCATCAGGAGTAGTAACAGAAGCCACTTGTTGCAGTGGAGTACTCGCGCCATAATAATTTACGAGCAAGCCATCGAGCATGGATGGGTTTGCTTTACCTGCACGAATTTTAGTAAGCTCATGACTCAGGTGACTCAGAGCTTTATTCATTGAGTCGCGGGCATCATCCAGGTATAATTCAATTTCTTCCATAGAAACAAAGTATAAGTATGAAGTACGTTTTACGAGTTAATTTTTGTCAGCTTAGCTGATCAATGTTCCTGCTTCTTCTCCGGAAGCTACTTTAAGCAAATTGCCTTTCTTGTTCATGTCGAATACAATGATTGGCAGTTTATTCTCTTTGCAAAGAGTAAAAGCAGTCATGTCCATTATATTCAGATTCTTTTCATAAGCTTCCTGAAACGAAAGCTTGCTATAGCGGACAGCATCCGGAAATTTTTCCGGATCTTTTGTATAAACACCATCTACACGAGTTCCTTTCAATACAACATTTGCCTGCACTTCTATAGCACGTAAGCTGGCCGTTGAGTCTGTTGTAAAATAAGGATTACCGATGCCGGCTCCGAAGATGACAATTCTTCCTTTTTCAAGATGGCGAATGGCTCTGCGTCTTATAAAAGGTTCGCAGACCTGTTCCATTTTTATACCCGACATTAAACGTGTAAACATACCATGGCGCTCAAGCGAACTTTGCAAGGCCATCGCGTTTACTACCGTAGCGAGCATTCCCATGTAATCGCCTTGTACACGATCGATACCCAGGGCTTCTGCCTGACCGCCTCTGAAGATATTTCCTCCACCGATCACTATAGCAATTTCAACACCCTGATCTTTAATGGTTCTAATTTCTTCACAGTACTGTTCCAGCACACTCGGGTCGATGTTCGTGCTTTTGGAAGACCCTTGTAATGCTTCACCACTGAGTTTGAGGAGGATACGCTTGTACTTCATTCGTAGTTTGGATTGGTTTTGCAGCGAAATTGGCGCAATATATTCAAAGCACAGGGCTTTGTAAAATTCCAGATGAAGTACAGGCCTTTATTTCGTTCCGAAATCCTTTTTCCACAAATCGAAAAGGAGTGGTGCATCCGTTTTTCCAGGAGCCGTTACCCTATATCTACACGCAGAAAAATAACAGGAAGCGGCCGGTGTCTATCGTTTATTGAAATTCGATCAGTACCTGATTTTTCTCAACGCTATCGCCCTTCTTGATTTTCACAGTCTTCACAATTCCTTCTCCGGGCGACTTGATGATGTTCTCCATTTTCATTGCCTCCAGGATCAGCAGCGGATCATTTTGTTTAACGGCATCGCCAGGTTTTACTTTCAGATCAATGATAAGTCCCGGCATTGGTGCTTTCAGCGAATTGATTTTTCCGGAAGCAACATTATTCATTCCCATCTTTTCCAGTAACAGATCGAATCTGTCTTTCAACGCTATGGTATACATTGTGCCGTTGATTTTTAACGTGAACGTTTTTGTAGCGGCATCGGTCTTCACGACTTCGGCTCTATAACTTTTTTGATTGTGCAGTATATGAAAATAGCCATCCGCCACTTTCACCAGGTCCCACGTCAACGGCTCTCCGTTCACCGTAAATCCATCATCGGAAGAAGTGATTTCAAAAGATTTTTTATTCACGATGGCTTTATACATACTCTGAAAATTTGTTCCCTGTAAATGTGCAAATTATTCCGGACACTCAATATAGTACAAGTCAAGCGCTTGTTTTGACGGGCTAAAAACAGGTCACCAAAATTCTTTTTTGCAAAATCGACTTTTATACATTTACCTTTGTGCTGTCGAAAGACAAGGGGTGCCTTAAATATAACGGGCTGAGATTATACCCAATGAACCTGATGCCGGTAATGCGGTCGAAGGGAGGCAAGGTTAAACGTACGCAGAGCATTCCCCTGTGCCTGTTAGTTTAAACCACATTATATAAACCATGTACAAAGTATTTTTTGTGGCAGCGGCTATGCTGTTGTCAGCGCATGTTTACGCGCAAGAGTTTTTTATCGCAGGAAGTATACGCGATGCTAGGAACAACCAGTTATTAACCGGAGCATCGTTGCAACTGGAAGGCACAAATCGTATTGCCGTCAGTGATGCATTCGGAAGATTCAAATTTGAAAAAGTAGCGGCTGGCGAATATACACTCGTTGCTAAATTCATCGGGTACTCTGATAAAACTGAAAAAGTCACAGTGTCCTCCAATGTTGAAGTAGCTATACATCTGGATGAATCATTTGTGATGACAGACGAAGTTGTTGTACTCGCCACGCGCGCTGATGAAAAAACTCCGGCTACATTTACCAACCTCGGGAAAGAAGCCATCCAGAAACAAAATTTCGGACAGGATTTACCTTTTCTTCTGAACTGGACTCCTTCTGCAGTCACCACATCGGACGCAGGCACGGGCGTTGGCTATACCGGCATTCGCATCCGCGGAAGCGATGCTACGCGAATCAATGTTACGGTGAATGGTATACCCTACAACGATGCAGAATCGCTCGGTACATTTTGGGTTGATGTACCAGATATAGCAGCCTCGTCTCAAAGTATACAGATCCAGCGCGGGGTCGGTACATCTACAAATGGTGGCGGTGCATTTGGTGCTACTATAAATCTGCAAACCAACACACGCAACGATGATCCCTATGCTACGCTGATGTCGTCTGCAGGTTCTTTCGGTACATTTAGAAACAGTTTGAGTTTTGGGACAGGGCTGTTAAAAGATCATTGGGTAATTGATGGCCGCGTATCTAAAATTAATTCCGATGGATTTATAGATCGCGCTTCTGCCGACCTTCAATCTTATTATTTCTCTGCCGGGTTTTATGCAGGCAACACGATGATCAAGGCAATTACGTTCGGAGGAAAAGAGCGCACGTATCAGGCTTGGTATGGCGTTCCGCAATCGCGCTTACAGAATGATACTGAAGCGATGCTAACGACAGCTTCGAATGAAGGATGGAACGAAGAGCAAACCAACAACCTGTTGAATTCAGGTAGCCGTACATTCAATCCCTATAGCTATAAGAACCAGGTTGACGATTATAAGCAAGATCACTATCAGCTACATTTCTCACAACGCATAAGCGATGCCTTTACGGCGAATGCATCATTACACTATACACCGGGTAAAGGATATTATGAAGAATACCGCTATAACAATAAGTTTTCTGACTATGGTATAGCTCCCGTTACCATTGGTGATTCGGTAGTGACATCTTCGGATCTCATTCGCAGACGCTGGCTTGATAATGATTTTTATGGATTCACATATTCTTTCAACTATGAGAAGAATAAACTGAATACTGTTTTAGGTGGAGGATGGAATCGTTATGATGGAGATCACTATGGACAAATCATCTGGGCACAGGTATCTGCTGTTCCATCGGAGTATCAATATTATTTTAATAATGGTGATAAGCGCGACTTTAATATTTTCGGGAAAGCAACCTATAATTTTACGGAGCGCTTCAATGCATATGTTGACTTGCAATATCGCAAGGTAACGTATACTGCTACGGGTATAGAGAACAAACAAAATCTGTTGAATGTTAATGAATCGTTTAACTTCTTTAACCCGAAGGCAGGTGTAACGTTTGCCGTTAGTGACAACCAAGTGGTATATGCTTCCTATAGTGTTGCAAATCGTGAACCTGTTCGCGATGATTTTGTAGATGCATTGCCAGGCAAGAAACCCAGGCACGAGAATTTGCAAAACGTGGAGGCGGGGTATAAACTCATTGGCAAGACTTATATGATTAAGGCGAACTATTACCTGATGAATTATAACAACCAACTTGTATTAACAGGTCAGGTAAATGATGTGGGAGCTTCGATCCGTACCAACGTGGACAAGAGTTACCGCATGGGTATTGAGTTAGAGGGAGCGCTTAAAATTTCAGAACGCTTTTCTTGGAATGCGAACGTTACGCTGAGTAAAAATAAAATCAAAGACTTCACGGAAGTGATGTATGATTACGGCACAAATTTCGATGAGTATAATGAAGTGAAGACAACGTATCATAACACGGATATTTCATTCTCACCAAACGTGATTGCGGGATCGGGATTGAACTACAAACCTGTGAAAAACTTTGAGGCAACGTTGCTTACAAAATATGTTGGTCAGCAACACCTCGATAACACTTCCAACAGTCAACGAAGTATAGATGCGTACGTAGTGAATGATTTGCGCCTCACGTATACTGTGCAACCTTCGTTCATGAAAGAACTTGCACTGAGTTTTCTGGTGAATAACATTCTTGAAGAGGAATACGAGTCAAATGGTTACACTTGGGGGTATGCAGGTGGTGGCCAGCAGTATCGTGAAAACTATTATTACCCACAGGCTGGCCGGAGTTTTATGGCCATGCTCACCTTGAAATTTTAAATCTTCTTTAATAAACCCTCCGGGACTTTAAACCCGGAGGGTTTATGCTTTAATTTGCCATGAGGGGTAATCATGGCTACATTCAATCGAACGCGAACTTTTATTGAGTCATTGCTGAAACTGACACGTTTTGGCAACCTGGTTATTATTGGCATAACGCAATATTTTGCAGCTGGCTTCCTGATCGACAAATCTGCCGTGCTGGATGTGAAGCTTTTCCTCTTATCTGTTTCAACCATTCTGATCGCAGCGGCCGGATATATCATCAACGATTATTATGATGTAAAGATTGACTATATCAATAAGCCTGAACGCGTAGTGATAGGTAAGAGTATACCACGCAGGCATGCTATTCTTTTTCATGGTATACTTTCAGGTATCGGAATTCTTCTGGGTTTTTTCTTGTCATGGAAATTGGCCGCACTTAATGTCTTCTCCGTTTTTTTACTCTGGCTATATTCCAATAACCTGAAGCGACTTCCCTTCATCGGGAATTTTTCAGTAGCATTATTAACGGGACTGTCAGTATGGATCGTTGACCCGCTATATCGTCACGGAAGTGCGTTGATCGTGATCTATGCGAGCTTCGCTTTTTTTATGACGCTCGTGCGCGAGATCATTAAAGACATGGAAGATCTGAAAGGTGACAATACATTTGGATGTAGAACACTTCCCATCGTATGGGGATTAAGGCGAACGAAGTTTGCAATCTATTTTATACTTGCCTTTTTTGCCCTCACCGTTGTACTCATCAATCAGTTCTACAAGGCATTACCTTTGGACTACTATATTATATTTCTTTTTATCCCGTTGCTTTGGCTTCTTTATCGACTGATTCGTGCCGACACTACCAAAGACTTCGCTACACTGAGCGCCTTTTGCAAAGTAATTATGTTGCTGGGAATTATCAGTATGGCTTTTGTAAAGTGAGCTATAGCCAGGTATATTTGGTATATAGATCACTTCACTTCAATTACAGTTGCCCCTTTGTTTGTTAGTCTTCCGAAAGGCGTCAAAGTATAATCGTGCGATTGCATTTCTTTTTCAAATTCCTCCTGCTTTTCTTCATCGACAACAATGAGTAAGCCGCCACTTGTTTGAGGATCGGAGAGGATTACTTTTTGTTTTTCGGAGATTGAAGAAATCTTAGAACCATAACTTTCCCAGTTGCGCGTTGTACCACCCGGCATACTCTTTTGCTGGATATACTCTTCCAGAAAATCAAACACAGGCACTTTGTTGAATTCAATTTCAGCACTGAGTCCACTTCCTTCACACACCTCACATAAGTGGCCCAGCAACCCAAAGCCGGTAACATCCGTCATGGCACTTACGTATTTGAGCTTGCCCACTTCGGCACCAAGCCAGTTAAGCGTAAGCATGCTATCAACCGCACGTTGATAATGCGCCTGCTGAACAATTCCTTTTTTCTGTGCTGTTGTAATAATACCGATCCCCAATGGTTTTGTGAGATATAGGAGTGAATTTGCTCTAGCCGTATCGTTACGCTTCAGGTTTTCCTTCTTGAGTTTCCCGGTAACGGCTAATCCAAATACAGGTTCAGGGCAATCTATACTATGACCACCGGCAAGGGGAATCTCGGCTTCAAGACATACCTTGCGGCTTCCTTCTAACACGCCTTTGGCAACTTCTGCAGGAATTTTATTGATCGGCCAGCCGAGTATAGCAATCGCCATAAAAGGTTCGCCACCCATAGCATATATATCGCTGATAGCATTTACGGAAGCGATGGCTCCAAAAGTAGCAGGGTCATCTACGATCGGCATAAAAAAATCAGTAGTGCTCACTATACACATGCCATCACCAATGTCGTATACCGCAGCATCGTCTTTTGATTCATTGCCAACGAGCAACTCCGGGAAGATTGCTTTCGGAGCATCGGAGTGAAGAATAGTTTCCAGTACAGCAGGAGAAATTTTACATCCGCATCCTGCACCATGGCTATATTGTGTCAGCTTGATTGGTTCCATTTTGTAAAGTTAGCGATCTGATGACCGTATTGAAATTAATTTATAAAACACAAAGCATGGTTGTAAATGAACTCTATACGATAGCAAATGAAACGTAACTAGTCTACTGCGTGAATTAAACTCGCAGCAAAAGCATCGATCGGTTCACCGCTCCACGGAACGGAATTTTTTACGCGTTGTTTCTTTTTGGCAAGTCCGTTCAAATACGCCTTGTCGTAATAGGTGAGAAGTATATCTATTACAGAAGCCATGTCATTTTGCAATAATTTTTCTTTGGCAGCATTAAAGTGTTGTCCACCGAGTTTTCGGGTGATGTTTACCATCGCCTGCAAAAAAAGTTCTTTGTCAGCGCTGCCATATTCATGAACGAGTCGTTCGATTCTGGTTTCTTTGTTTACCGTAATCTCAACTATAGGGCTATTGCTCATTTGCGTCCATAGTCCATGTGGTAAAAAGATTTTGCCAACGGCTATAGATTCATCTTCTATCCAGATTCGCTTTGAGCGATCGAACGTGATGATCTCTTCAAAAAGATTATTCTGAAATTGTTCTGTTGTTGGTTGAGGCGGCATCATCAACCCACCGAATGCCGATCCTTTATGTAAAGCGAGTTGCTCAAGGTCTATCACTTGCTCACCTTGAGCTTTCAGTGCACGGAGAATTTCGCTCTTGCCGCTTCCGGTACAACCTCCGATTACGATAAGCTTTAGCGGCCAGGTATAGGACTCGACAGCTTTCGTCCTATATGCTTTATAGCCACCGGCAAGTTGATGGCTTTGGACACGCGCCATGCCAACGAATTGACAAAAATTAGAAGAGCGCATTCCCCCGCGCCAGCAGTGAACCAGGATTTCTTTTCCGACTTCTTCTGTTTTGTTTATAATGTCGAGTAGCCTTGGACCGACTAATCGGAAACCTGTTTTAATAGCTTCTTGTTGCCCCCGTTGTTTATAGTCTGTACCAACCGCTATACGTTCAGCATTATTTAATATAGGTATATTTAAGGCTGACGGAATGTGCCCTTCATGATACTCTCCTTCCGACCGCACATCTACAATCGGTAACTGCGATCGGAGTTTCAGAAAATCATCTATTGAGAGCTGCATCGCCATGTGTATAGTAGCTTGTTCACTACAAGTATAAAACTACTCAAGTCAACGGCGAATGACAAAAACTATTGACTAGTTATCGGAGAAATTAATCGCGAAGGATGTGTTGATGCCGATGCGGAAACCATAGTCCTGGTACTTGCCATCCTGGAATGAAGCAATCGCTTCAAGGCGGAAGAGGCGCAGAATCCCATCAATGGAATAACCTAACTCGGTATAATTTTTAGAACCCGGTGTTGCAAGGTAGTTAACAAAAACATTTTCACTTACACCGGCCATGCGTGCAAGCGGAAAGCTTGTCACTAAAAATCTTCTGAAGTGGTAGTGAACATTGCCAGCAAAATATTTGTCATCGGTGCTATAGGTATAGTAATCCAGTAAGCGGAAACTTCCCACAGGATCAGTGGTGGCAAAAGGTGTTTTGTTTCCAAGGAAATGTTTATAGTCCATGAAATACATACTGCTTGAATTTGTAAATGCACCAGCTCGCAACGCTACATCTACATGGCCGCGCACTCCTATATTAAATTCGTGTTTTATACCCAACTCGATCTGATCAAAATCCACATCACTGCCCAGAGCATCATGGATACCTTTGTTATAGTCAAGGGAAATGGTAGGAGATGAATTGTTGATCTCCTGCTTATGTCCATTACGAATCTGGTATTTCAACCAGGGGCGGGCTGCCACCCGTACTGAGCCGATGAGCGATTCGTGATCCGGAAATGCCGTGTTCGTTAACTCAACATTCACAGGTCTGTTCTCCGTATAGCCTTCAATTTTTTTGCGGTCTACCCATTTATAGTTGGATGTGTTCAAGAGCTCCTGTCGTTTGTTCCACGAAAGTGTACCACTCACCGTTACAAACTGACTGAGTTTTCTGCGATACATCAAATCTATATACCTGCGCTCATAAAGCTTCATGAGATTTTTTTCCAGCAACAGCGTGGTGAAACTGTTAACAATAGGAAGGATTGGCTCGTCAGCATTATATTGTTTTATATAGCGCCCGCCCTCCACTTCAAATCTATACTTGTTGTTTCGAAGTGCGAATTTCAAATTACCAGAGGCGACTTTGCGTGAGAATGCATAACGGAAAGCCGGAGTTATAGTAAGGCGTGTTTTGTTTGTATCCTGAAGTATACTTCCAAAAGAAACTTTGTATACCAGGTTCCATCCTTCCACGGTATTAAAGTTGGGCATCGGAAAATGAATTTTAAAATTCGAGTGCTTTGATACTTTGTAGCTATCACCAATTAAAAGATCCCACGGTTGAAAGCCTTTGTGCTTCGATGATTTTAATGTATCCCCTTCTTCTATTCGGCGTGATACAACGGCCATGCTATCCGACTTCTGGTAACCTTTTACTTCCTCTTGTGTCAACGGAACCGGCCGCACGGTTGCCCAATATGCTGAGTCTTTTTTGTAGGCGCCACTATCAACCTTAAAAGTATTGTCTGAAATTACGAGCGGCTCCTTTTGCTGTTTGCGTTCTTCCTTCTCATAGTCCTTCATCATCTTGTTCAGTTCCTTGCGGGTAATTTCCTTGCCGGACTCCAATCGTTCCTGCAGAAGTTTAGCATTGTCGGGTTGTTTGGATTTTTTTGCAGGAGCTGGTTTACTTGCAATCTTTTTGGCTTCCTCTTTCTGCACTTTCTCATCGATCACTTCCATCTTGTCATTGTCTACATACAATTTTGGGTTGAGCTTGATCTTATAATCACTTACGGTAGCCAGGTATTTGAATTCAGCTTCAAAGCCAAATGCTTTTCCTTCGACTCTGAACTGGTGAGAAACCGGCATCCATGCCTTATCATCAATAGGGGCATATATAGCTTTGATGTAGATCTGTATGCCCATCTTTGTTGTATGGATATCGAGGCTGTGTATACTCCACCATCCTTCCACTATATTAATAACACCTTCTACTACGTTATCGCCTTTTAAGCGTGGTGTTACTTTTATCTTGCTCACCTCGTAATCGCGGTCTTGAAAAGTGCCGAGGTATTCATATTTATAGTACGAGAAAGCTTTCGGTGCAAGCGGTGAAATGGTGCCCTGGATCTCAGGTTCATAAAAACTCCCGAATATATATTGGTTCGGAGACGTGTTGTTATCCTTACCGTCACTGCGGATTGAAATTACTTTTTCCTCAAACTTATTAGGGCGTGTATATTTTACTTCGCTAACGGACTCCGAAATATATACCCGGTTTTTCTCGATGCCTTCTTTTTGCAGTGCGCGCTTGGCGAGCCAAGGATAATCCTTAAGCTTACCCGCTCCCTTAATATATACCCGTGCCGTATAACTGTCGAGTTGCTGTGTGTGATACTTGGCCTTGGCGATAGCCTTTCGCATAATGGTATAGGCTGGATCTTCGTTGCCATCCTGAACGACTACGGTTGGCAAAACTGTTGCCTGCGGTTTAAGTGTAACGTTTACCTGGACAAAGTCATTGTCTACTTCGATGATGCGTACTTGTGTTTCATAGCCGAGGTACTGGTATATAATTTCATAGCGGCCGGAGTCGAGTGTTACTTCGTAAAATCCATTCTCATTGGCGGTAGTACCGGTTCCGCTTTGCTTTACAAAAATGGAAGCGAATGCGAGTGGTTTGCCGGCTTCATCGGTGATAGTTCCGCGTATTCCTTTGGCAAAATGCAATGCCGGGAACAAGAAAAAAAATAAAAAAAGCATTGAAGCGCGCAGCATGGCGACTTGAGACAACATTTTTTTTGCTCGCATGTAAATATAGTAGGGGGTTAATCCTTGTAAAAACCTTTCGCGCGAATCGTCTCCTCCACAACATCCGGAACAAGATAACGCACAGAATGTTTATTTCTGATGCAGCTCCGGATAAATGTAGCCGAAATGTCAAGCAAAGGCGCTTCTACAAACGTAACGTTAGGATGCGTTTTGAGTTCGGAAAGTTGCACGTTAGGTCTTCGGTAAACGTAAAGTCCGTAATCTTCGAGGATACGTTCGTGATTTTTCCATTTGGTGAACGAGGCCAGATTGTCCTCGCCTATAATTACTTTGAATTCTTTGTCCGGAAATTTTTCACGAAGGTGAACAAGGGTGTGAATGGTATAGCTCGGCTTCGGAAGGTGGAACTCAACATCGGATACCTCCAGATTATAGTTATCATATATAGCGGCCCGCACCATGTCGTACCGGTCGAATTCGTGAAGTAAACCTTTGCTGGGTTTAAAAGGATTTTGAGGAGAGACTACAAACCAAACCTTTTTGAGATCGGTGGTTTCTGCCATGAGGTTGGCAATCATGAGATGGCCCATGTGAATGGGATTGAACGAGCCGAAGAAGAGTCCGATTTTCATGAATTGATTCCGCAGTTTATGCTCCTATAGTTCAAGGATATATATTCCTAAAACTACTAAAATCAAACACAAAGAAAGAATGCTATGTATTCTTGAAGTTATCGTACAGGCTTTGCGCTTCGGCTAATGAATGCTCTAACGTTTCATTCACCAGGACAACATCAAATTTATCCTGGAAGGACATTTCGAAATTAGCTTTGAATAATCTCCTCGAAAGACTTTCCTGAGATTCTGTGCCGCGATCATTCAAGCGGGCTTTGAGTACTTCCAGTGAAGGTACCTTTACAAATATACCCAGTGCTTTATCGCCAAAGTATTTTTTGAGATTGAGACCACCCTTTACATCTACATCAAAGATTACATCGCGGCCTTCACTCCAGATGCGATCGATCTCCGATTTTAATGTGCCGTAGAAATTACCGGCATATACTTCTTCCCATTCGATGAAGGCATCTTCATCTATTTTTTTTTTGAATTCTTCGGGTGAGAGAAAATAATAGTCTTTGCCATGTTGTTCTGTACGTCCACGTTTATCACGTGTGGATGCAGAAATTGAAAACCCCAGGCTGGGGTTTGAGGCAAGAAGATGTTTAACGATCGTAGTTTTTCCGGAACCTGATGGCGCTGAAAAAATAATTGCTTTACCAGCCATCAGCTCGCCAGATTTTTAATCACTTTAGTTTTAATGTCATCCACTAATTCTTGTGGAGCATCTTTGCAACATTTCGTTTTCAGGAGTTGACGAATCGCTACTTCCAAATGATAATTCTTGTAGCAAGGCATGCATTCCTCTAAATGATTTTTCAGGAAATTTTCCTTTTGTTCTGAATTTGCTTCACCATCTAAAATGAGTTGAAGCATCTTGAGGCACTCATTCTTTTCAGGACAATCTTGCTTCATCTTGCTCGGATCGGGGTTGCTCATGGTCTATGCGGTTTTATAACCCATTTGTTTAGCGTATTCACTTAGTTTCTCTTTCAGCAGGTTACGTGCCCGGTGAAGACGGCTTCGAACAGTTCCGATAGGTATATCTAGAATCTTTGCCATTTCTTCATATTTAAATCCTTCCAGGTCGCACAAAATTATTACGGTTCTGAAGTCTACATCAAGAGCATTGAGCGCATTTGATATCTCGTCACCGATCATATCTTTCAACGCCTCCACACGCAGATCGGGTGTTATTTGCCTGTCAACCTCCTCCGAGTTATAATAGCTTTCTACTTCTTGATAATCTACTTTCGAAGGCTCCTTGCTCTTCTTTCGATAATCATTTATAAAGCTGTTTTTTAAAATTCGAAACAGCCATGCTTTAGCATTAGTTCCTTTCTGAAAAGATTCAATAAATCGATACGCTTTTAAATAGGTATCCTGCAACAGATCCTTGGCGTCATCTGAGTCAAGTGTAAGCCTATAGGCAAAGTTGTACATGGAGTTAATGTGTGGCATAAACTCTCCATGAAAAATGTTTTGCTTTTCAGCCTCTGTATAATTTTGTTTTGGACTGTTTTCTTCTAATTCCATGCGGTCCTAAAAATAAGCAAAAAACATATTCCCTAATACTTAAAGTTGAATCGTGGAATAAACTCCCTAAAATACAATATAGTAAACCAACTGCGGATGCCATACGGGAAAGTAAAAGAGCCACCTTCAAATGAAGGTGGCTCTTAAATTATCTTGAAAATATATTTTAAAATTTATCGGCTTGCTACCATTCCAAAGGATTTCACCATGTTGATAAACTCAATGCGGTATCCTTCTTTATCCTCTCCCCGCGATCCTTGTGCTAACCGGGCAATGTCATCATACGTGAAGTCTTTACTATATTCAGATTCCCGTAATAGCATTCCGAAACCAGCGACTGCCGCAGACCAACGGAAATTGTCGGAAGTTTTAGATAGCATGAAGTTGGTATCCTTCAACGGATGTACAATAAGCTTGCTGCTATCTTCATCAGGTTTTTTGTAGCGAAGTTTAATCGTCATCAATTCATCAGATTGTTTAGCTGCAGGGTCAATCTTCGAAGTTTGATATTTCAGCTCATCAATTTTGAAGAACTCACTCTCTACACCAACGGGAATGATCTCGTACAACGCAGTGACTGTATGTCCTGAGCCAAGCTCGCCAGCATCTTTCTTATCGTTGTTAAAGTCTTCGCTTTTCAACATTCTGTTTTCATAGCCGATGAGGCGGTATGCTTTTACATGCGATGGATTAAATTCGATCTGCAGCTTTACATCTTTAGCAATGGTGAACAATGTTCCACCAAATTCATTTACAAGGACTTTACGTGCCTCCGTGATATTATCGATATAGGCATAATTACCATTTCCTTTATCAGCCAGTATTTCCATTTTAGAATCTTTATAGTTGCCCATGCCATAGCCCAGTACAGTTAAAAAGATTCCATCCTTACGCTTGCTTTCTATCAAGCGTTCCATAGACTCATCGCTGGATTCACCAACGTTAAAGTCACCATCGGTTGCCAGTATCACACGATTATTTCCGCCTTGCTTAAAATGTTCCAACGCGGTTGCATAAGCTAGATTTATACCGGCACCACCCGCAGTAGAACCACCCGCTTCAAGCCTGTCGAGTGCTTCTATAATTTTCTTTTTATCAGAGCCTGCTGTAGGTTCGAGTACAAGTCCTGCAGCACCTGCATATACCACGATAGCAACATGATCCTGTGGACGAAGTTCCTCCACCAACATCTTCAAAGATGATTTCAATAATGGAAGTTTATTCTGTTCATCCATTGAACCGGATACATCAATGAGGAAAACCAAATTAGAAGCAGGAAGATTTTCGGTAGGGATTCTTTTTCCTTGCAAGCCTATATGTACCAGTTTATGTTTTGAATTCCATGGAGCAGTAGAGATCTCGGTAATTACTGCAAAGGGATCTTTACCCTCGGGTTGATCATAATCATAGTCAAAGTAATTCACCATCTCTTCAATGCGCACAGCATCTTTCGGAGGACGGCTACCATTGTTTATAAACCTGCGAATGTTGCTATAGGAAGCTGCATCCACATCGATGGAAAAAGTTGACAGCGGATCCTTTATAGCGTCATGAAAGATGTTTTCATGTATAGTATTATACTCTTCTGTGTTCCACTCAGCTTCCTGATAATCATCGCGCTCAGCATATATAGCCTGGGGCATACTTGTTTTGGAATCTATAACTGAAACAGATCCTGTAACGGATTTTCTCGACTTCACTGAATAGCCGACTACTACGACTTCACTCAACTGGTGTACTTCATATTCCAGTTCAGCATTCAAAGTATTTGTCTTACCAATCTTTATCTCTTTCGATTTGAATCCTATAAATGAAAATATAAGTATGCCACCCGAAGAGGGGACTGTAATTTTATACGCGCCCGAATAATCCGTTGATGTTGCTGTGGTTGTTCCTTTTAGTATAACGGTAACACCTGGCAACGCGCTGCCATCGCTCGCAGAAGTAACAATACCCGTAATTGTACGAGGCTCGGGAGCTATAAATCCGCTACTGAGTATGATCAGTGCGGCCAGAATCCAAATAGTTTTTTTCATAATCAGGATGATTTGATTTGCCTATGAGATGCAGGCAGGAAAAAGATTCCATAACGGTGAAGAAATTTTTTTCTATTTTTCAACGCGCATGTCTTCTTCCAAAGTCCATAAGTCATTAACCGATGCCGATCTCTTATTAGAGTATAGGCGTTATGGTGAGCTTGCTGTGCTGGGAGAACTGTACGACAGGTATATGACACTGGTATATGGTGTCTGTATGAAATACCTGAAAGACCGTGAAGAAAGCCGCGATGCTGTGATGCAGATTTTCGAAAAACTGATTGTCACCCTGCGGGAACATGAAGTGGCACATTTTAAAAGCTGGCTTTTTGTTACATCGCGTAATCATTGCCTGATGCAGCTTCGTGCAGGCAAGGGTAAAAAATTTGAAGAATTTTCTTCATTGCGTATGGAAAACGATACTGTTTTTCATCTGGATGACGAGCCTGAAATGGAAGCAAATCTTACTAAATTGGAGAAGTGCATGGAAACACTGGTAGTGGAACAGAAACAATGTGTTCAGTTGTTCTACCTGCAACAGAAATGCTATAAAGAAATCGTTCAGCTTACGGGCTTTGATGATAACAAGGTGAAGAGTTATATACAGAACGGAAAACGTAATCTCAAGATTTGCATGGATCAACATGGCTGACCTGCAACACGATATTGAAAAGTATATACGGGGCGAGCTGACGCCTGCCGAAATGCATGCGCTTGAACGCAGGGCTTTGAACGACCCTTTTCTGGCGGAAGCATTGGAAGGTGCTATAGATATACCGGCAGATGATTTTAATGCTGACCTTAAACAGCTTCAGGCGGCTTTGGAGGAACGTGTTCAATCACCGCGTGCCAAGGTTGTGCCGATGTGGATCTGGCCCGCACGTATCGCAGCCGGTTTTTTACTGTTGGCTATATCGGGGTTCATTATCTATAGCCTGCTCACAAACGATTCATCCAAACAACTTGCACAGAATAAAGCAGTAACAGAACCATCGTCGGAAAAAGTATCTCCAACAGATGCCACTTCTTCTGCTGGTGATTCAATAACTATAGCGGACTCAAAGACGGATAACAATTTATTAAGTCTCAACAAACCGGAAGAAACGAAGATTGCAGAACGAGATCAGTTTTTAGCAGAACCACCGGCAGGTAGGGTTGAAGGAGCTCCTGCAACGGAGCCGGTAGAGCAAGAAGTTGCATCTTACGGATTACGATTTGATTCTACGCAATCACTGGTAATGGACGAGCAACAAATACAGGAAGATATACTTGCGAGCGAAAAGGTAGCGTCTGCTCCTGTAGAAGTACCTGCTGCCGTAGAGTTGAAAAAAGCTGATAGACGTGCACAGTATAAAGTGTTGGATAGAGAAGAGGATGATGAAGTGCGGAAATCTGAAGTGTCTGCTCAACCTTCCGTGAGCAACGGATATATAGCGACTCCGATCGTGATCCGTGGACAAGTTACTTCTGCCGAGGACGGTGTAGGGTTGCCCGGAGTAAACGTAATGATCAAAGATACAAATGTAGGCACCGTAACAGACATGCAAGGCAACTACCAGGTAACAACAACGGATACCAATAAAGACCTTGTCTTTTCATTTATAGGGATGGAGAGTAAGGAAGTAGTCGCTACAACGGATAAGGTAGACGTTGCCCTGGAGCAGGATGTCTCCCAGTTAAGTGAAGTAGTGGTGGTAGGATATGGTGCTGAAAAAGCTTCTGAAGAAGAAGAGCGACCTGTAATAGAATTTGCAACTCCCAAAGGAGGAAGGGTTGCGTATAAACAGTATCTGGAGAAAAGTCTGAAGTATCCTGAACAGGCACTCGCCAATGAAGTTGAAGGAAGGGTTACCATTCAATTCACAGTAGAAGCATCGGGCAAGCTTAGCGATTTCAAAGTATTGAAAGGGTTGGGATATGGATGCGATGAAGAAGTGATCAGGCTTATTAAGAATGGTCCGAAGTGGGCGCCTTCCAAGCGCAACGAAGAAGTTGTAAATGATAAAGTGAAAGTAAGGCTGCGATTCCGACTCCCGAAGAAAAAGTAGATTTATACCTTCAATATATACTTCTTAAAATTCAAAATAATAAGCCATCCAGGCGGCTTACTATTTTGAATTTGTTTTGACTACGCTCATTTCAATTCAATGCTTCCGTCAAACTCGTGACAAGCTTCGGCACAATGCTCACAAGCGTCCGCGCACTGCTGGCAATGATCATGATCATGCTTGCGGCATTCTTCGGCACACATGCGGCAAGCTTCTTCACATACACGTATGAAGCTTGGTAAAATTTCCGAATCACGCTGCATCAGTCTTGCTCCCTGTATACAAAGCTCAGCACACTCACGGTTCAACTCTATACATCGCGTCATAATATTTACATCGCGTTCTTGTAAACATACTGTTGCACAAGTCTCGCAGGCGATGGCGCAGTCCAGCAATTCGCGAACCATTGGATTATTCGATTCAGGCGAATGCGGACGAAAGGTCGTTTTCTTATTGTCTTTCATAATGCTATGTTTTTGGTTAGTAAATATTGTACTGAGAAAGCAGGAGGGAAGCTTAAAAAACTATTCCATAAAAATGATTTTCTCCCTTGGCACGGAATTTTGACGCAGAGAAATAAAAAATAAACATTGCTATGGAAAAGATAAAAAATGGTGATTCTATTATGTATAGAAACAGGGAGGGTATTGTTTATGGTCGCCCCAGAGAGATTAAGGCTAAAGGATTAGTCTATACAATTCGCATCGGAGATGAATATGTGAAGGCTCTTCCGAGCGAGATATCATTGGCAAAACACTAATGCATTTCAGTACTATCGATAGTGCTAAGTAAACCTCTATGGCGTAGCGCGCGCCTGAATAAATAATAATCAATATATAGTATAATCCGGAACCGCATCATGAGTCGATTATGGTTAAGGGTTAATCGTGTTGTTATGTGAGTAACTGTAAAAGAGATGTCAACCGAAATTATAGGTATTGCTGCCGGAGTTTGTACAGCGGTATCATTATTGCCGCAGTTAATAAAAATTATCCGCGAAAAGGAAGCGCGTGATATTTCACTTTTCTATCTCCTGATACTATTTGCCGGTTTAGCCCTTTGGATCTGGTATGGTGTGCTTCGTGATGATATACCAATCATTGGAACCAACATAGTTTCTATCATCCTCAACATTGCGATAATCATCTTCGGTATTCGGTATAAACGGAAATCCAGTTGAGGTATACGGAACGTGTTAAGGAGTGATCTATCCAACTATACTTTTGCTGAAGTCCTACACGTAACGCTCCTGATCTTTACAGGGCAGGGATGTAACCCGTTGTGAGTTTATTCGAAGTATATACATACCTCTGTATTAGTCTGGAAAGTTTATATATCCGCAACGATTATGTATAACGATGTACTATTTTCAAGAAGTCAATATTATATTTAATGTGACTTTACAGGATACGCTAGCATCACAAAATCGATTTGGCTATCTTTCATAGAAAGGTTTTCAAAAAAATAAACTATTGAAAAAACTGTTTTTGCGGAATGAAATTTCATCGGATTGGATTCTCCCGAAAATACTCGGTTTCATTTTGCCTGAACACCACCTTTTGTTCTGAAACGAAAATGCAAGCGATGAATTTATCTATCTTTGCAACCGTTTTCGGATCATTTTTTGCGTATTTATGGTTTGGACACATATCATTAACTGATTTCTAAATTTTATTCTATGGCTTATATTGAACCGGCCCCGCTTAAGGACAAAGAGAATCCCTTCGAGGCTATGATGTCGCGTTTTAAAGTGGCTTCTGAAATTCTTGGATTGGAAGAAGAGATTTACAACGTGTTAAAGAATCCAGCACGTCAGGTGATCGTCTCATTGCCGGTTACTATGGATGATGGCAGCATCAAAGTATTTGAAGGATACCGTGTAATCCACTCAACCATTCTTGGTCCTTCAAAAGGAGGAATCCGTTTTGATCCGCATGTAAACCTGGATGAAGTTAAAGCACTTGCTGCCTGGATGACGTGGAAATGTGCCGTAGTAGATATACCATACGGTGGAGCAAAAGGTGGTGTAACGTGTAACCCACGCGAAATGTCTGCCGGTGAAATAGAGCGACTGATGCGTGCCTATACTCAAGCGATGGCCGATGTGTTTGGTCCGGATAAAGATATACCTGCACCGGATATGGGAACAGGACCTCGTGAGATGGCCTGGTTGATGGACCAGTATTCACGTAATCATGGAATGACTACCCATGCCGTTGTAACGGGTAAGCCTCTTGTAATGGGAGGTTCACTGGGAAGAACGGAGGCCACGGGCCGTGGTGTTATGGTTTCTGCCATGGCTGCTATGGAAAAACTAAAGATCAATCCTTATAAAGCTACGTGTGCTGTACAAGGTTTTGGAAACGTAGGTTCATGGGCGTCACGTTTAATGCATGAACGCGGACTGATCGTACAGGCTGTGAGTGATCTTTCGGGTGCATACTACAACGAGAAAGGTATGGATATCGAATTAGCTATGAAGTATAGAGATGCTAATAAGGGATCACTTGATGGCTTTGAAGGAGCTGAGAAAATAACCAATGAGGAATTACTCACACTTCCGGTAGATCTGCTCGTGCCTGCGGCAACAGAAGATGTGATCACCAGTTCAAATGCATCGAGCATTAAAGCGAAGCTTATTGTAGAAGGTGCGAACGGTCCTACATCTTCACGAGCCGATGGTATCATAAACGAAAAAGGAATTATGGTTGTGCCTGATATCCTGGCGAATGCAGGTGGTGTTACGGTATCTTATTTCGAGTGGGTGCAAAATCGCCTGGGCTATAAATGGACGGCAGATCGTGTGAATCGCAGAAGCGACCGGATCATGAAAGATGCTTTTAACAACGTGTATAAAACAGCACAAGAATATAAAGTGCCTATGCGTATTGCCGCCTATATGGTAGCGATCGACAAAGTTTCGAAGACCTATAAATTCCGTGGAGGATACTAATCAAAATCGGGTGATCTAAGATTCTAATTTCTGAATTTTAGTAAGCTCGATCCCGGATTTCACATTAAATTTGCACAGCAAGTCTGAAAAGACTTGCTGTGTTTCTTTATAACGTAGAGTACCTGATTAAATAATTTAAACATGACCATTCATCGCGAAGGCCGCATATTATTGTTCGTTTTACTTCTTGTTCTTTTTGGATTGAACTGGGCTATACTGTACTTTTTTCCCTACAGTGCTCTGGTACAAAACAGTGTTATACTCGCCAGCGTAATCTTTTACCTGTTAATTCTTCAGTTCTTCAGAAACCCAATCTTCTCCATATCGAAAGATGAAAAGCAGGTGCTTGCTCCTGCGGATGGTAAGGTGGTTGTAATCGAAGAGACCGAAGAGACCGAATACCTCAATGGTAAAAGAAAACAGATTTCAATTTTTATGTCACCTGTGAACGTGCACGTTAATCGTATGCCGGTGGGTGGTATCATCAGTTTCTTCCGCTATCATCCAGGTAAATACCTGGTGGCGTGGCATCCTAAATCCAGTACTGAGAACGAAAGAACAACGGTAGTGGTCAAGACTAAAAACGGAGTTGAGATTTTGTTCCGTCAGATTGCCGGAGCCTTGGCGCGAAGAATAAAATGCTATGTAAAGGAAGGACAAGCGTTAGACCAAGGCGAAGAGTTTGGATTTATAAAATTCGGATCACGCGTAGATATATTTTTACCCCTTGATGCCAAGGTAACATGCAAGATTGGCGACATCACAAAAGGTGGTAGAACGGTTATAGCAGAATTAAATTAATCATCAATAAAATGTTACATGCTCTCGTATTGCCATACGGGAACATGTAACATAAATTTCTTCGTGACAAGATGTGCCCTAGCCGGATATACCCGGTTTTTTATTTCAAATGGTACATTATTATAGTTTTACCATTGTAAAATACGGCACCGCTAACACTCGTTACTAGGTGTATTATACTTAACTTTCAGAAACATTTCCGGTTTATAGGTGGAGATGTTCCAGCCAAAATATTAGTCAATGAACGTATCAGCCAACTCCATTAAATTCTCCCCTTTACGTGGCGATTTTTTCTCAACATTAAATCAACGGGTGAATGAGTACTTCAAGAGCAACAATATATCCCGATATGCAAATTCGGAGATGAAGATCAAGACAGCCTTTATGTACTTGCTGTACTTTGCTCCCTATATATTGATGATCACCGGTACAATAAGCAACGGATGGCTTATGCTGCTTCTTTGTTTTATTATGGGGTGTGGTCTTGCGGGAATTGGACTGTCAGTAATGCATGATGCAAACCACGGTGCATATTCCAATAAGAAATGGGTAAATCAATTGCTTGGATATTCTTTAAATGTAGTAGGCGGAAATGCTTTTAACTGGAAGGTTCAGCATAATGTACTGCATCATACCTATACCAATATACATGATGTAGATGAAGACATCAGCCCGCGTGGTGTTTTGCGCATGACGCCCTATGGTGATTGGAAAGTTATACACCAGTTCCAGCATATATATGCCTGGTTCCTGTACGGGTTAATGACATTTGTGTGGGTATTTATAAAAGATTTCGTACGCCTCATCCGCTATCAGAAGGATGGTTTGGTGAAAAATCAGAAAGCAGATATTCGTGAAGAGTGGACAATCCTGATTGTAACGAAGGTAGTATATCTTATATATATGGTGGCGATTCCTCTATGGGTTCTGCCTGTTAACGGTTGGCAATGGTTTGCCGGATTTTTCCTGATGCATTATATAGCAGGCTTTATACTGGCTGTTATCTTTCAACCAGCTCACGTTATTGATGGAACAGAATATCCTTTACCAAACGAAGAAGGCAGAATGGAAAACAGCTGGGCAATCCATCAGTTACACACTACCACTAACTTTGCGAACAAAAACAAAATACTTTCCTGGTATGTAGGTGGATTGAATTACCAGGTAGAACATCACTTGTTCCCAAATGTTTGCCACGTACATTACAGACACATCTCGAAGATCGTAGAACAAACTGCGAATGAATTCGGACTTCCCTATAAATCAGAACCAACGTTTATCGGTGCACTGGTAGGACATGGTAAGTTGTTGAAAGAATTAGGAAGAAACCCGAAGACGCAACTTACTCCGGCACTATAGGAATCGAATACCGATTTTTCCTCCCCACCACATTTTCGAATGGATGTCATTGCTGTAAGTGTGTTCAGAGAAAAAATGAGGTTTGTAGTCTGTGAACAATTCTGGATAATCCTGGTAGGTCACATCTGTAAGATGGACATTTAAAGTAACGCCAGCGGTGATCGACATCTTTTTTGCAAACTGATAATCAACGCCTACATATAGTTTGTTGATCATGTTGATGGCGTCTGTCCAATTGCCTTTCACAACCTGGTTCGCGGTGAGATCTATATTCATAAAAAGCTTACGCGAAAGTCTGGGTGCTGTACCGAGACCGTACCCGAATGTCCAGATAGTTTCCTCGTCTCCAAACGTATCAGGTTTAGCTCCGGCCGTAAGAATGTTATAGAACTGCCGTACTCCTGTGCGGAAAGCAACATTGGTATAAAACACTTCATCAGCCGACACTTCAATTTTATGATATCCGCCTCTGCTGGTAATACTTAAAAATCCTATAGGTACTCCCTGTATACTATCGGATATATTCAGCAATCCGATTTGTGTGCCTCTTACTTTTGTAGCATAATTTACAACGCCAAGCTGTACACCGCGTATGCGCTTACCCACTACGTTGAGAAGACCTGATACCTGAGCGCCATCTATATTCCCTCCTACAAAATTTACCAGCCCACTAACCTGCACTCCATCTGTAAAAGATCTTCCTGTGAAATTAAGCATACCGGCAACCTGCGCTGTACTCGCATTGTCAGTTGAAAAATTAAAAAGTCCGGCTAAGCTCGGACCTTCCTGTTTTCCTAATGTAGCATTGCCCCAGCCGGCAGCTCGCCATCCACGAGAGTCTCGAAGACCGAGATTGAGAAAGCCGGCTAGCGCTACCGTTCGTGAAGTATCAGCGTTGAAATTTAAAAATCCTGCTGCTTGTACACCTTCTACATAATCGAAGTTAGAATTGAGCATGCCTGCAAGCTGCACGCCTCTTGTTTTACCAGCCACACCATTGAAGAGCCCTGCAATTTGTACACCATGAACATCGCCACGCACCGTGTTGAACAAACCACCGATTTCAAGTTTTTCTACACCCAGTGAATATCCTCCCAGCATGTTCAATGAATAATCATTGGTGATATTACCACTGAGTTTATGATTGGTACCAATAAACGGAATCAGTGAAAACTGAAAATGACGATGTAGAGTATCGTCAATGTTGATCATGTTTATAGCTTGGATGGTGGCGCTCTTGGTCAGTATCCAGAATCGTTTTAGTTTCTTCCCGACACTGTCTGCTATGACGTTGAATTTTTCTTTATCGATCCTGATCGGGACTTTAAGCAAGCCCCTTCCATCGCCCCGAACCATCACCACTGTGTCGCTATAGTTTAGCTTTTGAACCGTAAGGCTGATCTCTTCATTGGAGGGCTTTTCAATTTCAATCTGAAAAAAACCATATGCATCCGTAACTGCAGACGACAGAGATATAGGATCATATATACTCACGTTTTTCAATCGCTCGCCAGTGGCTTCATCAATGATATAACCACTGAGCTTCCGTGTATCTTTTGAAGTGTCTTTGGCTTTTGTGAGAATGATGTGTTTTCTCCGCTCTTTATATTGAATCGATCCCTTGAAAATATGATCGAGTATTTCGCGCACGGGCTTGTTTACAGCATTATAGGAAACAAGTTTATTCGATGCGAGTATATCTGAATTGTAAGAGAAGGTGAAGCCGGCCTGCTCACCAATCTTTTTCAACGCAGAGGCTATTGTTTCCTGCTCCAGGTTAATGGTGATAACACGTTCCAGTAAAGGTGTTTTAGGATCTTCAGCAGCCTTTCCCGGAGTTAGCAACGTCAGCAACAGAAAGCCCAGGAACAAAAGTGTTCTATTGGTTTTCACAACCCTCACCCTCCAGAATAATTTCGGTTGAAGTTTCTCTTACTTTGAGATTTAATGTCTCAGCAATTACTTGCGCAACCTCATGAATGTCTTCGTCATTAAAAGATACCGTGAGATGGCAATTCTGTAGATTCTTTCCGATAACAATCTTAGTGTCGTAAACATGATTCAATGCTTCCACAACAGAGATCAGATCTGCATTGCTGAAACTGAAGAACTTCGTTTTATAGGAGAGTACATTGCTCTCTGGCTGTTCTATTGAAAACGTTTTGTTCTTTTTATCATAAACACCTTTGCCGCCAGCTTTCAAATGTATACCTGCATTATCGTCTGTGAAGAATTGTACTTCACCTTCCTCTACAAGAACTTCAACTGTATTGGATTCAGGGTACGCTGTTACATTAAAAGATGTTCCTATATCACGAATGAAAACACCTTCAGCATCTACCAGAAATTTTTTGTCATCCTGGTGATTGATATTAAAGTAGGCTTCACCTTTCAGTTTTACGATATGACTTTTTTTCTTTTTGTTGTAAGAGTATGTGAGCTTCGTTTTCTTGTTCAGAAATACACCGCTGCCATCCGGAAGGGTATCTCCTATAGTCTGCTTTTCGGCAACAACCTCGATGGACTTTATAGGCGCGTTCATGCCGCGGTATATAAAGAAGCCTATACTACATACTATCAATATACTCGCTGCAATCTTGAGGTATAAAAAGCGTTGTGGTTGTGTTGGAGGCATCGACACCTCACGTCCCTTTGGGTTGTGCAGTTTGGATCGAAGTTTACCCCATGCAGCATCGGTATCAAACTCCTGCCATTCTTTTACTGCAGATGCTTTGACGAAAATCATTCTGAACTGATCGACATACTTTCGATTAGTCTCATTTTGTGATTGCCAGTTTTCTATATAAGCAGACTCCTCCGGTGTAGCTTCACCCGCGAGGTACTTACCAATCAGTTCGTCAATATCGTTATCGGTGTGTTGCAATGCTCTTAGTTAAGAAACCCGTTCATCAATACAATCAATAAAGGCAGATAATCTTTCAATTGCTCGCGCATGATTTTGAGTGCTTTACCCATTTGGTTCTCTACTGTTTTTATGGAAAGATCCAGTTGGTCTGCTATCTCTGAATATTTTAATTCTTCGAATCTGCTGAGTTTAAAGATCAGGCGGCATTGCTGCGGAAGTTTTTCCATCGCTTCATAAATGCGTGTCTCAAGCTCGGAAGCTATCACAGTACGTGTGACTGACTCAACACTTTTTTCTGCGACAGCCATTTCTACTGCGGCATGTTGCTGCTTTACCTTTTCATGTTTTAACACATTGAGACAAGCATTGCGCACCATGGCGTATAAATATGGTTTTACTGCGGTGCGTATTTCCAGATTCTCACGCTTTTCCCATACGGAAAGAAATGTAGACTGCACGATCTCTTCCGCTTCGTCACGATCCTGTACGAAAGTATATGCGTAATTACAAAGAGGTTGATAATGGGTTCTGAATAACATCTCAAAAGCAGTTATATCGCCAGTTCGTAGCGAGGTCAATGTTAGTTGTTCCGTGAATTCCACTGCTTTTTGGTCTTCTTTTAACAGCGAAATTTACGTTTTTAAGCGTCTGAGGTTATGACAATCTGGAAAAGATTTACCCCTATCGGGGGAAAAAGATTTTTTAAAAGGATTCACCGATCCAAAAAACGTCTTCAGAATATACCGTGATAGTGCCATCCTGTGTCGCTTTAAAGCGGTCACCATCAGCAGTTAAGCCATTTAATTTAAAATTTTGACCTGCGCTGTTTTTATGGATGTATAGGGATGAATCAGCTGCGATCCATTTTTCAAAATATTTTTTATGAAGCGACCATTTATAGTCATGATTCATCAATACAATCTGAACCTGTGGATATTCTAAAGCAAAGTGAAATCTGTTTTCAACATGTTCGGCAATGATAGTAACGGCTAAGTTTTTTGACGTAATTAAAAATGAAAAAGCATGCGCCAACGGATCTTCATCCACAGGATAAGAAAGTATCTTAACCGGATATTGGTCTATTAATTTTTCACGCAACGTAGGCGCTGTACGCGCATCCGCCAGTACAACATCTATTTTAATTCCCCACAACAGGACTTCATCCAATGCAGTATCAATGACAATCACCAGGGGAGCCCACTCCAGTAAAGGTTGCACAAGCTCCAGCGACAATGCATCGGCAATGAGCAATGCAGGTTCCTGGCCTTCTTTTACGAAATGATGTGATGACACTTGCTGGATTTTAAATTTGACTTAAAAATAACGGATAGCAGGCTAACGATAACTGGTAACGATTCACGGATTACGGTTAAATTGCGATCTAATTATTTCGATTATGCTATCTGCAATTCAATGCTATAATGTTTTTGAACAGAGTATTCTGGATTATCACGTTCACGATCATGTGGACACTCCCATCAAAAATAATTATCCGTCAGAGAGTTTTGAGTTTTTATTATATGCTAAGAACTGGATCGATACCGTGCAGTGGCATCTCGAGGATATTATTCGGTTGCCTGAAATAAATCCTGCAGAAGGTATTCAGCTGAAGCGAAGAATAGATAAATCTAATCAGGATCGAACAGATATGGTGGAGAAGGTTGATGATTATTTTCTCGATCAATTTAAAAATGTAGTTCCAAAACCTGGAGCGCGTATAAATTCAGAAACGCCAGCATGGTTACTCGATCGCATGAGCATTTTGATGCTGAAGATTTATCACATGAAAGAACAGACTGAGCGGAAAGATGCGAGTGCTGAACATATAGCGAAGTGCCAGGCTAAACTTTCAATATTAATGGAACAGAAAACAGACATGCAACTTGCGTTTGATGAACTGATTGAAGATATAGGTCAGGGTAATCGCAGATTCAAAGTATATCGCCAGATGAAGATGTACAATGATGCTTCATTGAATCCGATGTTGTACGGTCAGAAAAAATAATACGTTTTGAAGAAGATACTTATACTTCGGTTTTCAGCAATGGGTGACGTTGCGTTGCTTGTGCCGGTTGTCAAGTCACTGACTGCTGCTTATCCGGATGTTGAGGTAACCGTAGTGACAAGGCCGAAATTCGGTCCCATGTTTTTTGATATAGAACGTGTCACAGTTTTTCCTGCAGATGTTGACTATACATATACCGGTATATTTGGTCTTCGCGATCTCTTTCGTAAACTGATGCGAAAGGGACCGTATGATCTGGTGATGGATCTGCACGATCACATTCGCACCAAGATCCTGCGATCGCTTTTCAAACTCTTTGGTTCACGTGTAGTGGTGTTTGAAAAAGGACGGGCAGAGAAAAAATCATTCAGTCGTAAAGAGAATAAAATAACGACACCTCTACCGCATACCGTAGAGCGGTATTACAAGGCGTTTGAAAAAGCGGGCTATCCTTTTAAGATGCTCGAAGCCCCATACCTCTCGTTGAGTGAATCTATACAAAGTGCTTCAGGATGGTTCGGGTATAAAAAATCGATGGAGGTCACCAAGTGGATTGGTATAGCGCCTTTCGCTATGCACAAATCAAAAATATGGCCGCTTGAAAATTATCCGCTCCTAATTGAATCTATACTACAGAAGACTCCAGCTAAATTTTTCTTGTTCGGAGGAGGTGAAAAAGAGATCAAATTTTTTGAATCACTAAAGCAAAAATTTCCGAAGAACTGTGAAGTTATAGCAGGGCAATTAAAACTTCGTCAGGAGATCGCTTTGATGCAACATCTGGACCTGATGCTTTGTGTAGATTCTTCCAATATGCACCTCGCAGCTTTATCGGGAACACCGTTGCTTTCCATTTGGGGAGGTACACATCCGGACGTTGGATTTGGTCCCTATAATTACGCTTACGAAACGAATATAGTGCAGATCAGCCGTGAAGAATTGTCTTGCAGACCCTGCTCTGTTTATGGAAGAGAAAAATGTTTTCGCGGAGATTTTGCATGTCTGAACCGGATCACTCCGGAAATGGTTTCAGAAAGAGTATTGCAACGCTTTCAATAGACGACTACAACAATTTCAACGCAAAGCACTATATATTTCATGAATACTATCAACACGATTATTTTTGATTTGGGTGGAGTTTTAATTGACTGGAACCCGCGTTATCTATATCGCAAAATATTCAAGACGGAAGAAGAAGTTTCGTGGTTCCTCGAAAATATATGTACCAATGAATGGAATGATGCACAGGATGCCGGCCGCTCATTTGAAGAAGCAACATTCGAGCTCATCACAAAACATCCGGAGTGGGAACAACCTATACGCGCGTGGTACGATCGGTGGCAAGAAACAATTCCAGGACCGCTTCACGAGACCGTAGAGATTTTAAAGTATTTTAAAAACAACTCATCTCACAGGCTATATGCTCTCACCAATTGGTCGGCTGAAACCTTTCCATGGGCACTTGATAACTTTGAATTTCTGCATTGGTTTGAAGGTATAGTAGTATCGGGTGTGGAGAAGACAAGAAAACCGTTTCCTGATTTCTACAACATTCTCTTCGATCGATATAAAGTCAACCCTTCACAATCGCTTTTTATTGACGACAATATCAAGAATATAGAAGGTGCCAAAGCTGTAGGCTTACGCACTATTCATTTTCAATCGCCTGCACAAGTGAAAAAGGAACTACAGCAGTTGCAATTGATACCACTATAAGAAAATCTTTCGGCAAAGACACACAGATCGCATTCAATGCAGTCTGCTTTAAAAATTATTGAAGAACGTTTTGCGTTACCTTTGCAACCATGCAACCGGCACAGTATACTCATCTTGTAAAAAATATAGCGACAGAGCTGGGCTTTAGTTTTTGTGGAATTTCAAAAGCGGAATTTTTGCATGAGGAAGCTCCGCGCCTCGAGGCATGGTTGAAGCGAAGCTATCAGGGGAAGATGAGCTACCTGGAGAATCACTTCGATAAAAGGCTTGACCCTGCATTACTTGTACCGGGCGCTAAATCTGTTGTCAGTCTGATCTATAATTACTTTCCCAAAGAAGACTTGGCAAAAGAAGGACAATTTAAAATTGCCAAGTACGCCTATGGAGAAGATTATCACTTTGTAGTCAAAGACAAGTTGAAGCTTTTTATGGAGCGTTTGCAACAACAGGTTGGTGAAGTGAACGGTCGCGCCTTTGTAGATTCTGCACCGGTAATGGAACGGGCATGGGCGAAGAAAAGTGGACTAGGCTGGATCGGCAAAAATAGCTTGCTGCTTAACAAGCAGATGGGTAGCTTTTTCTTTCTCGCAGAATTGATCCTCGATCTTGAACTGGAATACGATGGACCTGTAAAAGATTATTGCGGAACGTGTACTGCCTGTATAGATGCTTGCCCTACTGATGCTATAGCAGAGCCTTATGTTGTTGATGGGAGCAAGTGTATATCTTACTTTACCATAGAGTTAAAGGAAGAGATACCCAATGATGTAAAGGGTAAATTTGAGAATTGGATTTTCGGATGTGATATATGTCAGGATGTTTGTCCGTGGAATAGTTTTTCAAAACCACACCACGAGCCCAGGTTTATGCCCGATGGCGATCTTGAAAAAATGTCGTTGAAGGATTGGAAAGAAATAACCGATGAAGTCTTTCAAAAGATCTTTCGTCACTCCGCAGTAAAGCGTACCAAGTTGGACGGTTTAAAAAGAAATATACAGTTTATCAGGGAAGAATAGCTTTCAGAGATATATATGTATAAAGTATATACTTGCTGGTCTTCAAAAAATAACCCCCGATTTTTTAGGTCGGGGGTCAAAAGTTTTTGGTTAATGAGTTCTAATTCTAGGCAACCACAAAGCAACGGTTTAAAATAGCTTCATGTTCTGTCCCAAAGCTGGTATAGCACCAACGTTTGAGTTCATTTACTTCATCTGCTATCAACAGCTTGATAGCTTTTCGCAGCTCCTTCTCGAACAGAAGGGCATCGAAACTCACTTTTGTAAGAACAGTTTTCGCGTAATGCAGCATGGCAAAATTTGATAGTTAAAAAAATAGGTTTCCCTAACATATGTTAAGGTAAAAAATTATCTGAATATCCAAAAGAACAGGCCTTAACTTTTATTAAGGTACCTAAAAGAAGGGTAGTTTTAAGGGCAGACAAGCAGAAAAAATAAGCTTTTTACCGATTAACGTCCTCTTCTTAGATGCCATTTGATGTTTCAGTATTTTTGTAACGTTTAATCAGGATAAGGTTTTCATATGTGTATAAATATTTCGATAAAGGCGAGTTTAGGACTTTTAACAGGGTTTCTTTTATCAGCAGCTGTATATGCACAGTCGGTGCAGATTACACTGGGGCCTGACGAAGTGGGAGAGAACCAGGCTTGGACGATCACCATTACGGCACAGAATGACCGGCTAAAAAGCTATGATAATTTTCCGGAGATCAGTGGCTTTAGAAAACGGGGTACATCTACGCAGTCGAGTACGAACATTATCAATGGACAAATCTCTTCATCACAAAGTGTGATCACAACTTACTTGCCAGTCAAGCAAGGAATTATTACAGTGCCCTCTTTTACAATGAAGGTAAATGATAAACCGATTAATGTACCTGGAAAAAAAGTAAAGGTTGGTCCTCCGGTGCAACAACAACGTGATCCTCTTCGTGACTTCTTTGATCGTCCGGATGATTTTTTTGGTAAAGGCGAACCGGAGTTTGTGGATATAAAAGAAGATGCTTTTCTCGCACTCACTACCAGTAAAGATGAAGTATATGTAGGAGAAGGATTCAATACTACGATCTCCTTCTTTGTGGCAACAGAAAATCGTGCGCCTTTACAATTTTATGAACTTGGAAAGCAGATCACAGAGATCCTGAAAAAGGTAAAACCTGTAAACTGCTGGGAAGAAAATTTCAACATTGAAAATATAGAGGGGGAGAGTATAACGATTAACGGAAAGGATTACACACAGTATAAAATTTATCAGGCAACGCTCTATCCTCTCAACACAGAGCCCGTAGCGTTCCCTGCTTTTGATATGCAGATGATCAAGTATAAGGTTGCAAAGAATCCTTCCTTCTTTGGTCAGAACAGAAAAGAAGATTTTAAAACATTCAGAAGTAAACCGAAACGCGTGAATGTAAAACCACTTCCTCCACACCCCTTAAAAGATGTTGTAGCAGTAGGTGATTATCATCTGGAGGAGCGCATGCGTAACGTAGATATTGAGACTGGCAACAGTGCTCCGTATGAATTCAATATATATGGTGAAGGAAATATTTCTGCAATTGAGAAGCCGTTGCTTAAGCGCGATGGAAATTTTGAATTCTATGAGCCCAACGTTCAGCAAAACATTACGCATCAAAAAAATCGCGTGACGGGTACGAAATCATTCAACTACTTTATGATTCCGAAAGAGCCGGGCCAGTATAAACTTGGAGATTACTTTCAATGGGTATACTTTAATCCCGCCAAGGCAAAATACGATACGTTGAAATCGAAGCTTACAGTATATGTTACAGGCGAGAGCAAGAAAAATGAAGCAATACAATCCAACGACCTTGGTAGCTTTTATGACAAGATCGACAATGCCGACAATACACTTCAACCGGTAACAAATAACCAGTGGCAGAAATGGATCTTCAATGGATTCATTGTTGTAATGGTAGGTGCTGCTGTATTCCTGGTATTTAAAAAATGACATTGTCATAAAAAGAAGACGACCCTTACTTTAATTCACATCCATCTCCTATCTTCGACCCCGCATGAGCAATTCGTACGGAACCCTATTTAAGATTTCAACCTTCGGAGAATCACATGGCCCAGCTATCGGTGTCATTATCGATGGATGTCCTGCAGGTTTGTTGATTGACGAAACGTATATTCAATCAGAGCTTGATCGCAGAAAGCCAGGTCAATCCAAAATAACAACGCAGCGTAAAGAAGATGATACTTTCAAAATACTCAGTGGTGTTTTCGAAGGTAAATCCACAGGAACTCCGATTGCAATCGTAATTGAAAATCAAGATCAGCGCAGTAAAGATTATAGCCATATAGCAGAAACATTTCGTCCATCGCATGCAGACTATACTTACGAAACCAAGTATGGTATACGCGATTATCGCGGAGGAGGAAGAAGCTCTGCACGGGAAACTGCAGCGCGTGTTGCAGCCGGTGCTATAGCGAAGCTGTTGCTGAAGGAATATAGTATAGATATCCATGCGTACGTATCCGAGGTCGGTGAGATTAAAACGCCCCACTATACAACGCTTGACCTAAGCAAAACAGAAGATAATATAGTGCGTTGTCCGGATAGCGGTATAGCCGAGAAGATGATTGAGTTGATTGATACTGTGCGGCTGGATCGCGATACCATTGGAGGAACCGTTACCTGTGTTGTAAAGAATACACCGGTAGGACTCGGTGAACCTGTATTTGATAAACTCCATGCAGAGCTCGGAAAGGCTATGCTAAGTATAAATGCGGTGAAGGGGTTCGAATACGGAAGTGGCTTTGAAGGCACAAAGCTGCGTGGCTCACAACACAACGATGAGTTTTACAACGAGGGCGGGAAGATCAAAACAAAGACAAATTTTTCCGGAGGTATTCAGGGCGGCATTTCCAATGGCGAGGATATTTACTTTAACGTTGCCTTCAAGCCTGTGGCCACCATTATGCAGGATCAGCCCAGTGTAGATAAACATGGTAATGAAACAACGGTAAGTGGTAAGGGTAGACATGATCCTTGTGTCGTTCCCCGTGCAGTTCCTATAGTGGAGGCCATGGCTGCGCTTGTACTTGCAGATTTCCTGTTGCGTGCAAAAAACTCAAAGCTTTAACATCTCAAACGGCGGCATAACGTTTTTTTTCAAACTGCTGTCCTTCAGGATAAGAACAATTCG
Organism: uncultured Bacteroides sp.; assembly: GCA_902168185.1. Taxonomy (GTDB): domain Bacteria; phylum Bacteroidota; class Bacteroidia; order Cytophagales; family Cyclobacteriaceae; genus Ohtaekwangia. Next base: position 315,273 of record CABHOV010000041.1, read on the forward strand.
GACCGAAATCTTTTTCAAGTATATTGCGTCAACGTATGACCGTTAGCCTGTCATAGGCTTAAACCTACTTACTAATTTCGTTAAGAACGTATTATGGATGAAATCAAACCTGAAAAGAAAAGCAAGCTCACACTATATATAATCATTGCTCTCTTCATTGGAATAACCCTGGGTTTCATACTGAATAAAAGTTATGTGAGCCAGGAAAATGAAGCCATTCAGGCTGCAGATGTAAAGATTGAAAGCTTCAATACGCAATTACAAAAAGCTACAGATAGCAGTGTATATAAAACACTGGCGCAGGAAAAGAAACTGATAGCCAAACAACGAAGTGAAGTTCTGTCGGCACGAGATAAAAAGATGGAGCCCTTCTCACTTTTTGCAGATATTTTTCTGCGGCTGATTAAAATGATCGTTGCGCCATTGGTACTCTGTACACTCATTGTAGGTGTTGCAAAATTAGGTGACATAAATTCCGTTGGTCGTATTGGAGGGAAGACGATGCTATGGTTTATCAGTGCATCACTCTTAAGTCTTCTGTTAGGTTTGATACTCGTAAATATATTTAAGCCAGGCATCGCGATGCATCTGCCACTGCCTGACAGTAATGAGAGTGTAGTAGCGCGTGTAGGATTTTCTGTAAAGGACTTTTTGTACCACATGTTCCCTACCTCTATCATTGATGCAATGGCAAAAAATGAAATCCTTCAGATTGTAATTTTCGCATTGTTCTTTGGTGTTGCAACGGCAGCCATAGGCGAACAAGGTAAAATTGTGATTAAAGCATTTGATGCAGCAGCACATGTTATACTAAAAGTTACCGGCTATGTTATGAACTTTGCGCCACTCGCAGTTTTCGGAGCAATGACTGCCGTAGTTGCCAAACAAGGATTAAGTATACTCAAGACGTACTCTCTTTTCATCGGTGAGTTTTATATAGGCCTGTCATTGTTATGGGTACTATTAGGCGTTGCCGGTTTCCTGATCATTGGCAAACGTGTCATAAGTTTGATCAGACGCGTTAAGGAGCCTGTCTTGTTAGCGTTCAGTACATCGAGTAGTGAAGCCGCATTCCCCAAGACGATGGAGGAGTTGCAGAAGTTTGGTTGTAAAGATAAGATCGTAAGTTTTGTACTCCCGCTGGGTTACTCTTTCAACCTGGACGGAAGCATGATGTATATGACATTCGCCTCGCTTTTTATAGCGCAGTCTTACAATATAGATTTACCTATAGGCACTCAGTTGAGCATGCTGTTAGTGCTGATGGTGACCAGTAAAGGTATTGCTGGCGTACCTCGCGCATCATTGGTTGTAATTGCAGGCACATTGGCTACATTCAATATTCCCGAAGCAGGTCTTGCATTATTGATAGGCATCGACCCTCTGCTTGATATGGGGCGAAGCGCCACAAATGTGATTGGAAACAGCATTGCTACTGCCGTTGTAAGCAAGTGGGAAAATGCACTGGAAGCAGAGTCTCCCATTCCATAGGCAAACTCCGATCAATAGTATTGAGAAGTCAGTACGCCATGAACTAAAAACCTGTAATTTTGTTGGCATAATAAACCAAAAATCATGTTACAGGCCGTTCCAAAAAATGTCCATATCTACCTGGAATCAAATCCGAATCCAAATTCTTTGAAGTTTGTGGTGAACGAGATGCTCGTGCCTGAGGCGATGAGCTTTGATTTCCCGGATGTAGAAAGCGCTGGTATTTCTCCGCTTGCAAAAGAACTGTTTTCATATCCATTTGTAGATCGCGTTTTCTTCGCCAGTAATTTTGTTACAGTTACAAAGAAAGAAGATGTTGAGTGGCTTGAGATTCAGGGCACGTTAAAAGAGCATATCAAAAAATATCTCGAAGGCGGTAACTTCATCATTGAAGTAAAAGAAAATGACGGTGCTGCTCAAGAAGAGGAAACGGATACGATCAAAAAAATAAAAACCATTCTTGATGAATATATCCGCCCTGCGGTAGAGCAAGATGGTGGTGCTATCACGTATCATTCATTCAACGATGGCATCGTTAAAGTAAGATTACAAGGCTCCTGCAGCGGATGTCCTTCATCGATGGTAACATTAAAAGCAGGAATTGAAAACCTGTTTACGAGAATGATGCCCGGAGAAGTAAAATCTGTAGAGGCGTTGGGGTAGAATGAATTTTTACCAATAGAATATTATATAGTATAGATAAATAAAAGAGGCTGCCTTTATAGGGCAGCCTCTTTTATTTATTATTCACATGGATCATTACTCATTTCGAGTCATTAATTTGTTTGCGGCTAATTCGTTGGAGGGTATAGGCCAAATATAGTTAAGAGCAGTACTAGGCACTGCACCTACAGAACCCTTTGCAGGGAACTCTTCGTTCAATCGAAGAATGTCCATACTACGAAGTCCTTCGCCTAAGAATTCAATTCTTCTCTCCAGCTTTAGAGCATCTAACAATTCCGTATTGTCAGCAGGTGCTAATGAAACTGTGTTATCTGATCTTTGACGCACAGCATTTAATAATTCAAGTGCTCGTTCATCCACACCGGCAGTTGTTCTTGCAATAGCTTCGGATAAATTTAAGAGTACTTCTGCATATCGAATTACTGGTGCCTTATCAAGGAAAGGAGTACCGGAAGGATATTTTCCCCAGTAATATTCTGTACCAACTTTATAAATAAATGTTCTTCGAGCGTCCGTGTCAGGCCATGCAGATGAAGGTGCCATTATTCCCAATTGGTTTAATCCATATTCTCCGCCACCTGGATTAGTCGATGTTGAAGCGGAAGAGCGATAGTAAAAGCCAAGTTGGTTTTGGGTACCAGGGGCATTCTGCGCGGTGAAAGGAAATGAAAGAATGCTTTCTGTAGTTTCCTGAGGCGATGCGAAAACAGATGCAACGGAAGCCTGGAGGGCATGAGGAACACCAGTAGCAGCAGTAAACGGACCATCCTCTGATACAATTTTATTGGCTTCTTCAATCACAGAATCATAGTCGCCCATGGTGAGATATACACGTGTCTTTAATGCAATGGCAGTGTTTCTGTGCGCACGTGTAACATTCAATAGGGATGCTGATGCTCCATATGTCAAAGGAAGATTCTGTTCAGCAAAATCAAGATCCGCTAATATTTGAGAGTATACTTCCGCTACTGAACTTCTTGCCAAATCATTGTTTGCTAAACTTGTCTCAGCCTGCAGACGCAATGGTAATCCAGGACTGCCCGTGGGATTGCCTAATGTATAGGGCTTCGCATACAATTGTACTAGGCAATGATAGGATAAGGCTCTCAGTAAACGCGCTTCTGCTTTGAAGCGTGGAACCAGTGTTGTGGTATAATCAGCAGCAAAAACAGGTGCTATGAATTTAGCTTCATTATCATCAAGGCCCTGGAGGAATACATTGATTTGGTTGATGGCTGCATAAGCAGTATTCCAAAGACTGATAACATCATTTTGAGATGTCTCTGTTACGGTTTGATTCCAAACAAGTAAACCGGTAACACCATTTGTAGTGCGGTTTAGAAAATCATTTGCACGGATCTCACCATAAACCTGATATCGACCACCTAAAAATTGTCCATTTTTAACGGCAGTATATAGATTGTTTACCTGGAGCGAAATGCGTTCGGGTGTATCAAATGCAAATTGATCAATGATCTGAGTTTGCGGAACTGGATCCAGGAGATCTGTTTGGCAAGAGAAAATTCCAAAAGCAAATACAGATAGAAAAACCAGTGAAGAACCTTTTTTATATAAATTTCTTATACTCATAGTTGTAGTAATTTTAAAAGCCCACATTAATACCAATGGTGTACGTTCTAGCCTGACCTACAGAGTTTCTGTCCACACCACCACCGGTCGTACTATTACCGTTTGATGAAATTTCAGGATCTATACCCGAATAGCCGGTGAGCAGGAAGGCATTTTGTACTTGTGCATAGATGCGTGCATTGGCTATCTTAACTCTTTCCAGTAAAGTCTTTGGAACACTATATCCGAGAGATACATTCTTTAATCTCAAGAAATCTCCCTTCTCAACATTCTCAGAAATTACAAGGGCAGAACCATTTGATAGATTATCGCCATACACAATGCGAGGAATTGAACCATCAGTGTTTTCTGGAGTCCAACGATCTAAAATATCTGTGTGACTGTTCCAGAAGCGTTGATCGCGTAGTCCGGATTGAGTACCGTTATATATATAGTTGCCTCCTGAGAATTGTAAGAACAATCCTAAATCAAAGTTCTTGTATTTGAATGTGTTGTCAAGACCACCATACCACTTCGGTATAGCATTGAAGTAAACTCCATCCTGCAATTGATTCGGAGCTGATATAGTTGCGCCTTCGAGCGTTGTCCAGCCTGTTCCTGCACCACCGTGATCGTATTGAACTACAGTACCATCCGCTTTCACAAATAATCTTCTTCCGTTATCAGGATTTACTCCTATGGTTGGTACAGCAAGTATACTTCCCAACGATCTCCCTACTGTTGTATAGTTCGATGTTTCCAGAGTACTGGTAGCAGTACCGATACGATCAGCATCTGATGTTAATGCCAATACTTCATTTTTAAGTGTTGTTACGTTACCACTGATAGTCCAATTGAAATCTGTTTTATTGATAGCATTGAACTTGATACTGATTTCAAATCCTTTATTCTCCAGTGATCCGATGTTAGCAGGAATTGTATTGGCAGTAGTAGGGTTCGGTATACCTTTAGAAGGAGCTTGAGCAACATCAAGAATAAGTCCATCGACCAGGTTTCTATACCACGTGAACTCGCCTTGTATACGATCGTTTAAGATACCGTAAACAAGTCCAATATCTGTCTTCTTACTGGTCTCCCAGGTTAACAAAGAGTTCCCCGCTTGATTATAGCCTAATGTAGCAGCACCTCCATACAGTCCAGAAGAATAAGTATTCAAAGAAGCGAAATCACCAACGCCTTGGCTATTACCAACTTCTCCATAACTACCTTTCAACTTGAAGAAATTTATCTCATTGAGCACGGAAGTATTTTTCCAGAAATCTTCTTCAGATAAAGTATAGCCAATGGCTGCTCCGTAGAAATTACCATACTTGTCAGCCCACGCAGAGTAACCATCACGTCTGATGTTGAAAGATGCAAAGTACTTTTTACTGAAATCATAGTTGACGCGTCCAAAATAAGAAACGAGATAATTCTCCCCTTGCAGGTTATTCGCTACAGCAATGTTAGTATAGTTACCTTGGAAGCTTTCAAAGAAGATATCCGCTACAGTTGTACGGGTAGCACCCCATCTTTCTACTTGAGTATATTGTTGCTCACCACCTCCTAAAATCGAGATAAAATGTTTCCCTTTTTGAAGGTCGTATTGTGCTGTATTTTGCCAGTTCCATCGCTTGTTTGTTCGGTATGTATTTGTAGCAGAACCTGCTGTTGAAAAACCATCGCCTCCTAAAGAAGTCAGGAATGATATATCTTCAAAAGAAATTCTATCAATTCCATACGTTGTTCTTAAGGTTAATCCTTTAACAATTTCCCAGCTGGCATAAACACTTCCTTGTATTTGATTGCTCTCAGATGTGAATGTGTTTTTGTCTAGAATAAGCGCTGGATTATAGTAACCTGTTACCAACGCACCAGGAGTAGAAGGATTTGATGTCGGATTTAAATTAGCTCCAGCACCTAAGCCAGCACCATTTAAATTATAAGAGCCATCAAGATTATATGCCGCTACGTTTGGTGGTAAAACAAGTGGTAGCCTGCCCAAGCCACCTGTACCATAAGCCTGACCAGACAATGAGCCTGAGTTGGGAGCAGAGTTATATATATTTGCAAAGGAGACGTTTGTACCAATTGTAAAATTATCGAAGACTTTGTGATCAAGATTTAAACGCAAAGAGGTACGTTCAAAATCGTTATTCTTTAACATACCCTCTTGCTCAGTATGACTTAGAGAAATATAGTAAGAGGTTTTATCTGAGCCTCCTGAAAAACTTAAACTATTGGAATGAGAGAAGCCGGTTCTATATACATAGTCATACCATTTTGTATCAACCAAATTTCCGTTTGCATCATATGAAGGTTTAAAGGCACCTTCTATGGCAGTTCCATAAGTTCCAGACTTGCGTTGTGTATTTTCATTCAAATTGCGAATGCCTTCGTTTTTGATCATCATATATTGCTCGGCATTAAGCATATCGAAAAGACGAACGGGTTCAGTCCAACCCACCCATGAATCGAAGTTGAATTTGCTTTTACCTTTAGCGCCTCTTTTAGTGGTAATTAGAAGTACACCCGCAGCAGCTCTTGATCCATATATAGCACTGGCTGAAGCGTCTTTTAATAATTCGATGCTTTCTATATCTGTTGTACTAATATTACTGAGTGGATTATTCGGAGCAGAGTTCGTTGAATTATCTCCTGAGAAAGTAGGTATACCATCAATAACAATCAATGGATAAGAGCTTAGGTTAATGGAGTTAACACCTCTGATACGAATTACAGGAGGGTTATTCAACACACCGTTAGGAACAGTAATTTGTACTCCAGGTGCACGTCCGGCAAGGGCTTGCTCAAAACTTTGAACAGGAGCAACAGCAATGGCATCTCCGCTAATGGAAGAAATAGAGCCACTAATGTCTCGCTTGTTTTGAGTTCCATAACCAACTACGACAACTTCGCTTAATTGAGTGATGTCAGATGAAAGTGGGACATCAATTACACTGCGATCGCCAATCTCTACTTCTTTTGTTTCTATCCCGATGAAGGTAAAAACTAAAATGCCACCAGAAGCGGGTACTTCGATGGAGTATTTTCCATCTGCGTCAGTAGCGACACCAGTGGAGGTGCCTTTTAAAATAACATTTACTCCCGGAAGGGTGGTTCCGTCTTCAGCAGAAGTAACTTTTCCAGTTACGGTCCTCTCTTGTGCCATCAATTGAAACGATAGAGCACACGAGAAGATAACGAGTAGAATCTTCCTCATAGTTTTAAGTTTAGGTTAATACGCCCTAAAATAAGGTATGAGGTATTGAAATAAAATAACTCTTTATTCGGTAGTTATAATTGATTCAACGGTTTGCGTTCAAAAACACAGAATAAAATTCTAAAATCAGTTTAAAAACAAGAGGAAAAAAAATAAAAGAGTAGTTTATCTGGCAAACCATGTCTTAAATTTTTTACAATTTCTTAAAAGAGAAGGAGGATGAGCGGTTAATTATCGTGTATGGTGTGCAAAAAAAGAGTGATGCAACCCTAGGACTATACGACAAACAAAAAACGCTTTCTCCCTATAGGAAGAAAGCGCTCTGAAATTTTTAAGTATCCGATTAAGCTTGTGCTATAACCGCAGGCTCTACTGATACAAAAGATTTATCAGCTTTACCTTTTTTGAAAACCACAACACCATTTGTCAAAGCAAACAATGTGTGATCTTTTCCAATACCTACATTTTTACCAGGGTGGTGTTTTGTTCCACGCTGACGAACGATGATGTTTCCGGAAATTACTTTCTGACCACCGAATACCTTAATGCCAAGTCGTTTGCTTTCTGATTCGCGGCCGTTCTTTACTTTACCTTCGCCTTTTTTATGTGCCATGGTTCTGTGTCGTTAAAGGGTTTTTGAATTAACCAATGCTTTCGATTTGCACTTTGGTGTACTGCTGACGGTGGCCATTCTTCACCACGTAGCCTTTTCTTCTTTTCTTTTTAAAGACAATCACTTTGTTGCCTTTTACGTGTTCAAGTATCTTACCAGATACTGTTAAACCACTTACAGTAGGGGCGCCAATTTGAATATCTCCACCGTTATCAACGAGAAGGATTTTGTCGAAGCTTACAGAAGCTCCTACTTCGCCTTCCATCTTTGGGGCATAGATATATTGGTCTTTAGCCACTTTGAACTGTTTGCCTGCAATGTCTACAATCGCGTACATAGCTTTTTAAAATTGGACTGCAAAGGTAGAAAAAGAATCTGGATATCAATCTGCTTGCTCCAATAATTTTCCAACTTCTACTTCCTTGCGTTGGTCGAAAATTTTTGAAAATTTTTAATTGATCGAAATTAACTCAAATCATACACGAAAATGGGCTTACTAACGGTTTATTTTACAGGAACTTATGTATCCACAATGCATCAACAAGTTATCCACATTTGTTGAAATCAGCTTAAAAATGGCGTTTTGTTTTTTAGAATGGTTCTACTTCTTTTGTACACTTAGTGCTGACCAAAGAACAGGTGTTCAGTCTGTGTCGTAAAGCAAAAAGAATTTATTAGAAATATAACAGGTGTTGGTATAGAAATACTGACGCCTCTTATGATATTTAGTTTAACCCTAAAACCCCATTTATGCCATGAGCCAGCAGGAAGAGCCCATATTGAAGGAGAACAAAGATCGCTTTGTACTCTTTCCGATCAGACAACATGATATCTGGAGATTCTATAAACAGGCGGAAGCCAGTTTCTGGACAGCAGAGGAAATAGATCTGAGTCAAGACTTACGCGACTGGGCTGGCTTAAATGATGGTGAGAGACATTTTATAACGCACGTACTTGCATTCTTTGCTGCCAGCGATGGCATTGTAAATGAAAATCTCGCAGAGCACTTTGTATCAGAGGTTCAATATACTGAGGCAAAATTTTTCTATGGCTTCCAAATCGCCATTGAGAATATTCACTCTGAAACATATTCTCTTTTGATCGACACGTATGTAAAGGATGCAAAAGAAAAAGATAAGCTCTTCAACGCCATTGAGACAATGGATTGCGTAAAGAAGAAAGCTGACTGGGCACTTCGTTGGATTGATAAGGGAAATTTTCAGGAAAGACTGATTGCTTTTGCTGCAGTGGAAGGAATTTTCTTCTCTGGTTCTTTCTGCTCGATCTTCTGGCTCAAGAAGCGCGGCCTTATGCCTGGACTTAGTTTTTCGAATGAATTGATTTCACGTGATGAAGGATTGCACTGTGATTTTGCGTGTCATCTGTATACACAACACGTGGTGAACAAACTTCCAGAACAAACGATTATTGATATCATTAAAGATGCCGTTGAAATCGAAAAGGAATTTGTTACCGATGCTATACCTGTTAATCTGATCGGAATGAATGCCGAGCAGATGCGTCAGTATATAGAATTCGTTGCTGATCGTTTATTGAATGAACTTGTTGGCAAGAAAATTTACAATGCTACTAATCCTTTTGACTTTATGGAGATGATCTCGCTGCGAGGAAAAACTAATTTCTTCGAGAAGCGTGTGGCCGAGTACCAGAAAGCCGGAGTGATGAAGAGCACTGAAAAAGAAAGCGCTCCGAAGTTTTCCCTTAACGAGGATTTTTAATTACATTCAAACACTTTTTTAACTTCTCCCACAAAAACAACCCTATATTCTGAGATGCTTGTATTAAAACGTGATGGACACAGAGAGTCAGTTAAGTTTGACAAAATCACCGCTCGTATTGAGAAACTCTGTTACGGATTAGATCCGAAGTTCGTCAATCCTGTAGAGTTGGCCATGAAGGTGATCAATGGCCTCTATGATGGTGTATCTACACAGGAGCTTGATAATCTGGCCGCAGAGATTGCTGCTACGATGACTACCAAACATCCTGACTTTGCAAAATTGGCAGCACGTATTGCTGTATCCAATTTACACAAGGTGACAAGCAAGTCGTTTTCAAATACCATGAAGCGGCTGTATACATATGTGGACTCTAAGACTGGCCAGAATGCTCCGCTGATTTCAAAGGAAACCTATAAAGTAATTAAAGAACACGCTGCCGAACTGGATGAAGCCATCCTGTACGATCGCGATTTCAGTTATGATTACTTTGGTTTTAAAACATTAGAGCGTTCGTACCTGATGAAGGTTGAAGGCAAAACTGTGGAACGTCCGCAGCATATGTTAATGCGTGTGGCAGTGGGTATACACGGTGAAGATATTCCGGCTGCTATTGAAACATATAATTTACTTTCCGAGAAGTGGTTCACACATGCTACGCCTACATTGTTTAATGCTGGTACACCGAAGCCTCAATTGTCTTCGTGCTTCCTGCTTACAATGAAGGACGACAGCATTGATGGTATATATGATACATTGAAGCAGTGCGCAAAAATTTCTCAGTCTGCGGGAGGTATAGGTCTGAGCATTCACAACGTACGTGCGAAAGGATCCTATATTAAAGGAACCGGTGGAACTTCAAATGGTGTTGTTCCAATGCTAAGAAATTTCGACATGACTGCGCGTTATGTTGATCAGGGTGGTGGAAAACGTAAAGGAAGCTTTGCAATCTATCTTGAACCATGGCATGCTGATGTTTTCGAATTCCTTGATCTGAAAAAGAATCATGGTAAAGAGGAGATGCGCGCACGCGATCTTTTCTATGCAATGTGGATTCCAGATCTGTTCATGCAACGTGTAGAGAACAACGAGATGTGGTCTCTCTTCTGTCCAAATGAAGCGCCAGGGTTGGCTGAAGTTTGGGGTGAAGATTTCGAGCGTCTCTATGATAAATATGAAAAGGAAGGCAAGTTCCGCAAGCAGATAAAAGCTCAGGATCTGTGGTTCGAAATACTTGAATCACAAATTGAAACAGGAACTCCATATATACTATATAAAGATGCTGCCAACAAAAAATCTAACCAGAAGAACCTGGGTACGATTAAGTCCAGTAACTTATGTACAGAAATTATACAGTATACATCTCCGGACGAAGTAGCGGTTTGTAATCTGGCATCTATAGCATTGCCAAAATTTGTTACCGAAGATGGTAAGTTCGATCACCAAAAACTTTATGAGATCACAAAAGTTGCTACGCGCAACCTCAATAAAGTAATTGATGTAAACTATTATCCGGTAGCAGAAGCGAAGACTTCAAACATGCGTCACAGACCAATCGGTTTAGGAGTGCAAGGTTTGGCGGATGCGTTTATCATGCTACGTATGCCATTCGACTCTGACGAAGCCCGCAAGCTGAACGCAGATATATTTGAGACCATCTACTTCGGTGCGATGGAAGCTTCCATGGAACTTTCAAAAGTTCTGGGGCCTTATGAAACGTTCAAGGGTTCTCCAGTATCAAAAGGAATTTTCCAATTTGATATGTGGGGTGTTACACCTGACAGCGGTCGCTGGAATTGGGAACAACTTAAACAAGATGTGAAGAAGCATGGCGTACGCAACTCATTGCTTGTTGCTCCAATGCCAACGGCCTCTACATCACAGATACTTGGTAACAACGAATGTTTCGAGCCTTATACTTCTAATATATATACCCGTAGAACATTGTCAGGAGAATTCATTATTGCAAACAAGCACTTGATGAAAGATCTGATGAGCCTGGGCTTATGGAGCGAATCCATGAGGCAGAAACTCATCGCGGCAAACGGATCGGTTCAAAATATACCTGAAGTTCCTCAAAACATTAAAGACCTGTATAAGACTGTTTGGGAGATTTCACAGAAGTCAATCATTGACATGTCTGCTGATCGTGGCGCCTATATCTGCCAGTCACAAAGTCTTAACATTCACCTTACCAATCCGAATTTTGGTAAACTTACTTCAATGCATTTCTATGCGTGGAAGAAGGGTCTTAAGACCGGTATGTACTACTTGCGTACAAACGCTGCCGCGGATGCTATTAAATTTACGCTTGACAAATCAGCGATTCAACAGGCAAATGCTGCTGAAGCAGCAGCGGCCATTGAACAAGGTGCTGTAGCAACAGCAGATCCTGTTGCAGTAATAGCGGCTGTGGCATCTGATGCACAACAGACTTCACTACAATACGTACAGTACGAACAGAAAATGTCTGATATGATGTGCTCACTGGATAATCCAGATGCATGTGAAGCTTGCGGAAGCTAAATAACAGTGACGTTTAAACTCTAAATAAAGAAGCCCGGTCAAATTGATCGGGCTTTGTTTTTATATACTATAAAGTTGAACCTTTTGAAGCTGTGCTCCAGCCCAACCGTTATTTTTCAAGGAAGGTAAATTCAACTCTTCTATTCAACGCTTTTCCTTCTGCTGTTTTATTTGAGGCAACAGGCTTCGATGAACCATGACCGTGAGAAGTGATTCTGTTTTTTGCAATTCCTTTAGACGTAAGATAACTTGCTATAGCCTTCGCCTGGTTTGCCGTTGAAATTTTTGTGGATGGATCGGTGTGCGCGCTGACATCGATCTTTACGGTCGGGTTTGCTTCCAGGTAAGCCACCAATCGGTCAAGTTCAGGGAATGAAGACGGACTTAATGTAGTTTTCTTGGGCTCGAAAAATACGTTCTTCAGCAGCACCGATTGTCCGCGCTCAACAGGAACCAATGTCAGATCACGGTTAATCCGAACTTCGTTGGTTTCATTCATAACGTCAATCGATTCATATACCGGGTAATAATTACTAGCGATGGCGCTTAATATATACCGGTCCTTCAACGGAAATCTTAATTCATACTCACTCTTTAATGAATCTACCGAAGCAGCGACAGAAGAAACTCCTTCTACTTTAACATCGGCTTTTATTTCTGGAGACAGCAAAGCTCCTGTTTTCTTATCAATAATTTTTCCTGTTACAATCGCCATCTTCTCAGCATCAGCCTGCAAATCAAAGTTGATTTCCTCGTACCCATCAACATTCTTCAAGTCTATAATATCCGGGAGAGATTCAAAACGTTGGGCGCTCACCTGTATATAGTATATCGTGCCGTGATTTAATCGTATCGAATACGTGCCCTTCGCATGATCAATTGTGGCAGATTCCATTTCTTCTCCGTCCACTACGATCTTTGCCTTAGCAGATGCAGGGATAGTCTGATCCGTATTCTTGATCAGAAGTTTGCCCTTTAGTAAAGCGAATGTGACAGGCTCTTCTTCCAGGTCAGTTTTAATTTCCCGGTATTCTTTATCCGTGGTAGCATCAATAGTATAATCCTTTGCTCCGTATTGATAGAGCTGAGCAGATATAGTATATTTCTTTCCAAAAGGAAGCTTTACCGAGAACGAGGCTGAATCACGATTCACTGCATTATCAGCTTGCTTGCCATCCACCAGAATCTGGATGTCTTTGCCCTTCAGTACACGTTTGGATGTAGCATTAATTATTTTACCAGAAACTAAAATATAGGGACGGTCTTCAAATAATTTTACTTCGAAGATGTCGCCTTTGCCAACGGAATTTTTTGTAGAGGAGTAATATCCCCAGGCACCATTCGCATTTGTTCTCAGAGAAGTTTCATTCCCCTCTGTATTTATAGTATCATTTAGATGAGTGGGGGCGGACCACACATTCCAATCATCACTTAATCTTTTTATACTGAACAGATCTTTGCCTTTACCTTTTTTTGTAGTGCTGTAATACAAAGTTTTGTTGTCGATCAACAGAAAAGGAGTTTGTATCTTCCCTTTTATACCTTCTGCAGTTACAGCATCTTTCCATCCACCACCAACGTCATTCTTCTCAAGTATATAAAGTTTACTTTTCTTTTTATATAAAAGATATTTACCATCAGCACTGAGTGTCGCATCGCTCGATCCCTTGATGTTCAGCTTTTGCGGAGCAGACCATATTTCATTTTGTTTTGTGGATATCGATAATCCTTCATCCGTATATACCAACAATGTATTGCCATCCACTGTAAGGGACAATGCATAATTGTGTTGACCAAGATTGAGAGATGTTGAACGTTGTGCTTCAGACCACAAGCCCGTAGGTTGTAATGTGCTGAACCATATATCAGCACTGTTCTTCGCACCATATCCGTTTTGAGGATGATCTTTCCGGCTAAAGAAAATGATTTTCCGGTCAGCAGAAATTACGGGACTCACTTCGTCATAGGCTGTATTTATTCCGCTCCCCAGATTCTTCGGAAGAAAAGTTGATTGGGCTTGTGCAGAGAAAACAAATAGCAATGCACATATAAATGCCGTGAATTTCATGAAAGTAAGGATTTTTGAGACAGAGAGTCTATAATTGTGATAAAAATAGACTACTACGGTCACTCCCGAAAATACATGTAATAAAAAGTAACCTTTTTACCCGAAAGTGTCTGAGCACCACGTTCATTGTAACTTCATCATGCTTTCTTTTTCCCTTTGGCTGCAGCGATTTTTCGCTTGCCTGTGTCGCTCAATGCAGAAGAGCGTGTCATTTTTTTAATGTGCTCTGCTTTCCGAAAACGCAAGGCACTCCAGTCCTCATCAATAGCTACCATTCGCACGGGCTCCCAACCAAATTTACCTAACGCTATCCATCCGGTGTCACGATTAAATTCGCAGGTATACTTTTTCGATGATCCTTTCGGATATGCAAACCATAATAAGCCATCTTCCTCCATCAACGGTGATATTTTTTTTGCGAGATCATCTACTTCTTTTTGCTTAGTAACGAACGCCAGAACGAATTCAATTTTTTTGGATCCGACAAGAGTTGTTTTAATTGTAGTAAGATCATTCAGATCGTCCATATCTTTTTTAAAACTATCGGGAGGGTTAATGATGTAGACCTGTTCCTGATTTTTATAGTTGAGTTTCTTGAAGATGGGATTCATGTGGCAAACTTTTAATTAAAGTTATCAGATGAAAGTTTACGCGCAAAAGAACAACCACTAAAACACATATAGCAAGCGCTATAAATACATCAATCTATCAAAGCCTATATTATTAGGTCCGTGATCGTGGATAAAGAATTATTGTATTTCCATCAACGGATTTCAATCTTCCTTTATTCATACTATCTTTTACTTATGAAAGAGAAACTCCGCAGCCAGGGCTGGTTTGGCAAAACAGGTAAAGATGGTTTTATCTATCGCGCCTGGATGAAAAATCAAGGTATACCCGATTATGAATTACGAGGGAAACCTGTGATCGGTATTTGCAACACCTGGTCGGAGCTCACACCGTGTAATGCTCACTTCCGCGAATTAGCCGAATCTGTGAAGCGTGGAATATCTGAAGCAGGCGGATTTCCGGTAGAGTTTCCGGTGATGTCGTTGGGAGAAACATTGATCAAACCTACTGCCATGCTCTATCGCAATTTAGCCAGTATGGATGTAGAGGAATCTATACGAGCAAACCCGATCGATGGTGTTGTACTGCTCTGCGGATGCGATAAAACTACACCTTCATTAGTCATGGGCGCGTGCAGTGTAAATATACCTTCCATTGTTGTTTCGGGCGGCCCGATGTTAACCGGTAAATATCAAGGGCGCGATATAGGCACGAGTGATGTATGGCGATTTAATGATGCTGTACGATCCGGTGAAATGTCGCAAGAAGAATTAACGGTTGCTGAAGCATGCATGTGCCGAAGCCGCGGACATTGTGCTGTAATGGGTACCGCGTCCACCATGGCTTGTATGGTTGAATCACTCGGATTATCGCTTCCCGAAAACGCTTCTATACCGGCTGCCGATTCCCGTAGAAAAGTGATCGCACAATTGTCAGGTAGCCGTATCGTTGAGATGGTGAAAGAAAACCTGTTGCTTTCAGATATATTAACACGCCAGGCATTTGAAAATGCCATCATGGTAAATGCTGCTATTGGTGGCTCCACTAATTTTATTATTCACTTGTTAGCCATTGCTGGGAGAATGGGGATACCGCTTCTGCTAGAAGACTTTGATCACCTTTCAGCAAATATACCGCTGCTTGTTAATCTTCAGCCTTCCGGGAATTACTTTATGGAAGATCTATACTATGCCGGAGGCATTCAGGCTGTGATGAAAGAACTCGATTCCTTCCTTCATGGCAATAGTGTAACGGTTAATGGAAAAACACAGCAAGAGAACTATATGAAGTCGGCATGCTATAACCGTGAAGTAATCGGAAGCGTTGCTGCACCAATCAATTCATTATCGGGTGTAGCGATCTTAAAAGGAAATTTGTGTGAGTATGGTGCTGTGATAAAGCCTTCGGCAGCCAGTTTGAAATTAATGATGCATACAGGAAAAGCTGTAGTATTTGAAGATATTGAAGATTATAAAAGCAGAATTGATAGTCCTGATCTAGAGGTGGATGAAACCAGTATATTGGTTTTAAAGAATGTAGGGCCGATTGGTTATCCGGGTATGCCTGAAGTTGGCAACATGTCTATTCCCAAAAAACTTCTTGCACAAGGTATACATGACATGGTGCGTATTTCAGACGGGCGCATGAGTGGGACAGGATTTGGCACTGTTATACTTCATGCTTCACCGGAAGCAGCACTCGGTGGTAATTTTGCTGTAGTAAAAGATGGTGATGTTATTTCGCTGGATGTTATGAATCGCTCATTGGTATTACAGGTGTCTGACGAAGAACTCGAGCGAAGAAAACAGGACTGGAAACCGCGGCATAAAAAATATACACGTGGCTATGTGCAGCTGTACCAACAGCATGTACAGCAAGCACACCTCGGTGCTGATATGGATTATCTGGCAGGTGGCTCAGGCAGTGAAGTAACACGCGATTCGCATTGATATACCATGGCTATATTTAAAAATAAAGTAGCAATTGTTACAGGCGCAGGTCAAGGTATAGGCCTTGAAATTTGTCGCCAGCTTGCCGGAGAAGGTGCGAGTGTTATTTTAAATGACGTGCAGGAAGGACTCGCGCGAGAAGCCGCTGCATGCATTCAGCAAAGTGGAGGTATATGTATTCCCTTTGCGGGCGATGCTTCCGATGTTTCTTTTATTGATTCCATGGTGGAGGAAGCAATTAAACAATTTGGCCGATTGGATATAGCGATAGCAAATGCAGGTATAACACTCTTTGGTGAATTTTTTAATTATACTCCCGAGGATTTGAATGCAGTATTGCATGTAAACCTCGGAGGAAGTTTTTTTCTGGCGCAGGCCGCTGCTCGTAAGATGAAGGAGCAACAAAGTGGCGGTAGAATTTTATTCATGTCTTCGGTTACGGGACATCAGGCTCACAAAAATCTCGCTGCCTACGGCATGAGTAAAGCTGCTCTCGAAATGTTAGCAAAAACCTTAGTGGTAGAATTATCGGAGTATAAAATTACTATCAATGCACTTGCTCCAGGTGCTACATTAACGGAGCGTACCGTGCATGATGCTACATATGAAAGTACATGGTCGCGTATTACACCTATCGGAAAGCCTGCTACTACAAACGATATTGCACAAGCTGCGTTGTTCCTGGTATCTCCACAGGCAGGACACATCACAGGACAATCACTGATCATTGATGGAGGATGGACATCGGTGAGCCCTTCACCGTACTAGAATATTATAAGTATAGTATAGATACAAAAAAAGAAGACTCCTCTACAGGAGTCTTCCGTATTCATTTTCATTTGCCTGTAGTTATAGGCTTAAGAGTATAGATCCAGCTTCCGATGAAATAAATTACTCTTGAATGGAAATGAACTGACTCATAAAGGAAAAAGACTATGCCTGCCTTCGTGATATTTTTTTGGACAGTTTTGCGGGGAAGTGTGGAGCGAATGGGTTCTTCCTGAGCAAAGAATTCCTCCTTTGCTCATAGGTATTATTTTGAATAGTAATAGAAAAACTTGTGTTATGAATACTTATTCAAAAACGACTTCGCTGTACAAGGAGAGAAAATCTGTGGAGGAAGTCAGTGGAGACGATGGAGCAACCACCAACAATAAAAAGCGGTCCTCTGATAGTATAGATGTACTATCGAAGAAAATAAAAAAAGGGACGAATGCCTCGCGTTTCGCTGCACGAAAACGATCTGTTATGAAGAAGCTGAGGGGGATTGATTATTAACAATAATCAGAACAGGGAGTATATATATACGCAATCACACCATGTGTTGTGACTTGAAGGTATATATCTTAGGTATATCATACGGTGTTGTAACGATTTTACAGCATGGCTTTATGTAGCCACTCCTTGGCAGACTTAACATCCTCGAACGAAGCCATTTCCATTTTTGCGGCAGTCGAACTTAAGTCAACATAGTCACGTATTTGCATTTCCGCGAAAACTTCTTTGGGCTGAACGAATGCCAGATGAGATACACCTCCTGCAAAGAGTCTTGGATTCCAATCAGAGACTGCCCACTCTGCTGAAGTGTTGCCTTCCATCAAAAGAGTGTCGGCGAGCCAACCCATGCTTGCGTGATCTTTTTTATTTTCTAGGGCATATGCTAACCCAAGATTGAGAAGACTTCTGAATTCGTTATCTGTTGCATACCCGAAATGTGAAGCAATGATGCACGGCACAGACGGGTCATAATCCAAGGTTCCATATTTTTGCGTATGCAGTCTAATGATTGGTGTCTCCATTGCTATATATAGGTTAGCATTCTCTTTCTTCAACAGTTGAATTAATACCTGATGAAGTAAAAGTGAAAGGCAAAACTATTTCCGTCAGTGCAAGAAAGCATTGAACAAGTTCAACAAATGTTAGTGATTACTTTCTCTGGGAAATTTATGTAAGATATAGATGGTAGTCTTTTAGTGTGGGAGCCGAGGGGTTCGAACCCCCGACCGTCCCGACTGAGGTCGGGATGCTCTTAACGTTGCTGTATAAGCTGTGCGATTTTTTTTCTACCCTTCCATGCTTTTACCTGTCGCTCTCTGTGATATGCTAATTCTTTTGTTGCGTATTCTTCCGTGTAGACCACAATCCAGTCTTTATACTTTGCCGTGAATCCATCATGATCAGACAGATGCTTTCGAAGTCGTTCTAGTATCGGTTCGGTTGTGTGTCCGATATAGTATTTATCGGCATCGGTAGAATAGAGAATGTAAAAAGCAGCGTTCATTCCATTAACAAAATTGCATACAACGAAAAAAGCCATCACAATGTGACGGCTTTTTTTAGTGTGGGAGCTGAGGGGTTCGAACCCCCGACCCTCTGCTTGTAAGGCAGATGCTCTGAACCAGCTGAGCTAAGCTCCCGTTTGGGATTGCAAATGTAGTAGAGATTTCTATTTCTGCAAAAAAAAGTCAAGGAGAAGGAATATTTTTTAGAAAATAGTTGAATTTGTTCTGTGGGCAGCGTTTTCAACGTGCATCCAGCAAAATGGAACCTTCTCTTTATCAGCGAATTTTGTTTCAATTATCAGGCTCATAGTAACTCAAGCAGTTTTTGAATTAATTATCTTGCGCCCTAGTCCTAACCCTATGCGTAAGCCTGCTGCGTTGTTCCTCTGTCTCCTTGCTTCTTTTTTACTGTATTCCTGTTTTCCACAAAATTCGTCATCAGAAGGTCAGGAGGCATCGAAGGATGTTCGGAAAATATATTACCAGGATGGCACCTTGCATAAAGAGATGGCATACAAGAACGGTTTGCAGGATGGTGTTTCTAAAGAGTATTACAAATCCGGTAAAATCTTTCAGGAGGTAGCGTACAAAAAAAACTTACGCAATGGAGTTGCCAAACGATATTTTGAATCAGGTCTTTTGAGTCAGGAAACTCCATACGTGAACGACAAGATGCATGGCGTACAAAAACGCTATAGGCGTTCCGGAGATTTGATGACGGAAGTTCCGTATTATGAAGGGAATCTCTGCATCGGATTAAAGGAATATACCATCGATGGAAAACTCAAGCAACGTTATCCTACCATTGAAATAACTCCCATCGATAATATACTGTTGAATGGCACCTATACTTTAAAATTGAAAATGTCTGATGGCAGTAAGGGCGTTGAATACTTTGTTGGCAGACTTGCTGGAAATAAATATATAGGTGTGGAGGCGAGCCGTGTTTTCGAAGTGAGAGATGGTGTAGGTGAAATTAATTTTCCGATGCCCCGCGGATCTTTCATCATGGAAGAAGTAAACATTATCGCACGAGTGAAAACCTCTCAAAGCAATTACTATATCACACAAAATAAATTCCACCTGGCAATCGAGAACAGATAGTGAATTCGATCACTTGATCATCCGTTGGCGTGTAATCAGTTCGTAGTTGTTCGGTGCATATTTTAATCCTGTTGACAGGAATTGTTTTGCCTTCGAGACTTGTCCTTTACGAAAATAGTATATCGCCGCATTGGAATATGACTGTCCTATAAGTTCAGTATTTATAGAGATGTCGGGATATTGCGTAGCAAGACTTTCAAACAGTGTTTTGTACTTGTCTCCTTCAGCAATCTTATTGGTAGTATAACTCATGTTGAATTGTACCAGGTAAGCCATGGCACGCAGCGCATTAAAATGATTGTTTGCCTGCAGGTTGCTGAACTTTACATTGTAATCATCCAGCTGTTTAATAATCTCCTGGTTACTGTTTTTTGAATTGAATGTCTGTGCCAGCGATGCCAGAAATAATCCTTGTGCTTCCAGGTTGTTTGGTTTTAGAACCAATGTTTTTTCAAAGTATAGTAGCGCATCTTTACTTTTTGCCTGATTGTAAAGAAATCTCCCGGTTTCATAATTATATACATATGCCAGGTCATCTTTAAGCTTCTGATGAGTAATTGACCGTTTCAGAATGCGATAGTATTGCTCGTATTGATCTCTCTTCCCTTTCACAAATAAAAGATCTTGCGTTGCCCGCGCGAATTCTCCTACGATCATCTCTTGGTCTACACCAAGATCGGTATAGCGTGATAGTTTACTTAGCAATACAGCGTGCGTTGAGTCCTTTTCTTTTCGCGACTCAAATGTTTGTGCCCCGGTATAGTATAATAATTGTGCTATGCGCTGAGACGGGTTGAGTATATACGCTTTCTCCAGTTGAGTGAAGGCTTCCTCGTGTTTTTTATCTTCCGTTTTATATAGAGCATCGTTGAGATATTGCAGCCCCGCAAGTTGCTGAAGATTTACTTCCGTGTTTTGCCCGAAATAATATTTATCAAAGAGCGTTTTTACATCTTGCATTGCATACTCCTGTGCACTGATCAGCTTTTGATCTTTTAATTTCTGAAGATAATTCTGTTTGAATTCATCACTTAAAGTATAGTATCCGCCTAATGGCGAAGTTGTTTCCAAAACAATCCTTTCACCTTGCGGGTAGGCCACCAGGTATACATGTGTTGGTTCTTCTTTTATGCTATACGGAATCTGTAATTTCTCGAATGCTAAAGCATATAGCGCTGTGGCGGATACACAATTGTAGTATCCATTGTAAAATATCTCCTCAAAGCGATTTTTAAGTTCATACTTCATTAAAAATTTACTATGAAGATTATCATATATAGCTTTGATACGCTTGCCAGTCTTTTTCTCAGCGGTTTCGCGACCAACGATTGCAACGTGATCATAAAATCTATCGCGTCCTTCTTTAATCTTCACATCAGAAAGTAAACTGCCGTTTGACATGAGCAGCGCAAATATATCTACATCCTTATGTTGAAAGCGTTTAAAGGTCTCTCGTTCAAATTCAGAATAGAAAGTAAGTTCGTTGAATCGTACAAGGCTGTCGGGTGCTTGAGCCAGCAACGTTGATGACAGCATCATCAAACACAAGGTTAGGCGGTTGATTTTATTCATAACGGAGACAGGTAGTGACACAAATTTACTCAAAAATTTACCGGTTGATTAAATCGGCAAATAAAAAATCCCGAAGTATACACTCCGGGATTTAGTTTCGGCTATAGCCTTATTCAGGTTATGGTGTTGGTGCTTTTTCAACACGCAATGAATTGATCCACGAGGCAATCTTCAGTGCTTCTGTTTTAGGAACCTGCGGCATTGGAGCCATGGGTGTTTCATGTTCCGGCCAGTTCTTAGGTTCAGGATTATAGATCAGCTGTACAATTCTTTCATTACTGTATTTACGCTTTGCTATATCTGCAAAGGCAGGACCCACCTGGCGCTTGTTTGTCTGGTGGCAAGCCGTACAGGTATTTTTTACCAGTAATGGTTCTATCTCTGCATAGGTTGGTGCCTTCTTGCTGGTAGTGGTTGCTGCTGTTTTGGCGGGAGTTGTTTTTGCCGGGGCTGCCACAGATTTTTTCGTGCTCAGTTCACTGGCTGGTAATTTTGCTCCTTCCGGGATGTTGTTCAATGTATAGTATGCCGTTGCATGTAGTACAGGCAGGTTGCTATCTTTAGAACGTATACCCGGTACGTTGATTTCATGCAGATAGTATTGACGCAGGTTATCGATTACAACCCTTACTTTCAAACCGTCTTCGGAAACCTTCACGCCTTTGATGTTAAGCTTCTCATCGTTGATGGTAGGACTTCCATATACCGCGTGGTATTTATAGATGAAGCTTCTGCCCATATAGGATGAAAGATCCTCCGCTTTACTCTTATCGACTGGCAACGTGAATTCAATTTCAAATCCATCCGGCATAGCACGTACGGTTTTCATTTCCATCGGTACATTGCCCGTCCAGACCACCCGTTGTAAACCAGATGAAGTTGTACCAGCAGATCCCCAGCCGCGGTTTGTTTCACCAGCATATAAGGAGCCATCATGTCCCCAATTCATACGCAACACACCAGACTGAAAGCCAGAACGAAAATCAAAAGCTACACCTTGAAACTCGCCCTTTACTTTTTCCATTACCACACGCATCACTTTGCTTTGGCCCTGATCACCAACAAAAATCTGTCCTGCAAACGGGCCAAATTTACCTGCGGTCTCATCACGAATGATTTCTGAATTTGATATACCTAATATACCATGTGGCAGCCATACTGAAGGCAAACGTGTTTCAGGGAATTCCTGTTTTATCTGGTATAGTAACTTAGGATTTTTTTCGTCTGCTACATTTTCAGGTTTAACATACTGTCCGTTTTTCTTTTCTCTGCGCGGATCAACTTTTGCGTACAGCTGCTCCGTTGTAAGCTTAACCGGAGAGTTCGGTTGGTTCGTCCAGCGTAAGCCTGCCGGGTGTCCGGTAAAGCTTCCCTTCGTTACATGAAATATACCACCTGACCCCATCCAGTCACCTTGATTATCATCGTAGAAAAGTTCTCCATCAATCATACCTAATCCGCAAGGCGAGCGCATGCCGGTAGCCCATGGTTCTAATGTCCCATCTGCATGAATCTTCATAGTCCATCCACGCCAAGGTCTGCGGCTTTCACCGCGCCACCACTCTTCATCACCAAAAGCCACGTTGCCGGTTACAAAGAAACTCCCGTCCGGAGCGATCTTCGGTCCAAATGAATATTCATGATAATGTCCGGATATAGGCCATGCATATATAGTCTCATACACATCAGCTTTGCCATCACCATTCGTATCAACAAGCTTGGTAAGCTCACCGCGTTGTGCTGCATATAGCGCCTGGTCTTTATAGGCTAATCCCAAAGGCTCATGTAAACCCGATGCGAACAAGGTATAGGTTGGCGTTCCTCCATTCAGCATCGCAGCGTTTTCAATAATCCATACATCACCTCTGCGGGTGCTCAATGCAATTCGTCCGTCCGGTAATGTTGCCACACCGCCTACTTCAAGTAATACTCCTTCGGGAGTAGGAATCGTAATGATCTTATAGTAATCATCTTCCGTTGGAAGCTTGCTTTGTGCTTCCACAGCCTGTGCGCTTACAAGTATAGCCGCAGCAGTAAAAAATTTCGATATCAAGTTCTTCATGTCGATCATTCTTTATCAATTACCAGATGATTGAGTATTTAACACTGCTTCCGTCTACTGCTACGATCAGTTCTTTCTTTCCGTTTACATCACGTATAGTTGCAGCTGATGACGTCTTAATATAGTATTGCTTGTCATCAATAGCGTATGAGCCATTTGGATTCATGGTAATGCTTGAACCTTCTGCGAGTTTATAGTATAAACCTGTTTTCGTGCCGCGGTTTTTAATGGTCACTTCATGTGTAATACTTCGTGCCTGATCTTCCGGGTATACTTTGTCTTCTACTTCCAAACCTTGATAGGTATATTTGAAGACAGGTCTCGCAGTATTTTCTTCTATAGTATATCCTTTCGAACGGAACTCGCCTTCTTTACCCGTAGCCGGGAAGGCTTCATTTGCATTGGCCAGGAAAGCGAGTGGCTGATTGATATATAGGTACTGCACGGCACCCAGCGGACGGAAAGAACCATCTCCGCGATCATGCCACATGGGTGTAGCGTTTACAAAATCACCTCGCCATACACAGGCCAGATTGCCTGCAGCCAGATCATATACATAGTTGATTCTTGCAGGGTCACCTACACCTATAGTATGCGTAAGACGTTGACGTTCGTCTCCTTTGAAGTCAATGAACGCGCGCAGTAATCTTGGCTCAGCACCAGCGTGGATCAGGATCGGAGAAGTAGGTTCATCATCCGGAGGGAAAGAACCATATGCATTCAAGACCACTGGGTACGAGCTTGCTGTTTGTGCTGTGAATCCGAGACGTGGTGGCATCCATGACGCAGTTTTGAAGTTGGCAATCTCAAAGGGATATGTGCCCGCCTTCAATGCTATAGTACCTCTGTTTCTTCCGCCACCATCAGGACGTTGCTCATCGATCAGACGCTGATTGTTTATAGAGAAGGTTATACCTCCGGTATAGCTCAGATCAAAAAAGTAAGTCTCATCTTCGGGCACCGTAACTTTTCCGGTATATATAATGCCGTACATATTCTCATCATCCAATACCTCCGCTGTTAACTCGGGCGATGTTCCGCTCTTTACCGGTTTTAATGTCGCGAAGTCATCGACTTCACCGAAGGTTCCTTTGAATGCTTTGTAGGAAACTTCCGTTACAGACACTTTGGAATCTTTCATGAGTTTATAGCGAACGTTACGAAATGCTACAGGACCATGGTCGCCTTGTATCATGAGTGGGCCAGTAGGCTTCTCGTTGTTTTCAACAGGTCCGCCCGTTGGCAATGGTACTTCTACGTTGTCGTGAATTTTTACACCATTCAATTCGACAGATACAAAGCGAGCGTTGCTAATTTTATTTCCATTGGCATCGAACTTCGGTGCACGGAAAGATATACTCATCTTTTGCCAGAGGCCGGGTGCTTTCGCAGGATTGCTCAAAGGCGCTTTGCCCATATATATCTTGGACGGTTCGCTTTCCCAGTTTCTGTAAATACCACCGATGTCGGAGAAAGAGGGATTCTTTACACCCCAGCTGTCGAGCAGCTGAACTTCATAGCGGCCTTGTAAATAGACACCGGAGTTAGACCCCTTTGGTAACATTACTTCGAGTTCCATTTCAATGTCACCATGTTCGAACGCAGAAATAAGATTATCTTTTTTCGATTCATCATTCATGTTTAGCAACACACCTTTACCCGCGGTAAAAGTTACTGCCTGAGGAGCTTTTGAAGTTGACTCTTCTTTTGATTTCTTTTTTTTCTTTCCGGTTTCAGCGACTGCTTTTTCGGGTTCGTGGTGAATATCAATGGTTGGGTCTATGGTGACATCACCAACAATCTGCCAGTTGCCAGCCTGCTGTTTAAAAGCAGACATGTCTTGCAAAGGCAAAGCTTTCATTGGAGTATCCTGGGCGTATGCTCCCGTAATACCGGTCATGGCTATTAAGACCATGAGTACTTTTTTATGCATGTGCATTTGGGTTATAATTAATTAAGAAGGGTTCGAATATCTGAGGATTCATTGGTTTTCACAAAGTTCTTTACAAGAAGAACAAAGGGTTATTGTTGATTGGTATTTTTCAGGTTAAGAAGACACACAGGAAGTGGCGTACCCTTGACATACCCCTAAAGTTTTTAATATTTTTATTTTCAATCGTGGCTTTCGTGTATTTTTTTCAATCTGCCAAAGTAGCTTTACTTTTGAATCTTAATTAAGCCGTATGAGTCTTTTAGATAAAATAAAATCTCTTTCGCAAGGATATAGTGAACAGGTAGTAGAGTATCGCAGATACTTGCATGCGAATCCTGAACTATCGTATCATGAATTTAATACGGTGAAGTATGTAGACGCAACCCTTCGTTCGTTTGGAGTTGATAAGATTGAAAGTCTTGCCACTACCGGTTTGGTTGCTGAAGTGAAAGGTAAGAACCCATCGAAGAAAACAATCGCGCTTCGTGCCGATATGGATGCTCTGCCCATTGTAGAAGCGAATAACGTTCCCTATAAATCAAAGAATGAAGGAGTGATGCATGCATGCGGCCATGATGTACATACTTCATCATTATTGGGTACAGCAAAAATTCTGAATGAAATAAAAGATCAGTTCGAAGGTACTGTCCGGTTTTTATTTCAGCCGGGCGAAGAAAAAAACCCGGGAGGTGCTTCCTATATGATTCGTGATGGTGCACTTAAAAATCCACAGCCTGCTGGTATAATTGGTCAACATGTTTTTCCACTACTACCAGCAGGGAAAATTGGCTTTCGTGAAGGGATGTATATGGCGAGTGCCGATGAAATATACCTGAAGGTAATTGGTAAAGGTGGCCATGGTGCAGCACCTGATCTTGCTATAGATCCCATCGTAATCGCATCGCACATTATCATTGCCTTGCAGCAGATCATCAGCCGTAACGCAAGCCCGAAGCAACCAACGGTGCTTACCTTTGGAAACATCATTGGTAAAGGAGCCACGAACATTATACCAGATGAAGTAAATATTGCCGGTACATTTCGCGCGATGAATGAAGTATGGCGTGAATCAGGTTTGGAGAAAATAAAGAAGATGGCAGAGAGCATTGCTGAAGGAATGGGCGGACGTTGTGAAGTAGATATTTCCCGTGGTTATCCATACCTGGAAAATAATCCGGAGCTTACGCGAAGATTAAAGCTGGCTGCAGAAGAATATGTAGGCAAGGAAAATGTATATGATATAGATATAACATTAGGAGCCGAAGACTTTGCTTACTACTCTCAAATAATACCAGCGTCATTTTATCGTTTGGGTACCAGCAACGTTGAGAAGGGTATTAAGTCGTATGTACATACCCCAACGTTTGATATTGATGAGGATGCCTTGAAAATCGGTCCGGGACTGATGGCCTGGATGGCAGTGAAGGAGCTTGAGGGGTAGATTGTAATTTAAATTTCAAACTACGTACTTCGTGTTTATGGAATTACTGACCCCTGGAATAGGACTTATTCTCTGGCTTATAGTGTCTCTGTTAAACCTGGTACTGTTTGTTATCGCTGTAGTCCTCCTTGTGAAACAAAGAATACCTGCTGTTGACAAGTTGTTGTGGTTTGCAATTATACTTTGTATACCTATTATTGGCAGTGGAATATATTTGGTGAGCGGTTACTCGTCAGCAAAACGTGAGCGATCTTAGTATTCGATCTGTATATTAAAACTATGTTAAGAATATTAATGAACTATACTTCTTCCATAACCTGACTTATCTTTACGTTCACTGCAATCCTTTGGAAACCACACCACTCACTGATCCCAATAAAAAAATCTGGAGCAATCTCCGGATCGTCCTCTATATTTTAGGTGCTTTAATACTTTTTCTTTTTGCACTCGACCTGCTGACATCATCGCTTCAGCACCTTGGAGGCAATGTTGCTGAAACCATTTTGTTGGCAACATCAAATCCATTTGCCGGCTTGTTCATCGGTTTACTCATCACAGCTATGCTGCAAAGCAGTTCCACTACTACATCGCTCGTGGTTGCATTTGTTGCTTCAGGCGCAATTACGTTGGAGAGTGCTATCCCGATCATTATGGGAGCGAACGTTGGTACAACCATCACAAGCATGATTGTATCCCTGGGTTTTATCAGTCGTAAAAAAGAATTTAGGAGAGCTGTATCAGCGGGATCGTATCACGTATTCTTCAATATTCTTACCGTTGTTGTTTTGTTTCCGCTCGAGTATTACTATGGTTTTCTATCAAGTATATCATCGCATATAGCAGGGTATTTCTTTACACCCTCTGCGCTTGTTGTGGAAAAAGAAATTTCACATTCATGGTCTGGATTCTGGCCGGTTACAGATTTTCTGCAAGACATCATTCCAAGTTCATTTATACTTACTATTCTGGCACTGGCGCTGTTATTCAGTTCCATTCTTATTTTCCGCAGGCTTATTTCAAATTTGCTGAAAGCAAAATCTCCGGAAGTATTCAGTCGTTTCTTTTTTAAGAATCAGATCAAGTCTTTTTCATGGGGCTTGCTTACAACGGCAGCCATTCGCTCCAGCACGATTACTACTTCTGTGGTGGTGCCAATCGTTGGTAAAAAAATCGCCAGCCTCAAACAGGCAGCACCTTTTATTATGGGCGCAAATGTAGGCACGACCATTACAGCATTTATAGCAGCAACCTTAAACGCCAATACGAGTAGTACCATAAGTATAGCGATTGCGCATTTTCTTTTTAACATCATTGGTGTACTTCTTTTCTTTCCTATACCTGTACTTCGAAAATTGCCAATGGAACTTGCCAATGGTTTGGGTAAATTAACATTGAAGTATCGCCTTGTCGGATTTCTTTTTCTGCTGCTTACATTTTTCTTTATTCCGTTCTCGCTGATTTACTTTAACCAGGATTCCATTCAGACATATCATCTCACATATGAAAAGAATGAAGCGAATGATCCATCATCATACTATAGAATTGTAGCACGCATCAACAAGCGTAAGCAGAGCGGTGAATGGTCGCAATACCAGGGCAAAGAGTCTGTTACGGGTGAAGAACCATCGTTGATTTATCCTGTATCGGTAAAGAATACAACCTTGTTTGTTGGAGATAAAATGTTTCTGCTCGACAGGCCGGGCTTTTGTTGGGATGGTACTGATGACCAAGGTCAATACAACGCTTGTATTGACCGGATTGTAAAACGGTTGGACCTTTCATCCTATACATTTGATTCGGTATATGTATGCAGCGTGAAGTATCAAAAATCTTCCGATTCAACTATACATCGCTATTTCATCAGTGCACCTCTTAAACTGATGCTGCAACACGAAGTAATTCAGCATGACAGCGTTACTGTAACCCGCGAAAAACTGGTGGATTTTGAACATCAGTAGCATCTGAAAAAGTCCGATCTTCTGTCTATATTGCATGAACTCATTTTATACGCTAAAAGGAACATGATTAAGGAATCTGTGTTAAAGTTTTTAAAGCTCGATAGTTTGGTTCAGAATCTCACAGGCTATGTGGAGACCAAAGTTGAGTTGATGAAGCTGGAGATAAAGGAAGATTTAGCGAAGGGATTGTCGCGGGTTGCAGTGTTTATAGTACTCGCATTTACCTTTGTACTGTTTATCGTTTTCTTCAGCGTAGCGGTCGCATTCAAATTAGCAGAATCGATGGGCACCTTTGGAGGTTTCGCGGTGGTTGCCGGATTTTATTTATTGTTGGCAATCATTACGTTTTTATCGCGCGAAAACATCTTCAATAGATTAGAAAAAGAGCTTGGTGAATTAATGACAAAAAAGAAAAAGTAACATTATGGAATTGCTTGAGACCAACGATATGAAAAGTGAGTTGCTGAAAAAGTCAGCAAGACATCGTGAGGAACTTGAAGAGGAAGTAAAGCTTATCTCGGAGCGTACCGGAAAAGTATTAACCAACGCATTAATTATAGGAGGATCATTGGCAGCAACCTATTTCCTGGTTCGTCAGTTATCCGGAGGTTCAAAGTCAAAGAAATCCAAACGAAGAAAAGTAAAAATAGTAAAGGCAGTGGCAGCACCGGAGCATGTTGTGGAAACAGAACTTGTTGCTGAACCTTCAACACCGGGTATAGTATCGCATATAGGTACTGTACTGGCTGGACAAGCCATGACTATATTACTCAATATAGCGAAGGAAAAACTCGGTGAATACCTGAGTGCGAAAGAAGAGGCGAAGACAGAAAAATAGTTCATGAATATTATTCAATCACTGCGCGCGCGAAGGGAAGCTGGGAAGAAATCAATTGCTATCCTGATCGATCCGGATAAGGTTGAAGAACCTTTACACCTTAACCAGTTGATCAATCTGGCCAGTGAGAACTGTGTTGATTTTTTCTTTGTAGGCGGAAGCCTTGTTACTACTATAAATCTTTCTGAGGTAGTTAAGCAGATCAAGCAGAACGTTACAATTCCGGTTATACTTTTCCCGGGGAATTCGATGCAGATCGATTCCTCTGCAGATGCTATTTTATTTCTGTCGTTGATCTCCGGAAGGAACCCTGAGTTGTTGATTGGACAGCATGTTATAGCAGCGCCTGTTATTCGTAATACAAAGCTCGAGGTGATCCCTACAGGGTATATGTTGATTAACTCGGGGCGAACTACTTCTGTCGCCTATATCAGCAATACAATGCCTATACCCGATGATAAGTATTCGCTTGCGGCCTGTACGGCAATGGCAGGTGAAATGCTTGGGCTACAAGCAATATATATTGACGCTGGCAGCGGAGCCGAAAAAGAAATCAGTGCGCGCATGATTGCTTCTGTTCGAAAGGCTATTAATGTGCCGCTCATTGTTGGTGGAGGAATCAACACCAGTCAGAAAGCGTTCAAAGCATTGGAAGCGGGAGCTGATATGATTGTAATTGGTAATGCATTGGAGAAAGAACCTGAGTTGCTCATTGAAATTGCCGATAAGGTATATGAGTGGAACCAAAGCGCAGCAGGTCAATAAAGTCAATCTATAAAAAAGGTGCTCCGTTCGTGAAGCACCTTCCTTAAAGTATATATATAAATTATTATTCGTTACGAAACCAGTTCAACACTTCGTTTGATGAAGTTCGTAAGGTCTGCACCTGTCAACAGGTTTTGTGAAAGAAGCGCAAGGTCGTAAGCTTGTTTTGCAAGTTTAGCTTTAGCTTCATCACCTTCTGCTTTCAGAATTTTTTGCGTGATCGCGTGGTTTCCATTTATGGCTACATTATAATTATCCGGCATTGCACCCATAAAGGCGTAACCGCCTCCGCCTGTCTTCGCCATGTCTTTCATTCTGCGCATAAACTCACTCATCGTAACCACTACAGGAAGATCGTTAGGCGACATCGGTTCAATAGCAACTGAGAAGTTTTTATTGTTAATCGCTTTTTCAAATACACCTTTAATCTGTTCCTGCTCTTCGGTACTTAATATACTTTCAATTTTTTCACCCTTATCGATAAGCTTGTCGGCAGTCTCGCTATCAACACGTTTTAATTGTGTCTTCTCGAGTTTTTGTTCCAGCGTGTTAATGAAATGGCTGTCCAATACTCCGTCCAGCAAGATCACATCATACGCCTTATTTTTTGCTCCCTGAATAAAGCTGTCTTGTTTGCCAGGGTCAGAAGTATATATATAGATGATGTTGCCGTCTTTGTCTGTTTGGTTCGGCTTCACCTTCTCTTTGTATTCTTCAAAGGTAAAGTACTGCTTGTCTACGTTCTTGAATAGCGTAAAGTCTTTAGCCTTTTCATAGAATTTTTCATCACTGATAATTCCATACTTTACAAAGATGTTGATATCGTCCCACTTCTTCTCGAAGTCAGCACGATCTTTTTTGAAGAGCTCCTGTAATTTATCACCAACCTTCTTAGTAATGTGCTGGCTGATTTTCTTTACGTTGGCATCACTCTGTAAGTAACTGCGTGATACGTTCAGCGGTATATCCGGAGAATCCAATACACCATGCAACAGCATCAGGAAGTCAGGCACTACATCTTTTACTTCATCGGTAATAAATACCTGGCGAGAGTATAGCTGTATTTTATTCCGTTGTAACTCGAAATCATTCTTCACTTTCGGGAAGTAAAGAACACCGGTTAAGCTAAAAGGATAGTCAACGTTCAGGTGGATCCAGAACAACGGTTCTTCCGAGAAAGGATATAGCTCCTTATAGAATTTCAGATAATCTTCATCCTTTAACTCGCTTGGAGATTTTGCCCAAAGCGGAGCGGGGTTGTTAATGACCTGATCAACTGTAACACTTTTGAATTTAGGTTTACCTTCTTCATCGGTACCATCTTCAACACTTTCTTCTTTTGTGCCGAATTTGATTTCTACCGGAAGGAACTTGCAATATTTTTCAAGTATAGATTTCAGTCTCCACTCATCTAAAAATTCTTCAGACTCGCTGTTGATATATAGGATGACATCCGAGCCACGATCTTTTTTGGTTGTAGAGGTAAGTTCAAACTCCGTTGAGCCATCGCATTCCCAACGCGCAGCTTCATTCTCAGCGGCTTTAAATGAACGCGACACGATTTCAACTTTATCTGCCACCATGAAAGCCGAGTAGAATCCAAGGCCAAATTTCCCGATGATATCTTTTGCATCGCCTTTGTCTTTGAATTTTTCTACAAACTCTGCTGCGCCTGAAAAAGCGATTTGGTTGATATACTTTTTAATTTCATCGCCCGTCATCCCGATACCTCTATCGCTCACGGTGATGGTCTTTTTCTCTTTATCGAAACTTACCTCAACACGGAGCTCGCCAAGATCACCATTGAACTCACCGATAGAAGAAAGCTTTTTAAGTTTCTGCGTGGCATCTACTGCATTCGACACTAACTCGCGCAGGAATATTTCATGATCAGAATAAAGGAACTTCTTAATGATTGGAAAAATATTCTCCGTGTGAATGGAGATCGTACCTTTTTCTCGTACTTCTGCTGTTTCTGCCATAGTTGTCAGGTTTTAAACGGTTTTTAAATAAAAAATCCTCATGGCGAGGATTTCAAATGTTATTCCAGAAAGATAAGCGTGTCAGGATGGCAGCATTACCGAAGCCGATCTGAATCGCGCACGAGTTTTTCATCGCGCTTGATAAACCGGATCGCTAGCCAATTGCACACTACAGCAATAGCCGGGAGCCAAAGTCCCAATCCATATCTTCCACCTTGAAATGTCTTAATCATCGTGGTGCCAAAGTAAACGGCAGCACACATGGCTATAGCGATGATAAGCGAATTCAGCGCCCCCATTTTTATTTGCGTAATTCTGTCTTTGAATTTTCTGATCTCCAGAAAAGCCAGCGTTGCTGCAGCAACCAGCAAGATGGCAGTTATAGAATAAGGAAAGTATGTAGTGTTGCGTGCGCCATTCTCAATGATGCTATAGTGCAGTGCATACAACTCATGCGATTTGCCGGAAGGATCCTGAAAGACCCAGATCGGTAAGAAGATTGCTGCGACTAAACTAACAATGGCGATCGCCAGAAATACCGTTTGAATTCTTTGCCACATGTGCTTGTTGCGTTAACTTGCTTACTTTGTTATAAGCTCGGCAAAAGTAAAAAGAAAAATTTAACCCGCTACTTTCAAAACAGATATGTAGCATTCCCGGATGTTGTATCAAGCTTAAACAAATCCGGATTTGTAAGTTGGTTAAGTTTCCGTGAACGATGATGCCTATGAAGTCTGTATATATTGTTGATATAGTGCGTACACCGGTTGGTAAATATGGTGGAGCGTTGGCGTCTGTACGGCCCGATGACCTGGCAGCTCATGCTATTCGGGAATTGCTGAAACGAAATCCATCCGTAGATATAGGTTTAATTGAAGATGTAATTATTGGTGCTGCAAATCAGGCAGGAGAAGACAACCGGAATGTTGCCCGTATGGCGTTGTTGCTCGCAGGCTTGCCCGTGGAAGTTGCCGGAGTAACTGTAAACCGGTTGTGCGCTTCGGGTTTGCAGGCGATTATGCAGGCGGCTCAATGCATCATGACGGGCAATGGCGATATGTATATAGCCGGTGGTGTGGAAAGTATGAGTCGCGCTCCTTTTGTGATGGCAAAATCGGAAGAACCGTTTGCGCGTAAACAGGAGTTGATCGATACAACACTTGGCTGGCGTTTTATCAATTCAAAACTTTCCAGACTATATCATCCATACTCGATGGGCGAGACGGCAGAAAATGTAGCAGAGAAATGGAAGGTGAGTCGTGAAGAACAAGATGCATTTGCACTTCAATCACAAGTAAATTATCAGCAGGCCAATCAAGCAGGAAAATTCAAAGAAGAGATCGTTCCTGTACCGGTCCCTAAATCAAAAGATGAATTTTTCCTTTTTGAAAAAGATGAACATCCGCGTACCACGACTATTGAAAAGTTGAGTTCGTTGAAACCTGCCTTCAAGGAGAATGGTACGGTAACAGCAGGAAATTCATCCGGTATAAATGATGGTGCTGCTGCGTGCTTGTTAGTAACAGAAGATATACTTCAGAAATTCAATCTTACTCCATTGGCAAGAATAGTTTCGACTGGTGTTGCCGGTGTTGATCCTGCCTATATGGGAGTAGGTCCTGTACTGGCTACACAGAAGGCATTGAAACGTGCCGGATTAAAAATTACAGACATTGGATTAACAGAACTTAACGAAGCGTTTGCTTCTCAATCTATAGCCTGCATTCGCGATCTTGATCTCAATCCAGAAAATGTAAATGTAAATGGTGGCGCTATTGCTATAGGCCATCCGCTTGGTTGCAGCGGTGTGCGGATCAGCGCTACGTTGCTGTACGAAATGAGAAGACGAAATATACAGTATGGGTTGGCAACGATGTGTATTGGTGTTGGACAGGGTGCTGCCATTATTTTTGAGAAAGTATAGCAGGGAAGAAGTAATTTTGCAATTATGAACACATCGAAAATTTTCAGGCAGCAGAATTCTATCTATATATCTTGCTTTCTCCTTTTTACTTTTCTTTTCAGCTTTCGAATTCATGCGTTACTTTTTTGAAATAAGTTACAACGGTGGTCACTACAATGGCTGGCAGAGCCAGAATAATGCGTTGGGTGTGCAAACCGTAGTAGAAAATGCGCTCACTAAATTACTGCGCGAAGAAATTAAAATAGTAGGAAGCGGACGAACAGACACCGGTGTTCATTGTGAGCAACAATTTTTTCATGCCGATATTGAAAAGGAGTTTGATACCAATACACTTATACAAAAGTTAAATTCTTTTTTGCCCAAGGATATAGCAATTCCTTTTATCCACAAGGTGAAGCCCGATGCACATGCACGTTACGATGCCGTTGAGCGTACCTATATTTACAGGATCACACGCACAAAAAATCCTTTTCTTGACGGGCTCGCTTTATATTATTTCAAGAGTGTAAATATTGACTTGATGAATAAAGCTGCTTCTTCGATGCTCGGTTCGCACGACTTCGAGAGTTTCAGTAAAGTAAAAACAGATGTAAATCATTTTCTGTGCGATATAAAAAAAGCAGAATGGAAAGCGCATGGAGCCTCGCTTGAATTTACAATTACGGCCAATCGTTTTTTAAGAGGAATGGTACGGGCAACGGTAGGAACATTGCTGGATGTAGGCAGCGAAAAAATTTCTCTAAAAGAATTTCAAGCTATACTACAAGTCCGCGATCGGAAAAAGGCAGGCGCCAATGTTCCGCCTCACGGCCTATATCTTGTGAAAGTAAAATATCCATCCAGTGTTTTTATGAAATAAGGATGGGAGTATAAATATACTTTGTGCAACTTTGCATGCATTGCCTGGAGCCGTTGTGCTCTGCATCAAATCAGTAACAAGACTAAAGTAAGATGAAGATACGAGTAGGAATGGGCTTCGATGTACACGAACTCGAAGAAGGAAGAGACTTCTGGTTGGGTGGAATTAAACTTCCTGCCAGTAAAGGTGCCGTTGGACACTCCGATGCTGATGTTTTAATTCATGCTATCTGCGATGCCCTGCTTGGCGCGGCTAACCTCCGCGACATCGGTTTCCATTTCGCCAATACTGATAACCGTTGGAAAGGTATGGATAGCAAATTTTTTCTGAAGGAAGTAACAAACATGCTCCACGAAAAAGGATGGCGTATCGGGAATGTAGACTGTACCATTTGCCTTGAACGTCCCAAGGTAAATCCCCATATCGATGAAATGAAAAAAGTGTTGGCACCGCTCATGAATATTTCGGAAGATGATGTGTCGATCAAAGCAACTACCAATGAAAAACTTGGATACGTTGGCCGCGAAGAGGGCGTTAATGCTTCAGCGGTTGCGTTGATCACGAAGGAGTAGTTTCAATATCGTGAGCTTCCGCAAGGAGAATATATATTGCTGATACAACAAAATCGCATTGTCATCTCATGAGCATAGAAATAATTACTACATCGGATGGCTCCCATTCATTGTTGAATACGGAACTAGATGAAACCTATCACTCCAGGCATGGTGCCGTTCAGGAATCCATTCACGTTTTTATAAAGGAGGGCCTTGATTATTTCCTCCAAAGAAAAGATGCAACGAATATAGCTATACTTGAAGTTGGGTTTGGCACAGGTCTCAACGCGTTGCTCACTCTTCAACGTGCACAAGAATTTTCGAATTCAATTCACTATACTTCGTTGGAGACGTATCCGATTCCGGAGGAGATTTGGTCGAAGCTGAACTATATAGATTCCGTGGGACTGAAAGAAAAGTTCGATCAGCTTCATCAAGCCCCATGGAACAGTGCGATATATATACTCCCGAATTTTAAACTGCAAAAACAAAACGTCACGTTGCAAGAAGCGGATTTATCAATGGGTTTTGATTTGATATACTTTGATGCTTTTGCTCCCAACAAGCAACCTGAGATGTGGGAGATTGATGTTT
Organism: uncultured Bacteroides sp.; assembly: GCA_902168185.1. Lineage (GTDB taxonomy): Bacteria > Bacteroidota > Bacteroidia > Cytophagales > Cyclobacteriaceae > Ohtaekwangia. The sequence goes on from CABHOV010000041.1 coordinate 351,573, forward strand.
TAAAAAAAGTGGTTGACGCGATGAAAGTTGACGGTGTCTTCGTTACATATTGCGCAAAAGGCCAGTTGAAACGTGATTTGAAATCACTGGGATTAATCGTTGAAACATTGGCTGGTCCACCCGGAAAAAAGGAAATGGTGCGCGGAGTGAAGAAAAGTTAACATGAACACAAAAATCAATTCACATTTGGTAAAGATCATTGCAAATACTTCAACCGTTTTCTGTAATCGTTGAATTTTTCAAAATTGGACATGGTGCAATCGTGTTCGTTTTTTACATTTTAAAATGTTTTGAATCAAATCTGAAAAGATTCCAAAAATTCTGCTCTTTCTTACTTTGCCAAATATTTCTTCTGTTTTATCTCTATTTTTATAGGCTCCGTTTTGCCCTAAACGGAATTTTACACACCCATTTACAACCAGACAACTAACCAGAAAGAAAGATGAAAGAAACAACCAGCCGTGGTTTGTACACCCCAGAACTGGAACACGATGCCTGTGGTATCGGCTTTGTCGCTAACATCAATGGCACAAAAACGAACCAGAATTTGCTTGACGCGCTCACCATGCTCGAAAACATGGAACACCGCGGAGGCAAAGGCAGCAGTCCGAAGACAGGAGATGGCGCGGGTGTACTGATTCAAATCCCCCATGATTTTTTTGTTGATGAAGCGAAACGCCTTGGCTTTGAGCTCCCGGCTCCCGGCAAGTATGGCGTTGGTATGGTTTTCTTCCCGCGCGACAAAAAAGTAAGCAATGCGTGCCGCGAGGTATTGCGTAAGAACATCAAGGAACTTGGCCTTGATCTGATCGGCTTCCGCGTTGTGCCGGTAGATCACAGTGTACCAGGTCCGGGTGCAGCAGAAGTTGAGCCTGTCATCGAGCAGGTGTTTGTAAAGCCAACAGATGAAACTGTTGTAGGCGATGCGTTTGAACGAAAACTTTTTATACTGCGCAATTACTCTCAGCACATTGTAGCCAATACAGTAAAAGGTAACAACAAGGAATTTTATATCACCAGTTTTTCTGCGCGTACAATTGTTTACAAAGGACAACTTCGTACAGAACAACTAAGAATATATTTCAATGATCTTCAGGATGCACGTTTGAAAACAGCGATGGCGCTGGTTCACTCGCGCTTCTCTACGAATACATTCCCGAACTGGAAATTAGCACAGCCCTTCCGGTATATAGCGCACAATGGTGAGATCAATACCATTCGTGGTAACGTAAACAAAATGAAGTCGAAGGAAGCACTCTTCAAGTCGACTATGTTCACAGACGAAGAGTTGAAAAAACTTTTGCCAATTACCAGCCCGGATGGTTCCGACTCTGCTAACCTCGATGCGCTTGTTGAAATGCTGGTGTTGTCAGGTCGCACGATTCCTCACGTTATGATGATGCTTGTGCCGGAAGCATGGCAGGATAATAAACTGATGGATCCACACAGAAAAGCATTTTATAAATATCATGCTTCCATGATGGAGCCGTGGGATGGTCCTGCTGCATTGGTGTTTACCGATGGCGTGCGCATAGGCGCCACGTTGGATCGTAACGGACTTCGCCCACTTCGTTATTGCGTTACACGTTCTGGTCGTGTGATTGCAGCATCAGAAGCAGGTGCGTTGACTATAGATCCAAAAGATATTGTCGAAAAAGGACGCATCACACCCGGTAAGATGTTGATGATCGATACCGAAAAAGGTAAAGTCCTCGATGACGAAAAAGTAAAGCGTTCCGTTTACGAAGGGAAATCATACTATAACTGGATCATTCAAAATCGCCTCAAGCTTCGTCTTGAGCCGGAAGTTGAATGGGTTGAGACAAGCTTCGATGAGAAGACATTGATCCAACGCCAGAATGCTTACGGATATACTACGGAAGACGTAAAGACAGTCATCCTTCCAATGGCCGAAAAAGGTTATGAAGCGATTGGCTCGATGGGCGATGATACTCCGCTCGCGGTCCTTTCGAAAGAGAGCCGTCACATATCTAATTATTTCAAACAGCATTTTGCTCAGGTAAGTAACCCCCCTATAGATCCGATCCGTGAACGATTGGTGATGTCTCTCTTTACACGTGTCGGTGCAAGCTTCAACGTGTTGGATGAAACACCAGAGCATACACGCCAGATACATATCTCACAACCCGTATTGCTGAATGAAGATCTTGAAAAATTAAAGCACTTGCAGGATCAGGGTTTTGAATACGCAGTAATTCAATGTGTGTTCAAAGCAGATGGTGAACCTGGAAGACTCGATGAAAGTATAACACGTATTTGTTGTGAAGCTGAGAAAGCAGTTCGTGCCGGCAAGAAGATATTAATTCTTTCCGACAGAAAGATCAGCAATGAATATGCACCGATCCCTTCACTATTATCGGTAGGATCCGTTCATCAATACCTTGTTGAAAAACGTATTCGTACACAAGCCGGTCTTGTAGTAGAAGCGGGCGATGCGTGGGAAGTTCAACACTTTGCAACCATCATCGGGTATGGTGCCAGTGCCGTGAATCCATATATAGCATTGGAGACTATACATTCAATGAACAAGCACGGCATGTTCTACAAGCCGCTTGCTGATGAAGAAGTGTTTGCAAATTTCCAGAAAGCTATCGGAAACGGTTTGCTGAAAGTAATGTCGAAGATGGGGATCAGCACACTGCAATCATACCAGTCGTCACAGATTTTTGAAGCGGTAGGATTAGGCAGCGATGTAATGGAAAAATGTTTCCGTGGCACGATCAGCCGCATCGAAGGGTTGTCGTTCGATGATCTTGCACAGGAAGTATTGGTACGCCATCAGCTGGCCTTTGAGAATGAAGCAAAAGAACTTCAGGTAGGTGGTATATATCAGTGGAAACGCAGAGGCGAGAAACACATGTTTAGTCCTGAAGTGATTCACTTGCTTCAGTATTCCACGAAGACCAACAACTATGAGCAGTATAAGAAATATGCTCAGAAGATAAACGATCAAACTCGTGATCAGTTAACGATCCGCGGATTGTTTGAATTCAAGAAACGCAATGCTATACCATTGAGTGAAGTAGAGCCTGTAGAAGAAATCTTCAAACGCTTTGCTACCGGTGCTATGTCTTTCGGATCTATATCTTTTGAAGCGCATACAACACTCGCTATAGCGATGAACCGCATTGGCGGAAAAAGCAATAGCGGTGAAGGTGGAGAAGATGAGATCCGCTATGAGAAAAAAGAAAATGGCGACTGGGAACGTTCTGCTATCAAGCAGGTTGCTTCCGGACGTTTTGGTGTAACAAGTTACTATCTATCGAATGCTGATGAGTTGCAGATCAAAATGGCACAAGGCGCAAAGCCTGGTGAAGGTGGTCAGCTTCCCGGACATAAAGTAGATGAATGGATTGGTCGTGTACGTCACTCAACACCGGGTGTTGGTTTGATATCACCTCCTCCTCACCACGATATATACTCAATCGAAGATTTAGCACAATTAATTTTCGATTTGAAAAATGCCAATCGTCAGGCGCGTATCAATGTGAAGCTTGTATCACAGGCGGGTGTCGGTACTGTTGCAGCCGGTGTTGCCAAAGCGAAGGCTGATGCTATTCTTATTTCCGGTGCCGATGGTGGAACCGGGGCATCGCCGATCAGCTCTATGCGTCACGCAGGTTTACCTTGGGAACTTGGTTTAGCAGAAGCACATCAGACACTTGTAAAAAATAATTTAAGAAGCCGCGTTACACTGCAGACAGACGGACAGATTCGTACTGGTAAAGATATAGCTGTTGCTGCTATGCTGGGTGCTGAAGAGTGGGGTGTTGCCACGGCAGCCTTGGTGGTAGAAGGATGTATCATGATGCGGAAGTGTCACTTGAATACATGCCCTGTAGGTATAGCTACTCAGGATCCTGATCTGCGCAAGCTGTTTACAGGTGATCCTGATCACGTAGTAAATTTCTTCCGCTTCCTGGCACAGGATCTCCGCGAAAATATGGCGGAGCTCGGTTTCAGAACAGTAAATGAAATGATCGGACGCACGGATATGCTGCGCGTTCGTCAGGACGTTGAACATTGGAAAGTGAAGAAGCTTGATCTTTCTCCTATACTTCACCAGGAAAGTGCGCGTGAAGGTGTCGGACTATATAAACAGATCGAACAAGATTTCGAACTTGAAAAAGTACTCGACTGGAAACTTGTTGAAGCAGCACGTCCTGCACTCGATGATGCAGAAGCTGTACAAGAGAAGTTTATCATTCACAATATAGATCGTTCCGTTGGAGCATTACTCTCGAACGAAATTTCGAAGAAGTATAAAGGCAAAGGCTTACCGGAAGATACTATTCATTTTCAATTCAAGGGTTCTGCAGGACAAAGCTTTGCTGTGTTTGGAGCACCTGGATTAACATTTGAACTTGAAGGTGAAGCGAACGATTATTTTGGAAAAGGTTTATCAGGTGCTAAACTGATTATCTATCCTGACAAGGAAGCAACCTTCAAACCCGAAGACAATATCATCATTGGTAACGTAGCGTTCTACGGAGCTACATCTGGTGAAGCCTATATAAGAGGTCAGGCAGGTGAACGTTTCTGCGTTCGTAATTCTGGTGTAACGACAGTTGTAGAAGGCGTAGGCGACCATGCTTGTGAGTATATGACCGGTGGCCGTGTTGTTATACTTGGTAAAACAGGTAAGAACTTCGCAGCTGGTATGAGCGGTGGTATAGCGTATGTCTTCGATCCTGAAAATGCATTGGAGCGTTTGTGTAACCGTGAAATGGTGGATCTTGAAACGCTGGAAGATGAAGACAAGGCAGAAGTAAAAGCCATGATCGAAAAGCATCACAAATATACCGGCAGTGATCCTGCGGAGTGGGTGCTCGAGAACTGGGAAACTGCCAGTGATCTTTTTGTAAAAGTGATGCCTCGTGACTACAAGGCTGTCATTCAAAAACAAAAAGCGCAGTCACGTCAGGCTGTTAACGGCAAAGTAACGCCAGCAGCACCAGCACTTCTTAAAAAATAATCACCAATAACAGACGCAACGAGACATGGGACAGATAGATGGATTTATGAAATTTGATCGCGAGATGCCCAAATCACGTGATCCAAAAGAACGTATAAAAGATTACAAGGAAGTATATAACCCGCTTGACAAAGAGAAGGTAAAGCAGCAGGCCGCCCGTTGTATGGATTGTGGCGTTCCGTTTTGCCACAACGGTTGTCCACTGGGAAATAATATACCTGACTTTAACGATGCAGTATATAATGGCAAGTGGGAAGAGGCGATCAAAATACTGAGCAGTACGAATAACTTTCCGGAATTTACAGGAAGGATTTGTCCTGCGCCTTGTGAAGCAAGCTGTGTACTGAGCATCAACAACAAACCTGTTACGATCGAGTATATAGAAAAGACAATCGCTGAACAGGCATTCGAAAAAGGTTATCTCAAACCAACACCTCCGAAGCAAAGAACTGGTAAACGTGTTGCTGTTGTAGGGTCAGGTCCTGCAGGACTTGCTGCTGCTGCGCAATTAAATAAAGCGGGCCATTGGGTAACTGTATTTGAACGCAGTGACCGGATCGGTGGACTTCTTCGTTATGGTATACCTGATTTCAAATTAGAGAAGCATGTCATTGACAGAAGACTTCGTTTGATGGAACAGGAAGGCATTGTGTTCCGCACAAATGCGCACGTAGGTGTAAACATCAGCGCAAAACATCTGCAAGATGAGTTCGATGCTGTTGTCATGTGTGGAGGTGCTTCGGCACCACGCGACCTTCCTATACCAGGAAGACAATTGAAAGGTGTACACTTCGCGATGGAGTTTTTATCACAGCAGAACAAGCGTGGTGCTGGTGATAATATTTTCGTGGAAGAAATTTTAGCTACTGATAAAAATGTATTGGTGATTGGTGGTGGTGATACCGGATCAGATTGTGTCGGTACATCAAATCGTCATAAAGCAAAATTAGTATCACAAATTGAATTGTTGGCAAAGCCTCCTTTAACTCGTAATGAAGAATCAAACCCATGGCCTCTGTGGCCGATGATTCTGAACACTTCATCCTCACATGAAGAAGGCGTTGATCGTCAATGGGCCATTCTCACCAAAGAGTTTATAGGTGATAACAGCGGTCGCCTGACGGGATTAAAAACGGTTGACATCAAGTGGGGTTTGAATGCCCAAGGAAGAATGGGCTTTGAAGAAATTCCAGGATCAGAAAAAGTGATTCCTTGTGAGTTAGCATTGTTAGCCATTGGATTTGTTGGTGCAGAAAAAGGTGGCCTTGTAGACGAGCTGAAGCTTGAGCTCGATGAGCGCGGCAACATCAAAACAACAAACTACATGAGCACGCAGGAAGGCGTCTTCTCTGCAGGTGATGTACGCAGAGGTCAGTCGCTCGTTGTTTGGGCAATCTCCGAAGGACGCGAAGCAGCACGTGCTGTCGATACGTGGTTGATGGGATCATCCAATCTGGAAGCAAAAGATGAATCGTTTGTTCACATTGAACAAGAAGCATAGGCGAAGTACTTCTTAGTCTGACGCTAATATGAAGCCCTCTGAACTTTTTCGGAGGGTTTTCTTTTTATGCATATCGGAAGTAAATCATGATTTTTGGAACACGAATTACTTCCTAATTTTGCAACCATTAAAAGCTGAACACACGTGAGTAAAAAAGTGAAAGTTGGAACCGTGCAGATGTCATGCACAGAAAACCCGGATCAGAACCTGGCAAAAGCCATCAAGAAAATCCGTGAAGCTGCCGCAAAGGGCGCGCAGATCGTTTGCCTGCAGGAGCTCTTTCGTTCGCTGTACTTCTGCGATGTAGAAGATTACGAGAACTTTAAATTGGCAGAACCAATTCCAGGGCCGTCAACGGAGACCCTATCCGGTGTTGCCAAGGAACTTGGTGTTGTGATCATTGCATCACTTTTTGAAAAACGTACGCAAGGTATATATCACAATACAACTGCGGTGATTGATGCGGATGGCACATACCTCGGCAAGTATCGCAAGATGCATATACCGGATGATCCTGCTTACTTTGAAAAATTCTATTTCACACCAGGCGATCTTGGCTATAAAATTTTTAAAACCAGGTTTGCTACAATAGGTGTCCTCATCTGCTGGGATCAATGGTATCCGGAAGGCGCACGCATTACTTCGCTTATGGGTGCGGAAATTTTGTTCTACCCAACCGCGATTGGATGGGCTACATCACAAGACGAAGCTACCAACTCTGAACAGTATAATGCATGGCAAACTATTCAGCGCAGTCACTCTGTGGCCAATGGCCTTCACGTTGTAAGTGTAAACCGTGTTGGCTTTGAACAAAACGGAGCGATGAAATTCTGGGGAGGTTCGTTTATCTCAAATCCATTTGGACGACTGCTATATTTAGCATCACATGATCAGGAAGAAGTACATGTAGAAGAACTTGATCTCGACCAAACTGATCGCTACAGAACACACTGGCCATTCCTGCGCGACCGCAGAATAGATTCGTATCAGCCAATTACGAAGCGGTTTATAGACGAAGATTAAGTCCGTAAGTCGGAAAGACAGTTGTTGTGTAATGAAATTAATGACGTTAGCTATTTTAAACTTATATGGGATTTAAATTTGAGAAACTTATTTTTTGGCAAAAAGCCGCAGATCTTTCTGAAAAGGTGAATGAACTGGTAAAGAAATTTCCTAAAAATGAAATGTATATACTAACTTCTCAATTTAAAAGAGCTGCTGATTCCGTTTCCTTAAATATAGCGGAGGGGTCAACAGGCCAGTCAAATGCAGAGTTCAGTAAGTTTCTAGGATATGCTCTTCGATCGGATGTAGAAGTCGTAGGATGTCTACATCTTGCCGCAAGAAGAAAATATATTTCTCAGGAAGAGTTTAAAGAACTTTACAAATATTGCGAAGAGCTTTTGGTCATGATCAATAGTCTTCGGAATACTCTTAAGTAAGAGCGACTATATATTATAATGAGCAACGAATCAAACTTTCCGTCTTCCGGACTTTCCGACTTACGGACTCCAAAACATCTTGGCTATTTTTTTCCTGCAGAATTTGCTAAGCATGATGCAACATGGCTGAGCTGGCCTCACAAGGAAGCTTCATGGCCCGGAAAGATTGAAACTATATATCCGGTGTATGCGCAGTTTATAAAACTGGTTGCAGAAGGAGAAAAGGTAAATATTAACGTTGTTGACGAAGCGATGAGACAGAAGGCACTGCGCTATGTTCAGGAAGCGGGGGCGGATTTGAATAACGTTCAATTCTTTATTCATCCTACGAATGACGCCTGGTGTCGTGATCATGGCCCTGCATTTTTGCTGAATCCCAACGCAGAGCAGAAGAAAATTATAGTGGACTGGGGTTATAACGCATGGGGTGGTAAATATCCTCCATTCGATCTCGATGATAATATCCCAACGTTAATTGCTAAACACTATAATATTCCGGTAGTATATCCGGGGATTGTTATGGAAGGCGGCTCCGTTGAATTCAATGGTAAGGGAACATTGCTCACGACTACATCTTGCCTTTTAAATGAAAATCGTAATCCACATCTTGATCAAAAGCAGATCGAAGAGTTCCTGTATAATTACTATGGAGTAAGCAATATACTTTGGTTGGGTGATGGTATTATTGGTGATGATACCGATGGACACATTGACGATCTTACGCGTTTTGTGAATGAAGATACCGTTGTCACTGTAGTGGAAACGGATAAAAGTGATGAGAACTATGAGCCTTTGCAGGAGAATTTAAAACAGCTTCATAAACTCAGACTTGAGAATGGAAAGCAAATGAACGTTGTTGAATTGCCAATGCCTGCTGCTATAGTATATGAAGATATGCGATTGCCTGCATCGTATGCTAATTTTTATATCAGCAATAAATATGTTGTCGTTCCTACCTTTCGGGATAAGAACGATGACAAGGCACTCGAGATCATTCAAAGTACTTTTTCAGATCGCAAAGTTATAGGCCTTGATTCTGTTGATATAATCTGGGGACTTGGATCTTTCCATTGCTTGAGTCAACAGGAACCATCTATATAGTATAAAAGCGTTTTGAGCTTAAGATTGAAAACTGAAAGCCTGATTGGGGGTAACGCAGAAGTTTAGTGGTATATCGTGGGCCTCTACATTTTCTATATATTCTATAGGATCGAAAAGTGACAGACCAACGCTTTTACACGAGGGTTTGCACTCTGATAAAAAGCGATCGTAATACCCTTTGCCATAGCCTACGCGATTACCTTTAGTATCAAAGGTTAACATCGGGACAAGTACCATATCAATTTTTTCTGATTCTGTGGGTACACCTTGCTTCGGTTCCAGGATGCCCCATATATTTTTTTGAAGCTGGTGCAGTCCCTCGAAAAAGAAATTTTCAAGCCCTCCGGTTTCTGTATTGATCTTGGGTATAGATAGTCTTATGTGAGGAAACTCTCTCCGAATGCGGTCTATTATCAGCCAGGTATTGGGCTCGCGTTTCTCTTCAATCGGTATAAATGTATGCAACACTTTTATGAACGACAGATCGACATGCGCGAAGAAATTTTCACACACCTGATAATTGAGCTGTCCGTATTCTACTTCTGAAATTGATTTTCGTTTTTGAAGATATACTTTTCGGAGTTCAGCCTTTGTCATATTCAAATTTAAGGCTGGCTTTCGTAAGAAAGAACATTGAATCGAAAATCAAATGGATCAAATTGCTCTTTCAATTTTTGAATGAATGCAGCGTCTTGCTGATGGAAGTTCAGGAAGTTGTCTGTTCGCTCCTGCAGGCTACCATTGGGAAACAGGGTATCTTTTATACTTTCTATCTGACGGAGCTTATCAGTATGCAATCGCTTCTCAGCACGGAGCAGTTTCCGTTCTATTTTTTCAAGGCTATTCAATGCGCGTTTACCTTCAGCAGCTATATAGGCAGTTAAGGTTTTGTCGATAGCGTCAGACCTTTTCTTCAACGTCTCAAATATTTCAAGAACCTGGCTTCGCTCTGCGCCTACGGTAAGATTGCGAGGTGAACGTTTTAATACCCAATGATTGAATATATAGTTCTTCTCTTCGAAGAGGTCTTTTAGTTCGAGGCCTGTCTTCTCATACTTGCGAACAACAGTATGATCCATTACCATCGCAAAATTGCGCGGCATCAAAATCGGGAATGGCGTTTCGAATTTTTCAAATACACTTTTCAACTGAAGCCAGTATACAACTTCAGACGGACCGCCTATATAAGCTAGATTCGGCAGAATCATTTCCTGATAGAGTGGTCTTAGAATTACATTAGGACTAAATCGTTCGGGATGCTTTTCTATCAGTTCATTTACTTCATCCGCAGAGAAAGAAATGTCGGTATCAACTACTTGATAGTTATCTCCCGATTTTTCAATTCTGCTTCTCAAACTTCCATCGAGATAAAAGAAATTTATATCCCGACAGTATACTTGTATTTTATATCCGTTGTTTTCTAGTGCTGCATTCGTTTTGTCTACCAGGCTCTTTGTAGAATTGTCAACTATATCTTGTCGGATTACCTCTTTAAAGACAGATTTGAGTTTAGTGTTGTCGGCATCAACCACAACAAGTCCTTCATCGCCAAACAGTGCATTAACGTAATGACGGACAGCTTCACTCAGCGTTTTATTTTTAGTATATGCTTCTTTGAAAGGAGAGATGTCTCCGGGAATTTCATTTAGCAGCGGTAGTAAATCTTTAGTTGAGAACCTGCCGACAGCGCCTTTCTGATTTGTGCCCCACGCATATTTCTTACCATAAAGTCTGAAATACTTTATCTCATCGTAGTCATGATCTTCGGAGGCCATCCAGTATACCGGCACAAAGTTATAGTCAGGATAATGTGCCTTCAATTGCTTACACGTATTGATGACGGTAATGATCTTATATATAAAATACAGCGGACCTGTAAAGATATTCAGCTGATGACCTGTTACAACCGTGAAGGTCTTTTCATGTTTCAGTGCCTTTATATTTTGCTGTACAGCATCAATGGCTGGAGTCGAAGTGTATTGTTGCTCCAATACTTCAACCAATGTATTTCGGGTCTGCGCTGAAAATGTTTTACTTTTTTCAGCAAGTTGACCTTTGAAATTTTCAATGAGCGGAAAGTGATGATAGAAGGGCTTAAGAGATTCTTTTTGTTGAATGTAATCCAGGAAAAAAGAACTGAAGGATCGCGTTTCAGCGAAGGAGATTTTCTCAAGCTGCATAAGTCAGGAACACGGATTGGTGGTACGTGAATTCACAAGTCGAATAACGGTAATTTCCGGTATTAAGTTTAGCAAATTGTTATGGCAGGAGATTGTATTTTTTAATGAACGACCTTCCTGCTATAGCTAATTTGTTAATGAAATGTTAAACCATACTATTGGATATATAGTATGGTGATGAATGTGTATAGCCTTCTAGACGAAAAGATTAAATCAGATCAATCCGCAATGCTTCCGGTCAAATCAAACTCCGTTGCTGACTTGATCTTTACATGAACGAAATCGCCTACGCGCAAATAGTTTTCAGGACTATGGATAATCACCTCGTTATCAACTTCGGGAGAATCAAATTCTGTGCGGCCTATAAATTCGCCACCTTCTTTGCGATCAACCAACACCTTGTAAATCTTTCCAATCTTCTGTTGATTGAGTTCAAGGGAAATGCCTTGCTGAAGTTCCATGATCTCGTCAACACGCTGTTGTTTTACATCGTCGGCAACATCATCCGCCATAGAATGAGAATGTGTATTCTCTTCGTGTGAATAACCGAAGACTCCGAGACGATCGAACCGTGACTTTTCTATAAAGTTTAAAAGATCATGATAGTCCGCTTCGGTTTCTCCCGGGTGGCCAGCAATCATGGTTGTACGAATTGCTATACCCGGAACCTTCTCGCGAATGGTCTGCAACAATTGTTCAGTTTTTTCACGTGTTATACCTCTGCGCATAAGTTGCAGCATACGCGTTGATCCGTGTTGAAGAGGTATATCAATATACTTACAGATGTTTGAGCGCTCGGCCATTACCTGAAGAGCATCCATGGGGAATCCCGCAGGGAATGCATAATGTAGTCTTATCCAATCTATACCTTCAACATCAGAAAGTCGTTGAAGAAGCTCTGCCAGATTTCTCTTTTTATAGAGATCCAAACCGTAGTAAGTAGAATCCTGTGCGATGAGAAGTAATTCTTTTACACCATTCTTTGCCAGGTTTTTAGCTTCCAGTACCAGCTCTTCCATGGGTCTGGAAATATGACCACCACGCATCAAGGGAATAGCACAGAAGGAACAAGGGCGATCGCATCCTTCCGAAATTTTCAGATATGCATAGTGACTGGGATTGGTAAGAATCCGTTCACCAACTAATTCGTGCTTATAATCAGCTTTAAAAACTTTCAGAATGCGTGACAGATCGCGTGTGCCGAACCATGCATCGACATCCGGAATTTCTTTTTCAAGATCATCTTTATAGCGTTGCGAAAGGCAACCCGTAACATAGACTTTATCAACAATGCCTTCTTCCTTAGCATCTACATAGCGTAAAATGGTGTCGATGGATTCCTGCTTGGCGTTATCGATAAACCCGCAGGTATTGATAACCACAACGCTGGCATCGTCTTCTTTTGATTCGTGGACCGCCTCAATTCCATTTCCACGCAGTTGAGTCAATAGTACTTCAGAATCCACCAGGTTTTTGGAGCAGCCCAGTGTTACAATATTGACCTTCGTTTTCTTGTTACCCTTTGTCTTCATTTAAATTATATCACCACTTGCGTTTTTCAAACAACAATCAGGTTTCAATAATTCAGTAGGAGAAATATCCGAAAGAATGATTTTGACCTTGATTTCGATGTTTGCTACGTTGGGGTTTCTGTTATGAATGCAAAAGTACTAAAAATAAATGGGCACAGAATTTGGGCTTTGGGGCGTTAAACTATCTTTACGACCGCAAAAACTATGAGAAAAACGAGCTGGTTCATCGCTTTCATTATTCTGGCTGCCTCGTGCCTGGACGATCCGGATTGCTTTCAACTCAATAATAATTTTTTAGGCATCTCTTTTCACGTGATGGGCTCTACTGTTGCCGATACCCTGAAGGCAACGGAAATATCATTCTCGGGTACAAGCGCAATCCTCGCTGATACTGTTGTCACCGGCATTTCATTGCCACTGAATTATACAGCAACAGGTACAGATATTTTCTTTACCAGGACTGATGGCAGCAAGGATACGCTGAAGCTAGGCTATATTACAAAAATACAATACGTTTCAGATGACTGCGGTTCGCGCTATATTTTGTCGGACCTCAATGTAGCAAGCCATTCATTTGATTCCATCAGACTTGTAAACACTACGCCTACAAAAAGCGGAGGAACTAATATCGCTGTATATCGCTGTCCGAACGTTGGCATGGTCGGGCTCACCCTGCAACAACTCTATATATCAGGAACGGCTACTCAGTCGGCTACAACACGCAGTACTATATTCAACAGTGTAACAGCTGATTTCAATGGTGAAAAATTTTATGTAGATCAAACAGTATCCACACTATATCTTCCGGTTAATCTTACCCAGGGATCTTCTACTTATACCTTTGATTTTGCAGATGATTTCGGATTAGTAGATTCGGTAAGAAAGCTAAGACTGACCTATAGGGTCTTTGAAGAGGAACGTTACAAGCAGTGTGGCAACCAAAAATTTATAGATAGCTTAAAGGTAGATTTTGCAAATGCAGCGACGACTTTTGATACTGCATCTATAGCATTGGATAGTGATGATGATCGGCTCGAAGCATTGCAGGATCCTGCAGTGGTTAATGTTAAATTGATGCGTTGCCCTGAAACAAATCTCACACAGGTTGTTTTCAGAAGACCAGGCACTACAACAGCAACAGCTGTGCATATTAAAAGTATTACTACAAATTACTCTTCTGATATTTACAATGCAGGCGATACAACCAGTACGGTGAGGCTTCCACTGAATCCAAGCGCAAGCGTGAACAGCACTCAGTTTATTGTTACTTATACGGAAGCCGATCGGGCACCTGATACTATATCTGTGAGCTATACTACTACTTTAGATACGCTATTTCCAGGATGCGGTCCACAAGTGATATATTCTGATCTGGTGAATTTATTGGAAGGTGGCGATGCAGATGTACTCATAACGAATGATGTTAAATTTCCAGCCGTTACAAACATTGCAGTTGAAGTCAATTAACATATTGCTCCTGGTTTTCTGCAGCACATTTGTGTTCGCGCAAAACGATTCGTCATCCACGAAGATTGATTCGCTGGAAAAGAAAAGCTATAAGCCAACCGGAATTCGGATTGGTACTGATGCTCTTTCTATAGCACGGAATTTTTACAGTAAGACTTTCAATGGGTGGGAGGTAAATGCGGATGTTGACTTTGATCGTTTTTTTCTCGCAGTTGATTATGGTCACTGGGCAAGAACGTATGGTGGTGATAATGGCGACTATGATAATTCAGGGAATTACTTCAGAGCTGGTATAGATGTTAATTTCCTTACAAAGGATCCTGAACAAAATATGTTCTTTATAGGAGGGCGTTATGGTCAATCCACGTTCTCCGAGCACATGAAAATTGAAGGTGTTGAAGATGAAATATGGGGCTCGCTTGATAAAGAGTTGTATAATACGAACGTAAAAGGTCGTTGGTTTGAATTGACAACAGGACTCCGTGTAAAAATGTGGAAGTATATATGGATGGGATATACCGCTCGCTTTAAATTCGGATTAAGCACGAACGAAACCGGTGAAATGGTACCAAGCGATGTGCCTGGCTATGGTCGCACGGATAGAGAATCTACCTGGGGCTTTAACTACCAAATATTCTTCAGGATACCTGTGAGAAAAACTCCGGTGCCGGCCGCCACTAAAAAATAGTGAGATCAGTTTCGCTTAAACAACGAGTCTACAAACTCGTTCTTGTCGAATATTTGAAGGTCATCTACTTTCTCTCCAACACCTATATATTTTACAGGAATTTTAAACTCATCAGAAATTCCAATAACAACACCACCTTTCGCAGTGCCATCAAGTTTGGTAATGGCCAGTGAGGTAACTTCTGTTGCCTTGGTGAATTCTCTTGCCTGGATCACAGCATTCTGGCCGGTGCTTCCGTCCAACACCAGGAGTACTTCGTGAGGAGCATCCGGTATAACTTTTTGCATAACGCGCTTAATCTTGGTAAGTTCCGCCATCAGGTTGATTTTTGTATGAAGTCTTCCTGCAGTATCTATAATAATAACGTCAGCATTCTGATCGACACCAGCTTTTACGGCATCGAAGGCAACGGCTGAAGGATCGGTGTTCATCCCTTTTGCAATAACCGGTACGCCCACACGCTCGCCCCAAAGTTTCAGTTGATCTACTGCTGCAGCACGAAACGTATCGGCTGCACCGAGTAATACATTTTTACCTTTCTTTTTGAATTGAGCTGATAGCTTTCCTATTGTAGTTGTCTTGCCAACACCGTTTACTCCCACAACCATAATTACATATGGCTTTTTATCGGCAGGTGTTTCGAATTCCTGAATCTCCTTCGCGTTGGTTTCCGATAAAAGAGACGCTACTTCCTCTTTTAAAATTCTATCAAGTTCAGATGCGCCTAAGTATTTATCGCGGGCTACACGTTGCTGAATGCGCTCTATAATTTTTAGAGTTGTTTCAACGCCCACATCGGATGACACCAGAATTTCTTCCAGGTTATCTAAAACTTCATCATCTACAGTAGACTTTCCAACAAGAGCTTTTCCGAGTTTACCGAAAAAGTTATCCTTGGATTTCGCTAGTCCTTTGTCGAGTGATTCTTTTTTATCTTTTGAGAAAAGTCCGAACATAAATAGATTCTAAATGACAAGTTTCAAATATCAACAAAATCCAATAACCAAGGCAAATCCGATAATAAGGATCGCTAATACAACCGTTGATCTGATTTAAAAATTCATGCTCTAAACAAGCGAACTATATATTTCATAGGTTCAATTCTTTCGGATCAAACCTCGTTGAAATACTTGTCGCTCAGAGAAGGCAAAAAAAAAGTCCCTCATAAGGGACTTCTGTTTCTTATATAACCAGCTTATTTTTTAGCAAGTGTTTCTTTCACTAAATCAGCTGGAACGATTTCTTCTCTAAAGGTGTAAGCACCTGTCTTTTCAGACTTCACAGCACGGATCACTTTTGCAAAGCTCTTTCCGTCAGCTTTCTTCAGGGTCGCAACTACTTTCTTTGCCATGGGTTATTTAATTTCTTTGTGAACAGTTACTTTTTTCAAGATAGAATTGTACTTCTTCAGTTCCAATCTTTCTGTTGTGTTTTTACGATTCTTGGTGGTGATGTAACGGCTCATACCTGGCTGGCCGCTGGTTTTATGCTCTGTGCATTCTAAGATCACCTGAATCCTGTTGCCTCTCTTTGCCATTTTCTTTTACGTTATTTGTTGATCGCCTTTGGTTATACGGATAATTTATAACTCATCAACGATTGACGTGTAATACTATAATACCAGAAATCCGTTTGCTCTGGCTTCTTTCAATACCGCGGTAATACCATTCTTATTGATGGTCTTAATTGCCTTAGTAGACAATTTCAACGTAATCCACTTATCCTCTTCAGGAATGTAGAAGCGTTTCTTTTGAAGATTTGGTAAAAATCTACGTTTCGTCTTGTTGTTAGCATGCGATACGTTGTTACCAACCTGAGGTCTTTTTCCTGTTATTTCACAAACTCGTGCCATAATGAGCTCAATTTTAGCCCCTTCTAAAAAGGGATTGCAAATATCGGAAAAACCTTCCCAATAATCCAAAACCAAATTCAAATAATCCTAAGTCTTTTCTTAAAAAAGCCTGGAAATCAATGTTTCCGGGTCAAGATTTTCAAAATCGGTAATTAAAAGGTCGGTTTGATGGAGCTCTTCCGGAGTGTGCGTGGTTGTTATTCCCACCACTTTACATCCCGCGGCCTTGCCTGCAGCGACTCCCGAAAGCGAATCTTCAAACACGATGCAGTTTTCTGGTTTAAAACCTAACGCTGCCGCAGACTTCAGGTAAATCTCCGGATCAGGTTTCCCTTTGCTCACAAACGAATCATCAAGAATGGTTGGGAAAAACCGCTCGGTATGGGTTTTAGATAACGAGAAATCTACATTGGCGCGTGGTGCTGACGTTGCAACGGCTCTTGGAATTCCTGCCTTCTCTGTTTTCTCAAGGAAGCCGATCAATCCTTTTACCGGTACGATGTCTTTATTATATAACTTACGATAGAGCGCTTCCTTCTCTTCTGTATACTGACGGATTTTTTCATCTCCTATATTTCCAAAAATGTTAAGGATCCAATCGCGGTTTGTCCGGCCATAGATCTTCTCGCGGAGTTCTTCTTCGCTCAGATCATGTCCATGTTCTTTGCAGAACTGAACCAAAGCAATCTTGTGATATGGGTTGCTGTCAACGATCACTCCATCCATATCAAAAAGAAAAGCATATTTCATAAAGTCGTATTTATAGTGACACACTCATACTGATGAATAACAGAATTCACTCCTCTTATTCTACAAGAGTTTAATAAAGTAATTGCAGCAATTGCTTGCGGGCGCAAAGATGGAGGAATACGCGAATTAATGAACTATAATTTTTTTCGCGAACGATTGATTATCCCAGACGAAACGAAGAATATATAATCCTGCAGAGAGTCTGACATCGTTTAATTGATTTGATTGATTTGGTTGGATCAGGATTGACCGGCTAATGATCTGACCGGTGCTTGAAAAAATCTGCATGGAAACAGGTCGGTCTGATTGCACACTCAAACTGCCTCCTTTAAGTACCGGGTTAGGATATACAGTAACGACAGGCTTCGCAGGAAGCTCAATACTGTTATCGTGTTTTAAAACTGTTAGCCCACCCGTTACATTTCCGGTAACAATAGCGGGTTGCGTAGTTCCAAACAAATTGACAATCGCTGGCCAGATTCTTCCGCCCAGGTTGCGTGTTTGGTAGGTTTCTGACAGTGGGTTCCATACTATATTACTAACAGCAGCATCTGCATTGGCAGCTTGCCGGAAATTTTCCAGCACACGAAGCTCTCCTGTCTGATCACCAATCACCAAGTCGTTTGTGCCGTTTCCATTTAGATCACCTGTAGCAAATGAAAGATTTTGCCGGAGTACACTAGAGCCAATGCCAAGATATGTTTCACTTGTAAGAGTATAGCTTGGTGCATTGTTGTTTCCTGAGTTTTTCCAGTAATATATAGCGCCATTACTTCTTCCGTGCAGCAGATCTTTCTTGCCATCGAGATCGATATCGATCACTAAAATATTTTCGGTGGAGGCAAGCTCTGTAGTTATAGCAGGATTAATATCAATGGTTTGCATATCACCGATGGAAAAACTTAAACCGGCAGCTGCTTTGTTTGGAATATAGTTTAGTCGCGTAACGCCATCGAAGAACCCTGTGGCTGTGAATACAAGATCCTGTTTGCCATCGCCTGATATATCTGTAAACTGGATCTTAAGATTGTATAGGGCAAGCGTTGTGAAGTTCAGGTAATTGTCTTCGACTAACTTGAAGCTGGGAGATGATTGACTTCCTGTATTTTCATATACCTGTATTGTAGCAGCGGTTACGTCCGATGTATTCTGGCTCACGAAGAGATCATAATCACCGTCTGCATCAAAGTCTGCGAAAGCAGGCACAGCATTGTCGCCCACATCGATCATTCTATCCTGAAGAAAATTAGCGGTGCTATAGGCGAAGACCGGTTTATCATTTGTACCCGAATTCTTATATACCCAGTTGGACATTGCCAGGTTTGTGTTCAAGCTTGTTTTCGTAAATATATTCGGAGTGATGATCAGATCCTTCAGACCATCAAAGTCTACATCTTCATAATATGGTGCTGGGTAAAGAAAATTACTAGCATTGGTTGCAGGGAAACTTTCATCGGAGTTAACAACAGGATTTAATAAATCTCCTTTGTTCTCTAAAAATGAAAGCCGTGTACAAGTAGCTTCTGATAACAGCACATCCAACTGTCCATCTTGTGTAACATCAAGCATCAGTAAACTTTTTCCTCCCGCATGTTCAACTCTTCCTCCTGTAGGACAAGCCTCGCTATCAAATGCAAAATTTCCACAGCTACATTCTGTGAAGCCTCCCCATTGCATCGTAATTCTTTCAAAGTCGAGTGAATCGCAGTTATTGTTGTTGCGTTCGAGGCCATAGTTCTTGTGATATTCTATCGTACCATTTCCAGCAAAGCGTACTGAAAAAATGTCCAGGTCACCATCACCGTCTGCATCTGTAATGGTAGGAAGGTCATCATACTGAAGCTGCAGGTTTATCTTTTCTTCTGAAAATCCTTTTGTAAGGAGCACATCACTTTTATTTCCGTCATCATAGAATAAATGATGCTTCCAGGTTAATGTTTCGCCAGACTGCGTTTCGTTTGTATAAACTTTTATTCCCAGAATATTCCCGGTGAATATATCTTTCCGGCCATCACAATTCAGATCGCGTAGTAAAATCCAGTTGGCAACATCGCTTGGGAAAAACGGCTCGTACTCAGGAGCATATACATATTGATTGTCAAGATTCAGAAATGTAAAAATCTTGTTGGTCATCCTGTCAAAGAGAACAAGATCTTCCTGATTGTCCTCATTCAAATCCATGGTGTTATACTGTGCAGTATTAAGGCCACCAACCCAAGGCATCGTTAAGGTTGCTTTATCATTTTCAACCGGAATGCTTTGGTCTAGCACATACGTAAACTGAGCTTGAACGCCAAATGAAATGAAGAGAAGGAAGCAGGATAAAAGTAATCTCATGAAATAATTTTTCTATCTACTATAACGTAGTGGTCAGCGAGGCTGTTATCTTGCCACCAAGATACTTTTTCCCGTGCATAATCCCTATGAAGAAAATGACGGGGCCAATAAATTTAAGAAGTTGATCATGATGAGTATTGCAGATTTATATTCAAAATTTTTGATGTCCGGCAAGGTGTCTACGGATACGCGGCAGATCACACCGGGTTCTATTTTCTTTGCATTGAAGGGCGACCGTTTTAATGCGAATGAATTTGCTGCACAAGCGCTGGAGAAAGGGGCGAGCTTTGCTGTAATTGATGACGCTGCATACCGTGTAGACGATCGTTGTATTGTTGTTGAAAATGTATTGGAGACGTTGCAGAAACTGGCGCGTCATCATCGCGATCAGTTAAAAATACCAGTGGTAGGTTTAACGGGATCGAATGGGAAAACAACGAGCAAAGAACTTGTGAGCGTTGTGTTGAGTAAGAAATATAAAACCTACGCAACGAAAGGAAATCTGAATAATCATATAGGCGTTCCGCTTACTATACTTTCAATTGATGCATCGTATGAGATGGCAGTCGTTGAGATGGGGGCAAATCATTTAGGCGAGATCGCGTTGTTGTGTTCTATCGCCAACCCAACGCACGGTTTTATTACGAATATAGGGAAGGCACACATTGGTACATTTGGCGGATACGAAAATATTATCCGGGCGAAATCAGAATTATTTCAGCACCTGATCGCAACCAACGGAACCGTGTTTATCAATTCGCAAAATCCCATTCTTTCAAATATGGCCAAGCGATTTGCGAGCCCTATACTATATCCCGCCAAGGGCGATTATTATCATTGTGAATTAATAGGGGCTGATCCATTTGTAAAACTCAAAGCAGAGAATGACGAGGAGATTACCACCAACCTGATTGGCACCTATAACTTTGAGAACATGGCAGCAGCGTTGTGCATTGGAAAATTTTTCGATGTAGAAAGTACCCAGGCAAATCAGGCAATCGCTGAATATATACCTTCGAATATGCGTTCGCAGATTGTGAAGAAGGGAACGAACACAATTATACTGGATGCTTACAATGCAAACCCCAGCTCGATGCAGGCAGCCATTGAGAATATAGCAGCCATGAAGATTGCGCGCAAGGTTGTGATTCTGGGTGATATGTTTGAGCTGGAAGAAGAGGCTGAGAAAGAACATCGAAGTCTTGGAAAGCTGATCCGTGAGAAGGGCTTGAAGGAAGTATATTTCTGTGGCAACCTTATCAAGACGGCCCTGGAGGAGATTCCACAAGCAAAGCATTTTACAACCAAAGATGCATTGATGGAACAGTTGAAAAAAGACAATGTCTCGGATGCAACAATTCTTGTAAAAGCATCACGAGGTATAGGGCTTGAAACTATCGTAGAAGTTTTTTGATATATAGTAACGTTAAAGATCTTGAATATGAATTTCCCTCTCGTCTTAAAATTCTTGAAAGACCTTGCAAAGAATAACAATCGTGAATGGTTTGATAAGAACAAGCCTAAATATCTGGAGGCAAAAGAATCGTTTGATCAAATAGTAGCGAACCTGCTGGAAGAGATGATCAAGTTTGATGATACGCTTGGCGGGCTTGATCCGAAGAAGTTAACCTTCCGTATTTATCGCGATGTACGGTTCAGTAAAGATAAGCGTCCTTATAAAAATAACTTTGGAGCAGCAATTTCTTCTGAGGGAAAAGGGTTAGGCACTCCCGGCTATTATTTTCAGATAGAGCCCGGGAATAAAAGTTTTGTAGCTATAGGTTTGTTCCAGCCACAGCCTGAATATCTTGGTAAGGTTCGCCAGGAGATTGACTATAACGGTGATAAGCTGAAGAAGATCTTCAATGAAAAGAAATTCAAAAAGAGCTTTTCAAAATTTTGGGATGAAGATTCACTAAAGAAAGCTCCGAAGGGATACCCGGCCGATCACACGTATGTTGAATGGTTAAAACTGAAAAGTTTCGTTGTCACACACGAGTTCACCGATAGCGAAGTGACTGACAAGAAGTTTATAAAAAACGTAATCGACACATTAAAGTCGGCCAAACCCTTGAATGAGTTTTTGAAAGAAGCTATAGCTTGATGCTATAGCTTCTTTTTTATTTCTTATGAAGTTTGAATTTTTCTGCCTGCGCGATATCCACTCATGGCAAAGTATAGGATATAGAGGTAACAAGGTACCATTAATAAATACGCATCCTGGGAATTCCAAACCTCAGCAAATTTAGCATACACCAGAGGAAGTATAGCACCCCCGGAGATCGCCATAACCAGGAAAGCAGAACCGGTTTTGGTATACTTGCCAAGGCCATCAATGGCGAGTGGAAATATAGCTGGCCACATCAGTGAGTTTGCCAAACCTAATGCTGCGATAAAACCTACAGAAACATAACCGGTCGTAACCACGGCCAGGATGGTAAAGATAACTCCGAGAATTGCACAGAATTTCAGCGCAACTGCCTGCGATATATAGCGGGGTATAGCGATAATGCCTACAACATATCCCAATAGCATGAAAGCAAGTGTCCCCTGCGTGAAAAATCTGGCCATGGATAACTCGATTCCTAGTGATTTTCCGTAGCTGATGATTGTATCGCCAGCCATTACTTCAACACCTACGTATAAGAATAGCGCAATAACACCAAGTAATAAATGTGGAAACTGAAATACACTTGTCTTTGAAGAATCTGAAGAGTGACTTGCAGAGTCGTCACCGGTATCTTTAATGTCCGGAAGTGATGAGAACAGAATGGCTATTGCCAGAACAACCAGAACAGCGGCTATAATTACATACGGTATAATAACACGGCTTGCCAGTTCATCCAGCTTCGCTTCCCTTGCTGCCATGTCCATGGTTTGTAAACTCTTTTCAAGAACGTCAGCGTCATTCAATGCTATATATCCAAAAATAAGTCCGGCAAGTATACCTGCTATCTTATTACTAATACCCATGATGCTAATGCGGGTTGCCGCACTTTCAATGGGACCGATTATTGAAACGTATGGATTCGAAGCGGTCTGCAGTAATGCCAGTCCTGTTCCTATAATAAAGAGACCCACTAAAAAGAGATTGAAGTTTCGGTCTTGAGCAGCAGGAACAAATAATAGAGCACCTATAGCCATGATTCCCAATCCTAATGCCATTCCCTTTTTATAGCCAACTTTACTGAGCACAAAAGAAGAAGGCAGAGCCATCACCGTATAGGCTATAAAGAAAGCGGTCGCTACCAGGAAAGATTCAAAATCACTTTTTAATTGACACGCGATCTTCAAGTAGGGAATGAGAGTTCCATTCACCCACGTTACAAATCCGAAAATAAAGAACAACGCTCCGATGATGATCATCGGCACCAGGTATTCATTCTTCTGCTTTGTCATGATATAGGTTTATAAGGTAATTAGGTGGTTTAACTTCTATATTGATAGTGTGCTTTATGCACGCACTTTTATTAAAACTTTTATTTTTGCGCCTTGTTATTTTTCCAAGCTCACAATGGTGTTTCTTGAAAGCTATTTTTCTGTTCCTTCCGGAAGATATTATAGACTTCGGTTAAAACGTAATAAACAGCTTCAAAAGCAAGTGTTTGCGGAAACACACCATCTATTTATTCTGAAATAAACTAAAACACAATGGACACACCAAATCGCACACAAAAAAAAGTAGCGCTGCTCGTAATGGCTGCAGGGATCGGAAGCCGATACGGAGGCATAAAACAAATTGACGGATTTGGCCCCAATGGCGAAACAATCATGGATTACTCGCTTTTTGATGCCATTCGTGCAGGGTTCACAAAAATCGTGTTCATCGTTCGTGATGAAATCCTGGAAACAGTAAAAGAAAAATTCCTTCCCAAACTTCAGGGCAAAGTTGAAGTCGAGTTTGTAGTACAGTCCATCGATAAACTTATACCATCACATTATAATACCAACGAGCGTACAAAACCGTGGGGTACAGGGCATGCATTGTTATGCGCTAAAGATGTGATCACCGAGCCGTTCATCGCTATCAATGCTGATGACTTTTATGGTAAGGATGCTTTTGCGTCAGTGGCGGATTATTTTAAGAATGACACCACGGGAGCTCACGCTATGGTTGGCTTTACATTGAGTAAAGTATTATCGGAGCACGGAAGTGTTTCAAGAGGTGTGGGCCAGGCTGATAAAGATGGCTACCTGCAGTCTGTAGTGGAGCGTACAACTATAGTACTGGAAGACGGTAAGATCATATCAAAAGAAAAGGAGGGCGATCGTATACTGGATCCGAATGCGCCAACGTCTATGAACTTCTGGGGCTTTCATCCGGAAGTGTTCAAGCTGGCATCAACGATGTTTGAAGACTTCTTGAAAGAGAATCATCAAAATCTGAAAGCAGAGTTTTATATACCGCTTATCGTAAATGAACTGATCCATAGAGGCATTGGTAAAGTGAAAGTATTGGGTGGAGGAAATATATGGTTCGGTGTTACCTATAAAGAAGATAAGGAAGAAGTATCAGCTAAAATTAAGTCATTGATTACCAAGGGCGACTATCCTGACAAACTTTGGTAGCCTGATACAAGACTATTAAATGCAATTCAAAATCTCCTGCAGGTTCTCATAAAGCAGTTATTGTCTGCTGGAATCTGCAGGAGATTTTTTTGTCTTGTGCTATATATTTATACGCTATGCTCAATTGCATGTATATTTGATTCATGGCATTAGATGATATTCTGAGAAAATTTCCGCTGGGTACAGGCAAGTTTCAAGTAGAACCGATCCATGCAGGGTATATCAACCAAACATATAAGCTTACCGGAGAGAACTCCTATATACTTCAGCGCCTTAATAAAAATGTATTTAAACATCCGGAGATCGTAGCGAAGAACATTCGTGCAGCGGCAGACTATATTTACCGGCATGATCCGGATTATTTATTTCTCTCCAGTATTAAAACCACTTCCGGAGATGAAATGGTATACGATGAAGAGGGATTTCCCTGGCGTCTTTTCCCTTATATAGCGAATACAATTACCGTTAATAAAGTTGAAACGGAGGAAGAAGCATTTAATGCTGCCAGTGGTTTTGCTCGTCTTACAAAAAAGCTAGCGGGTTCTGATCCCACATTATTTCAAGCTACCATCGATCGGTTTCATGATTTGCGCTGGAGGTATCAGCAATTTGAAGAAGCGTTAACACGAGCTACACCAGAGCGAAAAGAGGAAGCCTCGAGCGCAATCAGGACATGTCAATCATATATATACCTGGTAGAAAAATATAGCCAGGTAATAGCGAGTGGTGATTTGAAGTTGCGCATCATGCATAACGACACAAAAATCAATAATATATTGTTTGATGCCACTACTCGTAGAGATGTTTGCGTGATCGACCTGGATACATTAATGCCCGGTTATTTCATTTACGATCTTGGTGATATGATTCGCACATTTGTGAGCCCTGTTGATGAAGAAGTAAAAGATGTGTCGCAAATTGTTGTGCGGAAAAATATTTACGATGTGCTTGTGAAGGGATACCTCTCAGAGATGGATAGTATATTAACAGAGAAAGAGAAAGGTTTAATAGAATTCTCAGGGCAAATGATGACCTATATTATGGGATTGAGAATGCTAACCGATTTTTTGAATGGCGATATATACTATCAGACTAGTTATCCTAAACAAAACCTGATTCGCGCACGCAATCAATTAAGGTTGCTTGATTTGTTGGCGAGTAACGGATAAGGAAAATATTTCCGCGAACGGATATACTATATATCATTCCTCAGATTTCGCAGGAATATATGAGGAGTGTTCCTGCGAAATCTGAGTGAATATACTATATAAATTCAGTGGCTCCGGGCCGTGTTTTTACATCATTTACGAACTTGCGGAATTGCTCTTCTTTGTCTTTCTCGCAAACTATAATAACGTTTCCAAATTCTCCAACCAGGTATCCATTCAAGCCCTGTACTACAATAAGCTTGTCGGGTGAACCTTTAATGATGGAGTTACGCGTTTCATACATCAGCGTGTTTGCAGCAACAGCGTTGTTGTTATCATCTTTCTCAGAGATCTCGTGAATTGATCCCCATGAGCCAAGATCGCTCCATGTAAAATTGCCAAGGCATACATATACATTGGAGGCTTTCTCCATGATTCCGTAATCTATAGATATACTCTTGCTCTGCGAGTATGCACTGAGGATTGCTTCTTTTTCTTCGGGTGTACCAAGTTTCGGTTTTACAATTTCATCGAAGACTTCAGCAGTCTCTGGTAAATGTTGATGAAATGCATCTAGGATGGCTTTAGCTCCCCAAATGAAAACTCCCGAGTTCCATACAAAGTCTCCACTCTCTAAAAATTTCTTTGCAAGTGATAGCTCAGGCTTTTCAGTAAAAGTCTTTACCTTTTTTGCAAAGGTTTTATCCGTATGATATTGTATATAGCCATAGCCTGTTTCAGGTCGCGTAGGAGTAATGCCTAAGGTCATCAGTTTATCTTGTCCCTTCGCTTGATCGGCAGCCTTCTTGATTACGTCCAGAAACTCTTGCTCACGAAGTATAAGATGATCAGAAGGAGTTACTACTATGATAGCATCTGTACTTCGCTGTGCAATCTTATAGCTGGCATACGCTATACAGCAAGCTGTATTTTTTCGCATGGGCTCTGTAAGAATCTGCTCGTCTTTTATTTCTGGAATCTGCTGCTTTACAAGCTGTGCATGCTCTTCGTGTGTTACTATATAAATGTTCTCTGCAGGACAAATGGGGAGGAAGCGTTCGAACGTAGATTGAAGTAAGGTTTTGCCGGTGCCAAGAACATCTAGAAATTGCTTCGGTTTAGAGTTACGACTGTATGGCCAAAAACGGACTCCGACACCACCGGCCATTAGCACTACATATAAATTTTTGTTCATTTAGTTTTTAGACGTAAGACGTTTTACAAAAGAAGTCAGTAACAGAATTTTATAAAAGAAATATTTGAAATATTAGACGATTCCTTCTTTTAGAAGGTCATGTAAATGTACAAAACCGACAACTCGCGCTCCGTCCATGACAGGCAGTTGGGTAATATTTCCCTCTTGCATCTGATGTAAGGCTTTGACTGCAAATTCATCTTTTTCGATATTTTTTGGATTACGCGTCATTATAGCGGAAGCTTTTATACCACTGAGGTCAGTATTCTTTTCAAGCATACGTCTAAGATCCCCATCGGTTATGATTCCTAATAAATTTTGGTGTTCATCTACTACAGCAGTACAACCAAGACGTTTAGACGATATTTCCAATATAACATCCTTAAGTGGAGCGTCTGGACTTACAAGTGGTAATGCATTATGACTATAAACATCTGATACCTTTAAATATAGTTGCTTGCCTAATGAACCTCCCGGATGGTATTCAGCAAAGTCGCGACTTGAAAAATCCCGGATCTCCAACAAGCATACAGCAAGAGCATCACCGAGTGCAAGATGTGCAGTGGTGCTTGTAGTTGGAGCAAGATTATGAGGACATGCTTCTTCTGCAATCGTTGCATTTAATATGAAATCAGCTTGCTGTGCTAAATATGAATTTGTATTGCTAACTAAAGCAACAAGCTTCGATCCTCTGCGTTTGAGTAGTGGGACTAATACTTTGACCTCTGGAGTGTTGCCACTCTTGGAGATACATATAACAATGTCATCTTTCTGAATCATGCCGAGGTCTCCATGTATAGCATCAGCAGCATGCATGAAAAGTGAAGGAGTTCCAGTGGAGTTTAACGTAGCAACAATTTTATTGGCGATGATGGCACTTTTGCCAACGCCTGTAATGACAACGCGGCCTTTCGCAGAATAAATTTCTTTAACACAGGCTTCGAAATCGTCATCAATAAAATTGGTGAGATTCTGAATTGCTAAGGATTCATTTATTAATACATCCCGTGCAATTTTTTTAATATTTTTTCCTAAATTCAATGCCTTTTCAAAATTAGCTTTGTCTGTGGACAAAGATATAACTTATCAAGACGAAATGATGTTGGTCGAAGAGAAAGATGCACTAAAAGAAAGACTCAAGGAGATATTTGGGTATAGCCAGTTTCGTGGTAATCAGGAAACGATTATCCGTAATTTGCTGGATGGAAGAAATACATTTGTAATCATGCCAACAGGAGCAGGTAAATCACTGTGTTATCAGTTGCCTGCTATGATCAATGATGGATTAGCGATTGTTATATCACCACTCATCGCGCTAATGAAAAACCAGGTAGATCAGATGAACGCATACGGTGTTAACGCGCGCTTCCTCAACTCTACATTAAGCAAAAGTGAAATCACGAGGTTGAAGAAAGAGTGTATGAACGGTAACGTAAAACTTCTTTACGTTGCACCGGAATCACTCAACAAAGAAGAGACTATAGAATTTCTCAAGAAAGTAAATGTCTCTTTCGTTGCTATAGATGAAGCTCACTGTATATCTGAATGGGGACATGACTTCCGTCCGGAGTATAGAAGAATCAAAGCAATGATTCACAACTTAGGTGATATGCCTGTGATTGCGCTTACAGCAACAGCTACACCGAAAGTACAAATCGATATTCAGAAGAACCTTCAGATGGAAGAAGCAGATGTATTCATCTCTTCATTCAATCGTAAGAATTTATACTACGAAGTTCGTCCGAAGAAAGAAACGAAGAAGCAACTGATCAAATTCCTGAAAGACCACAAAGGTAAATCTGGCGTGATCTATTGTCTCAGCAGAAAGAAGGTTGAAGAGATCGCACAACTACTGAATGTAAACGGATTTAAAGCGGCACCTTATCATGCTGGTCTTGATCCGGATGTGCGTATGAAAAATCAGGATGACTTTCTGAATGAAGAAGTAGACATCATCGTTGCTACTATAGCATTCGGTATGGGTATAGATAAACCGGATGTTCGTTTCGTAGTACACTACGATGTTCCTAAATCACTCGAAGGATACTATCAGGAAACAGGTCGTGCTGGTCGCGATGGATTAGAAGGCCTCTGCTTAATGTTCTATAGTCATAATGATTTGAACAAGCTCGAGAAATTCAATAAAGATAAACCTGTACAGGAAAGAGAGAACGCGCGTATTCTTTTACAAGAGATGGAATACTATGCGGAGTCTCCTGTGTGTCGTAGAAGACAACTGCTTCATTACTTTGGTGAAGAGTATAAACAGGAGAACTGTGGTATGTGCGATAACTGTGTACATCCGCGCGAACGCTTTGAAGGTATGGATGCTGTGGGGCTTGTAGTGCAGGCAGCAAAACTTACCAATGAGCGCTTCGGACTTAATCACCTTGTAAATGTTATACGTGGTGTTGAAGATGAGTATGTAAAAAGTTACGGGCACTTTGATCTCTCGGTATATGGTAAAGGAGCAGATGAAGATGCTGACTATTGGAAATCAGTAATCCGTCAGACATTGATATACCAGTATCTTGAAAAAGATATCGATAATATAGGGGCGTTGAAGGTTACAAAGCGAGGAGAAGATTTCATCAAGAAACCTCACTCGATAGAACTTGCACGCGATCATGACTTTACTACCGAGGTAGATGAAGAAGAAGAATCAGCTGAACGTGTACCGGTAAATACAAAATCGTATGACGTTAAGTTGTTCGAGATTCTTAAAACACTTCGCAGGAAAATAGCGAAGGAAAAAAATCTTCCTCCGTATGTAATTTTCCAGGATCCTTCATTGGAGGAAATGGCTACAACCTATCCTACAACCAAAGATGACCTCGCGCAGGTGAATGGTGTAGGTATGGGTAAAGTGAATAAGTTCGGAAAGGAATTTCTGGAAGTTATTCAAAACTATGTAGATGAAAATGATATTGAGACTGCAAGTGATGTAATCGTAAAAGCTTCTGTTAATAAATCGAAGACAAAAATCTTTATCATTCAGCAAATCGATCGTAAGGTAGATCTTGAAGAAATAGCGGAGACGATCAGCCTTTCATTTGAAGACATGCTGACAGAGATCGAGAACATTTGCTATTCTGGTACAAAGCTTAACTTGAATTACTATATCGACCAGGTGCTCGATGCACACAAGCAGGAAGATATACATGACTATTTCATGAACGCAGAAACCGATAGTCTTGAAGCAGCTCTGAATGATGACTCAATTGCTGATTACTCAGAAGAAGAAATCAGAATGATGCGCATCAAGTTTATGTCAGAATATGCAAACTGATTAACGTTTAGCGTTATCAACGTATAGCTGAAACGTGAATGGGATATTCCCATTCACGTTTTTTGTTTTATAGCCATCTGATCGTTATCCATCATGGTTGTTTCACTTCGTCACTTCTAAACAATTCGCAGTTGGCAGATAACGATTCACAGTTAACTCCTCCCCGTTTTATTTAACCGATTTCGCGGCTATCTTTGGGATTCAACTGATTTGACCTCAATGAATATACTTATAATCGGCAATGGTGGGAGAGAACATGCTCTCGCCTGGAAAATAAAGCAAAGTCCTCAATGTGGTAAACTCTATGTTGCCCCAGGTAATCCGGGTACGGCAGAGATCGCTGAGAATGTATCCATCGCTGTTGATGAATTTTCTAAGCTCGGACAATTCTGTCTGGAGAATGCAATAGAACTTGTTATAGTCGGTCCTGAAGCACCACTGGTAGATGGTATCCGCGACTTCTTTGAAGCTGATCCAAAGCTTAAGAACATCCTGATGGTAGGCCCAGGTAAAGTCGGAGCACAGCTGGAGGGAAGTAAAGATTTCTCCAAGCAGTTCATGCTCCGCAATAACATCCCTACAGCAAAAGCTAGAACGTTTCAAGTGACTGATCTTGATCAGGCTTTCGACTACATATCAACGTGTAAACCTCCAATCGTTTTAAAAGCAGATGGACTTGCCGCTGGTAAAGGCGTTATCATTAGCCTTAGCCAAACAGAAGCAAAGGCAGTGGTGAAAGAAATGCTTGTGAATAAAAAATTCGGAGCAGCAAGTGCGAAAGTATTGATCGAAGAGTTTTTGAACGGTATTGAGCTGTCTGTTTTTGTTTTAACGGATGGTAAGGACTATGTAATTCTCCCTGAAGCGAAAGACTATAAGCGCATTGGTGATGGTGATACTGGTCCGAACACAGGAGGCATGGGCGCTGTGTCGCCCGTAGTGTTTGCGACAAGTTCATTTATGAAACGTGTAGAAGAAGAAGTAGTGAAGCCGACTATAGAAGGTTTGCAGAAAGATGGTATAGATTATAAAGGTTTCATCTTTGTAGGGCTGATGAATGTTGGAGGAACTCCATACGTCATCGAGTATAACGCGCGGATGGGTGATCCTGAAACGCAGGCCGTGATGCCTCGCATTAAAAGTGATTTCCTTGAATTGTTGATAGCAGCGGCATCAGGTTCTTTAAAAGATAAAACGATCGAGATCGATGACCAGCATGCTGTTACGATCGCGTTGGTTTCAGGTGGATATCCAGGCGACTATGAAAAAGGAAAAGTTATCCGTGGCCTGCAGAATCATTCCAAGGCATTGGTCTTCCACGCAGGAACCAAACAGCATCAGGAAAATGTAGTAACAGAAGGAGGGCGTGTACTGGCTATATCTGGTAAAGGAAACTCCTTGGATGAAGCACGCGAGAAAGCGTATGAAACGGCCAAGCAGATCCAATGGGATGGCTTGTATTTTCGCAATGATATTGGACAGGATTTATTGAATTATAAAGTGTAAGCCGGATGGGATGCTCATGTGGATCAACAAAAGATAAGGACGGCAAAACAGCTGGTTGTAATAACAATGGAGCCTGTGGTACCGGTGGATGCAATAAAATGAACGTGTTCGATTGGCTGTCCAATATGGATATGCCAACGGAAGATCGATTCAATGTTATTGAAGTACGTTTTAAAAATGGCAGAAAAGAATTCTTCAGGAACTCTGAGAAGCTAAACCTGACAACAGGTGATGCTATAGTGGTAGAAGTTCCGAACGGACATCATATAGGACATGTATCGCTGCAGGGAGAACTTGTTCGACTGCAGATGCAAAAGAAGAAAGTTGCCAACGATGGTGAGATCAAAAAGGTATATCGTATAGCGCATCAGAAAGACCTCGAGAAATTCGAAGAGGTAAAGAAGCGTGAGATGCCTACACTTTATCGTACGCGCGAAATCATTCGCGACTTGAAATTGGAAATGAAACTTTCCGACATCGAGTATCAGGCTGATAATATGAAAGCAACATTTTTTTATTCTGCCGATGATCGCGTTGACTTCCGTGAACTGATTAAACTCCTTGCGGGTGAATTCAAGATTCGGGTAGAGATGCGTCAGATCAGCTTGCGTCAGGAAGCCGGTCGTCTCGGTGGTATTGGTGTATGCGGACGTGAACTGTGTTGCTCTACATGGCTCAGTGATTTTAAGAACGTAGCAACGAGTGCAGCACGCTATCAGAACTTGTCATTGAATCCCAGTAAACTCTCCGGTCAGTGCGGAAGATTAAAGTGCTGCCTGAACTATGAGTTGGAAACCTATATGGAGGCATTGGAAGATATACCGAAAGTAGAAACTCCATTGCTCACTGAGAAAGGTGAAGCGGTTCTTCAGAAGACAGATATATTCCGGAAGATCATGTGGTTCGGCTTTAAAGAAGAGAACACCTGGTATCCGCTAAATATAGACCGCGTAAATCACATCCTTCGCATGAACAGTGAAGGGAAGCGTCCTGCTACATTAGAGATAGATATAGTTGAAGAAAAAATTATGTCAGGCCCGCTGAACAGCGATCTTGATCAGATGGACAAGCGATTCAAAAGTAAATCGCGCAATAAGAAAAAGCCTGGTAACAAAGGAGGTTCTCCGAATGCCCAAAATCCACAAGGTCCTCCAACAGGACAGGCTAACCAAGGCAACCGTGGTGGTGGTAACAAAGGCAATCGCGATAACCGTCAGAATCGTCCGAATAAAGATCAGGGCGATATACAGGGGCCTCGCGAAAATCGTCAAAACCGTTCGAACCAAAACGATATACAAGGACCACGCGAGAATAAACCCAATCGTCCTAATAACCAGGGACAGAATGATATTCAAGGGCCGCGCGAAAACAGACCGCAGCGCTCGAATCAAGGACCGCGTGAGAACAAACCGAATCGCGATAATCGTGGCGGTAATCAAAATCCAAACCCGAATAAACCAAAGCCAGGCAATCAGCCATGAGAGTTTTCTGGACAGTTATAGTCTTAATGATCCTCGTAACAGGGTGTGAAGACAATCGCATTTATGAGCAATATATAGACTTCGAAGAAGGATATTGGTTGGTGGATAATAAGCCGGAGTTCGAGTTTGTTATAGATGATACGAATGTACGCTATACACTCTATGGCAATGTACGTAATGCGGTTTCATATCCATGGTCAAGATTATTCTTGACGTATTATCTGCAGGATTCGATCGGCAATCAAATTCACAAGAGTCTCATCAGTGATTACTTGTTCGAGTCCAAATCAGGTGAACCACTGGGCACCAGCGGACTGGGAGATATATATGATCACAGGCTGATGTTGTTGAAAGATTATCAATTCAAGAACGCTGGTAAGTATAAAATAAAGTTCGAGCAATTCATGCGCACCGATACATTACAAGGTGTACTCGCGGTAGGGTTAAGAATTGAAAAATCGGTTAAGCCTTAATAGTGACAGTATATAACTAAAAAAGGGAAGAGCTAAATATAGCTCTTCCCTTTTTTGTTCATGTGTATATTGTATATAGTCTATTTCGAAAGTCTGTAAGCGTAAGAGATTGATATCAGCCAATCAGCAAAAGCGGCATCCCCATGCTGGTAAGTTCCTGTAATTTTTGTTCTCTCTTTGTCTACAACGCTCTGCGTGCGATTTCTTTCCAATGCGATTGGGAAATTTGCACCGAAGGAGTGCTGTCCAGTAGTAAAGGCAATGGCTGGTTCAACAGATATAATATAGCCAGGCCTGCGGAAGCCATCGCTATCACCAAAGACATCTTTATAAGGTATACCTTCATATCTTCCTCCAAGGGATAGTTGTATTTTTTTGATAGAGTATCTTGCTCCCACACGAAACAGAAATTGATCTACTACTGACATCTCGTTTGACAAAGGAATATTGTTTGTTAGCGTTTGACTTCTCAGCGTGCCGTTTGTATTTCGTGGATTGAATAGATATAGACCGGTTGCATATCCATGCCATTTGATTCCGAGTTGCTTTGAGAAATCAAACTCCGTGATTATACCTGTGCCGCCATCTCCAAGCTGGATGGATTGATCAACAGGTAAATGTTGAATACCATCGGCCTTGTGAAAGTCATCCTTATAATTATAATTTCCTGTAGGGAGTTTAACTCCCAATCCAACAAGTAAATGTGTTTTACGAGCGTGAGGAAGAGCCGATAAATAACCCATTACGCGTATATCGCCAAGCCCTTTAGAAGATGTATGGTAACGTTCTCCGCTGCTGTTTCCTTTGTGCTCATATAGCGATGAGCGATCAATGAATATGAGAGGTATTGTTGCAGAGAAGCTCCATCGTCTGTTTAAAGTATAGCTTACTCCCAGCAGTATTGAATTATCATTATTGATTACTTCAGTCCCATCATCAACTCTGTTTTTCTCTTCTTCTTTACCACGGAAATGGCGAAAGGATTTGAAGTATCGATAATTCATGGAAAGCTGCCATGATTTATTAACTGTTGAATCGAAAGACAATGAGCATGACGACATATTTCGAACGGCAACACAGCCTTGTGCAAAACTGTTCGTGTTAGCAAGTAATACAGCAAACAGAAGTATATAGATTGAGTAAAATTTTACTTTCATAAAGTAGTAGAGTTAATATTCCAGTATATAATATAAGTACGCGTATGTAAAACTACATGCGTTGTTATAGCATCATAAAGAGTTGATGCTGTTAAGAGAAAATTACGACAGGAATATCTCGGGAGGAGGAGTATCAATTGAATGCAGACCCTGGAGTACAGCGGGGAAGTTCGTTGTCTCCGGTTTTTTCAACACAACGGTATAGCCAACAGTAATGATTGCTTTACTTTCCGTATGGAAATCCTTGAAGAGTTTTGAAAGGAAGTTGGAAGCTTGCTCTGATCCAACAGGAAGATTATTTGCCTGCTTTGAATAGTCGGATAGACTCTCTTCAATAAGCTTGGCTTCTTTATCTTTTACACAAACTATAAATAATGTGTCGTTTTCAAGTTTTTGTTTTACGAGTTTATAGTACTCACCGGCATATTCAAAATCGCCATGAACACGCTCGTAGCTTCCTTCGGAAACCTGATAAGGTAATGAGAAAGGTATAGTAAGCACTATAGATTCTTCTTTGCTATAGCTGGACGCATTTAAACGTTCCAGTAGATTTTCTTTAGCGTGCTGTTTGATTCCCCAATAGACAAGATAGTACCCTCCTGTGTTGAACAGAAAGATGAGCAGAAAGAATATAGATGCTAATCTTTTCAGGGTTTGGGTTTTTGGTCTTTAGCATAGTTATTAAAAAAGCCTGTTAAAAGCAAAAGAGACCGTTGATGTACGGTCTCTTTTACAATTTTTTTATTACAACTTGGCCTGAGGCGAAGTTTTATGCTAAAAGCGCTTCCTGCTTGGATGAAGTTTTAACGGGAATGAACTGACTGTTTGGAGCCAGAATGATTCCCACGCCATCGGCCTGTGACCATTCTTTTAACTTCGAAAGTTTCACCTGTCCAACCATATATTGTTTCCCATGAGCGGCATAACCCGATTGGAATACTTCGAAATCATTAATCGAAATCTTCACGCTTTCATCAAAACTGATATAGGCTTCTACAATAAGCTCGTTTGAAAATTCGAACCGATCGGCCTGGTGAAGTTTTTTATATTCATATATATAGTCATACGACAGTGCAGAAAGATCAGACAACACCGCAGACCCGGTCGGGTAGCTTCCAGCGCCTTTACCTATAAAGAGTTGTTTTTCAGCAAAGGCACCCTGCACTTGCACTGCATTATACTCATTGCGTACAGATGCTAACGGGTTGGTTGCTTCTATAAATTGAGGTGCCACAAATCCATATACTCTGTTCTCAAGCCTGAATGAACGGGCGATAAGCTTAATAGTATAATTGTTTTCACGTGCGAATTTCAGATCCAGATCCGAGATTTTATCGATACCTATATTGATCACATTTTCCGGTTGTATGAATAATCCGAACGTGTGTGCAATGGCAATTACCAATTTGTATTTTGGATCATACCCTTTTACATCCAGGCTCGGATCACTTTCAGCGAAGCCAAGCTCTTGTGCTTTTTTCAAAGCGTCCGAATAAGTTTTCTTCTCTTCAAATACTTTGGTAAGTATATAATTGGTAGAGCCATTAAATATACCTTCTATACTATTGAGCAGGTCGTTATCGTAATATTCTTCGAGGTTTCGAAGTATAGGAATGCTTCCACAGACAGCGCCTTCATATAGCACGGCCTTTCCTGTTTTTTGCTGAAGCTCATATATTTCTTCGAGATGTTCGGCAAGCATTTTTTTATTCGCAGTAACAACAGCTTTGCCGCGAAGCAATGCAGTCTTTACAATTTCATAAGCAGCGTTGGCATCATCAATCAACTCAACAACAACATCAATCTCGGCATCATTCAGAATTTCATCTTTGTCGAATGTGAAGAAGTCTTCCTTTACAGGACGTTCCTTGTTCTTGCTCTTCACGCATACTTTTTTGATCTCCGCCTGAACACCGCCATGGGTTTCGTGCAAAACGTGATACAGGCCCTGACCCACACATCCAAATCCAAAGAGACCTAACTTTAATTTTCTTCTCATGATAATACCTTGCTTAATGTTTTCTGGTGATAAAACTGTTTTATGATCGTGTCCAATTGTTCGAACTCTACTAAAAATCCATCGTGTCCATAGAGAGAAGTAAGCTCAGCATACTGTGCATGCGGAATATTCTCAGCCAAAAATTTCTGCTCGCTTACCGGGAAAAGAAAGTCCGTATCGATTGCCACCACCAATGCTTTTGCACGAATGGAATGCAACGCTTCTTTTATACCCAAACGATTCCTCCCTACATTATGGCTGTCCATAATTTTAGAAAGTGTATAGTATGTAAAGGCATTAAAACGATTTACCAGTTTTTCTCCCTGGTATCGCTGATACGTAGCAGCCCTGAATTCCCCAAGCTTGTCGTTGGTTTTTTCGGCTTGCGTTTGATTGAAGGTTTCGTAATAACGATATGAGATCATACCAATGGCACGAGCTGCTTTCAATCCTTCTGAGCCTGCACGAAGATCGTTTTCTTTCCACGTAGGATCAGCTTCTATCGCCAGGCGTTGTGCTTCGTTAAACGCTATACCCCAGGGTGAATGAAATGCATTGCACGCCAGCGGAATGATATACTCGAATACATCCGGTTGTTGTATAGCCCACTCAACAACTTGTTGGCCACCGAGTGAACCACCAAGAAGAGTATATATCTTTTCAATCTTCAGTTCTTGTCGTAACAGATCAAAAGCCTTTACAACATCGCGATTGGTAAGCAATGGAAACGTGTGGTAAAAAGGTTTACCCGTCTCCGGATTGATAGAAAGAGGTCCGGTGGAACCGTAGCATCCCCCCAGAATATTCGCGCAAATAATAAAGTGTGTGTTCGGATCAAAGGCACTTCCTTCACGAAAGAGATCGCCCCACCAGTCTGTAAAGTCAGAGCTTCCCGTTAACGCATGGCAAACCCAGACTATATTTGAGCGGTCGGCATTTAACTTTCCAAGTGTAGTATATTTTAACTGAAAACCCGGAAGTGTTTCTCCGCACTCAAGGTTAAAAGAATGATTGTAATGAAAGGTGTGATCGTGTTTCTCCATGATGGTGGTGGTGCTTCACCCGTTACCCCTCTCCCTGGAAAGGAGAGGGGACGGATACTTATACTTAACTTTAACTAGGATATTAATTCGCCTTCGTATACTTTTTGAAAAGCTTCCTGAAGGTCTGCTTTGATGTCATCTATATGTTCAATACCTGCAGAAATTCTTAATAAGGTTGGCAATACACCCGCGGTAATTTGTTCTTCTTCGCTTAACTGCTGATGCGTTGTAGCCGAAGGTTGAATGATAAGTGTTTTTGCATCACCAACATTGGCAAGGTGACTGATGAGCTTCA
This sequence comes from uncultured Bacteroides sp., assembly GCA_902168185.1. Taxonomy (GTDB): domain Bacteria; phylum Bacteroidota; class Bacteroidia; order Cytophagales; family Cyclobacteriaceae; genus Ohtaekwangia. Next base: position 389,574 of record CABHOV010000041.1, read on the forward strand.
AGCTATCTATAAACTTAGCAGTATGTTGCTTGGTACCTTTTAACGTAAAGGAAAGTACAGCGCCAAATCCATTGCGTAAATATTTTTTGGCAAGTTTATGATAGGTGCTGCTTGGTAAGCCCGGGTAATTTACACTTTCGACAAGCTCATGTTGTTCAAGCCATTGTGCTAACGCCAATGCATTGTCTACAGAGCGTTGTACACGCAGGGAAAGTGTTTCCAATCCTTGCAAGAGAAGGAAAGAGTTGAAAGGACTCAATGCAGGACCGAAGTCGCGTAAGCCTTCTACACGGGCGCGAATGATGAATGCTATATTTGGTAGACCCAGTGGATTTCCTTCACCAAATACTTCCCAGAATTTTAATCCATGATAACCTTCGGATGGCTCTGTAAACTGAGGAAATTTACCATTGCCCCAATTATAGTTTCCGCCATCGACAATAACACCTCCTATAGATGTACCATGGCCACCAATCCATTTTGTAGCAGACTCTACTACTACATGTGCGCCATGTTCAAGTGGTCTGAATAAATATCCGGCAGCGCCAAAAGTATTATCAACGATCAACGGCAGGTCATGTTTTTTTGCAAGCGCAGCAATCGCTTCAAAGTCCGGAATGTTAAAGCCGGGATTTCCGATCGTCTCGAGATATAGGGCTTTCGTTTTTTTATCGATATGCTTTTCAAAAGATTCTGCCTTATCACCTTCAGCAAAACGTACATCTATACCAAGGCGTTTAAACGCAACCTTAAACTGGTTATAGGTACCGCCATATAAAAATGAAGTCGACACAAAATTATCACCTGTCTGAAGTATATTATTCAAGGCGATGAATTGAGCGGCTTGTCCGGAGCCGGTAGCCAATGCAGCTACTCCGCCTTCCAGCGCAGCAATACGTTTTTCAAATACATCATTCGTAGGATTCATGATGCGCGAGTAAATGTTACCGAATTCTTTCAGTGCAAAAAGATTTGCACCATGCTCGGCATCTCTGAAGGTATAGGAAGTAGTTTGATAGATTGGTACAGCGCGTGACCGGGTTGTGGGATCCACTTCCTGACCAGCATGTAATTGGAGGGTTTCAAAATGTAAGTTCGACATAACTATATATTATTAAGTTAGAGAGGATGACTAAAAATTATTTCTAAAAGGATTTTGCTATAAGAGCAGACGTAGTCGTAATCATACCTGTCACGTGGCAGATCGTAAGACTAGTGTGTTGCTGAAAGCGGTGTGCTAGAGATTGGCAGCAACAGCACGGTAACAACAACATGCGTCGTTACACATGCAATTGTTAATAATAATAGTTACAGCGTTGGGGAAATAAGCACGGAGGCTATTGAAGCCTGTCTTAGTGATGGTGTTAATGATGCTTTTCATTTTCATCGGTTTATATTTCCCGACCTGGACCATCCAAGCCGGAGTCAGGATTTAGCACCTTTTCCTTATTATAGGGAGTGGTTGCTAGCGCTTCTCAGAGCCTGTCTCTCCGCGCTTCTTTATAAATCGATCAAGCAAGAGTGCTTATTCGACTTTGATACCACAAACGTAGAGTCCACAAGAGTTGTTTCCAAGTCTTGCATGAAATTTTTTTTATAACTATACGCGTACAACCGTTAGTAATATTGTTCGAATATTAGTTTATGTGCTGAAAAAAGGCAATCGCACCGTAAATGTCGTGCCCTGATAAACTTCGCTTTTAAAAGAAACGTCACCTTGTAATCGCTCCACTGCACGCTTCAATATATAAAGTCCAAGGCCTGTTCCCGCAACATGGTCGTTGGCCCGAAAGAACATATTAAACACTTTGGACTGCAATTGTGGGTTTATACCCATACCGTTATCCTCGACCACGATCGTTAAGAATTTTTCATCACGCAAAATGGATATATGTACAACAGGCTCTTTTTCGGGCATGGAGTACTTGATAGCATTTTCAATCAGGTTTTGTAATATAGTATTGATAATTGCCCACTCTGAATAAAACTCCAGATCGGGTGCTATATCTATACTAAATTTGATTCTCTTAAAATTGTCGAGGAATTGGTAGGTATTGATACAATCGTTCAGCAACGTTTTGAAATCTATTTTCACCCGGTTTACTTCCGAATGATTCATGCGCGTTATATTGATCAGGTCGAGCACGATGTTATCAATTCGCAGAATCTGCGATTGATACATATCTATATACTTTAATGCCTGCGGATCTTTAATTTCATATTTCATCAGGTTGTTCAAACCAAGCAATGATGAGATCGGTCCTTTCAGATCATGCGATACGCGATAGAAGAAGGAATCAAGTTCTGCATTTTTCTTTTCAATGATCTCCGTTTTACTCCGCTGTATCTCTGCTTCCAGCTCCAGGAATTTTACCTTCGCGATTGCCTCATAGCTTTTAACAGCATTGTAAGTATGTGCCACTACCAGCGTTTCCTTAATCACTATATATTGCTCCAGAAAATCAAGTGCTTCACTGACGTTACCTTCACTACGTGCCACTAAATGAAGATTATACAGCGACTTATAGCGGATAAACCGAATGTTGTATTGATCGGATACTTGTTTGGCAAGCACTAAATGTTCACGTGCTTTATCATATTGCTCCAACGCATGATACAGTACACCAAGCTTGTTGTAAGTCATGGAGATACCCAATTGATCGCCTGCCTCCAGGTGAATATTCAAGGCTCGGTTCAGATCATCAAAAGCCTGGTCAAATTTTTTAAGCTTGATATATACTTTACCACGTCCGTAGAGTGAATAGGCAAGACCACGTATATCATTGGTTTGTGTTTTCAGTGTTATACTCTTCTCGATCGTAGCCAGCGCCAAGTCTGTCATGCCACGTTTCAGATATATACCTGAAAGCGGATTGTAAGCATTTGATTCGAGGTTAGGGTCATTGGTGAGTCTTCCTGCTGAAACACAGCTTAAGTATGAGCTGATCGCATTTTCCTGGTCATCCAGGTATTCATAAATAGTACCGATGGATTTTAGTACCCGAGCTTCATTATAGTGATCATGAAGATTGCGATATATAAAAAGACAATCAAGCAGGTATACCAGGCCAAAGTGAAAATTGTCGGTTTTGTAATGCACACCGGCAATAGCATATTTAGCATCTGCTATACCTTTTAGATCTTGCTTATGGTTGAAAAATGTTAATGCTTCCTCTGCGAATGCAAGCGATCGTTGGTAATCGCCACGGATCATTGAATACAAGGCAAGTTGATTTTTTGCTAAAGCACCAAGCGCTTCATTGGCTAATTGCTCGCTCGTAGTAATTACTTGCTGTGCAAGCGCTATACTTTTTTGCAGATCGTAAGTTCTGCATGCAAAGGCTTGTGCCAGCAGTGCTTTTGCTTCTTCTTCAACACTATTTTTCTCCGTTTCAGTCTGCTCCATAAATAAAATTGATCCTATTGACTTTCAACATAATGTATGTACCCGGCTATAACTCGTTGGGTATATAATCTGTATTATAAAATCGCATAGTAAAAAAATGTTTTTCTATATGCGAATTATCGAAGATCAACACGCAACTAAATTACATTAATCTATTTTAAAAGACTCTCCTGCGATAAAAAGCCCTTTAATTATTTTCAAACGAGTATTAAGTCGTTAACTTCACTTTCAAACTCTACCAGAACTATGAACCTGAATATCGAAGCGCAAAAGCAAAACACTTATGATGCCATTGTAGTAGGTACTGGCATCAGCGGAGGTTGGGCTGCCAAAGAACTCACACAGAAAGGATTAAAAACACTTGTACTGGAACGCGGCCGTGATGTAAAGCATCAGGTCGATTATCCAACCATGACAAAAGACCCCTGGCAGTTACCGCACGCAAATAAACTTACGGAAGAGCAACTGAAATTTTATCCAGTACAATCCCGAACGAATTGGGTGAACCAGGCAAATAAACATTGGTGGGTAAACGATCTTGAAAATCCATATACAGAAGTTAAACCTTTCGATTGGATCCGCGGCTATCATGCAGGCGGTCGTTCCATTATGTGGGGTAAACAAACGTATCGTTTGTCTGATCTTGATTTTGATGCCAATGCCAAAGAAGGTATTGGTGTTGATTGGCCAATCCGGTATAAAGATCTTGCTCCGTGGTACGATCATGTTGAATCATATATAGGAGTAAGCGGTCAGATGGAAGGCATTCCACATCTTCCCGATGGAAAGTTTCTTCCGCCTATGGAATTAAATTGCGTGGAAGAAGTTTTTCGGGACAAGCTTTCTGAAAAGTTTAACGGAAGGAAGGTTACTATAGGTCGCGTGGCCCACTTAACAGCTGCACTTCCGCACGATCCAAGCCGCGGTGTTTGTCAATCGCGTAACATGTGCGATCGCGGGTGCCCGTATGGTGCATACTTTAGTAGCAATGCTTCGACACTACCGGCAGCTATGAAAACCGGTAACATGACGTTGCGCCCACATTCTATAGTACACTCTGTTATATATGATGAAAAGAAAGGAAAGGCCATAGGCGTTCGTGTACTGGACGCCAATACAAAAGAAGAGATTGAATTTTATGCGAAGATCATTTTCCTCAACGCATCTACATTAGGAAGTACATTTATTCTGCTGAACTCTACATCTCCGAATCATCCCAACGGACTGGGTAACAGCAGTGGACAACTGGGGCATAACTTAATGGATCATCAATACCGCACCGGTGCTGAGGCGGATGTAGAAGGATTTGATGATAAGTACTATGTGGGACGCAGACCCAATGGTATATATATACCACGATTCCGAAATATAGGCAATGATAAGCGTACCGATTTTCTAAGAGGTTTTGGTTACCAGGGAGGTGCCAGTCGCGAGAGTTGGTCGCGTGGTGTTGCTGAGATGTCGTTTGGCGCTGATCTTAAAAGTGCTTTGGAAAATCCGGGTCCTTGGAAAATCGGTATCACAGGCTTTGGCGAATGTTTACCCTATCATGAAAATAAAGTATCGATCAACAAAGACAAGAAAGATATATATGGCTTGCCTACGTTGAACATCGATGCCGAGTGGAAAGAGAATGAGAAGGCGATGCGCAAAGACATGAAAGCTTCTGCTGCAGAAATGCTTGAAGCATCAGGCTTTAAAAATGTAAGAACATATGATGTAGCGGATAATATGGGCTTGGGTATTCACGAGATGGGAACTGCACGCATGGGTAAAGATCCGAAAACATCCGTGTTGAATAAGTGGAATCAAGTGCATGATGCTCCGAATGTTTTTGTTACTGATGGTGCCGCGATGACATCCTCTGCCTGCCAGAATCCATCGTTAACCTATATGGCGCTTACCGCACGTGCTGCAGATTATGCTGTAAGTGAATTGAAAAAGAGAAACCTTTAATTAAAAAGAAAAAATAAAGTTCGATCGCTATAGATATAGGATTGAACCGTACGGTTACGTGAACTATATATCTTAAAGAAATACGATAATGAACAGACGAGAAGTATTACAAAGAACAGCGCTTGCCCTCGGGTATGCTGTTACTGGCCCGGCATTGTTAGGGATGCTGCAGGGTTGCAAGGCTGCTCCTGAACTCACCTATACGCCTGAATTTTTTACACCGGAGCAGGCATTGCTCGTTGCGGAATTAGCGGAAGTATTAATTCCGAAGACAACAACACCTGGAGCAAAAGATGCAGGCGTCCCTGCTTTCATTGATGGTATGATGAAGGAAGTATATCCGCAGGTAGATAAAGATAGATTCGTAAGAGGACTAGCCGCTTTTGACGAAGAAGCGAAAAAAACATACGGTGATCGTTTTGCAGAATGCAAGTCCGAAGAACAAATAGCGCTTGTAAAGAAACATCACGAAGCAGCACTCGCGAATTCAACAGGTGGGGGATCTTTTGGATGGTGGCGTGCCGGAGGTGGAGGAGAGAAGCCATTTATACTGGAGATGAAAGAGCTTGCACTCCTGGGTTTCTTTACGAGCCAGCCAGGAGCGACACAAGTACTGCAATACAATCAAGCACCGGGTCCTTACAAAGGATGCGTTCCGGTAACAGAAGTAGGGAAGGCATGGGCAACGTGAGAAATTCTCGAACTGATAAACTATAGCGTTGAGTCAGGATATACTATATCTGCATGAAGTACAGGCAAAAAAAGAGTGCACGCTTTAAAAAACGTGCACTCATATATAGTAACAAAATACGTTCATCAACCCGAAGTTGACAGCTCGTAAAAATAGCTTAGGTCAACATTCCGCCGTCAACCTGAAGGACTTGTCCTGAAATATAGGTTGACATATCAGATCCAAGAAAAACACAGGCGTCAGCAACATCTTCCGGTTTGCCACCACGTTTCAAAGGAATAGCATCGCGCCATGTCTGAACTGTTTTGGGATCGAGTACAGCAGTCATTTCAGTTTCGATAAAACCAGGAGCGATCGCATTGGAACGAATTCCGCGTGAGCCTAATTCCAAAGCAACAGATTTAGTAAAGCCAATGATACCAGCCTTTGATGCTGCATAGTTAGCCTGACCAGCATTTCCTTTTATTCCCACAACTGAAGTCATGTTAATAATGGAACCGCTCTTCTGTTTCATCATCGGTTTAGTAGCAGCCTTCACGGTATTGAAGCACGACTTCAGGTTAACGTTAATAACCTTATCCCACATCTCTTCTGTCATGCGCAGCAATAAATTATCTTGTGTTATACCGGCATTGTTCACCAACACATCGAGCGAACCGAAATCAGCAACCACATCATTTACTAATTTTTCTGCCTGAGCATAATCTGAAGCATCGGACCTGTAGCCCTTTGCTTTTACACCTTTGGCGGTAAGTTCTGCTTCGAGGGCTTGCCCTTGTTCTACACTGGACAAATATGTAAAAGCAACATTAGCTCCTTGCTCAGCGTATTTTAACGCGATTGATCTTCCGATACCTTTTGAAGCCCCGGTAACGAGGGCAGTTTTTCCCTGTAAAAGTTTCATGTTTTAAAATCAAGATTTAGCGTTACAAGCCATCTGCCTGTCAGAATAAGCGCTCAAAAATAGACAATTCCTGTAAAATCAGATTAAATGCATATTGTAAGCAATCCTTTTTTAAACGTTTATGTAAATGTAGCGTCAGCGATTATCTTTGGCAGCGAATTTTAAATACTATGCTATGTCAAAATATGATCTGATCGTAATCGGGAGTGGTCCTGGCGGATATGTGGCTGCTATTCGGGCGTCTCAACTGGGAATGAAAGTGGGTGTGGTAGAGAAAGCTGAAATTGGAGGTATCTGTTTGAACTGGGGTTGTATCCCTACGAAAGCTTTGTTAAAGAGTGCAAATGTTTTTGAATACATCAAGCATGCAAAAGATTATGGTATTGAAGTAAAAGACTTCAAAGCAGATTTCGATGGTATTATAAAGCGAAGCCGTGATGTTGCGGCCAGCAATAGTAAAGGTGTACAGTTCTTGTTCAAGAAAAATAAGATCGATCTGATCGAAGGTTTTGGTAAGCTGAAGAAAGGCGGAAAAGTTGAAGTAACAGATGCTGCTGGTAAAAAAGCTGATTACGAAGCAAAACATATCATCGTTGCAACGGGAGGCCGCTCACGTGAATTGCCAAGCATGAAGATCGATGGTAAAAAAATTATAGGATACCGCGAGGCAATGGTACTGAAAGAAATGCCAAAGAAATTATTGGTAGTAGGATCAGGCGCTATAGGTGTTGAGTTTGCTTACTTCTATAATGCATTGGGTGTTGAAGTTACGATCGTTGAATTCTTGCCGCGCATCGTGCCGGTAGAAGATGAAGAAGTTTCTAAAACGTTAGATAAGATCTTCAAGAAAGAAGGAATGAAGATCTACGTGAATTCGGAAGTAACAAAAGTAGACACAGCTGGTAAAGGATGTGTGGCTACTGTGAAAACTCCGGACGGGGAAATTAAACTTGAAGCGGACATCGTTCTTTCTGCGGTAGGTGTTGCCACCAATCTTGAAGGTATAGGCCTTGAAGATGTAGGTGTGAAAACTGAAAAAGGAAAAGTTATCGTTGATGATTTCTATAAGACCAACGTTGCTGGAGTATATGCTATAGGTGACATCGTTAAAGGACAAGCTTTAGCGCACGTTGCATCGGCTGAAGGTATAATTTGTGTTGAGAAGATTGCGGGTAAGAATCCGGAGCCGCTTAACTATAACAATATACCAGGCTGTACATATTGCACACCTGAAATCGCTTCGGTTGGATATACAGAGGAAGGAGCCAAGAAAGCGGGCTATGAAATTAAAGTTGGGAAGTTCCCATTCACAGCATCCGGTAAAGCAAAAGCAGCTGGAGCAACCGATGGTTTTGTAAAGGTGATCTTCGATGCTAAATATGGCGAATGGTTAGGTGCTCACTTTGTTGGTGCTAACGTAACGGAAATGATTGCAGAAGTAGTTGCTGCCCGTAAATTGGAAACTACAGGACATGAAATTATTAAATCTGTTCACCCTCACCCTACCATGAGTGAGGCTATCATGGAAGCAGCCGCTGCTGCCTATGGTGAAGTGATACATATATAGTATAGCAAACATAAGAACAGAAAGCCCACGCAAGTGGGCTTTCTTGTTTTATAGACACGTCGATGGATATTCTTCTCTAATTAAAAGAAGAAGCTCATACCTGTTTTAAAAAAGAATGGAGTTCCCGGTGTAAAATTAATTTCTGAAACCGGATTCGTTTCGGTATATAGTCTTGACTCCGTGTCGAACTGCGCTTCTTTCCAGGCTACGTTGAAAATGTTTTCCGTTGTAAGGCTGAGTTCGAAATGTGGGCGGGTATACTTCAGGACAGCATCTGCCAGAAAATATCCTTTCGCAACAACGGTATTATCTTCATTTGCCGCACGGTCTCCCAGATAACGATAGCGCAGACTTCCATTCAACCCATTCTTCATTCGGAATGTTAGTCCACCTATACTCGTAAATGTTGGTGCCAGCGGAATATAGTCTTCTCCTTCTTGAGCATCTTTAGCTTTCGGATCGGTTAAGTTCACATCCGTATCCAGGTAGAGCCACGGAGCTATCTGGTATCGGATTGACAGATCAATTCCTTTCCGGGAAGTTTTGCCACTCGGTTCTACAATTCCTTCATCGCCTACGTAAACAAATTCCTGGTCGAGATCAAGTCTCCAGAGAGCCGTGTTGATGAGTATATGATTACCAATTTTAAACGTACCACTTATATCTATACCATAAGCTTTCGGTAAAATTTCTTCACCGCTTTGAGCTACTACAACACGCGTATCGTTTGAATGAAACCCAATACCACTCTTGACAAACAAGTTTATATTTTGTGTTATCGTATAGCTTACATTGAACTTGGGAGTAAGAATGGGTTTACTTATACTTTGTCGTTTATAGTCTGGAGTAAGGGCATCAGCATAGTTGAACGTGAAATGATCTAATCGCACTGCAGCATTCAACGAAAGCTTAGGGGTTAAATAAAGCTTCTCATTTATATAGGCAAATAGATTGGTTTCATCGATGTCACCACGGGATACATCATTGAGGAATTGCTTTCGCGATCGGGTATGATACAAATGTATATCATTGACATCATCGTACCGGAATCCAATACCGATTTTGCTTTGCAATGATTTGTTTCTCCACTGCGATTCCCGCGAGTAACTTCCATGATACCCGTAGATATTCCTTGATTCACGTTGTGTGATTTGATCGCCATTGACAGGATCATTCAGGAAGAAAGTGAAATTGGAAATAAGATTGAAATCGTACTTGGTATAGTATAACTGATTCTCAAAAATGCCTCCATCGTTTTGCGTATTAATATACTTTACCCAGGCGTTGGTACGAGAGGTTTCACCACCTTCTGTAGGATCGATCGAACCAAAGCGTGTAATTTCTCCGCTTCCAACAGCGCGTTCTGGAATTTGACCTGAAGCGTCCCAACTGCTGGTAAAGGTTGAAAGCCCAATGGTGAGCATCTCGTTATCGTTCATGCGAGTGCTATATCTACTCATCAGGTTCAGGCGATTGAAATGCTGGTTGTTGTCAAAGTATCCATCCGTACGAAAGAATTCAGACGCTATATATAGGTTGCTTTTTCTTTTTTCTTTTGTGTCCTTTAAAAGATTAATAGCATTTACATTTCGTAATGTTCCAAATTTGCCTCCTTCAATTTTTACCAGATTCTGATCAAGTACATCTTTCGTAATGAATGAAGCATAGCCAGCGGTAGTAAAGTTTCCTTTATCCGCATAGTAAGGCCCTTTGTTGAAATCAACATGCTCTACAATTTCAGGAATAAGAAAATGAAGATCTGAATACCCTTGCCCATGTGCATGCGATACCATGTTTACAGGTAGCCCATCAACTTCAAGGTTGATGTCCGTTCCGTGGTCTATATCAAATCCGCGCAGAAAGATTTGTTCGGCTTTACCTCCGCCAGCATGCTGGGCAATGAACAGACCAGGAACCATGCGGAGTATATCCTGAGATGTATTAATAGGGCGCAGCTTAATATCAATCTGTGCAATCGTGTTGACGTCCCGATCAATCTGTTCTGTTATCACCACGTCAGATAAAAGTAAACCTCCTGGTAATAGAGCTTCTTTAATGGCGGTAACTTCTCCTTCTTTAATTTCGATAGACTTTAAAGAAGATATATACCCGATGAACGATATACTGATATCATACTGACCGGGTGGGACGTTTTGAATTTTAAAGCGACCAAATTTATCCGTAGCAGCACCACGTTTCAATTGGTGAATGTAAATATTCACATCTGTCAACGGTGCATTAACTGAATCTGTAACCACTCCAGTAAATGTTCCTTGCGCTCGTGCAGCAGACAGCGCGAACAAAAATATACTGAAATGAAGCAGGTAATATGTCATTTGTATATGAATTAGTCAATAAAAAATAAAGCTTCACTTACAGAGAAATCCAACAAGGCACAGTGCTTCGCAAAGAATGCAGCGTGTTTCTTTAATTGATCTCTGTAAAATATAGTATAAGGCGAAGTGTGCTGTCGGAAAAAAGTCAACAGCAGATATACTTCATCAGATGGTTGTCAGGCCGCAAGAGGCGGTGGTGTAGGCGGTGTGTTATAGATATACTTTAAAGGAAAAACGTTGTTACCTTCAAGAATCTCCGATAGGGATCTATAGAACTGGAAAGTAGTTTCCTGCTGGTAATAACCAAAGAAGTGAATTAAGAAAGGCAACTCAGTTTGGTCCGCATCGTGAGAGTCGTCTTTGGTAACATGATCGTGATCGTGGTGATGTTCGTGATCCTGAAAAGTATGGTGATGACCATGGTCGTGATCATGAATTCCCGAGTGATAGTGGCTTGCCATCCAGTGCAATAGATCGTGCGTCATCTCCAGCGATCCATAGCTCAACATGGATAGCGAATAAAACATCAGGATTATAGCAGCGATCTTGTTCACAATGTATAGCTGGCTAAGTTATAAGCTCGCTTGTAAAGTTCTGCAAAGAGCAGTTAAATCAAAAGATTTAGCGATGACGGATACAAATGAGGCGATTAAAAAACCCTTCGGGGTTTCCGAAGGGTTTAGTTTATTATTTCTTAAAAGTTCGATCGATCGAGTTGTTGAAAGGCTGCAGTGTGTTTCGAGTATGCATCTTCAATCTTTTTAGCTAACTCTTCTTCACCGTAGCGATGCAGTGCATTTTGCAGTTCACCCAAGATCACAATGCTGATCTGTAGGTCGCGACCGTATTCACGCTTACGGATATAGTAGTCGGCCAATTGATCGGCACGAACCCACATCGCGTTGGCAACTTCAATTGCTTTTTCTTTTTCACCAACTTCAAACAGGAAGCTTACTGCTTGTGCTGAGGTATAGTCATAACGGATAGAGGCATCCGGCATCTTCGCCAGACTGAACAATAACACTTCACGTGCTTTGGCAGAGTCACCTTTCTTAATGAATGCTTCAGCGAGAGAATTGAAACTGCTCCGGTGATTCAAAATGAAGTTACGGTAATCTTGCGTATAGTATACGGAAGGATCATCTACATTTCTGAACTGGAACTTCTTCGTCATGTTCTCAAAACTCACCTTTGTATTTACAAGTTCTGATTGATTGAAAGGCTTCGGATTCAATACCGGTAAAATGCGATAAGCATTTCCTTCCTGTACTACATAGCGGCTCAAGTCAACGTTAAATTGTGCAAGTGAGGTGTTGTTTACATAGAGTGGACGTTCCCAGTTCGCGGTTGCCAGCAAATCCAGCATAGCCAGATCTTTACGCTCAAGGGAATTACCTTTCACGCGCAAGTGCATTTCCGGTACAACCAGACTATCCATTCCTTCCGGAATAATACCGAGTTGTCTGACCTTATCAACATCTACTTTTAATACTATATCTTTTGTAGGCAACATATAGCGCTCACCACGATATTCCGGATTCAACAAGCTCTTGTTGTTATCACGTAACAGTTCCAGATACTTGTTCAGATCCATCTGCTTTATACCCGCATTGTAATACGGTATATATTGCGTTTTGTCGTCACGGTAATTCTGGAGAGTAAGTGTATAAGGGAACGGCTTCGAGATATACGCATTGCGTGTAGTCTGCTCGATATACCAATCCGTGTTGTAATAACTCAACACAATCACACGCAAATCCTGGCGCACTTCTTCAACGTCCTGTGCATACCACAATGGGAAGGTATCATTATCACCACCGGTAAAGAGAATACCATCCTGCGCACAAGACTGTAAATAGTTTACAGCGGAATCAACAGAGAAATAACGATTGGCGCGGTTGTGATCATCCCATCCTTGCTGTGCCATTAAAACAGGAGCGGGAAGCGCTATCAAAGTTGCAATGATTCCGGCAGTTTTCAGATTCTTGAGATATTTTCCTAATGTTTCCGCGATAGCGATCACAGCGAAACCGATCCAGAAGCAATATGCATAATAGGAGCCGGTATAGATATAGTCACGCTCGCGTGGCTCTGTAGGCGGTGAGTTCAGGTATATAACTAAAGCAACACCTGTGAGTATAAATAGCAAGGCTACCACGACAAAGTTACGCGTGTTATGAACAGACTGGTAGAACATTCCGATCAGCCCGAGTATAAATGGAATCATGAAGAAATTGTTTCTTCCCCGATTTTCTTTCAGAATAGGAGGGAGTTCTTCAAACCACTGTGATGGGCCCATCCAATCTGCATTTTGAATATCACTCTCACGTCCTGCGAAGTTGAAGAAGAAGTAACGAACATACATCCATCCAATCTGGTGATTCACCATGAATCGAATGTTGTCAACGAAGGTCGGTTTTTCCCCTTCACGAAGTCCAAGACTTTCCCGGTATATCTGTGCATGGTCTGGATCGCTGCTATAGATACGTGGAAATATAGTTTGTTGACCGGGCTCATATTCGTATTCAAACTTATGATCCTTGATCTCGTATTTATCTTTCCCTTTTTTATAGATAGCACCACCTTCTTTTATACCGATTGGTTGTGCTGTAAAGTATGGACCATATAGTAACGGACGACTTCCATACTGCTCACGCTTCAGGTAGCTTACGAAACTCATCACATCCGAAGGGTCGTTTTCATCGATCGGAGGGTTGTCGTTAGAACGTATTACCACAAGGGCATACGAAGCATATCCGATCAAAACGAAAGCAAGTGCATTGAGTGCGGTATTTAACAGCACGCGTTGATTTTTCTGAGAATAATAGATTCCCCAAACCAAAGCACCCAATAATAATAACGTAAAGATCACGGCACCAGAACCAAACGGCAAGCCTACACTATTGATGAAGAAGATTTCAAATTTACCGGCAAGCGTTGGCAAGCCTGGTATAATAATATCGTTGATCAGGAAAATGATACCGAGGCTGACGAGCATTGCTGCAATTACACCCCAGGTAGAAGGCTTGTATTTTTTGAAATAATATATCAGTGCCAAAGCAGGGATCGTAACCAGGTTCAGCAAGTGAACACCGATGGAAAGACCCATCATATAAAATATAAGCAACAACCAACGGTTTGCTTTCGACTCGTCTTCGATAACATCCCACTTTAACATAGCCCATACAACGAAGGCGGTAAAGAAAGATGACATCGCATATACTTCGGCTTCAACAGCGGAGAACCATGCTGAATCTGTAAAGGTATAGGAGAGTGAGCCAATGAGACCGGCACCCATCAATACCCACATTCTGTCAACCGTAAGGTCTTCTTCTGTTTTGATCTTCATAAGCTTGCGACCAAACAAAACGATTGACCAGAAGAGGAACACTGCAGTAAAGGCACTGGCCAGTACGCTGCAGAAGTTGATCCAGTAAGCCACTTTGGTTATATCGCCCAGGGCGATGAAAGAAAACATTCTTCCGAGTAATAAAAAGAACGGAGCTCCGGGAGGATGAGGCACCTGTAATTTAAAGGATACAGAGATAAATTCACCACAATCCCAATAGCTGGCGGTTTCCTCCATGGTGAGCCAATACGTAATGAGGGCAACGGCAAAAACGATCCAGCCGATGATGTTATTGGTTTTCTGAAAATTCATGTTGTATGAGATGATGCTAAAAATAAAAGCCCGAAAATAATGGAAATTTTACTTTTTCCGTGGATTAGATTTATAGAACGACTCCCGGTGATGCAGACGTGTATCTTTGGAATACGAAAGTTAATTTTTATACTGTGACCTGATGAGTAATCCGCGTATACCATTTCTGTCCCTGGACCTCCAGCATAACACGGTGAAGCAGGAAGTTCAGGCTGCGATCCAACGCGTTTACGACTCGAACTGGTTTGTGCTGGGAAAAGAAGTGGATGCTTTTGAAAAAGAGTATGCTGCCTATAACAAGATGTCGTTTTGTGTAGGTGTTGGTAATGGACTGGACGCATTGACGATGAGCTTGTTGGCTTGCGCGATTGAGATGGGCGATGAAGTTATCGTGCCTGCACATACATACCTCGCTACCTGGCTTGCCGTAACCAGGACGGGTGCTACTATTGTTCCGGTCGAGCCGGATGAGAACACCTTTAATATAGATGTATCACGGATCGAGGCAGCAATTACTTCCAGGACGAAAGCGATTTTGCCGGTGCATCTATATGGCCAGGCATGCGACATGACTGCCATCATGGAGCTGGCTGAACGACATAATCTTTTTGTTATTGAAGACAATGCGCAAGCTCAAGGCGCACGTTGGCTGCAAGGCCTGACCGGAAGTTTTGGTCATGTAAATGCAACAAGCTTTTACCCGACTAAAAATCTGGGAGCCTTGGGTGATGGAGGAGCTGTTACAACATCAAATGAAGACAAAGCCCGGTTTGTAAAACAGTTTCGAAATTATGGCTTAGCCGAAAAGCATATAGCGGTACGCTCAGGAATAAATTCCCGGCTTGATGAAGTACAGGCGGCTGTGCTGCGAATCAAACTGCAACACCTCGATGAATGGAATGAACAACGCAGACAGATCGCTTCGCTTTACCTGGAGCGATTAAACGGTATAGGAGATATAGTGTTGCCATTATCGGATAAGGAAGCATACCATGTATATCACTTGTTTGTAATACGAACCGAGCATCGCGACAGGCTGCAAAAGCATTTGGCGAGCGCAGCAATCGAAACGATGATTCATTACCCTATACCTCCGCATTTACAACAATCCTATAGCGGACTACATTTCAAAAAAGGAGAATTCCCGTTGACTGAGAAAATTGCAAACACGTCCCTGAGCCTTCCTTTGTGGCCGGGAATGACATTGGCCGATGTCGAGCGTATCTGTGACGAGATCAAAGTTTTTTTCTTGAGGTAGGTCCGAAGCAGAGAAATGATCGAAGAGAATGGATCGAAGCTCTTTATATAACTGTGTGTGAATTGCACACAGTGTTTGTTGCTAAATATACATGCAGGATATACTATATACTGTAAGTTTTTTTGTTGGTGTTCCCTGATGTTTTCTTATCTTCAATTTTTACCGTCCTCTACAGATAAACCTTCACCAGCATCATGAGCGATTCTAAAAAGTATTTCATGCCAATGATTATCATCGGCATTTTATTTTTTATCTATGGATTCTTCACATGGCTGAATGGAACTTTGATTCCTTATCTGAAAATTGCTTGTCAGCTTGAAAGTGATTTTGAATCCTTTCTGGTAGCTACCGCATTCTTCATAGCCTATACTGTGATGGCCATACCATCATCGTTCGTTCATAGAAAAATCGGCTATAAAAAAGGCATGGCCCTTGGTTTAATAATAATGGCCTTTGGCTCGCTGCTATTTATACCGGCTGCCAATGCAAGAAATTTTAATATGTTTTTGATAGGACTATTCATCATCGGTACTGGGCTTGCATTGCTACAAACTGCGTCAAACCCCTATATATCTTTAATCGGTCCTATTGAAAGTGCAGCGAAGCGAATTAGTATTATGGGTATATTTAATAAATGCGCAGGTATACTTGCTGGCCTTGTATTCGGGTATATTGCCTTGAGCGATGCAGACGGCATCGAAGCAAAACTTGCTGCCCTGGATGCAGCTGCCAAACAAGAAATGCTTCAGGAACTGGCGAGTCGTGTTATACTTCCGTATACGATAATGGCAGTTATACTCGTGGCATTTGCTATTTGCATAATGCTGTCCTCTTTACCAGAACTGAAAGAAGAGGATGACGATACGTCATCGCTGAATACAATATCAGGCAAAACAAGTGTTTTGCAATTTCCACATGTAGTATTAGGGGCATTAGCAATCTTCCTATATGTAGGCGTAGAAGTAATGGCTGGCGACACCATTATTAGCTATGGTAAATCATTAGGATTTGAATTGTCTAAGGCCAGATTTTTTACTCAGATCACGCTCTTCTTTATGCTGGTCGGATACGTTATTGGTATATTCACCATTCCTAAATATTTCTCTCAGTCGTTCGCTCTGCGCGTGTGTGCTATACTTGGTGTAATCTTTTCTCTTGGCGCAGTAGCGACGAATGGATTTACCTCGGTACTTTTTATTGCATCACTAGGTCTTGCAAACTCGCTTATGTGGCCTGCGATTTTCCCCCTGGCCATTGATGGATTAGGAAGATTTACGAAAAGCGGTTCGGCACTCCTGATCATGGCACTTGCCGGAGGTGCTATACTACCATTGCTTTATAGTAAGCTCTCTGAATCTACAGGAACAAAGCTGGCATACATCATCATGGTGCCTTGCTATCTATATATACTATACTTTGCTGTAAAAGGTCACAAAGTTGGCAAGCCCATAGCGAAACACTAATCCTTCAATGATATATATCAACAGGCCGCCTAACTTCTCCGACTTCCCGACTTTCGGTCTTCCAGTCTTTTCACACGCCACTTCTCTCAATCATATACTACCGCATAAAATCCCAGCCACAAAACAAATAATAGAATATACGAACACGCCACAATAATCCAGACGTATGTTTTGTCTTTACGGGCATAGTGGTGAATACCAGCAACCAGCATAAACCAATATGCGACTTCAAATAAATTCAATGCACGCAAAGGATAAGCCCATCGTTTATCGATCTCGTAATAATCAAAGAAGTGCATCAGCGAGAATGGATAAAATGCACCAATATCGTTATAGGCAGGATCCGTTTCGAAGACCATAAACCATACAATTTTCAGCACCTCGGGTACCAGAAAAATATACTCAGCCCCGATAACTACGCCCCAACATTGTCCGTATGTAACGCGGTAGCCGAACATAAAGCAACCCACCCAGATAACGAACGCGATCACGGTGAATTTCCACAGGTAAATAATAGGAACTGAAAACAGTTTTAATCCGCTGATTAAGCGTAAAATCATCCCTTCGGGGCGGTCTTGCAAAAATTCAAAAGCGGCTGTTTCGTTTTCAATAAAGGCAATTTTGACGTACAGTAGCAGCAACGTTGTTATGCATAAGAGAACGAACAACAATCTTTTGTCAGTACCAAAGAATGATTTAGTTTCGGGTTCGGGGAAAGTGGTCATGAGGAGTCGGGTATTTTCGGCTGACAGCAGACTGTGAACCGTAGACTAATAAAGTTTAAAGTAAATAAATGATAAAGCGTTCAGGGTTTCAAATGTATAAAGGTTCGTTATTCTGTGGAGTCTTGACAGTGATTTTTCTATTAGTAGCATCGATCGGCTCAAAAGCACAGTTGACTACCAGAAAAGATACAACGATCATTTTGCTCTCCAGCGTGAGTGTTCAGCTGGAGTGTACACAGGCCTTGAACGATCTATACAATTTCAAGTTTGAGAAAGCAGAATTCCAGTTTCAATATCTGCGGGCGCGTTACCGCTGGCATCCGCTGCCCTATTTTTTAATGGGACTGATTGAGTGGTGGAAGATCATGCCGAATACAAAAGATACTTCACACGATGATACATTTCTCGCCTATATGGATTCAACCATCGAAGTAGGCGAAAAGTTGTATGACGATTATCCCGCGTATCGAACGGAAGCTGCATTTTTTCTTGCCGCAGCATATGGTTTTAAGGGAAGGCTATACGCAGACGAGGAACGGAAAAATTGGCGGAAGGCAGCGTCTGCCGGAAAAGATGGTCTCGATTACCTCGAAGAATGCAAAGAGAAACAGGATTTAAGTCCTGAGCTTTTATTTGGAGACGCACTCTATAATTATTTCTCCGTGTGGGTACCAGAAAATTACCCTGCTTTAAAACCTTTACTTTGGTTTTTTAGAAAAGGAGACAAGGCTTTGGGTTTGAAGCAACTCAAGGAAGTGTCCTACAACGCCTTCTATACACGCACGGAAGCGATGGTATGGCTAATGCGCATCTTGAACAGTTATGAGAATGATCAGTTTGGTGCTTTTCAGATCAGTGAGTATTTATATCAGACGTATCCAGACAATCCGTATTTCCATCGGTATTATGCACGGATGCTATATTCGATGGGGCGATTCACGGAAGCAGAGCCGATGTGTAAAAATATTCTCATGCGCATTGATAGTGGTATGGTAGGTTATGAAGCAACCAGCGGAAGGTATGCTTCATTTTTTCTCGGCCAGATTAATGAGGCACGTAAAAAACTAGATGAGGCGAAAGCTTACTATAAGCAGTGTATGAAATTCGCAGAACAGATCAAAGCAACAGAATCAGGTTACTATATGTACTCGATGATTGCTCTTGGAGAAATAGCACAGAAGCAAGGCGACAAGGCGGAGGCAAAACGATGGTTCAACCTGGTGAAGAAAAAAGCAGGTCGCAAAGACGAAGCTTATAAAGATGCAAAACGAAGGTTGAAAGGATTGGAGAAAGGTGATTGATAATACATATTAGGAAAATCTCCAGGTTTGTATAATCACCGATAAACCTTGAACTTTATACTTTGAAGATTACCAGCACTTGGAACTCCGCGACTTTATTGTTACACCGATTATTATCCTTCTTGTTTATACCGTTGCGTATATACTTCGCAGCAGTGTAACGGATTCTGTAACGCGGCCCTATTTTTTTCCTGCACTGACTGCGAAAATTCTGGGTGCTCTTGCGCTCGGCTTTATATACCAGTTTTATTATAGCGGAGGCGACACCTATAATTTTCATTCGTACGGGAGTCGACATATTTGGGAAGCATTCATGGAAGATCCGGCTGCAGGATTCAAGCTGCTGTTTGGTGATGGCTCGAATGAATTAGGGATCTACAAATATTCTTCACGGATTGCATTTTTTCACGATCGCCAGTCATTCATGGTAATCCGGATTGCTGCCGTGTTTGACTTGCTCACATTCTCTTCGTATTCAGCGACAGCAGTGCTCTTCTCCATCATTAGTTTTATAGGACTATGGATGTTGTTCATTGCCTTTTATGAATTGAAACCTGAGTTGCATCGATGGATTGCCATCGCTACTTTATTTATACCATCCGTTGTGTTTTGGGGTTCAGGTCTTTTAAAGGACACCATTACGCTGGCATGCCTTGGAATTGCCACACTCCTTACAAAGAGAATTTTCATTGATAAGCGATTCAATATTGTTCAGGCACTGTTGCTGTTACTTTGCTTCTATATCATTTTCTCTATTAAGAAGTATATATTACTGAGTTACCTCCCGGCACTCATAATTTGGGTTTATGCAACAACTTTAGCGAAGGTGAGGTCCACTGCATTTAAAGTTATGATGCTTCCGTTCGTGATCATTATTGCTGCCGTGTCTGGATACTTTACTATAGCGCAGGTTGGTAAAGACGATCCCCGATATGCGCTGGAGCAAATCGGGAACACCGCGAAGATCACAGCGTATGATATAGCTTACCTTACCGGTCATGATGCAGGAAGTACATATTCATTAGGTGAACTTGATGGGTCATTCACTGGGCTTGTGAAGCTTGCACCACAGGCAATAAACGTTTCGTTGTTTAGGCCCTATATCTGGGAAGTGCGCAATCCACTTATGCTGATGTCTGCTGTTGAGTCGGTCACTTTACTGGCACTAACTATTTTTGTAATCTTTAAGCGGGGCGCTACACTATTCGCAACGTTACTTAATCCTCACATAATTTACTGCATGGTGTTCAGCTTAACGTTT
This sequence comes from uncultured Bacteroides sp., assembly GCA_902168185.1. GTDB lineage: Bacteria > Bacteroidota > Bacteroidia > Cytophagales > Cyclobacteriaceae > Ohtaekwangia. The sequence continues at coordinate 410,103 of CABHOV010000041.1, forward strand.
GCCTTTGCAGTAGGTGTATCAACGTTTAACTTCGGAACACTCTCCCGATATAAAATTCCTTTGCTTCCTTTTTATGCGTTAGCATTGATCTTTATATACTATGAGAATAGAGAAACAAAGGTGGACGAATTTGAAAGTACAGAGTAATGTTCAATTACTTTTTTTCTGCCTTGTATACCTATAGATTCACGCAGTGCTTTGTTTTGAATAAGCTTATCGATGGCATCAAACCAGTCTTGTTGAGAAGTACATAAGAAACCATTTACTCCGGAATCAATAATCTGGGTATTAACTCCAACAGGAGACGCTACTGCCGGAATCTCAAGCGCCATATATTGCAAAGCTTTAAATCCACATTTACCTTTTGCCCAGATGTCATCGGTTAAAGGCATTATCCCGATATCGATCTGGCTTAGATCTTCAATCTCTGAATTTTCTTTCCAGGGTATAAATACAAAATGATTTAAGTCGAGATCAGGTTTCTTATCTGCAATCACCAGGAATTGGAAATTCTCGTTATATTTTTTCTCAAGTTGTTTTAATGCAGGTATAATCGAACCGAGATATTTTAATGTTGAGTGTGAACCTGTCCAGCCGACAGTAATTTTTTCATTAAGTAATTTTGGATACCGTATAGGGTTGTGATGCTGCTCGGTATCAATCGTAGTAGGATTAAGAACTGCATGGGGATTAAATTGTTTTGCAAAATCAACCAGGTAATTATTTCCACAACTTACTTTATAACTCCATCTACAAATGGCTCCCGTCTTCGAATGCCATTTAATTAAAGATGCAACACGATTCTCATGTGAAGTATTGGGAAGCCAGATAGCATCATCGAAATCATAAATAATTTTCTTTCTAAATATTTTATAAATGATCCACTCAAAAATTGGTGGTCCAACAGGCATACATTCGCGATGGATAAAAACGTAATCGGCTTTGCTTATTTTAAAGAGGATTTGAAATCTTTTTAAAATTCCGGTGAGAAATCCAATCACCTTTCTAACCTCGTATCCTTTTTTATAGAGTATCTTCCATGTGCGTTCATTCCAGAAAGACTGTTTATAACAGCAGATGCCGGAATCCTCAAGAAGTTTAAAATATTGTTCAAATCTGAATCGCTGTGAAGGCGACTCACCGAGTGGATAAGGGAATAAAAAGATGACATTCATGATTACCTTTGTAAAAATATTCAAAGCGAGCAAACAAATCGATTGATGATGCTTTTTGTTATTGTGAGACAACTTCAAATTTTTTATCCCAAACAGGGAAGCTTGGTATTAGAAAACTTATCGAAGTCCTGTTATGGTGCAGCATTACTCAGAATGGCTTACATGTTGTAGTGAAAATTCCCTTTGTTATGAATGAACCGTACACCGAGACGATAATTGAACCAGCGAACAGACTCTCCTTCAATTTTAAGGAGTTGTGGAGTTATCGTGAGCTGTTTTATTTTTTTACCTGGCGTGATATAAAAGTAAAATATAAGCAGACTGTTTTGGGAGTGTTCTGGGTGATGCTTCAACCCCTCTTCATGATGTTGATTTTTACTTTCTTTTTTGGACAACGACTTGGTGTTAAGACGGAAGGAATTCCGTATCCCGTGTTTGCTTTTTCAGGTTTGATACTTTGGAATTTTTTCTCGTCATCTGTTACCAATGCAGGCAACAGCATGGTACTCAACGCGCCTATTATAAAGAAAATATATTTCCCAAGATTGATAATACCATTATCTTCCGTACTGGCATCCCTGGTGGATCTGGTTGTTGCGCTAATGTTATTTATACTATTCTTATTCTTTTATCCGGTTACGATCAATGCGCTGGAGCTTGTGATTTTCTGGCCTTTGGCATTTGCGCTTAGCTTGGTCGGGGCAGTAGGGCTTGGTTGTTGGCTTGCTGCGTTGATGATCAAGTATCGTGATTTCAGATTTGTTGTATCCTTTGTTATGCAGGTTGCATTTTTTTTAACACCTATAGTATATCCTGTTTCCCGCGGAAGTCTTTCTGTGCTTGAATATATATTAGCACTCAATCCCATGTATGCGGCCATCACACTTTTTAGAATACCCATGACAACTGATGTAGTAGATCCTATATTAATAGCCATAAGCATCTGCTCTTCCTTTTTATCATTACTGTTGGGGCTTAACTATTTTAGAAAAACGGAATTATTTTTTGCAGACCTTGCATGAAGCCCATACTAGAAGTTCAAAATATCTCTAAGAAGTTTCTGATTCAACATCAGCAACTACCTTATTTGAGTTTTCGGGATAAACTATCAAGTCTGTTCAGCTCGAAAGAAGCGACCGAAGAATTTTGGGCGTTACGCGATGTCTCTTTTAATATACAACCCGGTGAATCGGTTGGAATTATAGGACGTAACGGTGCAGGAAAATCAACCTTACTAAAAATTCTTTCACGCATAACACCGCCCACGAACGGTAGAATTACGGTACGCGGACGGATTGCAAGCTTGCTTGAAGTAGGCACAGGATTTCATCAGGAGTTGACGGGGAGAGAAAATATATTCATGAATGGTTCGATCCTCGGCATGAAGCATTCAGAGATTAAAGCGAAGTTTGATGAGATCGTTGACTTTAGTGGTACGGAAAAATTTTTGGACACTCCATTAAAGCATTACTCCAGTGGCATGCAGCTTCGATTGGCATTTGCCGTGGCCGCTCACCTTGAGCCTGAGATACTAATAATAGATGAAGTGCTTGCCGTGGGTGATGCAGAATTTCAAAAGAAGTGTCTCGGTAAAATGGAAACAGTGAACAGAAGTGGTAAAACAATTCTGTTTGTAAGTCATAACATGGCAGCGGTTGGAAATTTGTGTAAGCGCGCTATACTTCTTGATAAAGGCAAGCTTTTGAGAGAAGGCCCAATCACTGAAATTATTCACGAATATCAGGTAGCTGCGAACGGAGCAAACAGTTACGAGTGGAGTCCTAAAAGTCCAGGAAATTCTGCAGCATATTTGAATAAGGTAGCATTGAATCTTCGTGGGACACAACCTAACTATACTTTGACTGTTAAAAGTAACATCGTTTCTCAGTCGGCCCATAAAGATCTTTTTATAGCATACGATATTTCAAATTCTGTTGGCATTCCTATACTTCAGGCAATACCGCAGTTACAGCCCTTCATTAAATTTTCCGATGCCGGGCAAACTATTGAAACTGAAATTGAGTTACCTCCCATGATTCCGGACCAGTATAAAGTATCGGTCTGGATCGGAGCACACAACGCAGACACTATGTGCTGGGAAAAAGAAGTGGTTGCTTTTGAGATTTCTGAATCGCCAGCGAAAGGGAGAAATTTTCCACATTCACATAACAATGGTTTTATTGTTCCAAACTCCAGAATCATAAATGGATAAATCACTGATAAAAAAAGCACTCCAGTTGGGTGGAGTTGATATCAGACGCTATAATAAAGAGTTTGATAGTTATGCAAAGATGTATGAAAAGTACAATCGCTATACTATGATTCATCAGGAACACTTTGCTCTTAATCTTGAACTCTGCAATGCTTTTAAAACTATACAAGGTCACTATGTAGAGTGTGGAGTTTGGCGCGGTGGTATGAGCGCGGCTATAGCGGAAGTATTGGGTAAAGAAAAAGATATACACTTGTTTGATAGTTTCGAAGGACTACCGCCTGTAAAAGACATTGATGGTAAAGAGGCTATAGCCTGGCAGCAGGACACTACGTCTCCAGGCTACTATAACAATTGTGCAGCTGAGGAATCTTTTGCCCATGAAGCCATGAAGCTTGCACAACATAGTCGTTATAAAACATACAGAGGATGGTTTGAAAATACTTTGCCTGCTTACGAAAAGCAGCCTATAAGTATTTTACGACTGGATGGCGATTGGTATGATTCAATTAAAACCTGTCTTGATAATTTATTCCCATACGTTGTGGAGGGAGGGATTGTTATTCTGGACGATTACTATACGTGGGACGGCTGTACGAAGGCTGTGCATGATTATCTTTCGGCTGCCCATTCACCCAGCAGGATATACCAATGGAGAAATACAATTGGGTATATAATTAAGAAAAATTGAGCGCCCTATACATACATACTGAACACGTTCACAATCTAACGGCTCCACGTGAAGTTGCTCCGTTAATATCGGATTTGATAAAACCTTCGAGTATACTTGATGTAGGGTGTGGCATTGGAACCTGGCTCAAAGCTTTTGAACAACTCGGTATAACGGACTATATAGGAGTTGACGGAAGCTACGTGGATAAAAGCCTGCTCCAAATTCCACTTGAAAAATTTAATGCGCAAGATCTGAGAGAAGCATGGACTCTTGATAGAAAATTTGACTTGGTCATGTCACTGGAGGTAGCCGAGCACCTGGATAAACAATTCGCGGAGCATTTTGTTAATACGCTCGTAAGGCATGGCGACCTCATCGTATTTTCTGCGGCTATTCCAAAACAAGGGGGACAAAATCATATTAATGAACAATGGCTTTCATTCTGGAAGGAAAAATTCAATGCCGTTCACTATACACTATATGATGTGTTGCGCCCTAAAATTTGGGCAAATGAAAAAGTAGATGTTTGGTATAAACAAAATATGGTAATCTTTTGTAAGGAAGGGCATCCTTTAAGTGAGCAATTGAAGGTATTGTCTTCCGGATATATAGATGTAGTGCATCCTGATCTGTTTGACTTCTACAGGTATCAGGCCGAGCGGGCGGAACTATACGAGCAAGGTAAATTGGGTCTTAAGTCTGCTTTCAATGCATTTGTTAAAGCATTGGTCAATAAACTAAAATAGGTATGCCTGCTATATCAGTATTGATGCCCGTATATAATGCCGAGCAATACTTGCAGGAAGCCATTACCAGTATACTGTCACAACGTTTTGTTGACTTTGAATTTTTTATTTTTAATGATGGCTCAACGGATAGGTCAAGAGAAATAATCGCGTCTTTTAATGATCCAAGAATTCACTTTATTGATTATAGTGATAACCAGGGATATGTATCGCTTCTAAATTTAGGCCTCCAAAAAGCACAAGGTAAATATATCGCCCGGATGGATGCGGATGATGTTGCACATCCGGACAGGTTTCAAAAGCAATTTGATTTTTTGGAAGAGAACCCGGAATATATAGTCTGTGGTACGCGGTTCAGTATAATTGACAAACAAGACGTTGTCGCGTTGCCAATCGAGAATGAAGATATAAAGTTGAAAATGCTTTATATTACTCCCTTCTGCCATCCTTCTGTAATGATGCGGGCAACAACATTGCAAAGTCACGATATAGCATATGATGAATACTATATGCCGGCAGAAGATCATGAACTTTGGGTACGACTTGCTGGTTATGGAAAGTTCGCAAATCTGCCCGAGGTATTATTGAATTACAGAATTCATGATAGCAACGTCAGCTTAAAGAAACGCGATCACAACCAACTTGAATCACTCTATAAATCACGGTTAACCTATATCATTGATTTTTTCCGCGATGCATTACAGAGAGCATCAGAGGCTGCGACTTTGTATACATTATTTTTCAAGGATGAAAGTTTCAGTTACGATGAGCTGTTAATGTGTGGCGAGTTGTTGCAGCGGATAACAACACACGATCATACATATCCTGTAGCTTCAGAAAAAGTAAACGATTTGCTGGCGGAACGATTTTTCTACCGGTGCACGACCTCTACAGATATAGGAATAAAGTCATTCATTGTTGCCAGAAAATTTGAATTTGGAAATCAGCCATTTACAGCAAGGCTTAAACTATTAATCAAAGCTTTACTAAAATATAGTAGGCCAGCCGAGGGAAGATGATATGTGCGGAATTTTAGGTGCTATCGGTAAATTTGACAAGCATGTTTTTGAAACAGCACTGGATCGACTTGCACATCGCGGACCCGATGGTTTTGGTGTGTGGGAAGATGTTGGTAGTAATATACTATTCGGACACAGGCGGCTGTCTATACTTGAACTTTCCGATCTGGGCAAGCAACCCATGACGGATGGGGACCTTACTGTCATTTTTAACGGTGAGATATATAATTACAGGGAAGTAAAGAAAGTTTTAGAAACAGACGGACATCGCTTCCACTCTAACTCAGATACCGAAGTTATTTTAAAAGCATATCGCCAGTGGGGACATCGTTGTCTCGAGAAATTTAACGGGATGTGGGCTTTTGTTATATGGGACAATAGACAAAATAAGTTATTTATAGCACGCGATAGATTCGGTGTCAAGCCTTTATTCTATGCGTTTACACGTAACGGTTTTGTGTTTGGATCAGAGATGAAAGCACTTGCGCCTCTTTTGGATGAAGTATCCATAAGCGATGATTTTACATGGTGTAAGGAAAATATATACGAGTACGAAACTTCAGACAAATCGCTGCTGAAAGATATACGAAGATTTTCTGCAGGTCATTTTGCCTATCTTACTCCTGGCGATACAACTATTAAACCTCAGCGTTACTGGAATACATTGGATCATATCAATCCTGTTAAGGAAGACTATGCCAGTCAGGTTGAGCGATTCAGAGAATTGTTTTTTGATTCCTGCAAAATCAGAATGCGGTCGGATGTTAAGATTGGGACAGCATTAAGCGGAGGTCTTGATTCCAGTTCCGTTGCTGCAGCCATGCATTACTGGGGAAACAATGAAAGCTCGGATGAAGAACGCAACCATCCGGAAGATTGGCAGAATGCATTTGTTGCAACATTTACGGGAACAGAGTTGGACGAGCGGGAACATGCCAGCAACGTTATCACATCTTTAAATTTGAATGGACATTTTTGCGAAATAGATGCTACAAAGGGAATTGATACCTTAAGTGAATACCTATGGTTTTTTGAAGAGCTATTTCAAACAAGTCCTATTCCAATGATTGAAATATATAAAGCAATCAAGGCTAATGGTGTATCGGTGAGCTTGGATGGACATGGTGCAGATGAGCTACTTGCAGGATATGGTACAACAATTTTCAATGCAGTAAAAGATGCTCCGTTTGATATACCGGGGATAAAGGAAATAGCAACAACTTATAAGCAATTAAGGGGAATTGATCGAAGTGATTTTAATGTCGTCGTGGATGGATTTGCAGGTCGAAAAAATATGCTTAAATTCTACCTCGTAAAATTGCTAAAACTTACCAGAGGTCAAGACGAATTGGTTCATCAACTTGGATATTTTAATGCTGCACTATATAAGGAATTTCATTACTATATATTGCCCACGTTGCTGCGAAATTATGATCGATATTCTATGGCAGCGGGGGTTGAGGTAAGAATGCCTTTTATGGATTATAGATTGGTGTCCTATAGCTTCTCTTTACCATGGCAAAGTAAATTAAGAGGTGGGTTTACGAAAGCAATCTTGAGAGATGCGATCCAACCTGTTCTGCCTGCAAGTGTAGTTAGAAGAAAGACTAAAACAGGTTTTGGGACTCCTTTCACAAATTGGTTTTTAGGACCTTGGAAAGAATTTATACAAGACACTGTCAATTCAAGTGTTTTTAAGAATTCGAACGTAGTAAATGCCCGGCAGACTAAAGCGCATGTTGATAATTTTTATAATAAACCAAAGCCTACTTTCGAAGAAGGCCTTGAACTCTGGCATGAGTTGATGCCGTTTTTTTGGGAGATTTCTTTTTATCAAAAGGTGAAGACGTTGTAATAAAGTTTGAATCTTAGACCATCTCTTATGATTAGGAATGTATTGGTATTATTGATTTCTCAAGAGTTAGGGAAATTGTTGTGTACAATTCTTTAGATCATGATGCCTGCTATTTCTGTTCTAATGACTGTTTATAATTCTCAGCAATACCTGCATGAGTCAATCAATAGTATACTATCGCAGAGTTTCAGCGATTTTGAATTCCTGATTTTTAACGATGGCTCGACAGATGGTTCAAAAGAAGTCATTGAATCCTTTAACGACCCAAGAATCAAATTTTTTGACTTTAGTTATAATCAGGGTTATGTGCCGCTGTTGAATATAGGTCTGGAGAAAGCTCGCGGAAAGTATATAGCGCGAATGGATTCAGATGATATAGCGCATCCCGACAGGTTTCAAAAGCAGTATGCATTTCTTGAAAACAATACGGAGTATATAGTATGTGGATCACGCTTTGATTTAGTAAGTGTAAATCGACTGGTCCCACTTCCCGTTGATAATGATGATATTAAACTTAAATTATTATACATAACTCCCTTCTGCCATCCTTCGGTAATGTTCCGTGCGAGTATATTTCGAAGTGGTGCAATTCGCTACAGCATACACCATATGCCATTTGAAGATCATGAGCTTTGGGTACAGCTTTCTCATCTCGGGAAATTTAAGAACTTGCCCGAAGTGCTACTTCATTATCGTATTCACGACAATAATATCAGCTTGCGAGAGCGTACAGAAGATCAAAAGCGACTTAAATACGAAACTCAGATTAAGTATATTAATAAATTCTTCAGCAGCATCAACCTTACGCATTCAGACACTTTGATGATGCATCAACTGTTATTTAAAGACTCAGATTTTAGCTTTCAAGAGTTAAAGCTTACAGGCGGACTGATTCGAAACATCATGGATAAGCATGGCGACTATATTGTACCTACAAAAATGGTACACAACTTTTTAATATATATGTATTTCTATAGATGTACTACATCAACAGCTATCGGTCTGCAATCATTTTTACTTGCGAATCAATTCGGCTTTGGGAAAATACCAATTATACGGAACATTCGGCTTTTCATAAAGTCCATTTTTAAATACAAGACAAAGCGAATGTCCGAGTATGCATAAAGATTGTATCGTAGTTAAATTTATCAATATTGTGACCTTCGGATTCTTATTAGAGATAAGCCGTAAATCCTATTGCAGGGCTATATTTGTATACGAACCGGTTTTTAAATAGATCAAAAGACTGATAACATGACGGCAACGCCCATTATAAAGGTTGGTTTCTGTGTTTCATATGATTGGGAGCTTCTTAAAAAGTCTGTACCCAGAATATATGCCGATGCCGACATCATCTGCCTTGCTATAGATAAAGACCGAAAATCCTGGACGGGAAATCCGTATGCTTTTAATGATCAGGAGTTTCATGACTTTATTTCTACCATCGATGTTGATAAAAAAATTATTTTATATGAGGATTGCTTTTCCTTACCAGAATTAAACGCACGACAAAATTGTAATCGCCATCGCATGTTGATTGCCGAAAAGATGGGCAAAGGCGGTTGGCATATTCAGGTTGACAGTGACGAATATTTTTTAAACTTTAATTCCTTTGTCAAGGAATTAAAAAGAATCAATACCAATCCTACTGGAAGGGAAAAACCCTTGAATGTCTGTGCTTGTTGGGTTCCCCTTATAAAGAAGACGACCACAGGTTATTTACATGTTATTTTTCATAATGGTATTCCAGAAACAGTACCGATGGCGACTACTTTTCCAGACTATCAGCGCGCGCGACATAACGATCATTTCAACCTTATTACTCGGCATTATGTTATTCACGAAACGTGGGCACGGTCTGAAAACGAGCTTTGGTTTAAGATAAATAACTGGGGCCATGCAGCAGAAGAACTCAGTGAAAAGCAGCGAAGATTGAGTTACTATAATCTTTGGAAATCACTAGACGAAAACAATTATCAGTATATATCAAATTTTCATCCGGCATCGCCTACTACATGGCCCGCTTTAAATTTTTGTATAGGACAATCTGTTGAAGAATTCATTCAAAATTTTGTAAGCCAAAAATTTCCATTGTCAACATTCCAATTATTCTTGAAGAATAACCGGAATGTTAGCAGAGTAAAATTCTATACAGGTAAATTATTATCTATAATCAATCCATCAAAAAAGTGACAGAGCAATAGCAATGGGGTTAATCCGATTTTTACTTGCAATCTCAGTGCTCATTGTGCATTCCAGCCCTGTGTTTGGTGTTGAACTTATACCTGGGTACCTGGCTGTGCAATCCTTCTATATTATTTCTGGGTTTTATATGACCTTGATATTCACAGAAAAGTATGAGGGCACAGCGCGGCCGTATTATTATTTTTTATCAAATAGGATATTAAGACTATATCCACTCTATGCGCTCGTAGTCGTAATGGTTATTGTGCTAAGTATAGTCTATGGAGTATGGCTCGGCTCCTATGGCAAGCTCCAATATTATATGGATGAATATCAAAGGCAGCCTGATAGTTTGGGAGCTTTGCTTACAGTCCTCTTCTTTAATGTCTCATTGGTTGGTCAGGATTGGGTAACTTTTTTTGGTATAGATAGGCTTGGGGACCTTTACTTCCTTGGCCTGAGAGGTGATATGAAAATGCAGGAGCTTTTATTTATACCCATTGCCTGGACAATTTCTGTCGAACTGTTCTTCTATTTACTAACACCATTCATTGTCACCAAATCAAAAGCTGTTATTGTATACTTTATATTGGGTGTAATTGCACTCAGAATATTCTTATACTTCATTTTTAATATTGGTGGAGGTTTTGCAATATACAGGTTTGCACCTACCGAGTTGTTTTGGTTTTTATTGGGCATTTTATCCTACAAACTCTATAAGCGAAAATGGCTGCCGGATAAACGATATGGAGTCTGGTTGTTGATTATTTTAATAGTAAGCTTGTTTATATACCGAATGGTGCAATTGGATTGGGTCTTCTTTAGTATGATTTTTTTATTTACTCCTTCAGTTTTTTATAAAGTCTCCAATTTTAAATACGATCGTTTTTTTGGAGAGTTGACCTATCCACTATACATCAGTCATTGTTTCTTTTTAATGATTATAGGCGCGAATGCATTTCCGAAACCTTACGGAACCGGACTGCCCTTGATTGTTATGGCCGTGATATTTTCAGTATTTGTATATCATTATTTCTTGCAGCCTCTCGATCGCTTCAGAGCTTCGCGTATTAAATCGTGATGAGTATATTTATGAGTAAATTGGCAATGTGAAAATGAAAGGCGTAAATGATTTCCGGTAGTCCACAAGTATCAGTTGTTATCATAAATTATAACACCTTTGAACTAACATGTGCGTGTATTCAAAGTGTTGTCGAAAAAACGACTGGATGCACCTATGAGATAATCGTAGTGGATAATGCATCCACAGAGGGAAGGGTAAAGGAGTTCTTGGCACGCTTTCCGTTCATTACGTTAATTGAGAGCAAAGTGAATGTTGGTTTTTCAAAGGGAAACAATATAGGGATTGAGCAAGCCAAAGGTGAATTTATATTGTTATTGAATAGCGATACCGAGTTACAGAATGATGCACTTTCAATTTGTAAGTATTTTTTAGAAAAGGATACGAAGGTTGCTGTCGTAAGTGCTCTTCTCAAGTATCCGGATGGTGCTGTACAGCACAATTGTCAACGTTTCCCATCAATAAAATATAAACTATTCGAGCTTTTTAGATTGCAGAAATTTCTCCCGCGGAGAAAAGGAGGAAGGATTTTATTAGGTTTCTTTTTTGACTACAATGAAGTTGTATATCCGGATTGGATATGGGGTACTTTTTTTATGTTCAGGAGAGAATCCTTAAAATTACTACCGCAAGGAAAATTGAACGATGATTTTTTCATGTACGTGGAAGATATGCAATGGTGCATGGAGTTTCATAATTTAGGATATAGTATAGCATTCGAACCCGCTGCACAAGTGGTGCACCATATGGGTAAAAGTGGCGGAGCAAAATCTGCGTTGATAGATCAAAATATAGATCGGTTCATGAGGAAATACTATTCTTCTTTTGAGATACGATGCATGCGTTGGTTAGACCGGGTATTACTTTAATTTATTATCCCAGTGAAAGTGATGACGGCAAGCGTGATTATCTCAACATATAACGGAGCAAAGAAGATCAGCAATATATTAAATGCAATGCTTCAACAGGCCGATCAAGGCAGCGAAGTATTGGTTGTTATTGACGGATCAACCGACAATACCTTGGAGGTTGTTAAATCCTTTGTTCCGAAATTGCCACGTCTTAAAATTATAGTGCAGGAAAATAAGGGAAGAGCCGGTGTTCGTAACCGTGGAGCGGAAGAGGCTACAGGAGATATACTTATATTCTACGATGATGACATGACACCAGACATTCATTCTGTACGTCTTCATAGATACTTCCATGCAAACTATACAGGCATAGTAAGTGGAAATTCTATTGAACCTATAACACCTGATAAAACGGATATTCAAAACTATAAAGGATATCTCACTGGTCTTTGGACTGAAAAGTATATTGAAGGTATAACTCAATTGAATAAGTCTAATTTCTTTTTTACAGCTGCAAACTGTTCTTTTAAGAAAGAAACATTTCAGTCTCTGGAAGGTTTTGATAAACGACTAACCGATGCTGAGGACCATGACTTAGGGTATCGTGCATTAATGGAAGGTGTTCCTGTCTTCTTTGATAAGAGCAATCGGGCTGTCCACTATGACCCGATTACATGTGCAAGCTATATTAAGCGATTGCGTGCATACGCACTGGCGCATCGTAAGCTCGCTATACTTTATCCTGAACGTTATTCTGACTTTAGTGGTAACCGTTCCTCTTTAATGAAGCGAATGGTGTATAGGATTTTTGCTTTTCCATTTTGGGTACGATGGATTGACAATGGAAATGTATTTCAGATTATCCCGCGTTCACTTCGGTATAAATTTTATGACGTTGTAATACAAGCTTTGGCAGTTGAGTTTACGCATATACCTGTATGACAAAGAAGAAAGTGATCTATATAATTTCAGATATTGAAAAGTCACTTTCATTTGAGTGGACAGCAAAGCAACTTGTTCTGAAGTTTGACCTCTTGTTTATTTTGATTGGAAAAGAGAGGACTGCACTTTCATCCTTTTTGGAGTCGATGAATATTCGTGTTGAAGTGGTTTCTGATGAAAGGTATCCATCCTATATTAAAAAGTGGTTGCGCATTTATTCCATTTTGCAATTAGAGCGACCGACAGCAGTTCACGTCCATTTATGGCGTGCAATGTTGCTCGGGCTTACAGCAGCATGGATGTCCGGAATCAAACGAAGAGTACTAACCCGTCATCACGCTACAATTCATTATGTTGAATATCCATCAGGTAGAAAATGGGATATAGTTTGTAACACGTTGGCGACCGACATTGTTGCCATTTCGGAAAATGTAAAAGACATCCTTATCCAACGAGATAAAGCACAAGCTTCGAAAGTTTCTGTGATATATCATGGGTTTGATCTTTCGTATTTCGGGAACATCGAACCGCAGCGTGTCAATAGGATGCGTGAAAAGTATAACCTATACAATCGGCCGGTAGTGGGTGTTATTTCACGTTACCTGAAGCTGAAAGGAATTCAATATATAATTTCTGCTTTTAAAAGACTCAAAGAAGATTTTCCTGACGCACACTTGGTTTTAGCAAATGCTCAGGGCGACTATGCCGCAGAAATTAGAGCCCAGCTTCGTCAATTGCCGGAAGGATGCTATACTGAAATTCAATTTGAGCATGATCTCGCTGCACTCTATAAAGTGTTTGATGTATTTGTTCACACCCCGGTTGATGCGCACGCAGAAGCTTTTGGACAGACTTACATTGAAGCTTTGGCAGCAGAAGTTCCGTCTGTTTTTACAATATCGGGTATAGCACGTGAATTTATAGTGAATGAATATAATGCGCTGGTAGCAAATTATCAGGACGCTGAAGAGATTTATGTCAACATGAGGAGAATTCTGAATGATGAGAAGGTACGGTCTGTGATAATTGAAAATGGAATGAAGAGCTTGGAAGCTAAATTTGATCTGCCCGTCATGATTGATAAACTCGCATATATCTATAACAAATGATTGGGGCGTGATTACTATATATTAACAACTGGCGTAATAAATGAAATCTTTTTCCCCAATTCTTATTTCTGTTGTTATACCTACATATAATCGTGCAGGATATATAGGTGACACAATCCAATCAGTTTTGCAACAGCAGTATACTAATTTTGAATTGATCATTGTTGATGACGGAAGTACAGATAATACAGGGGCTGTTGTTTTTTCTTTTAAGGACGACCGGATAAAATATTTTAAAAAATCGAATGCCGAACGAGCTGCAGCACGAAATTTTGGTGTACAAAAAGCGCAAGGGAGCTATGTGACATTTCTTGATTCTGACGACCTGCTAAAATCAAATCACCTTTCGGAGGCTATAGATTTTATAAATGAGAATGCTGATGCAGTTATTTTTCATTTAGGATACAACGTCATTCAGCCGAATGGTACAATAATTTATCCATGGAAAGCTTTACCAGATCCGGTAAATGAGAAGTTAGTGGAAGGAAATTTTTTGAGCTGTCTCGGTATATTTACTAAACACGATGTGCTTCTTCGGCATCCATTTAACGAAGACCGAGAGCTTTCAGGGTCCGAAGATTATGAACTGTGGATAAGATTAGCCGCTCGTTATCCAATCCGTACGCGAGCTGTTGTAACAGCTTCGCTGGTAAACCACGAGACGAGGAGCGTTTTGCAAATTGATGTTACTAAGTTTCTTAAAAGGATAGCGTTAATAAAAATATTTTTAAATGAAGATTCACAAGTGACGACAACATACGGATCCAAAACAAAAACGATATTCGCTTACCTTGATCTGTATGCCGCCCTACATTTGGTAATGGCCGGCTTCAGGGCCAAGGCATGGAAATTTCTACTCGGTTCACTTTTTCAGCAACCGTCTGTTATTTTCAATTATCGTTTTCTCGTAGTTGTGAAGAAAATTATTCTATTTTAGAAATATGTGCGGTATAGCGGGGATAATTTCAAAGGAGCCTCTTGATCAACACGCCGTTTCTGCGATGGCGGAAGGGTTGCTTCATCGCGGACCAGACGCCAATGGTATTTATACAGACGTTTCAAAATCCGTAGCGTTAGCACATACACGGTTAAGTATTATCGATTTGAGTACAGGCGCTAACCAGCCATTCTACTCCGGTAATCAACGCTACGTAGTTGTCTTCAATGGTGAGATATATAATTTTCAAAAGATCCGCCAGCAGTTAATCTCTCAGTATTCGGTTATGTTTAAAACACATTCCGATACAGAAATCATTGCAGAAGCATTTGCTATATGGAAAGAAGAAATGATTGGAAAGCTGGAAGGCATGTTCGCCATTGCTATTTTCGATCAGCAGACGAGAAAAGTATACTTGTTCAGAGATCGCATTGGCAAAAAACCAATTTTCTATTTTCAATCTGAAAATTTGTTTGCTTTTGCTTCCGAGATAAAATCTCTGTTAAAGCATCCGGCTATAAAGGCACAGGTTAACATAAATAAAAGTATTGTTGCTACGTTTCTGCATCTTGGATATATACCTCAGCCCGATACTATATATTCAAATATTCATAAATTCCCGTCAGGACATTGGGGAACCGTTGATAACCTTATCCTTAAAACGCAGCCTTACTGGAAAATCAAAGACAGTATTCATCCAGGCAGTATAAAATCAGTGGACGTTGCTAAAAAGCAGCTTCAGTCTTTGCTTCAGAATGCAGTTGAGGAGCGATTGATTAGTGATGTTCCGCTGGGAACATTTCTTAGTGGCGGCACGGATTCATCGCTGGTATCTGCTGTTGCCTCCAAGCACACATCGTTGCCGCTAAAGACTTTTAGTATAGGTTTTAAAGAAGCTAAATTTGATGAGAGTAAATTTGCACGCGTGGTGGCCGGGCATCTCGGCACAGATCATTCTGAGTATATATTAACAGAACGTGAGGCGATTGACATTCTGGAAGCATACCTTCGCCATTTTGATGAGCCCTTCGCTGATACATCGGCTATTCCAACGATGCTTGTCTCGAAGCTGGCAAGAAAGGAAGTGAAAGTTATACTTACTGGTGATGGCGGTGACGAATTGTTTCAGGGATACGGAGCATACACATGGGCGAATCGCCTGGCTAATCCTATAGCCGGTTTTATTCGGCAACCTTTGAAAATGTTGTTGAAGTCAACCGGTAAAAGTCGCTTTGAAAGAATTGCTCAAATATTGGAGTCAGTAAATATAGGGAGTATACGGAGTCATATTTTTTCACAAGAGCATTACTTCTTTTCACAGCAGGAAATCAGAGATTATTTAGTAAAAGATAAAAGCTTCTTTAAGTCATTTGAATATAATGAGTCGGCTTTGCTTGACATGGACTTGACAGCAGGGGAGCGGCAGGCTTTGTTCGATTTGCAATACTATTTAAAGGATGATTTACTTGTAAAAGTTGATCGTGCATCCATGTACTATGCATTGGAGTGCAGGAGTCCCTTACTTGATCATAATATAGTCGAGTTTGCTTTTTCGCTTGATCCTGCACTCAAAGTGAAAGATGGAAAACAAAAGTGGCTGCTAAAGGAATTACTGCGCGCATATTTACCAGCTGCTCTGATTGACAGGCAGAAGTGGGGTTTCAGTGTGCCGGTTGCTAGCTGGTTAAAGAATGATCTTCGTTATTTGATTGACACTTACTTAAGTGAAAAAGTGATAAGTGAGGTGGGCCTATTCAACGGCCCCTATATAAAGAAGCTTATTTCTGATTTTTTTGCAGGTAAAGATTATTTATATAATCGTATTTGGGTGCTTATTGTTTTGCATAAATGGATGAAGGAGAATCAATGAAAGCGTCATCCTTAAAACAAGTGCTATATCTTTCGTATGATGGACTCACGGATCCATTGGGACAGTCGCAAATATTGCCGTATCTCGCAGGTCTATCTGCAAAAGGTTATTTGATTACCATTGTCAGCTTTGAGAAGCCGGATAAATTTCAAGCATCTTCCCGGAAGATCGCGCAGTATTGTACAGAAAACAATTTGTTATGGGAGCCCTTGGTCTATCATAAAAGCCCTCCCGTATTTTCGACGGCCTACGATCTGCTCTCCTTGCGAAAAAAGATTCAACAACTTCATCGTGAGAGAAATTTTTCAATTGTTCATTGTAGAAGCTATATCACTGCATTACTAGGACTATGGTTGAAGAACAAGTATAGCATCCAGTTTATTTTTGATATGCGAGGCTTTTGGGCCGATGAGCGTATAGAGGGTGGCTTATGGAATTTGGGAAATCCACTCTATAAGTATATATATACTTTCTTTAAGAAAAGGGAGAAAGCATTCCTTCAACATGCCGATGCCGTTATCGTACTTACCGAAGCTGCACGTGAAGTTGTGTTAACATGGAATCCGAACTATAAAGTAACGGTGATACCTTGCTGTGTTGATCTTAATCTTTTTGATCCATCGAAAATAATGAACACACAGAAGACATCGTTGCGCACGAAGCTTGGACTGTCAGCGGATGATTATGTGTTGCTTTACCTTGGATCGATTGGTACATGGTATCTATGGAATGAAATGGTGGCATTCTTCAGAACATTGCAAGCACACAAACCGTCTGCTAAATTTCTTGTGCTGACTCCAGATCGACATCTTGTCGAAGACGACAAAGACTTTATTGTATTGTCAGTGGCTCGTGAAGAGGTGCCACTATATATCAGTGTTTCGAATCTTTCGGTGTGTTTTATAAAACCATCTTTTTCCAAGAAAGGATCTTCAGCAACGAAGATGGCAGAAGTACTGGCCATGGGAGTGCCTGTTGTTACCAACCCGGGTTGGGGCGATGTTGAATTTTTTCGCGATCGATTAGAAAACGTGTATGTGTCCAAAGACGCAAAGGAATTGCCACCTTTAAATCACTATCGTTCTGAAAATCAAGATGAATTTTTCCACGATCTCTTCTCTCTTGAAAGTGGAATAGTGAAATATGATCAGGTTTACAGAACATTATTAAGTTAAATTATTAACGTCTGTTAGCCATATAATTACATTTTTCTCTTATTTTTGGCCAAATTTTATTTGGGAAATGAACCCTCATCTACTATGAATACTAAGAATAATATTAAGCTCGATGCCACTGATCGCAAGATCCTTGAGATCCTTCAAAAGAATTCAAACATAACCAATGCGCAGTTGGCAAAAGAGATTGGCCTTTCTCCAGCCCCTACCTTGGAACGTGTAAATAAATTGGAGACCTCTGGTGTAATCAGAAGCTATCATGCTGTGATTGATCCCGCCAGCGTGGGTCTTGGTGTGAGCACTTTTGTTATGGCTTCCTTAAAGGGACACAACAAAGAGAACATCAATAAATTTATTACCGCTATAAAGATGGTGGATGAGGTTGTAGAGTGTCATCACATCACCGGTTCTGGCGATTTTATTCTGAAGATCGTTTGTGCCGATATCGCTGCTTATCAGCAACTCATGCTCGACAAAGTATCTAACATTGAAGTCGTAGATAGCCTTCAGTCCATGGTAATTTTGTCAACATTCAAGGATAGCAAATCATTACCTATTCCTGGCTAAACCATAGTCAGTGGATTTTCGTTTTTTGATGATTGGAACTTACCTACTGTCATGACTGCAGAAAAAAGTTTAATACTCGATGCCGATCAGGTAAAGCAGAAGATAAAGCGAATGGCGTTCGAGATCTATGAGCATAACTTTAAGGAAAAGAATATTGTCATTGCCGGTATAGATGGTCAGGGATATGTACTTGCCAAACTACTGGCAAAGCAAGTGGAGAGCATTTCTCCTATAGAAGTCAAGCTTGTGAAAATCAACCTGGACAAACTTGCTCCACAGGAAAGCGACATTACGTTGGACTGTGACTTAAAGGAAGTTAAAAAGAAGACCATTGTGTTGGTGGATGATGTATTGCATACAGGCCGTACGTTTACCTACGGTATGAAACCTTTCTTGAACATCGAAGTTAAAAAGATAGATACGGCAGTGCTCATCAATCGTGGTCACACACTTTTTCCTATATATTCACTTTATACAGGCTATGAACTTTCCACTACGATCAAAGATCATGTGGAAGTAAAGCTTAATAAAGATGAAATGGCTGTGTACCTTCATTAGTATATCTTACGAAATCGTTTCGTTAAATTATAACCACCTATAATGTCTGTTCATAAACAAGATATCAAGCGCATAACCACGCATCAGTTACAGGAGATGAAGAATCGTGGTGAAAAGATCGCGATGCTTACAGCGTATGATTACAGTATGGCAAAGCTGATCGATGGAGCGGGTATAGATGTAATCCTGGTAGGTGACTCGGCATCCAACGTTATGGCCGGACATGAAACTACATTGCCGATTACGCTGGATCAAATGATATACCATGCAGCATCTGTTGTGCGGGCTGTAAAGCGCGCATTGGTTGTTGTCGATCTTCCTTTTGGTACATACCAGGGAAGCTCCGGTGAAGCACTGCGTTCTTCCATTCGTATTATGAAAGAAGCCGGTGCGCATGCTGTAAAGCTTGAAGGTGGCAGCGAAGTAAAAGATTCCGTAGAAAGAATTTTAAGTGCTGGTATACCGGTAATGGGACACCTTGGTTTAACACCACAGTCTATCTATAAATTCGGAACGTACTCTGTACGCGCCAAAGAAGAAGCTGAAGCAATGAAGTTGATAGAAGATGCTCAGCTTCTGGAATCATGCGGATGCTTTGGTATAGTATTGGAAAAAATTCCGGCTGCATTAGCGGGTAAAGTTTCAACATCAGTACATATACCCATCATTGGCATAGGAGCGGGTCCTGATGTAGACGGACAAGTGCTGGTAATGCAAGACATGCTGGGCATCACTCAGGAATTTAAACCACGCTTCTTAAGACGCTACGCTGATCTTAGTAGCATCGTAGCCGGTGCTGTTGGTAAATATGTATCGGATGTAAAAGCAAAAGACTTTCCGAATCAGGAAGAGAAGTACTGATATATATTCAGCTAAAATAGCAAAGGCTGTTGGAGAACATTTATTCTCCGATAGCCTTTGCCATTTCCCACCCAATTATACTTTTCTTCTTCACTGAACTCCACCGATACTCACCCAGTATACCATCTTTGCGTATCACACGGTGACAAGGTATAAGATATGCAATGTGATTGGAGCCCACTGCTGAACCAATAGCTTGTAATGCCTTTGGGTTGTTAACGGAGTTTGCTATAGTCTGATACGTGGTGACACTTCCTGTTGGAATTCGCAGCAGTGCCTCCCATACTTTCACCTGGAAGTTCGTTCCCTTTACCAGTAAATGTAATTTTTGTGATGTTGCTATAGGGGAAAAGATCTTCTCGACAAAGGCATGCGTAAGGAATTGATCTTCATGAAAGACGGAGTTATTCCAATGGTGTTTCATGTTTTCAAGTTCAACACGAGGGTCTTGCTCACCTGTTAGAAAAGAAAGCCAACAGATTCCTCTCTCCGTTATACCGATGAGGCACTTCCCGAAAGGTGTTTCATGAAATCCGTATTCAATGCGAATGCCAGAGCCGCGTTGTTTATACTCTTGTGGTGTTACCGCCTCAAGCGTTGTAAAAAGATCATATACTCTTGATTGACTTGAAAGCCC
>CABHOV010000042.1 GCA_902168185.1 uncultured Bacteroides sp.
GGGTTGGGCCGAAGATCAACATTTATACTTTGCTATAATTGTATCATCGCCTGCCACGCAGCTTGAGCTTTTTGATGATGAACAGAAATCCGTACAAGGAATCTCTGCAACGGGCAAGAAAACAAAAGGCGTCCTGCATTTCGGAAGTGCCCTTGACAAGCCATTGCTTGTGAAAGTGGGTATATCTCCTGTTAGTACGGCAAACGCATTACAAAATATAGAAGCGGAGATACCACATTGGAACTTCGATAACACCGTAAAAGAAGCGGATGCATCTTGGAATAAGGAACTGAACAAAGTACAGATCAAAGCGAGCGAAGAACGGTTGAAGAAATTCTATACGGCACTCTATCATACTATGATAGCGCCTTCTGTTTTCAATGACCACAATGGCGATTACCGTGGCACCGATAAAAAAATATACCACGATACCACGTTTACAAACCTGACTACGTTTTCTCTTTGGGATACTTATAGAGCTGCACATTCACTCTTTACTATAGTGCAACCAGAACGTGTTGACAACATGGTAAATTCAATGCTGAAAATTTATGAACAGCAAGGAAAATTACCGATCTGGCATTTGATGGGCAATGAGACTAACACCATGCCCGGTAACAGTGCCTTTCCGGTTATTGCCGATGCATACTTGAAAGGCTTCCGCGGATTTGATGGCGCGTTGGCATTAAAGGCTATGAAGACTTCTGTACTTCGTGATGAGCGTGGTTTAAAGTATGTGCGTGAACAAGGCTATATACCGGCAGATGCCGAAACTGAAACAGTAGCCAAGGGTATGGAATATTCTATAGACGACTGGTGTGCTGCACAGCTGGCACAGGCATTGGGCAGCCAGGAAGAGTATATATATTTCAACAAGCGTTCACAGAACTATAAGTACTACTTTGATTCCACTACACATTTTGTGCGTGGCAGGATTTCAGATACCAAATGGCGCACACCATTCAGTCCGTTCGCTGCGCGACACATGAAGGATGATTTCAGCGAAGGAAACTCATGGCAATATACCTGGCTGGTGCCGCATGATGTGGAAGGGTTGATCAAACTTATGGGTGGCGAACAGGCATTCCTCAAAAAACTTGATTCATTATTCGTTGTTAAAAGTGACATGGGAGAAGAAGCATCCAATGATATTACGGGACTCATTGGTCAATATGCACACGGTAATGAACCCAGTCACCATATTCCATATTTATATGCCTATGCAGGACAACCCTGGAAAACCGCAGAGAAAGTCCGGTATATTCTGGACAGCCTATATACGGTTAAACCCGATGGATTGTGTGGCAACGAAGATGTAGGGCAAATGTCTGCATGGTATGTACTTTCATCACTGGGATTCTATCCTGTTAATCCTGCAAACGGCCGGTATATTTTTGGAAGTCCATTGATGGATGAAGCTGTGATCAACTTGCCCGGGGCAAAGAAGTTTACGATTACTATAAAGAACAACAGCGATCAGAATATCTATATACAAAAAATTACTTTCAACGGTAAGCCGTACACGAAAACATACCTGCAGTATAGCGACATCATGAATGGAGGCGATATGCTCATAGAGATGGGAAGTAAGCCTGGTTCACAATGGGGAATTGATAAAGCCGATTGGGCGTTCTCTTCTTTGAAGTAGGGTCCAAATAAACCGGTCAAATATATCAAACAAAAGAGCGGGACACGAATGTATCCCGCTCTTTTTATTTTTTATCGATCAGATTCATAATTCATATGTCAGTTACAAGTATATACTTGCGCTAATTCACTTTCGCCATCCAGAATGCTATACGCTGTCTCTTCCAGGTATAGGTCAACGCTACTGTGTCGTGAAAATGGATGATGGCGGGATATGAAAATTCATCACCCTGTTGTCCGGTTTCAAGATCGGTAATGAGCGGCCACGTCTTTCCGTTGTCTTTTGATACAGCAATCGAAACTGGTCTGCGTGCGCCCCAGTTTTTTCCATCGCGGTTAAAAACAAGCACCAATGTTCCATTGTCCAATTTTGTAAGATCTATACCGCTATTCGGATTCGGTAGGTTTGTTTTATAAACAGGCGACCATGTTTTACCATAATCTTCTGAATCACTGCGACAAATTACTCCGGCAGAACTCCGGAGCAGCATATGAACCTTTCCGGGAACGGACTCCCATAATGTAGGTTGTATCACACCTTCTCCCGGAATAGAATCACGATTAAGTGTGAGGAATGATGTAGCCTGCCATGTCTTGCCTTCATCTTCACTCCGATCTACGAATGCATTCCATACACCTTTCAATTCGTTCGATGCCGGAGCGAGCCATGTTCCGTTAGAGAGCACTATAATTTTATTTCTGACCGGTCCCCTACCTCCCTTATCACCGGGTACAAGTTCTTTTGCCTGTGACCAGGTATCACCATTGTCTTTTGAAACTATATACCATGTCTCCCAAAGATCAATCAGTTTTCCTACTTTAAAATATAGTATAATATCACCAGAAGATGTTTTATGCAACACGGGATTCCAATGTGGATCTTCACGTAGCTTGGCTATTTCAATTGGAGGAGACCATTGTTTGGAATTCCCCTTCGATAACCAGATCCCAACATCATCATGTTTCTCGTGAGTCCCTCCAAACCAGGCAACGATAAACTTGCCATCGTTGGTTTTTATCAACGTTGAAGCATGACATTGCGAAAAAGGGCGATCGTCCCCAAAAACATAATCTTGCTGAAGAAGAGTAATGCTGTCTTTTCTTTCCACGTTAGAAACTATCTCTTCTTTCGCGGGGCTCTGCTTACAAGCCGATACCATTACTAATATATATAGTATTGAAATAAGCCGAACTCCATTTTTACCCATAGTGCTATTATAATTTTTAATTCTGATCTGATGCCAAAGTTTCAAGTACAGGTTCTAAAGTAGATTTGAGAACCTTCATCGGCACATCATTCTGCTGTTCGAAAACGACAACTTCATTCTTGCCCTTTTTCAACCAGCATCCAGGTAAATATAGCGTTTGCTGCGGCCCTACTTTCCAATAGCGACCTATATGTATACCATTCACAAACACAATGCCTTTACCCCACCCTTGCATGTTCAAAAAGACATCGCCTGGTTCCTGGACCTCGAAGGCTGCTGTATAAAAAGTTGGCAACCCAATGTTATTCTTATTTATACTTTTTGCAAGATCAGGTGCTTTGTCAAAGGGAAGCGAGTACATCTTCCATCCACCCGTAATTTCAAAATCGTTGATCATTACCGGAGCAATAATTCCCTTCGTGCTGTTAACGATATCAGCCCCGTAATTTATACGACCCATGTTTTCAACCAGAATATCCAGGCGTCCATTAAAAGGTATCTCAATCGGAAGAGTATATTTCTTATCCTGACGATTAAGCTCTCCCACTTTCTTGCCGTTCACAAATACGATGGCGTAATCACGAAGGCCCTTTACCTGAAGCTCACCCTGAATTGGCTGCGTGAAGTTCTTGCTATAGAGCACATAGCCAAAGCCCTGTCCCAACTCTTCAAACGACAAGGGGGATGCATTCACAACAGGTTTAACAGTATTCTTCCATTCAAAGAAGTCAACCGTTTTAGTCAATGCTATATCTGGCAAAGCAATAACCGGGATCTTCGCGGGAATTTCAGGGACAGTATATTTAACATACTTTTTCATCAATTCACGTATAGCAAGATATTTTGGTGTTGCCCAGCCTGCTTCACTGATCGGAGCATCATAATCATAACTTGTAATATCCGGCTGTATATCGTGCTCATCGTTATAGTTGGCACCTGAAGTAAAACCGAAGTTTGTTCCGCCATGCACCATATAAAAATTGAAGTGAATGTTATTCTGAAGATACTGCTCCGTCTGCTTTACTATTTCATCAGCACCAATACGCGTAAACGGTTCAGCCCAGTGGTCGAGCCATCCCGGATAAAACTCTGCAACCATGTATGGCCCTTGGTTATTGTGATATTTATTGACGGCCTTTTTTAGATTATCAATATTACCTTCTCCATTGGCCGTTGGTAATATACCTTGCAAGGAGCCACCTTCGAACAGCCAGGTTCCATCGGATGTAAAGAAAGGGCCATCGAATCCAGCCTCTCCCAACATTTCCTGTATAGCCAGATTATACTGTCGGTGCTCATCTATAGGTATATCTTTGCGCTGGGAAACATACGATCCGAATTCATTCTCTGCCTGTACAAGAATCACAGGCCCGCCTTTACTTATCTGTAAATGTTTTACTTCTTGCGCAAGCTTGTTGATATATACCCGGCATGAATCCAGAAAAGGTTTATTGTTAGCACGAATAACAAGGTTCTTGTTTTTCTGCAGCCACCAAGGGTATCCTCCGAATTCCCACTCTGCGCAAGCATAAGGCCCGGGACGAAGTATAACATTCAATCCTTCTTCTTTGGCAATCGTAATGAACTCACTGATGTTTCGATTGCCGGTTTTAAAATCCCATATACCTGGAGCCGTGTTGTGGTAATTCCAGAATACATATGTGGCGATCGTATTGAGTCCCATAGCCTTCGCCATCTTCAGGCGATGACGCCAGTACTCTTTTGGAATACGGGCATAGTGGATTTCACCGGAGTGAATTTGTATCGGTTTACGGTCGTATAGAAACTGTCCCTCCTTGATCTCAAAGGTATGCGCCTTCTTTTGGGCAGTAATGCTATAGGACAAACAAGCCATCAGCATTACTATGATAATCCTTTTCATTCTCTCTCTCGCATTTATAGCAGTCCCTAAAATACTTCTACTGTAGATATCAGCGGGCAAGCTTTTGAAGCGGTGATGTTAATCCGGATTTTATCGGTCTCCACCGGATCGATCTTCAATATTCTTTTATAGCCTATCGTGGTGGCATCGGCTACTTTCTGCCAGCTGTTATCTTTCCAGACCTCAACATTGAATGACTTTACACGTTGTCCTAATTTGATATACTCCTGTAATACTATATATTTTACAGGCTGTACTTTCGCTAATGAAATTTCCAGTGCTCCGATTGTAACATTGTCATCGGTTGCCCAGTATGTCTCTTTGTTGCCATCCGCTATATTGCTGGCGGCATATACATCTGATTCGCCACGATAGGACGTTGCTTCAGTTTTTGCTTTGGCAGCCAGGTTTGTTTTAAATTCTGCATCCAGCATCGCGCGCCATTCCTTCAAAGCTTTCACATCATTCTCATGAACAAGTCCACGCTTATCAGGAGGAACGTTCAACAGCAGGTTAGAGCCACGACCAACTGAAGTAAGATATATATCGAATAATTTCTCTGGCGTTTTTACCAATGAATCTTCTTTCGCATGATAAAACCATCCCGGACGAATTGACACATCTACTTCAGCGGGAATCCAATGTGTACCATTTTCGTTTCCAGTTCCTAACAATTTTTCGATGCCTGCTTTTCCGGCATATAGTGTATCAGGTGTGATTGAATTCCAGTTCGTCTCTCCCGCTATACCATTCTCATTTCCTACCCAGCGTACACCCGGACCTGCATCACTAAAGAAGATTACATTCGGTTCCATTTCACGCACCATGCTTAATGTTGTCGGCCAATCGTAGTACGTAGCACCGTTGATCTTTCTCTTTTCGTTGGCACCACCATAATAACCGTCACCACCGTTTGCTCCATCAAACCACATTTCGAACACCGGACCATAGGTTGTAAATAATTCTTTCAACTGATTACGGTAATATTCCACGTATGCAGGCGATCCATAGTCTGCACGATTTCTATCCCATGGCGACAAATATATACCAAACTTCAGACCGTGCTTTTTACACGACTCTGAAACTTCCTTCACTATATCACCTTTACCTTCTTTATAGGGACTATTTTTTATAGAGTGCTCCGTATATTTCGAAGGCCACAAGCAGAATCCGTCATGATGTTTGCTGGTAAGTATAACACCTTTAAAACCAGCATCCTTTAAGGTGGTGATCCACTGATCAACATTGGTTTCTGTCGGGTTAAACACTGTGGTTTTTTCATCTCCGAACCCCCACTCCTTGTCTGTAAATGTATTGGTCGTAAAATGGACAAATGCATTCAACTCCATTTCGTGCCAGGCTAATTGTGCTTCACTCGGCACTGGCAACACCGCTTGAGGCGCTGCTACTTCCTTTTTTGCACAGGAAGCGAGTAAACAAAGCAAGAATAAATTGAAAAGTTTAAACGTTGTTTTCATTTTTAAAATGTTCCTTGTTGTTGAATATAAATAGCGTGAGCTCCAAATATAACCTATACATGCACGCGTTTACCATAAGATTAAACGAGCGGTAGTATAGTTTATAACTTCGGACGCAGACTTTATTTTTTAGCGGTCGTTTTACGGTTTGACACGTTCGTAGCTGTCAATTGAAATACTGCAGCGGCTTCATTATTACGTGACACAATTAATCTGCGAGGAGCTTGCTTGGATTTGGTCATCGCCATGTCGCGTATATCTCCTGATAACCAGAGCGGTTCACTGGCATTGTTTGTTTGAATGCTTCCATCTTTGAACTTCAGCAGAATTCCAAAAGAAGCATCACAACGTCCAAGCTGTACACGGTATGGATAGAAATTACCAGCGGCCAATACTTCGGCAATGCCGTCACCATCAAAGTCATCAAAAACAAATCCTTGCGTAGACGACAACTGTGCCATTGGAGGCAAGGGTTTCATCACGAATTTTCCGTGTCCATCATTTTCAAACCATGAAGATTGAAAGGTAGTGGCTGTATATATAGCGGCACTGCTCAGGAGATCTTTTCCAATCACATCCTCAATGGTTGCCGTTGCATAATCCGCATAGCGGATAAATTTCTTCCGGAGTGGAGTCACTTGATCCAATAATTCATCACGACTCGGCAGCGGATAACTTTTACCTTGTATATAAGAGCAGATAATCGGATCTATTTTACCATCCTTATTTATATCCGTGGCATATAGTTGTACCGGCTCTTTGGCAGATATATGTAGCGGAAGATTTATACCAGCATTGCCCGCAAGCAGATCTATATCTCCATCCTGATCTACATCTGCCGCCAACAGTGAGCTCCACCAGCCGTGTGTATCCGCAAGACCAACGTCTGCTGTAACCTCTTTAAACTCTTTCCCCTGTATATTTTGAAAAACACGTACGGGCATCCACTCGCCTGCTATAATGAGGTCCGGCCATGTATCTTTATTAACATCTGCCCATAGAGCATCTGTTATCATTCCAGCATTCTGAAGTATAGCACTTGCCTTTGTGGTGACATCTACAAAATGTATCTGGCCGTCATGTGAATCATTCCTGAGTAACATACTCTGCGGTGATGTAGGATAAGCATCCGGCACTAACCTTCCTCCTGCGAATAGATCAAGATCTCCATCTTTATCGAAATCAGCAGTCGTCACAGTGCCACCACTTATACTTTCACTTGGCAATGCATTCTTTATTTTCACAAAACCACCTTTACCATCGCCTCTATAGAGCCGGTCCTGGTATAGGGTATCACCGGGCATAAACTCATTTCCTCCACTCACGACATAAAGATCTTCGTTCCCATCTCCATCAGCATCAAAAAATATGGAGCCTATATCTTCACAATATTTATCAACTGCCCATGGAGCGGTTTCAGCCTCTGTAAAAGTCCCATCGTCACGTCCTATAAAAAGTTTTCCGGAATTTCCATGTGAGCCTTCAAAGAATACATCATCATTTTGATCATGGTTTATATCTGCCACACTCAGTTTACCCCCCAAGTGTGATAGCTGGTAAGGAACAAGTCGCTGAACTTTGAAATCGACAAAGTTATTTTCGATGTGGCTATATTTTAACCCGGCAGAGATAGTTTCATCCACGAGTATAGGCTTATGAATTATTGGGCGCTCATTTTCGTATGGCACTGCTTGCTGTTGCGTTATTGTTACAAGCTGATTGGGTTTTACATTTGCAAGAGTGGAGACTCCACCGTCAGTCCACTGCACTTTTATCACCGGTATACTTGTACTAGTTCCTATACCAATAGTAAGAACCGGATCAACAGACGACTGATATCCGCGGGTAAAGTATATTTCATGAACCAGCGTCTTGTCTGTTAGCTTTACAGACACCTTTGAGCCCAAAGCCTGTGTGTTCGGTTTATCGCCCACTAGTTTAATTCTGATAAAATTATTCTTTTGTATTTTTTCCTGGTGGTTCTGAAGTATACTGGCGTCATCGTTGAGATTATTAACGACCAGATCATAATCACCATCGTTATCCAAATCGGCATAGGCAGCTGCGTTCGAAACAGTTTTACGATCCAGACCCCACAAAACAGATACGTTTTCAAAACGCAGTCCATCAGTATTCTTAAATATATAGCGGTTCGTTTTTGTCGATTGCATTTTCTGAACCATTGCCAAAACATCTACCGGGCGATTTTGCGCGTTGGCTTCCTGCGACATATCATTGACGGTATATTTCAGGAAATCCAGATTTGTAAAATCTTTTAAATATCCGTTTGAGATAAAGAGATCTTTCAGTCCATCATTGTCATAATCTGCAAGCAACGGAGCCCAGCTCCAGTCGGTATGAGAAACACCTGCGATCTGTGCCACTTCACTAAAGCGAGGAAGACTGTCAGAGGCGAAGCCACGGTTAAGCTGAAGTGTATTGCGCATATACTGATGATAATATCCGCTATCCACCGCAAGCGTATATTTATCGTACTCATCGGCTCCCTTCAAAACCTTTTGCCGATAGTTATCTTCCGGCAACATGTCGGCAACAAATATCTCGGGGAGTCCATCATTGTTTATATCTGCTATATCGGAGCCCATTCCGAATTTGGATAAATGTCCAAATAGAGTATGCGACATCTCGGTAAATGTACCATCACGATTATTGATGTAGCAGAAATCCTGCTCTTCATAGTCATTGGTAACATATATATCCGGCCATTGATCACCATTCAAATCACTGACGGAAGCACTTAACCCGAAATTCAAACCGCTTCCATGGATCTTTGCCTGCTCGCTTACTTCAACAAATTTATTAGCATCATTTCTATATAGTTTATTTCCGAAGTATGGATGCCGCAGGTTGCGCAATCGCTTCACATTAAAGTATGCGGAATAAAACATGTTCGCATGATTGAGCAGGAACAGATCAAGATCTCCGTCACGGTCGTAGTCAAAAAAATAAGCCTGTGTGGAAAATGTACCTTTCGCATCAACACCATACTCCCGAGCCTGTTCAACGAATACAGGGACACCGCCCTTTTCACATCCCTGGTTGATGAACAGCTGATTCGCGCGTTTCGGATGATCGCGAATAACAGGTTTATTATACCCTTCGCCATTAGCATTACCGGAATAACAAACATATATATCCAGCCAGCCATCGCCATTTATATCCACCATTGCTACACCCGTTTTCCAATCGAGTGCTCTGCCACTGGTTCCGGATTGCTGTGTTATATCTTCAAACTGCAGGTCGCCTTTGTTCAGGTATAGTTTATTCGGAACCGTATTTCCTGAAAAGTATATATCTACCAAACCATCGTTGTTTACATCGCCTGTAGCAACACCGCCACCATTATAGGTGTACTCGTAGGTCATAATGTTGGTAACCTGATCTTCCTTTATGTCATTTCGAAAATCTATACCGGCATCATTCAAGTCAACTTCACTGAATTGTTTCGGTTGTCCGCATTGCTGAAAAAGAACTAATGCAAGAGCGCATAACAAACTATAAAGGGTGGTCCGGAAGATCATTCTTAAAATTCTATATTGTTCAGCTACCAATCAAATCCTTGAAAGAGTAACGGAGGCACGCACCTCCGTTATATCAGTTCTTCATAAAGATAAGGATATATTAATATCCGGAATTTTGGGCAAGTGAATTTTAGAATTTATGAATTGCCCTGGAATGCATTAAAAAATGCTTTCTCATAACTTGTACCAATTGGAATTTCTTCTCCGGCAACGGTTATGATCTTGTTACGGATGTTTGCGATCCTGGCGATGGCTACAATATAAGAACGGTGCACGCGAACAAACCCATGGAGCGGAAGTTTTTCGAGCATGACTTTGAGCGTCATGCGGGCAACAACAGGCTTTTGATTTTGCAAATGAATGCGGAGATAGTCGTCCAGCCCTTCTATGAAAAGAATGTCAGCCACACTAATCTTGATAAGGCTATAGTCGGCACGTATAAATATATATTGTTGTTCGGGCTTACTCGTTTGGTGCGTATGGCTATAATATTCCTCCGCCTTTGTAACGGCCTGCAAAAAACGCTCGTACGTAAAAGGTTTGAGAAGATAATCGATCGCACTCAGGTTAAATCCCTCAACGGCATATTCGGTATAGGCCGTTGTGAAAATAGCCATTGTATTTTGCTTTACTTCTTTATATAGATCTATACCTGTTAGGGATGGCATGTTTATATCCAGAAACAACAAGTCTACCGGAAATTTATTTATATACTTTAAAGCTTCATTTGGCTTAATGAATGTTTTCTCCAATGATATAAAATCGACACGCTGGCAAAAGTTTTCAATTACCTGCAGTGCAAGCGGTTCATCATCTATAGCAATGGCGTTTATCATTTCAACTGTATAGTAAGTGAAACTGAGAAATCGTTCTTGTTGTCCGTAATGATCAGCGTATGTCGCTTGGGATATAGTAGCTCCAGCCTGTTCCGAGTGTTCTCAATTCCAAGTCCACTTTTTTCTTCCTCTCCTCTTGTGAACACTTTATTATTGAATACTTCAAGTCGTAATTCATTATGGTCCATTTCTATGGAAACTTTAATGCGCGAACTTTCCTCGGCATTTATACCATGCTTGAAAGCGTTTTCAACAAACGGAATCAAGATCAGTGGAGCAATTCTATTTGTGCCTGCATTCCCATGGACAAAAAACAAAAGCTCGATCGCATCTCCAAAGCGGAGTTGCTGCAATTCAACATAGTTACGAATATAGTTAAGTTCCTTTTCAAGTGATACAAAATCGCGATTCGATTCACTTACAACATAGCGCATCATAGACGACAGCTTTACAACCGCCGAAGGTGTATGATCAGACTTTTGAATGGCCAGCGAATAAATGCTATTCAGAGTATTAAACAGGAAATGCGGATTTATCTGCGCTTTGAGATACGAAAGTTGGGCAGTGAGTTTGTCCTGCTCAGCTTGCTTCCAGCGATTGCTGATTTTTAATGTAAGGGATATAAACGTAACAACGGAAAATCTAAAGAAGTTATGACCGAATTCAAACAGTATAGAACCTTCTTCTGCACGTTGCGGCACCGGAGGTATAGGAGAAAAGAACTTGGGATGATTGGGTAGCAGCAAAAACGGCACTAGTGTTGTTATCATAAAGCATCCTGCAATGACCAGGAAATAGAGAGTATACTTTTTAGTAAAGTAGAATCGTGTTATTAAGACCTCAACATTAAAATAGAAATAAGCAATCAAGAGTATACATGCAATCATTTCACGCTGCATAAATCCTCCAAAAAAAGTCTGCATAGAAAATGCCGGCCCTGGCGAGAACACAATTGGGATAACCAGGAAGAGTACCCACCCCGTTGTGTGAATAAGAAGATTTCTGCCTTTACTCATCTTTCAGGTTGAAGGTCCTGGCGCAGTAGTCCGCGTCATACTTAAAGTAATAAATCATTTCACAAATATGACACGAAAAGTAATGACAAACGGAAAGCTGAACATTATTGCGGCAATAAGGCTAAATGTGTCGGTTTTTACTGGTTGAAGATGTAAATATGTTTGGTACATTAACACTGTGTAACACAAAAAAACAGCTTTCGGAAATCCGGAAGCTGCTCGCAATAACTGATGTAATTATATTACTTCTGAAAGGCAAACGCTAATGCAGAATAGGTCTTGTTCTGTTTCAGGAGAGATCCCGGTAAATATACTTTCACTTTATCTCCTTCTTTTTTCCACTTCACGGTTGATCCTGTGCTGAGAAGTTTCATACGTGATCCAGCTGCCGGTATATTTCCAGTCCACTCAACCGTTGCTGGTATAGCCTGTCCTTCTTTTAATCTAACCAAGGCGAAGATGTTATTGTCTTTACCTGCCGTGAAATATGTATCACGGTCCTTATCATAATAATAATCCGTAGTACGCGTATTATAAATAGCACCGCCATTCACGGTTAACCATTGTCCAATTTCTTTCAGACGTTGAACTTGTATATCGTTGAAAGTTCCGTCTGTTCCAGGACCAACCCCGAGCAACAAGCTTCCTCCCTTCGCTACGATTTCAATCAACGAGTGAATTATCCTGGTGCTGGATTTATAGTTTTCGTTCGGTACATAGCCCCAGGCATTACCCAGTGTAATACAGCTCTCCCATGGATGGTCCAGCTTTTCTTTTGGTATACTCTGCTCGGGTGTTTGATAATTTTCATATGGACCGTGTACTGTGCGATCCACAACTAAAAGTCCAGGCTGTGCTTTGCGTGCCATCGAAGCAATGCGCGGCATATCTATATCCTGACTCCATGCCGGTATAGCTGCACCCCATGCTCTTACTTCGTCCGTCACCGTTTCAAGTGGCCGCACCCAACCGCCATCAAGCCATAGTATATCTATCTTTCCATATTCATTCATTAACTCACCAATCTGGTTGTACGTAAAATCCTTGAATTTATTCCAGCGCCACTGATTCTTCCTGATGTCATAATTTACATTGCGATCTGCCGTTGCATTCCGTGGCCACCAATAATATTCTGAGTGCCAGTCTGGTTTCGAATAGTATGCTCCGATCATCATTCCTTGCTTACGGAAAGATTCAAATACATACTTGGCAACATTCGCTTTGGGGTGATTTGCAAACGGACCATTCGTGATTTTAAAGTCCGTCTGTTTAGTATCGAACATGTTGAAACCATCATGATGCTTTGTGGTGAACACTACGTAACGCATACCTGCATCTTTCGCAGCTTGTGACCACTGATCAGGATTAAAATTTACCGGATTGAATTTCTTATTCAGTCCCCAATACCATTTCTTGTAATCATCATATGCAATGGTACTATCACGATTGATCCAGTCTTCAGAACAAAGCTCCCATGATTCAATGATTCCGGGAACAGCATACAGCCCCCAATGAATGATCATTCCAAATTTCTGATCACGCCATGTTTCAAGTTTCTCTTTTACCAACGGATCTGTAGGCCATTGATACGTGGTGGATTGCTGATGGATGTTGCCTTGGGCGTGAGTGTATTGCACACACACCATCATGACAAGGGCAACTATACCACATGTGTATATTGATTTTCTTTTCATAGTCTTACGTGCACCCGCTGATTAAAAGTTAAATATATAGTCTTTTTCATATTTAAAAGACTTGTGTTCACGCGAATCTAATAGGAAACGTAAAACTATACTAAATCTACCCCTGCATGCACAGAAAACAACGACAACTATTTTACGACAATGCGTTTATAAAGCGTTTCATGCACGGCTCCAACACAAGGAAGTAAATGCCGGAAGGGATACTTACTGACCTTTTGTGATGCCTGACTCAAGGCTGTTGATAATATACTTCCCTATAGCACGCCCTTGCTCCTGGCCTGCTTCAATAGCATCCCGGAAATGTATACCTCCGTATAGGCGGGAGATTGCCGCCTCATTCGCAGCCTCGCGAAATGAAACAAATGTGCGTGCAGGCAATCCAAAATATTCCTCGGAGGTATCGGTAAATCCGAAACTGTCGCCGAAAAGATGCGTTAGCACTTCTGCACTTGCCGTGGATATAACACTGTGGCCGCTGGTATATTCCGGAAATGGTGGCGTTTGCAACAACGGGCGCCATGAAGGATCCAGATGTTTATTGATAGCGGCTTCGGGACGGATGCGATCGCTGGTGTACTTCTCATTCCAACAACTGATAAATCCATCACACAACGTAAGGGCTACCAGTACGTGAGCAAATACAGTTTTATCAAGTGGAGCTTTTGCCTTTCGGCATGCAATGCCTGTAATACCAATCCAGTGTCCTCCTGGTGATATTTTCTTTATGCCCATAGCCATATGTCCGGAATAGGTAACAGCAAACGGATTGCAGTCCCAAAAGGCGGCTATAGACCTTTGCTCGTTTGTCAAGGTATTCGATGTCACATGCACTTCCTGCATAAGCTTATAAAAACCGGATTCTTTTTCCTTATCAAAGGGAACTGGTGGCCTTGGAGGGAATTGAGAAGCTGAATCTAAAAAGAACGGGCGTATCGTTTTCCATTGTGGCTCCACTGCCGACATATACTCCGGAGGAGTCGGATACCAATGACCTTCTTCCCTGGTATTTGGATTATAGCGCTGCCACGTGCTTAACTTCAGATAGCCGTCCGTTTTAGCGAAGGCGGTGACCTGATCCGCTACGTTCTTCGCGAACGCTATATTTTCTTCAATATCAGTTCCTGAAAGCTTATGCTTTTTGCCATAAAGCTTTACCAGTTCAAGTTCTCTTTCCTCAAGGCTATATCCCGAAGGAATCATCTGCCTGCCAACATCCAGCATCGCATATATAGCACAGAAACTCCTGGAGTAATGAGCAGGCAATACATTGAAACGAAATCCTGGATTTATCCTGAAACTTTTAGCAATGTCAACTTGTAAATTATCTGCGGCATAAATTGCTTCGTACGCACCCAACATTGCGTATGCGTAAAATCGACTGGCTGCTGGCGGGTTCACTACATCATGTAACATCACCTCTGACAGGTAAAAAGTATATTGCGTAAACTCCTCAACATACTGTTTGTCCTGCGCTGTCGTAAACCCATTCATACAGGTCAGCACTATAATTATAGCAACTAGTCGCAACATCATTTGTTATTCACCTTATAGGCCGCTATACCAATATTATTCACTCCTGCTAGTAAGTAATCGTCATTTCCGATCTTTACTATTCTCAATGATTTTACATCACCAATAACAGAAAGCCCTGATACGTCCTGTGGTATATATTGAAAATTACCTTTTCCATCACCTTTAAATAATTGTCCACAATTTGCATCAATCATTCCAAGGCGAACACGAATAGCACTTTGGTTCCCTGCCATTAACAAGTCCGGATTTCCGTCTTTATTATAATCCAATACCTGGATGCCGAAGACAGGAGCGTATTGTGCTTCTATGGGAAGTACCTGTTTTTGAAACTTGTCACCTTTGTTCAAGAATAAAACGGTCCGCAACTCAGTAAGTCTAAGCGTCTGCGCTGCTTTCAACTCTGTTTCACTAAATATACTCGTAAGTGCTGCATCTGCATAGGATGCATAGTTTGTGAACTTCTTTCGCATCGGGTATATCTGATCCAATAATTCATCACGACTTGGAAAAGGGTAAGATTTATGCTGAATATAGTACGACATGATCGGATCTACAGATCCGTTCTTGTCGAAATCTCCGTAGACCATTGTAATAGGTTCATCACGTGAAGCCTTGAGTTGAGAGTTAAGACCAAAATTACCAACAATCAGATCAGGACGTCCGTCCTTGTCAACGTCCGCTATAGAAAGCCGATTCCATAGTCCTTCTTCAAGTGAATCGAAGTACGATTCGGTTGATTCCTTAAATTCCTTTCCTTGCTTATTTATAAAAATCCGAACGGGCATGAACTCTCCAATGACAATCAAATCAAGAAACGAGTCATCATTTATATCGACCCAGGCTGCATCTGTCACCATTCCTGCCTTTGCAATGGAAGGAATGATTCCCTCTGTGGCATCTGTAAATTTGCCTTTACCATCATTTAGCAGTAGGTAACTTCTTGGTGATACAGGATATAGCCCGGGAACTATACGTCCGCCCAGGAAAATATCAAGATCACCATCCTGATCTATATCGGCAACGCGTGCGCACGACTTTGATGTCCGCAATACAGGAAGTGCGTCTATTGTACGGGTAAACTTACCATTACCATCATTGCTATAGAATCGATCCTGCAGCACTTTATCATTCTCTGCATAATCAAGATATCCACCACTGACAAGGTATAAATCCTGATCACCATCCCGATCAGCATCAAAGTATATAGCATCTGCGTCTGTGCATGAAAAGTCTTCCTTATAATTCCAGTCTGAAGATTCCTGAAAATCACCATGTCTCGTCTGGATAAATTGCTTTCCCGGGCTCTCCTTGGTTCCTCCTATAAATATATCTGTAAGACCATCACCGTTCACGTCTGCAGTTGCCATTACCGGGCCGCATACAGACGGCATTGTATTCATCAAAGGTTGCCGTTTAAAATCGTTCAATCCATATTCTGCATGACGATACTGTACTGGTGACGTTACCTCTGTAAAAAAAGGTACTTCCTTTTTTTCGACTCTGGCAACGCGTTCTGCAGAAGCCTGATTTATCTCGATACGCTGATTTGCTTTCACATTGAAAAGCGTTGAAGTCGTTCCGTTCAGCCAATATACTTTGATTGAATCGATAGCTGCGTTATTTCCCAAGCCAAAATGCAAAACCGGGCTTACCGAAGATTGATATCCGCGCGTTGGAATTTGCTCAACGTATTGAGCCTGTGCGCTCGCATATACATATACCTTGCTTCCTATTCCCCTTGTATTCTTACCAATACCGTTAAGCTTGATGGTAATATAATTTCTATCAGGAAATTGATCACGCACACCATTCCTGTATATCGAAGCATCTTCATTCTGATTATTAACAACTAGATCAAGATCACCGTCATTGTCCAAGTCTGCGTATGCAGCTCCGTTCGAAAATCCTTTTTTATCAAAACCCCAGACAAGGCTTTTATCACTAAACGTTACCCCATGGTCATTGCTGAATATATAGTTATGAAGCGGTGTTGAGGTCATTGAACTAACCAACTGAAGCGTGTCCGGTTTTTCACCATCTATAGCTTTCTTAAAATAGTAATCACCTTTATACTTCAGAAAATCACGGTTCGTATAATCGCGAAAGTACCCATTGGTTACAAAGAGATCCTTCCAGCCATCATTGTCGTAATCAGCAAACAGCGGAGCCCAGCTCCAGTCAGTATTAGATATACCGGCAAGCTGTCCAACTTCGCTAAACGTTCCATTGCCATTATTAACATGCAACATATTGCGCATACTTTGATGGTAGAAACCATTTAAAACCATCAACGCGTATTGCTCATAGTTCTCCGGACCATATAACAATTTCTGTCTCTTGTTATCTTCCGGAAGCATATCCGTTGTAAAAATATCCGGCCATGTATCATTGTTGATATCATTTATATCACATCCCATTGAGAAATGAGATATATGCTGAATATACTGCTGCAGTCGATCTGTAAAGGTGCCATTTCCATTATTGATATATAGATAATCAGGTTCAACATAGTCATTAGACACATAGATATCCTGCCAGCCGTCTTTGTTCACATCTGCTACAGCAACACCCAATCCAAAACCAAGGGCATTTGAAAGTATACCTGCTTCCGTGGTTACTTCGGTAAAATGGCCGTCATCATTTCTGAACAGCTTATCACCTGCATAAGGATGTTTCACCGTACGAGCCTGCGCATATTCGAGTTCGCGAATTACCTTTACGTTAGTTGCCAACAAAAAAACGTCCAGGTCACCATCACGATCATAGTCAAAGAAAGTGGCTTGCGTTGAATACGAAGGGTCGTCCAAACCATACTCCTTCGCTTTATCCTCGAATGTGAGGTCGCCTTTGTTTATAAAAAATTGATTCCTTCTTTTCTCAACATCGGTTTTACCCGAATAACATACATATATATCAAGAAGATTATCTCCATTAATGTCTACCATCGATACTCCTGACTTCCACCCCTCACGTCCTTTTACACCTGCCAGTTTTGTTATTTCCTTAAACTTAAAATTACCAAGATTAAGATAGAGCTTATTATACTTCATATTTGAGACGAAGTATATATCCTCTAATCCATCGTTATTTATATCTCCTACTGCTACCCCACCACCGTTATACAGATTCTCGTATGTAAGTGCATTATTGCTTGCGTCCTCTACAATAACATTTTTAAAATCCACTCCTGTCTGAGAAGAGGATATAGCTTGAAACAGTTTTTTATCCTGTGCAAATCCATCTAAACATAGCCCGTACTGAATTACCAAGCATACAAAGCCTGTGCAAAGCCACGTTAATAACTGTTTACCTGTTTTCATTTGAATTGGAATTTTGCGTTGTATCAAATGAAATAAGAGGCTGAGCATGTAACTCAGCCTCTTATCAAAATTTACTTGTTAGAGATCTATTGATCCCACCATACTTTTGAACTCCATGTATCACCACCTGTCAAGGCATCAACAGCAATTCTATAGTTTACTCCGTTGAGAGTAGCTTCTGTTGTTGGATATGGTTGTCTGCGGGGAATTACACCGCCTGAAAAATTGCTGGTATATACCACGGGTGTCAACACTGGATAGCCAGATCTTTTCCAATTGTTCCACGCATCGGTGAAGTTCAATTGTGAACCAGCAGTAGCCCAATATTGCTCGTTAATCATTTTCAATGAATTATCAGTTGTAGATACATCCAATGGACTTGCTGCAGCGAAAGCAGTAGCAGTAGCAGTACTAATCGTAGCATCTGCACCGAATGGAGCCAGCGACAATAAGGCTCCAGCCACTCCGTTGCTATAGTGTGTTGCAGCGGTAGCACCAACACTAAAGCCCCTTACAGCAGCTTCAGCAAGTAATAATTCTGTCTGTGCATAGGTGAGGATAAATACAGGTCCATTCAGGTTTCCATAGATCGTTGTCTTTGGTCTTGAATATTTACCTATAGGAGTAAAATTATCACCTGTGCCTGTACCTCCGGGATAACCTGGAGAAGTTGATATATCTGTACTACCGCCATTAAGATCATAACCGTTCGGCAAACCCACTTGTATATCGGGGTCTGAATCGCCTGCAAGGCCTACTGTTTGATTCGCAGTTAATCCAGCTTGTGAAACCTCGGCTATAACACCCAGGCGAGGGTCTTCATTGACAGATAAGTAATCAATGAATGTCTTGCTCCATCTTAACTGATAAAAATCAGCAGCTGTTGTGATATCACGCGCATAATCATTTCTATATCCATTGGCGTTATCGCAAACTATATAGGCATCATCGGCTGCACTTGCAAATGTACCACCAGCAGATGCTTTTTCTGCGTAGGTTTTAGCAGTTGCTAAGTCTGCCTTTGTAAGACGCATAGCCATACGAAGCATTAATGAATAACCAAACTTTTTCCACTTTGCGATATTACCAGCATAGATAAGATCAGCAGAAGGTATAGCTTTAGTCTCATCCAAACTACTGATAGCAGCATCCAGATCAGTCAAAAGTGCTGTGTAAAGTTCCTGCTGAGTGTCATACACTGGAAGTGTTGTACCTGATTTCGCCAACAACGCTTCAGAGTAAGGACAATCGCCATACATATCAGTTATATACTGGATATTGAGCACGATCATTATCCTACCAATAGCATTAACATTTATCAAGTTTGCATCTTCACTGGTAAGATTTACCATTTCCTTAGCAAGACTTGCTGATCTATAGCAGCTATTCCAGCTTCTTCCCATATAGTCATTGGTACTACCGGATGCCACATATTTATCCATGTTCGTATAGTAATTAGCTCCACCGGAAGAAGTAGATGCCCAGATCTGAACCCATCCACTCTGAAAAAGTGTAGGTCCGTTGTATCCCATGGTACCATCGAGGTAATTCCACTCGCTTGTTGATAAAAAGTAATTTGCATCAAAATTAGCGGGCGAAGATTTTGTAGGATCTGTATTCAGTTCATCAAAATCTTTGGTACAACTCGCCAGACTTATAGCAAGTGTAAACCCTAAGTATATATAAATTTTTTTCATCTGTTTATTTTTTTACCTCTGCGTTTCGTTTGCATAGAAAGAAACATCAAAGTCTATTATTTAAATTGTTTCATTACAGGTAGCGAATAATTACTCGCCTTTCTGTTGATTATTTAAACTTAAAATTCAGGTTTACACCATACGAACGAGTTGATGGTAAACTTGTACCCTCGATTCCATAATATCTAACGTTGGAACCGAAACTAGCCTCTGGATCAATGTTGTCTGCTTTTCTCATCAAAAAGCCAAGGTTACGCGCAACAAATGATACCTGAACAGCACGCAAAACAGGAACGCGTTCAAATACAGATGCAGGAACTGTATAGCCAAGAGTGACCTGACGCAGTTTAATGAAATCACCATCTACAACACTTGAAGAAGTGATCCGCTGAGCCACTGTTCTATAGTAATCCTGAGGAGTTGCTGTTGTTGTATTTGCGGCTCCGCTTTCCAATACTCCGGTTGTTATACCATCTTCTCTTCCGGTAAGGGTCATCTTATTGAGTCCTCTCAGGATAGAGTAATATTCAGTAGCAGAAAGAACTTTGTTACCAAAATTATAGTCAATCAGGAAAGAGAAACTTACAGATTTATAGCTAAACTCATTGGTAATACCGCCATATACTTTAGGCAAAACGCTCCCCATCTTTACCAATTCTCCTTGTACAGGAAGTCCGGAAGCATCAACAATAATATCACCGTTAGCACTTCGCTTATAATCATAAGCGAGTATCTGAGGACCTGCAGAACCTTTAATATAGGCAGTTACTGCATTACCAAGCGTTCCACGGTTGCTGCCCAAATTTTGGTTTTTACCTTCTGGATCTGTTTCAAGTATAGTGTTTTTTACAGTCGTGATGTTTGCTGTTA
The DNA here is from genome assembly GCA_902168185.1 of uncultured Bacteroides sp. Lineage (GTDB taxonomy): Bacteria > Bacteroidota > Bacteroidia > Cytophagales > Cyclobacteriaceae > Ohtaekwangia. The sequence goes on from CABHOV010000042.1 coordinate 20,733, forward strand.
TATTCCAGGCAAGTGAATTGGTTTTGATTGGCGTACCCGTCAATTGGATCTCGAGTCCTGTATTTTTAGTTGAACCTGTTCCGACTAAACCACTCGTATACCCTGAAGCTGAACTAAATGAAGCAGGCATGATCTCGTTCTTTGTTTGACGGGTATACCATGATATATCTAATCCTAACCTGTTTTGAAAGAACTTGATGTCCGTACCAAACTCCACTTCTGTTACTGTAAACGGTTTTAAAGAAACGTTTGGAAGATCTGTACTAAAAGAACCAGTAGGAGTACCGTTGAATGCGCTTCCCAACGAATAATATACAGCTGTTTTATAAGGTTCGCCAGGCTCACCGCTGGTTTTGGCCCACGATGCACGCAATTTACCAAAACTAATGCTCGGTATATTTACCAGTTCTGAGAAAATAAAACCAGCAGAAACCGAAGGCGTGAATACCTCATTGTTTCCTGATGGCAATGTAGAATATTTATCATACCTGCCGGTAGTAGTTAATGTAAGGAAGTTCTTATACTCCAGGTCTGCTGAGTAGTATGCAGAATGTACTTCGGATTGCGAGAATTTATAATTATCTGAAGGGTTTGTGTTTACATTTAAAACATTGCTCAACGTATATAGGTACGGAAGGACAAAATTACTACCTGCTACACGCTGATACTCTGACTTGTTTTTACGAAGGTTGGCTCCTACTAAAGCGTCTAACTTCAGATCGGTTGTCAGATTTTTTGAAACACCTATTAAACCATCCATATTTAATTCAGTGTTTTGCGCAGAAGACTGTTCCTGCAAGTTACCGTGTTGGCCTGTAGTATATGCCGTTCCCCAAGGCTCTACTTTAAATACGGCGTCGTTTCTCAGATCATATCCTATACGACCTTGGGCATATAGCCAGTTGGTAAAATCATAACGTGTCGTGATCGAGGAGATGAAACGATTTCTTCCAACATTGTTTACATACTGATTTACTACAAACCATGGATTGGTCGCATATTCATCATCGCCGTAACGAGTTTCAAATCCGGTTGTGGAATTATAGCCCGGCGCAAGTATTCTTTGATCTATATTGGTAGCAAGGAACAGTCCGTTGTTAGCATTCATAGGGCCATCACTTAACTGCGGTCTATTTTTAGATTGCTCATCTACATAGTTTGCCATCAGGTTAACGCTCAACTTATTAGTGACCTTCTGTTCCAAGTTCAGATTTATAGTCTTTCTGTCAAGACCACTATTACGAACAATAGAGTTGTTATCTAAATTAGAAAGTGACAAACGAAATGAACCACTTTCACTTCCTTTTGATACTGATACCGTATTTGTAAAGGATGATCCTGTTCTATAAAAATTCTTAATATTATTTTTAGCGGCAGAGTACGCATACTGATTACCATCGAACTGAATCACCTGACTTCCGTCTAACCTTGCTCCCCAACTCATACGAGATGTAGCCTGAGCTTCTGTCGCATTAGCAGGCTTGGCGCCGTTTAAGCCTTGTCCATATACATACTGGAAATCAGTATAGTCTATAGCTTTATCAGCCATGTAGTTCATGTTATACTCAACCGAGAAATCGCCTTTCTTTCCCTTTTTTGTAGTTATGATAATGACACCATTTGAAGCTCTCGCACCATATAGCGCAGAAGCCGACTGACCTTTTAAAACGGTCATCGTCTCGATATCATCAGGGTTCAGGTTTCCTATCCCATCTCCGTTATCTGATCCGCCCCACTCACCTGCATTTCCTCTCTGTGTATTATCCATCGGTACACCATTGATTACAAATAATGGAGAACCACCGCTGTTCATACTAGGCATACCACGAAGAAGTATCTTCGCAGTACCACCAGGTCCACTGCTTGTGCCTTTAACATTTAAACCAGCCACACGTCCCTCTAATGACAATGCTACGTTGGTCTCTCTGGCTTTATTAAGTTGCTCGCCATTTACTGTAGATATAGAGTATCCTACTTTGGCGGCTTCCTTTGTAATGCCCAATGCCGTAACCACAATTTCTCCGAGCTGTGTAGCATCTTCAATGAGAACGACATCTACGGTAGTTTGATTACCGGTTGGTACTTCCTGACTTGTATATCCGATGAACGAAAATATTACAACTGCATTTTCACCCGCATTAATAGTATACTTACCATCCGCATCGGTAGAAGTTCCAATGGATGTTCCCTTCACTATAACATTTACTCCCGGTAATGGAGAACCATCGCCTTTCGAAGTAACTGTACCACTTATTGTTCCACTCTGACTTCGCGCTGCATACGCAAAACAGAAACATAAGGCAAAAGCCAACACGGTCTTTACCCTTTTTCGTAGATGTTTCATCATAGATTATTGTATAGTTAAAAATTTAGGTTGTTTCCCTGGTAGTATATATTGTATAGTCAATCGAAATGAGTTGCCTGATTGACCCGGTGCGACTTGATCGTGTGTTTTAAATTCAGAATTAACCCAAACCAAATCATTAAAAACGTTTTCAAGAGCCTTATGAGCAGATAAGGCTAGTCGCACCAGGGCAATGGCTATAAAATCTTTTCTTTGAATGCAGAGTGAGAGGAAATAGAGCGCAAAAAAAACACTGGCATGCCGAGTATACTCATATTGAGTACACTCATGATGTTGCTCTGACGGAAAAAAAGTAAATGAATTATCGTAGCAATGATCCATTTTGGTGGTTTGCTACTAAACGCGGGCTTAACATGAATCTAATCCGGGCAACCAAAAAATATTTTTGATTTCACATCATGGACACATTATAAATAACACAACAACACATTTAACCAAATAATATTTCAGATCAATCTTACCGACGAAAACCACCTAAATGGTATTTATACTCTATTATAAGGTATAGTTGCATGACTAATCTACATCCCAAAAGACAGTACCATGCCGGGTATCTTTGGCAGCGACAGCTTCATAATTACTATTAAACGTTTTCTCGTTACCTGGATATGTAAGTCGGCTTGGTGGCAACTCATAGCCTGTTAAAGGCGAGGAATAAAAATTTATTTCAGGATAATTAGTTCTGCGAAGTTCCGACCAACTTTGAACGGACTGTAAAAATCCAAAGTGTACCCATTTCTGCGTCCAAATTTTCGCAAGCTTTTCTTCTTGCGTTCCTATATATTGGGCAGATATCTCGTTCGCTATAAAATTGTCTTTTGCTTCTTGCGATGGCGGCGTGAGCGTTTTACCGGAGCTCTGATTTATAGTATTGAGATAATAATAGAAGTCTATAGATTTCCGTACTCCAGATGAATATGCTTCTTCGGCATTTCCACCGCCCCACCGCTCATATGCCTCAGCTTTCAAAAAGTCTACTTCAGAAGAAGTCATCACTACGCCTGGAAGTTTAGCATTATATAAAAATGTGACTGAGTCCAGGATTGCAAATTTATCCAGATTGAGTTGCTGCTCGGTGCGTGATAAGGCAACGGGCATCCCGCTATATTCAGTGTTAGCCATAAACTGACCATTTAACATTTGACCATATTTATCAAACAATACAGGTATACGCAAATCCCCTGCAGGCTTAAGCACTTCTTCCAACATATAGTATGGAGCCGGGTAGTTCGTCCAATCTGTAAATGCTAAATGTAAATCGTCAACATAGCTTGTGAGCGGCTGCAAAAGTACATCGTCTTCATCAGGGGAGTATAGCGCATCGGCATCACCGATTAATGGATAGGTAGCAGGATCGTTTAACATCGTCTGCACTTCCTGCATCGAACGCGCTTCATTAACAAATGATATTCGCATGAGTAACCGCAGACGAAGTGCGTTAGCGTATCGCTGCCATTGCTTCAGATCTCCACTCAAGAGTATATCTTGCTTGGCGAACAAAGCCTGCGTAACGTTTGACAATGATGCGGAAGAAAAATACGTGGCCGCTTCTTCCAATCCTGCGAGCACAGTGTTATATATCTCAATGTCGCTGTCAAATTTAGGATAAACAACTTCACCGGTTTTATTGAGCATGCCGGCTTCGCTGAACGGTATATCTCCCCACAGATCAACCATTTGAGCGGTTTGTTCATATAGCACAACTTTGGCCGCCTGAACAAATACCTCCATACTCTTTTGCTCATCATCAGATAATGCCGCGTACGCTTTTTCTATCTCCCGATACTGCGCCACTACACCGGCACCATTGGCACTGGGTCTGTAAAAGTCATTCCAACGATCAGTTATATAGGCCTCGTTCTGTTGATATACTGACTCACTATTCAAGAAACCCACGGATTGCGTATATATACCGATATGCCAGTTTATAAACGTACTGACTTCCCAATACATAGGGCGTACCCGATTATTGTTGAGCATCTCGGTAAAGAACTGATCAATGGAAGCGTCCGTTGTACGATCGGGATTCAAGTAACGATCATCCAATTCATCTTTACAGGCGTTGGATAATGCGCCTACAAAAAGTACTATGAGCAATATGATTTTTCCTTTCTTCACGTTCCTGTTTTAAAAACTCATATTCACAGAAAAGCCATAACTTCGTGTGGCTGCGTTGGACCCTTCATCTATACCCTGGTTTAACCAGTTTGTACCTATGGTGGATTCCGGATCAAGATTTTCAAGGGTACGCCAGATATAGAACAGATTTCTGCCCACCAATGATACGCGAATGTTTTGAAAATATAGTTTACTTACGAGTGCGGTCGGAAGGTTATAGCTGATCACCGCCTCACGCATTTTTATATAGCTATTGTCATAGATTGCCCCCGCCTCATTCCAGCCATTGTTTCCCCAATCATATGTACTCAGATAATAGCTTGGCGCATCAATTACAGTTTCGTTTGGCGCACCATTCTCTGTCACACCTTCCAACACTACACCATCATGGTATACATCACTACCATTGGGCGCTACAGCATCACTACCTGGCAAAAGCACTTTCGTGCCGCTATCATCTATATAATATGGCAAACCGCCTCTGGAAGCGGTCCTGTATTGTAAAGTACTCTCGTACATGCCTGAGCCCATTCCATACTTTAAAGGAGGAGAAATTATTTTTCCTCCCAAACTATAATCCATGGTCAGATCAAGACTAAAGTTTTTAAAACGAAATGTATTAACAAAACCACCGGTTGCTTTCGGCAGCATATTTCCAGCTTTTACGTAACGTGTCTTATCAATGATGTATGCGCCCTTATCGTTGATAATGAATTCGCCAGCATCATTCGTCTTTCTAGGATATACATATATATTTCCAATGGACTGTCCAGGCTCGGCCACTACCTGAATGGAACTGCCCTCCAAATCACGAAAAACCAATTTACTGATACCTGAACCAAGTGAATGTACCTTTGAAGTATTCACGGCTACATTAAGTACAGAACTCCATCCAAACAATTTTGAATCAAGAGATGCATTAAGTCCCATCTCCCATCCGTTGTTGCGTAGCTCCCCTATATTAGTCAATATCTTGCTGGCTCCGGTGCTGGTGGGTAAATCCAATTTCAAGATCTGATTTTTGATTCTGCTCGCATAGTATGTAAGATCAATTCCGATTTTATTACCCCAGAGTTTTGTTTCAAGACCAAACTCAGACTCATACTTATTTTCCGGCTTAATACTATTATTACCATACAAATTACCCTGAGCGGTGGCCGCCACCACAGACCCATTCCTGGTCTGCAAAGAAGCTAAGTCGTATAGTATATTTGCCTCGTATACCGGAGGCGCATTTCCGACAATACCATACGAAGCACGAAGCTTGGCATACGAAATAAACTGAGGCAATCTTATAGCCTCTGAAAAGACAAAGCCGCTATTCACGGAGGGATAGAAATAACGATTATTACCAGGCGCGAGTGTAGAAGAATATTCTTGTCTGGCCGTTGCCTCCAGAAACAAGTAATCTTTATAGTTCACATTTACCAATCCCAAGAAAGCATACTTCAAAATAAGCGACTGTGTTTCGGTTGCTATCTTTGCTCCATTATAGGAGTTATTCAAACTAAACCAATTCTCTTCAGCCAACCCACCACTGGTCGCGGTCACCTGATCGCGATATTGTTCATCCCGTAATTGAAAACCTCCATTCGTTGAAAAAGATAAATCAGGTGAGATCGTCTTTGTATAGGTCAATAATGCATCGGTATAAAATATAGAGTATCGACCGGCTGAAATGCTATACGACCCCGTGCTACTGTTAACATTGAAAGCCGTTGGATATTCGTTATACTCTTTTGACTTGATGGATACATTTGTAAAATCATTACCAACCCTTCCTCTGAAATAAAAATTCTTAGCAATTTCAAAATTCAATGTAAGACTTGAAATCAATCGGTTTTGATCTTCGTCTTCACTATTACGAAGTTGCCTCCAAAGAAAATTCATTACTTCATATCCACGGGGAGTAGTAAAATTCAAGGCTTCCTCCGGATCGCGCTGTGCCTGATCGTAAGGCACCCATTTATACCCTGCCGAAGTTTTATACTTTGAAAACAGCAGTGACATATCTTCTGCACGACTAAAAAAACCGTCCCAGCTTGAAGTGAGTCTATTGATTTTCAAGGGACGATTGTGCACGCGGCTATTGGTATAATTCAACACAACATCTGCTGTAAGGCGATCGCTGATCTTGATAAAATTATTCAGATTGAATGTATTTCGCTGGAGCTTACCTCCCACCTGCACACCTTCATAATCATTGCGCGAATACGATAACCGATAAGCTGATCGCTCAAATTTATTGCTAATAGAGGCATTGAAAATTGAATTATACCCTTGCCTATAGAAATCTTTATAGTTATTGGGCTGAGGTGAATACGTGCGCATTGTGCCATCCCACCACATCACTTGTTGTCCTTCCATCCTTGGACCAAACTGCGCATACGATTCAAATAACGGTCGCTTTGTATCGGCTTCGCCATCATGGTTGAGATCTACCGGAACCCAACCCGAGGCATCTGCTCCCAGCGATATATTCCTGTCGCGATCGAATCCAGGTCCATATATATTTTGATACCGGGGCGTAAAAGCAACCTGCTCTACACTTGCCGTATAGCCTATATCTACACCTAGCCCGGTTCTCTTATCGCCTTTTTTTGTTGTGATGACGATCACACCATTAGCAGCATCCGATCCATACAAGGCTGTTGCGCCTGCACCTTTCAATACAGAAACTGTTTCAATATCTGTCGGATTAATATCCAGTATACCGTTTCCGCGAATGCGGCTATCCGTAAAGTAATCTGTATTATTTATACCGAGCGCACCCTTCTCGTTTCCGTCACGCATCAAGACGCCATCAATTATATATAAGGGTTGCGCATTGTAGTTGAGAGAATTCAATCCTCGTACCTGAATGGTAACAGCACTGGTCGCTCCACCAGGTGCAGTTCTGATTCTTACTCCGGGTGCTTTACCGTATAGCGCAGATACCATATTTGTATTACCGGCCTGGGTAATTTGCGAAGAGCCAATGGTACTAACGGAATACCCAAGTGATTTCTGATTCCTGCTGATGCCTAACGCAGTAACTACCACTTCCGAGAGCTGTGATAAGTTCTCCGACAATACTACATCTATAGCTTTACTGTCCTGATGTGGAATTTCTTTTACATCATACCCTACGTGCGAGAATACCAATGTACTTTGATCATCCTCAACAAACTCAATGGTATAATTTCCATTGCTATCCGTTATCGTGCCCGTGCCGCTGTCCTTAAGGAATATATTTACGCCCGTAATGCCTTCGCCAAACTGGTTTGTCACCTTTCCTGAAACACGGGTGACTACCAATTCTTTACTCTCGGATGGTGCTTCACGCTTGGGATAGATTACATAGATTTTTTCATCTATACCTTCTACCCGCTTAAAGCTTAAATGATGTGGCGTTAATATTTCAGTGAGATATATTTCAAGATCTTTACTTTCATTGGGAGCATAGAGAACGAATTTATTTTCCAGAAAATCTTTCTGATAGGCAAAGCTCACATGATCGCGCTCTTCCAGTATATGCAATACTTCTGTTAGAGGAAATGGTTTACCGATGGAACGGTTGACGTTGTTTTTTTTTCTGACGGGATTATTCTTGAATGCTACATCCTGAGCAAAACTATAGCCAACCATGCAAAAGCATGCGACAAAAGCACAGCAGGCTTTCATCACGAATTGTGATTGGCAGCTCATTGGATGAGGTTTCAACTATAGGTTTGGCGGTTTGGATAGAGAAAACCTGTAAATCAAAGATAGTCAATCCTTGCGATAGGGACTTATGAAGATTTGGTTTTTATTTTGTTCAATCTGAATCTCCAGGGTCTGCGCAAGTACCTGCAAAAGAACGTTAACTTCTTTCCGGGAAACTTTCACGGTTACTCGCTTATCGTTCAAAGAAGAATCAGCGACAAGAACTTCCATCCCGAAGTTATCTTCAATATCCTCAACAATTTCAGAAAGAGGAGTATCGTTGTAAATGAAGAAATTATTCTTCCAGGCCAGTTCATTCTCAATTGAATTTCCAGCTTCTGTAATGTTAATCTTCTGATGTACTCTATCAAATTCTGCAAAGTCACCAGGCTTTAATGTCATTGTTTGAGACGCAGCGTTCAGTTCTATCTTACCGGATTGCAGATAAACAGAAAAACTATTGTTACGCGTATTTATATTAAACTCTGTTCCGAGTACCTGAACCGCTATATCTTCAACGGTCTTTACTACAAATTCCTTGTCATCCTGCGAGTGAACAACGTCAAAAAAAGCTTCGCCCTCCAGCAGAACTTCTCTTGCTTCGTCCCAGTCTCCTATACATGATAATTTTGAATTAGCGTTCAAGGTAACGTGCGAGCCATCGGCAAGTATAAATTCCTTTACTTCACCGTAGGCCGTTTGATACTCTACATTTTGCTGAGGCGAAGATCTGAACAGATATACTGCAGCAAGCGCAACAGCAGCAAATGCAGCCGCCCACGCTATATACTTCCTTAGTGCTGGTTTTGGTTGTTGTATTTGAACTTGCTCCTGCTCTGCATGATTTTTAACTTTCTCCCATACATCGAGAAAGGCAGCAGTAGCCTCACGATCCGGGGACAAGCCTGCGAGCTTTACAAGTTCCCGTGCTTCGTTGATTTCTTTTATCTTATGCGGATTGTTCGCGATCCATTGACTCCAGAACTCGTTCGTCTGTTCATCGGTATCCAATACCCACTTTTGAAATTCATCGTCCAATGCGAAATCCTCGGCAGAATAATTACTGTAACTCATCTACTTTCTAATCTATCGATCTATAATTTAACCAAGAAAAACGGTACGTCCATACGGCCTAACCTTCTGTCCGAAATCTGCTCTTTACCCCGGAACCTTTTAAACGACATAATGCAGGCAATCTACTCTTAAAAATCCATTTATAATCAGAGAAACATTTGAATAAAAAATTATTCCATTCGTATGACCAATTGAAATGATTTACTGCCAATATTTGAGCCTTGAAAATCATTAAACCAGTTTCCATGAGGACGCTTTATTTTATAAACACGCTTCTATTTATCTTTTTGATCTCCCTGACAGTTTCGGCCCAACCCAATACGAAACCTTATCAGGATGCCCGTCTCCCTACGGATGAACGCATAAATAATTTATTGAAACAGCTTACGCTTGAAGAAAAAATTCAACTCCTCGGCTTCAATAGCAAAGGCGTTCCGCGCCTGGGTATACCGGTATATAACTGGTGGAATGAAGCATTGCATGGTGTAGCACGGGCGGGTGAAGCAACCGTTTTTCCTCAGGCTATAGCACTGGCGGCAACATTCAATGACGACTTGCAGCATAGTATAGCAGATGTGATTTCTACAGAGGCTCGTGCTAAATATAATCTTGCTGTTAAGCTCGACCGGAGAATTCAATATATGGGGTTAACATTCTGGTCTCCGAACATAAATATATTCCGTGATCCACGCTGGGGCCGTGGTCAGGAAACTTACGGTGAAGATCCGTACCTGACTGCAAGAATGGGAAAGGCTTTCGTAAGAGGATTACAAGGCAACGATCCACATTATCTTAAGACTTCTGCATGTGCTAAACATTTCGCGGCACACAGCGGCCCGGAAGCAAATCGTCATACGTTCAATGCTATTGTCGATGAAAAAGATCTTCGCGAAACATACCTATATGCTTTTCATGAATTGGTAAATATAGGAGTCGAGTCTGTTATGTGCGGATATAACCGCTTGAATGATGAACCTTGCTGCACGGGCAATACATTGCTTCGCACGATACTTCGCGATGAATGGAAATTTAAAGGACACGTGGTAACGGATTGCTGGGCATTGGAAGATATATGGCTTCGCCATAAAGTAATGCCGGATGCTGTTCATGTAGCCGCTGCTGCGATAAAGGCAGGTGTAAATCTGGACTGCTCTAATATGTTACAGGATGATTTACTAAAAGCGATAAATCAAAAATTGATTACTGAGAAAGATATCGATAACGCATTGATACCGTCTATGCGAACACAATTCAAACTTGGCTTCTATGACGATCAGAAACTCGTTCCCTATACTTCCCTTGGAAAAGAAAATATTCATAGTCAAAATAATATAGAACAAGCTCGTAAGGCAGCGCAACAAAGTATGGTGCTGCTTAAAAATGACAAGGGCATTCTCCCTCTAAAACCTGAGCTATATGGCAGCATTCTGGTAGCCGGTGCAAATGCAGCATCGCTCGATGCACTCCTGGGAAATTATCATGGTGTGTCTTCAGATGTAGTCACTTTCGTGGAAGGCATTACAAAAGCTGCAGGCCCCGCTACGGTTGTACAGTATGACCTGGGTTGTAACGATGTGGACTCGGTACACTTTGGTGGTTTATGGGCTTCTGAAAACAGTGATGTTACAATCGCAGTGGTAGGCTTAACACCTGTATTGGAAGGTGAAGAAGGCGATGCATTTCTGGCTGCAAATGGTGGAGATAAAGTGGATCTAAATATACCTGCCAGTCACATTGCATATTTAAAAGCACTTCGTAAAAAACATAAGAAACCTATTATCGCTGTGATCACTGCAGGAAGTGCTGTAAACATCGCGGCTATAGAGCCCTATGCAGATGCTATTGTGTTGGCATGGTATCCGGGTGAGCAAGGCGGAAACGCACTGGCAGATATACTCTTCGGAAAAGTATCTCCTTCCGGAAGACTACCGGTAACTTTCTATAAATCCTTCAACGATCTTCCTGCATATGACGACTATGCCACCAAAGGACGTACCTACCGATACTTCAATGGCAGTGTACAATATCCATTTGGCTTTGGATTGAGCTATACCCAATTTGCATATACATGGAAACAAAAGCCTCTCCAATCCTATAAAACAAAAGATGCTATATCTTTTACGATCGCTGTTAAAAATACAGGTGACGCCGATGGCGATGAAGTGGTACAGGCCTATATCCGCTATCCTTCGGGTGACCGTGTGCCTTTAAAAGAAATGAAGCAATTCAAAAGAGTACATGTCGCAAAAGGCGAACAGCAAGAGGTCACTCTTCATATACCGATATCCGATCTTCAGAAGTGGAATCTTAAAAAGAGTGCATGGGAAATTGTACCCGGAAAATATACTGTATTTGCCGGGGGAAACTCACAGGATGAGAAAATAACCTATAGCTTCACTATTAAGAAATAAAGTAATAAAGTTAGTATACAGATCACGCAACACACTCCATGGCATTCGCGTGATCTGTATACATTAGGCGTTGTCTTTATCTTGCGTTATTGCACGACCTCGCCACCATGTAGCCAACATTGATCCGGTGATATTCATCAACGGACCAAATATAGCAGGCGCCAGTCCTACGGTTGCAATCTTCCCCATTTCCTTTGCTATACCGGAAGCAAGTCCTCCATTTTGCATACCTACTTCAATGGCAATCGTGCGACAATCCTGCTCTTCCATTCTGAATAATCGCGCTGACCAGTATCCTAAAAAATACCCACACGTATTGTGAATGAGGGATGCTGCTATTAATGCAAGTCCAATCTCAAGTAAACTATCGCGGCCAGCAGCGGTAATGATCAAAATTATAAATCCGATTCCGGCCATAGAGAGCAGTGGCATGGCGTTATCGAGCCATTTCGCTTTACCCTTCAGTACATGATTGAAGATCAACCCTGCTCCTACAGGCAGTATTACTATTTTCGTAATGTCCCAAACCATCTTCAATACATTGATCTCTATGAATTGACCCGCGAGTAATTTCATTAACAACGGAGTGAGTACTGGCGCCAGAAATGTAGAGACTGTTGTGAGTGTGATGGAAAGCGCTAGGTTAGCTCGCGCCAGGTATGAGATAACATTGGAAGCCATGCCACATGGAGAACACCCGATCAGAATTATACCTGCGGCAATCTCCGGTGGAAAATGAAATATATTTGCCAACGTGAATCCCAGCAATGGCATAATCGTAAAGTGATTGAGCGTACCTACGATTACACCTTTTGGCATTTTGATTACGCCCACAAAATCGCTGGCACTCATGGCAGTACCCATGCCAAACATGATGATCTGTAGCAACGGTGTGATCAGCCGATCCAGCTTAAAACTCCCTACGGCAATGAAGTACTGCGGAAAGTACATCGCTGCCATCACAGCGGCTATAATCATCATGGTATAGGTGTACCCTTTCATTACAGCATAACCACGAAAACCGAGTGCAAGCATAACAATGGCAGCAACAAATAAGATACCTGAATCCTGATCCAGGTCCACCAGCAGCATTACCGCTGCCAGTAGAAAACAAAGTATAGAGATTGCAAACAGAATTTTATACCTATATACTTTAAAGAGTGTCAGCATACCGTAAAAATTTTATTGTTAATTGACATAAAGTATATAGCATATCACCAGGTTCTATTTTTCATAAACTCATCAAGTTCTGAGCGCTTCATGGGAAGTGTACCTGGATTTTTATCAATCCATTGCAGAAATGTTTCCTTGATTTTATCAGTCCATTGGTTATCAATTTCCCCGGGGGTAAAACGCCCTTCCCGAAGCATTGCAAAGGCAAACTTGTCGCGCAACGACAAAAATTCTGAAGTTATAATTACCTTCTGTGCCAGATGTGCAGGGATAAAAATCACACCTTCTTCTTTTGCCAAAACAAGATCACCCGGTAACACTACAGCTTTACCTATACGAATCGGTGTATTTAGTCCAATCAATACTACATTTTCAAGATAGGAAGGATCCCATTCACGCACCCAGGCATTGAACCCTGTTATAGCAGATATACCCTCAAGGTCGCGTGCAGCACTATTGAATATAACTCCGTTTCCTGATTTTGCATAAATGGAGCTTGCCAGATTATCGCCAATGAGTGTACCGCCTTCTGTTTTTCCAAAGCAATCTGCTACATATATATCGCCCTTAACCAACTTATCGATCGGCCATGCATTTGTATTGCCTATACGACCTTCCTTTTTGCCACGTTCTTTTATATTCTTCTCTAAATCCGGGCGACTGGGTATATACATAGCCGTCAATGCGCGACCCGCCATGACAGCTCCATGCCGAACAACTTTCCAGTCGCCTTCGAACTGGCAGTGATACCCTTCATTTCTCAGAACGAGCCATGCTTCCTCAATCGTGATACTCCTGGCTCGCTCTATAAGCTCGTCCGGAATCCTAGGTCTTCCATCCGCGAAGCGTTCACCCTTCCATTCGGAAGTCAGAAACAACAGTTCGTCCCTTGATATAGTTTGTGCGGAGAGGTTATTAAAATACGATACGATTAATACAAGGAGTATAACTCCTTTTTTAATAATTATAGTTCTATACATGGGCAATGGTTGAAGGATTATATAGCGGGCTACTATTAATTTCTCAGCGCGGACTGTTGCTCGGTTGAAACTGGTCTTGAGATTCCATTTAAATCATAGACGATTTTTCCGTCACGAAATGTCAATTCACATTCAAGTTTTTTTGAGCCCGTCATTTTATTTCCACCGGAGTCTACAAAGCCAAACTTCCCTTCACGAATCGTAAACACGGCTATATCTGCTACAGCACCCACCGATAAATTCCCCAGTTGTTCTTGTCTAATAGCCTGCGCAGGGTTCCATGTGGTACTTTGAATAACCTGGTATATATTCATCCCCATTGTTAAAAACTTGGACATTACATTTAGCAGATCCTTCATTCCACCATTCATACTTCCGCTATGAATATCTGTACTTATGGTATTCGGAAAGAAACCGTTCTTAATGGCCGGCACTGCCTGTGAAAAAAGAAAGCTTCCGCCACCATGACCAACATCGAAAATGATTCCACGTTGCTGCGCTTCCTTCACAAAGGGAAATACTTTATCCTGCGCATCTATAATTGGGATTCTTCCGGCTACACGTGCAAATGCGTGCGTAAAAATATCGCCTGGCCGCAGATGCTTCATTAAAAGTTCTTCCAGTGAAAGTGGTGGAATATGTCCTCCGAAATCTACCATCACAGGTATATGCGCCATCTTTCCCGCGGCTACTGCGCGATCTATAGGTTCCCATTCATTACCGGAATAATGCGCGACCTTGACGCCTACAATCTCGCGATGCTGCTGCGCCACCAGAGCTGTCATGCGTGCATCCATATCATTGATATTCTGTTCATACGGACCACCACGCATTCCTTCGCCAACGATGTTGATAAAGGAAAGCACGCGTGTCTTCGACTGTCGTATAGTCTGATTTTTAAAAACAGAAAAGTTCTTCCACCCTGCTCCCCCGGCATCTACTACCGTTGTTATACCACACCTGAATGTAAAACCATCGGGAGGAAGCGCCTCAAAGCCATCGCTCAGGTAATGATCGGGTTGTGTGCCATAAAAATTATGGGAATGAAGATCAATCAATCCTGGAGTTATATACATGCCCGAAACGTCAATGACTTGCTTCGCACGTGATCCATCCAGATTCTTTCCTATAGCAGCAATCGTATCACCGCGTATTGCTATATCTGCTTTCGCATTTATAGTGTTCTTGGGATCAATTACATGGCCACCCTTCAGTATCACGCTATACTCCTGCGCAAACAGAGTACTGGTAAAGATTGTGGTCAGGATTAGTAAGAAGGTATAGTTAATCTTCAAAGCAATTCTCCTCCATATATACTCAAAGTACATCAGGCCGAAGCTTTTAACAACGCTTCACGAACACGTGACGCTACAATCCGTTCTTGTCCTGGTACCAACATCCAGGTAGTTATACTCACAGAATTTGCTCCACCACCTGCGACTTCAATTGACGGATGTCCGTTACGGAGTTTTTCCTTTAGTTCATCTCCGGAAAGTTTTACCTGCTTAATATTCCACGATACATTTAATGTAGGTATATGATTTGCAATGGGTGGCACATCTATTTTTGTTTGTACACCTTGAACAGACTTAATCGCATCATTGATAAAACCGACCTGACCTTCCCATAACTTCCAGTCCTGATCATGATCTTTCGCAAGATATGATTCGAGGGCTATAAGCATGCCGAGAATTTCTTCCTTACTAACTTTCATGCAACGGCCTACGGTGTTACCGCGTGGTGGTGCACTCAGGCGTGCCGCAGCGATCAGATCTTTTCGTCCTAACAGAAGACCTGCACTTTGGGGGCCGCGTATACCTTTTCCTCCAGAGAAGCAAACCAAGTCAAATCCCATGCTGGTATACTTCCAAAGGTTTTCTACCGGAGGTACATCTGCAGCACAATCATTCAATGTTGGTATGCTATACTTCTTTGCAACCTCCACAAATTCTTCAGCCTTGATTTTTCCTTCCAGATTGTTTGCGTTTACAAAGAACAGGAGCGCGGTCTTTTCATTAATGGCTTTCTCCAGTTCAGTGCGTGTCTCGACAAAGATTACCTTCACACCGCAATTTCGTAATGCGTGCGCATATACTATATCGTGTGCCTTTTGCATAATCACCTCAGTCTTCATGCCGCTACCTTCAAGGTGCGGAATCATAGCCGCTTTCTTTTCATCCATTCCGCTTAATATACCAGCCGTTGCAAGTGTAATAGCAGAGGCTGCTCCGGAAGTAACCGTGGCGGCTTCACTATGTACCAATGCAGCAATACGTTCTCCTACCCGGTCTTGTAGTTCGTCTAGCAGCACATATTCCTTGGATGCATATTGTATAGCTTCCACTACTTCTTCTGTCATTAATGATCCCGTCATAGAAGTATAGGTACCGGCTGCATTAATGAAAGTTCGAACACCCAGCTCTTTAAAATAGTCCCTATATTTTAATGGATTTGACTTCATTGCTCCTGCCAATGATTGAATCGGAGATGCGCTCAAGGCAAGTCCACCCAGTAACGGCAATGAAGAAAGTCGTTTAATTATATCTCTGCGTTTAGGCATGTATAGGTATCAGTTATAGTTAGTAGTTGAAAGGCATGAGGCTTCCATGGCTCCTGCCCAAACCAAGCAAGAGCACATGAAAAGCATCACAATAATTAAACACATTACTTTCCCGTGAGAGGAGAAAGATTTTTACGCGATGGCAATACAATCCATCTCTACCAGGGAATTTCCAGGTACACCACCGCCTACTCCAACCGTTGTACGGACTGGTGGCTTGCTACCGAATTTTCCCCGGTATACTTCATTCATTCCCTGGTAATCCTTTATATCGTTCAGGTATACATTTACCTTTACAACTTTGTCCATCGAAGAGCCTGCGTTCTTCAATTCCTTTTCGAGTTCTTTCAAAACATGTTCGGTGTGTGCCTTTATATCACCTTCAAAATGCGCTCCTTTCCCGGCAACGAATACAAAACCACGATGTTTCGTTGCTCCGGAGAATAAGGGTATCTCCTGATCATCGGTAACATTGAATGCCGCCTTTTCATCGTTCGTCTCCGCCTGTGTGGTATATCCCAATCCGAATATTCCGGCAAGCGATACCGTTAACTTTTTCAACATGCTTCTTCGTTGCTCTTTCATGTGTTTGTTATTTGAATTCGATATTATTCTTTATCCCACCAGATCCGTGTTAAAAAATCGTCAGGACCTTGCTGGCCAATAGCCGCGCTATAGGAGTCAGTATTTAATGTTGCTTCATTCACGGGATATAGGAATCTTCTAAAAATCTTACCGCCTGTTGCATTGCCCGGGTAATTATTTGGTACAAGTGCAGGATACCCTGTGCGGCGATAGTTCGCGAAAACCTCCTGCGCATCCGGAAAGATGCTCATCCAGAATTGAGTATATATCTGAGCCATTTGTGCATCAACGGTTCCTCCTGTGTTTAGTGCGTGCGATTCAACATAGGTATCAATGTCACCGCTGGATATAGTGCCTGCAGTACCGCTGATCAGATCCCACTGCTGCATGGCAGCACGAATACCTTTTTCATATAGGGAACTTGCAGATTCTGCGGTGTACCAATTCTTCAATGCAGCCTCGGAGAGTAAAAAATAAGTTTCTGCTGCTGTGAAAAGTAGCATTGGTGCCGCGAGACGTAATACTGTTTTCTGATTCGGCTCCGAATAGGTAACAAAATCTGCAGGCTTAACACCGTTTATAGTGGCCGGCATACCTTTCTGAATATCAGCTGTTCCATCGGCAACGCCATTTACATATACTACCGCGAGTACGCTTAAACGTGGATCGTTATTCGATTTCAGAGAATCTATAAATACCTGCTGATATTTTCCGCCTTCCGTGTTGCTTACACCATCGGCTTTAATATAGTCATCGGTCAATAATGCCAATGCAAGTGGGTTCTTATTTATATCCTGACCAGAACCCAGGTACGTAAGCTTGGCTATATCATTGTACTGCATAATAACGCCACCTGCTATAGCCTTTGCAACCCAGGTTTGTGCATTCCCTGCGTCTACTTTTGTGAGACGCATGCCCAGTCGCAACATTAATGAATACGCTAACTTTTTCCATTGCGTGGGATCGCCTCCATAGATCAAATCTGAAGTTCCAAACGTTGTGGCATTGCCGGCATCCAGACTTTGTGCGGCTTCATCAAGCTCTTTCAGTATATCTGCATATATAGCTTGCTGTGGATCATAAGCCGGTTGAAAGATTGATTCATTATACCCTTGACCAGCTTCCGAATATGGTATATCTCCATATAAATCTGTTAAGCGGCTAAAACAATATGCCCGCCAGATCCGCGCTACGGCATATAGGTTTACTTGTGTCGGATCGTCCTTTACAGCCTTTATTACTTCTCCTATTTCGTTAATCTGATTGGGATAAGCATTATTAAATACCGAACTGGACTGTGCGCTTTGAGAAGCTACATATTTAGAACCAAAGCCTGCCACGTCATTATAGCTCGTGGTATACTGCATAGTGCCCAAAAGCAGTGAAGCCGTGTTGCCACTATACCGCGCTCCGTCATACTGAGCCTTACTAAAGATATATTGTGGTGTAGCTTCCGATACTGCATCCGGATTTGTATTGATCTCTTCAAAGCCATTATCGCAGGCTTGTGTAAAGAGAAGACTTGGCGCCAGCAGTAAAACGCGTGTATATTTCTTAATTGTAAGTTTCATGATCTTCGTTTTTAAAGATTAGAATTTAAGCATCAGGTTTACACCATACGACCGGGTGCGTGGCAAGCCAATCGATTCAATACCTTGCGCAGGTCCATTGCTGAGACTTTGCTCCGGATCAAAATTGTCTGTCTTCTTATAAAACGTAAGGAGGTTGCGGCCAACAAATGCTATACTGGCAGATTGTATCTTCAGGAACTTGAGTTTGGATACTGGTATCTGATACGAAAGTATAACTTGTCTGAGTTTTACGAAGCTGGCATCATGCACAAATAGTTCCGTATATCTGTTCAGGTTATTGTAGTAACCGCTGCGAAGCTCTGTTACCGGTATAGTTCGCGAAAAGCTGTCGCCCGTCCTGGTTACACCGCTTAACACCAGACCATCCTCTCTGCCTGCGAGTGTTGACTTGAGCAAGCCCAATCGGGTGGCGTATACTTCCATTACCGAAAATACTTTGTTGCCGAACTTTGCATCTACCAGGAAGCTTAGCGAAATACTTTTATATCTGAAATCACTGCTAAAGCCCATGGTAATAGGAGGAACTCCTTTGCCCAACTCCTGGTTGATATCGGTCTGCACAGGAAGGCCTGAGTTTGTATCATATATAGTATTCCCGTTTTCATCTTTAAGCATTCGATATCCGTAAATCGCACCGTAAGTATGCCCTACCCTGTTATTAATATAGGCATTACCATTAGCAGAATTACCCAGTGAAAATGTACTTATACCATCCGCCAGTTTAAGCACTTCACTTTTATTATAGGCAAAATTATAACTCGCATTCCAGCTGAAGTTTGTGGTCTTCACAGGTGTGGCTGTTAACAATACCTCGATACCTTTATTACTCAATTGACCCGAATTCAAAATTGCTGAGCTATAGCCTGAAGTATTGGATATAGGTACCTTCACTATATCATCGGTTGTTTTACGATTATATAGCGCAAGGTCTAATCCCAGGCGATTATCAATCAACTGCAAATTCAGTCCTACCTCCGTTGTTGTAGAGGTAAATGGTTTCAGATCTATATTCGTTATAGAGGTAGCACCGTCCACTGTGGTAACGTTTTGCAACGGCACTGAGCTTGCACTCGCTACACTGCTGTAAGTAAGGTTGATGGCATATGGATCTGGACCTCCGCCTCCCACCTGTGCCCACGATGCCCTGACGCGCGCAAGGTTAAACACGCGCGGTAACGCTACGGCATCCGAAAGCACAAAGCTTGCTCCTATACTTGGATAAAATATATGATTGTTGGTAGGACTTAATGTTGAGAACCAATCCTGCCGGCCTGTTGCCGTAAGGAAGAGCATGCTCTTATAGTCTAAATCTACAGAACCAAATACCGAGTTTGTTGTAACACGGCCTCTGTACGGTGTAGTGGTAGAGGTAGCTAAATTCGAGAAGCTATAGAAGTATGGCTGTATATAGTTCTTTCCGGATAAGTTTAATTGCTTGTTCTCAAACTTGCGACCATTTATACCTGCCAATACTGAAATGCCGAATTTCTCAGCTACCAAAGTTTTATAGGTAGCCGTGATCATACCATTGGTTTCCGATACGTCTGACTTTATACCAGCATACTCACCGAGCGGTGTATACAATGTACCCGTTGGCAAAATGTTCGTATAATTATAGTTATAGAAGTCTCGTGTAACAGTCCCTTTCAGGGTCAGGTTTTTAAATAAATCATAGGCGACAGAAGCCTGACCGATGAAACGGTTTTTATCATCCGACTCTTTGAATTTATTCACCACGAAATAACTGTTGTTAGCGATAGCCGCATCATTCCAGGTGATCTCGTTTCCCTTTGCATCATAGCCCGGCTTCAGCCAGCGGATGTCCACGGTGTTGGCAACTTCATACGGTGTCCAATTCGGATTACCCAAAGCATCGCCCGCACTGGCGCGATTATTCGCAGACTCCAGCGAGTATTGTATTACGGATTCAATGCGTAAGCGATCGCTTAACTTCGCGCTAAGATTCAGGTTAGCAGTCTTACGATTATACTTGCTGTTGGGTAATATACTTTTACTATCCAGATCAGCGAGCGACAACCGGTATAGCAGTACGTCATTACCACCCGAAAATGCAAGTGTATTGGTAAATGTAGATCCCGTGCGATAGAAATTTTTCAAATTATCTTTCTGTGCAGTATAGGGATGATTAAGTCCATCGGCTGCCACATAATTCGTAGAACCATCAATCTTGGCACCGAAAGATCTGCGTCCTGTAGCCTGAGCTTGCGCCAACGTAGTAGGCATTACACCACCATCACCTTGCCCATACTCGTATTGGAAATCAGGAAAGACAGAAACTTTTTCTGCTGTGAACGTAGAATTATACTCTACACCAATTCCTTTTTGAGCTTTGCCTTTTTTCGTAGTGATCAGAATAACACCATTTGCACCACGCGAACCATACAATGCTGCAGCGGTCCCACCTTTTAATACTGTTATCGATTCAATGTCGTCCGGATTTATAGCGGCTATACCATCGCCACGGTCAACATTGCTCGTTATACCATTCGGTGTTGCACTTCCTCCGGGTACAGAGTTGTCGATGGGCATACCATTGATTACATATAGCGGTTGGCTATTTCCTGTAACAGATCCGTTACCCCGTATAACAACACGACTGGATCCACCTGGTCCTGTAGATATACCCGTTGCGTTAACACCTGCAATCTTACCCGTTAAAGCATTCGCTACATTGTTCTCGCGTGCTTGTGTAAATTCTTCACCTTTCACTTCCGTTACCGAATAGGCCACGGAGCTTTTATCTTTTTCTATACCCAAGGCTGTAACAACAATCTCGTTGAGGGATTGTGCTTCCTGTATCATCACGACATTTACCGTTGTTTGTGTACTAACCGGAATTTCCTGAATACCATAGCCGATAAAGGAGAACACCAGTATACCGCCACCATCGGGAAGTGTAAGTATATATTTACCATTAGCATCTGTCGTTGTGCCGATCGCGGATGCTTTTAAAACTACATTGACTCCAGGCATAGGCTCTCCATCATCCCGTGACGTAATGACACCACTTACCTGCAACGCTGATTCTCCGTTCCAGGATGTAACGATTCGCTCGACTGAGTCCCGTATATTTACGGGTTTGCCATCCGATGCATCAGTATATCTACCATCGTTTCGGGAAAGTGAAAAAATAGTAAACTGCTTTTTATTGATGCGCTTATAGTTCAGCATCGAACCAGTCAGTAGTTTCTCAAGCAACTCTTCCAATGTATAGGCTGTGTTGTTCAGCAATGCCTGCGATACTTGCTTATCTTCCAGTAGGCCTTCTTTATAGGCAAACTTTACATGGTAACGGGTTTTGATTTGATCAAGTGCCTCTTTCAGGCTAATGCTTCCATCTTCCTTTCCATAAGGAACGATGACTGCACCATTGTTTTGGGACATAGGCGTTCGTGCTGTATAGGCACTGGCGTATTGCTGTCCAAAGCATTGTGGTGACAAATTGAGTGCGATCACCAGCAGGAAGAAACCACAAAGTGAAATCGAGTCGAATTTTTTCATAGTATATGGGTTAGGTATTGGTATATATATAGGTTATTTGCGGGTTATGATTATTTCCTTGCCCGACTCTTCTATTTTGATTCCCAAGGTTGAGGAAGCTAGCGCAAGTAGTTCCTGTACACTGGTTACACTGATTTCTCCTTCTATTCTCAGATTCAACAATTCCTGATCTTCTACATTTACCGAGTATCCATAATTGTCTTGCAGATTTTCCATAATATCATTCAGTGTGGGATCGATGAATGCAATTTCACGTACGGTCCATGTGGCAACTTTATGCGGGCGTACAAGCTTCTTTTTAGAGAGAAGCTTCTGTCCTGCATACTCAACATAGTCGCCTGGAGTAAGTACAAGGCCACCCGATGCTATAGCAGATGAACCGGTATAGCTTACTTCTATCTTTCCACTGAGCAGTGCGATGTTGGTTTTGTTTCTTCGGCTCTTCACATTAAAAGAAGTGCCGAGTACCTGGATATCAATTCCATTGCCGTGCACTATAAATCTATGGGCCGGTAAAATATGGGTAGTGTCTATATTTATATGCTTTACATCAAAGTATGCCTCACCCTTAATCCATACTTCGCGCTGTGCATCATCATTCCATGAATCTTTATAGGTGAGCTCCGAATTGCCATTCAGCATAACTATAGATTGGTCCGGCAGTGTAATAGCTTTTACTTCTCCGAAAGCCGTTTTAACGGTATGTGTTCCCTTTGTCAGTACGGACCAGAGTATAAGAGTACAGGCTATAAACAATGCAATAGAAGCTGCTACCTTATATATAGGGAAGCGAATAACTTTCGTCTGCGAAGTTGATTGCTTGTGTATAGTCGCACTGATGCGCTTCCATACTTCATCGCGATGCTCTTCATTTGTGAAAGAGGATTGATTCCGGTATATCTTTATAATGGAGGCTGCTTCACGAAGTACTTTCTCGTTATCAGGGTATTGAACGAGGAAAGTTTGCCAGAAAGCATTGCTTCTGGAATCTGCTCCAATTACCCATCGAACAAAGGAATCGTCTTCTAAAAAGTCTGATAGTTTATACTGAGCGTAATCATGGTAAGTCATGTGCATGAACTCTGTTATTCATACCTATTAGACATTGACTCACAGAATTATCCCTTCCGAATCAAATAATTTTAAGAATATTATTTTAACAAGACACACACACGCAACACAAACGACTGCATAGTCGATTTCTGCAAATTTGATACAATACTATATAGAATGCTGAAAACCGGTATTGAAAAGTCTAAGCCTGATCGGCTAAAGACGATATAGGAATCTGAATTAAAACGTGAGCTTGGGTATATCTTTCGGAGGATGTCGATGAGCTGAATACAGTTCTCATGATTATTTCAACGGTTGCAATGCTTAATAAACTCAAGGATTGCTGTACGCTCTCCAATGCTTTATAGAGTAATTTATAGGCGGAATTTACATGTATTGCCATGATGTCGGCAATTTCTTCGTAGGACAGTCCATCGTAAAATCGCAGGTATATAATTTCCTGTTGTCTGGCTGGCAGCTTATGCAGCACTTTCTTAATCGTTTCCTGCAACATTTGCTCCTCTTCATTTAAGATCAGCTGATTGTCATACGATACTTCAAACGGTATAGATTCTTCGTCTTCCTGTATAGTAAAGAAACGCGATTGAGTGCGGAGCTTTCTGAATAAAATGTTCCGAAGTGATTTATATAGGTAATTCTTTACAGAAAGTGGCTCACCAAGATTATTACGATTTGTCCACAGCCTTACGAACAGATCATGAATAGCATCTTCAATCAGGTTAACATCTCTGGTAAATTTATAGCCGTAATTGTTCAGTAACCGGTAGTATAAATGATACAGGCTTGTATAGGCTTCCCAATCACCTTTCTTAAAGGTATTCCAAAGAATGTTGTGCGAATCCTGGTGGGAGCTCATGAATATCTATACTTCTTCTATAAAGAAAGGGAATAAATATGAAAGCGCAACAGATTTTATCAATTACTATATATGGAAGCCCCGGTATATTCTTTTAGTATAGCGACATCCGGGTCTGTTATATATAGTAAATAAGAGTGATTAGTCTGTGTGTGTTGACGCACGCATCATTAATACGGATGGTATCACAATTTTCTCTTCCTTTAAGTCATACTTCTTTGCCAACGTTTTAAACAGAATGGTAGCTGCTGCTTTCCCCATTTCAAATGCGGGTTGTGCGATGGTGGTGAGCGGTGGATTTAAAAGCGCAGCAATCTGTAAATGCGAGAACGCGATGATCTTTATAGCGGATGGTATGGGTATATTTCGCGAGTGACACACTGTATAGACCGGAATCGTGATCTTTTCGATGGATCCTATAATACCATCTGGTTTGTGCTCACCGGTCAGGAGTTTATCAATTACGGCTATATTCTCTTCCTCGCGGTCTGTACAATATATAATGCGTGGTTCCATGCCATGATCTTGCAGCGCTTGCTGGTAGCCATTTTGCCGATGTTTGATGATGGCAAGTTCTCCCGGCATTGACAGAAAAACAATGTACTTGCATCCCTTCTCGATGAGGTGCTGTGCTGCTATATATCCCGACTCAAAGTCGTTTGTGATAACGCTTGCGGTCGGAATATCTTCACATACACGGTCAAAAAACACCAGTGGCACATCGCTCGCACACAATTCACGCAGGTGTTCATACTTCGCATTGTTCGCTACAATTGACATGAGCACACCATCCACACGACCGTTTCTGAACTCGCGCACAATAGATTGTTCGCGCTGTATATCTTCATGCGTCAGATATACCATGGTGTGGTATCCTTTTTCATGTGCAACCGAATCTATACCATTAATCGCTGCCGAAAAAAAACTATCTGCCACTTCGGGCAGCACCACGGCGATATTTCCGCTCCGTCCTTTCTTTAAACTGCTGGCATAGGGGTTGGGTATATAGTCTAACTTTGCTGCGTGCTCAAACACACGTGCCTTAGTCTCTGCACTTATTTCATGACTATCACGTAAAGCTTTTGATACCGTTGAAACAGCCAGGTCTAGATCTTTCGCTATTTTCTTGATCGTAACACTCATTCACATTTTATTAAAGAAAGCAAAAATCAGTGTTGATACGAAAACGGTTTCGTAAATAACCGTCCGTAAAACATTGATGGTGCAGATATTATTTACCAAGTTCGGTACGTGTATCCCACCGGATGCAATAATTAGCTTTCCTATAAATTTAAACAAATCAATTTATGAAGCCGCAAACTGAAACCAATCCGTTGACAAATCTGGATGAATGGGAAGATGATTTGTTGCGCAGATATCCTGATCCCGAGTCTATCGCTGATCAGAAAGCTGTTACCGAATATCGTAATTACGAAACACCTCAGCGTGATACGGTACGGGAATTTTACAAACTGAATCACACCTATCAGACGTACGATTTTGTTTTAGAGAAACGAAATAATTTTCTCCGCTTCGATAAGAAGGAAATGCCGATATGGGCAGCTTTCGATTTCCTCAATCAACTTGTAGATGATTCTGATCCCGATACCGATCTTGACCAGATGCAGCATTTACTTCAAACTTCGGAAGCCATCCGTAGAGATGGGCATCCGGACTGGATGGTACTTGTTGGCCTAATTCACGATATGGGTAAAGTGCTTTGCCTCTTTGGCGAACCGCAGTGGGCAGTAGTAGGTGATACATTCCCGGTAGGTTGCGCACATTCAGACAAAATAGTATTCCCTGAATTCTTTGATGCGAATCCGGATCATCACAACGAGAAGTATAATACAAAGTATGGTATATATGAGCCAAACTGCGGCTTAAGGAATGTTCACATGTCGTGGGGACACGATGAATATGTATACCACATGATGAAAGATCATCTCCCTGAATCTGGGCTATATATGTTGCGTTACCACTCCTTCTACGCGCAGCATCGCGAACATGCATACGAACATTTAATGGATGAGCATGACGCCAAGATGTTTGAATGGGTAAAGCTTTTTAATCCGTATGATCTGTACTCAAAAAATCCTACTCCTCCGGATTGGAAAGAATTGCGTCCTTACTATGAAAGTTTAGTAACTAAATATTTACCTTCCACGCTCAAGTTTTAAAAGTCCTTTTGAATTTACCCGATAGGTGCATCTGAAGTTTTAATATACCTAAACAACTGCCCTGTGATGCCCGAGGTAGAAGATTTTGAACTGATAAAAAACATTAAACGTGGTGATCCGCGTAGTCTTGAATTACTTTTCAGAAGACTATATCCACGTTTATATGCATATGCACAAAAGTTCCTGCACGATTCTGATGATTCAGAAGAAATTGTGCAGGAACTCTTTTATACTATATGGAAGCATCGCGACCGGCTGGATGAACGTCAATCGCTAAATGCATACTTATTCACATCTGTTAAAAATCGTTGTCTCAATTTACTCGAAGCTAAAAAGAATCGCACCAAGCATGCAGAGCTGCTGTGTTATCTGTATGTGCAGGAGCAAACGGATAATATAAATTCGTATCATGCACTTCTCGCCAAAGACCTTGAAAAAGATTTCAACCGCGCACTGGAATATTTGCCCCAGGAGTGTCGGAAGATTTTCGAACTCAGTCGCTTTGAAGGATTAAAATACCAGGAGATCGCTTCGCGTCTCAACATCTCCATTAAAACTGTAGAAACACAAATGTCGCGGGCGCTCTCTAAATTAAGGCTGCAGCTAAAAGAGCATCTCATTTCATTGCTCCTTATGTGCGTGTGCCTCCTTAACTAAGCCTGGCGATTTGCATCTGTTGATCATGTTTGGTTTATTAAAATCTCCGTTTAGACTTTTATTTCTTCTTCCTGTCAGGGTAGTGTTGCGAGTGTCTGTATTATATACATGACGTCACCAGATAATATTCCGCAGAACATACAGGAAATCATTCTTCGCTTCCTGGAGGGGAATGCTTCCGAAGATGAAGCGGCAACCTTGCTAACATGGTTAAAAGAGGATAAAACAAACCGCGAGTATTTTGACGAACTGAATACCGCTTTTCAAAGCTCCGTAACAGTTAACCGCGTTAATCACCAAAAGACGGATGACGCGTGGAAAAAACTTTCTGAGTCGACAGAAATTAACAAAACCTTAACACGGGAACTTTCTTCCAATAGAAGCCGCACTATATATACTACACTCAAAATTGCAGCATCAGTTTGTCTATTGATTATATCAGGGTTTCTGGTGGTCTATAATCTTCCAACCGAAAGTATACTTCATCCGGGAACACGGGTATATACAGCGATTGGGAATAACACACGCGTTCTTTTACCTGACAGCTCTGTCGTTTGGCTAAATGTAAACAGCACATTAGAATATCCCTCAGAGTTTGGAAGCGCTTCACGCGATGTGGTATTGAAAGGTGAAGCATTTTTCGATGTAAAGAAAGGAAGTAAACCTTTTACCGTCAGAACCGATAACTTCTTTATAAAAGTAAAAGGCACGCGCTTTAATGTTGAAGCGTTCAACAACGTACCCACTGTTAAAACAACATTGGAAGAAGGCAAGGTAGAGTTACAGGTGGAAGGTAAAAACAATATATATACCATGACTCCCGGTGACCAGGTTATTCTGGATACTGAACAAAAAGCTGTTACACTCAAAAGAGTAGATCCTTCAAACTTCTCAGCCTGGAAGGAAGAGAAACTTGTATTCGACAACACTCCTCTGGAGGATATTATATCTAAACTGGAAAACAGGTTCCGGGTAAAAATTACAATCGACAGCAGACTTGCCAGACGCGAACGGATCAGTATGACGATTGAGCAAGAGAATATAGATGAAGTCTTAGACTTCATTCAGCTTTCATCGAGACTGAAAATCAAAAAGGAAAAGAATGAGATCATCATGTTCGAATGATCGCAGTATACAATCACTAAACTAACCCTTTATACAATGAGAATTATTTACTGCTTACACACATTCCTCCCGAAAGGCAGGCGATGGATTTCGCCCGGACCTTTGTGGCTTATGTGTTTGTTGCTGCTCTTTCTTCCGAAAGACATGCAGGCAAACGATGCGCATCAATCAACAACGTTGATTGAACTGAATCTGAAAGATGCTTCTCTAAAGATGGCTCTTCGGGAAATTGAACGTCAGACAGACTATCACTTTGTTGTGAATGATAGCCGTTTGAAAACGATCAACAAGACGGTAACGATCACTATAAAAAGTGAGCATATAGAAGAGATTCTGAACCAGATATTGGAGGGCACAAATCTCACCTATAAAATCAGGAAAAAACAAATTACTTTGATTCCGCCTGTTACTGAATTACATGTTAGTCCGATCACAACCTCATCCGGTGGAGCTTCTGCCATGTTGGTACAACCTTCGAAGGACTTTATATATACCGGCATTCTTCAACAGGAAATCGTAATTAAAGGAACGGTAAAAGAAGACACCGGCACTCCGTTGCCCGGAGTAAATATACTTGTAAAGGGATCCACGGAAGGTACCGTAACAGACGGCAACGGTGAATTCACATTAGCTGTTCCTTCGAATGAATCCATACTTGTATTCAGCTTCATCGGGTTTATAACACAGGAGGTTCCCGTAAACAGTCGGACTTCACTGGACATAACGTTGATATCTGATTCCCAAACATTGGGTGAAGTTGTCGTGGTTGGTTATGGAACACAAGAGAAAAAAGATGTTACGGGTGCTGTGTCTGCTATAAAAGGTTCGGACATCGAAAATATACCTTCCGGTGGTGCACAACAAGCCTTGCAAGGACGTGCTGCAGGGGTAAACATTGTACGTAACGGTGGAGCTCCCGGCAATGCAGGTTCTATACGCATTCGCGGATTGGGAACCGTTGGGAATGCAGATCCCTTAATTGTTATTGATGGTGTACCTGCTGGCAGCATGAACGATGTAAATCCAAATGATATACAATCGATCGATGTTTTGAAAGACGCATCGGCTTCTGCTATATATGGTACACGTGCTGCGAATGGTGTTGTACTGGTAACAACGAAGCGTGGCAAACTAGACGAAAAACTTAAGTTGACGGTGAATGGATATCATGGAAAATCTAAGCGGATTAAAACCATTGATGTTCTGGATGCACCTACCTTAACAAAATTGAAGCAAGAGGCGTATACCAATGATGGGCTTGATATACCAGGTGTATGGCTGGATCCTCAATATCAAATTCAAAAAACAGACTGGCAGAAAGAGTTACTACAAGACGGGACTACTGACAATGTAGATTTATCCATTCGGGGAGGTGGCAAGTATTCATCTTTTGCACTTTCCGGTGGATACTATAATGAGAAGGGGATGATCGGTCAATCATACTATAAAAGATATACTTTTCGCCTCAACACGGATCATCAATTAAGTTCAAAACTTAAAATCGGACAGAGCCTTCAATTTACCAATACGAATGACAATGCACCCAATACTACTTCCGCACAAGATGGGTTACTATGGAGTGCTATACGCTTTCATCCCGGGCTGCCTGTTAAGAATGCAGATGGTTCTTATAGCAGTACTTCGGTAGATGGCGGAGCTTTTGGTGACATTAACAATCCCATCTATACTGTTGATACACAGGATAAAAATAACAGCAGGAATCGCATACTCGGAAGCGTAACAGGTGAATACGAAATCATAAAAGGCTTGAAAGCTAAAGCGAACCTGGCTATAGATGCAACCTTTACAGGTACGCGGAATTTTGAAGTTAAGATTGAGGACCAATATCGTTCTACGAACAACAACTACCTTACCATTAGTAATGATAAGAACTGGGCATTTCTGCAAGAATACTTCTTGTCATACGACAAACAGTTTGGCAGTCACGCTTTGAGTTTGGTGGGTGGATATACTTCGCAAACATTCAATGATATATACTCTGCACAACGCGGCATGAACTTTCCAAGTGAGGAGAAAGATTTGCGCTACATGCGTTATGCTGGTGCCATCACTGCCATCGGAGGTACCACCGGTGAAGATGGACGCCGCACCTACAATGCATTGGAATCATGGTTCGGCAGAGCTAACTATACATTTAAAGACCGCTACTTGTTGACGGCAACTTTCCGTACAGATGGTTCTTCTAAATTTGCGGAAGGTAATAAGTGGGGTTACTTCCCTGCCTTTTCACTTGGCTGGAGAATTTCAGAGGAGAATTTCTTCCAAAGTGCATTGCCTGTATTCAGTAATCTGAAACTTACAGGAGGATGGGGACACCTTGGAAATCAAAGTGTAGATGGTGGCCAGTATCTGGCTCTGATCAATACATCGTATCGCTATGCGCTGGGAGAAAACCAGATCACCGGATCAGCTCAATCAAGTATTCCGAATATAGGTATAGGTTGGGAAACTGCTGAGATGACAAACTTCGGATTGGACGCTGGATTCCTTGACAACGCTATATTATTATCAGCTAATTACTTTATTAAGGACACGAAGAAAATGCTTCTTACTCCGCCTTCGTTAGGATCGTTGGGAAGTGCATCTATACCCGATCAGAACGCTGGGCAGTTACGCAACCAAGGACTAGAACTGGAACTCTCCTATCGTAAAACGGTGAATGATTTAACGTTCACGCTGAGTGGCAATGCCACCTTCATCAAGAATAAGGTCACCAAACTATTAACACCTAATAGTTTCCTTGGTGGACAAACGTATGGTCGCAGCGAACAAGAGATCACCAGAACATATGTAGGAGATCCATTTGTAAGCTTTTATGGCTGGAAGACAGATGGACTATATCAGAACCTGGCCGAAATCAATTCGGATCCGAACCTCGCGAATGATTCAAGACGTGCAGATATCAAGCCTGGCGATGTTCGTTTCCTCGACCTTACAGGAGATGGCATTGTTGACAATAATGACAGAACAAATATAGGGAACTCGCAACCGAAAGTAACGTATGGACTAAATGCCAACTTTGCCTATAAAGGTTTCGATCTAACACTTTTCTTTCTGGGTGTAGGCGGTGTTGATATATATAATGGCGATCGCATGCAAGGGCTGAATGCCTTCTATAATTTCAATATGTACCAGGAAGTTACAGGGCGCTGGACAGAGGAAGGAACCAGTAACTCCATTCCGAGATTAGGCATCGAAAACAAAAACAGCAACTACCGTACATCGGATATGTTTGTTGAAAGTGGTGATTTTCTGCGCTTGAAGAATGTAACGTTCGGGTATACATTCCCGAAACAGGTTACAAACTTCTTAAAGATGTCTCAGTTCAGAATATATGTGACTGGTCAGAATATATTCACGATTACAGGTTATTCAGGAATGGATCCGGAGCTGGGCTATGCAGGTGGAAATCGGTCACAGGTACAATATGCTCAACAAAATGTTGACTATGCACAGTATCCACAGTCACGCACAGTTACAGTCGGAGCCACTATTTCTTTCTAACCTCATAACTCATTTTTGAAATGACATTATATATGAAAAAAATAATTGGAGTCTTTTCACTAGGCATTCTGATTGCAACAGCAGGCTGCGATAGCGACCTGCTGAATTCAACGCCTTACGGACAAACCACCTCGGAGGACTTCTGGCGTAATGGTGAAGATGTAGTCTCTGCAGTGAATGCAATTTACGCGCCTTTGCTGGGAGAAGATGGCTTTGCACACACCGAGTACACCTTCGACAATTGTTCGGATGACATGAACCGGGCTGGTGACCATGATCAGGAAACATCACTTGAGCTCTTTACATTTGATGCATCCAACAATCATATACTCAATACATGGTCGACTAAATATGAAGTTATATCGCGTGCTAACGCTTTGTTGATCAACGCCCCTAAAGTTGATATGGATGAAGCACTTCGCAAGCGTTGTCTGGGAGAAGCATACTTCTTAAGAGGATTTGTATACTGGAGATTGTCGCTTATCTATGGTGAAGTACCGATATTACTTGAGGACGATGTGCTGGCTAATAATTTCAACAAAGAGAAGTCAAGTCTTGCAGAAGTACGTGCACAAGCTGAAGCTGATTTCATAAAAGCCGCTGAAAATTTACCAGCTTCCTATACCGGAGAAGATATAGGAAGAGTGCCGCAAGGTGCTGCGTATGGTTTTCTTGCAAAGCTATATGTATATGAAGAACAGTGGGCGAAGGCTATTGAAGCTGGTACGAAAGTAACCACGAATACAGCCTATAAGCTTGCGGATAGTTTTGACGAAAACTTCAAAGTAGCTACGGAAAATAATCCAGAAGTACTCTATGGCCTTCAATATATAGCGAACTGGACTGCCGACAACTCACCTGCCTGGTATCATACACCCGGTGGTTTAGGTGGATGGGGGTTTCATGAGCCTATACAAGACCTGGTAGATGAATTTGAAGAAGACGACCCACGATTATCATACTCTATTTTCAGACCAGGTGATGAGGTTGATCTTGGCGATAAAGGCGTTGTTACTTTTGCAGCTTCTGATACTCGCGTAACAGGCTATGCATTTAAAAAGTATTCCAACTTTACAAGTGTTGGTGATATGGATCAAAGCCTGAATGCACCAATGTTACGTTCTGCAGATGTATACTTGCTGGTAGCGGAAGCGAAGATCCGCTCTGGACAGAATGGTGATGATGAACTGAATGCTGTACGGACACGCGTTGGTCTTCCTGAAAAATTAAATGCAACGATAACAGACATCATGCATGAAAGACGTGTGGAGCTTGCCGGAGAAAATGAACGTCACCAGGATCTTATGCGATGGGACAAAGCAGGCTTGATTGATATAGTCGAACATTATGCTATCGGCCGTGGTCCCTATAAACCAGGTCGTACGTTTGTAAGACCTAAACATTACTACTTTCCGCTTCCTCAAAGAGAAATTGATCTGAGTGATGGCGTATTGATTCAGAATAGTAATTATTGATCCTCGATAATCTGTTAGCGCAGTGAATAGCTGCGCTAACTTTTTTATAGTATATATATTCAGCTATATGCGCGCTTTACCAATACTTGGCTTCCTGTTATTATTCGCTTGCGCAGAGAAGGACCTTACCGATCTGCAGGCTGCCTGGAAAATCGACTCTGTATACAACTACTATAATGGCTACGGTTTGATGACCTATGGAAGTGATCCTGAAATTATATATCACTTTCAACCGGATGGGCGTTTACGAATGACGTTGGATAAAGAATTCAGATATCTTTTTTATGAACTGAAACAAGATACCTTAACGTATACCGATAACAAGAGCAGAATCGTTGAAAAATTTACTGTATTATCTATAGCGGATGAGCAGCTTGCATTGCAAAAGAAGAAAACGCCACTCTTCAATGAGAAGAGACAAGATCGTTACGAGATCCGGTATCTATCAAAAGTGCACGAAGACTAAGATTCCACACGATCACGCGGAATTGTAAACATAAAGGAACTACCTTTTCCAGGTTCACTTTCAACCCAGATCCGTCCTCCGTTTTTCTCTACAAGTTCTTTGCAAAGTGTTAACCCGAGGCCAGTGCCTTTTTCATTGGATGTACCAGGTGTACTAAATCCAGTCACACCACTAAAAAGTTTAGCCTGTCGATCTATAGGTATACCTTGACCAGTATCTTTCACAGTAACTTTTACAAATTTTTCCTGATCAACTACCGAAAGCGAAAGCTGGTCACCAGCGCGTGAAAACTTAATGGCGTTGTTCATCAGGTTCCGGATAACGATATCAACGGTCGCCTTATCGGCAAATGCCATAGCAGGTGTTGTTACCTTGGAGAACATCGTTACCTGCTTTGTCTCCGCTTGTCCTTTTGCTAACCGAACATTTTCCTCCACTACTTCTTTCAAATCAAAATGTTCTGAATACAATACCATTCCATCCATTTGGTTCTTTGCCCAATGAAGCATGTTTTCAACAAGCTGAACGGTTACTGTCAATTTTTCACTCATCAGTAAACTAATCTGCTTGATGTCTTGGTTGGTAAGTGTACCATCGCGCATCAACTCCACCATGCTCTGCAAAGAGTTTAGCGGGCTTCTGAAATCGTGACTGATTATGGAGAGCAACCTGTTTTTCACGGTGTTGAGCCTTTCCAGGTGAGCATTTTGCTCATTTATTTTTTCCTTCTGAAGCACAATGGCATTGTTGCGTTCTATGAGAAGCTCATTGAATTTCTTTTTGCGTTTATTAGAAACAATAAGGTAGGCGCTTATCAGTGCAAATAGGATAAGGCCTATCACATATGTTTTTCGCTTGAATGTAGCGCGTACAATTTCTTTTTGTTGCAGTTCACGATCGCGTGTCAGCAATTCAATTTCATGCTGTTTTTTCTGGAGATCATATTCTGCCTGCAGATTGTTCGCTTCTCTTTCTTTCTCAATGCTGAACATTTTTTCCTTCAACGAAATCTCCTGGTTGCGATAATATAGAGATTGTTTAAAATTCTTTTGCTCGTTATATGCGGTATATAAAATATGATAGACGTCCAACAGTAAATCCTGGGTACCACCTGACTCTAGGTTTCCCAGACTCTTCTTCCCATAATATATAGTTTTATCGAATTGTCGTTTATCGAGAAATACTTTAGCCATCGAGTTATAGGCAAAGGAGACGCCATCTATATCACGGATACGAATAGAGATATCGAGCGCTTCCTGTAAATACTTAAGTGCCGCTTTATGTTCACCCATCCGCTGGTATATATCACCAATATTAAAGAGAACGATGTGCTTGTATGTAGAATCTTTTATCTGTCCGATAATCTTCAATGCACGCGAGTTATACTCCAAAGCTTTGCTGTATTGACGGTCGCTGACAAGTGCATCCCCTATATTGATCAATTGTGATAGCATGGGACCATCACCATACACCTTCATTATTTCCAATGATTTTTCATAGTACTCGGCGGCTTTGGCGTGGTTGCCCATATTGGAGTATACAATTCCAATGTTGTTGTAACAGTTTCCAGTAAGCCCAGGCAATTTTAATGAATCGCTAAGCTTGAGAGCTTCGAGCTGACATTTTAATGCTTCGGGATATTTGCCTTTCCCAATCAGTGCTACCCCTTTTGTAACGTAACTTACCGCAACACCTTTTCTAAAGCCGATTTTCTTGGCCAGCTGCAAGGCGTGGTCGGCTGCAATTACAGAGCTATCCGGATTTCTATTCCAGTAAAATTTCGAAAGAGAAATGTATACATTGACTTTCGTAGTATCATGAACAGAATTTTTAATTTCCTCGGTAAGTGTAACGTACTCCGATTGTGCCCGCGCAAAGGGTATACTCAAAAACAAGAACATTAATATAGCAGGCAGTTTGCACATGTTTCTTTGTACCGGGTTCGAAATCTCCATCAAACTTAGGTACATCACCGCGTATTTATCGCAGAGAAAAATTGCATTTCATTACATCAGCAGGCATTTATGCTTTTTATGGAAAAACTCTTATACCCTAACTCATTTTACGGTAACAATTCACGTGATTGTCCCTGAGCATTTATTATTTGAACGTGCTTTGCATTTTCAGGAATACTGAATTTCCGTGATGATTGCGATAAATACCCTGAACCATAGTAAAATTCAATCTTCACTTTTTTCCCCTGCTTGCTTGTTACCAGCGCGTATATATCATCGCGACGCAGGGATATTACATTGCGAACATTTGATTTCCCTTCAAATACACGAAGTGAGTCATTGTTTTGGGTAGCCAGGAGTAACATTTTAGCGTCAGCTGTAATCAATCGCGCTAAACTTTTACCTGCTCCATTAATCAATACCCCGCTTTGATGTATCGTTAATGGAGTAAGGTTCCCTTTAATATTACCTTCGCCTTGCATCACGATTCCTTTCATTGCATCATACCTTCCAGTAAGTACATCTGGAGCATACGAATTACCACTTAAGATGGCATCGGCATGCCCGTCATTATTGTAATCACCGCTAAGTATACCATACACCGGGGCGACTTGTGCTTGTGCCGGGAGTGGTTTTAACTGCCATTCACCCTTTCCTCTGTTTTCTAGATAGCTGGTATAAAATGTCTGTGCTTCGTTCATGACAGGTTTATGCTTGCTCTTTACAAGTACACTGTCCATAGTTTGCTCAGCATACTTCTGATAGCTAGGGTAATATTTCTTGAATGACGCGACCTGGAGAAAAATATCATCACGCGGATGTGCCGGTCGGTTTACATCTTCTATATAGTACGACAGCAGCGCTTCCTCCACACCATCATCATTAAAATCGCTGGTATACACACGTACAGGTTGTGTAGATGAAGTTTTATACCGTGAATTCAATCCAAGGTTACCCAATATATAGTCTGTATCTCCGTCTTCGTCGAAATCTCCGCCTTCGATACTATTCCACCATCCTGTTGAATTAGCAAGTATAGTCGATTTAAAAAATCCATTTGTGTTTTTGAATATTGTAACGGGCATCCACTCGCCCACCACAATTAAATCCATGGCTTGATCATTATCTATATCTGTCCACAAAGCGGACGTTACCATGCCTATATTTTTCAATCCAGGTGCTACCTGATCCGTGACATCGGTAAAATGCCCTTTGTCATTCCTCAAGATATAGCTCTGTCCAGGCTTGGGATACTGATGAGGCATAAGCCGCCCTCCCACAAAAAGATCTAGGTCACCATCCTTGTCATAATCAGAAGACAAAACACATGAACCACTTGCTGTCATAGAGGACAGAGCAGTTAGGTCAAGTCTAAAATTACCCTTACCATCATTCAGATATAGCCTGTCCTGATAGTAAGGAGATTCAGCCGCAAACTCATTGCCTCCACTTACGATGTATAGATCGGCATCACCGTCATTGTCTGCATCGAAAAACAAAGTCCCCATATCTTCTTCAAGTTTTACACTTGACGTCAATGGTTTGGAAATAAACTTACCATCTTTAGTTTGTATCGATAGCTGTCCTGACTGTTTATAGGCACCACCTACAAAAAAATCATCCAGTCCATCGCCATTAACATCCGCCACTGCTATACCCGGACCGCCCTCGGAATATTTATGTGGAAGCAATGGTTCTATTTTAAAATCTGCATACTCGGTTTCTTTGTGTCTATAGGCAATATTTCGTTTTTTCGCAGCAGAAGTAAAAAGACTTTGTATAGTATCAGTGCTATTTTTTTTTGCGGGTGGCAATTTCACTTCTTGCGCATCGGTATATTGAACAACAAGAACCTGATCCGCAGGTATACTCTTTATGAGTTGCCGCTTTCCGTCAGGCCACACCACCAACAATGAATCAACACGACTCGTCTTGCCGAGCCCGAAGTGTATTTCTTGTTCTACTGTAGACTGATACCCCCTATATGGATAATGTTCGTGATATTGAATGGAATCCTTTTTAGAAAATAAAATTAGCTTGGTTCCATAGCCGTGATTATTCCCAGGAGGCCCTTGAAGGTCAATGCGCAAAAAGTGATTTTTGAAATATGAATCCGCGTGACTCTCAAATACAAACGCAGGCCCATCTATATTGTTTGTTATATAATCAAGATCGCCATCATTATCCAGGTCTGCGTATGCAGCTCCGGTAGAATAGCACGGCATTGTAAATCCCCATGTTACCGACTGATTTGAAAAAGTAAGATCTCCCTTATTCTTGAAAGCAAAAACCGGAAGGTGGGCGCCTTCTATACTATTTATCGCCTTCAATAATTTTTTCTTTACGGATTGATCATATCCGGCTTGCATAAACTCCTGCATCCTATAGCTCACAAAGTCCCGGTTCGTGATATCACGTGGATAACCATTGGTAATCAATAGATCTTTCCATCCATCATTATCTATATCTGCGAATAAAGGACTCCAACTCCAGTCTGTCGCTTCAATGCCGGCAAGCTGCGCGATCTCACTGAAAGCCGGTTGCCCCGATGCATCTTTACCAACGTTAAGCTGCAGTGTATTTCGCATATACTGCGGTGTATATCCATACGCAATCTCCGAACGATAGCGATCATAGTTCGTTGACCCAAACATCAACTTCTGTCGCTTGTTGTCGTGCGGCAACATATCTACTTCTATAAAATCGGGTAATCCATCGTTGTTATAGTCGGCAACATCATTACCCATTGCAGAATAACTCGTGTGCTTGAAATACTCTTCGGCACGATCTGTAAAGGTCCCGTCCTGATTATTGATATATAGCAGGTCGTTGGATAAGTAATCATTGGACACCACTATATCCGGCCATTCATCCTGGTTGATATCGGCAATGGAAACACCAAGTCCGTATCCTTCCTTGGTAATTCCTGCGGCCGCAGAAATATTTGTAAAGGTATTGTTACCGTTATTCCTGTAAAGACGATCTGTATTGTTCATCTCTCCATGTATCCGTTTGGAACGAATTACATTGGGCCCTGTTTCATCCGTTGTATTGGTGAGGATATATACATCAAGATCACCATCGCGATCGTAATCAAAGAATGCCGCTTGCACGGAATGCCCTGCATCATCCAAACCAAATGTATGTGCACTCTCGGTAAAAGTATTATCGTGATTATTGATATATAGCTCGTTGGCGAGAAGTTCAGGTTTCTGAAACGGGCCGGCATAGCACACATATATATCAAGCCATCCGTCCTGATTAATATCAATGATAGAAACCCCGGTGGCCCACTTATTCAACTTACCGAGATTTGCCTGCTGTGTAATGTCTTCAAACTTTAATTTCCCTTTGTTCAGGTATAAACGGTTGGTAGACATATTGGCTGTAAAGAAAATATCTTTCAACCCATCGTTGTTGATGTCTGCAATACCAATACCCGCACCGTTGTAAAAATATTCGAACGTGATGATGTTCAGATTTTCATCTTCATATAGCTGGTTCACAAAATCGATCCCAGTATATTCCGGAGGAAGCAATTCCATCAGAGGTTTCTTTTCCTCTGAAGTACAGCTCACCAGCACTGCCGCCAGTAAAGCAACCAGGAAATTGCAGCGCTTAAAATTCTTTGCTATATACGAGGATAAAAGGATAGTCATGCGAGAAAAATACATAGTAAGTTACACCTATAAACGAGCGATGCCACCACACTATAACATTTTCTGTTTGACTATTTACTGATATAAAAATAAAGTAGAAACCTGTCAGGGTATGTACTATAGAAACTGTATTAAAACGCCCGCCAACATCATGTATTAATACACTGTACGCAGCGTACACTGTTGTACCATTTCCGTACATAGTACATCTTACCCCTAATTTTGCCAACTTGTATCCGAATCTTTGCGTTAGTACTGCTCAGGACGCTTACTTTCGTGTATGATATATTGCTCTTTACAATTGAACATTTATGGATTTTAACTGGCGATCACCAGTAGTACCACGGGTGGCTGCATTGGCGGCATCAATCTTTTTATTCTGCTTCTTTGCCTTCTCAAAAGGCGACTGGGTTTATGCGTTAATCTTTCTGGGATTGAGCGCTTACCAAATCAAGCTTTTGATTGCTTATCTCGATCGGTCGAATGAAAACATCGCTTCGTTCCTGGACTCTGTAAAGTTCGATGATCTCTCCTATTCATTTAAAACAGAAAGTGATGATCCTGCCGTGAAGCGATTACACCAGGAATTGAATGGTGCTTTGATGAAACTTCGAAGTGCACGAAGTGAGAAGGATTCAGAATTTCTGTTCTTCAAAAACATTGTGATGCATGTGGGAATCGGGCTGATCGTTTTTAAAGAAGATGGTACGGTAGAGATTTTCAACAGTGCCGCGCGTAAACTTTTAAAAACGAATCGCATTGATAACATCAGCGACCTTAAAGATGTAAGCGATACACTCGTAAATGTTTTTACAAAACTAAAAACCGGTGGACGCGAACTCGTGCGACAAAAGATCGGTGAGGAGATTGTACAACTATCGATCTATGCTATAGAACTTACCTTACGGGGAGAAAATGTAAAACTGATTTCAGTCCAAAACATCCAGAGTGAATTGGAGGAAAAAGAAATGGAGGCATGGCAAAATCTCGTGCGTGTGCTTACACATGAGATCATGAACTCCGTTACACCGATCTCTTCGCTCGCAGGTATAGTAGAAGAAGAGTTGAAGCCACACATCCAGGAAGAGAATGGGATGCCGTTAAGCAAAGACCAGCTGAGCGACATTCATCTTTCATTGCAAACAATCAGCAAGCGAAGTGAAGGCTTGATTCATTTCGTAAAGGAATTCCGTAGCCTTACGGCTATACCGAAGCCACGCCCAATGCAAATTGAAGTGCGCCCTTTACTGGAAGAACTTACGATGCTTCATCGGAAAGATGTTACTGAAAAAAATATTCAGTTGGTGATCTCTGTATACCCCGAAGACCTGACTATATCTGCAGATAAGAATATGATCGAACAAGTGATCATCAACTTATTCAAGAATGCGATCCAGGCATTTGAAGACCAGGACACCAAGACGATTGAACTTCGCGCTTACCTGAATGACAAATCGCGGCCGGTTATTGCCGTACGTGACAACGGTACGGGTATTGATCCAGAGGCAGTGGAGAAAATATTCATTCCATTTTTCACCACTAAAAAAACAGGTTCAGGAATTGGTCTCAGCTTATCGCGACAGATCATGCGGCAGCATCAGGGTACACTTAGTGTGAAGTCTACGGTAGGGAAAGGCACCGAGTTCTTCATGCGATTCTAACCTGTTCGTGTCCCTTTCTTTGAAGCATTTTTTTGATTTCCAGTAGCTTACCTGAATATGGAAATGCGAGTGTTAGAAGTATGATTTTTTTAATACATTTGCGAAACACAACTTCACGCTAATGCAAGACATTCCGCAGAAAGTCACTAAGATTCTAACAGAAAAACTCGGCATCGCAGCATCGGAAATTACACCTGAAGCTAACTTTGTAAAAGATCTTGGGATCGACTCGCTCGACTATGCAGAAATTGTGATGGAGTTTGAGCAAACTTTTGATATCCGCATTCCGGATGATGACGCTGAAAAACTTCAAACCTACGGACAAGCTGTAAGCTATATACAGGATAAAGTAGAAAAGAAGTAAGTTACCTCTTTTCAGATTCAAAATAACTACACAGTCGGGTTACATCTTTAGCCAACGCATGCGTGAGTGGCAGCCAATGTGTTCTGTCTTCTATTTTCATCATGGTCCAGACCGTTGGATTACCATCCCAGGTGATCACAAATTTTTCTGTGCCCTTTAACACCAGATCCATCTCATACAGTTCTTCTCCGGCTTTGTCATACATCCCGGTAAATTGAAGCAGGATATGATCTTTTTTCACCAACTCACCTTTTACACACTCCATGCTATCGAGCCGCATGAGTAATTTTGTTTCTTTATTCCAGGCCTTGAACAATAACTTTCTCGGCAAGTAAAAATTCGTGTCCATAAAATTTGTAACGTTGAGCCGTGAACAGCGAAGGTAAGAAGGTATTATTTATAGTCAACAAGTATGCAGGCACCGGCTATCAGCCGCAGGTGGAAGGCCGCATCGTTGACGCGTGTGTTAAAAACAATGTGGAGTGCACGGTTGAATTTACACAGGCTCCCGGTCATGCTATAGAGCTGGCAGAGACTGCAAAGCAACAGGGCTTTGACTTTGTCGTTGCCGTGGGTGGCGATGGAACCATTAATGAAGTAGCACGTGGTGCTTTGAAAGCATCTATACCAATGGGTATAATTCCGCGTGGCTCTGGCAATGGTCTTTCGCGACATCTTGGTATTCCGCTTACTGTGGGGCAGGCTGCGTTGTCGTTGTTCGATAGCAGTATATTAAAAATGGATACGTTCACGGTGAATAATAAACTTTCGTTGAATGTTTCCGGCATTGGCTTCGATGGACATATCGCGAATCTGTTTGGAGGAAAAACGAAACGAGGATTGACCGGCTACGTGAAGCTCACCGTGGAAGAGTTTTTTGCTTTCCAGGAATTTGACCTGGAGGTTTCTATTGATAACACAACGTTTTCCAGCAAGGCATTTATCATTGCTATAGCAAACTCATCTCAGTATGGTAACAACGCGCGTATAGCTCCTGCTGCTTCTGTTTGCGATCAGCTTTTACATGTTACACTGGTTAAAAAAGTGCCGGTATACCGGGTCGATTTCGTATATAGTATGTTTACCGGAGGCCTGGGTAAATCTTCATTCTGCGATATGCACGAAGCGAAGTCAATAGTCATTAAAACTTCGAAGCCTATAGCCTTTCACGTGGACGGTGAACCTTGCGGGCACGACACTGAATTTAATATTTCGCTGATGCCTGCCGCTCTTCAGGTTTTAGTACCGAACAAAACCCTTCAAAAAGGAACACTGTAAATACCGTTCGGTGGGTGACACCTCGCTTGCTATAGATTCGTTTAATTACTCTACAATTAAACCTGCATCCCATGAAAAAAATTCTATCAATTATCATGAGCCTGGCAATGGGCTTCACTGCATTTGCCCAAAGTATTTCCGTACCACCAAGCGGAGACAATCAAAAGTCAAGCGTAACGCAATGGATAGGTCCGGTTTCCGTAACCATTAACTATAGCAGTCCCAACGTACAGGGTCCTGGTGGCGAAGACCGCAAAGGACATATATGGGGAGAACTTGTTCATTATGGTTTCATCGATCAAGGCTATGGTTCTTCGAAGGCTGCACCGTGGCGTGCGGGAGCCAATGAAAATACAACCATCACTTTTTCACATGATGTTAAGATTCAAGGTAAAGATTTAAAGGCGGGTACATATGGATTATTTCTGGATGTTGAGAAAGAAGGTCCGTGGCATTGGATCTTCTCAACAAATTCAGCACGTTGGGGAAGTTACTATTACGATCCGAAAGAAGATGCGCTTCGTGTTGAGACATCTCCTGAAGATTCCGAGTATAGCGAATACCTGACCTATAGCTTTGCTGCAAGAGAGGCGAACAATACCGTTGCCTATTTACAGTGGGAGAATAAACGTATACCTTTTAAAGTTGAAGTTGCCAATATTAATCAGCTCTATGTAGATAAAATGCGTGGTGAGTTGATGGGTAACCGAATGGGTTTTGATTACCAGCCTTGGATGGATGCGGCACAGTTCTGTGCGCAGAATAAGATCAACCTGGAAGAAGCGCTTACATGGGCAGACAATGCCATCAGCGGTCAATTTATAGGGCGTGAAGATTTCGCTTCATTACAAACCAAGGCACAGGTTCTATATGCTTTATCGCGCGATGCAGAAGCGGATGCTGTTATGAACAAAGCAATCAAACATCCTACAGCAAATGTTCCGGAAGTACATCAATATGGAAGATCATTACTCGCTGCAGGAAAAACACAAAAAGCGATGGAGGTATTCAAGATCAACAGACAGCTTCATCCGAATGATACGTTCACTACGTATGTAGGACTCGCCCGTGGATACGCTGCTGTAGGAGATAAGAAAAGCGCAATTAAAAACTGGGAGACAGCGATTAAAAATATACCTGAAAATCAAAAAGGATTTTTACCGCAGTACGAAGCGGAAGTGAAGAAATTAAAAGGAGGAGCTTAGTGCTCCTTCTTTTTTTGCAAAAGTTTTATCGAGTTTGAGACTGAACATAAACGTTGTCCCCTTCCCTTCTTCACTTCTCACGCTGATGGTGCCTTCGTTATGTTCGATGAATTCTTTAATAAGAAGTAGTCCTATACCTACACCCTTTTCCTGGTTTGTGCCCAGCTTGGTAAAGTGTGTTTCAGCATTGAAAAGCTTTACTATATCTGCTGACCGAATCCCTACTCCGGAATCTGAAACTGAAATCTCTATTACATCGTCCTGTATACGTTGAGAGATTGTAACCAGTCCACGTTGTGAATTAAATTTTATAGCGTTCGACAACAGGTTTCGAAAAATCATACGAAGGTGGTTCTTATCGACCAGTATATATTGACCACTTTCCAATTCATTTATGATCGTAACATCTTTACTTCTCGCAGTCTCGTCATATAGCGCGATGATATCGTCCGCAATCTGTTTTACTGATACAGATTCTTTGTTGACCTGCAGTCCCTTCAATTGAGATTGTGCCCAGTATAGCAGGTTCTCAAGGTTCTCTTGTACAGAGTCGAGATTTTGTTTTAACGTATTGGAAGCATATTGAAATTCCTCCTGTGATATTCCGGCATCTACAACGAGATTCATCAAGCCTCTCAGACTCGCCAACGGACCTCGCAAATCATGACTGATGATCGAGAACAATTTATCCTTTGTATCATTCATGTTGCTTAACTGCAACGCCTGCTTTGCGATCTCGCGATTCTTCTCCGCTAATTTATCATGCGCCCGTTTTTTGATTTGGTTATTATATATCAATACGAGCACGATAAATAACACCAGCGTAAGACAACCGAACGAAAAGTAAATCCATACGCGTTGGTTGTTGATCTCTTTTTGTTTGAGCTCAGCATCTTTGGTGAGCAATTCAATTTGTGTTCCTTTTATTTCTGAATCAAAACGAGTTTGTTGCAGCGCGAGGTATTCGCTGTTCTTCTGATTGTATAATGAATCGTGAATCTCCTGGTACGCAGTTTGGTATTCCAGCGCTTTCTGGTGATTCTTCTTTTTTACAAATGCATTCGCGATAAGCTTGTAGGTACTTTCAAGTTCATCTTTATAGCCATACTTTTTAGCCAACGTTACATTCTCAAAAAAGAAATGCAGCGCTTTATCAGGTTCATTCCGCTCCAGGTATAGATTTCCAATCCTGCGAAGGACTGAAGATTCGTGATACGTTTTGCCATCGCTACGGGCAAGCTCTAGTGCCAGGCTGAATTTCAA
This sequence comes from uncultured Bacteroides sp., assembly GCA_902168185.1. Taxonomy (GTDB): domain Bacteria; phylum Bacteroidota; class Bacteroidia; order Cytophagales; family Cyclobacteriaceae; genus Ohtaekwangia. The sequence continues at coordinate 65,540 of CABHOV010000042.1, forward strand.
CATAGCACTGCTGAAATCTTTTTTATAGGCATCTATATCTCCGAGTACACGCAACACTGCACTCTTGGTATATTTATCACCTACCTTGTTACTGAGTTCATACGCTCTCTTTGCATAGAATGTAGCAGAATCAAATTGATTATCGCGAAGATGTACATACGCTATATTAGCCTGCAAGCGGGCAGCCATTGCATGATCTCCTATTCTTTCATTGAGATCATAAGCACGTCTGAAATAATTGTTGGCTTGCGTAAAAAGCTTTTGTTCAAAATATATAGCGGCAATGCTATTGATGCTACGCGCCATGATGGCTGTATCGTATTGCAGTTCACTGGTTTGAAGAGCATCTACAGAAAGCTGAAATGCTTCCGAAAGATTTCCTAATCTATAGTATATCCAACCGAGGTTTTCCTGCGCGGCACCGAGACCGGCCTGATAGTTTATTTTTATCGCGAGTTCGTGGGCCTGCTGTGCATAGCGAAAAGCCTTTGTATTATTTCGCTCCCGCAGAATGGTGACCAATTGATTTAGAGCACGCACCCTGGCGCTGTCATCAGAAGTCGTCTTAATAATATTCTCCAGGCTATCAGCTTTCTGATATTGGCTTTGCGCCACCATCGGAAAAAGTAAGAAGAGAGTTAAGGTAACAGACCTTAAGCGCATAATGCAGTAAAGTATGTTGCAACTAAAGAATGTTAGGCGTGACTTTCCGAAAAAAAGCACGGAAAAACCTACATACGCCTTTTAGTCAATAAAATGTCAAAAAGATCAAAAAAAAACCGTTTCCATTCGGAAACGGCTCTTTTATCATTCTATAGGGGAGCACAGGCTACTTTTTCGTAAAGGTTAGTCTGCAATCAAAGCCTCCAAAACAAGCTGCGTTCGGATATCTGACATTGACCGTGAACTCGCTGTCATCCAAATCGTCATACAGTCCGGGACCAAAGTCTTCGATAGCCGAGGTCACAACATCCACATTGCTTCCTCCTCCACATCCTAAACCAATGCTTTGCGTCTGAACAAACACTCTTCCGCAGGTCAGGTCAAACTTAAAACCTATTCCAGGAAAGACGTTATCAGGATCGATCGTCCACACACCCGTAAACGCGCGTTGCACAGGATTGCCCGCTACAGTAGAGAGCACGACTTCTCCTGCGAACAGATCGCAATCATCGGTAACAGTATACGTTCCTGTAAAAGGTGACGATACTGAGCACACCATTGGAAAATTCAACTGCCCGGTATAGCTCGTTGTTCCACCGGAAGGGTAAAATGAATTTTCTGTGTTGATATAGGTTTTACCACCAAGCTCAAGTGTATCCGGATATACATTTCCATTTTCAAGCTCTACTACATTGTAGATGGTGAATACATCACCGCCTCCTAGTGTAGCAGGGTCTACACCGGTAGCACTTGCAAAAGTTGAAAGCGGAATAGTAATCTTGGTAGTGCCATCATTCTTAATGGTAGCCCCATCGATCTCTGCAAGATTAAAACGCCAGGTCCTCGCATCGTTCAGAAACTGGTATAGTTCTACAACTACATTTACCTTCTTTATATTGTCAGTTTCAGAGTACACGGTAAACGTAACGCTTGGATCTTCATCCGCGAGATTAAAAGATGTTGCACTGGGCACCATGCGGAAATTGAATCCCTCATCTGATTCATCCAATCCTAGTTCTCCCTGTTCTTCACAGGCAAAAAGAATTCCGAGGCTAAATAATAGTACTGAATATAGTGTCTTCTTCATGATCGTTTCTTTAAAGTTCATTCCATTACTTCATCCAGAATGGTTTGGCTTCATTGCTGGTTACTACTTTCTGAGCAGGTGCATTGCTATTCACAGCCAGATTATTCGTTGGCCATGGAAACGCATATGGAAACTCTTTTGTACGAATCGTATAGTTGAGATTATCAGTATTACCATCGTATAATCGAGGGAAGCCTGTTCTTCTATAGTCGGTATACATATCGACACCCCAACCGAAACTCGCGATCCATTTTTGAGTAAGGATGTGTTCCAGTTTACCATCATCATCAGCAGCGTCATAAGCAGCCAACACAGCATTTATATAGCTATCACGCGTTGCTGGTGATATCTCCGGAGCGCCAACATCGGCAGCAATCTCATTTACTTTTGCAAAGGCTGCACGTATACCATCGCGGAATGCAATACGGGCATCACCACTCACTACGTTTGTAAGGAACAATTCAGCTTGTGTAAACTTTACTGCGTAGTAGTTCAACAGACGTTGTGGTACTTGTGGATAGCCATCGAAATTAGTTGCTCCTCCATCACCATCGTCATATTTACCACCGAGAGGATATAGGCCGGCAACAGTTTGTGAACTTCCCTGGCCGTAACCTTCATTCGGATCTATATCTAACGAGAAAGCAAAAATGGAAACCATACCTGTGCCTTGCAGTGCAGGTTGCTTGATCACAAATTCATCTGTATTCGGGTCTATATAACCATAGCAATAGGTGCAAGGATTTTCAGGTGAACTGGATGTACTCACTTCTCCGATCTGATTGTAGAAGTAATATGGAATACGTGGATCTCTTACATCGATCTCTCCTCCGTAATCCGGATGGTTAAATGTATTCAGGTTGGCCATCACTTCGTAGAAGTACGGGCTGATGTAATAGTTCGCTGTACCTGGAGACCATTCCTGTACATAGCCAGGGTTCCGGTTGTCAGGCCCTACACTTGTACCGTACTCCATTTCGAAATCTTCTGCTGCACTGCCGATGAAATTATCTTCCGCAATCAACGCGTCTACTTCAGCAGAAACATCTTGTACGAGACGTACCTGGTTATATAGTTTAAGTTTTAACGAGTTGATAAACTTAATCCAAAGTTCAGGATCACCTCCGTAGAAGAGATCTTCATCTCCCACTTCGAAAATAGATTCCTTTTCCAGGTTTGCCTTTGCTTCATCCAGCAACGTAAAAAGCTGTGGATATATAGCTTCACCCTGATCATACTTAGGCAACAGATTTGCAGGTGCCTTGTGCGCTTCTGTAAAGGGTACATCTCCCCATACATCTACCATCAAGCTATAGGTATATGCTTTCATGGCTTGCGCCATACCGAGATAAGGCCACGCTTCTTGTTCAGTTGCTTTCAGAATAATATTCTCATTGTCGGCTAACGTGCGGGTATATAAAACAAGCCAGGGCGATTGTACACCACTGTCTGTGCCTTGTAATCCATAGTCATTCTGATTACTGCGCTGCACGATCTGGTGCATATAGGAACTGGTGATCTGCGACAATCCTCCGGTACTTGTTCCGAGTGCCCCTGCCATATCCAGTTGAACCGATGGCAATAGTAATTCAAGCGAAACATCCAGCGGATTACTGGGATCATCGTTTATATCCAGGAAATCTTTTTCGCAGCTCAACAAGGTGAGGCACGCGAAAGCAGCTATTATTTTATGAAATCTAAAACTCATAAGGTTGCTTTTTAATGATTAAAATGTTGCCCGGAGCGTTACAGCAAATCGTCTTGCGGAAGGCGTAGTGCTATATTCTATACCTTGTACATTTCGTGCACCGAACTGATTTGTTTCAGGGTCATAGTTCAAATCCTTTGGCATGTGCGGAGAGTAGTTCCACAGGTTGCGTCCTGTAACACCAAGCGTCACAGCACCGAAGGGTGTGCGTTGCAAAAGTGATTTCGGAAATGCATACGTAATAGAAGCTTCGCGTAGCCTGTACGTTGTAGCATCAAATACAGACCATTCATCGGCAGCATTCACGGCAAACGTTTCTCCAAAGAACAAGGAGTTCACTTCGATCATCGTCTGGTTTGGAATTTTGTTACCGGCATCATCGAGGTATGGCTGAAACGTTTCAGGGTCACCGTATACACCTTTGAGGATTGCATTACCTTCACGATCGGCCTGGTATGCCAGCACACCACGACCTAATACCGAGTTGGCCGTTGTTGAGAAGAGATCTCCTCCCTGGCGCAAATCCCACAATGCAGATATAGTAAGTCCTCTGAATGAAATCGTGTTTGTTATACCGAGTATAAAATCAGGATTCGGATTACCAATTAACTCCGGATCAAGTTTGCGTATATACTGTCCGTTGGATGGATCGATCAGCAAATTTCCTTCATCATCGCGTACATCTACAGTGCCCAGCAATTGTCCGTATTGCTCACCAGGTCTGTGAACTGATATAACGGAACCTGTGAAGCCTGAACCAAATTGTATTTCACTTACACCATTACGAAGTTCGGTGATTGTGTTTTTGTTTTTCGTAAAGGATCCGAAGATTGTCCATGAAAGACCATTGCTCAAACGTACGGGAGTTACTTCTAAACCTAACTCTATACCTTTGTTTGATACAGTACCGAAGTTTGTTAGCTGTGCTTGAAATCCTGTTTCTTCCGGAAGTGAAATCTGTGCAATCTGATCACTCGATTCCTTATCATAGTATGTAAAATTTAAACCTATACGATCATTCCAAAGACGAAGATCAACACCTGCTTCTATTTCTCTTGTTCTTTCAGGTTTAAGATTAGGATCCGACAGCACAGCATTCTGTCCTGCAGTAGGTATAGTTGCACCGCTTGCAGGAGTAAACGGTCTGCCCGCAGCATTGCCTGTAACGTTATCATAATCATTCACTACATATACTGTACTCAGCAAATAAGGACTTGTATCATTACCCACAGTAGCCCATCCACCGCGAAGCTTTATAGAGTTGACTAAACTAGATTCCAATCCTAATGCTTCGTTTAGAATAACAGAAGCGTTGATCGCGGGATAGAAAAAGCTTCTGTTCTGTACAGGCAGTGTTGATGTCCAATCATTGCGGCCTGTCATCGTGAGGAAAGCCCAGTCTTTATAGCCTAACGTTACATCACCATAAAATCCATAGAGTCTTCTGCGTGAGTAGCTTCCTCCATTTGGAGTAACATCGTTCGTGTTATCTATATCATCGATATTGAAAACAACATAGCCAACACCGTTTACAGACTGCGACTGACTTGTACGTTGATTTACGTTCCAGCCTACTAATGCGCGAATGTTCAGATTTTCATTGATATCTTTTGTAGCCGTCACTACAAGATCAGAGTTGATTTCATCTGTCGTTACGTTTAACTCGGTGATGGTACCCAGTGGACTACCTGCACCGTTGGGACGTTGAAATTCCATTTGACGTTGTGAGAATGCATTCATACCGATACGGTAGGTAACATTCAACCAGTCTTTTACATCATACGATGCATTAAACGAAGCAACGAAGCGATCTACTTTTCCGCGTATACCTGAATTCTCTACAGACCAGTATGGATTATTTACCTGATCTCTTCCTACCATGAATTCACTTCCATTGTCTACTGGATTTTGATAGGGTTGACCTTGCACATCCCAGTTACGTCCGAAATATAGTGTACGACCGAAAGCAGAAGGATCGCCAGATGTAGCACTCGGTGCTCCGCTGAGTACGCCGTTTTGCAATGAGCGTGTATAGGCCAGGTTGGCACCTACGATCAATCCATTCGCTAATGTAGTTTTACCACCGAGACTAAAATTATGTCTTAAAAATTCTGTCTCTGGTACAAAACCTTTTTGTTGTAATTGGGATAAGGTTACAGATACCGCTGATTTTTCATTTCCTCCAGAAATAGAAATAGAATTTTCAGCAATGCGACCTGTCTCAAAAAAATCTTTTACGTTGTTCGGATAAGCTCTATAAGGAACTTTCTTTCCATCAAAATTACTCATCCCGTTTCTTCCCGAGTACCAGTGTTGTATTGAATCAAGCGAAGCATACGGACGTGTTCCTATAAAAGGCGCACCCCATGAACCATTCGCTTGTGCATAGGAAAAGTTAGAACCTGTTCCATATGTATTCTGATAATTGGGAAGGTTGGCAATTTTCTCAATGCCATACGTTCCGCTATAGGTAACTTCAAGTCCCTTCTTCGATGCAGATGCAGAACCGGATTTTGTAGTAATGATGATGGCTCCATTAGCAGCACGAGAACCATACAACGCAGCGGCTGTAGCTCCCTTCAGAACTGTCATGGATTTAATATCATTCGGATCAAGATCCGAGATACGGCTTGAGAACGCTCCACCTGATGTAAGACCTCCGGTGTTCAAGTTCGTTCCTTCCGTTGTAACATAGTCGTTGTTATAGGGTATACCATCTACTACGAACAAGGGCTGATTGTTATTCAGCATGGAAGAGTTACCACGGATTGTAATACGTGTAGAACTTCCCGGTGCACCACTGGATGATATAATATTTACACCGGGTACTTTACCGGTAAGCGCACGTAGCGGATCGGGTTCGGATACCTGCTGTACTTTATTACCACTTACGGTTTCAACAGAATACCCTAATGCTTTTTTATCACGATCACCGGCTGCCGTTACGACAACTTCATCGAGTTGCCGAATGTCTTGCGACATAGGAAGATCAATGACCGAACGTTGCCCGATCTCTACTTCCTGTGTCATCAATCCGATGAATGAAAAAATCAATGTGCCTCCTGTAGCAGGTACGCTCAAGGTATATCCTCCGTTAGCGTCTGTTACAGTACCCGTAGCAGTACCTTTAACAACTACGTTCACTCCAGGCAAGGGTGATCCGTCTTCCTGGGCTGTTACCTTACCGGTAACAGTTCGCTCTTGTGCCCATGCGACAGTAATGTGCAACAGACAACAGAAGCATGCTAGTAAAATCTTCCTCATACAAGTTGGGTTTGTTATAAAAATTAACTCCACCCCCAAAACACAAACGGTAGTCAGGGATGTTATACCAAAAATCTCAAAAGCAAATCCCAAAAAAATGACGGATGAATCGGTATATTCAGAAGGTATATATAACGTACGGTGGGTTATATAAAATATTAAATCGCCTCACGGCATATATAAACGCATTGGTTGCGAGTGGTATATATACCGACAAACCGTGAAGCAAGTTGTATACAGAGCAGGTATAGTTGTTCAGACATAGATCAAATCACCGCACGCAGCAATCCGCGATCGTTGGGAGTTTAACAATACAAGCTACCTGTATTTCTAAGAAAAGATTATGAGGGGTTGTCCTGAAAAATCATAGGACAGATTAAGTTCTCCTACGCTATAGGACAAAAAAAAGCCCCTCCGTCTGAGGGGCCAATCCTTCTGAAATTTTTTTCATTAACCTAAACTTATGAAGAAATTTCTACTTGTATGAGGAAGGATTATGCCGTAAAGTTTAAATGTTGCACATTAAATTCTATCACCCAATACGGTTGATTTTATATTATGTTTCAATCACAACAAATAAAAAGTCCGATGTGTTAAAACACATCGGACTCTTAACGCGTCATGCCCCATTACCATCCCCCATTATGAAGTTGATGTTATGGCTATATCAATTTTTCGAGGTTCGCTTTTGCGATCGCTTCAGATTTACTATTGACTTGCAACTTCGAGTAAATATTCTTGATGTGCGTTTTTGCAGTCTCTTTGGAAATAAACAACTCCTCAGAAATCTGAGTATATGTTTTACCTTCTGATATGAGTTGAAGGATTTCTGTTTCTCGCTTTGTAAGCGGAGAATTTGGATTAACGTGAAAATTATCGATGACCATACGTGCTATACGGCTGCTCATAGGGGCGCCACCTTTTACAATTTCTTCCAATGCTGAAAGTAACTCCATATAGTTAGCACTCTTTGTTATATAGCCGGAAGCTCCGGCCTTGAGTGCCTCAAACACCAACTCGCTATCTTCATAAACGGTAACCATCACGATGTCGGTATGCGGACTCTTGTCTTTAATTATTTTCGATCCCTGAATACCATTCATTCCCGGCAACTCTATATCCATCAATACGATCTCCGGTTTGTCACGGTTCAGATTATCAATGGCATCTTCACAGCTGCCATACGCATTTACTACCATGAACTTCTGCGAACTGTTCACGATGAGATTAAAGCTGTTGCGTATTTCCTGATCGTCCTCTACGATCATGACACGCTTCTTAAAGGGCAAGGCCATATTTGAGCGTTTTAGTTAGTTTGAAGTTTAAGGTAATTTTCGTTCCGTGATGTTTCACACTCGTTATACGTAAAACACCATGAACTCTATCGGCCCTTTCACGAATATTTTGAAGACCATTCGATTTTTCTATGTCACCGGTCAAAAAACCTATACCATCGTCTTCAAAACTCATTTCAAAACCATCGGGTTCACTGCGCTTTAACATCAACGCCACATTTTTAGCTTCCGAATATTTAAAGGCATTCGTCATCGCTTCTTTGAAAATCAGATTTGCCTCACGACTGAAACCATACGGAAGCTTGATCTTATCTTTCACTTCATTGAAGGCTCTGAACTGAATGTTTTTCTCTTCAAAAAGTTTTTCAGCAAAATCACGGATGTGTAAAAAGAGTTTGGACAGTTCATCGTTCACAGGATCTATCGACCAGATAAAATCGCGTGTACCTGTATATAGATACTTGGCAGAATCTTCCACTTTGGTATATAGATCACTGCTGCCATTACCCGTACCGTTGCCGTTCAGCTTCAGCAGGCTGATGTAGTTAATAATCCGCGTAAGCTGGTTTCCCATCTCATCATGAAAGTCACGGGCGATTTCTTTACGAAGTGTTTCCTGCTCTTTCACGCGAATGCGTTCCATCATTAACATCTTGTTAACTTTTTGTCGCACGCGCAGATATAGTATCAACGTGATTATACCGGCTATGAGAATGATCAAGCCGACTATAAATGCTGCGGTTTGGTAAAACGGTGTCTTTATGGAAAATGAATACGCAATCTTTTTATAACTCCAGCTTCCTTGTTTATCTGTACTCATTACATGGAATACATAGTTACCGGGTGGCAGGTTGCTATAGGTTACTTCGGACATCGAGGAAGGTTGCGACCACTTCTTATCAAAGTTCTCCATATAGTACTTAAACTTCACCGATTTAGGATAACGCTTATCAACACGGTTAAAGTAAAATGTAATATGATTTTTATCGGGAGGAAGCTTCGGGTCTACCGGGATTTTAAAAAAGCCATCAACTGTGTCAGCATATAAACGCGGATCGTATTCACCATAAAATACCCGAATATCCGTAAGGTGAAGATCAAACGATCTGCTGGGGTCATCACTCAGGTCATTAAATTCATACAAGCCGTCTACCAATCCAAAGTATTTACTTTCAGGCGTGAGTTCAAATGCATTCAGGTTGGTCTCTACACCGGTAAGTCCATTGTCATAGCCATAGTATAGATTCTCCTCCATCTCAAGTTTGCGGTCGAGCTTTACACGGTTAATACCTTTCTCTGTACCAATCCAGAGATTGCGCTTTTCATCTTCTGCAGCAAAGTATATAAAGTCAGATGCGAGTCCCTCCTGCGTAGTAATAAATTTTGAAGCACGGCTCTTCGGATTATAAATTACTACACCGGCTCCACCTGTGCCCAATGTCAATAAGGAATCCTGGTAAGGAAGTATACTTATAATAGATGTATTCCGAAGTCCGCGTACCTGCACCAACTCTATCTGTCCATCGCGTATGGTTTGAACATTCAAATCCGTTGCCAGGAACAGTGACTTATATCTTTTGGAGTAATGCAGATGCCAGATGCCATTGTTCAGTAGCCCATTCGTTGTATTGTAATTATGAAACGACTTACCATCGTAACGTGAAAGTCCGTTCGCAGTACCCACCCACATCACACCTTGCTCATCGAACTCAATAGCCGAAACCAGGTTTCCTGCCAGGCCCTCTTCACGGGTATACCAAACGAATATATTTCTCGCTTCATCATACCGTCCTAATCCATAGTTCGTACCAACCCAAATGGTGCCATCGGGTCCCTCTTTTACTACACCTATGTTATTACGATAGGATTCATGTGCATCTACGAAGGAATTAATCTTCCCATCCTTAATTCTCCAAAGCCCTTTGTTTAATGTACCAAGCCATTTGGCTCCTTTTCGATCGCTCAGGATAGCCATTACACCCCGAAGCTTTTCAGAGCTGCAACGATTAAAATCCTGTATGAAGTATTTATATAGTCCACGCCCGTCAGAAGCAAACCACACATTGCCTTCCGAATCTTTCACCACCTGAAGAACACTAACATCCTTTAATATAGTGTCGCGTTTAATTTCATTGGCGTGAACCGTTTCCCGGAACAGATTTGCACCATCACGCGTCCAGAAAACATTTTCCTTCTCATCATATGAAAGAATCATGTGCTTGATAGGAAGTGACAACGGTTCGATCTTCTTTTCTTTATAGTTTACAATCGAATATCCTTCTGAAGTGCGAAGTGCTATATTTCCTTTATATACAAACGGAAAATATATCTTACCAAACTTCTCATCCGGTTCAAACGAAAAAGTCTCTTTTAACGTCTTGATCCGAAATGATCCATCGTCCATAATAAAACATTGAACACCATCCAGTGTTTGCAACGATCGCCATATCTGCTTCTCTCCTTTTAATGTTGGTTTACCCCATGAGTATAGGGAGTCAAGGTATATTTTGCCGATAGCACCATCGCTGGATATAAAGAAGATAGAATCACCCTGCTCGAATACTCTTCGGTACATAGCGTTTGGTGTTCTCTTATTTTGAAAGCGCTTAAACGTATGGCCATTAAACCGTGTTATACCGTGGGCATGAAGGATCCATAAATTCTGATCGTGATCGAATAAAAGCGAAGAGATGTTATTGGAAAATAAACCGTCTTTAGTAGTATATACTTTAAACTCTTTCCCGTCAAACCGGGCCAGTCCACCACCTTGTGTAGCGATCCAAAGATAGCCGTTATCATCTTCTACTACGGACGTTACCTGTGACTGAGGCAGGCCGTCTACTGCGGTATAATTGCGCGTTGTGTACAGGAAATTCTGAGCCGCACCTGCTTCTGCGAAAAAGAGGAGAACAAGGCTCAAAAAAATATGCGGTCTCATACAAATATTCGTACAAAGAAAGCCGATCTGAAATAAACTCTTGTCACGCATAGTTCGGTATTTAACTTTTTATGCGGCCGTTCACAAAATATTCTGACCGGCTGCAACCCTACCATCCTAAATTAGGTCTTAGCAAGGTAACCCACGAAATCAATGATCAAAAACTACTTTCTTATTGCCATTCGCAGCCTCCGTAAGCATTTGTCGTATTCTGCTATTAACATATTTGGACTGAGCCTGGGATTGGCCACTTGCATTTTGTTGGTAACGTGGATTCGACATGAACTAAGCTACGATAAGTTCCACGAAAAGGCTGACCGCATTTACAGGGCTTCCCTGGAATATAGTTTCGGTGGCCATACTTCCAAAACTTCAGTTTCACCCACTGCCTTGCTTCCTGCTGCACAAAAGAATTTTGCTGAAGTTGAAAGCGGTGTGCGACTCTATAATCCATCTGCTTCCAATGGATTTGTCATTCGCCAGGATGACAAGCTTTTTCAGGAAAGAAAATTCTATTATGCCGACAGTACATTCTTCAAAGTATTTTCATTCTCTCTGGTAAAGGGTAATCCTGACAAAGCTTTAACAGAGCCGAACTCCGTTGTATTAACGAGATCGATGGCCAAAAAATATTTCGACAGCGAAGATGTTATCGGCAAAACCATTGAGGTGGGTAACAAAGGAGACTATATCATTACAGGACTCGTGGAGGATGCACCGTCCAACACATTATTACAATTTGACTTTATCGGTTCATTCTCATCACTCGCAGCGTCCAAAGAAACAAGCTGGTGGAGTGCTAATTATGAAACCTATATGTTGCTGACAGCAGGTGCAGACGTCTCTGCATTGACTCATAAAACGAATGAACTGGTAAAACAAGAAGTTGCCTCGGAGCTAACAAATCCCGGTGATTATGTGAAGTATAATTTTTACCCTATGGGAGATGTATACTTGAAGTCAGGTATGGCCAGCGACATTCAGTATGTATATATATTTGGCTCCATTGCTTTACTGGTGCTGATTATAGCCTGCATCAACTATATTAATCTGGCTACTGCACGTGCTGCAGATCGGGCAAAAGAAGTTGGTATTCGTAAAGTAGTAGGCGCGTTGCGTAATCAGCTATTTATGCAATTCATTAGCGAATCCGCTATTCTGACTTTTATTGCATTGATCTTTTCTTTCCTGCTGGCGAAAATAGCGTTGCCTCTTTTTAACCAAGTTACCGGCAAACAATTTGACTCCGGTGCATTTATCAATTCAGAATTTATACTTATATCAATTATAGCATCGGTCGTTATCGCCCTGCTGGCAGGCGCATACCCTGCCTTTGCCATTACTGCATTTAACCCTGCACGTGTATTGAAAGGTAACTTCAAAACTTCAGGCAAGGGTATATGGTTACGCCAAAGTCTGGTGGTGGTCCAATTCAGTATATCTATTATACTCATCGTTGGAACGATCGTAGTGTTGCAGCAACTCTCATTTATACAGAATAAAAAACTGGGCTATAGCAAAGAAAATGTAGTGATTATGTCGCTGGATGCAAAAACCGCAGCGGTATATAACGAATTTAGAACAGAGATTCTTCGCAGTGGTATTGCTTCACATGTAGCGCGTGCTATAGAATCGCCTACAAAGATTGATGGTGGCTATTCGGTTATGTTGCCTGGTGATGCGAATGAAATCGGGATGATCGTTACTGCCAATGCAGTTGATCCTGATTTTATACCTGCCCTGAATATAAAACTTGTAGCGGGTAGAAATTTCACGGAGAATGACTATATAAAAATGAGAACCGATACCATCACTTCATTTGTTTTGAATGAATCGGCTATACGTGATTTAGGACTAGCAGTTGAAACAGCAGTCGGCACAACGATCGATATGAATGGGCGTCATGGCGAAATTGTAGGTGTTTCGGAAGACTTTCACTTTGCTCCGCTCAAGCAAAAAATTGAACCGCTCGTTCTCTTTACAGAAGAATACCAGTTTAGTACCATCTTCATAAAATTGAAAGAAGGAAACACCACAGAGTTGCTTGCAAAATTAAAATCGATCTGCAATACGGTTACACCACACAGACCTTTCGACTATACTTTCCTAGACGAAGAATATGCTGCCATGTATAAAAATGAAGAGCGCATGAGCCAGATCAGCACCACGTTTGCCACCTTAACAATTCTTATCGCATGCCTTGGTCTGTTTGGACTGGTATCATTTTCTGCTGCGCAGAAAACAAAAGAGATCGGCATCCGAAAAGTCTTGGGTGCTACTGCTTCAAGCATAGTGTTGCTCATCACAAAAGATTTTACGAGACTGGTTATTATTTCCATCATCATCGCATTGCCATTGGCGTACTGGATCATGTATCAATGGCTAAATGACTTTGCCTATAAAACTGAAATTGGGGTGTGGCCTTTGTTACTGGCAGCGGGCCTTTCAATTGTTATTGCCTTTGGAACCGCCAGCTTCCAGGCAATAAAAGCTGCGCTGATCAACCCTGTGGATACTTTGCGAAGCGAATAATGCTTTAAAATCCATCGCTGATAAGTCTATGGACCATAGTGTGATATCGCTATAGTTCATAGACTATATGCGGCGTTTCCCCGTTATTATTTCCAATGACTTGTGACTTTGCATAATCCTTCGGATTATAGTACTGTAGTTGCAGCGCATGACAGAAGCCGAGATACAACACGAGTACGCAATCCTGGAGCGGGCGAAGCGGAATCCCAACGCCTTCGGAGAGCTTTATGAAAAATACTTCGACCGCATTTTTAACTTTATATATCGCCAAACCGATGATGAAGAGTTAACGGATGATCTTTGTTCGCAAACCTTTCTCAGTGCTTTAAAGAATATAGGCCGTTATGAATTTAGGGGCGTACCGTTTTCGGCATGGCTATATAAGATTGCGAGCAACGAAGTAAATAAATATTACCGCAAAAAGAAGAGTGACAAAGTATTCAGTATTGAAGAAATACGGGTACGGGAATTGTTCGAACAGGAGAATGAGGGTTGGGACGAAGAGGTACTGGAAAAATTACTCGAGTATTTTAAGGAATTGCCAACGGACATGCTACAGGTATTGGAATTGCGTTTTTTCGAAGACAAGGATTTTAAAGAGATCGCTTTTATCCTGGACATTACAGAGAGTGGAGCGAAGATGCGTACATACCGGGCATTAGACAGATTACGAAAAAATTTTAACCTACGGATCAAGTACGATGTCAAGGAATGAAATACGATTGAGGCGTACGATAAGTCCCGGGCAGATAGCACGGCACCGGAACTATAAAAAACTCATGGCCCGGCATTCGCGTTACATTAAAATGAAACGCTCCGTCATTGCATTGGTATATGTACTTATACTGGTGTTAATGATCTTGCTATATATGCTGGTGAAGCGCTCTGAAACACAAAAGCAAATGAAGAACGGTAATGCCAGAACGTTACTTGAAACAGGAAGTGATACCGTGGCAACCAATTCTGTTTCCTATACTGATGAGATTGCTCACAAAAATAAAAAAGTCATAGAGTAGCGATCGCTGCTCTATGACTTTTCTGACATTAAAATCTTCCGAACTTCAATGTCACGTTGTACGACAGATCACTCAGATCACTATCCGACAATCCTTTTCCTTCACTTCCAAATGCTGCACGATAACTAACCCCCGGGCTGAAGCGCATCCATTTGAAGAGATTTACTTCCGCCTGAATACCGGGTTCTACTACCGTAAACCAATTTGTATCATGCGATTCATCATCCCAGTCATGATCAAAATCATCGTCCCAATCATCATCATCCCAATCATGACGATCATACTGAAGTGTGAAACCCGCTCCGGAGAAAAGATGGAATGCAACGTGAAAAGTTTTATTCGATCCAAGTATATATTCCGATACCAAACCAAATTGTCCATACTGATACGTTAAATCACGATCGGCTACAGCCCTGAACTCAACCGGTACAGGAATATCATTTGTAGAAGCAGCCCCACCGAGTCCTATCATAAACTTTTGATTTATATATACTCCACCGTATACTCCCGCGAGGTTTGCATACTTGCCGCGAATGGTAGTAAACTGATTTGTAATAGCGCCATAGCCGCCTACGCGGCCATTACCGTTGCCTTTAAAAACGGTTTGTATATCCTGTGCATGCGTAAAACTTGCAAAGAACAACAACACCATTGTCATACTTGTAAGGTTCTTTTTCATAATCATTTTGCGTTTAATGCTCTTATGACAATGCAGATAATCTTTACCCCCATGCCCCCTTAAAAATATTTTTTTCAATGTTGATCCATTTAAAAATCCGTATTGACCGACATTCTCCATTGTAATCCGGTCATGTAGGGATTACCAACATCCTTCCCTATTCATAATCAAAAAGCTAACTTGAAGAAAACTTGAACACTTATGCAGAGAGCACTCTTTATCATCTTTACATTCTTTACTATACATGTCCATGCACAGAATTTAAAATCCGGTGGGGTATTAAAACCGGAGCAGGCATTGATGGACATTCGTCATTATACTATTGCACTGGATGTAGATCCTGAACAACGAAGCATCGATGGCTATACCGAGATCAGTCTCATTACATCTCAGGCCACCAATGTCCTATTATTTGACCTGGTACATTTACTTACGGTGAAAAAAGTATGGGTGAATAAAAAAGAGCAGCCCTTTACACAAGCCGAAGATTTAATTCGCATCACTCCTGCATCCGCTGTTGCTGCAGGAAAAGTGACCGTAAAAATTCAATATGGCGGGAAGCCTGGCATTGCTGAACGCGCTCCCTGGATCGGTGGTTTTCAATGGGCTAAAGATTCGCTTGGTAATCCGTGGGTTGCTATTACGTGCCAGAGTGAAGGTGCGAAGATATACTATCCTTGCAAAGACCATCCCAGCGATGAACCGAACGAAGGTGCTGATCTGATCATTACTGTACCGAAAGGACTATATGTAGCCGGGCCAGGTTTATTAAAAAAGGTTTCCACGAAGGGATCTAAAAGCACATACCATTGGAAAACGAATTATACCATCAACAATTATAGTATCGTCTTCAATATAGGAAAGTATACGGTAGCATCCCGTGAGTACACTACTATAAATGGAAACAAAGTACCGATGCAGTTCTATGTATTGGAAGAACACGCGCATCGTGCCAAGCATCTGCTTGATATTTTTGAACAGAGCGTTCGTGTACAGGAAAAATACTTCGGTGAATATCCATGGGTGAAGGAGAAACTGGCGATCTGTGAAACACCGCATTTAGGAATGGAACATCAGACGCTGAACGCGTATGGAAATAAATTCAGGTATGCGAAAGTTGGCGGAAAAGATTTCGATTGGTTGCTACATCATGAACTGGGCCATGAGTGGTGGGGTAATAAGGTTACAGGTATTGACTGGGCCGATATGTGGATACAGGAAGGTATCTGCACATTCGGAGATCATTTATATACCCGTGAACTGGAAGGAGAAGAAGCGTATAAGAAGCGCATGCAGCAAACCGCACGCAGCACGCAAAATCAAAAAGCCGTTGTACAAGGAAATAACCTGGATACCGATGTAGTATACCATGGAGACATCTATGGTAAAGGGGCATTCTTCATGCACACCATCCGGTATGTAATCGGAGACAGTATATTCTTCCCTACCTTAAAAAAATTGGCTACCGATCCACAGTATACGTATAACAATCTAGTAAGCACTGCAAATGTAGAACAACTCTTCAGCAAATCTTCAGGCCAAGATCTCAAACCATTATTTGACCTATATCTATATACAACGGATAAACTCGAGGTGCTTGTTAAACAAACAGCCGACAATAAATATAAAATCCAGCTATTAAATTTTAATGCACCCTTACCACTCGAAGTAAAGACAGATGCTGGCACAAAACGAATCACACTGAATAAAGAAGGAATAATTCTGAATAGTACTTCGGTACCTGTAATCGATCCGGATGTATATTATTTAAAACGCGTGATTTACGAATAGGAGATTTATATATGTAACCGCCACAAAACACCCTGGCTATGAGAGAAGACATCAACATCAATTCGTCCGGAGCAGATCAAAATACATTTGACGCGATCGTGATTGGTTCTGGAATTTCCGGAGGATGGGCAGCCAAGGAACTATGCGAGCATGGATTGAAAACATTGGTACTTGAACGCGGGCGAAATATAGTACACAACAAAGATTATCCTACAGCGACAAGAAATCCGTGGGAGTTTACGCATCGCGGACGTGTAACGCAGGAGTATCGCCAGAACAATCCATTGATCAGTAAGGCTGCAGGCTTTGGAGAAGATACCGCACATTTCTTTATACAAGATAAAGATCATCCCTATATACAAGAGAAACCTTTCGATTGGATTCGCGGATACCAGGTGGGCGGTAAATCTATTATCTGGGGGCGTGCTTGCCAGCGGTGGAGTCAACATGAATTTACTGCTCCTGCTAAATTTGGATATGGCATTGCGTGGCCTATCGGGTATACAGATATAGCACCCTGGTACTCACACGTTGAAAAATTTATTGGCGTATGCGGTAATTCTGATGGTATAGAAGCGATGCCTGATGGAGAGTTTCTTCCGCCTTTCGATTTGAATTGTGTTGAATCTCATGTTCAGCAAAAAATAAAGCAGCATTATCCTGATCGCTTTTTAGTGCAGGCGCGTTGGGCACACATTACTCAGCCACAGCCCATTCATCTTGAGCAAGGGCGCGGAAAATGTCAGGCACGAAACCTGTGCATGCGAGGTTGTCCTTTCGGAGGATACTTCAGTTCTGTCTCATCAACATTACCGTGGGCGCAGAATACGGGCAACTTAACAATACAACCAGATGCTGTCGTGCATTCTATACTATATGACGAGCACAAAGGTAAAGCACACGGTGTGCGCGTGATCGATGCCCATACACACAAAGCAACCGAGTACTTCGCGAAGATCATTTTCGTAAATGCCTCGGCACTCAATACAAATCTTATTTTACTAAACTCAACTTCCAATCGATTTCCTGCCGGGTTGGGCAACGACAATGGCCTTCTTGGTAAATATATAGCCTTCCATAACTATCGTGCATCCGTAAGTGCTGCCATCGATGGGTTTGATGATCAATATTACTATGGTCGCAACCCGACTGAACCCATCCTGGCAAACTATAGGAATCTCGGCAAGCAAGACACTGATTATATAGGAGGATTTACAACGTTTATGGGCGCATACCGCACGCGTGGTAAAATGGATGTAACGGAGGCGGCCTGTGGAGTAGATCTAAAAGAAGCCGTGGCATCGCCCGGTGACTGGCGCACCTATATGTATATGCAGGGTGAAACCATCCCCAAAGAAAAAAATCATGTACACCTTAGTAAAACTGAAAAAGATCAATGGGGCATTCCGTTACTCGTTACCTCTGTAGACTATGACGACAATGATGAGAAAATGATAAAAGATTTTCTCACTCAAAGTTCGGAGATGCTTGAAAAATCGGGATGTACAAAAATAGATCAGTATGACACGAAACAGGCACCGGGACTTGATATACACGAGATGGGTGGTTGCCGCATGGGGCACGACCCGAAGACTTCGCTATTGAATAAGTGGAATCAGTTACACGCATGTTCAAATGTATTTGTAACCGATGGCGCGTGTATGACAAGTACAGGTAATCAAAGTCCATCTATACTCTATATGGCCTTAACAGCACGCGCAGTAAAGTATGCAGTAGAGGAGCTGAAGAAGCGGAATTTATAGCATGTCGTATTTGTACAATTAATCCGGGCAGCACGACTATACTTTAGGATCTTAAAACATTACAGCCATGATAGATCTTGAGACAGCACGAAAGCTTGCATTATCACTTCCTGAAACCGAGGAGCATGATCATTGGGGACGTCCCTCCTTTCGTATAAAGAAAAAAATATTTCTTACGCTATGGCCTGTCGAGAAACGCGCTGTTGTGAAGCTGGCGCTTGTGGATCAGTCTGTATTTTGTGACTACAATGCAAATGTGTTTTATCCGGTTAAAGGCGCATGGGGCAAACAAGGCTGGACCTGTATCGAACTATCAAAAGTAAGAAAGTCGATGTTTATCGATGCCCTGAATTTATCCTGGAAACAGAGTGCCCCGAAGAAAATGAAGGAAAGTATATTTCCGAATGAATAACGCAGATCATATATACTCTATATCCCGGCCGTGACACAAACTGCACTACACCGCTCCTCACTCGGTAGCTTGGCGTGATGATTACTTTGCCTATCTTCGTTTTCAACAACGAAACAAAGTATGTCAATCATCAAAAAAATAAAATCAACCATAGGTTTATTACAACAGCTTGACCTTGATAAAATCGGAAAGCTTTCTGAAAAGGTTGACCTGAATAAAATGGTCGGCCTTGTTAGTAGTATGAAAGGTGAAGACCTTCAGAAACTAATGAAGTTTATGGAAGGCGGAAAAAAGAAACATGAGTTCCCGGAAATAGATGGAGACTTTTACGATCTGCATCAATGGCTTTCACCGGAAGAGCGCGCTATACAATTAAAGGTGCGGGAGTTTATGCAAGTGCATATCAAACCCATTGCCAATGAGTATTGGCTGAAGGATGAATTTCCTCATCACATTATACCGGAGATGGCCAAGCTTAACATCTGCGGACTTACGTATCAAGGCTACGGTTGTCCGGGTATGTCAAGTCTATTAGAAGGCTTTCTGGCGATGGAGATGGCGCGGGTGGATTGTTCAACATCAACATTTTTTGGCGTGCAGAGTGGACTTGCCATGGGCTCTATATACTATTGCGGAAGCGAAGAACAAAAACAGCAATGGCTTCCACGCATGCAGAAGATGGAATTGATCGGGGCGTTTGGATTAACAGAACCGGAAGTAGGATCCGCTGCCGCTGGAGGATTGACGTGTACGTGCGAGCGTGTAGGCGATACGTGGGTTTTGAATGGCCAGAAGAAATGGATCGGTAACGCGACCTTTGCAGACCTCGTAGTGATCTGGGCGCGAGATATAGCCGACAATTCTGTGAAAGGATTTATAGTTGAAAAAGGTACGAAAGGATTTCAGGCAGACAAGATCAAGGGCAAGATGGCGCTTCGCATTGTGCAAAATGCGTTGATTACACTTACCAATTGTGAGGTACATGAAAGCAATCGCCTGCAACAGGCAAATTCATTTAAAGACACGGCACAAGTTCTTCGCATGACGCGGGCAGGTGTTGCTTGGCAAGCGGTAGGATGTGCCCGTGGTGCTTATGAAAGTGCATTGCGCTATACGAACGAACGCAAACAGTTTGGCCGCACCATCAGCAGCTTTCAAATGGTACAAGACCTGCTCGTTGAAATGTTAAGCAACCTGACGGCGATGCAAACTATGGTCTGCAGACTTTCACAATTACAGGATGTTGGTAAACTTACTGATGAACAAGCCTCGCTCGCCAAAGTATTTTGTTCACTGCATACACGAGATATAGTGAGCCACGCACGTGAGCTATTTGGCGGCAATGGAATTCTGATTGAATATGACATCGCCCGCTTCGTGGCGGATGCCGAAGCTATATATTCGTATGAAGGCACCAAAGAGATCAACACGCTGATTGTCGGACGCGCAATCACCGGACAGAGCGCTTTTGTATGATGAGTATATATTCGCTTAAACAATGTTTTTAACCAACCCCTATATATTTTATGAATACAACCTTAATGTTAATGATGTGCTTCTTTGGCTTTGCAGCCTGGGCACAAACTTCTGATGAGAAAGATATAGCCACTGCCGTTGAGTTTCTGCGCAAAGCGATGATCGATGGCGACCGGGCATCTCTGGAAAAGATCACGGCCCCTGAATTAAGTTATGGACATTCCAATGGTAAGCTTGAAGACAAGAGTGCCTTTGTAGACGCCTTCGTAAGTGGAAAATCAGATTTTGTAACCATTACGCTTACGGATCAAACGATCAGGATCATTGGCACAACGGCACTTGTTCGCCATACGCTGGCAGGAGAAACGAACGACAGCGGCAAGCCCGGTTCGGTAAAACTCGGTGTACTGCTGGTATGGCAAAAACAAAATGGCGAGTGGAAATTAATCGGCAGACAAGCCTATAAATTACCACAATAAAACTCGTAATCAGATATACCCATCCCTCCATGACAACCCGAAGAAAATTTATACAATACGCAGCTGCACTGGCAACAGCTGCGGTTGTAGCCCCTTCATTTTTACTCAGGCCCAAGTATAAACTGGGTCTTCAACTCTTTACACTTCGTGAACCCATGGCCAAAGATCTGCGCGGCACGCTGAAAAAGATAGCAGCGCTGGGTTATGAAGAAGTCGAAACATATGGTTTTAACTATGGAGATAATAAATACTATTGGGGACTCGAACCTAAAGTTGCCAAACAGCTTTTGGACGATAGCAACCTGACGACTTCGACAGGGCATTATGATCTCAATAAATTTATGAATACTCCGGTAGAAGATCTGAACCGTTACGTTGACCAATGCATTGAGGGGGCACATGCTTTAAAGCAAGAGTATATAACATGGCCCTGGCTCGATCCGGAATCAAGAACTATCGAAAAATTCAAAATTCTTTCAGAGAAGCTAAACCTCATTGGCGAAACTATAAAGAAAGCTAATCTCCAGCTTGCATATCATAATCATGATTTTGAATTTATTGATCACCAAGGACAGATTGGATACAACATCATTTTACAGGAGACTGATCCTTCATTGGTAAAAATGCAAATGGATCTATACTGGGTTATGCATTCGTCTCCGTTAAAACCTCATGACTGGTTTAAAAAACATCCGGGACGTTTCGTTATGTGGCATATTAAAGACATGGATAAAGTGAATAGAAACCTGCATACCGAAGTAGGCAACGGCACTATTGACTTCAAGACTATATTTGCAGATGACTCGCTCGCAGGCTTACAGCACATCTTCGTTGAGCAAGGGAACAACCTGATGGCAGACCCTTTTCAAAGTGTAGCAAACAGCGCTGCGTATGTAAAGAAAGAGCTTTTAAAATAATTTGATATTCAGAAGGGTATAGAGGATGATCTATACCTTCTTCTGAGCATTTGTTTCTTTGATCAGTCTGACGGACATAAATCCAAGTACTCCTATCACGAGTATAATAGCAACCCAGATAACACGCTTGTCCTTGAAAAATGTGGGAGACTCTTCGACTTTGATTACTTCCAAAATGCGCTTTACATTCTGCACTTTCAATACTGCCGGCTGATATGAAATGCTATCCTTAAAAAAAGCGAGGTCATACGAAGGAGCCCGCAAGGCTTCATCACCAAATTGCATGGTATATGTATCGCCTTTCTTTAACCACGCCGCCAGGTAACGATTCAACTGGTATACCTTTATATCTGCTATCGCTAAAGAAGGATTATCGCGGTTCTCTACTACCAGCATCAGCTCCTCTGTTTTTAGCATCGGCAATTGAATAATAGAAGGATGCGCTGAGCTCACCTCAAATGAAGTTACCAGATCATAGAAGTCCTTCTTTCCTTTTTTCGTAGTTCGTGTCTGCCGTTGGTATACTTCAACGTTTCGCAAAAAATACGGTGTACCAGTCATCGTAAGTTCAAGTTTATCCAATAGCCGAAGCGTGTCATACCGAAGGTATATATAGCTCTTCTTTTCCTTTGCGCTATCCGCACTTACTAAACTTCGTGTGGGAACTTCCGTATAGGCACCACCGGATGTAAGCACATCGTAATATCCGGCCTTGAGTATATTTAAGGGGGCGTTTGTAGAATCATTTATGCGTAGTTGATAATAGGCATAGTTACTCAGCGGAAAGTTTACGACTTTCATATCGGCAGCTTCACTGCTGTTATCTATAGATTGCAAATAAAATTGTTCTTTAATAACAAACCAGTTCTTCTGATCATCACTCCCGGAAAGTGTAGCTTCCTTCGTTACTTCTGCATTGCGGATCAGAAGATTTATATTATTGATTGAAGTCTTATCGGGGTTTTGCAAAATCAATGTCGTACAGCAATTTGGCTGCTGCGTTTTTTCCACGATGGTATACGCCTTGAATTGTGCCTGCTGATAGGAAGGCTGCTCTTCCTGCAGCACATACGGCACTTCCTTTTTATTTGCATCATACAAGCGAATATTACTAAACTGCTGATTTGAATATGGTGCTATCTCTGGGGAGAGTAATATCCTGTAAAAGCCATCGGCCTCTACGTTGGGTAACGATGCTTCCGCACGAAATTGTTGCGCCTGCATACTGAAGTCGCCCAAACACACTATACCAACAACTATACCTATATATCGTTTCATGCTTCTTCTTCTTTTTGTGTATTATCCAAGACAGGCTCGTCTACCAATAGTAATTTCTTTAATCGCTGATACATAAAAGACACTACGAGTAGCAAAACGCCAAGCGATATAAACGCAGCGATCTTTCCACCTTCTGAGATGCCGCGGATGTCCACGATGAATAGCTTCAATAAAGTCACCAGTAAAAGCGACAAAGAAATAATACGCAGATGTTTCTTTTTGGTCTTTAAGCCTATTGCAATGAGCAGGAACGATGCTATACCCCAAAGGATCGGGAACCCGATCTTATGGTTCTGAGTAATGATGTGGTACATAGAATCCGGATTTGAATATCCGATCAACAACACCGTGTGATCCAGCTCTGCACTGGCAAGGAATATAAAGAACATAATGTAAAACCACGAATAAGCATTGTGTGTCCTCTCGTTAAAATCCTTAAGCTGCTGTACACGTCTTAACGTTATGATTGAAATTAAAAGCAGCAGAGCTATATATACATAGTGAAAAGCAAAACCCGTAATGCTTGCGAATCCCTGCAGGTAATTATTTCGTGCTGTCAAGGTTTCTCCATGATAGAAAAACAGAAATGATGCGATAGCCACCACACCCCATCCGGCAAAAAATTGTCGGATTTGATTTGGCAGAATCAACTTCTTCTCTGCCAATAACAATCCTGTTATGAAAAGCATATTATAGCTTCCTATAACAATCAGGACGGCTGAAAAATCATCTATATACTTGGGAAGCTGATGTTGCAATTCAAAAAACTGTGCTGCATACAAGAGAATGATCCCTCCGATCGACAAAATCGTCTTGTACGGCTGAACGTATTCCAGATATTCCGAAGTTTCAAACCTGAGAAAGTAAATTGTACCTGCAATAGAAGCCAATACAACAAGACCGGTAATATAGGCTTTGTTAACGATCACAGCAAGATCACTCACGCCACCAAAGTATAGCTGCTCCCAGTCCATTAACAGGCTAATTATCATCAGGGCCATTACTACCAGCGAAGCAAGCTTCATCAACCTGATACCTGACTTCTGTGATAACCACAATAATAACACAGCTTCCGCTGCCCAGAATAAAGTTATATAGTTTCCTTCAAGTTGAACCGGAGCTGCCAGACTTATAAACGTGAGCACCAAACCTATTAACAGGAAAACCAGGTTACGATCAACGCGTTCATTTTTATAGAGTGTATAGGCAAAGATAAAATTAAATATACCAAGAGCAGCCGTAAACAAACCCTTGAAGTCTGATCCTGCATCGCCATCCAGAATAATCATCCCTGCTGCGTAGTAACAAAATGTATTACTAAGAAGAAGTGTTATCTCAATCGACTTGAAGGCAGTCTTATTACGAATGTTGTTAATGATGTTCATCATAAAGAACACCAGATAAAACAACGTAGCAAAGATGATCGCACCTTGCATCATGGGAACGTTATCGCCTTCATATTTGGCAGCAAGCCATGAACCAAACAGTATGAGTGTAAATATATAGGCAATGATGTTAACGAGGTTCCACTTCTTATAGTAAGCGAGTACCAGCATCCCTACATCCAGGATTAGTATATAGGTAAAGAGAACAATATAGTTTCCTTCCCCCGTGCTCACCATGAAAGGCGATGCAAAACCACCCAATATAGCAAGTACGGCAAGCTCTATTCTGTTGTATGCAAGCGACAAGACAATAGCAAATCCGGTTATTACAACCATCAGTACAAAAGCTGCCGTCTGTGTGAATAAATTATATTCATGAAATGCAATACCTATTGTAAGATATAGTATGGCTATACCGCCGCCTACCAGTACAGAACTGAAAGCAGCAAATGCTTTGCGCATATAGTGTGCTACGCCAATCAAAATTCCGCCACACGCTATACCTATGAATACGCGGCCAACCTCGTTGATCCAATCCTGATCAATTGCATACTTCACAAAGAAACCGATACCCAATACCAGGATACCTATCCCTATTTTATTTGCCAGGTTCTCACCAATGAATTTTTCGAGATCGGGATTGCGTTCAAAGAAGCCAGGCTTGCGTGGAGCGGGTGGTATATATGGCCTTTTGGTTTCCGCTTTTGCTACCTCTACAACGGGATAGTCTATTACTTCAACCGGAGTTTGTACGACTTTAGGTTCCGCGATGGGGACTTCTTCAATCTGTACTTTCTCAATTACAATTTCTTTCTTCTCCTCAACAACCGGGATAATAACCGGTATGGCTTGTTCAATCGGTTTTTCCGGAGCGACAGGCTTTTCTTCAGTCTTTATAACTGGAGTTTGCTCGGTTGTTCGCGATTGTAATTTTACCAGGTCGCGCGCCAGGTAATCCATTTTTTGTTGGAGAACCTGTAACTGAGAAGAAAAATTATTTTTCACACTGATCAGCAAGATCAACGTGATCACCAGGATCAAAAGAACTAAGAACATTAGGAATTCCATGTTCGACAGGGTAAGTAGGTTAGCGTGATAAGATTTAACGAATTCACAACAGTTTCGTAAGCTTCAATAGAGCAAGCTAAATATTCTTGACCATTGAAATCAATTCAAAGATAACTAAAAAAGAAAAAGGCCATTTCAGTAACCTGAAATGGCCTTTAAAAGGAATGAATTATGCTTATTTCTTATGCTTTGTTACGAATGTGAGCACAGGGCGTTTGGAGTGGCTCACAACATCTTCAGCAATACTTCCTGCCAAAACGTGTGCAAAACCAGTACGGCCGTGCGTTGCCATTGCGATCAGGTCTGCATTAATGCTGTCGGCAAAGTAAACGATACCTTCTTCTTCGCTGATATCATTAAATACGTTGATCGTGTAATTCTTCAACTGAAGTTTCTTCGCGAAGCTTTCCATATACTTCTTCACTACAACATCGCGCTGAAAGTTAGAAGGAGTATTGATACGCACCAGGTGAATGGTAGAATCATAAACTTGTTGTGTTCTTCTTACGATGCG
The DNA here is from genome assembly GCA_902168185.1 of uncultured Bacteroides sp. GTDB lineage: Bacteria > Bacteroidota > Bacteroidia > Cytophagales > Cyclobacteriaceae > Ohtaekwangia. The sequence goes on from CABHOV010000042.1 coordinate 91,805, forward strand.
TGAGAATATTTCTTCATCCTTATCCATGGATGTTGCATATACAATATTCTTAAATTCTTTGCTGGCTGGTTTGTTGTGTACGGTTAACACAGGGCAATTTGAATGACGTACAACTTTCTCAGTATTCGATCCGATGATCATTTGCTCCAGCGCTGAGCGGCCGGAAGTTCCCATTACAACAAGATCCACTTTATTCTCTGTAATGATTGAGTTCATGCCATGAAACGGAGTTCCGATTCTAAGCTTCTGACGTACTTTCAAACCATTGAATCTGGCATCCGTAGCAAATTTCTCCATTTGCTTCTTCGCCTTCTCGATCATTTTTGCTGTAAATATCTTATCCTCCCAGTCACCACCATAGCTTGCTTCACCTTCAATGTTTATTGAGCCTTCAGTAGCTTCTTCAATTACGTGAAGTAAAGTGATCTCACCACCAGAACGTCTGGCAATGTCGGCAGCTACCTCCGCTGCAATGGTAGCAGGTTTGGAAAAGTCGGTCGGAACAAGAATTTTTTTCATAAGGATAGTTTACGTTAATCGTTTGCAATAAGGTAAAAGTAGCGATTTCGGTTAAAATACAAAATGTATAATATCAGCATTCAGATGTTGAGAAGTCATATGATATGTTGTTGACATTATATATAGATACTATCCTATATCAACAGGCTATAAATAAAAAGGCCCTCCCTGAACGGGAAGGCCTTTCTAAGGTTAATGAATTTTCTTATTTCTTAGAAGCGAACAGTTTTAGTGTTACCTGCTTTGTCAGTTACTTCGAATGTCAGGGAACCTGTTACATTCTTCACTGTATAAAGCTGAGCAAAGTTACCATCGATAGATTTGTTTTCGCTGTGAACAAGATTGTTAGCAGCATCATAAATCTTAACGTTGATTTGCTCATTTCCAGTTGATGATACAGATACCAGGAATTTGCCATTTTCATTAGCTAATCTTGAGATGTGTACATTTTTAGGAGTTGCGCTTGCTGGTTTATAGTTTACCTTCTCAGTTCTTTTACCAGTTGCATCGATCAACTCGATTGTATACTCACCAGCCTGAAGACCTGTGAAATTCAATGGGCAGATAAAACCATCTGTACCAGTGAATGTTTCGGTAAATACTATTTCAGACTTAGTGTTATAAATATTCAATTTAATTTTACCAGCGTTTTCAGCTTTGTAAATAACTTTGAATACTTCTGCACCTTTTACAGGTACTACAGCCAAACCTTTGTTGTTAGGCTCTTCCTTTCCAAGAGCCGCCACAGTTGCACTTACTACTACGAGTGCTGCAATGAAAAGTGATCTAGTTTTCATAATCGCTATTGTTTTGTTTTTGTTTACTGATACAAATGTAACGCGAGAGTATAACATAAGGCCGAGTGTTGTAAGGAAACATTTTATTTAACTATAAATAACGTTTGCGGAATTTTCAGAGGAGAATTCAATCAAAAAACAGAATGAAGCTATACTGCAAACGCTATCAGAAGAATTTATTTTAATACAACGTTTGCGCTACAGGTCTTTATAGCATCTTTCAAAGCAAAAAAGGTATCCTATAGCCAGGATACCTTCTTCCATCTTATTCTAAAAGATGCTGCGTTTCTAAAATGTTATTCGTTAATACGAGAGAACTTTGATATTTCCTTCTCTATCTGTGACCTGAAACGAAAAATTACCCTTGAGCTTATTCAAATTATATACTTTGGCAAAATCGTGGGCTGTCTCCAGCAATTCCTGGTAAATCAATTGATTCTTCTCGCTATAAATCTTAATCGTAAGTACATCATGTGCTTTATTTGGAACAGCGAGTATAAATTTATTATCAGAACCGGCTATTCGCGTCAGGTGGGCAAGCTTTTCAATGGGCTTAACACCATGCAATATAGTTTGCGTCTGTCGCTGCGTACCATCCCAAAGCTCAAGTATATATTCACCGTACTCCAATTGCTCAAAATTATAGGGTCGCATAAAGCCATCGGTTTTACGAATCGTCTCTGTATATACAAGCTGCTTTCTGGCGTTGAAAATAGAAACCTTTACATCCAATGGCTTTACACCTTTATAGTATACATGAAAGCTTGTTCCTTTTTTCATGATGCCAACACCGCTGGCGGGCGATGGATTCTCAGGGTCGCGCGCGAATACTACGCTGCTCATCATTAACAGCGCTGCTAAAACTAACAAGTTCTTTTTCATAAGGGGTCTTTATTTATATATACCCGTAAGACGACCTGCTATATCATTATGTTGCAGCGCAAACGTTAAATATTGTTAACGTTTGTAACCCAAAGGGTAACATTCAAGAAATGTAAAAACTGTGTCTCAAACGGAAATACCGTGAGAAGGATTCAAGAATATAAAATATAGTTTGAAAAAGAATTTTAATTCAGATGGTAAACATCCTTGCTCTTCTCTTCACTGCTGAGTAAGTGTAATTGATAGCGGATTCGCGTTAGCAGAAACTGGTCGATCTTTCCATCGGCCATCTGCAGGAATTTATAGCGGTCGTTGAGATCGAGACTCAACTCGCAGGCCACCTGGTATACAGAGAAAGGAGTGGCGTGGTTATTAATATTACGACTCTTTAAGTATTCAAGAAACAACTCGTACAACGGCAACGCTGGCATACGTGAGAGGTCAACGCTTTGAAACTTCACATCGCCCCCAGGATACATTTTGGTTTTATAGGTACGCGCGAGTTTCTCCATAGTGAATACGTCTTCACACTTCACTATAATATCAGACTCGCCACCGGGATAGCGTTTAATAATACTCTCCACGCGCATAAGCGATCCAATACTGGCGAGGTTCATCTCATGACTGAAATAGATTCCGAACGTTATATCATCCGTTTCTGCGTCTTGTAAAAGTTGTTTATAGCGCGGTTCAAAAATATGGAGAGGTACCAGTTCGCCTGGTATTGGCAGGATCGCCAGTGGAAATATTGGAATGTGAACGGTCTCACCCATATTAGTAAAACAAATCTTTCAGCAATTAGTTAATATTCTATTAAATATTGTGGATTAACACCGAAACGCTCCTGGAGTTTTTTATAGCCTGGCAAAAAACTCAGATTTATTATAAAAGAGAATCCCGCAACCTTGGCGCCAACACTTTCTATCAACTCCCCGGCAGCACTTGCTGTACCACCTGTAGCAAGTAAGTCATCTTGTACTAAAACCTGCCAGCCTGGTTGAATAGCATCTTCATGCATTTCGATACAGGCGGTACCGTATTCGAGATCATACTCTCTTCTCCTTACTTTATAGGGAAGCTTGCCTGCTTTACGAATGGGTATAAATCTGCAGTTCAACTCGTGTGCGAGAATAGAGCCGAATATAAATCCGCGCGCTTCCACAGCGGCAATAGCATCGATCTTCTGCGATTGAAAATCATTCTTTAATTGACGAGCAATCTCATGCATCAATGATGGATCGGCTAACACTGGAGTGATGTCTTTGAAAACAATTCCAGGCTTAGGATAATCCTGAACATCCCGGATAGCGTGTTTGATCTTCTCAGAAAGCTGCATGTAGTGTATTTTAAAAGATCAAAAGTAAAACTCCCGCGCAACAGTCCAACTATAAAGTGGTGTAAGGCTAAGGTTTATTTCAAGCCATAGCTTTTTTAAAGGCAGCCGGTAAGAAGTCAATGACATCCGATGCAATAAGCGATACCATACCTTTCTCACGGGCAGCAAGATCTCCTGCGAGACCATGAAGATAAACCCCGGCAACTGCAGCATCTATGGAAGAGTAACCTTGCGCGAGTAAACTTGTCAGAATTCCCGTGAGTACATCTCCTGTTCCGCCAGTAGCCATACCGGGATTACCTGTCGAATTAAAATATACCATGCCATCAGGCGATGCGATGGATGTATAGGCTCCTTTTAAAACGACTACAGATTTTAATTGTTTCGCGAGCGCCTTTTGTTTTTCAAGGCGATCGAAATCATCCGACCACTTTCCTACTAATCTTTCAAATTCTTTCGGATGGGGAGTAAGTATACTTCCTGGAGAAACAATACGAAGTAATTCACGATTAACAGATAGTATATTTAATCCATCCGCATCAATAACCATTGGCTTTCTGAAATCTTCCAGTAGTTTACCAAACGCTTTTATGGTAAGTGAATCCTGCCCAAGACCAGGCCCTACCCCTACCGTTGTATATTTATCGGGCGAAGGAAGCGTTGTTAAAAAATGTTCGTGTGCATCAACGTCTACCATCGCTTCAATAAGCGATGTTTGCACGACACTATATCCACATTGAGGAATATGCAGCGTAAGCAAACCCACGCCTGCTCGAAGCAACGCCCTGCCTGATAACACCGCAGCCCCTATCTTTCCATAACTACCTGCAATCAGCAGAGCATGACCATATGTACCCTTGTGATCGAATTTAGAACGCGGCTTTAATATTCTGCGGATATACTTCGAAGTAACGTAAAAATGAGAAGATGATATTTCTTTAATGAATGCTTTACTAAGCCCTATATCTACCAGACACCACTCTCCTACAAATGCATGATTAGCAGGTAAAAAAAAGGCAAGCTTTGGCAATTGAAAAGAGATCGTAAAGTCTGCCTTAAAAACTTCTCCTTGTGACACTTTATCCGCCTGCAACCCGGAGGGTATATCTATTGCTATACGGATCACATCAGCCTGGTTCATTTGTTGAATGATGGCTGCCTGAATTCTTTCCGCAGGACGTGAAAGACCTGAACCAAAAATAGCATCGATCACTATATCATATCCACTGAATAAATCACTATTGGTTGACGCTACCTCTGTTACTTCTACCTTGCCTTTGAGTCTTTCAAGGTTTGTTTTAAAATCTTCTGTTTCCGTGCCCCCACGAATTAATAACACATTTACCGGATAGCCCCACATTTTCAACAGCCGTGCTATACCTAATCCATCGCCACCGTTATTTCCAGTACCACATACAATTGAGACTTTTTGCGTTTCGTCAAACCGCTCTGTGAACCAACTTACAAAAGCACGGCAGGCGCGCTCCATGAGATCAATGGAAGATATAGGTTCATGTTGAATAGTATAGGCATCCAGTGCGCGTATTTGTTGTGCTGAAAGTATCTTGATCATGTCTGAAATTCTTTTACTGTTGCTTGCCAAGCTTAAAAAAATATTTGAGAGTATTGATTACCGATCTACCTCTCCCATTACAACATCAATCGATCCTATGATTGCAATCAGGTCCGCCACAAGAATTCCTTTCGATATTTCCGGTAGAACCGAAAGATTTACAAAGCTGCACGAACGACACTTGCACCTGAAAGGTATATCACTGCGTCCATCCGCACGAAAGAAAAAACCAAGCTCTCCTTTTGGTATCTCGCCACGTATATAGAAGTCTTGCGCTTTAGGTCTGATCTTCTTGGGCACCAGCGCCTGCGGATCAAAGTCACGTGTGCGTGTATGCTCTCCCATAAGTTTATCCAGACATTGCTCGACAATCTTTAACGACTCGTACAACTCCAGGTAGCGCACATAGGTTCTGTCCCAACAGTCGCCAACCTGTCCCATCTTACCCTCTCCTATAGGTATATCAAAATCCAATTCAGGGTATACAGAATATCCATCGACTCTTCGCAGATCGAAACGTAAACCGGAGGCACGAAGTATAGGCCCGGTTACACCGGCATTCACGGCAAGGTCAAGTGGCAGTACTCCTACGTTCGCAGTACGATCAATAAATATCTTATTCGAGATCAGAACCGTTTCGAGTTCTTTCAATTTAGGCTTTATATACTTTACAAATTCACGACAACGATCTTCAAAGCCGACCGGCACATCATAAAACAATCCACCGATCCATATATAGTTATAGAGCAGGCGCGCACCAGACGCCCATTCGAGTAACCGTAAAATATGTTCGCGATCCCGCATGAGCCAGAAGAACGGCGAGAAGGCTCCTATATCCATTCCATAAGTACCGATCGCTATAAAATGTGAAGCGATACGATTCAACTCTGCCATCAATACACGGACATACTCTACACGCTTCGGTATCTGATTTTCGATTCCCAGCATCCGTTCAACACCCATCGCATATATATGTTCATTGCTCATGGCAGCAACATAATCGAGGCGATCAACAAAAGGTATCACCTGATTGTATGGAAGATTTTCGGCATGCTTTTCAAAACAACGGTGCAGGTACCCGATGTGGGGAACAACCTCATTCACGATCTCACCATCCATCAATACCTCCAGGCGCAACACACCGTGTGTAGACGGATGTTGTGGTCCGAGGTTAATAATCATCTCCTCCGACCGAAGGTTCTCCGGCTTTAATTTATTCGGCTCCGAGAGCGCTAAATTTCCTTCCCTATATTTATACTGTACCCGATCTGTTGGCATGGCTATATTTTTAAAGCTTCAAGTTGTAAGCTCAGCGTTGAGCTTTAACTATCAACTATCATCTTCCAATTTCTATTTAGTACTCGATTTTGATGTCACGATAATATTCCTGGTGCTTGTAATCCTTTCGCAAGGGATATCCCTCCCAGTCGGCCGGCATTAATATCCTACGCAAGTCCGGATGATTTGTAAATATGATACCATACATATCAAACACTTCGCGTTCCATCCAGTCTGCTGATTTCCAGATGTGTGTTACTGTATCAATGACAGGGTTCTCACGCGGTATAATTACTTTCACCATCAGGTGAAGGTTATAGGGAATGGAGTATAAATTATAGACCACTTCCATCGTGCCTGCCTGTGGGCCATTATCTATACCGGTAATACAGGAAAGCATATCAAAGTACGTGGATGTATTCTGTTGAAGCGCCTGCAACACTTCTGTCAGCTTTGCTTTATCCACTATAATTGCATGGGGAGTACTGGCGCGATCGATCTTAATCTGATCGGCCGTGACTATATCCGAAAGCAAGGAAACAATTTCATCAATCGTCATAAGAAGAATTATTATATGAACCGATCCGTGATCTGTTCAGTAATCAAAATTAAATTATTTGAATCGAATGTGAGTTACTTATAGTGATATAGTTTTCACACCGTTGTATGCACCGGCAAGCAATCTCATAATTATTTTTCCAGCAATAGCTTGTTGTATTATAAAACCCGCTTACCTTTGCACAGCATTTCACCTCCATTATGTTTTATTTAACGAGGGCAGAAATTATGTTGGTACTTAGATTACATATCCCCAAATAACAGCCACGGTAAGTATTTTACCGGATCGGGCCAGGCATTTTCAAGCCAAATTTAATAACAAAAATTCAGGCATAGTTTGTCAGGAGTAGCGTGTGTTCGCTTTACACTTTGGTGTATCGTTCAAACACAATTATACTTTATTGCGTGCAGTAAGGAGTATACCTCTTGCCTATACTTTGCCCTATGTAAACTTTTATGGGCAAACATAAGATCAATATAAAAGACCTTCAGGTCATCAGCTTTTCAACGGACGTTGCAAGAAGTCTCGCCTTAAACATTATGAACAGGCACTTCAAGCATACACCGAATGAAGAGAAATTAAAATTAATAGCCGATGTACTTGAGCACCCGCAGCTGTATACACAGCACGCAACGCTCAGTATACTGGCACACAAACTTCTGAATATAACCAGCACTATAGATATAGGGCAAGCATATGACTTGGAAGATGATGCCAAACATTTCGATGTATTTGGCAATAAGCATATCGAGGGAAATGCTATTCGGCAAATGGAACTTGCCATGCGATTACCGATTGCAGTAAAAGGAGCTTTGATGCCTGACGCGCATCAGGGATATGGTCTGCCCATTGGTGGTGTATTGGCAACACACAACGCTGTGATTCCATATGGTGTAGGGATGGACATTGGTTGTCGTATGGCACTCAGCATTCTGGATCTACCCGGGAGTTATACAGAGCATCGTGCATATGAGTTGAAGAAAGCTCTACAAAAAGACACGCACTTCGGCAATGAAGGAGGACTGGAGCAATCGCAGGAGCACGACATTCTCGACCATCCGGATTTTCAAAAAACGGATTTACTGAAACGTCTGCATGGTAAAGCTGTGAGACAACTCGGCAGTTCGGGTTCTGGAAATCATTTTGTGGAGTTCGGTATAGTTGAACTTCATGAAAGTAATACGCTTGATCTTCCGGCTAGCCGATATGCTGCTATACTCTCTCACTCCGGCTCTCGAAGTCTGGGTGCGAACATCGCTCAGCACTATACAAATATAGCGATGGATCGCTGCAAGCTTCCGCGTGAAGCAAAGCAGCTTGCATGGCTCACGATGGACAGCGCTGAAGGTGAAGAGTACTGGCTCTCGATGAATCTGGCTGGAGAATATGCGAAGGCATGTCACCAGCGCATTCATCACAACCTCGTCAGAACTCTGGGAGTAAAAGTTCTCAAGACGATTGACAACCATCACAACTTTGCGTGGAAGGAACATCTCGCGGATGGCAAAGAGTATATCGTCCACAGAAAGGGCGCTACACCGGCAGCACAAGGTATATATGGTGTGATTCCCGGAAGTATGATCGCTCCCGGATTTATAGTTCGGGGTTTAGGAAACGAAGCTTCGCTAAATTCTGCAGCGCATGGTGCCGGCAGAAAGATGTCCCGACAAAAAGCGAAAGACTCCACCACGATGGGCAGCATGAAAAAATTACTGCAATCAGAAAAAGTACTGCTTCTGGGAGGCAGTCCTGAAGAAGCACCCGGTGCGTATAAAGACATCGAGGCAATTATGAACAGCCAGCATACGCTGGTAAATATTGAAGGTAAATTTCATCCGAAGATTGTTCGGATGGCGAAAGATTAAGGTTATGGAAACATTACATAAACACATTGGATTAATAGAAAAGAAAAAACGAATCGAGACGATCACGGTTCAATTGAAGGAACGCTTTATTGGATTGGACAATGTCATTGACGAGATCATGTCTTTAATGATGCCGTGGTATCTTTTTCCGGAAGCGCAGCTTAGGCCTACCGTTGTAAATTTATGGGGGCTAACCGGATCTGGCAAAACTGCATTGGTACAAGGCATTATAGACTTACTTGAACATCGTAAACTATATACGCACATTGACATGGGTGAATTCGAATCAGACTCTGCTGCGTGGATTAAAAATATATTCACAGACGATCTTGATTTCTTTCATCAGAAGCCAGCGATCATTTGCCTGGATGAATTCCAGTTTGCCAGAACACTGGACACAAACCAGAGTGAACTCGGCAAGGATAAACTTCGTGTGGTGTGGGATTTACTGGACTCTGGAAAGATCCACTATATTCCAAGGAACAGTACATATTACTTGTTCCGTGCAGACTCGTGTATTAAAAAGCTGGATAAAGCCGCCAAGGCTGGGGTTGTGATTGAGCAGGGCGAAATTGTAGCCGGAGAAGAAATATTCGTAAAACTTTTCGAAACATTTTATTTCGATCAGTATGATCGCTACAATGAGCCTTTAGATAAATCCTATTTTTTATCAAAGGATTTCGTTGAAGGTATATATGGTTTGTTTGATTATGACGAGTTCTCCAAAGACTATATCCGCCAACGTATAAAGACATGTTCCTTGGAAGAGTTGCGAATATTTATACTCGAAGGGATGAAAACACGCCCTGCCACGAAGGAGCTTGATATGTCGCAGTCACTCATCTTTGTCCTGGGAAACCTGGATGAAGCTTATCCAATGAGCCATAGTATGAATCCGGACATAAGCGCTGATGATTTTTACCAGGCTACTACACACATCAGCATTGCTACTATAAAAAGTGCTTTGCGAAAAAGATTCAGGAGCGAGCAGATTGCACGATTGGGTAACAATCACATCATCTATAAATCGTTTAAGAATGCGCACTTTCGTGAATTGATAGAACGCGAGTTGACACGGGTAGGAAAATTCGTTCATACAACGTTTGGGTGGTGTGTTGACTTTGATTCTTCGGTAGTTGATATAGTATATGCTGAAGGAGTATTTCCATCACAAGGTACACGCCCTGTATTTACCACTATAAAAAATCTGGTTGAATCCAGGATCAGCAAAATTGTAATGGAGATCGTTGACAAAAACCTGACTGCCGGCACTATTCATTGGTACTATGCCGAAGAATACTATTTATTTGAGATCTGTGATGTGAATGATAAGTATATACATTCGTTTCTCGATGCGGTTAACCTAAAAATCGACAACCTGCGGAAGACCACCAGTAAGAGTACACAAGCTCATACCGGTATACATGAAGCAGGCCATGCTATTCTTGCCGCGCTCACGTTGCGCATCGTCCCATCTGTTGTAGTCTCCAAAACTGCTTCCGATGATGGTGAAGGATTTTGCATGATCAACTTCCCGGACGGCCCTATGACAAAGGATACTATTCGGAAAGATATAATTTTGACCTTGGGTGGTTATGCAGCGGAGAAGCTGATCTTCGGTGAGGAGCATACATCTTCCGGTGTACAGCATGATATTGAAAATGCTACCGAGCTTGCTAATCGGGCGGTGCGTAAATACGCGATGGGAAGTGATCCGATCTATATTACACAGCCATACTCGAACAACAACGATAGCTTTTATCATAGCGAAAAGTATTCGCAGGAGGCTATACGTGTTATCAAAGAGTGCATGCAGGAAGCTGAGCAAATATTGCGCAAAGACAAACTTCTGTTGTTAAAGATGGGATCCTACCTCACTACGCATTCACGCATGGACGAAGGTATGATCGCAGACTTCATCAAACGCTATAGCACCGAAGAATGGGTGCGTACAGAAGGGTTCATCCAAAAGGACGAATACTATACCTTCGATAATACATTGGAGTTGCAGATCAAAGAACTGGAGCAACCTTCCATAAAGTATCTGGAGGTTGAAATGATATAGTCAATACAAGGCAAAGAAATTAACAGCACGCAGGCGTTTCTTTGCCTTTTTTCTCCATCTAATTTAACAGGCTCGGGCTATATACTAATTTTAATAACTTTAACACTCAATTACCAAATCATGCAAGGAGAATATAGAACGGCAAAGGGCTGGAGAATTTTCATATATATTTTCTCGCCGATATTGATTACAGTTTTTATTGTCACGGGTATTATACCCTTCATATTTGAAGATTCCAATACAACAGTAACTATATTACTAGTCGTGTTCTCTTTGAGTATGATAGCCCTTTTTTCATATGGACTTATCGATGCCGTTAAAGGGAAATTTGTGATTGAACAAGACCACCTGCTGTCGGTCACTGCGTTCGGATCACGGGCACTGAAGTTCGATGGAATCAGAGGATATAGAGTAGATCAGAACTATATCCACATTATCCCGATAGACACGCACCAAAAGAAATTAAAGGTAAGTACCTATACAGAAAGGTCGCAACAAATAACGGACTGGCTTTCGACAAGGTACCCGGAACTCGATACGCTGGAGGCATTAGAGGAAGAAAAGAATATATTGGATGACTTCTCGTTTGGAATGTCGAAACAAGCCAGAGAATACAAATTAGGTGAAGCAAAGCGAATCGCAAAGATCACCAACGCAACAGGCTTTGTCTTATTTCTATGGATAACATTCTATCCTTTCCCCTACTCAATCGCCATATCCCTGGGTATAGTTTATCCTTTGCTTGTCATGGTGATCCTATATCTATACCGGGGACTTTTGCGAATGGATGAACGTAAAAATAGCGCATACCCTTCTGTTGTGTCCGGCTTCCTAATGGCCGGACTGGGTCTGTCGCTCCGAGCGTTGATGGATTTTAATATCCTGGAATACAAACAGCTTTGGATAACCATTGGTATAGCCGCAGGATTGCTATTTATCCTGATTATTGCATTAACTAAATTACCAGAATTCAAAACCTGGGAGGATTACTTTGCGATACCTACCATTATCATTGTGGTAAGCTCATACAGCTTCGGAGCTTATACACTTGCAAACTGTACGTATGACGAATCAGTGCCTTTATACTATAACAGTGAAATTCTGGATAAAGAAATGACTACAGGAAAAAGCACTTCTTATTATTTCACCGTAATCTCCTGGCATGGAACAAATGAAATCGAAAAGATAAAAGTTAGCGCAGATGAATATAGCAGCGCCAATGCAGGTGATCACATTACCATTTATGAAAAAGAAGGCCTTTTCAAGACACCATGGTATTTTGTGATGCTTCAGGAATAGATATACTATCCTATCCATAGAACCTTGAGAATTTTCGCGTAACTTCTTTATGAATTTTTCGTTTGCAACGCACAAGTGTCCTATATTTGTGCACTATAAAATTGTTTCACCCTTAACCAGAGGGACTTTAAAAATGCTCGTCTTGTAATACTATATTATCGCAAAAAGATTCCTTAATCACAAGGAGATGAAACAATATTGCGATCACTCAAACTATTCTGATATAATTGACTCTTGAGGATTCTGTCTTCAATGCTCCGCTATATACAGGATAATCACTTTCATTTTCTTTACTTTTAATTACAAGACGTATGAGTATTTCCAGAAAATATGGAAGGACCTATCATTATCCCTTTTCGCCAGGCACAACCAGCGATGACCGCATTCACCATGACTATTGGGTAGATGTAAGCAGAATAAAATCAATTGTCCATACTGAAAAACTGGATGGAGAAAACAATTGTCTGAGTCGCTATGGCGTTTTTGCAAGGTCGCATGCTGCCCCCACGGTATCACCGTGGACACAAGCGATTCGTGAGCGATGGGATTTGATAAAAAATGACCTTGGCGACATCGAAATATTTGGTGAAAACCTTTACGCGATTCATTCGATCGAGTATAGGAAACTAGAACATCATTACTACGTGTTCGCTATTCGGATTCAGGACATGTGGCTTAGCTGGGAAGAAGTAAAATTCTATGCAGCCTTGTTTGATTTTCCTACCGTGCCCGAATTAAAAATAGTACAGCCGGATAGTGAATCTGTCTTTCGTCATGATGTAGTCAGCCTTACGAAGCAAGTCAGTGTATTGGATTCGATCGATATACTCACAGAGAACTCGTGCACCTGCGAAGGTATAGTCAGCCGAAATGCAGATGAATACCCCGTGGATGATTTCAAACATCACGTCCTAAAGTATGTCCGTAAAGGACATGTAAAAACGGATGAACATTGGACACGCCATTGGCGAAGAGCAAAGTTGCAGTGGGAATATCCACAAGTATAATTTTAAACTATTTAATTTATGAATTGGTCACTATCTAAAAATAAAGAATGGAGTCATCTTGAGCAGCAATTCGAGTGGGTTGCTGCTATGCGTGACGTTCCGCAGGATTCGCTATACCACGCCGAGGGAAATGTATCCGTACACACCCAAATGGTTTTGCAAGCATTAACAGCCGATACCGCTTTTCAAAAACTAACAGAAGAAGATCGGGAGTTACTCTGGACAGCTGCATTACTTCATGATGTTGAGAAACGATCAACAACGGCAACGGAAGCGAATGGCAGGATCTCATCACATGGTCATGCACGCAAGGGAGAGCTCACCGCGCGCAGAGTTTTATACGAACAAGGTATACCTTTTAAAGAACGGGAATCTATAGCGGCCTTGGTTCGCTATCACGGACTTCCACTTTGGGTAATGGAGAAAAGAAACTCAGTAAAATCATTACTGGAAGCATCACTCCGCACAGACATGAAATTACTTTCATTATTAGCCCGGGCAGATGTACGCGGAAGAATTTGTGCAGATCAACAGGAGCTTCTGGATCGCGTTGATTTTTTTGACGCTTACTGTGAAGAACAATCATGCTGGCATGAACCGAGGGTCTTTGCTACAGACAATGCAAAGTTTACATACTTCCATAAGGAAGATGCGCATCCTGACTATATACCGTTTGATGACCTGAGAGGTACTGTTGTTATGCTTTGCGGATTACCCGGCATGGGTAAAGATCTGTATATAAAAAAGCATTACAGCAATTTGCCGATGCTGAGCCTAGATGCAATACGCGGAGCGCATAAACTAAAACCAGACGATGCATCTGCAACAGGCTGGGCTGTTCAGCTGGCTAAGGAACAAGCACGCGAGCTTCTTCGTAAAGGTGAGCCCTTTGTATGGAACGCCACGAACATAACGCGCCAGATGCGGACGCAATGGATCGATCTGTTTGTTACTTATAAAGCTCGCATTAAGCTTATATACATTGAAGTGCCCTACCATGCGTGGCTGAAGCAAAACAACGATCGCGAGTATGCCGTGCCTCAATCTGCCATGTTTCGGTTACTTCAAAAGCTGGAAGTTCCTTCAATTTATGAAGCCCACGAAGTTGTATATCATGTATAGATGAAGTAAAGAAAAGGCTTCACGGAAATACCGGAAGCCTTTTTCCTATATAGTACACAACGACTATTCGAAACTCAACCAGAACCCATGAATCCACGAATAGTGTATAGAAGGGTGATGCATGAGGCTCGAACTCATAAACACAAAATCCACAATTTTGCCGCTGATCCTGTTTGCGTTACATCACCGTAATGTCGGAATGCCTCATGCTACCGAGTCACTCCGAAGTTGTAGGGTAACCTGGATTCGAACCAGGGACCTCCTGCTTCCAATGCAGGCGAGGATGACCAGACTCCTCCATTACCCTATATAGTATATCTAATAAAAAAGCCTCCGTGGTCGGGAGGCTTCATGATTGTTAATGCTATGGCTTTGCATTACCTGTCATCAGACATATAGTCTGGCCTTCCAATTTTATCGGAGCGATGCGGGTTATACGGATTATATACTCTCATACGATACATGTTTTAACTATACGTTCTTATTACAAGAATGTTACCTATCAGGTAACATTCATTCAAACAAAAATATTGTGGCGCGAAGGGCTTTAACCTCGATCTTTCCATAGCAGTGGTTTATCGCTACGAAACGCATTTATCAGCGACTATGCTATCACGCCACCGGCATTATATACCAGATGTCAAAGATTTACTTCTTCATCCGATGTACCTGCCCTATGTGGAGATTCCTGGTAACGCTCCAGGTCCTTAGCTTTTTCAGAACTATGCTTCTACTTAGTTAGCTTAATCTCCGTTCAATTTGAACACTTACTATACATAGCATTGATATACTATACAATTGTCCAGCCACACGGTAACGATCCGTGTTCTTCCCGTTAAAAGCGGGAAGCATCACCTTAATGCTTTGGCTGGATATACTTATCTCCAGCTTCCTTGTTTGATTCCATTCGTTTAATAATTTATACTATACTAATAATGTCGAGGTGGAAGGGATTGAACCCTCATGTACCAATTACGGTTTCGACACGATATAAGCGTGAGCCGATACACCTCGATTTCAATAACTCACCCGACTGGAATTGAACCAGCCACAAGAACTCCTTTTTGGATTTCCTCGCCCCCAGGGACATGCAGGTGTTATTACGCAATCCGGCAGATCATTTACACGCGTGTGTAAACTCTTGCGCTATATATAGCACAACTGCCGGATATTTGCGGATATAGATGGGCACGATCCACCGACCCAGGCGTTAACAGCGCCTTGCTCTACCAACTGAGCTATATATCCTCTAAAAAAAACAATAAAAAACCCCGGGAGATTGTCCCGGGGTCTACTTTGATATTCCGATTATATATTTCTATATATAGTCAAATCCACCCGGGGAAATCCAAAAATTCTTCTTCGGCATAAAGCGTACGCTATGCTGGCTTGAAGAATTTGAATAAAATATGTTTATACCGGGTTTCATTTCGTTCTTATCTAATTGTGATGCAAATATAGAATAACTTTTAATATGTTACCCAGTGGGTAACAATATTTTTTTTACTTTTGCATCCCTCAACTATAACACGTTGAAATTTTCATGATCGTATCGATTCGTCATAGTACATTAAAAAGCCTCTTTGAGAAAGGAGCAGCTCCTGGTATATCCGGAGAGTTGAAAGGCTCTTTATTACTATGGCTTTCCGTGATCCACGCCGCAAATGATCCACGCGATCTTTCAATCAACAATGTCAGTGCCCTGGAAGAAGACACTGCAGGGTATCGCCTTGCAATACCAGGCATCGGAACATTTTCGTTTCGTTTTGTTGACGGAGAGATACGGCAGTTAAATTTTAAGAAGGAACCAAACTAAGTATCTATGTCACGCATGCACAGCCCTGCTCACCCCGGCCAGATCCTTGAAGAGCTATATATAAAGCCTCATCAACTGGCCATCACGGAAGTGGCGGGAGCACTGGGTATTGCGCGTAAAAATCTGTATGCTATATTAAAAGGAGACTATGCTATATCTGTAGAAATGGCCTTTAAGCTCAGCAAAGCCTTCGACACCACTCCGGAATTCTGGCTACAGGCACAACTCCACTTTGATCTGGCAAAAGGATATAAAGAATCTGCAAGCATGAAAATAAAAAGCCTGATTCCGAAATCTACCAAAAACGTTAAATAGAATTTATCTCTTGTTTCTCGGCCCATTGTAATCCTCCGGGCAACTCCACAGTATTAAATTCAAGATGTATAACCCTCCGGTGCCTCTGACTGGTTGCCTTGGATGAAGAGTGAAGCAGCAAGGGTTTCATGATCTGTATACCACACGCTTCTACATCACATATATAAGGAATACTGTTCTGTGATATCAGGCTTATTTCATCATCCGAAAGTTTCTTGTTATGCGAACCTGGTATAACTTTTAACGCGCCATTTGTTTCATCGGTATCATCCAGGTGTATGCGGATTGTAAATGTACTCTTGAGAACTTCTTCCGGAGGACAAACGCCATGCACTCCAAACTTTTTCGTCCAGCCTGTAAACCCTTCCTGTTCAATCTTCGTACTCACATTTATAGTAAGATCCTGATGCCAGGTAACGTACCAATTGGAATCAGGTGTTTTATCAAAGTAAATAGCCTTGGTTAAGAATAAGTCGGGATTGATCTTGTCTATAATCTGCAACATGTTCGCATTGAAGATTATTTCTTTTAATTCAGGAATTTCCTGCAAAAGATTACGGATTGCATGTGTATCCTCAGGAAGATCGTTGATTTTAAAATAACTCGAAATTTGTCCTCGTAGAGTAGTAATTTCTTTTTTACTATATACATGACGCAAAATCATAAAGCCTTTGTGCGTCAGCTTTCCAAGACTGCTTTGCAGAGAAGCGCTGCTGAATTCGTATTGATACAGATCCAGTGCGCGCGCAAATATATCTTTAATTCTTCGCTTCAATCTTTCAGGCGCAAGTACTTTTACACGTTCACCGAATCCCAATATTTCTCTTTCCAATTCGAAGTTTAGCTGAACACGTAACGAAATAATAACACCATCCTTTAACGTCTCTACAACTTCCTGTGAATGGTGCAAGGGCTTGGTAAGTATATAAGGAGCCGTTTCCAGATCAGCTTGCAACAAAACTTCTTCCACCGGCCCGTTCGGATTTACAGTCACGCCAACAACATCGTGAAGAAAGTTGGGCAAATTAAAATCGTCCTTGGAAACATACCGAACATCGCATTCGCCAATACTGACTATACGATCCAGCGCTAAGGTAAGTATAGGCGTGTTCTTTTTCTTTACGCCTATCACAAACCAACGGTTCCTATACTCCTTTAAGTAATAAGGATGAAAGTGAAATGTACTGGAAGCTCTCGCTTTAAATGACTGGTAACAAAGTTCCAGTGCACACTTCTTGATGATGGCTTGATATAGTATATCGATATACTCGAGTCCCCTCAGATTATCATTCTTTTCAAAATCGATAACCGGCTCCTGGTTTGTTTTGGCAGCATATATTTTATTTTCCAGGCGTTGCACCATACCGCTTAACTCCTGAAAGTGACTGAATCCTTTAAATTGACGAAGGATCTCAACTACTTCTGTGAGTTTACCCAAATCCTGATCCGTCAGTGGTATATTGGTTATCGAGTAATCCGGGTCTTCATAACGATAATATTTTTTTTCTTCTACTACTATAGGAGCGTTATATCCCAGCTTATCACTGCGCATCATCTGGATATCCATCTGTACCGTACGCTTGCTCACACCTTTATCTATGCCTTCATATTCATATAGAGTATCCGAGCAAGCCTCCACAAGGTCTTCCAAAGTCCAGCGTCTATATCTGTTCTTCAGGCAATTATCTATTGTTCTATAGCGGATAAGCGCGTTACGGTTGACAGGCATTGTAAAAATTTTCAGAAAAGACGGAAAAAAAATTCACTACGCAAAAAGGCTGCGCAGTAGCCCTGCTATTTTGAATCGTTAATTAAATGTAAGGGTTATGAGATTCAATGTATTCCGCAAGGCAAAAAAGGCTGTAACAAACTACGAAGGCGCAAAGGCATTCAAGATGGATGTACGCACAGATTTATATAGTGCGGTAGTTACAACATCCCTTAGCGATAAGTTTTATGAGTCTGCTGATAACCGCGTGGATCGTATCCGCGCATTGATCGCTAAAAACGATCCGGCATTTGTAGCCCAGCTTGCTATCTATACCCGTTCTAAAATGTATATGCGTAGTATGCCGTTGGTATTGGCCGTAGAGCTTGCAAAGATTCCATCTACGAATGGAGTTGTACGCAAAGCAGTAAAAGGTGTAGTACAACGTGCCGATGAGATCACGGAGTTGCTGGCATACTATCAAGTGGCAAACCAACGCACGGGTACAAAAAAACTGAATAAGCTTTCCAAGCAGATTCAGCATGGACTTTCTGATGCATTCAATCGGTTCGATGAATACCAATTTGCTAAATACAATCGGGCCGCTGAAATCAAGTTGAAAGATGCGTTGTTTCTGGTTCACCCAAAAGCAGCGAATGAAATACAGCAAGGTATATTTGATAAGATTGCTAAAGATATACTGGAGATTCCATACACCTGGGAGACAACGTTATCGGCGCTTGGTCAAAAGAAATTCGCGAATGAGCTTGAAAAACAAAATGCTTTCAGGACTACGTGGGAACAATTGATCTTCAGTAAAAAGCTTGGCTATATGGCCTTGCTCCGCAACCTGCGAAATATACTGGAGGCCGGAGTTTCTGTTGAAGCTATAGATCATGTATGCGCGACTTTGTCCAATGGTCATGCCGTTGCCCAAGCGAAACAGTTACCATTCCGGTTCCTGGCTGCATACCGTGAAGTAAAAGTTCTGCAATCAGAGTTCGTTCCAAAAGTACTTGATGCCTTGGAGCTGGCTGTTGAACATAGCGCTATAAATATACGTGGGTTTAAAAGTAATACTTCTGTAGTTATAGCGTGTGATGTATCCGGATCTATGCAAAAGTCTATTTCTGCCAAAAGCAAAATAATGAACTATGACATAGGACTGATGTTGGGCATGCTGTTACAGTCACGTTGTGAACGCGTGCAGGCCGGTATATTTGGCGATACATGGAAAATCATTCATGCATCCAGGAGAAATATACTCGCTAATGTACAGGAGTTTTATGAACGCGAAGGTGAAGTAGGCTATGCTACCAATGGATACCTGGTACTGAAAGACTTGATAAACCGGGGCCAGGTGGTGGATAAGATTATGCTGTTCACGGATTGCCAATTATGGAACAGCAACGTCGTTGATCCTGTACTGCAGCATAGCATTACTTCTTTATGGATGCAATACAAAAAGCTTGCTCCAGCCGCACGGTTGTATTTATTCGATCTGGCAGGCTATGGTAATACCCCTATCGATATTCGTAACGATGATGTATACCTGATTGCTGGATGGTCTGATAAAATCTTCGATGTATTAAAAGCATTGGAAGATGGCGAGAGTGCCCTCGCTGAAATTGAAAAAATAGAATTGTAAAAAGCTGCCCTCCCCTTCTGATGTGAAGGGGAGGTTAAAAAGAAATTAAACAAACGAGGATGTCGTAGAAGCGGGTTACTTCGCTGCAACTAAGGGGAGGAATCACATATCCGTCCTGTACGGAAAAGTGTTCCGGGTTCGAATCCCGGCCAGCAAGCCCCTATACTTGCTTCGCCTTTACTCCTTGGTTTTTAAGATATGAGAGATGCCGTAGAATGGAAATTCTTCGTGGCGACCATTGGTTCGAATCCAATATCTGATTCTATCAGATTGAATCCATACGAACATCGCTCTTTCATAAAAAGGTGCCGTACATGAGAGTTACTTCGACTGTAAATCAAAAGCCTCTTATGGTCTTTTTGCCCTTTAAAATATTTTCATGAAAACCAGTGCCGCTGAATCGCGGCACTTTTTATTTCTTCGGCTGACGGATGCCGTTGTTCGCATTCTCCTTCTTCCTGACAGAAAGGTATATAGAACGCTAAAAAATATACTGACGATTCTGTTTACTTGAATCTCGGTTGATTTCTTTTGGATGTAATAATTTACACGCAAAATAATCCCGGTTCGAACAGAAATTTAAACCTGCGTGTTGATTTTACTGATTGAAGGTTTTGCGTTCTCCATATTGAAGTTTGTTATAGTGCTTCAATTTCTTTTTACCATTCGATGTTCTGTACGCAGGTTTGTCGGAATGGCACGCTGAAAGAGCGATGGCCATAACAAATATTGCAGCGAGGATTTTTTTCATGAGTTATCACGTTTTTTCCAGTACACAAAGGTATCAATCAATTTGTGTTATTCAGTAATTGGCTTGCCGCTTCCGGAAGATATTCTCGATTGTCCGCATCTTTTAACTTCGCTTTGGCAAAAAAGGACAAAGAACCTTTATTGCGATGCTGAATATTACAAGGCAAATAAACTTGAAAGTGACTATAGATACGCTTCCCGTACCTTCATACACGGGCACGATTTTCACGATGCTTAGTTTTAAGAATGCTATAAGAAAATCGAATCTCATATCCTGATAAGGGATTGTAAAAAAATCAAATAAAAAATTTACTACGCAGAAAGATTGCGCACTCACGTTTCACCTTTGTTTCAACAAATGAATAATCAAATGAACTTAACAGGAAACGACCTCAAAACTATAGGCTTTACACAAGGTAAAGCCATTGGCTTTGCTTTAGACATCATCAAAAAAGAATACGCGGCATTAAAGCAGGAAGATCAATTGATTCTTTTAAGACAAGTATTAGAAAATCCTTCAGCTTTTATTGACGATGAAAAACTTTCACCCATCGTGAAAGAGCTGTTGAAACCAACAGATGATACCATCGCCCTGGAGGAATCAGGGAAGTCGTACAAGATATATGGTGCAGAAGCGATCGAAGAAGGGGCATTGAACCAGATGGCTATAGCAATGCGTCTGCCCGTTACGGTTGCAGGTGCATTAATGCCGGATGCACACCAAGGCTACGGCTTACCGATTGGTGGCGTGCTGGCCACCAAGAATGCTGTTATACCGTATGGCGTAGGCGTTGATATAGGGTGCAGAATGTGCATGACGATATATGATTTACCACCTGCTATACTTGAAGAAAAGAAAGATGAGTTCAAGAAAATGCTTGTGAACAATACCAAGTTTGGAACGGCAACTTTCAAGAAGCCTAAAGATCACAAGGTCCTTGAGCGTACAGAATTCAAAGAGCTCAGCATCGTACGCCAGATGAAAGACCGTGCGTGGCAACAGATCGGTTCATCCGGTGGTGGAAATCACTTTGTTGAATTTGGTATCGTTGAGATTTTAA
>CABHOV010000043.1 GCA_902168185.1 uncultured Bacteroides sp.
TTGAGCTTTTATCGCTATACTACTATATATCTCACATCTGTTATCCTATAGAGGGAAACGAAATCAAAAACGTAGTTCCCATGTTCTCTTTAGACTTAACATCTATATGTGCCTTATGCGCCTGCAGAATATTAAGGGTTGCTGCCAGACCAAGTCCCATGCCGTTTCGTTTTGAAGTA
The DNA here is from genome assembly GCA_902168185.1 of uncultured Bacteroides sp. Classification (GTDB taxonomy): domain Bacteria; phylum Bacteroidota; class Bacteroidia; order Cytophagales; family Cyclobacteriaceae; genus Ohtaekwangia. The sequence goes on from CABHOV010000043.1 coordinate 180, forward strand.
AAGTATGGCTCGAAAAGTTTAGAGATATTCTCTGAGGAAATACCACATCCATTGTCAATGATTTCTACAACGTAAGCTCCCGGAGTAGGATTTATAGCAATGATGAGTTCCCCTTGCACATCCTTCATCGCTTCTACTGCATTGATGATAATATTTAAAAATGCTATTTTTAATTTACTGTTGTCAGCCTGAATATAGCATGGTGTCTCCGGGTAACGTACGCGCATATTAATATGCTGCAAAGTAATGCGATCGAGCGCAGCGCTGATACTGTCATCCAGCACACCTTGCAGTATAGCTTTCTTGAACACAAGGTCTGTCGGGCGAGCTGAATTAAGAAGTTCAGTGATCAGATCGTTTATTCTTTTTGAGTTTCGCTGAATGATCTCCAGGAACAATGCATCGTCTTCGGATTTATTTGAAGTGACCAATTGCTCTACCGACATCTGTATATTGTTCAGCGGGTTGCGCACTTCGTGTGCGAGCGTTCGTACGAGTCGACCAGTAGCAGCCAGTTTCTCTGCTTGCAATGCTGCCTTTTCAGCACGCTTCAAATTTGTTATATCGTGAATTATACCTTGAACATACGGTGTTCCGGTGTTATCAATCTCTAAAGTAGCAGAGAGTATACAGATCTTCTTCTCGCCCTGTTTATTAATGAGTATAATTTCGGCATCATCAATCTCTTTGGTCTGCTCAAGACTTTGTGAGACACGATCTCTACCTTCTGTGATGAGCTCGTATAGCGAGAGAAGAGAAAGTTCTTCTGTGGTATATCCTAGTAACTCGGCAGTGGCGCTATTAATATTTTTGAACCGTAATGCTTCGTCCGTTATGAAAACAGCGTCTTTGGATCGTTCAAAAATACTGCGGTATTTTCTTTCATTTGCACGCAGTGCTTTGAGCGATGCAGAACGTTCCAGCGAGTAGCGAATGCTTCGCTCAAGTTTCTCAGTGTTAAGCTCTGATTTGATAAGGTAATCCACAGCGCCCACTTGCATGGCTTCTTTATCTACAGCCTGGTTTCCCTTTCCGGTAAGCAGAATGATAGGCTGTTCACAATTCAGGCGAACGGCTTCCTTCAGCAAGTCAAGCCCGGTCTTTACTCCAAGGCGGTAATCAACCAGGTATATATCATGCTCTGAAGTTCGAATGTGTTCCACCGCTTTAGCGTATGTAGAACACCAGTCAATTTTAAAAGCAGTGCTGTCAATACTTTTTATATAGTCACTCGTGATGAGAAAATCATCTTCGTCATCATCAACAATTAAAATACGTGTGGCTTGTGACATGTAATTCAAGATTGTTTCTCCGGCAAAATAATAAAGAAGCATGCACCTGCTTCTGGTTTGCTTTCAGCGTACATCACTCCGCTATGATTATCGACAATTTTTTTGCAGATAGCCAGTCCAATTCCTGAGCCGGGGTACTCTGACTTTCCGTGAAGTCGTTGAAAGATCTGAAAAATTCTTTCGGAATATTCTTCTTCAAAACCAATTCCATTATCCTGCACCAGGATCTTAAAAAAATCTTTGTCAGCAGGAAGGTGGTATAGCTCTTTGTCTTGTTTTGTGATTCTTACGCTATTGATTTTAATAACCGGGTTGAGTGTTAGCTTCCTGAATTTTATAGCATTACCAATCAGATTATTAAAAAGTTGTTTTATTTCTGATCGCACCGCTTCCAGTTGTGGCAACGAGTATGTTATAATTTTAGCATTCGTCTCTTCGATTTTTAGTTCGAGATCGGATTTAACAGCTGCGATAATATCATTCAGATTTACTTGTTCGTAAATATGCGAGCTGCGTGTAGTACGAGAGAAATCCAGAAGGTTATCAATCAGGATACGCATATTTTCAGCAGAGGCCATGATACGTTCCAGATATAGCAGTCCATCGGCTTTCAATTCAGACGATAATATACCTTTGAGGCGCTCGCTGAAAGTAGAGATCTTGCGAAGCGGTTCCTGTAAATCGTGTGAAGCTACATAGGCAAACTCTTCAAGCTCTTTGTTCGAACGATTTAATTCGCGAATGCTTCGTTCGCGATCCCGCTCAAAATTTCTAACGGTAGTGACATCCCGTGTTATACCGATCATTTTCAGGGGGATTCCATTTGTATCGGTAACTACCTTAGCTTTAGTCGATACGATCTTGCTGGTGTCGTGCTTGGTTTTTACCTGATATTCACATTCGAATTCCGATTTCGTATCATAGGCGTTTTGCATGGCCCTTTCAAAACCATCAACATCATCATTCGAAACCAGGCTCAAGTAAAAGTCATAGGAGACTGTGGGCATCTCTTCACGATCAAATTCGAACAACTTATATATACCTTTAGACCACTGCATCTTTTTTTCAGATATAGTATAGGTCCAGCTGCCAAGTTGTAACAGTTCTTCAGTTTCGTCAAAGAGTTCGCGGATAGCCTTTGTCTCTTCTTCACTTTTTTGAAGTTCCGTAATATCTTCTGCTATAAACAAGAGTGAAGCGGCATCACCGTTTTCATTTCTGCGTAGAACCGAACCCAATGTTCGGAAGTAACGCCAATGACCTTGTTTATGGTTTAGCCTGCATTTATATGAATACGAATCGTTATTCTGGAGTGCATAGAATTTTTGAAGTTCATTGTGAACAAGATCAAGATCATCTTTAAAAATGATCTTGCTCAAGTCGCCTTCCCGGATCTCGTCATAAGAGAATCCCAGGAAATCAGATATACGTTTGTTAACAAACTTTAAGCGTTTGTTACTAACGTCATATACATAAATAATTGCGGGGAAGAAGTCTGCTATTTTTTCGTCAAATGTATCCCGGTTTTCACCCGAGTCGAACAGCATTTTCAAGTAGTGGATGTATTCACTCATACTTCTTGCTGGAACTCAATATTATTAAGTTCCTTGTACTGCTTGATTTTATTATATAATGTTTTACGATCGATTTTTAAAAGCTTGGCGGCTTTACTTTTATTAAAGTTAACGCGCTTTAATGCCTCCAGTATAATTTCATATTCCGCATCTATACCAGCACCTTTCAGCCCTGTTTCTTTTATAACGGGACGGGTATACGTTGGTGTTGGCGGTAATCCGGAATCCAAACCATAGGAAGACGACATTACAGGAATTTGCTGTTCTGCTCCTGCATCGAATTGCAGTTTAGTATAATTTGATACTTCGAACGGAATGCTCTTCACATCAATGATATCTCCATCACTTAAAAGTGTAGCACGTTTGATAACATTTTTCAATTCGCGAAGGTTGCCATGCCATACATAGTTCTGGAAAATGTTTTCCACTTCAGGAGTGAATCCTTTTACATTTTTACCAAGCTCCTGGTTGGTTATATTCAGAAAATGATTCGCGAAAATCATGACATCGTTTTTGCGTTCACGCAACGGTGGCACATTGATCTGGAATTCATTGAAGCGGTGGTATAAATCTTCACGGAACTTTCCATTGCGGGCAGCGTCCCAAAGTTTTTCGTTACTCGCTACAATAATGCGTACATCGAGTTCTATATCTTTCGTTCCTCCAACACGTTTCATTTTTCTCTCCTGCGTAACACGCAGTAATGAAACCTGCACATCATACGGCAAGTTGGCAATTTCATCAAGCAGGATGGTTCCACCGTTTGCCAGTTCGAAGCTTCCTATCTTCTGACCAACAGCACCCGTGAATGATCCTTTTTCGTGACCAAACAATTCACTGCCGGCAAGCTCTTTTGATAGCGCACCACAATCTATAGCTATAAATGGTTTGTCTGCACGCTTGCTGCGCTTGTGGATCTCCTGTGCTATAGCTTCTTTACCACTTCCGCTTTCGCCGTAAATGATAACGCTATAGTTGGTTGGCCCAACCAAGTCAATCTGATTTAAAATGTTTTTGAAATCAGGGCTATTACCGAAGATATAGGTTTGCCCGTTCTCATGTTTCTTAGAGAATGATAACGCCTTCGTATCATTATTACCCTCATTGTTACCGGAGGAAACGTGCGTTACAACCGCTGCTGGCTCCTTGAGCGCACGCTTGATGGTAACTAATATTTCATCGGGCAACAGTGGTTTTGTAACGTAATCAATAGCACCAAGTCTCATTACCTCTACAGCGGTTTTAATATTGCTATAGCCTGTAATGATTATTACCGGAACCGTTGGAAGCTTTTCCTTTATGTTTTTAAGGATGGTGGTGCCATCCATATCTTCCAGCTTAAAATCGCAAAGTATTAAATCCGGGTCGGTGCTCTCTAAAATCTCCAACGCTTTTTTACCACTATTCGCTTCAATTGCTTCAAAGCCATGTTTGGATAGGAAACGCTTTAAAACAA
>CABHOV010000044.1 GCA_902168185.1 uncultured Bacteroides sp.
AATGGACGAACTGTTGCGCTATGACTGGCCAGGTAATATCCGCGAACTGGAGAATGTTGTGGAACGCGCTGTCATTATCCATGATGGTGAAAGCACCTTAGCATGGGGGCAACCACTCATAAACAGATTCACTGTTGCAAAAGAAGAACATGCGCTACCCACTAAAACGCTGGACGAAGTCAAGCAGAAGCAGCATGATACGGAACGTGAATATTTAATTTCCGTTTTGCGCACAGCGAACGGAAGAATTCGCGGCAGGAACGGTGCTTCAGAATTGCTTGGACTCAAGCCCACAACACTGGAGTCGAGGATGAAGAAATTAAGTATAACAAAAGAAGATATTTTTGATTAAGCTGAAATATGCGGAATTGAATATTGGAGAGGTCTTACACCACTGGAAAAGATCAATCTTCTGGGTGGTCTTAAAAACAAAAACCTCGAATTCTTGCGAATTCGAGGTTTTGTTTTTGTTTAACCCGATACTATCGGGACTCGCAGAGGAGGAGGGAAATGAATACAACCCTTACCCTACTGCTTTTCAATATCTTGGAAGCGGCTTTATAACTTGCTCACCAGTTTGCTCACCGCTTTTTTGACTGCAATTCTTATTACAAATATACAGTTTTGACATGTTTTGAGTTCTTGATTTCCAACAATATCGAAAGCGCGTGGACAAGATTTTTTAAAGACTCATCTTACTCGCAAGGGTTTAGACCGTAGACTAAAAGCATTTAGCAAATTCATGCTGAGGCGAATCGGTTATTAGAAAGAATAGGAGGATTCAAGAAGCCCCTACTTTTCAATGCCTACACCCTAGATGAATTGTCTCTATATGTTTGCAAGGTTGTGATCATAATAACGCTTGCCTGTCGATTTGTATAATGCATTTGCAACAGCTGCAAAAGACGGAGGGAAGCGGTTCACCAAGTCCCAGTCGGCTCTTCTTCATTCTTCACAAAGTGCACTTCGACTTTCTTTGGTGATTAAATATCGAGAAGAAATCAGAGTGAACGCATGTCATAGTCAAATATCTACCATCCTGCCCCTTCTCCGGTATATTTAGAATTCTTGGTTTTTAGACCTTTGTCACGAAGATACTCCCTAAGAATAGCGATTTCACCTCGTGAAAGATAAACTGTTTTTTTTTTACCATTCACAAAATGGATATTAAAATATAAGTCTCCATAGTATCCTCCATGTATTTGAAAAAAGAAGTATTCAATTTGTGAAAAATTGTATATCAGTGGCTTCTTAAATGAAATCTTTGAATAAAAAATACTGAGATTATTCTCACTTACATATATTTTTTTGTACCTGGATCTAAACTGTAGATAGAACAACAATGTGAGTACCAATACAAATAAAAATATATGCAGAAATTTCAAATCAGAGTTAAAAACAAACATCACAACAACGAGTACGACAATATACCTATAAACCAATCTTCCGATGGAATATTCAATAACATTGTCGCTTACTTTCCCCTTCTTCATACAAATCTTTTAGCTTTCTTGATTATATATATCACGGTTGAGTCATCGATCCGGTATAAATTTCAGGCTCTAATGACAAAAGTTGATAGATTATTTATATATCATAAGTTGAAAGCTTGCAACATTCATTCTATCACAAATTCTTTAACATTGTTCCTTATGTATTTGATTTTTATTTGATTCAGTTGTTCGCTCTTATATAGGTTATAGAATTTTTCGTCTAAATCGTTTAAAGGGTTCCCATTATAAGATTTACTAAAACTCTCAGTCGTACCGTCATTGTATTTCTCCAAGTCTTCTTTTATTTCGTCATAAATCAGGTTTGATTGTTTTACAATGGCTGCAAACTTGTGGGCTCCAATTATTTCAAATGCCTCTTCACCCATGTCAGCAAGTTGTCCGCTTGAATTAAAATAAAACTGGTTAAAACCACCGTTATTTACTTCGCTTTCAACAATCCAAGTGACGTAAATAGCGCGCTGCCCAGGTGTCAATGTTTTAACAATTTCCCTTTCTTCTCTTTGGTCACCTTCCATGTTTATCGAGATATTGTCAAAAATTGCTTGCTCCAATTCCTCATCCTTGATTTTTGAAACTATCTCCGTTGTTAGCACTTTATAGATGGGTCTGTTTTGAAAATTATCAACAGACTTACGAAGTTCGTCCGTTGTCGGGTTGGTTGTTTCCTTCTCTTGTCCCGAACAGCCAAAAAGTTTTAACAAAGAACTAATCATTAATATTATTGTCAGTCGTGTCATTTTTAAAAGTGCATGCCGGCAAGCTTAGGAACGTTAAGTATATTTCAAATATTCTGTATTCATTAATTCGATATATACTATGGGTAAATTATTATATCTGATTAAGTCCCACGATTTCAAAATCTTTTTCGAAGATCCTTTTCTGTTGTACTAATGAACTTCTTGAACAGCGCCATTTGGATTGTAGAATATTATAGGCTGTGATTTATTGTCGAATTTTATTTTTACTATTCCACTCGTGGTCGATGCCTCTCATCAATAGTGCATTATCAAATGTTATTGTCCCTTCTGGGAATATTGAATCGTTTTCAAAGAAACTGGATTTTACCTTACTAACTGTCAATGGAGATACTTCCCATTTCTTTGTCTTAAGTTCTAGTCCGTCAAATGTGCCACCAATTTTGTTTGGTGAATACCCGATTGATCCTTGTCTGAAAAAATCAGAGGCACAATCCTGGCTGTCAAAGACACTTTTATTACTCCATTCATTTGTATTCTCCGCTGAGATTTTTAAATAAGTGCCATCTTCACTTTCAAACTCAATGTTATATAGCCCATTGTGCTCGTTTACTTTAAAGTCGGCAAAATGATGAACGCCTGGAAATACTCGTCCCCCAGCCAGCGAATTTAATTTTGATGAAGTGTCGCGTCTTGGGACATACACACCCTCTTTGACCTCTCCCGCCTCTGTCCATTCAACCGCAATTCTATGCGCTCCGTTTTCTGAAGATATACCTATATTGAATGGAATGCCTTTGGGTCGAATGTTTTTTAGTCGGATTAAACAAATTCCAACAATCGCCTTTCCCTTAACCAATTTTGGTCGGAAAGGTGTTGGTAGAAATTTCTCGATGGTATCTTTATCCGCCTGATAATTAATCAGGATTCGCCTGTCAATCGTCCCTATTATTGTCGGTATTTTCATTGCCAAAAAAATGCGTCCCTACACCCACTTCATAATTATACCTTCTGCTAATAATTTATTTTCACTTCCTCCGAAATCATTGCCCTCACAACCTTGGTATATATAGGCTGTATTTTATAGATATACGTATTATTGGCCGAGATCATAGTATCAGTAAACGACTCAATGTTTCCTTCGAGTGTGATTAATATTTTAGTTGGTCCGTCATTGACCTTACGATAAATAATACACTTTGTTGCCGGTTCTGAATTTTTCCAGCGAAGTATAATTTTTTTATTTTGCCGATCTACGGAATCTTTGATACCCGTGACGGCTTTCCTGAATCCAGGCTCAAAATATACCTCTCGTGATTTTGTTTCGCTTTTGTTACCAGCACTGTCGTATGCAGTAATTCTATATTGGTACGTTTTACCAGGAGTTATAGATAAGTCCTTATAGGTTGTGAGTGGTGCCGAAGGATACCACGAAAGCATTACACGCGAAAGCTTTTCATCCTTCTCTATTTTCGTCATTTCGTATTTGGCTATATCATCACTGGCACTATTGATCCATGCCAGGGCAATGGTATCTTTTACAACTTCTGTTCGGGTTAACACAGGTGCAGCCGGTGCAATTATATCCGGACGCATCAGAAGTATAGGGGCGGTGTATTCAGAAGGGTTGTAGTTTTTATCAACTGCTACAATGGAGTAGTATATCTTCTTATTGAGTACTTTAATGTTTACCGTGTCGATAAACACAGGCTTGCTAAGAATGAATTTTGTTACTTCCACAAATTCTTCCTTTAAACTGTTAGAGCGAAACACTCTGTATCCCAACAAGTCCTTATCGGTATTGGCAGTCCATGTTAAAGAAGCTATACCGGTCTTATCCATTGATCCGGTAAGTCCTGCGGGAATAGCCGGTGGTGTCTCATCAGCGATCTGCACCAGGTACGGAAATGATCTTGCCACTTCAACACCATTCTTATCTACTGCACGCAGCGTATAGTATGTATTGTTGTAGGGAGTTTCCTGAATATATTCACGGATAGTCTTCGCCAGTGGCTTTTTATTCAGATCGGTATAAGGGCCATCGTGTTTAGGGGCACTGCTTACATAAAAACCAGCGATCTGTTTCTCGATTATTGGAGGAAACTCCCACGCTACTTTTACTTTCCGTTGTTCCAGTACTTTTCCTTCACGAATGATAAGTAAACCTGTGAGATCGTCTTTACCTTCACCACTGACTATATTTGAGTACGGGCCTTTCTCTGCAAACGGGCTGATACCATTGATGCGATAGTAATATGTTTTCTGGTTTACGTCCAACGAATCCACATAGAATGCAGTCTCTGTTTCAATCTTTTCACTCATGTGAACATAGGGAAGATCGGTAAGCTTTTTAAAGGTCTTTCCGTCTGTTGAGCGTTCAATATAGTATGCCGAATAAACACCTTTGTGCATGAGTGTTGACCAGCTAAGGGTAACCTTTTTATTGCTGAACTGTGCTTTGAGGTCTTTTAATCCCTGCATTGGTTTTTCTTCCGTTGCATTTACCATCACTACACCGGGTTCGAGTTTTACAGTCTCCGTTGCAATTTTAATACGGTATATATAGCGACTTCCTTTTTGTACAGAGGCGTCTTTAAAGAATAGTGCCCCGGCTTTTGCCGCATCCACCGATAGATCACACATAAGCAAAGCTATACCATACCGGTTTTCAAGTTCATTCTTTTGAGACAGAACCGAACCAAGATCATTGGCAGAGAAGTTTGTATTGAAATCTTTACCGTATAGTATCTCCTGCAATACGGCAGATTCATCTGACGTTTCCGCTATCTTATCAAACTCGGATTCTGTTAACGGCTTTAAAGGGGTTGGCGTAATGATCGTCTGTGAGCCGGGAACCATATCACCGTTTGAGAAGAGCGTAAAACGTTCAATGGTATATCCGTATTTATTGCCAAGCTGCCATGCAGCGGGATCAGCCGGTGCCCACCGCAGCCAAACTCCGTCGGCTTTCGACTTTGATAATATAGCAACTGAAGCCTTCTGCTGTGCGAGGGCTGCATTGAATATGGAGATCAGAACCAGTAGTCCTGTTATTTTACGAATCATGATTTTAACAACTTAGAATTTAATTGATACCTGTGTAGCAAAGTTAGGCTTATCTGCACCCGGCAAAGTATATTTTACATCCACCGGATAATTACCTTCCAATAGATCGGTATAGCCTGTTTCGGCCATCAGTCGTTTTACACCTTCCGGACGACTGTTCCAGTTATTGAGATACTTCGCAGATGCTTTATTGGTCAGGTCATTATAGTCCCAATAAACGTAATAGGACAGATAATACCCGATCAATACTGATCCGCGCGTTGGTGGCGTATTACCAGCCGTTATATTAGAATCTGTGAGTCTGAAAGGTTCAACACTGCCGGTAAGCTTAACGCCTTTGAGCGGTTTAACTCCGAGTACATCAGGCTTACGCCAGTCTATAACAATATCGTTGTCGTATGGGTATAGATCGTAGAGCAACGGTGATATTATCGTTTTAAACCAGGTATTATCAGGCGAAGCCGTCACCTGTATAAGCGGTGCTCCACCATCTTTACCCATGAGCTCATAATCATCGAATGATTCGGCTGTATTCAAGCGTTTACCGATTACGGCTACATTTCCCTTGGCTACATCAAAGGCATCGTAACCGCTGCCCAGCGCTGTCCATTTCTCAGCGAAAGTAGCAAACTGGCTGGCGCGGAACGCAGAAGTATATATTTCCTTTTCCACACCCTGTGTTACGGTTCCCTCCAGTGTATTGGAGGCAGTGGTCATTTCGTTTCCGTCACCGGCATTTACCGATACTTCCTGGCGCTGTACATTTTTATCGATAGCACCGTTTGACTGAGGCTTCTTGATAAAGGTCATGGTATAGATGGATTGTTTCTCCAAAGCAGGGAAGTTAAAGTTTGCCTTCACCTGTGCTACATCATACGACAATGGCACTTCACTCACTTTACCTTTATTGTCTTTGAATCGTGCTATATACTCCCAGGTAGTTTCTCCTTCCGTTGTTTTGAAAAGATACTCCTGTCCATAGTCAAGTTTTACATAACCAGCGCCTGATTCATTGATGTATAAATTATGCTGGTATTTAATCGGGTAACTATAGACTACGTTTTCTTCCGGTATAAAGTTAGGAGCAATGCCAGTGGTAAACTGAGCTTCTTTTGTTTCTGTTATATCCACGTTGTCGTTATCATGTACAGTTTCCCACAGACCATTGCCTGATTTCTTTTCCCAATGGATTTTAGCAGAAACCGTAAGGTTGGATTGTGGTGGCAGTATCTCGGCAGTTTTAAGCATAGCCACATCGTAACTTGCGTTCCATCGGATTGTCCCTGGAATCTTAACTCCGTCTTTGGTAAGTGTAAATTCATCCAGCACAACCCTGTAAGAGTTTACATTATTCTGCATATCTGCCATGCTGAAGTCCTGTCCGATAGCCGTATTGAATGATACTTGTGGCGCGGTGAATACATTTACTTCAGTTGCATTAGCGTCCGGTTTAATATCTGCGATCACAACAATGTCTGCCACTTCAGCACCCTGTTGTAATAGTTCGCATTGTTCGCCTATTTCGAATTTTAGATTGAATTTACCTTTCACCAGTCCACCGAGTACAGAGTATTTACCGGCTAACATACCACGCATCCATATAGGGTTTGGAAGATTAGCCTGCAAGAGTGCTGCAAGTCCCAGGCTCACTATGTCAAATGATTTCTTCTTTACCCGAAGACCTACTTTACCGATTAAGAATACATACGCCTGACCGGAAGCATACCAACCATTAATACCGAGTTTGCCGTCACGTCCTACACATTGTGCGTTGCCATAATTACGCAGCATAATATCCGTTCCAGCACCTACCGCTATCATTATATAAAACGGTTTAAGGCGATCTTTGGAATCAAAAGCAACTTTGAAATGTACCCCTGCTGCAAATCCTTTACCTCCCGAGGCGGCAAGGTCATCGCGCATAAGACTTAAATCTATATCTCCGAATATCTCACGAACCTCCGAAGGTGGCAGTGGAAGGTTATCGACCTTTGTACCCACCATGAAGTATGTCTGTGCTGTAGCGAGTCCGAGTATATTGATACCAAACATGGAGCTTGGACGACCGATATAGGTATACCAATCGTGCTTGTCAACGTGTATAACTGCTTCGCCTACGAGTCCATTCGGACCTACACCGGTAATTATACCCGCCAGGTTAATATAGGTTTTCAGGTTAGCATGAAAAACACCGTTATCGTTATCGAAGAGCATACTCATCTGAGCGAGGATCGTTGCATCCGGGACATCACCTCCTTTTACACGTCCGCGTGACTTGGTAGGCGTGAGTAAGAACGCTGAACCATCGAAGCGTACATATTTAAGACCACCACCTTTGTTGAACTGAACTTCAAACATCACATCGGCATTGATGGCGTTGTCGTTGGCAACGACGAGCGAAACACCCGCAAGAAATCCCAGCCCTGCACTGCCGTCAGGTATATATACCAGGTACTCTTCCTTCTTAGCGGGGACTTCAGCTTCTGTGCCACCTATCTCAGAAAAGTCAGGTTCAAGCGGCTGCTGGCGTACCATTTTGTACGATGCACCTCCCATAATACCAGTAAGCAATACTGGTGGAAATATCATGATCTGTCCAACGGGTACGTAAGCATCAATGTGCCAGTATCGGAAGTCATCTTTACTGCCGAAGTAAGCATTTACCTTGATTCCTTTTTCGAGGACTTTTTTAATAGCGAACGCTACATATCCGTGGAAGCCGGTTCCGTATACCGGGTCATCATCATACAGTGCAAGGGAACCTTTTAACGTAAAGGCTTGTGTCTTGCAATCTATAGATATATCCCTAACACGTACTTTCTTGAATTTCCATTCGTGTTTAGTCTTGGTATAGGAAGGATTGCCGTCACTACCTTCAACGGTATGTTGCTTTTCTTCTACTGCTGCCAGAATCTCCAGGTGAGTTGAACCGCTGAACGACTTGTCTTCCTTGTTCATGAAATTCAGGGTCAGGCCGAAGCCGAGCGCTACTTCTCCCTGGTATATCTTTAGAGTTACATCGTTGATCTGAACCGGAAAATTACCCACCCCTTTTGATTGCCCGATACCAATAGTAGAGAACTCTCCGCTGGTAACATAAGGCTTTGTTGTAGTAAGACCAAGATTTTGAAATGCAATTCCTTTGGCACTCAACTTTCCACCTACAGTAATTTTACCGTGTAATAAAGCGGATGGTATAAGTTTCCCATTGCCTTTTTTCTCGAGTGCTATGATAGAGCCTTTGTTAAGCTGAATGGTTGCCGATAGTGCTGTTTCGAAAACCATCGAATCGGGTATAGCAACAGCGAAGCGGTAGTTCATGTTATTGTTTTCCTGCTCTACCATCGCGCTATATCCCACCGGGTTATCCCCGAGAAACGGTATACCTACATATCCCTCCAAGGCTCCGCCTGTAAGACGGTTGAGTTCAATTTTAGCAGAGAGTTTATCCACAGAGAACGGCCACCCATCAGCGGAGCCTTCTTTTAAAGGCATCAGGTTGGTAGCGGTGAATATACCTGAGACACCAAGATCATCTATAATAAGATTGCGGGCAGAGATTGTAAAGGGCTTTTTGTTGGATGTACTATCACCGGATAATCCTTTTACCCGAACGGTAAGATCCTGTAAGTAAAAACCTCTCCATAGTGTAATGTCAGCGCCATAGGTTTGTTGATAGCCTTGCGGGAATATAAATCCGGATGGGTTAACTATATCGCTATAGTCTACCACAGCATTATGCACTTCGAAGGAAACATCACTCAGCCCGCTGATCTGGAAGGGGGTGATATTTACCGTAGCCATGATGTTACTCAGGTCATGTGTATTTACCTCAAAGGAAGCGGTAACGGTATTTATACCTTTCGCCAAATCCGGGTCAGGTTTTAAAAGTCCATTGGAGAATATAAAATTACCTTTGAGATTTATAGCCTTGAATCCATCGCAATCAAACTCTATATAGTTGTGTCCGTCTGCGGGTAGCTCAAGGGTTAGATTCTCGTTAACCTTTATGGATTGCTTGCTTACCAGAACCAGCTTTATCTGCGATGATGAGGTCAGGCCCCCTTTACCGATCCCTATATTTTTGGCAGCGAATGCTATAGGCTTTGAGCTTCCGGGTATAACTACGGAAGCGTATGCACTGAAGAACTGACCACCTTTCTCGGTTCGATACGCACTATCAATGACAATGATCGTAGTACCGTTACACCCTTGTGGGGATATACCCATCGGAAGCTCAAAGAGGTCAGATTCGTCAAGCCTGGTTGTAATCTTGCAATTTTCCTGTACAACCTTACATTTTAAATTGACTGCATTTTCAAAACCTGAAACTAAATTGTAGTCAGTCTGTGCATAACTGAGTGTGCTAAAGAAAAGGAACGATACGGCTAAAATGCGCGTCAGCGCGGTAAACTGCTTAAAAGCCAACATAGAATAACGTTTGAGTTTAGTAGTCTCAAATTATGGCTTAAAGCGGAAATTGCGGAGCTGAAAAAGGAATGTAAAATTATTAAACTTACATTGTAACAAACATACACGAAAGGTGTATTTCATGTTTTTAAGGCTTAATACTTTTACAATCGGGTAGCGCTGATATTTTTAGCTTATTTTACCCGGTGTATGTATTAATCTAATAGTTAGCTCATGGCTTTTTCTACAAGGTGTTTGTTGTTAGTCAGTATCATCACTTTTATCCGGTTGAATCCTTGTTCCGCGCAGGATCAGGTAAACGTAAGAATCTTATTGAAAAGTTATTCATGGTCTGGATTTGTTGGCGATAAACATGGCCCACGGCTAAAATTCTTTCGAGATCAAGTTGACGCAAGTCATATCCTGAAAACTGCAAACGGTAGTGAATGCTTTGAGCTGCCTTCGGCATCAAGCGGAAGTAAAGATTATGTTGAAGGTCTAAACGTTGGTTACTTCAACGTTCCCGTTAGTAATCCGTCTTTTAGTATATATCTTGAAACCTGGGAGAAGCGCAAGGATAACAGTAACTCGTGTGGATACCACGATGATACGGGAGAATTTAATCAGCCAGACCGGCATCACGCATGGAGCGATGCTTCATTTAATCTAAACAGCTATCCACAAGGAGAACTGTTCTACCGTGAGTTCGTCAATACTGAAGGCGGTTCAGTGGTGCGTGTTGTTCTTTCGTTTATATATACACCTGCCAAACCTACTATGATTGATGGCAATGCAGACAACAATTGCGCACATAATCCTTACACGCTAAAGACGGCCTTGCCGCAAGGGCTTAATAACGAAACAAACCTGAAATACGAATGGCAATTTCGCTTTGATGGCGATCAGGAAACAGTAGACCCGGAGCCTTACGAAGATTGTACGTTTACCGACTGTGATCAGGCTGGAAATTGCTGGCCCGTGTGTCTGACAGTTGATCCTCCACCATATCAGGTTGATAGCTGGACCTCACTTGCATCTTCACTTGGAAGCTCCAGTTCATCTACGATTACATTTGCTCCGTTAGATGATTTGTTTGCCAAAGCGCAGCAGACTTCGAATCGAATTGTAAACACCAATAAAAAAGTTTACTTCCGAGTCCGGGCATCTGGCGCAGAACGGTCGAGCGAATGGTATGGTGGGCCTGTATTTAACTTTTCGCCACCACCTCCGAGTTCTACTGCTACGGCAACTACGGAGGCATCTTGCCCGAGTTCAGCTACCGGTAAAATTATACTGGATAACATTTCAAGTTTATTCAGTACCTATAGGTATATATTAAAAAAAGGAGATGTAGCAACATTAGGATGTGACCCCCAAGGAGGAACGTGTCTGTCTGATATACAGACTTCAGGTCAAAATTCAGGCAACAGACTCGAACTTGCCAGCATTCCGGTTGGTACATATTCCCTGTTCTTACTTAACGATGGCGGGGTGCAAGGTGTTTGTCCCAGACGTATTGGAAATGTAATAACAGTAAGTGCCATACCAGACCTTTCCGTATCGATGGGTACACCGGTACAAATAGTATGTAATGGTGCAAACAATGGAATTATATCATTGTCAATAGCACAAGGCCGTTTCACAAGTGTTGACTATGATCTTACCAACCTACTCACCAATGATCTCTACCATAACAACACCTCAGTAGCGAGTGCCGCTGTTTCCTTTTCCGGATTAAAACCCGGCAATCATTCTTTAACAATCTCTGATGGATGCACACCGGCTATTGTCAGGACTTTCGAAATAACACAACCCGTTAAAGTAAGTACATCCGAGTTTCAGAAAGTGGACGCGACCTGCACTGATCCGGGTAACGGTATAGCGAAGGTTACAGTAACAAAATCCATTTCACCTGATGTTTCTGTTTCCACCATCTACCACTACCAAATTTTCAAAGGTGGTACGCTTTACAACGAACTGGATTTAGCGGCCTCAACCTATACCTGGACTGGATTACCTGTTAACTCAGACTATAAAATCGTAGTCAAGGAAAAGGGCGGACAGGATTGTAATGGTGCCGTTGCGAATTTTGCTATAGCAGGGCCAGTCGCATTAGGTATACAAACACCTGTACTGACAAATGTTACCTGCTTTGGTGGCAATGACGGAGCAATTAAAGTAAATGGAACGGGCGGAACAGACAGCTATATCTATGAACTATCTGGAGCGGCTGTACTTTCGAATAGCACAGGAGAGTTTATCAATCTGGCTGCGGGTAATTATATAATCACAGTCCGCAATACAATAACCTGTAACGATAAATATGTTCATCCGGCAGTAACTATAAATCAACCTACAGAAGTAGTTGCCACTATATCCAAAAAAGACATTTCATGTTTCGGTCTCACCGATGGAGAAATCACCTCGATTGTTTCTGGTGGTAGTCCGGCAAGCTCAGGCTATAGCTATACATGGGAAATGCAAACAGGTTCTTCATGGACTTCCCTCAGTAAGACAACCTCTTCGCTCACAGGACTTGGTGAAGGCACCTATCGCCTGAAGGCCAAAGATGAAAAAGAATGTCCGGCAACTTCCAATGAAGTTGCTATTGTTGAACCTGCTGCGGTAGGGATTTCAAACGTATCGGTAACGGATATTAAATGCTATGGAGAAAAAGGAAGCATAGCTATAACGGGCACAGGCGGAACCGGTGCCTATATATTTGCATACTCTCTCAATGGAGCAAGCTTTACCAATTTCAATTCGTCAACTCAGCTCACAGCAGGTATATATCGTGTGAATATCACCGATGATAACGGGTGCAGCTATCAGGATGCCAACGACCACATTATTACAACACCTGCTTCAGCATTAAACTTTACAGAAACTTTATCAGACTACAACGGCTATAATATATCCTGCTATGGTGGCGGAAATGGTACGGCCAGTATAACGGCTACTGGTGGCAACGGGGCCAATTACTCCGGCTATCAATATGCACTTGACAATGGAAGCTTTGGGCCGGATGCTTTACTTACCGGTATATATGCCGGTGGTCACACTATAAAAGTAAAAGACGCTCGCGGTTGTATTGGCTCTAAAACAGTAACTTTCACACAAACCACTGCCACGCTATCTACAGTACTTGTAGAAAAGAAAGATGTTACCTGTTATGGCGATGTTACTGGTGTACTCGAATTTACCGGCAGCGGTGGTCTTGCACCTTACCAGTATAGTCTGGATAAGGCAGCCTTTCAGGAACAGGGAAGATTTTCAGGTCTTGGTGCAAATGAGTATACGGTTGTTATCAAAGACAAAAACGAATGTGATAATACCGCTACCTATAGCATTGTAACGATTAATCCTAAAATAGAAATTGCAACTTCGCCAACGGACGTGAGTTGTTTTGGTGGAAGTGACGGAGAAGTTGCAACTTCTATAACTGGCGGCGTGGCTCCCTTCCAATATCAGTGGACGGGTCTGACAACTACTTCATCTGTGGCAACTGGACTTATCGCGGGTAGTTATACCGTAAAGGTTACTGATAAAGCCGGATGTAAAATGGAGGCTTCCGCCAGTATAGAGCAACCTCATCAGGCATTAACAACAAACCTGACCACAGTACCCGTTTGCTATGGCCGTACCAATGGATCGATTACGGTTACCACAACAGGCGGAACCGAGCCATATCTATATTCTATTGATAACGGACAAAGTTTTCAATCCGATGCTGTTTTCCTGAAAGGTGTAGGAAGTTATACTCTCACATCAAAAGACAGTAAAGGATGTACTATAACTGCTTCCACTGAAGTGGTGCTGCGCAATGATAAGCCCGAACCGAACTTCCTCGTAGTATCATCACGCAATGCGATGGACACTATTGTAATCATTGACGTAAGTGTGCCCAAACCGGATTCTATATACTGGATATTCGACCCAAAAGCTATTGTCATTAACAATGATGGATGGTCGCCTCAACTTCACTTCGTGGAAGCAGGAACTTACTTTATAGGCATGACTGGATACTTTGGTGGTTGTGATTACGCACAAGCTGCGAACATAACCGTTAATCCATACGATCCTTCCATCATTGATGAAAAGCTGCCCAACTATAAACCGATTCAAAGTGTATCGGTAACACCAAACCCATCTTCCGGGCAATTCGAAATATCAGTAACACTTGCCAAGAAATACAATCTTTCTATTGTGGTATATGATGTTCTTGGAAACAGGCACTACAATAACACGTGGGAAAGCATTGATGCGCTTAAAGAAACCATTACCCTGAATGATGTTTCCGCAGGAGTATATCTATTGCGTGTAGTGACGGAATCCGATGCACAGGATGTTAGACTATTGATCAATAAATAATTTTCTCGTTACCCATGTTTACAATGCTCTTTAGAAAGAATTATAGATTGATCAGGCTGTGTTTAGTCATTGTGCTTACCGGTATATCGTTCTATACACAAGCGCAATTTTATCCGGTACAATCCACACCACAGCTCGTTCCACCGTACTCAGTATATTTAAGTGATTACGCTACTGCGGGTAACGAAAAGCTTCGTGTGATCCTGGTACAACGCGACTTGAGGCAACCTTCCTATCAACTGCGTTTGGTGATGAGCGTGGAGTTGAATGGCAAGATCATCATGCGAACATCGCGCACGTATAATCCGCCCCCCATCAACTTGAATCCCGGTATCCCAACAGTGATTTCAGGAGGTGAACTCGCTCCGTATCTGGATAGCAGAAATATAGATTTCGTTGGCTATAGCAAAGAACAGTACGAAAAAACCAAAGCATTACCGGAAGGAAGCTATCAAATAACTTTTACTGCTTATGACTATCGCAGGCAGGATGTGCAGGTAAGTAATGCCGGTGGTACATTTTACTATTTAGCCAAGAGCGAACCACCAATGATCAATTACCCGGCCTGCGGGTCGAAGGTATTAATGCGTACGCCACAGCAAATTGTGTTCTCATGGCTCTCCCGAAATACTTCGTCTCCAAATTCAGCAGCCGATACAGAATACCAGCTTGAGCTTTTTGAGACGCGTCCTTCAGGTAGAAATCCGAATGATATAGTACTCAGCACACAACCTGTATTTAAAACACTGCTCAGTACAACGCAGTATGTATATAGCCCAGCCGATCCCTTGCTACTGGAGAATATGACCTACGTATGGCGGGTACGCGCTATGGATCGTAACGGTAAAGATGCTTTTCGTAACAACGGCTACTCCGAGGTATGCACGTTTGTTTATGGAAGTACTGATCCGGATATGAGCATTGGTGTTGTCAAGAATCTTCAGGCACAAGGTGAAGGTGAACGCAAAGGACGCATCTGGTGGGATAAAGGCGAGTTTGATTCTTACAAAGTATACTATCGAAAGCCAGGCAAAGAATATGAGTGGTTCACAGCCAATGTTACCAATGAAGAGCTAATAAGGGCAGCGAAGACAACTGGAGAAATAAAACTTTTTGATCTGGAACCTGATACCGAGTATGAGACACGTGTACAGGGAAAGAAGAACGGATATTTTGGAGGCTATACCGATGTAGTGAAATTCAGAACATCACCACACAAGGTCGCACAATGCGGTGATAATTCAGCTTTGCCATTTGGAGATGCAACCAAGCCGCTTCATACCATAATCAAAGGAACCATCGTACAACTTGATGATATGGAAATGATGCTGCTCGATGTTACTCCACTCGGAGGCGGGTGGTATAAGGGTCTGGGCAAAGTAACTCATGATTATCTGGGAGGGGCTAATTTTGCTGTAAAGTTTGACAGGCTTTTTATAGACGAAGATCGCGTAGCAGGCTATGGCCGTGTAGACTATATATCGAAAGGTATAGCAGAAATGCTGGTGCAGCAATCTGTTAATGCTGAACAGAAAGCCAAAGAACAGACTCAGAAACAGAACCGTGATGTGTGGGAAGGCACAGTGTTCTATGATAAGATCATTTCGTATGACATAGCTATAGATACCATTACCTCAGAAGGTATAGGTTACTTAAACATTACCGATAGCGAAGGCAATGTAACTACAAACGCAGAGGTGACACAGATACTCTTGGCTTCTTCTGACAAAGCAATTATCATTCAGGATAAGAACGGAGATCAGTTTGTTGTGCAGAAGGATGGAGATAAAACGAAAATTACCAAAGTAGAAGGAGGCGGGCTATCACCAAACGGCAATATTGAAGTAAGCGAGATTGTACTCGATCTATTGAAGAAAGCGCTGAAAGAATTACGCAAAGACTATAGCGATTCGAAAATAAACGATCTGCAAAAACACGTTGACAGTAAGTCAGGTGAATTGAACAAAGAGCTTGCTGCGCAGGATTCACGATACAACATGAGCACGAGAAATATAGCTACTGAAACTCCGGGAGAATCCTTGTTCTTTGGTATGGCCGAGGAGCAGCCACAACAAATTGATAATTCAATTGCTGCGCAATACAAGAAAATAGAGCTTGCCTATAACACCGCACTGGTAATTCAACTCATTGCACAGGATGGCAAGAATGAACAGACCCGGAAAGATATGGCCGCTGAACTTACCTACGATGGCAAGAATATACAGGTATATATTGAGGAGCAGAAAAAACTGAATAAAGCCGATGACGAAATTATACCGGCTATAAAATCCTCAATCGTGATTTTTGTGGAGAGTACATTGAAGAAAAACTTTGTGTTAAAGTAATATGAGAACCGTTCTTACACTATTATACCTTTTACTGGTAAGCATTACCAGCTCGTTAGGTTTTGCGATCAGCGACTCTGTGAAAACACAGGAAGTTGTTAATCTCGCTGTTGAAAAAATTCTGATTCAGGACAAGCAAAACCGGATCAATGAAAGAAGGGGCATCGCCTCTCAAAATAACTATATCATTGATATTGATGTCGAGCACTGGATTGAAGAACAGGGAACAGCCGAAAGTAAAATTCTCAAAGAAGAAGACTTTAAACGCATGAGTCAGAACCTCCAGGCGTTTAACAGTCGCAAGGACGGATTAAGACTATATGTTATTGTTATCAACGATTATGTTGTCAAGTTCGAAACCCGCATTGATCCTTCGCTTGTTTCAGAAAATTTCAAGTGGAACGATTTACAGAAATATACGAAACAGCAGGATGCCGTTAAGGAAATATGGAGTAAAACCGGCAAGCTCATTAATGATATTAGTGTAGCATTGGAAGGTAAAGGTTTCACCGAGCGCATGATATACTTTTACAGTCAGCTAAAGGTATACGAGTACGATGAGACACCCCACCGCTATAAATTCGACCGGCTTAATTTTATAGGCAAAGCAATCGAGCCTCTTCAGGAAGATATTAGCAAGCAGATAAAAGTAAAGGCCAGTGGGGCTGTTAGTAATATCGACCAGGCTATCAATAGTATCATCAATGGAACGAAAGCAGTAGTGGATGGAGAGGCAGATGTTCCTTCTGTTGATTGCAGTCAGAGTATCGAAACAATAGCAGCCAATACCAGGGCTATACAAACAAAGGAACTCGACACCGAAGTTACAGCCTTTGCCAAACTAATAGATACTCCAACAAGCGCACAACAAAAGGGTTCCCGGTATATGATCATTGATCAGCCAGAAAGCTTCGCCAGTGATGATCTTTTTACAAATGAAGTTCTTCCGGATAAACTGGCGATGCTTGCTCAGTCGGGCAATAGTGACTACAAGCTATATGTTGTTTTTAAGGAGATAAAATTTGTATTGCCCTCTGCCGATTGGGAAAGTTTTGCGAAAAAGGTAGCTGAGAAATCATCTATAGCCAAACAAAGTAATACCATTCTAATGGTAGTGCCTTACTTCAAAACTATTTGTACAGGTACAAATTGGATGGGTATGTCAGTCAGTAAAGGTACAGGCATTACAATGGCTGCTGTATATACATCAGCAACTATGAAAGGAG
Source organism: uncultured Bacteroides sp. (assembly GCA_902168185.1). Lineage (GTDB taxonomy): Bacteria > Bacteroidota > Bacteroidia > Cytophagales > Cyclobacteriaceae > Ohtaekwangia. Next base: position 17,628 of record CABHOV010000044.1, read on the forward strand.
CTATGAACTCGGCATTATCGGCACCGGGTAATAGCTGGAAAGCAAATTTCAACCAGGCATTTAAACAGATACCAAAAGCACATAATGTATATGCGTACTCTTTATTATGGAATGGTGATTTTATACAACATGAGGTAAACAAGCAGAAGAACGTAACCGGTTATGAGAACTTCAACGACATTGTTATTAATGATGATGGCCGTTATGAAGAACTGAAGAAGGCTGAGACATTTTTAACAGGGGCTAATATTGATTCAGACGTGTTGCAGGAGCAAAACGCAACAACCGATGAATATGTAAACGGTGCGTTGTCTGGATATTTTACAATGGTAGAAACTGCCATGAGCAGTGAACAACTTGTAAAGGTCAGAATTGCAGACGATGTAAAGCAATCGAAAATTACCGCTGACAATGCTACGACCTATGCGCGTTGGCTTTGGACAAAAAAGACAGATCGTGCCACGCATTTTAATTTACCGAATACTGTTCCTGCGGATGATTTCTTTTATGGTGGTGTAAATAAAGTTACGGCTCAAGAGTTTATACGTGTGCTGGATGCAGCCTCGTTTGCCACTTCCTTCGTTGGGCTTGACTTTATATTCGATTCATGGCAGGCATACTATGCGTATGATAAAGGCTTCTATCAGGACGCAGCCATTGCCGCTACCGCAGTTGCTGCGGCAGGTGTAACGGCTGTTGAATTAAAGACTATTGCTAAAGCGCTGCGAAGAGGCGAACGTGTTCTCGTTAAATTTATTTATAACAAGAAACTCGTAGTAAGTGCTTTGTCGAGAGACTGAGTATACGCCTCCGTTATTCCAATTGTATATAAACTAAATCTTGAAAATATACTTTCCAGTGGAGTTGTTAGTGCGATACAAAACAAGCAAACGTTTTTAAGTGCTATCGGCTACGCACGTAAAGCAGAGTATCAATCTCTGGTGCAGGCATTCGAGAAAGCCGTGAACGAGAGCGAGACTTTCAAACAGTTGATAAATTCGAATCCATCAGCAGTTGATGTATTCTTTAAATATACTAAGAAGAAACCGGGAGCTTCGGTTGATGAAATTTTAGAACTGGCGACTATAGCAAAGGACCTGCCTAAAAATCAACTGGATAATTTTATAACTGACTTTAGTGATGCTGGATTTAATTCCGCTGTTAGAAAAAATTCTAAGTTGGTGGATGCGTGGAGTTCTATTTTTTCTGGTTCAGCTTCCCTTCGAATGAATGTTAATAACTTAAACAAACTGTCAACCTTTATAAGGGAAACAGGAATGGATATTTCTAAGTTAACTAGTAGTTTTAAGAATGCAAAGGATGCGCAAAAATGGATTGATCTTAAAATACCGGAAGCGGAACTTGATAACATATATAGTGGCTTCAAGAATGATCCACCTTTTAATCAAACTCCTTGGACGCCAGAACATAAAGCTCAAAGGTGGAACAACTACAAGAAAGGTTGTACTAATGGAGAAAACACTTGCTTAGATTTCAATGATTGGAGCAATGGTTATGATGGCAAGATTGATCTAGTCACTTCTGCCAATAAAGGAGTTGACGATTACTTTAATAGCTTAGGATGGGATTGTCCTAGTGATAAATGTAGAGAACAGACTTTAGATGTTGTCGTGAATGGACAGACAAAAAAGAGACGATTGGATATTTATGATGAAGGAAATCTTCGAGGCAAAGAATTTAAGGAATACTACTCGGGAAAAGTTTACCAATCAGAAGATATTGTTGCCGAGGTAACAGCAGATAAAGAATTATTAGCATCAGGACGCTTACTGGAACTGGAGTGGGTTTTTAAAGGATGTGAACCTAGTGGCCCTCTTCGTAAATTGTTGGAATCCTCACCTAATTCAATTACAGTAGTGATACTACCATAATTTTGATATGAAAGAAAAGAAAGAAAACTTCGATGCCTGGGTTGCACTAATTGATGATAGAATAGAAGACTGGTTTATAACTTTAAGTAATCATTTAAAGGATAAATTTGACTATTCAATTAACTCATTGGATGAAATCGAAAAATACTTAATTGAAAAATTTGTACTGGACGATTTGCGAAATGAGATGAATAAGAAGGAGATCGATGCTATCGCAAGCTATATATTGAAAACCTATAAATTACATTGGCCAAATGGCGAATACGTGATTGAATTAGAAGATAAAAAAAACGTTCTGTTTAATAGGCCTGCAATAATTACAAATCCTAAAGTTGGAATGGCTTTTAGTCCTTTTCAGTTCTTGCAAAGTACTCTTAATCTAAAAAGAATTGGAGCATTTAAACAAATGTTATTGTATACAAAAAATAAATACATCGAAATGTATGGTGAAGGAAGAAGCTAATGAAATGGCACAAGTTATTCTGAATAAGAAGGGAACTTACACTTAAAAGATTATAAGAATTGCTCAAGAGATTAGATGATGCCGCCATTTACCATAGTTCTACATGACTGAAGAAGAAAAGAATATTAAACGGGAGAATTTTATTGAATGGACTACATTCATTGAGGATCGAGTTAATGAATGGGGGGGCACTATATCTGAGAACGTAGCTGATGCGTTGGATTATAGCCCAGAGTCGTTAAAGGTGATAGAGTCCTATATTCTATCAAATTTTGACAAAAATTCTGTAACGGATACTAAAAATACAAAGGCGGTTGATGCAGTGGTGTCTTATTACGGAGAGACCTTGCGAAGGAATTTGCCAAATAGTACTTGGTTTTTGGATTTGGAAGACGAAGGTAATATTTACTTTAACCTCCCCTGTATTAAGACACTTGTGGGTTTTCCAATAAGTCCTTATTCTTTGATTAAAAGGCTCATAGCTAAGAAGACTGGGACTTTTTTGTATGATCTGTATGTAAAAAGGCTTGGTTTTATAAACAATCCTGAAACATATTATGAATAAGTGAGTCTAGTGCCTCCTAAAAATCAGATTGATGAAATTCCATAATTTAAAATGTGAAGTACCAGGAGGTCTTGGTGCACAAACAATTTTTGATAAGCAAGTCACCCCGTGGATTATAAAGGATTTGCATGTGATTTTTGATGGTTGGTTGGGCGCTGAATTATTAGCCGTTTCATCAGCTATTTTAGTAACGGAATCATTAAGGAATACTTTGTCTTTTAACTTTTCCGGTATAGAAAAGTATGAACACTTTTTTTTAGAGGAGTCAGAAAATTTCCGAATACTTCAACCTGATGTAGACTTACCAAAATTTTCGCGAATGATTGTAGCATCAAATCCCTTCCAAGACGATTTTGCGCTAACGCGTTACAATGGCCTGTATAATCAATTGATAATTTCCGACAGAGCAATGGAAATTTTGCAAGGGTTCAACTTAGGTAACTATTCGATTGAGATTGCGGATCAGAACAAGTCAATCGTATGATTTCGAAGCTGCATCAGTAGACTGAATATTAGAAGTATATATGTTCTATAAAATCAGCACACAAGCGCCTTCGCAAATGGGAAAAAGGACGGTATTTAATGAGGCTTTAGCGAATCGGATTTTTTTTGAAATCTGGAAAGGAATTTAGAGTAGATCTTTTGTCGAGAATGATCCTTTGATAAAGAAATTACATTGACTGAATTATGATAGATAAAAAAGAACAAAAAGTATCGCTCCTTAATTCTTTAAGCGAAAAAATTGCGCCTTTAAATTATCATTATGACACAGAAGAAAAGTCTATTATCAGCCGCATCTTAGGTGAAGAAAAATGGCGTTTACTTAACGAAGATGAGAAGCAATCCCGCAGGAAATCATCTATTTCGTTAGGCGAAAAATGGTCAGAGGATCACTTTCTTGGCATAAATGAAAAGGCGGATTATAGTTATGATGAATGTATAGTTGTTATATATGATTTGATTAGACAAACGCTAAGTATGATAGATACAATTCAGGATGATCTTAATACTGACTTACTTCGTGTTAAGGCATTTTTTCTAATCGAAAAGGATTTTATAGATGAAAGTTTCAAATCAAACAAGCACCTTCCACTTGAAATATTTGAAAATTTAGCCAACACACTTGCAGAAAGTTATCCTGATTTAAAATTGGATGTATTCTATTCTCTTTATTCTTTAGTGTACAAGAAGTGGTCAAACAAACCCAAGCAAATCTCATAGAGGCAACCTTAAAGGATATAAGTATTAAAATATAGATGTCTTAATTTTTAGAATTTGAATTCACTCTACAAAATGTTATCAGTAAGATATATCCTAACCATAGCCGCTGTCTTTAGCGGATTGGTCATAACGTACGCTCAAAATTTGGAGTCTATCGGAGTCAAGAAAGGCATTAAAGTAAATGGCTCCTTAAATGTTAATACCGTTGGCTATTATGCTCATGGTATAGAACAGCGAAGAGATCCTTTCAACTGGTTTCTTACAGGCAATCTTAATATCAACCTATTCGGTTATGATGCTCCTTTATCGTTTAGCTATAGCAATGCGAATAAGAGCTTTAGTCAACCGTTCAATCAATTCAGCTTCCAGCCACAGTATAAATGGGTAAAGACCTATATCGGGTATAATTCCATGACGTTCTCCAACTATACATTAGCTGGCCATGTTTTCTTAGGTGGTGGCGTAGAGCTTACTCCCGGAAAGTGGAAGATTGCCGCCATGTATGGTCGCTTGAAAAAAGCCGTTCCTTTTACAGAGACAGATACCGTTAATGCAATTTATAAACGCATGGGGTACGGACTTAAAGTAGGTTACGATGATAATGGAAATTCTATATCCGCTAACATATTTACCGCAAAAGATGACGTCAATTCAATTCCCTATACTTTGTTCAATAGTACACTTACTCCGAAACAGAACGTTGCTATAAGTATAAATGGAAGAAAAACGTTCTTAAAGCGTTTCTTTATTGAGGCTGAATATGCGGTGTCAGCATTGAACAATGATACAAGAGCTAATGATAGCGAAGGAGACACAGTAGAACTGAAACCAACCAACAACATCATTAAAGGACTTCTTCCAGAAAATACAACGAGCCGCTACTATGATGCCATGAATGCCAGTGTCGGCTATCAAGGCAACTGGTATACCCTCCAGTTTCGTTACGAGCGTATAGCACCAGAGTATCAAACGTTGGGCGCGTATTACTTTAATAATGATATGCGTAATATCACCGTTGTTCCAAGCGTACGCCTGTTTAAGAACAGACTTAATCTTAATGCTAACGTAGGGTTCCAGGAGAATAACCTGGATGATTCACGTACATCAACCACCAAGCGAACTGTAGGAGCATTCAATGCTACCTACGTACCGAATGAGAAATGGAACTTTGCAGCAAACTATTCCAACTTCTCATCCTATACCAACGTGCGTCCTCAGATTGATCCATTCTTTCGAAACACGCTCGATACATTGAACTTCTATCAGGTTAGCCGTACTACTACTGGTACTGTTATGCGTAATCTCGGTGGTCAGGAAAACCCGCAAAGCATTATGCTAACCGGCAGCTATCAGAAAGCAAGTGATGTAGCGCAATATGAAGGCGGCAATCAGCAATCAGACTTTCTTACTATGAATATAGCCTATAGCTATTCTCTGGTGCCCTCTAACATGACCCTAGCAATAGCGGGTAATGTATATACCAATAATGCAGCCGGTGTAAAAAGTACCTATTGGGGGCCAACGGTGAGTGCTACGAAATCATTTATGGATAAATTACTTCGAACATCGTTTGCCAGTTCTTACAATGAAACATCAGGAGATAATATAGAATCAAGCCCAGTACTGAATAGCCGGCTAAGCGTCAGCTATGCTCCCAAAGGAAAAGAAGGCGATAATAGCAATCACAACCTTTCACTTGGGGTAAATGTGTTAAATCGCCTCAAGAGTACAGAGCAGCAATCCGCTTACTCTGAAGTCACGGGGACTTTAAATTATACCTATACTTTTTAAGACTTCCTTATTCATCTTATAATCTAACTTCAAGCTTAATGTTTCGTTCGTTGAAAAATGTGCTTACAAGTATCATGTTTGCTCTTTCGCTTAGTATTGTATTTCTAAATTCATGTAGCGAAGATGAGGCCGTAAAGGATACGACTGCTCCAGTATTGTCATTTATTAATTTTAATAATGGTGCCGAAGTCTCGGATACCGTGTCAATTTCTTTGAATGCAACAGATGATAATGCGATTGAAAAGGTTGATATATATATTGACAGTGTTTCAGTTTCTTCACTTACGACAGCGCCTTTTGTTTTTTCCTGGAATACCAATACGGCTACAGATGGAGCGCATACTCTTAAAGCGATTGTTACAGATAAGTCAGGCAACACAGCGCAAAAGGAAGTCTCAGTGATTGTTAAAAATGTACTAGTAACAATAGATATAGCTTCCAATCAATTGAAGGATAACGCACGGGGATTTGTATTTCTTTCGGATGAAAGCGGAAAATTAATTACTTCAAAAGAATACAGGAATGGAGATGGTCAGATCACGTTAAACGGCTCCGGTTTTACAGGCACTAAATTCTTTTTGACAGAGGTATTCATTTCAACTGATACTTATCAGTGGTCAGAGCTATACACGTTTGCACAAATTGAACGAGGTAAAAATTGGGTTCTTAAATCCCGGCAGGTTCAATATGCCGGGACGGCTACAATTAATTTTTCTAATATGGAAGACAACAGCCTATATAGTTTACACACGAATGGAGGAATAAAGGTCGGGATTACATCTGACATGCAGTCCACAAGTATTAGGCTCTTAAAAAATCCAAGTAAATTATTTGTGACCAAGACCAGTTTAGAAACAGGATACTTAACCGCTTATGGACTGTATCCGGAAATTACAAACGGCTCTAATAGTGTTGACTTGAGTTTTCTAAATGTTCCAATCACAACGAATAGCATCACACTTCCAGAAGGGAGTTCACGTTCTTTTGTATTTTTATATGGAACATCCATAGCTAATAATTTTGATGAAGTGATCACAATTGGTATTGCCGGCGGACAAGTACAAAATAACCTGTCCTATGATTTCTACTATCCAGGTTCTGCTTTTGCTGGCTATCACTCACAGTTTTACTATGAAACAGAAGATTATTTCTACACGCACGCCAGTCCAAAAGAGTTTTATAGTTTCGATAAAATATCTAACGTTGTCAATTTTGATTACAGCAATACAAAGCTTTCTTATGCAGCAGATGGTGATTTTGATTTCTTCGTGACAATTTTTGAGAACGAGAATAGTGGTTGGTATTTCGTGTGTCCGAAAGGAGCAGACGGTTTAATTCCAACAATTGAAATGCCTTCTTTTTTAACTAGCTATACATTGCCTTCTTTCGGTCTGCCTAATGGTTACACTGTATACGATGTAGAGAAATGTACAAATTATGAAAGCTTAAAGAATTTCATAAGGCAGTCTCAGCGAGGCTTTCAAGATATTTTTAATGCCGGTAGTATTTATACTTCAATGACTTATCCAATAAAATCGACTGGAGGCAGACTACGCAAGCCTTCTTATAATTCCATATTTAGTTTTGAAATGCGAAAATTGCTCAAGTCGCAAAATATTTTAAACGAATAGAATAGATGCAAATTGAAATAGGACACACCTATATACTTGATGGTAAAACTGCCGTGCGAGTATTAAAAATCATAAACCGTTCAAAAACGGCTTTCAGTGTTGAGATGCCTAATAAAAGCATTGACATGGTGAGCATAGAACGTCTTCAACCTCAAATCACCGATGAGTCAGCAGGCGAAAGTTTACTGGATATCGACCCCGAAATACACTCCATGCCTGAGATAAGCAATGACTGGTCTAGTGAAGAAAGTTCAGAGTAATGATTCAGGAAATTATAGATCGGGTAAGAACCTGCCGTAACAGCAAGATCAAGATATATAGTGATAAACTTGTTGTATTAGAATATTTCCAACAACAAGCTTTTGATTTAAGTGATCGCAAATATGAATTTCTTTCGCGTGAATTAAATGATCTTCTGATAGCTCCGATTGATCTCGTTCACTATTCATCCGTTATCACTGAGTTAAAGCAATCACCAGGTAAGCCAGGATTGGACGAACATTGCGAGCAGCTTGCTATGGAGGAACTTGTTAAGATTTTTAAGAAATATACATTCTAGAAAAATATATTTGCTCTCCACTTACAACAGGTAGGCAGGTTAGAGCCTGAAGCCGATAAATCCAGAGATATATATCCGTTTACAGACGCTTAAGTAGGCAACGATGTTCCTATATTGACACTTATGAAAGTAGCTATTTCGATTTTCGGGATATGGATTTTAGTAGCATTTACCAGTTTTGATTTGCTGTCTGACTTGAAATCTTCGAAGCTCTATGTTTTAATGCGATTTGGCGATTGTTCAGGAAGACGATGGCGGCTATAGTTATGGGCTGCATCCTCAAAGTCATCTCTTGGACGACCTTAGACATATTATTGTTGAGGGGCGCAATTAACTACGCACAACAAAATGTATAATCCATGCAGCTGACGAGGAGGACATTTTTTTATTATATCTCAGCGCCACGGCTTATACATAAACGTTGTAGGTAATTGTTACAGGAAAACTCTTAGGGATTAGGTCCAGAGGAGACTGTAATTTATATCAGACAGATGTGAGAGCATTCTCCATTATCTGATAACTCCATAACCATAATATCCGGTTCATACCAAATCATTATACCAAATCATTATACGACGCCCGAAGGTGTTTTTTCGCTATACCTATATATTTCTCCACCACGATTTTCTTGATGTTCATCTTTTTGGCTATGTCATCATTGGAAAGATTTTCGCTTAGTCGAAGTTTCATTGCCATACCAACCCTTTCGGGCAAATCAGCCAGTCCCTTATCAATGATCTTTTGAAACAGGCTCGGTTCATTTTCGAAGCCCTCTATACTGTCGTATATATCTTCAAATAATTTATAGTGTTCTTCGTATTTTCTCTTGACCAGAGAATGCTGGAAATATCGAATGACCTTATACTTTACCATTCTGAATAGGTAGGGTTCTAACGCAGTCACATTCGTAAGATGTTCTCGCCGTGTCCAAATGGATACGAAGACCTCCTGAACTATTTCTTCACAGTCTTCTTTCAGTGATATATTCTTCCGGGCATAGCTATATAGCTTACTGGCATATCGACCATAGATGGCCTGGAAAGCCTCCTCACTGCCTGAGATCAAGAGTCCCATCAGTTCAATGTCGGTATGGTCTCGGTACGGTGTCATAACGTGATTTATTCGCATGATGGTATATATCGAAGCTCTGGGTTAAAGCCCAGAATGAGCAATAGACGCTCCAAGCGAATTTCTTTTCCCACAATTTAACAAACAATCATTTAGTAAACAAATATGATGATAAACTAATCACCTACACATGCCACTTTTCCCCGGTGAGGAAGAAAGATAAAAATTATGAACTAGCATTCGGAAGAAACGTGAGGAGATTGCGTAACGAGCGGGATTGGTCACAGGGCCAACTTGGTTCACAGGCGGATATGAGCAATCAGCAAATTTCTCGCATTGAGGCGGGTCGACATGCCGTTACATT
>CABHOV010000045.1 GCA_902168185.1 uncultured Bacteroides sp.
TAATAAGAATACATGGAATTAAGAGGTAAAACAGTATTAGTTACAGGAGCAGATGGATTTATAGGGAGCCATCTCACACAACGACTCCTTGAAGAAGGATGTAAAGTAAAAGCCTTTGTCTACTATAACTCTTTTAATAGCTGGGGGTGGATTGATACATTTCCAAAAGAATTGAAGAATAAACTTGAGATTTTTGCAGGAGATATACGTGATCCCAATGGAGTGCGTACCGCCATGCAAGGCGTTGATGTTGTTTTTCATCTGGCGGCTTTAATCGCTATACCATTTAGCTATCACTCACCGGATAGCTATGTTGATACCAATGTAAAAGGAACGTTAAATGTAGTGCAGGCAGCACGCGATCTTAATACTAAACGCGTACTGGTTACATCAACATCAGAAGTATATGGTACAGCGCAATATGTACCTATAGATGAGCGTCATCCTCGTCAACCGCAGTCTCCGTACTCGGCATCTAAAATAGGAGCAGATTGTATAGCTGAGTCTTTCTACAGAAGTTTTAATCTACCGGTTACAATTGTACGACCATTTAATACATTCGGTCCACGTCAATCTGCAAGAGCAGTTATACCTACTATTATAACACAGTTACTGAATGGAGCAACGTCACTAAAACTTGGAGATCTCACACCGACACGTGATTTGCTTTATGTAAAAGATACCGTTGAAGGGTTTGTAGCCATTGCTAAATGTGATGAGCTCCTGGGGCATGATGTTAATATAGCCACTCAATCTGAAATTTCGGTTGGAGACCTGGCACGTAAGCTTGTGAGTCAAATTGGTTCGGATATTAAAATTGAAGAAGACCAACAGCGATTAAGACCTGAGAAGAGTGAAGTGTTCAGATTGTTTGGCAGCAATCAAAAACTTATAGAGTATACAGACTGGAAACCAAAGTATACATTGGATGCAGGATTGAAAGAGACCATTGAGTGGTTCTCTCAGTCCCAAAACATAGCCGGGTATAAATCTGATATTTATAATCTTTAATACAACACCGTGAGTCAAGTTACTATTATAGCAGAAGCCGGAGTTAATCATAATGGCGAGATAGAAAAAGCAAAGCAATTGATTGATGCTGCTGCGGAAGCGGGTGCGGACTATGTAAAGTTTCAGACGTTTAAAGCTGACAAACTTGTAAGCACAGAAGCCAAGAAAGCTTCTTATCAATCCAAAAATATTAACGATGGGGATGATTCGCAGTATGGCATGTTAAAGAAGCTTGAGCTAAGCGAAGCTGACCATCACATACTGAAGAAATATGCAGATGAAGCTGGTATCAAATTTCTGTCAACGGGATTTGATGAGGACAGCCTTGACTTTCTGGATTCGGTCGGTATCGATTTCTTTAAAGTGCCGTCTGGAGAAATCACCAATTATCCATACCTCAAGCACATGGCTTCAAAGAAGAAACCTGTTGTGGTTTCTACCGGTATGTCGTCCTTGGGAGAGATTGAGCAAGCACTGGATGTGTTGACGCAAGCAGGTGTCCCTATTGAAGATATAGCAGTGCTGCATTGCAATTCACAATATCCTACACCTTTCGAAGATGTTAATCTTGGCGCTATGCTTTCTATCAGAGATGCATTTAAAGTTCGTGTAGGATATTCGGATCATACATTAGGTATAGAAATTCCGATAGCAGCAGTTGCATTAGGAGCTACCGTAATAGAGAAGCACTTTACACTTGATCGTAATTTGCCGGGGCCTGATCACAAAGCATCACTGGAACCAAATGAACTGGCACACATGGTCAGATCTATTCGCAATGTAGAGCTTGCCTTGCAAGGTGATGGAAGGAAGCGTGCTTCTGCATCTGAATTGCCGAATAAAAGCCTGGTAAGAAAGAGTATACATTTAGCGACCGATAAAAAAGAAGGGGATGTGTTGTCGAAGAGTGACCTCATCATGAAGCGCCCTGGTGACGGTATATCTCCGATGTTACTTGATCTTGTTATAGGAAAAAAAGTATCGAAGAACTTAGCGTCTGGTGAAAAATTAACATGGCAACACTTCCATTGAGAGTAGGCGTTCTGACAAGCTCACGAGCAGATTTTGGTATCTATCTTCCTTTACTGAAGAAGATGCAGAACGATACTTTCTTCAATTTGAAGATTATAGCCTTTGGAAGTCACTTGTCTCCTTTTCATGGTTATACAGTAAAGGCGATTGAAGCAGAAGGTTTTTCCATTGATACAAAGATTGAGTCTTTATTAACAGGTGATTCTCCTGAAGCAATTGCTACAGCGATGTCATTAACGATGATGAAATTTTCGCAGTACTGGGGAATGCGTGCAAGTCAATATGATATAGTGCTCTGCCTGGGAGATCGTTACGAGATGTTTGCTGCTGTAACGGCAGGAGTCCCTTTTGGTGTAAAATTTGGACATTTACATGGTGGTGAAAAAACATTAGGGGCTATTGATAATTTTTTCAGGCATTCTATTTCACAGGCTGCGTGGTGTCACTTTGTTTCGACCGAAGCGTATGCAGAACGGTTAAAGCAAATGTTGGATGAACCCGAACATATATATAATGTAGGAGCATTAAGTCTTGATTCGCTGGCAGATATTTCTTTCTTATCGAAGGATGAGATTAAGAATAAATGGAATATTGATATGGCAGCGCCTACGATATTGGTAACATTTCATCCGGAGACAGTGAACGTATCGGAGAATATACATTATGCCAATGAATTGGTAAAGACTTTTATGGCGTTGTCTCAATTTCAAATTGTAATTACAATGCCGAATGCCGATACGTTAGGAGCTACGGTTCGAAATATATTCATTGAAAAATTATCAGGTCTGCCTCATATAGTAATGGTGGAGAATTTAGGTACAAGAGGATATTTTTCGGTAATGCATCATTGTGCATTTCTATTGGGTAATACATCCAGTGGAATCATTGAAGCAGCATCATTACACAAATACGTTATCAATGTAGGCGACCGCCAAAAAGGACGCATGCAATCTGATAATATCGTAGATGTTCCGATATCCAGTGACGCTATGTTGGAAGCAGTTAAGTCAATTTCTGGAAAGGGTGACTATACAGGTGAAAATATATACTATCGAGACGGCTCAGCCGATACGATATGTAGTTCGTTAAAGCAACTATTTTATTAGCCATAGATTATGTTTGTTGATTTTAGAGAATATGTAATAGACGACAAAAGCAATGCTCGTCAGGCTTTACAAAAGTTAGATGCGCTGTCTTCAAAAGACAGTCGCACGCTTTTTATTATCAACGAAGAAGGTAAGCTTTTAGGAACAGTAACCGATGGTGATATTCGCAGAGGCCTTCTGTCAGGGAGAGAGATATCTGAGAATGTAAATCTTTACATGAACCGGAAATTCAAATTCCTTCGCGAAGATCAGATCAATGCAGAAGAAGTAAAACTGTATAAAGGACTTAAGATTCATCTGCTTCCTGTGCTTGATTCAAAAGAGCGTATTGTAAAGCTGATCGATCTGAAACAAGTGCAAGCTATAGTTCCTATATCCGCACTGATTATGGCGGGTGGCAGGGGTGAGCGCTTAAGACCGCTTACAGATGCTACGCCTAAACCCATGTTGAAAGTCGGTGATAAACCCATCATTGAACACAATATCGACAGACTTATCAAATATGGTGTTGAAGACTTTTACATCAGTATCAAGTACCTGGGAAAAAACATTCAGGATTATTTTGGAGATGGAAAGTCGAAAGGTGTCAATATAAAGTATATCGAGGAGGATGAACCACTTGGTACGATAGGAGCGTTTCGCCTGGCGCCACAAATTCGCCACGAGCATATCCTAGTAATGAATTCTGATATTCTGACAACACTTGATTTTGAGGATTTCTATAAACACTTTCTTGCTATCAATGCAGATATGTGCGTTGCCAGCGTTCCGTACAGTGTAAATATACCCTATGGAGTATTGGAGTTAAGTGATGATCTTCATGTTACTTCACTAAAAGAAAAACCAACCTATGTATATTACTCGAATGCAGGTATCTATCTTTTGAGATCAAAACTTCGTGATCTCATTCCTGCGGAAGGCATGTATAATGCAACCGATCTGATGGATGATCTGATACGCAGCAAGCGTAAAGTTGTAAACTTTCCGATACTCAACTACTGGCTTGATATAGGTAATCAACAGGATTTTCTCAAAGCACAGATGGATATTAAACACCTTGAGCTATAAATGAAAACCTTAGTAATTATACCGGCACGTGGTGGTTCAAAGGGTATACCCCTTAAAAATATTAAGCCGTTGGGCGGAATTCCGTTGATACATCACAGTATAAAAGTTGCAAGAACTTTCACAGATGATGCAGATATATGTATCTCTACAGACTCTGATAAAATTATTGATTGTGTTCTGGAAACGGGTTTGAAAGTTCCCTTTACCAGACCTGAATCGTTGGCTACCGACACAGCCGGTACCTACGAGGTATTACTGCATGCTTTGGACTTTTATGCGAAGAACGGAATTCAATATGATTCTGTTTTGCTAATGCAGCCGACATCGCCTTTCCGTAAGGCAGAACATTTACAGGAGATCAAAGCGCTATATACTAGTTCGTTGGACATGGTTGTATCCGTAGGGGTGAGTCCCTATAGTCCTTATTTTAATATTTTTGAAGAGGA
>CABHOV010000046.1 GCA_902168185.1 uncultured Bacteroides sp.
GGTCCGTAAATCCCTGGTAGCCTTCATCGCTCATGAAGAAGTCATCCACGCCCAGGATAGCAAGTCCCGGAGCTTCGTTCATCACCGTGGTATTGTTGAGCAAGGCCTCCAGGTCCGATAATGTCGTGGGCACCACCAGGGACTTATCAGGTTTCTTTTCCAGGTAGTCTTCGCTACAGGATAGCATGGCCAGCAGTATAATAACGATATATAGTCTGTTCATAGAAGTAATAATTAAGACGTGAACTGAGAAGTGAATTGAGGTGTACTTTAAAAATCGATACGAACGCCCAGGGACACAGAGCGTGACGGCTTCGATGTCGGGTAGTCAGGATCAAGGTTCCCGGAAGCAGCCTTCCACAGGATGCCGATGTTGTTTACGTAGGAGTATATTTCAACTTTCGAAAACGGCAGCCGCTCCATGTGCTTGCGATCCAGGGTATAGCTCAGCGATATATCCTGCAGGCGAATGTGATCACCCTTTTCTACAAGCGCCGATGAATAGGTATAGATCATCTCGCGGTTGTTGTCATACGATTCGGGAAGGGATGGAACACTCGTCACAGCTTCATCCCCTGGCTGCTGCCACCGCAGCCCATAGTCACCGTGGCTGACATAGCCGGAGAGCACTTCGTTATAGAGGACAGATTTCTTGCGGAAGTAATAGCCAAGTCTATAGCTGACGTTAAAGGAGAAGGCTATATTCTTCCAGGTAAACGTATTGCGCAGGGAGCCGTAGTGCGTTGGACGCGCTGGACCATGGTAGAGAAGCTTCTCTGCTGTTGTTTCGTTCACAATGGCGTTGTAGTCGGTACTGACCACACCGTTGAGATAACTCCGGGGGTTGCCGGTCTCCGGATCGAGCCCCGCCCACGCATAGCTATAGATCGCGTATAAGGGCTTATCTTCCTGCGGTGCCACAAATCCTTCCATACCCGGCCCATACTGCAGCAGAGAGCCTACAGACGTTTCAGATTCATACTTGCGCACGCGTTCCTTCAGTACGCTTACCAGCAGCGTCGTGTTCCACTGCAGGCCAGCTTTGATGTTGATGGAGTTGAGCGTGAGGTCGACCCCGCTGGAGCGCGTGGAAGCGAAGTTACCCGTAAAGGACGTGACGCCTGAAGAGGGCGCAAAGGCACGTGTGCCGATGAGGTCCTCTCCTGCTTTTGTGAAAAATTCAAAGGAGCCGGTAAGACGCTGATGCACGGCTTCAAAGTCAATGCCGAGGTTATATACTTTTACCTTCTCCCATTTCAGATCTGCATTCCCCGGGTTTTGGATTACGCTATACGGAAGACCGGTCAGCTCATCATAGCCCAGGCTATAGGCCGTTGTATAGGCCGTTACATCTTTGTTGATGTTTCCATTTGCGCCATAGGTCGTGCGTAGCTTTAGGTACGAAAGCCATGGCAACGGATAAAAGGGTTCTTCACTTATCGTCCATCCTATTCCGGCAGACCACAGCGGTACAGACTTTTGATTGGTGTTCACACCAAACAGGTTGGACTGATCCCGGCGGGCGCTGGCCGATATACTATAGCGGTCTCTATAGGTATAGCTGGCATTTGCATAGCTTGATATAAAGCGGTCCGTCAGCGAACTCTGTGAATCTACATAGGGTATCGATCCCCCGGAGTATGGGTTGTCGTATCGATAAAAGTAAGTAGTATACTCTACCGGCTGGGTGGTGGCCAGCGCATCGTTATATCCATAGTTGCGTGTGATGGATTCACGCGTGTCCAACTCCCGCACTTCATACCCGGCAAGTGCGCTCACGGCGTGATCACCGAATACTTTATTAAAGTTAAGCTGTCCACGCAAGGCATGGTTTACGGAAGCAGTATGCGTGATGTCCAGGATACCTCCCACCGGTATATTTCGTGTAACTATACCATCACCATCGACACTGGAAAAACGGTTCACCAGATTACGGGTATAGTATGAATTCTCCTGGTGCAAGATCCGGTGCTGGCGATTGCTCTCCCAGTACTGGTATAGAACTTCAGCATTAAGTCCATCGATGATGCTATAGTTCAGGGACGTATTGATGCGGTAGTCTGCCAGGGTTGCTTTATTGTCTGTGGTCTCGATCTCCTCAAGTGGAGAGTAACTCCAGTCCAGCAAGCCCTCTCCTACTGCCTGCTCCATGAAAGACTGCCGGTGGTCTTTGGTGATGGCTATATTGTTTCCGTTATCATCCTTGAGCCTGGCATACGGATACATCGGGTTTGATCCATTGTAGGTGATGGCAGATGTACCGCCGTTGTCTGTACGGGTCGTGTTGCGCGAATAATATATACCGGCGTTGATCGTGAGTTTGTCTTTGAGTACGGTCCATGCATTATTCAGATTTAGGGTTAGGCGTGAGTATTCGTTACCAACCAGGTTATCGAGGTTTTGGTCAAAGCCTGCCGCCATATAGTATCGATGTGTGCTGCTGCCACCCTGGAGATTTATAGCATGCTGCTGATGAACACTATTGCGATACAGGTATGCTTCGTAGTCATTACGAACCTCGTAGGTACTGAGCTCAGCGAGCTGACGCTCCAGGTCTGTGTCAGAAAGCAACCCATCACGGTTTGCAATCATGAGCTCAACTGCAGGCGTTAAGGGAGAAGAGTATGAGGTCTCTGCCGTAGTATAATATCCTTTGTCAAAAAGCCTTCTTTCATTTTCGATCATTTGTGACGAAGACATTTTGGATTGATAAAACAAATCCGGCTTTTGCGTAAAGGTGACGTTGGAGTTAAATGAAACTTTCGTGGCCTGGTTTGATGCTCCTTTGCGCGTAGTAATAACAATGACACCATTGCCGGCACGGGCTCCCCAGATGGAGGCAGCGGCAGCATCTTTGAGAACGGTTATACTTTCAACATCATTTGGATTAAGGGTATTGATATCTCCTTCGTAAGGGAAATTGTCGATTACAATCAGGGGTTGTGATTGGGAGTTGATCGTGCTCATCCCTCTTATGGATATATCATTCTCTTTACCTTCCATGTTGCGGTTAAAGATGAGTCCGCTGGTGACGTCTTCGAGTCTAGCGAGCAGGTGTGGCCCCACTCTCCTGCTAAGAAGCGCGTTATCGATTTGTACGAAGGAGCCATTCACCCGCTCCTTGGGAAGCTGCTGGTAGCCTGTAGAGACAATGGTGACTTCTCCCAGCGTAGCGATATCTTCTTCAAGCTGTACATCCATATATACCTGCTCGCCAACAGGCATCTCCGTTTGCTTATAGCCAATAAAAGAGAAGATCAAGGTTTGATGCTCCGATGCCTCGATGGTAAATATACCTTCTGCATTGGTAGATGTGCCTGCCGTTGTGCTTTTGATGATCACATTTACTCCGGGTAAAGGAGTCTGGTCACTGGCCGATATAACACGTCCGGTGAGGTTCTTCTTTTGCTGCGCATGCGACAGAGCAGTATATAGTATAGCGATGAATAAGAGGTGAATCTTTTTCATAGTGTGTTGGGGGGTTAGTATGGAAGGAAAAGGTATAGCTAGTGAGCGTCTTTGATGACGAGCATGTCTACAGGGATAGTTTTGTAGACCAGGGCCAGATCATAGGCTTGCAGAGCTTTGCCTATACTCTCCAGGTTGGACTGTGAGCACTTCAGGACAAGATCGACTTTACCGGCATAGCCGGTCTGATCGATGACAGGAACTTTGAGAAGCTGCAGGGTATAGTTCCAATGAGCAACCAGCATGTTCAGGTTGCGGCCCGTAAGAACGACTTCAGCAATTCCAAAGTCAGAGAAGGCAGCCTGACCACGTGATTTAATTTTATCATCACCGGAAGTACGTACCAGCGCCAGCACTTTGGTTTTGCGTTTTTCGATTGAAGCTATATACTGCGGAAAAATCCTGGAAAGTTCTTGCTGCAGGGTGGTAAAGAAATCTTTTGAAATAGCAGGTGGTACCAGGAGCTCATAGCAATATGTATTATTCTTCTGCCAGGTGCGCACAGCCTCCTCTCCTACCTTGTCAGCATCCGGATATACCAGCCTTGTGGTATCGCCAACTTCAAGAATGATGCGGGCGGTGGTGAACTTTTCTTTTATACTGCTAAAAGCGTAAGCATATAGGTTTCGTAAATCAGTATTGGTTGCTGTGAGGCGCGCGATAGTGTTATCAGGATAAGCCAGTACATCGATGCGTGAAGCAAAACCATCTTTATACTTGACCAGCAAACTTTGGAAGAGCATATCCTCCGGGGCAATATCAACTTTATTATAGATCAGGGGTACACTCCGATCATAAGGAAGAATGACCTGATCGTCCTTTTGCTTGAGTGCTATAGGGGAAGAAGCAAGCATCTTTGTAATGTTGACACTCGTCACTTCTTTATAGCCTGTAATCGCCACTACTTTCCCTTGAGGGTCAATCCATATATAGTGGGGTATTTCAGAGTGAGGGAAGAGCTTATGAAGCTCTTGTTCACTGGTAGCTATGGGTATAGCTATATTTCGGAGATACGATACCTTGGCAAACAGCTTGGATACATCTTCTTTACTTTGATAGGTTATGGGAAGGATCATAGCTTTCCCTGCAAAGACTTTGTTCAGAGAATCGGTTTTAGGAAGGGATGCTATACAAGGAGAACACCACGTTGCCCAGAAGTCCAGTATAAGAAGCTGACCTCTATAGTCTGAAAGTTTGGCTTTACCAGAAGGATGATTCATAACATTGTGAAGAGCAACATCAGGAACGAGCGAACCAATAGCCAGCCCGTTGCTTTTGGAAATAGATGTTTGCGCTGAAGCACTATTGAAAAGACATAGCAGTGCCAGACAGCATAAAATGGGTTTCATGCATAGTATATTTTAAGGTGGAAAATGAAAAAAATAAAAATCCGGTGCTGCACGAGCACTGAAGATGATGCCGTACACACACCGGACAGGCTACATTCAACCTAACTTGGAGGACGTTTACAGAGTAAGAAGATTTCGTCTGCGCGTGTCATGATTGAACGTCTGCTTTTTACTCTGAACAATCAGACTGTAGAGACTTAGATTTTAGTTGAAGCTGTGCTAGCAGTTCATATACTGCTTTAATATTCTCAATCAGTTCAGGTTCACATTTACCAACTTCGATCTTTCGAAGGATACCCCGTATGCCCTGCTCATAACGCAATAGTTGCTCATCACCCCTGATATGAATTACAATTAACGCCTCCTTACCGCCCATCCTACTATCAGCCATAATGTACTTTATTATTACACTAATGTACCATTTTTAAGTACTAAAAGCAAATATTAGTATTAATTTATGTTATTTATATACCGAAATGTTATATTTATATACCAAAAAAAAGACTATGACTGAATTGACCCGTTTGGGCGAATACTTTGAAAAGAAGTCTGTTAATAAAGCGAGTGTAGGTAGAAAGACTGGTCTAGGAAAAAACAGGCTTACTTCCGTAACAACCAGTGAAACGGCGAGACTTACTGCAGAAGAGCTTTATCTCATTGCATTAGCTATTGAGGTTAATCCTGGAGAACTACTTGAGTATGTGTGTGGGCATTTAAAGCTGGAAAAGGAAAACTGATATTTTTCAATTAGACATAACAATTCAGGACAAGCGGACAAAACTTAGCTAAATTTCATAAGCATAACTTCGGAAAAAACTCTAATTTTAGCCGTGGTCAGGTCAATCTGGTTACGTCCTAATCTGTCTTCAAGGATTTTTGATGTATCAATTATAACTTGAGTGCTTGTAAGCTCGTTGACATGCCTCACATCATCTCAACACAATTCTCTGACGATATCGGGTTGCTTTGAATCATATGCAACTGCTATCAAATATTGAGCGATTTCTTTTTGCCTAAGTATTGGGGCTCCTTTATAGTCTCTAAAAATTCTTCTAAAATTGTCAGTTCTGTAGGGCTTTCAATAACCTGCGTTGCGTCAGTAATTTTGAGCAACTCAACGGGTCTTTTGAAAGAACGGTGTCAATCGTTGATTTGAAAATATAGAAGCAATCTTCGAGTACAGCTTTATAATCAATGTCCTTATGTTCTAAATCTCTTCTGATTTCATAACAACGATGCATTCTTCTCCATTCCGCCCTACTCAACAAGCCAATTCTGTAAGACAGGTCAATTGTTTTAGAGACATGATAGTTCAAAATGTGTCATCGTTATTAACGGCAGGTAATTTATAGTTGGCAGCAACCTCCTTAGCTAAATCAGCGCCCATTACAATAATCGTTTCCTTCAGGTCGTGAAAAGCCTCGCCTTTAATTTGTACTTGCTCGTATGCTAAATATGACTTGCAATCTTAATTAAAAAACTGTTTTTTAAAGTCTTTCGGGTCTTACCGACTTCTTCCTAAACAATTTAGAGAAATAGGACATATTTTGTGCAGTAACAAAATTCAGGGCAAATCGTAGTAGTAATTGAACTGGTTGACAATCTCGGTCAATCTGGATCTCCTAAACATGGCTAAAAAAATAACACACTACTTAAAAATAGCATTCTAACTTCCTTAAATTGAACAACCAAAAAAAACCCTATGAAATATAGCATCATCATATCCTTTTTACTTCTGACGGTATGTCTTACTGCATTTGGTCAAGAGAAGCAATCTCGTAAATCTAAAAACCCCAATTCGGCTGCTGCTGAAAAAGGACTAATCAAAGTATCCGTCATGTACCCTTTCGCTGAAGGCAAGACTTTCAATATGGAGTATTATGAAACTAAACACATGCCGATGGTCGCAGGTTTTCTAGGATCAAACCTGGTTAAATATACCATTGAAAAAGGCCTCGCGAGCGGTATTCCCAACCAACCATTACCCTATATGGCGATCGGAACATTCTATGTAAAGAGCCTTGAAGAATATCAGGCAGCAATCGCCCCGAATAGAGATGCTATAAGAGCTGACTTCGCGAATTACACGAATGTAACTCCAGTAATTTTAGTTAGTGAAGTGGTAAAGTAATCCCGTCGTACGTAACACTCATTTTGTTACTCTGTGTTACGGTCCGCCACAATTACCATCAAATCCTTTATTTTTAATTGATCAAGATCAAGAGTTGAAAGAAAAAATTTCAAGTGCTTGCTTTCACTTTATTAACAAGCACAAAAACTAGTTTATGACCTCGGCCCCCAAATTCAAAAGATTTCTTTTTAGTGTCGCAATAATTATAACATCGTTAGCATCAAGTTGCAGTTCCGATGATCCAACCGAACCTCAGGCTGACCTCGAAAATGCTAAGCTTACGGATTTCCCATTAACCGAAGTTGAATACATTAGCATCAACATCGTACATCCCGAACTAACAAACGGAGAGGAAACGAAACAAGGAAAAATTGAGATCACGATTCCACATTCCAGGCAAAGCATGGTGCTCAGCCTGAAGGAATTCAAACTGGATAATTCAAAATACACAATCTCACCAGGCGTAGGTGAAGCAATGGACTTCTCAACAGAAGGCGTGATCTATACTATAGCGTCAACCATTGACCCTGCTAAAATGGTGCACTACCTTGTAACGGTCAGTCATGGTGGAGAACCTTTCACCGAGAACTCTGAAATCACAGGCTTCAAATTTGAAGCAAGTAAGAACCCTGCACTGGATAAAACCATTGAAGCACTGAAAATCGTTGCATACGAGAACTCTTCGGAAGCCGCCATCTATGTGATTGTTCCGGTTGGAACAGATTTTAGCAACCTCACACCTACCATTACATATGATGCTGCTGAAGTGAAATATAGAACGGATGGTGAATTCAAAACTTATCCAACCAATGGAATGGCAGTGGACTTCAAGTATCCCAAGCGATTCTCTATTCAGGCTGAAAATTCCAACGGCGTCAAATCAAAAATCTATCACGTGATCGTGGATGTGAAAGATCCAATACGCTTCGAAAAAACAACGCTGGTAACTCCCGAAATAAAAACCGGTGACGGATCTGCATTCGAATATTTTTTTACGATCATGACCTGGACGAACCAGGGAAATCACCCGATAACCGGAATGTCACCTGACCATTACAAAGACAGGGTGTATCCTATTCCGGAATATGATGGCAACAATATTATCACTACTAGTTTGAGTAACCCTGTCGGTGGAACACCGGGAGTATTGCCGGGAGAAATGGGACAGGTTGATGTAAAAGTAAGGAGAGTTACAGCGGGACTATTTTCGACAACGGCTGTATTTAATGTTACATTCAGTTTTGACTCGCAGAAAATTTCGTTCTGGCCAAAAGACGATCGTATTGAAGACCTCTTTGAGTCTCCTTCATTAATTATAAATTCAACACTGAAAGAATAATCCGGGACTTGTTGAAAGAGGATAACGTGGATCTAGTCAATCAATACTATATATAGATTGACTAGAATTTATAATCCGGGATCTCAACAAGTCTTTAAATATATAAACAGAGACAAAAAAAGCAGTGCGCTAAAAACTAAAGTTACTTCTCATACTCAATTTTGGTAACATGCCAGACAAATTCGCCTGCGTCTGTTTTCACTATTGCTTGATCGCCCACTTGTTTTTTCATCAGCGCCTGTGCCATAGGTGAGTCTATCGAGATGTAATCTTTGGTATCAAAAATCTCATCATAGCCGACTATTCGGAAGCGTTTTTTTGCGCCCTTGTCATTTTCAATTTCTACCCATGCACCAAACAATACTTTGCCTTCCTGGAAAGGTGAATAGTTAACAACTTTCAAGTCGTCAATACACTTGCGCAAATAAAGCACTCGCCGATCTATTTCGCGCAGGCGCTTTTTATTGTAATGATAATCTGCATTTTCAGAACGATCTCCAAGGCTTGCCGCCCAGGCTACCTTTTGCGTGGTCTCGGTGCGCTCCACGCGCCACAAATGATCCAACTCAGCTTTTAACTTTTCTAAACCTTCTGGGGTAATTAAGGGCGTTTTCATGTCTAATTAATCACGGAGCAATGCATCCGACTTTCGCTTATTACAATGTATTCAATCACTCAAATTTATGTAAATAATTGAGGTATACGTTGTGCAGCAAGCTGGTTGATACAGGTACTGGTAACAAAACGTGAAAATGGTATCAAATATCCATCATGTCCGTAAAGATATAAATACAATGAACCCATAAGGATTCATTGTCGACAAGTATATATCTGCGAGAGACGTTTACACAGCAACGTTTATCGGACTGGCTTTAACGAACCGGCAAACCCTCCACGTCTAAGGAGCTTAACTTCTACTGTACTGCTTTTATCAACTACCAGATACTTAGATGCTAAAACCTTATCGTGATCGCCATCGGAAATAAGCGTAAGTATATATTGTTTACCATCGGGCAGGAAGTCAAAAAGAATTGATTGTCTTTTTTCTTTAACCTCAGCGTTAATACCTGCTATATACCAGTCCTCACCTTTTCTTCGTGCAAGGGTCACATCTCTTCCAGGATACCCTGCCAGCAACCTGGTATCGTCCCATGCATTTGGCAGTTCGCTAAGAAATTTTTTGGGTGCATCAGGCAACTGAGTATATCCTTCGGGCCTATCCGCCATATGCTGAAGGGCTGATTCAAACAAGACGCTAAGCGCCAGTTCATGCCCATAAGATGTAACGTGTGGATGTTGTGAGTTTGTAAAGGTTACGGGAGTATAATCCATAGAGCCTACAACATTTCTTGTAAATGGCAGCACCGAATTGTGCTGAGGTGCTTCCATTGTAAAATCCTGAATGTTATTATACCATTCAGCTCCCTTCACCGCCTCATACGTCATGAGATTCGGATAGGTACGTGCCCACCCTCTTGGCACGAGACATCCATGGAAATATACCAGCATTTTATACTTTGCAGCGTCTTCTAAAATATCTAGATAATACTGAATCATGTTCTGCTTCTCACTTTCAAAAAAGTCAACCTTAATACCAGCGACTCCCATTTTTTGAAGTTTTGTAAATTCCTCTGTCCTATTCTTATGGGTCACCATTCTATCCACCGGTGTTTCTGTAACCCACGTATGGTTCCCTCCTGAATTATACCAGAGTAATGGCTTCACTCCCTTTGAGCGGATATAGTTAACCGCATCGTTAAGGTTACCACCGTTGCCCATCTTGTCCCATTCCCAGTCAAGTAAAGTATACATCCATCCCATTTCAGCAGCGAGGTCCGCGAACTTACATACCACCTGATAATCTCGGGTGCCATGATTACTCGACCAATAGTTCCATGATACCAGTCCAGGCTTTATCCAACTTGTGTCCTCTATTTTAGACGGCGTTGATACATCATCTACCAATGTTGACTCTACTATATCTGCAAGACCACCAATAATAATTACTCGCCATGGAGATTTCCAGGGAAGCATGATTGCAGGAGTTGACTTCCCTGTTCCTCTACCATCATCCGGATTCGGAAACGTAAGTTTATACTTCGTTACATCAGCAACGTTACTTAACTTCGTTCCACAGTAATCTCCATTTACATCAGCTTCATGCAACAGAAACCAGCAGGAGCTATCACTGGCCTGAACCAAAGCAGGGTAACACCACTCCTGACTTTGTACCTGATCACCGTTCATCTCAAGATAGGTTCTTTCATTTGCAGCATTCCAACTCTCCATCCAGCGTGTATTCTTTTTTGGAATTGAATATGCAGTGAACTCATCTTTCACCACAAACGAGCCCTTCGTTTCCGGAAATTCATAGCGAAATGCACAACCATCATTGTATGCGCGCAAGACTATATTAATTTTTGCTTTTGCAGGTGTCTCAAAGGAGTAAACTACCTCCGTTGCTGCGTTGTTACGCTTAGAGCGTTTACCATGTATAGCTGTATATTCATCCTTTACCAATTGAGGCTTGCCTGTTTTACGAAGGGCCAGGTTGTTTGAAAACTCCTGGTCATCGCGTAACAACCCCACGTCTATACGGTTAAACACCTCAGACGTTTTTCCGTTACTCAAATAATATACTTTAAAATACCAGGCCCCATAATCAGCGTTTTTTGAATTAACCAACTCAATTTTTATTTTTTGATTGGGCGATACAACCGTTTTTGACTGGGAGTAAACGGTGAATGAGATAAACGTTAAAAGTATTAGTATTCGCAAGGTCATAGTGTTAAGAAAGTCGTTAATCGTTTTAGAATCTCTTAGGGTTCTTGCAAGTGGCCACAGCAGTCACTTGATGCTGGAAAGTAAAGACTTCTAGCGCTTATGGAAGGGTTCGAAAGATCGCAGATTAGGACACCAAAGGTCTATGCAGTAAGTATAAGTCGTAAACGACTAGTAAGATTATACTTTTTATCCGGTATACATGTATAGCGACAAAGCAAGTAGAGTAGCCGTACATTCAAACTCATTAAGTGAGCATATTTTTGGATGCGTAAATGTCAGCACCTCAGGCATGACACTTCCCTCCCACCGATACCAGTCCACAGAACTTCAGGACAAAAAAATCTCAAAATTTATTTTGCGAAACCGATTAGTTGCGCATATATTTGCAACTGATTAGTTGCTAATTAAAACAACAGCGCATATGAGAAGAGATATTTTTCAGGCGATTGCAGATCCGACACGGAGGGCAATCATAACCTTAATTGCATTGCAGGCAATGACACCGAACGCCATTGCTGACAACTTCAATACTACACGACAAGCAGTTTCCAAGCACCTGCGCATACTCACGGAATGCGAACTGGTAAAACAAGAACAACAAGGAAGGGAAATTTACTATTCACTTGAAATTGAAAAAATGAAAGAGATTGATAAATGGTTGAACCAATTACGGAAGATTTGGGAGACCCGATTTAATCAACTTGATCAAGTATTATCAACCATGAAAAAACAAAAAAAATGACAAACAATTCACCATTTGATTTTACGCTTGACAAAACAACAAAGATGGTATCTATAACCATGGAGTTTGATGCCGACCTTGCACTGGTATGGGATGCATTTACGATACCCGAAATTCTTGATCAATGGTATGCACCGAAACCCTATACCTCTAAAACAAAATCCATGGACTTCAAAGTTGGAGGTCGTAGATTTTATGCTATGGTAAGCCCTGAAGGAGAAGAGCGCTGGGCTGTTCAGAGATATACTTCCATTAGTCCCAAAACTAATTTCAAGATGTTTAATGCCTTTTCGGACAAAGATGAAAATCTTCAGCTGCCAGGTTCTGATTGGGATTTTAATTTTAGTGAGGAAAATGGAGCGACAAAAGTATATATCAGTATATATAATGAATCCCTCGAACGATTGGAGATGTTGCTTGAAGGCTTCAAAATAGGAATGGCTATGACATTTGAAAACCTGAAAGATCTATTGGCAACTTTATCAAAAAAATGATTTACGTTTTCAAAACTTCTGTCAAAACAAAAAATCAGGTTAAGAAACTCGAACCGCATATTAATACTATAATTCCAAATGAAAAATGGAATTTCGATGTTGAAGACTGCGACAAGATTTTGCGTATTGACAGTGAAGAAAATATAGCTTTGAAAATAATAGACTTGCTAAGGAATCAAAAATTTTACTGCGAAGAATTGGACGAAGAAATAAAAGAAACAATTTAAAAAATTAAAATTATGGCACTTATCAATCCTTACATTCACTTCAATGGAAATGCAGAAGAAGCATTTACATTTTACAAATCTATATTCGGTGGAGAATTCACAAAAATTATGCGTTACAAAGACCTGTCAAGTGTTGAGTATCCAATAGCAGAAAATGATGCCAATAGGCTTATGCATGTTGCTTTGCCCATCGGCAAAAGTAGCATGTTAACAGGTAGTGATGTTTTAGGAATTATGGGAGAAGTAACAGAAAACGACAACAGAAATACCATATCAATTAGTGCAGAAAGCCGCGAAGAAGCAGACAAATTATTCAATGGACTTTCAGAAGGAGGAAAAATTGAAATGCCAATTGCTGACGGCCCGTTCGGTGCATACTTCGGAATGTTTGCTGATAAATATGGTATTCAATGGATGGTGAACTTTACTGCTAACTAAACTATATATATCAAAGCAATGACTAACTGCCAATATTATACTATTGCCATCATTGCAGACTGAAAGACTTTTAGTTTCATTATAAAAAGAATAGGATTGGTCGCTTTGTGCTGGCTGCTGTCAGCACAAAGCACTAAGGTTCTCTTTGAATACCCGTGTATCAGAATCGAAGTTAAAGAACATTGACAACGTTGGGTTATTGTGATGGTTCAGACGCTTCGTATTTCTCTGAATATTTTCAGGGAAAGCTCAATGTATTCTTTCAATTCCTCTTCTCTCTCCTTTGACCAAACAAATCGCATCTCAACTTTTGCTGGTATATCTGTGAGCTCAAAATATTTTATATTCAAATTCATCCCTTTCACAGCTGACTTCGCAATAATCGTTACGCCAAGGCCTTCGCTTACCATTTTCAAATTCGTTGATGCATTTGGTGATTGAAAAACTACCTTGGGAGTAAATCCATTTTTACGAAAAAGCCGATATAATACATCACTATACATCTGCCCATCTTCTCGTGCCGGTAAAATCCAATCAGCATTAGCCAAGGGTCTCAGGTCTGCACTTTTGAGGTTTACTTTCAAATTTCTGGGCATTGCAACCACAAAATTTTCTTTATATAACATCGCAGATTCAATGCCATCAGGTCCAACTTCATTTGGTATTATTCCGAAGTCGATCTCACGATCCAGTATCTTTGTAAATATAATGTTACAAGCGTTTTCTAAAAGTCCAATTTTTAAGTGTGGATATGATGTTGTAATCGTCTTTAAAAAATAGGGCAACACAGAATACATAGCCGAGCTCACGTGTCCAATTGTTATTTCTCCCGCTTCTCCCTTGTGTATCTCGTTAGCTCTTTTTTTTGCGTGACCAAGCTGTTTCAGGATTCGCGTGACTTCGTTCTTAAAGAATATACCAGCGGCAGTAAGTTTGATCTGTTTTTTAGTTCGATCAAATAATTCAGCACCAACCTCATCTTCCAGGTTTTTTATCTGACGACTCAAAGCTGGTTGTGCTATATATATACTACTACTTGCCCTATGAAAATTTAATACCTCTGCAACTGCGAGAAAGTTTTTGAGTTGATCGGTTGTCATATATCGATGCAATATTGTTATCAATCAATGCAAATTAAGTATTTTTTGTTATCAAACAATTTAGCTTGCTTTAAGTATTGAAAGGATTTAGGACAAAATGGTCTCTTCTATAGCACCGAAGCAGGACTGCTGAATACTTCTAAGAAACCTATATAAAGAATACCATTACAAATGATTATCAAAGCGTCACTACAACATGCGGAAGTACTTAGCGAACTAGGTGCAGAAACTTTTTATAAATCGCACAAGGACAGTGCGCCTGCCCATGAAATAGCTACTTACATGAAGAAAGTATACAGTCTGGATGCTATCAAAAAGGAATTGGATAACCCCGTAAATATTTATCACATCATTCAACATGAAAATATAGTTGCCGGATTTTCCAAAATAGAGCTCACTATGAAACATCCGGCAATTAAACCAGAGCATGTTTCAAAGATGGATCAAATCTATTTGCTGGATTCTTTTCATGGCCTTAAGCTGGGTGCTGAACTCATGAGTTATAATATTGACTACTCGAAATCACGCGGGCAAAACGGAATGTGGTTAGTGGTATGGATCGGGAACACAACAGCAATCTCCTTTTACAAAAAGTTTGGTTTTCGAATAGTGGCCAAAGATGAATTCCATCTAACCGAAACTCACCTCAGCCCCTGCCACATCATGTTGTTAGAATATAATTAAAACAAAACAAGTTAGTATATACAATGTTAGGACGAACCTCTAAATAATTAATCAATGACAAATGCTTTAGGCTTTTTAGCACTTACTCTGAATTTAACATCGATGACGATGAAAGATATTCTATACCTGCGGGTTTTGTCGTTAGTGGCAAACACCATTTATATACTATATGGTTTGCTCATCGGTGCCGCCCCCATTGTGACTGGGAGTTTTATTGCGGTAGTGATTCATTCTGTTAGTATCTACAAACTTAAGCACCCAAAGCAAATTACGTTGTCTAAAAAATAAACTGATCGAATTCTCACAACTCCCAAATCATGCTCCATGAATAAAAACGATTTGAAACTTAGAATGGAAACTGTTTTTAACAATTTCATTCATGCCATTCAGCAACACACAGACATAAATAAGAACAGGGCTGATGGAGGTTGGTCAGTGGGGCAGATCGCTAACCACATCCTAAAAGGGACAGACACAAACTTAGGCTCTACTAAAAAGACAGAACGTCCCTACGATAAAAATGCTGATTCAATCAAGATGCTGTTTCTGGATTTTGGTAAGAAGTTCTCCAATACACCTGATATTGAACCCGATGTAAAACAATATACAAAAGAAGACTTGATCATCTCTTTATATGAATTGCAGAAAGAAGTTTTTCAAATGATTGACAACGAAGATTTAACGGAGACTTGTGTTGATTGGGAATTGCCTGTATGGGGAAATCTCACTAAATACGAATGTGTTATTTTATATGAAAACCACATTATAAGACACACTAAACAGGTAACTGACTTTTATAAAGTAACGGCACAAGAATTTTAACAACGAAACTGTTGAGACATCGTAACATGAATTGTTACAACGGGAAGTTTCATAAAGATCGGTTTTACATAATAAGGTTAACAAATGCAGCCGAAAGAGAAAATAATAACAACCTATAATGCTACGGCTGAAAGCTATGCGGCTACACGCATTGACGAACTCTCCAAGAAGCATTTTGACCGTTTGATTTTAAAAGAATTCGCGCGGCTCAATAAAGACAAAGGTATATGTGCAGACTTTGGCTGTGGCCCCGGACAAACTACAAAGTTTTTATTTGACGCTGGTCTTAAGAATATAGTTGGTATTGATATTTCACCCGGAATGGTGAAGGTCGCCCGTGGTATTTTTCCATATATAGCGTTCGAAGAGGGCGATCTCCTTGCATTGCCTTACAACGAAAATCATTTTGCATCTGCAGTAGCATTCTATGCTATAGTACATTTTGATTACGATCAGGTCGGCCAAGCGTTCAGTGAGGTAAACCGTGTTTTGGAAAAAGGTGCCCATTTTTTATTCGCATTTCATGTGGGGCAAGAGACCGTACATTTTGATAAGGCAAACGATATTGATGTTGATATTGATTTACACTTCTTGCAAACCGAGCGAATACTGGAGTTACTTAACAGTAACAATTTCAAAATAATTGATACTATAGAACGCTTTCCCTATCCGGATGTCGAGTATGCCACCAAGCGAGCTTACGTGTGGGCTGAAAAAATTTAGGCTGTTAACTTCCATGAACAACCTTCGTTTGTATTACAACTATTCGCTTTTCAAAATTTCGGCCGGGTTACGCTGAGCAGCCCGTATAGTCTGCGATCCAATCATGATGAACGCAATCGCCAAAACGGCCAGCAATCCACCAAACAATTCCGCTATACCAATGCGATCATGGAAAGGGAAATTGGTGAGCACTATATTTTCGAAAAATATGTAGGTTATAGGAAGCGCTATCAGTGCAGATATAGCAAGCATAACCACGAATCCGTGACTTAGCAAGAGCACTAAGTTGCCAGCGGTTGCACCTAATACTTTGCGTATGCTGATCTCCTTGATTCTGGTTTCAGTTGTGAATACAACCATTCCGAGCAATCCCAATGAAGCAATTGAGATGGCAATGAATGAGAGGAAGCCGATAACTTTTATCATAGCAGAGAGTTCGTTGTAAGCATCTTCGATTGAGTCTTTATAAAACTGGGCATCGAATGGATGAACAGGATCAACGCTTTTCCACACTTCCTGAATCTTTGCCATTGTCTCAATCGGGTTGTCGGTGTTAACGCGTACATTCACCAAGCCATCCCTCCCATCGCTTGTCAGAAATGCATCCGGTGTGAGGTAGGTGAACACAACAGGTTCTATGTTTGAGTCGAGCTTGCTATAATGAAAGTCTTTTATGACGCCTACTATCGTAAGCTTTCTATTATTCAAAAGCACCTCTTCGCCAATTGCTTTTTCCGGATCACCATTGCCAATGTTAAATTGCTTTAGTGTTTTTTCATTAACGATCAATTCGCTCGTAGCATCTTTCGTCACTGGCTTTGTAATAAAATTGTGACCTACGATTAGCTTGTAACCGTGAAGCGGTATATAATTCTCATCGACTATATTTAACAACACCAAGGCCGAATCGCGCAAACCTTTATATTTCAGGAAGCCGCCCCAGGCATTGCCGACACTGGTTAAGAGCCTCGACTGCGAAACTCCGGACACTTCCGGCATGGCTCTCAGTTTGTTTATCAGAACCTCCGGTTTATTTTTTTGAAGATTGATGTTGAGAATGTTTTCGGTATTAAAGCCGAGATCGAAAGCAAGTATATCTTTATACTGAACATAACCGATGACTGTGCTGGTAATGAAGATCAATGTAAATGTATACTGCACTACCACCAGCGAGCGCCTAAAGCTAATGCCCTTGAATACCTTTATAGAAGACGCATCTTTCAATGCATGCATGATGTTGACTTTCGCGAAAAATATAGCTGGTAAGAAGCCAGCCACTATACCCACCACCAAGGAAAAAGCAATAAATATCAACAGCATCGGCAATGTTATTTCGAGCTTTACCATTTTCAGAAGCTCGGGGGCGATGTCGATAAACTGCGGACGCAGCACCAGGAACATTGCGAAAGAAAGAAGAAGACTCACAAACGAAATGATCACAGCCTCAGCAAGGAACTGCATACATACCTGGCTCTTTCCTGCTCCTATCACCTTGCGTAAACCCACTTCCTTGTAACGTCTCATCGATCTGGCAATAGAGAGGTTGGTATAGTTGAAACATGCTGACAGTATCACCACGAGTGCTAATCCACTAATGATCCACAGTACAACGCCAGGCATCGCAGGTCTTATAGAGTTCTCCAACTCCTCACCCACCATGATATCGTACAAGGGAAGAAGCGTGAGGTATATCTCTGCTTCTTTGTCCAGTTTGTTTTCCTCGGCACAGATCGCATCGATTTGTGCCTGAATGTTAGAAGCACTAAAATTCTTTGGGAGCAGTATATATACATAGTTTCTCTGCCAGACATTTCCCCACGTAAGAAGGTCTTGATCTTTCATGATGCGTGGTTCGATTGTGCTAAAGGAAACAAGCGATTCAAATTGGATATGTGAAAAGAATGGAACATCCTTCAGGATGCCTGTGACTTTGTAATCAAGGTCATTGATGTGAATGGTCTTACCGAAAGCATCTTCGGCACCGAAAAGTTTTTTCGCAGAGGTTTCCGTAAGTACAATGGAATAAGGTGAATGAAGCGCGGTAGCAGCATCGCCTTTCAACATCGTTAATGTAAAGATCCGAAGCACCGAAGGTTCAGCATATATACCCGTAAGCGGAATAACATTGCCGTTGATGCTTGCGTCACCCGAGAATTCAGTTTGTATCTTCGTAGCCTCCTCAACACCGGATACTTTTTCCTGTATCAGTCTGTCAATTTTTATAGAGGTTGATGCAAACTTACTGCTTTGGCCCTGCTTAAATTTAGCATGTGAAGTAATGCGATATATACGGCTGCCCTTCTCGTTGAATGTATCGTATGATAGCAGGTCGTGCACGAAAGCGATGAGCAACAAACCAACCGACATGCCTATAGCAAGGCCAACGATATTGATTATGGAGAACAACTTATTGCGCATGATACTGCGCACCGATGTCTTAATATAGCTTGCTATCATGATCCCGTTATTTAATCAGTTTTGCTTTCCTGTAATTAACTTGTTATGTCAATACAAATTAGGATTGAGCATCGAAAGAAGAAAATAAGTTTTACCGGATACCAAAAGCTGAATGCTGAATGACGTTTTTCAACACCTGAAGTTCTCATTCTTTACCCAACCATTCTTTGAAGTGAGAAACCCTGTCGCCACTAACGGTAACCTCTTGCTTTGTTTTTGGAACCAAGTCCAGCTTAAGTTTTCCTGCAGATATAGTGTGTATCATTTGAATCGAATTCAGCGATACAATGAATTGCCTGCTGACGCGAAAAAACTGTTTAGGTTCGATGACCTGCATAAGTCTATCAAGGCTGTAATCAACAGGAAGAGTCGCACCATCATTTGTAACCAACAAAACTGTTTTCTCCTCAAGATGAAAATAGGCAATACTTTCAGTTTTGATTGATCTGATCTTGGTTCCAACCGTTACCATAAATCTATCTTTGAACTGCGAATTATTTTGTTGGCTTAACTGGTTGATCAATGTCTTAATATATACTTGCGTTGATCCTGATTGCAATTCATGGTTGGATCTCAAAGACATGAATTTAGTAAGCGCCACAGCAAGTTCAGTGTAGTTGACAGGCTTAAGCAAGTAGTCGATGCTGTTGACCTTAAAAGCCTTGATCATATATTCATCGAAAGCGGTTGTAAAGATTATCGGAGTCGTCAGGTTCAACTGACTGACGATTTGAAAACTGTCACCATCTTCCAAGTGAATGTCCATGAAGATAAGATCAACCGGAGTAGTCGGGTTTGCTGTGAACCATGCTATCGCTTCTGCTACAGAAGCGATTTGAGCAAGCACATGGATTGAAGCGTCATACTTGTTTACAAGCGAGATCAGTCGTTGAGCTGTCAGCCGCTCATCTTCGATTACTATAACATTCATAACAGCGGAATTTTTACCATAAACAATTCTTCATCCTGTGTAATTTTTACGGGGCTTTTGGTAAGAAGTTGATACCGGTTTTTAATATTTCCCAAACCAATTCCTGTTGATGTGGTTCTTTCAATTTCATTTCTGGGTCGTATAGGGTTTGTAACAACCAGGTGATTCTCCTTAATTAAAATCGTGACAATCAAGGGTTCTTTCTGTGACATACGATTATGCTTAACACAGTTCTCAATCAGAAGCTGCAAGGTCAATGGAGCAATACGATATTTTTCAGCTTGCTCATCTGTTATATATATCTTCACATCAAACTTGCTCTCAAACCTGATCTTCAGCAGGAATGTATAAGACTCAAGGAAATCCAGTTCTGTCTTTAAGTATACTGTATCGTTGTCCTTCTGTTCAAGAATATACCGGTATGCTTTGGAGAGTTGATCTATAAATTTTTCAGAAAGGTGTGGATCAACATGAACGAGAGAAGATAGTATACTCAGGCTGTTGAAAAGAAAGTGTGGGCTAACCTGATTCTTCAAAGCTTCGAATTGGGCCATGGCATTTTCCCGTTTAAGTTGCTCGGTCTGAATTTCCATATAGCGCATTCTATAATGCGACTTGCGATTTAGTATCAGATAAAAAATGGAAATGGAAATGACAATAGTAAGCCCGGTGTTTGTTCGTCTCAAGGCATTCCACCATGCAAACTGAGGTGGCCTGTTGCCGGGTCTGCGAATTTCTTCCTGACTCAAGGGCTCGGTCAACATTGACCAGAACTTGACATTGAGCTTAAAGAGAAGTTGTGATAACAATACTGCTACCAAGGCAACAACGATAGACAAAGCAATTGTCTTGATCCGCAACTCAAGCATACCCGGCCCTATGATTTTTTCAGAATAATCAATAATGCGATCGATCGCTATAATAAGCAATGCATAAAATATGAAGTTCACAATCGCCGGGAATACAAGGAACTGTACATTCTTCCAATGCGCCAGGGGAATGTTGGCAGAAATTGTAATGGGGTAATATATACATAGCACAGTCAGCGCCAGGTACATCGCCTGCTTAAAACTTATCTTTCCCTGCACCGGATCAGTCATATAAATACGAATATATTATAACCAAAAGAATGAGTACGTTTCAACTCATACCTGGCATTCTGAGTTACGGAAATAGTTTGTTGAATGCCAATTTTTAAGGCCTGAATCTTAAAGTCTATTCATAATTCAATTCCCGCCATCCGCTTGCAAAAGATAACGTATGAATCCACTTTATCAACCCTATAGCGCACCACTAATTGTTGTTGGGTCTGAATCTAAAATCAATCATGAACCCACTTGACGATTTATGCAATACACATATCTTTGTTTTCTGTGTTATGAACTTTCATACTTATTCACCACCGGCAGACCTTACTGATTATGTCAGATGTTTTTGGGTATTAGAAAGTACTCAACCCGTAACCTTTCCGTTCCTCCATCGCGCAACCGCAGAGTGCTGTCCGGAATTAATTTTTTATTATAAGGGAGAAGTAAATGTATATAGATCCGAATCAAATCTCGAAAAGACATTTACTTCAGGACTATACGCGCAATCACAGGCTTTCAGAAAGTTTGCAATTGATAAAGCATTCGGAATGCTCGGTGTTTACCTTTATCCGCAAGCACTGCCATTGCTATTTAATATACCCGCCAAAAACCTAAGCGACTATAACCTTGACATAACAAGCCTTTTTGGAAAGGAAGGAAGTATCTTGGAAGATAAAGTGATGTGTGCCACTTCCCACCATGTACGCATTGAACTCATTTCCGATTTCTTAAAAAGAAGATTAATACAACTTGAAAAAAAATCGACTTACCTAAGCTCAATCATCCGCCAGACAATTACTACCGGCACGATGCAACCCGTAAGTGAGATGGCTCATGCTTGTAATTTGTCAGTACGCCAAATAGAAAGAGACTTTAAGTCACTTTCCGGTTTCAGTCCCAGACTGTTTTCAAAACTCACCAGGTTCAGATCCCTCATGGAGAACCTTCCTTCCAAAGTATATTCCATGACCGATCTCGCCTATGAGTTTAACTACTATGATCAGTCTCACTTTATCAATGAGTTCAAGCGATTCACTGGGCTCTCCCCTACACAATATATTAAAGACCGTCTGCTTGTCGACAACGAAAGGATGACACCGGAGACGAATGATGGTTTGTAAATATACCCTTCGCATCCGCTGGTATTTTTAAGGCGTTATTCCGTTGATTCAAAACAATTGACGATGTCGTAATCTTCCAATCAAGACTATTCCTATCGGTTTAGGTTTGCCAGAAATATCGAGGCCAGTCGTCTCTTGCATTTTTTACGATGTAGATCAGTTCACAAATATTAAACCTTGAAAAAAATGGAAATGAAACGTCTAATTCAGATCAACATATTGTTACAAGTTACCGGTATAACTACAGGGCGAGCCGCGGCGCTCTTGCCTTTATTCCTGGGGTTGATAAGTATAATTATTGGTTGGATAATCGTGGCTCGCTCACAGGGTCGAATCGGATATGGACGACCTGGTGCTATCACTTCGCTTGCCCTGGCATTGATCGACATAATTCTAAGTGGCATTCATTTAATTCGTACAAGTGACAGTAGTATCGGCACCGGCTCCGGACGACTTGGCGCCATCGTGGCGCTTGTCATAGGCGTGATTGGCATTATACTCGGCAGTCGTGCCTTGGTACGATCACGACAGAACGGCACGATCAGTAGTAAAGAAAAATCATCGTCATAAGTTACCGGACCCTGATATAAAACTTGAGGTTCGAAGTGTTGCTTTTATCAAACCATCCTCATACATTCAACTAATCTTTTAGTTAAATGTATAACTATAGAATGGTGGCATTTTGCAATGAAAAAAAATATACACTTCACTTTTATTATTGGTCTTCTATACTTTGCATTACAAACTTATGGACAGCAGCCGCGCGTAAAGTATCTCAACGAACTTCCGCCCGGCACAACTCCTAAAGTATTTGCTCCCGGTAGGGTCTCAACCGAAAACGAGTTTGAATTCGGAGCAGTTTTCTCCAATGACAACAACACGTTTTACTACGGTGTTGAAATCAATCGCAAGGCAGAAACCCGCATGATGAAATTTGAAAACGGAAGTTGGAGTCAACCTGTTAAAATCCTTTTCCATGAGGTATATAACTACAACGATCCTTTCCTGACGCCAGATAACAAGAAGCTGTTTTTTATTTCCGACAAACCCTTGACTGGTATAGGGCCTAAAAAAGATTATGACATCTGGTACATTGAACAGCAGGACGGAAAATGGTCTGAGCCAAAAAATGCAGGTAAGAATATCAACTCTGGCAAGAATGAATACTACATTTCATTTACGAAAACGGGCAAGATATATTTCTCTTCCAATAGAGAAGACCTTGAGAGTAAAAACAATTACGACATCTATTCGTCTGAATTGAAAAATGGAGAATTTCAGCCACCCATTAAACTAAGTTCACAGATTAATACGGCTTCCTATGAAGCAGATGTTTTTGTAGCTCCGGATGAGTCGTATATAGTATTTGCAGCAAATCGTCCCGGCGGATTAGGCAGCGGTGATCTCTATGTAAGCTTCCGCAAACAGGATGGAACCTGGACATCATCGAAGAGCTTGGGAAATGCGATCAATACAGAGACCGATGACTTTTGTCCGTATGTAACTGCGGACGGCAACTATCTATTTTATGCAAGCCGGGGAGATATCTATTGGGTGTCCACGGATGTGATCAAAAAATTACGTTGAAATTCCATATAAGTTTTACTTAATACGTACAAGATCATCTTTTAATATAATCAACTATATATCAGTATTTATAAATTATACCGATATATAGTTAACTCCCATCAAGCGGGAAGTTTATATCCTACCAGCGATTCAACCTCTGCTTCACAACGATTTAAAGCCTCGTTAAAAATATCTGCACGCTGCTTTATAAAATCGGAAGATCGCTTTCTATAGTAGGAAATTCCGGCCAGTAAATTATCTCCAAATGCGCGCAATTCCCGAATCGTTTTTTCATTCGCAGATGTCAGCTGCTGGAGTTGCTCCTGGAGATACGCTATATTAAGCGATAGCTCTTTGATAAACATGTGTGGCCTTTCACCATCCACTATATTGCAACGACCATAAATATAGTCTACCATTTCCTTCAGGGAAACAACTTTATTGAAGTAGGCTACATTTGGTCCCGGGCACATGGTGATGCCTCGCATTTGTTTGAAAGGTGGTAATTTATAATGAGTAGTCACCGCATTGCTCAACCCAACGCACAAGCACTCTTTGGATACTATATCATTATACTGTGTCTCATACGCATCCGCTGGTAAATTCAGTGTTTGCAACTGCGAAATTTTCATTTTCTGATATAGATGTGACGCTGTACAAATCGGCTTATCAGTAAACTCCGTATTGGATACCAGGTGTTTTTCCGTGCACGGACTCCCTGGTTTACCGGCACGGATGCGAGCCAACCTTTCCTTTTCTGAGCTTGTCCCTTTTAAATAATTAAAGCGTATGCCCAATGGAGAATTCTTGCTGAGCAATATATCATTTTCCCTTGCGGCACATAATTGATGCAATGTAGAATCATCCACGGTAGTGGCTTCCGGGCAAAGTAAAAATGGAGTCCCCCACCCTGTGCTGGCTACATCATAATAAGACAATAGAAGATTCGCTTCTTCAAAAGTTCCTATACCTCCCTGTACTGTGATTTTCAAAGGATGTGGCTCGGCAAAAGTGGCAAGTCCTTTCTGTTGCATCACCGGATTATAAAGAGCGTGCAGTGAATCTTTCAATTCATTACGTCTGATCCTGAATTCCTCCAATATAGGACCGAGTAAACTTCCATCCGTGGCAAATGCATGGCCGCCACAATTCAACCCCGATTCAATTCTGAATTCACTTACCCATATACCTTTCTTGGCCAGGTATTTTCCTTGAATGAGAGCAGAACGAAAGTCGCTTACTTTTACGACAACACTCTTGTCAAATATACCCCAGCCCTTTGGATGAAAAGCCTGCAACGTCTCCAGGTAATTAAACAATCGAGGATTAAGGCCTGCCGAGAATATCACAGCAGAATTTGTAAGATCACTATTAGCATATCCCCGAAGCGCAGCAAGCGCATCCGAAGAATCTGTGAGTATAGCACCATCCGCATCATAATTATTCTTATCCACTTTCGTCATGATGTTAACATCGATGCGTCCCGCACGTACCTGCTTTCGAAGATAGTCAGCAAGCAACGACTTCCTGCTGCTGTCATTACTGCGCATCATCTCGATATATAGCAATCGAAGGCTATGCTCGTTGGGTAACATGTCGAAATATTTGGATATTTCAGAGCCTGCTTCAAACGCTGTGGAAACCAGTTTTTCCACTTGTTCCTTTACTATATCATTCATGAGATTCAAGTAATCTGTTATCCGTCTGGCGCGATAGTCATGTTCCTTCGGAGTGATCGGTATATAAGGTTTGTTCACTTCCTTATAATAATGCATACGCATCAGCTCAATGAGTTTGTCTTCGATGATAGAGATTACTGAATTTATACCATAGCGAGCCACCTTGATGGGAGAATCAATAGTATACGCTAATCCCAGTACCGGGATATGAAAGGTGTGCAGCGGTGTATTGTTCATAAACTATATTTGTATTGACCGCAAAAGACCAGTATATACTCCCGACATCCTATGACAAAAATCATAGAACCGCAAAACTGAATATATTTTCCATCAGAGATTTTTCTATCATCAGAACAAAACCGCAAGTTCAACGGTATGGATATGCTAAGAATGGTCATGCGTACACGTGTGGATAACCACGGGAAACCAACTGTGCTGAATGCACGGTTCTCTTTACCAGTGTGCTGGGATTAAGATTGAATTCCAGGAGACCCCATCTTTCTACAAATTCAATTGGAGGCGGAAAAAGATTACATCCATCAAAAAAGCGACCGCTTAGATTCAAAATTAATTGGTGGATCAAATAGAATCCTCAAAGTCCTCATCGTTTTTTTTTATTTTGTCTCCCCAAACTGGGGTAAACCTTATAATGCGTAGAATGCTAGGAGACGTGTGGAATTTGTTTCGGACCTTTGTATCAATGCTTTCATCCATAAAATTATATTGCTATGTACTCCTGCTTTTAGGCTTCGTGCCTTTGCACGCATCACCACCGGGAGGATTAAAGTTTCATGGCAGTGAGCAACCCATAAATCAACGGACCTCATACAATGTCTTTGGAAATAACACGGCTGAATTTTCCGGTTACTTTGATATAGAGTTCAACCTCTCCCTATATCCCAGAACAGAATTCGGATATATTCTGCGGATCAAAAACAAAGAAAGCAACAGGATCTATAATCTATTTTATGATGGTCAGGGCGGCAATCTCGTCTTCAAATTCAATGAAGAGGGCAAGAGTAATCTGATCGTTGCTAGCATGGACCGCGAAGAACTGCTCAACATGCATTGGTTTAAAATGAAGATTTCATTCGACCTGAAAAGTGACTCTGTAAAACTCATCATACACAATCAAACCTTTGGAGCCGAAAATAAAAATCTGCCTGACACGTATCATCCTATTATTCTTTTCGGCAAAAGCGATCATATCATTGATGTGCCTTCCTTCGCTATAAAAGATCTGTCTGTAGGTGGTCAGGAAAAGTATATGTTTGCATTGAATGAAAGTAAAGGCAATATCGTTTACGACATTGGCGGTGAAGCCATTGGTGAGGTTTCAAATCCGGAATGGTTAGTGAACGATGCATACCACTGGAGGTATAAAGCTTCTTTCAAATCCAAATCTGTAGCGGGTGCTAACTATAATTCCGAAAAGAAAGAGATCTATTATTTCAACAGAGATTCATTGTATATATACAATGTACGATCAGGTAGTACGAACATTAAAGTCTTTCAGGACAAATGTCCCGTCAAACCTATACTGGGAACCAACTTCATCGACGAGCAACACAACAAACTATATTCGTATGAAGCTTACTATGCTCCTCCACAGGATAATTATGAGGGGCCTACTGTAGCGAGTCTCGACCTGGATACCTACCAATGGACTTCCGAAAGTTCTGAACAACTGACAAGTCCTCTGCATCACCATGGTTCGTACTTCAATCCTTTTACTCAGCAGTATACTATATTTGGTGGCTTTGGAAAAATGCGTTACAGTAAGGACTTTATCTCTTACGATTTGAATAAAAAGGGTTGGAGTACTGTGGAAGGTTTTACAGGAGACTTTCTATCACCACGCTACTTCTCCTCAGTAGGATATTATAAAAGCACCAATTCCATATACATATTTGGCGGGATGGGGAACGAATCAGGAGAGCAAACTGTCGGAAGAAAATACTATTATGATCTCTATAAAATAGATTTGGACACCAGGCATGTTTCGAAGCTTTGGGAAATTCCATGGGAGCGCGACAATGTAGTTCCTGTAAGAGGAATGGTTATACTTGACGATTCCTGTTTTTATACCTTATGCTACCCTGAACACTTTACGGAATCACTTTTAAAGCTATACCGGTTTTCGTTGAAAGACGGAAGCTATCAAATACTGGGCGATTCAATTCCTATATTTTCAGACAAGATTACAACCAACGCTAATCTGTACTATGACAGCATGCTGAACAATATGTATGCAGTTGTTCAGGAATTTGATGACGATATCTCTTCCGACCTGAAAGTATATTCTTTATCCTTTCCTCCCCTTACAGCGGAAGAATTGGCAAATTATTCACGGGAGAAAAATCCCTATAGATGGGCCGTCATTATTCTTTCGTGCCTGTTGGTAACTGGGATTGGTTATGTTGTGTATAAAAGGGTAAGGCCTAAAAAACAGACTAACGTTGAGGAAGACGTTCAACGTGAATCTATACCCACCACGAAAACGGAGACAACAACGCTATCGAATGCTATATATCTCTTCGGGGAATTCACGGTACGCGACCGAAACAATCGGGATATTACTTATCTATTCAGCGCCCAGCTGAAGCAAATATTTTGTCTTATACTGGAATATAGCACTACGGAGGGCGGTATAGCATCGCAGCGACTCAGCAATATATTATGGCCAGACAAGCCTGCTGACAAAGTAAAGAATTCAAGAGGCGTTACGATAAATCACTTGCGCAAAGTACTCAGCGAACTTGATGGAATAGAATTAATTTATGACAAAGGGTATTTCAAAATAGAGCAATCTGCAGAATTCTATTGCGACTATTCCCGATGTATGGAAATCATTTCTACAAATGAGATTGAGACATATAGAGATGAACTGATTGAAATAGTATCACGTGGTAAATTCCTCCAGCTCTCAGATCATCCCCTATATGATTCATTTAAAGAAGAGATGGAAAAGA
Source organism: uncultured Bacteroides sp. (assembly GCA_902168185.1). Taxonomy (GTDB): domain Bacteria; phylum Bacteroidota; class Bacteroidia; order Cytophagales; family Cyclobacteriaceae; genus Ohtaekwangia. The sequence goes on from CABHOV010000046.1 coordinate 28,119, forward strand.
AACTCGAACCTGTGCTCCTGTTGGAAATGGAAAAAAGCTTTGAGGCTGAACTTTACCAGGCAACCATTGCTTTAGCAGATGCTCTTGCAAATATAGATCCGTTGAACGATGCAGCGCTGACTTTTCAAATTAAAGCGATGCAACGATTAAAGATGAACGATGAAGCCAGGCTCCGTTATCAGACCTTTATAGTAGAGTATAAAAAAGTAATGGGGACTGATTATCCCCATCCTTATAAGAGTATAAATTAAAGTTATCCGTTGAGAGTTAAATGCCTTTATGCTTTTGATCTTAACGGATAACCAAACTGATCTTTACTTCTCCAGCATCTTAATAAAATAACCTCCCACTACCGACCGCGCTTGAAAGCCAACTTGTGTAGCACCCGGTGTTTCATACCAATCGCTCATCGGAACACGGTCAGGTGTTTCGGTAACAAAGCCGTATACCGGATCGATAAACCTCTGAAACGTTGCCGTATCATTCGCCAATGTAGCAGTCCAAATTATCCAATCCGATTTGGTATAGGTTCTTCGGTTATCCAAAGGCAAACCATATTTGTTTTGCTTGGTAAGATAGTAAGCAACTTCTTTCTCCAAGACTTCTTTCGGGAAGATGCCAAGGTTTAATAACTTGTCCCAAACAAGATTATACTTCTGACTCCAGGTACCAGGCTGATCAAATGTTAATCGGAAATGATCGCCATCGTCAGCCATCTTTACCCACTCCTGTGCCATCTTCTTGGCTTCAGAAGTATATTTCGCTGCTATATCTTTTTTACCAAGCATTTCTGCCAGTTTACCATACCCAGCTATACCCATGATAGCTTTTGCAGAAAGGTTTACGTTGTGTGCGAAATGCCCGGCGAAATCATCCGTGCAAAGTTGATTCTCCGGATCAAGACCATGTTCCAAAAGATAGTTAGCCCAGGTCGTCAGCGCTTCCCAATGCTTCTCTGCATAGTCAGCTTTACCTTCTACATTGGCAATCGCTGTAGTAAGAATTAACATGTTTCCGCATTCCTCAACCGGCATATCACCACCATACGTTTGTCCGTTGGCTTGTGGATATGTACCTACATCATGCGCTGCAAAGGGCTTGGTCCATTTACCACTTTCAGTATAGTAGAAGATCGGGTTCAACATTCCCTTCAATAACTCGGGATTATACTTCAGAAATAGCGGTGCAGAAGGATACGTGACATCCACTGTTCCGATAGAACCATTACTGAAATTCTCCTTCGACAAAAAGAGTGTATTGCCCTGATCATCCTTAACCAGCTTATGCGCAGCTATAGCCTGGCGGTACGCCAGCAAACAAAGACGTGCGTAATTCTCACCACCCGCCTTCAGCGCATCACTATATATCTTGCTGTCAAGTTCATCACAACGGGCTATTATCTTCTCATAGTCGGTAGCAGCAGTAGCCATGGCGTTGTCAAAACTAACTTGCCCGCCTTTCGTCCACCATGCCTTCAGATTCTTCCCAAAGTACTGTATCGATTCAACATCATCATAGGCCAGCATCACATACCCTGCCGCCGGTGTTGAAGACACTTTCTTCAGATTGTCGGTATAGGCAAGCACCGGCATTGTGCCGGACATAACAGCCGTGATCTTATCTTTTGCAGAACTTATTTTTCCACTCTCCATAAACGATTTTTTCACCGTTGTGAAATCACCAATAGCCAGCGCGTTGTTTTCAGATTCCTGTGAAGCGAGATAAAAGTAGCCCCAGTCTATCCGAACGTTGTCACCCTTCTTTTGTAAGACAGGTTGTTCGGTAGTTCCGGTTTTTGCGAAGTGAATGCCTCCTGTCTTTCCGGTAGCAACTTCAACTTCCTGGTTCAATTCATTCACAGCCCACTCGGGTGTAGCCTCTAAATAAACCTGTACATCATGCGATTGACCATCGTTTGAGACTGCGCTATAGCTGATATAGTTTACAGGTCGCGAAAGCAAATCCAGATCATCCATCAACAAGGGCGATGCAAATTCCAGATGTAGATCTACAGGGCCACAAGTGAAATCATATTTAGTTTGAGTCGCAGTAATCTTTACACGCTTCTGCACTGCAGCTTGCGCAAAGATTGGTTTTTGACTACTCTCTGCGAAGAGACCGAAATCCACATAGGCCAAACCACCACGGTCAAGACAATGTGCTGCTATAACATTTTTGCCATTGGTATTTAACAGACTCTTATCAAGCTTAACGGTGACATTGCTCTTGGCGTGGTTGCCCGTGTTCACGATCTGTGTCCCATTCAGGTACAATTCAAAATCATCATCGTGCGAATAGATCAGATATAGTTCACCTTCATTTGCAGACAAGGTGAATTCTCTGCGCACCCAGATTTCTTTTGTTTGCCACGGTGTATTGGTTTCAAAAGTATTCGGCGTACCAAACCCTGCCTTACCAGTTTTCCACGATGCATCATTGAAGCCCGATTTCTCCCATCCCACTGCGGGTTGATTCGTTATATATTTACCTTCCCAGGCATCATATTTAGCATTGGGTAAAACAGGCTGCAATGGAATCTCTTCTTTTCCGAGGAAACGATAAACCTGTCCATCCACACGAACAGCTCCGATCATCGAATGATTCCTGCCCGTCCAGTGCTTTACCGGAGTATCAAACAGTTGATCAGAAGTTGACCACGCGCTGGTATAGGGATCAATTGTTATTAAGGGATATGCAGGCGCACGGAATTCCGAACCCGCTTCCTCCTCCTTTTTTGTTTCAGGCTGCGAGCAGGAAGCGAGAACCCCTACTATAACAATGGGCAGTATTCTACTTAAATATATCTTGAACATAAAGTGTATAGATGTTTTAACGGTTTACTTTTCATTGGAGAAAGAATACGGGAAGTCGGCTTTATCGATTCCCCGCTTTTTATCAGGCGAAGCGCTCATCGTAAAGTTAATCACTGCACCTTTCATCAGGTCTTCGTGTGTCAGGTAATTTTTGGTGTATACTTTACCATTTAACTTCATCTCCGATATATAGCGATTTTCTTTTGAATTGTTGACAGCTGCTATCGCGATCTCCTTCCCATTGTCAAGTTTGATTTTAACAGACTTGAACAAAGGCGAGCCCATGATATATTCATTACTGCCCGGACATACCGGATAGAAACCTAACGCAGAAAAAACATACCACGCAGAAGTTTGTCCGTTGTCTTCATCACCACAATATCCATCGGGTGTGGAAGCATAGAGCTTGTCCATGATCTCGCGCGCCCAGTACTGAGTTTTCCAAGGTTCGCCCGCATAGTTATACATATATACCATGTGTTGAATTGGCTGATTGCCATGTGCATATTGCCCCATGTCCATCACTTGCATCTCACGCATTTCGTGAATCATCGAACGGCTTTCCATTCCTCTTGATCCTGGAATAATAAAAACAGAATCGAGCATCGTTACGAATTGTTTTTGCCCACCCATCAGATCAATCAAGCCTTGCGGATCATGAAAAACAGACCATGAATAATGCCAGCTGTTTCCTTCTGTAAAATCGCGTCCCCAGTCGGTAGGTTTAAAAGCATCCGAGAAGGAACCATTGCTTGCACGACCAGCCATAAGTTTGCGTTTGGCATCATAGAGGTTCTTATAGTTTAAGGCTCTCTTCCGATATATATCTATTTCCTTCTGTGGTTTGTGAAGCGCTTTTCCCAAGCGATATATAGTCCAGTCATCATACGAATATTCCAGCGTACGCGCTACATTCTGATCAACGTCTACATCGTTCGGTATATACCCGTATTTATTATAGAGTTCATACCCTTTCCTTCCCGAAGCTGAGACTTTGGGGTGTACATTGTTAGCGCCATGCTTCAATGCCTCCCACAACGTTTCAATATCATATCCACGCGCACCTTTCAGGTAAGCATCGGCAACAACAGACGCTGAGTTATTACCCACCATGATGTCGCGATGTCCCGGACTAGCCCACTCGGGAAGGAATCCACTTTCTTTATATGCATTCGCAAGACCTTCCTGCATCTTTGCGTTCTCAGAAGGGAATAAAAAATTCAGGAATGGGAACAGACTACGAAATGTATCCCAGAAACCTGTGTCCGTAAACATGTATCCCGGCAGTACTTTTCCATTATAGGGGCTGTAGTGTACGACTTTTCCGGCAGCATCGATCTCAGAAAAATTTCTCGGAAATAAAACTGATCTATAGAATGAAGAATAGAATGTCCGGATGTTGTCAATGTTATCGTCTTCAACTTTGATTTTTCCCAATACATCGTTCCAACGTTGTTTTCCTTTGCTTACAACTTTATCAAAATCGGCATCGCCTAATTCCTTCAAGTTGATCAATGCCTGCGCTTCACTTATAAAAGAAGATGCTACACGCGCATGTACCTGCTCATTGTCGGTTGTTGCAAAACCAATAATGGCTCCGGCATGATTTCCATTAAATTCCTTTTCACCCTCTGCAATTTTACCATCCTTGACAGCAGCAACATAAGAGAATGGTTTGTCGAAGATAATCACAAAATAATTTTTGAAATTATCAGGAACTCCTCCGCTATTGCGTGTAGTATACCCTATAATTTTTTTCTCTTCCGGTATAACTTTCACATATGATCCTTTATCAAAAGCATCGGTAACAATAAACGAGTTTTTACTCGCAGGAAATGTGAAGCGGAACATTGCTGCTCTTTCTGTGGGAGCGATTTCCGTGGTTACATCGTGATCAGCTAAATGTACCCGGTAATAATAGGGTTTCGCAATTTCTGCTTTATGCGAAAACCAGCTTGCTCTTTCGTCTTCATTGAACACCGCTTTTCCGGTAAGCGGCATTAAAGAGAATTGTCCATAGTCATTCATCCACGGACTAGGCTGATGAGTTTGTTTAAATCCTCTGATCTTGTCGGCCGTATAGGTATACATCCAGCCATCCCCCATCTTGCCGGTTTGTGGAGACCAAAAATTCATCGCCCAAGGAAGAGCAACAGCAGGATATGTATTTCCGGTTGAAAGCTCAAATTTTGAATTCGTTCCTACCAGTGTGCTTACATAACTCACAGGATCTGAAACCTGCGCATTTACGTTCAGAATGAGACACCACAAAAACAATGTTTGTCCTAATAATCTAATCTTCTTCATCATTTACTTTATTCTATTTCAACATTAAAATTTAATTCACATCTATATTCTCGTCTATACTTATATACCTAATCACCAGCTAATCTTTACCTGCACACCATCCGGATTGTTTTCAAACTTCAGAAAACAAGTTTTGCTCGAAGTGTCCCATGAAGATTCGGATACCAACGATTTGCCTGCGGCATCCGTCACTTCAATTTTGTTCGCCTTCACAGGCAGGAGTATTCTCATTACGTTCGTAGTATTCAATGGACTTTTCGCTATAAAAGAATATCCATTCTTCATTACCTTCTCCTCGTAAACTCTTGCAGCAGCAGCCAGCACCTGTGGTATCGCCGGATTTTTAACACTGTTGATATTATATAGAAATGCCTGTTCACCCGGCTTCACCTGCTTTTCATTTAATACTGGAATTTCGGGGTCAAACAAATCAATAAACTTTCCCCTCATGGTATAGGGAGATTGATCTATATTTTCATCCACCACGGAAATGAGTTCGTAGGGCCCTCTTGTAAGCGCGAAATGATTTTTAAACTCAAGCTTACCTCCTACTGCTTTTGCTTCGTATAACTTCTTGATTGTGTTTACAAATTCTTCATCGCCATTCCCTTTAAGCACAAACTCCTTCGGATCGTTACGCATGATATATACTTTCCCTTTGCCATAGATATACTCACCTGCTCCAAAGGGGGCTTTCAAACCAAGCTTCATAAACAAATGTTCAGACGGAGCTTTGAAAGTATTTCCATTGGTATTCCACCACTCCTGCACACTTTGAAAAGCATCTTCATCTCTGCCACAGTATAGAAGAACGCCACCGTTCTTTACCCAATCAGCGAGGTGATCATGCGCTGCTTTATCCATTGGTTTCATGTTGGAATAAGACATGATCAGGATCTTTATATCCTTCCAGGTTTTGGCGAATGATGCATTTTCTATATGCACTGTCTTCACAGGAATGCCACGCTTTAACAAGGGCAGTGCTTGTCCATAGAAATTGGACAGCTGCGGATCTTCATAACCACTGTGTGTGGGGAATCGCTGAAACATCAATGAATTGGACATGAGCACACCGATGCCTTGCGAACCGCTTACTTTATTTTCAGATAGCGGCATGTTGTTCAATGTATTGATCATGACTTGCATCTGTGTGGAGTAAAAACGCGGGATCTGTTCTTTCTTATCGCTGTTGGCGCTCGTGCGATAATACCCCTCATATATGCGGTCAGGCCAGGGCATCACTTCGTAATCAGCGATCATCGGATAAAGCAATTGTGCAGTAAACGTTGCCTGATAATTTTTCTTATAGTCTGCCCAATCGCGTGGCCAGTCTTCTATAGGATCGGTAAGAAAAAACATCTTTCTCCCTGTTGGTGCAGTCATAGACTCCATGGATCCATATTCGAGAAAAGCAGCTTCAAATACGCGTTCTTTTATTTGCCCATTAAAGTAATTCGGCTCGCGTGACGTTCCAGTCCAAACCTGCGCTATATATCCATCCACACATGGTAAAGATGCTAGGCTGGCTTCAGGGCTGACGATCATCCACTGCGAATAATTTACCAGCGAATGTGTTGGTACATAGCAACGGACATTCATTCCTTTACTCTTGCCATACGCTTTCGCATAGGTAAAACATTCGTTCAACGCCCGATAGTATAGATGGTATTTTAACTTGTTGGACAAATATGTATTCTCGGCTGATTCATGTTGAGGTCTCCAGTCGAACCCGTAATAATCTTTCCACTCTCTTTTAAAAGCTGTGCTATAACCGGAGCGTGCCCAGAATTCAGGCTCTTCCAGAAATATAGCATCAATGCCTGCATCGATTACGCGCTTGATCACTTTCTCCTTCATATACTGTATGAAGTTCATGGACGGCACAATATAGGGAACCATGCGTCCATGCCACAACGTGTCACCTTTCTGTGTTACCTGCCCTTCATCAAGATGCTTCTTTCCATCCCACTCCCCGGTGAAATAATCCTGGTACTCTCCCCAGGCGATGCCGGTCATAAAATGTGTAGTATATCCTTTGTCACGCCAGCTTTGAACACGTTGTTCAAAAGACATATTTCCTTTACCGTGGTGCTCTTTCACACTATACACTATAGCAACATCTGCTCTTACATCCGTTACAGGTTTCCACGGATTTGAAGTTTGAAAAGTAGTTTTCTCCTGCGACTGAGTTTGTGATTTCTTATCCTTTTGTTGAGACTGCGAATGTACTTGAAAACAAAGCGTCAACAGGAGATAAAGTATAATCGTTTTTTGCATGAATACTCATTATTATAATAAAACAAAAAATCCTTTCCGTCAGGAAGATGCTTATCATCAACGGTATGACTATGCGCATACTGTAATCATGATAAGCATCTTCCATTTCGGAAAGGTTGGATTTAAAGCCACCTCATTACAAGGTGACTCCAAACCTAACTCTATATCTTAAGGAATCAACAGTTGTACGGGTTCGTTATAATTCCATCTTCTTGTTCCGCTGCCTTTTGGTGTATCATAGTTGATCCGTGCTGCCGCCCGAATAAAGACCACTCTGCCGGCAGGAATAGTACCGGTAGATTCAATCGTGATGGTTTCTCCCAACAATGAATTGAATGCCGATCCGGTATATTCGATCTTATTCGACCACCGTTCATCGCGTGCACGATACCCTACAGACGAAGAGTAACTAACAAACAATTGAATATCGGTAACGTTCTGAAAACTGTTGCTATAGCCGCCCATGGGTTCGATCTTACTCCGAAACACTTCTTCTGATACGGCACGCGTAACACGCACTTTGGCTTTTACTTTTCCGTTGATGACTTCAGGTTCTCCCACCCATTCTACTTTGAGAAACGGCTGTACTTCGAACTTCACTTTCGTGACACCGTTAATCGCTACGATCTGAGATTCATCCGCAAGCGGAACACCACGCTCGTCTTCGCGCATCAGCGGAATGAAGGGGCCGTCAACACGAATGTGATATGTTCCCGGAAATAGTTTTGTATTCTGAAATTTTCCATCCGGCATACAAAAGAAGTCAGCGTTCGGCGTTGCGTTCTCGCCCCAACTGTCTTCGGTTAAACGCACACGTATACCTTCGCTGCCCTGGTCTGTTAGCACAGGCTCGCCTGTTTCTATATCTACAACTTCACCTTGCACGGTTTCGGCTGGAGCCTCCGCGTTGTCCATCTCAAACAGACTGCAGGAAGTGAAAGAAAACAGCGCTATCACGGGTATATAAAATGATATCTTTTTCATCTTCTATAATTCTAAATGTTCAATAAGTCGTTATTCATTACCGGTTCGGTTGTTGATCAATCACCGGACTCTTTGATACTTCACCACCGGGTATAGCAAAGTAGTAATCCACTATATTATACTCGAACGTTTTCAGGCTTACCCATTGGAAGCGTGCATCGAAGAAGTACTTGCCACTTTGCGTGGAAAAGAATGGATATAGTCCGCGAAAGCGATAACGTGCGTTGTTACTGAAAGCATCTTTTTCTCTATACTCACCCCAGAAGCCATCGCGTTCTTCGTAGTGTTGAACTCTCCATCTGCGCAGGTCCCACTTTGTTTTATGCTCGAGTGCAAGTTCCTTGCGGCGTTCTTTCCGAACAATGTTACGCCCTGCTATATCTGCTGATATACCTCCTACCAATGCTGTTGCCCCTGCCCTTTCACGAATTTCGTTTACGGCTTCTGTCGCTACCTGTAGCAGGTCTGATCCATCGGGAGAAGCTTCGCCCGCCAATCGTAATTCTACTGCTGCTTCTGCTGCATTCAATAACACTTCGGCATAGCGCATCAAAATAAAAGGCTGCGCAGATTTACCTTCACCGGCTTCAAAAGAAGGATCAGGGTTTAACCATTTACGTCCATATAGTCCGGTGAGACAGCTTTCGCCATTGTCGTAGAATGGACCGTTCGCACCGGCAGCCGTCATGTCTGTGCCTTCATATGAAACGATCTCCTGACCATTTCCTTCTCTTGGACTAAGATATAGTGTCTTGGATCCTTGCGTATGCGCAGACAAATTCTGATACCGCGTTTCAGCGGATGCATAGGAGTAGTTGTTGAAGAACGGACTAACCGGAGCAGGGCCGGTATATACACCTGCGCGGATTTCGATTTCTTTTCCTTTGAATACATCGCCAGGGAAAATCACATACGCACGAAGACGCGGCTCTGCATTTTCGAAGAAGTCCATTGGTGAATCGTACATCAGGTAAGTTCCATCTGTATTCGTAGAACCCGTGGTAACTTTGATAGTGCCATCGGAATAGCGATCGAATCCATCAAACAACTCGAGGAAATCAAGCGTTGGACAGGTACCGGATGCGAGTGGTGCTTTAAAAATAAACGGAGCACTATATGCATCATAGCCGTGTGTGAAGGTTGGGTAGCCGTATTCTTTTACATATATATTCTCCGGGCTCGTCAGGTCGCTAAACATGTCTACCATATTCAGATATTGCGCATTCGCATCGCCTGATGCCCATCTCTTTTTATAGAGTGAATACCGGCCACTGCTGATCACTTCGCGGGCCGCTCTATAGGCTTCCTTGAAATATTTTCTCGAAGCGCTTTGTGCAGACTCTGCAGAAAATCCCATTACACGCACACCGGTTTTCTGTCCCAGTCCGGTGAGTCTCCCGGTAACATTCTCATTATATTTTGCTACACTGCCGGCGTATAGCATCGCTTCGGATTTAAATGACAACGCTACATATTTATTCGAGTATCCTCTCTCAGGACTGTTCGGTTGAAGTAAAGAGATTGCCTGATCGTAGTCTGCAAGCACCTGGTCCCATGTAGCTTCTTCCGTAGCGCGTGGTACTTCAAGCTCATCCTCATCAGCAGGATAACGTATAACTTTTGTTACCAATGGCACACCACCAAAGCGTTTTGCCATAGCATAGAATACAGTGGCTCGCACAAAATAGGCTTCACCTAAATAATGATTGTACGTAACCTCTGGAAAATTACTCTGGTAATCCGGTAAGGTTTCGATCAGATAGTTTGCATCGCGCAGCAACACAAAGGCTTCTGTCCAATAAGGTGTCTCTTCACCTGTGAAGGCTGAGCATATTCCATCGCGGTTCAGTGCTTCCCCAGTACCTTCGATACCCATGGCGCCTAGCCATCCGTTGTATTCGAAGCCCCACTGTGCCATATATTTGAAATCCTCAAATGGCATTCTGCTATACATCCGGGCCATGTAAACCTTCATACCGGATTCATTTGTAAAAAGCGTTTCATCGCCCACCACATTTGGAGGCGGTATATCCAGATCTGCGCAACCTGAGAAGGTTAACAGGCCGATCAGGAGTGTTATATATATATTTTTCATATTTATATACTTCAATTTTTTAACTCGTAGTTTCTCAGTATAGATTTTTAAAATCTGGCGGAAACGCCTACCGTATATGTTTTGTTGAGTGGATACAACCTTCCGAGATCATCATCCGGATGTTCAGGGTCAACAAACTTCACTCCTGTTATCGTGAACATGTTATAGGCATTGGCAAACACGCGCAGATTCATAGCCGAGAGCACCTTGTTCTTTTTCGGCAATGTATAGCCAAGTTCGATGCTCTTCAGACGGAGGTATGCTGTGCTGACGCGGTTGAATTCTGAATTATCGCGCGCATATCTTCCGGTATATCCATAGTAGCCTCCCGCCCATTCCGTTTCCGGATTGTAAGGATCTGCCTGTGGATCTACAGGGTGCCAGCGGTCCGTATATTGTTCCAGTGTACCACCTCCGTTTGTTCCCCATATAGCATAGAGTGGTTCCTTGTATTGCATCGAGCCCATGGCTGTTCCCTGGAAGAGGAAGCTCAGGTCGAAACTTTTAAAAGTACAGTTATAGGCCAAACTAAAATTCAACCAAGGTGTTTGATCATAAGCATATGGATGCTCATCCTGACCGTTGATTTCACCATCACCATTCCAGTCTTCATATTTATAGTCTCCGGGTAATATATCCCGATCTTTATATATAGGATACGACCAGATGTCCTCCCAGTTCGTATAGCGTCCTGCAGATTCATACCCGAACTGTACTCCCTGATAGCGGTTGTTCAGGTTATCGTTGCGCCAGCGATCATACGAATTTCCCCATGGTCCTTTTTCTACAGCAACCAAATGCTTTCTGCGTGTAATGGTACCGATCGCTTTTACAGTATAGGAAAGCTCTCCTATTCGGTTACGATGTGAGAGTTCGAGATCTATACCGAATTGACGATCGCTGTTCAGATTTTCTCTCGGTGCACCAGTACCCACTACGGTAGGTACATCTCCCGAACGGTTGGCAAAAAGTCCTTCCCTGCGGCGATCGAAATAGTCGAGTGAAAAACCAAAGAGACCATTCCATCCTTCAAAGTCTACGCCTACATCGAAGGTGCGTGCTTCCCACCAGGTGATTTTTTCATTCGGTACAATCAACGCCACACCATTTACAAATTCACCTCCGAACATATAGCCGGGAGCGTATTGATTATAATAACCGTTTTCTGAATTACCACTTGTGGCCGGGTACTGATAGCCAGGGTACCAGTCGTATTTTAACGCGTCATCATCTGCTGTTACACCATAGCTTGCACGCAGTTTGAACTGATCAACAAACGACAGAAATGAAGCTGACTTGAAGAACGATTCTTCCGATATACGCCAGCCGATTGATCCGGATGGGAAGAAGCCCCACTGGTTGTCTTTAACAAATTTAGAGGAACCATCATAACGGAATTGAAACTCTGCTATATATTTATCAGCATAGGTATAGTTTGCTCTTCCAAACATCGCTGCGTTGGCAATCTCATAGAGATCATTATCACCTGAATACATACCACTCACCTGTGCTTGGTTCACACCACCCAAAAGATAGTCCATCGCGAATGCGAGGTTGCGCTGCGCATAGAAGTTATCTCCTTTTCTCTTCTGACTTTCCAAGCCAAGGAGTCCTACTACTTTATGATCACCGAATGTACGGTTATAGTTCAGTAAGAACTGTCCGAGCAATTGCTGCTTGGCATACATGGTGCGGGACAGCTGATTGGGTGAGCTTGCATTGTATAATTTTGAATCATACGAATTAGTCAAGGTGTTATAGGCATATTGATAATACTCTCTGCGGAAAGTCGTGTTGTCATCATTACGATAGTCGTAGCTGATAAGCGCTTTTGCAGATAAACCTTCCAGGTTGTCTGACACCGTTGCGAAATCGAAATTGAGGGAGAACGAAGACTGGAAGTTTTTCTGATTATTCTTCCTATAGCCCGATACATCCGAGGTCATCATGGCCACTGTATTCGTTTCGAGATTCAATCCCTCATAGTTCAACATTGTATTTTCAGGATCGGCATATGCAGGAAACAATACACCTTGCGCCCAGTAATTTCGAATGATGTCTACTGAACTTGCGAGGGGTGCATTTGTCTGATCCGAAAATGCGCTCAGGTTAACATTGAATGTTAATCCTTGAACAAGCTCTGTAGTAATGTTCGTACGCAAGTTATATTTACGATAGTTCAAATCGCCTGACTTGAAAATCCCTTCCTGAAAAAGATAACCACCGCCTATATAGTATTGTGTTTTGTCGTTACCACCGGTAATGCTCAGGTCATGCTGTGTTTGTGGTGCAAAGTCTGAGATCAGCAATGAATTCCAATCGGTAGACCTGCGTGCTCCGCTGCGGAAAGCTTCGAAATCCTCTTGGTCATATATAATGCTTCCGCCATTGATATTATTCATTGACTTCTCATTATATATAGTCATTGTTTGGTATGGATCAGCAAGCTTCGGCATCCCTGATGGCTTCTGTAGTGTATAGGAACCGTTGTAGGTTATCGATGTTTTTCCCTGTGTTCCTTTTTTGGTTGTAACCAGCACAACACCATTCGCAGCGCGCACACCATAGATCGCTGCAGAAGCATCCTTCAACACCGATATATCTTCGATGTCACTCGGGTTGAGGCGTTGAAAGTCAGACATCGAACGTGGTATACCATCGATTACCACCAATGGATTTCCCAGATATCCGCGTATATCGAATACGTTGTTGAAGCTACCCGGCTCCGAGCTTTTTTGCCATACACGAACACCGGCTACTCTACCGGTAAGCATGTTTTGTGGATTTTCACTTTTGGTGCGAAGCATCTCTTCACCTTTAATACTTGTTACCGCTCCGGTCAATGTTACTTTTTGTTGTGTACCATAACCCACCACCACAACTTCACCAAGTTGGTGTACATCCGCAGCCAGGACTACATCAACAACAGATTGAGAAGCGACCGATAGCTCCTGCGTTGTGTATCCTATAAATGAAAAGACCAGTACAGCATTTCCGTCCGGAACCGCTATCGAATACTTTCCATCAGCATCGGTTGTCGTTCCATTCGTTGTACCCTTGATGATTACATTTACCCCTGGCAAGGAAGTTCCATCGTCAGCCGATGTTACTGTCCCGGTTACTCTCATCTCCTGTTGCAATGCTCCGAACGAAATGAAGGGAGCGAAAACAACACACTGAAAAATGATTCCGTACACGGAATACTTTATCAGTTTTTTAAATAGTTGCTTGTATATATTCTGCATATGCTAGATGACTTATTTCATTTTTCAAGTTCATATTGCGCCAACACAGCATACTCGGCAGCAAAGGCAAAATTGAACATGCCTTCTGTGTTGTTCTTACCGTTGTCACGGTTCCAGCCTACCAATAAATTTGTCGGGAGAAAACCTTTGTACAGGAAGTTGGTGTACGCGTAATCAAGGTTCTTCTGAAAAGAATTTATATAGTTAGCCGTAGTTCCATATGCCGGATATACATCTACATATCCACGCATCAATACACCATCAAACCAGTTTCTGAAACCACTGATATCGTATGTATAGTAGCCTTCTTTAGTCTGTCCGAGCTTTGCGAAATATTGGAAGCTGGCATCCGATAATTTGCTTACATCCTCACGGTATATATTGTCGCCCGTTACCCGGAGTAAATCAGCGCCACCGGAAAGCATAGAGCCGCTGTTGTAGGTAATCGCAGGGCCGACACGATCCTGACACGTAGTACCTTTGCGATACACGGTTCCATTGATAGTTTCCGTTTGAGGATTACCCGGAGAGCAGCCTCCTCTCATATCATCGTATACGCCATCGTTACGCAGCAACTGGTTTTTCTGCCAGATATATATCTTCTTTGCAAAATCCAGGTAGTAGTCGCTTTTCTTTACCTGCATGGTTTTGCGGGTCTGCTTATCATCAGCATCTATATAGCTATAGGTTACTTCATCGTTTTTGTCCTTGTATAGCTCATGCAGCCATACCAACGGACTGACTACCGGCCCGTTGCTACAGGAATGCTTGGTTACATAACCGGGTCCCCAGGTGATGCCGCCACGTTCTGCTCCGTTGGCGTCACGTGTACAATCCCATCCATCGAGTACATATTCGGTTAGATACTCGGCCTTCTGCAGATACGCTGCGTTATCCGTGAGTTTATAGGCCTCGAGTAATTCGCGGATAAGCCACATCTGATCATCATATACATTTTCGATTCCCGCTACTTGTGCAGAACCTTTGGAGCCTCCACGGTTCACCCCGTATACCGACCATTCTTTGGTTTGTGTATAGGAGGTTAGTTGAAAGGTCCCCATGTAGTAATCCGCATTTTCATATAGCTTGTGCAGCAATTCAGAATACTTGTTGAAGTGTTCAGTGTAAAGCGCAGCGTTGCCATGTTCCTTTTGTGCTTCGAGCGCGCGAAGGATCGCATTCACGGCTTCAATCGCGCTGGTATACATCCATACACTGCCCTTCTCTTCAGAGCGGACATTGGTATAGGGATTATAGTATCGGGCCATTGCCATCCCGTCTCCGGTGAAGTGAGCAGCAACCGCGTTGTCTGTAAGTTCCATGGCCCTGCGAAGGTTCTGTTCCGAAAGACTTACCTCGTTCGGAGGATCAACAGGACCATCCTCTGACGCAGGGTCGCTGCACGCTGCTATAACCATTAGCAGAACAAGACAAGACGTAGTAATTGTGCGAAATAGTGTCATGGTATATTTCATTCTTTATTTCAGATTAATTGTATGGAACACCAGTTTGTTTTCACCCGTGTTAGCCTCTCCGTTGTATACACCAAAAGCGAGTGTTACATTTTTACCGTTGAATTGAGACAAGTCGTACACGAATGATGCATAGGCTTCCGGATTGCCGGCTCCGCCATTGCCATGCTTAAACTTCCAGCAACCGTTATCAGCAGCGCTGGCTTCTTGTGCAGTATTTGATTGAGGTGCTATATGGCTCACGGTACCATCATCTTCAATCGCTGTGAGTTTGAAGTAAGTATAGTTGCTACCGAAATTGCGTGTGGTGAAGGTTAGCAGATTGCTACCGGGTGCTACAGCAAATTTTGCATATAGGTATGCTTCCGGAATGGTTGTATTCACGTCAGCAGTATTGCGCGTTTTGAGAATATAGCCTTCTGAAGGAAACACTTCCGGATCTTTTATGAGGGGAACGAAAGACCATTCTGCTGCCACATGAGATACATTGCGCCATGCGCGATACGCATCTACATAGTTATCACGGTTGCCCGATACAGGGCTAAGACCTGTGAAGGATTTTTTATTATGCGGCATGGTAGACCGTGCCGTTTCCTGTGTAAGCTTCCATCCGGGAATAACTTCAGTGCCCGGCAGCCAATCCCAGTTCACTACCTTCTTATCGGCAAAGCGAATCGCGCGAAGAACAAGTTGTTTCCAATAGTCGCCTGTTGCCTGACGATATATACCTATAGCAACGACAACCTCTTTGCCTATATAATTGCTTAAGTCAAATTCAAAGTCAGCATAATCTCCCGAACCGTACGTTTTGTTCTCCCCTATTTTTACAGCGAGCGGCTCTGCTGCAGAAAGATCAACTACCTGTACACCAAAGTGTGCAGGACTTGCAGGGTCAGCGTTGTGCGTACGCATTCTCAGCGATAATATTTTATTATCTTCTGTGATCAGTTTACGACCATATACGTACGAATCGAAAACATTCAGGTCTGCAGGGTTGCTGCGTTGATCTTCACCATTGCGGATTTGCAACGTGGTGCCTTCATTTTGCTCCTGCCATGCTCCCCAGAAATCAAGCGTAGACATATAGTTGCATGCCCAGTCCCAATGCGGATATGCATCGGCATTACGTCCGCCTCGATATTCGTTATAGTACCACTTATTGGCAGTGGAGAGTTGATCGGCTGTTAAGCCACGAAGAAGTTCCCGGCTGCCCACCGCTACATTTAAGGTCACAATGCCGTCAATAAAGTCCGCGGGTGTTATCTGTTTGGTAACGGTGATATAGTTTGCTTTGGAAAACGTTACGGTATAATTATCAACGATCAGGTTCTCGATGGTATAGCTACCATCAGCTCCACTGGTCACTGTTCCGGCAACACCTACACTTACCGTTACACCGGAGAGGAATTCACCACCGGCAGCAGCATCTGTAATAATCCCTGTGATTTTCGCAGAAGCACTCACCATCGTGACGGTGGTTGTAGCTACCTTCTCAGCATTAAAATCTTTGGGCGCCACGCTTTTGCTGATGGTCAGCCATCCCGCTTTTGAAAACGTGACAGCATGTATCTTCAAAGACACATCTTCGAAAGTATACTTTCCATCTGCTCCGGTTATCACCGATCTATCTTCTTCACTAACACCAGACACGGTAACCGTAACATCAGCTATAGGCTGTCCCTCGCTGTTTGCAACAATGCCGGTTATCGTTCCGGAACCGCTACTGCTTGGGTCATCTTCTTTGTCGCAGGAACTCAGAATGAATGCCCCCAGCAAAACGATGTACGAAAAGAATTGTAGAGTTCTAATCATGGGTTTGAAATGGTTTTTAGGTTAAACATTGTAGTTGCTAAAAGCTGCTTGCTTTGCTGATGGGTTGCTCGCACCATCGTTTGCAATCAGAATGCAAACGTTAACGACCACTGGTTAAATTATGGGTTAAAACAGGGTTAATGGGCAAGAAAAAATTGTTAATCCTTAAAATTTGGCGTGTTTTCAAATATTCTTCCGACACGAAAGTTGGAAGGCTTGAATAAAAATGAATGGTGTATGACTGGAGTTTTTTGTTACCCAAGTTTCGGCATTCAAGAAGCCGAAAAAATTTCGAGGTCATGGAGGAGTTAATGGAGTGCTACCGGACTTTTGGTTTTCGACCGTCTAAAAAAACCATAACAAAAATCATGATTGAAGCTGTAGAAAAGTCAACGTAATGAACTTGGTATATTCTAACCTTTGGTCAATGTTAATCTAAAAACACACGAACCATGAAAAACAAAACACTTCTGATGATCATGCTAATGTTATTCGCATTATCATTCGCGAACGCTCAAGAGTCACAACAAAAAAGAGAGATGCCACCAAAGCATAGAGGCATGCATCCGCGCCTTCAGGCAGATGGAACAGTAGTCGATGATGATGGTAAGGCACTCGGCTCTATTAAGAATGGGAAAGTATGTGACGAGACCGGAAAAGTTATCGGTGTGATTGCCGGCCATGGTGACGTGACTACGGCAAGCGGAAAGGTAATTGCCAAGATGCAGAAAGATGGAACCTATAAATCCATGAAAGGCCATGTAGTTACAACGGATCCGGATGGCGTTGTAAAAGTAGCCGGAAAAGAAGTCGCTAAAGTCGAAGCGGGATATAAAGAGAAGGATCACGGATGTGTATTACATTGTTTCTTTAGCTCTAAAAATGAAGAAGCCACGGAAATCGATCACCACTAAATGAATAGCCTCTCATAACCAGACGCTCCTGAAAACCAGTCGTGATGCTATATTAAAAAGTTGAAAATACACGTTCGTTTAAAATTCCTGAAGGAGGTGCCAGCAGTCTTTACGAGATAAAGGATGTTTTACCAGATATATGGTTGGACGCAAAAGCTCATAGCCTTTAAAGCATTTTCAAGGAATTTTATAATTCATTAATCTTAAAGTATAAATCTGAATTCAAAGAATTGCGTTAGATTTGAAATATCAGATGCAAACAATCCGTTCCATATCGGCCATATTGTTAGCCATCCTTGTGTTGGTTTCCTCCACCAGCTTTATAGTCGGCTTCCATATATGTATGGGCAAGATTCAGAATATAGCATTGTTTACCAAAGCCGATAGCTGCGAAAAAGAAGAAAGCCTTCCCCCCTGTCATCGCCATCAGAAGGCACCATGCTGTGACGATGAAACGTTCTTCCATAAAGGCGACAACTTCAAAGCTTCAGTTGATCACATTTATATAGTTGCCCCCACTCCTATTGACGTTGAGCAACCTATGGTTCTGGTGTCAGAAATTATTCCGGGCTCACCGATTGCTCAGTTCCGATATTACTACTACGATCCGCCTCTGCGATCTTGTGACCTGACGGTCGAGCATCAAGTTTTCTTAATCTGATTTTTTCCATTCTGTTTCGAAGGGAAGTCTTTCCCTTCCTGTAATCGCTATGCCTTAGCGAATGCATTGATTCACTTTATATTTTCATTTCAAGTCATGATCGAAAGTCAAATGTCTTTCCTGTTTGAAATGACAAGCAATTGAATCAGCCCAAAAGATATACATCAAACTGCATTTTCAAAATCATATATCCATAGCATATGACACACGAACATCATCATCAGCAATATACCTGTCCAATGCATCCAGAAATTGTGAAGGATGCTCCCGGTCAATGTCCAAAGTGCGGCATGACTCTCGTTCCATTGAAAACAGAGATGAAAGAGAAAGAGAAAAAGAAAGAGGAAGAGAAAAAGAAAGAACACAGTGTACCGCATGATCATCATGGAATGTCCTCAGATAAATCAATGGAAGGAAAACACGATCATCATGCAGGTGGTGGACATGCCCATCATGCAGGAATGATTGATGATTTTAAAAAGCGTTTCTATGTTGTGTTAATCCTAACGATCCCCATCATAGCCTTATCGCCCATGATACAACACTGGCTGAATGTGGACTGGACATTTGCAGGATCAAACTATATTTTGCTTGCACTCTCTTCTATCGTTTTCTTTTACGGTGGCTGGCCCTTTCTTACCGGGTTTGTTAGCGAAGTAAAGTCAAAGATATTGGGTATGATGACGTTGGTAGCAGTAGCAATTACCGTTGCCTATATATATAGTGTTGCCATTATTATGGGATTGGAAGGAATGGATTTCTTCTGGGAACTGGCAACGCTGATTCTGATTATGCTCCTTGGCCATTGGATCGAAATGAAGTCCATCATGAGCGCGTCTAAAGAACTGGAACTTCTTGTCCAGTTAATGCCAGCCGAAGCACACCTGGTTCATGGAGATCATGTGATGGATGTTAAAACTGATACCCTCAAGGCTAACGATATCATTCTCATCAAGCCCGGTGAAAAAATATCAGCGGATGGTGAAATCATCGATGGTCAAAGTTTTCTGAACGAGTCCATGCTTACGGGCGAGTCCAAGCCGGTTGAAAAAGATAAAGGTGATAAAGTGATCGCGGGTTCTATCAATGGTGAAGGATCATTGAAAGTTAAAGTAACACACGGTACAAAAGATTCATACCTCGCGCAGGTAATCAAACTTGTGCAGGATGCTCAGGATGCAAAATCAAAAACGCAGCTTCTTGCTGATCAGGCTGCGAAATGGCTTACCATCATCGCGCTCGTTTCTGGCGCGCTTACCTTCATTACCTGGCTGGTGATTGGTAAAGATCTCGCATTCGCTATGGAGCGCATGGTTACTGTTATCGTGATCTGTTGTCCTCACGCGTTGGGTCTTGCTGTTCCCCTTGTTGTGGCCAGGTCTACGGCAATTTCTGCCAAGAGCGGATTGCTGATCAAAGACAGAACAGCATTCGAAAATTCCAGAAAAATTTCGACACTGGTTTTCGACAAGACCGGCACACTTACCCGGGGAGAATTTAACGTTGTACGCTTTGAGTCCTTAGACTATATCTATAGCAAAGAACAAATACTAAATCTTGCAGCATCGCTTGAAGGAAACTCCGAGCATCCTATAGCCACCGGTATAATTCGAAAATCGAAAGAGCTCAATCAAAAGCTGATGTCATTGGAAAATTTTAAAGCCATCACAGGCAAAGGCATCGAAGCAACGGTGGATGGAAAGGACATAAAAGTTGTTAGCCCGGGTTATTTGCGCGAGAATATATTAGATGTTGATGTAAAATCTTCACAAGCAGAAACCATTGTCTTCGTAGTGATCAATAACAAAGTCGCAGGCTTTGTTGCTCTTGCCGATGAAGTACGACCTGAGTCTGCTGAGGCCATCCGGGTTCTCCGCTCTCAAAACATTAAGACACTTCTTCTTACCGGTGATAATAAAGAAGTCGCGAAAACAGTAAGTGATTCGTTGGCCATGGATGGCTTCATCGCTGAAGTTCTTCCTCATCAGAAACTTGAGAAAATAAAAGAACTTCAAAGTAAAGGTGAATTTGTAGCCATGACGGGTGATGGTGTAAATGATGCACCTGCCCTTGCCCAAGCTGATGTAGGAATTGCCGTTGGCTCCGGCTCCGATATCGCTGCGGAGACTTCAGATATAGTGCTCGTGAACAGCAATCCGCGAGACGTTGCCAATCTCATTCTGTTCGGGAAAGCCACCTATAGGAAAATGATTCAGAATCTGGCATGGGCTACAGGGTATAATGTAGTTGCTATGCCGCTTGCCGCAGGTATACTCTATAATGCCGGAGTTATGCTGAGTCCTGCTATGGGCGCAGTGCTGATGAGTGTAAGCACGGTAGTGGTAGCGATCAATGCAAGAATGTTGAGAATCAAATAGTGGTGAAAAAGAATCTCAACTATATTAAACTATACAACGAGCTGTTCATCCTATACGGACAGAACCTGACGCTTAAATCACATGCAAACCATGGGATAAAGTTAATCTTGTGTGCTGAGGAAGTAACCGTTGTACATGATCGAAGACTCTATAAATCAAAGGGGCTGATTTTAAAGTCAGACCTCACACTCTGGATTAAACCCAACCACCACATAGGCATTTCAATTTTCATTGATCCGGAAACGGAAATAGGACAAGTCATTGGCGTTCTGTTTAAAACAAACAAAATCATTAAAATTGACGGTGCCCTCACCGCTACGCTGTTTGAATTCTTCCATAATGTTATCGAAAACCACGCGACAGAAGCAGATATAAAAAAATATTTGCAGCATGTATTTGGCCAATCGATCACGAGTTACCGAAAACTTGATACACGCATTGAACTTGTTATATCGCATATCATACAAGCACAAAGCACTCCTGTCCAATTCAATGCGTTACTGGAGTTGAGTTCGCTCTCGGCAAGCAGGCTGATTCATTTGTTCAAGAAAGAAGTTGGTATACCCATGCGCAGATATATACTTTGGTGTAAAATGAAAAGAGCACTGGCAGCAATTGCTTCCGGTGCAAACATCAAAAAGGCAGCAAGCATCGCTGGCTTTACAGACGCTGCACATTTTAACCGGACGTTTCTGTCGATGTTTGGTAATTCACCTTCAAACCTCCTCAAATAAAATATACTGTGGCGTTTGTTTGTTGACGTATTGCCGCACCCTGCCGCTATAGTTCATTTTCATGTATAGCACGGCTAACTTCCTTGTATGTATCTGCTACGGCTTATCATAAAAATCAGGGCACGAAGTTTATAGAATTCATAAAAATTGAATTTTAAACTTTAACGAAACTGATTATGATACTTAAAAACGGTTTACGGTATATATACATGCTGGTTTGCGCGCTTGCGTTCACAGCCTGCGATGATGATGAGAACGGGCTTGAAACCCAAGATCATGACGACAACGAGATGATGGCCATTATGCATGACATGAGCGCAGAGATGGACGCCATGACGATGACGAAAGATGCAGATCATGATTTTGCAATGATGATGAAGATGCACCATCAGGGCGCTATTAACATGGGGAACAAAGAGCTTGAAGAAGGTGATGACGCTACCATTAAAGCACTGGCGCAAACCATGATCACCATGCAACAAGCGGAAATCCAAGAGCTGCAAGCATTCCTGGATACACACACCGCAGAAGCGTCAGCAGAAGGTGAAATGTGGGACATGGAGGCGATGGCTGCGATGGAGCGAATGAATAAAAATGCAGACCTCGAAGTGTTAACCGGAGATGCTGATCATGACATGGCTATACTCATGATCGACCACCATCAAAGTGCAATGGACATGGCGCAATCGCTTTTACACCACGGTCATCATGAAGAACTAAAGGCAATGGCTACGAAGATGATTGACGATCAGACCAAAGAGATTAAACAGTTGCAAGACTGGTTGCTTGAAAATAAAAATTACTAATTGATACTACTAGTTAGTCAGGATTGAAAATGGAGCACTCGACTGAGCACATGCATGCGAAGCATTACCGGGTATTGCTTGTCATGGGTATAGTATCTTTTGCCTGCATGTATATACTCATGTACGCGATGGTTAACGAATTTGCAAATGTATATACAAATGTAAATCAGTTCTACATGGCCGGTATGATGGCTATGCCGATGCTGATCATTGAGGTGCTTTTAATGAAGCAGATGTACACCAATAAAAAGCTTAACATGTTGGTGATTGTAATCAGTAGCCTCGCCCTTATAGGTTTCTATATGGCAATAAGGAAACAGGTTGGTGTTACCGACAGGCAATTTCTGAAGTCAATGATTCCGCATCATGCCGGTGCAATACTGATGTGCAACGATGCAAACATCACTGATCCTGAAATCAAAAAACTATGTGAAGAAATTATTGCCAGCCAGGAAAAAGAGATTGCTCAAATGAAAGCGAAATTGAAGGAGCTTGATGAAAAGTAAACTCAGAAGATTCGCTTCAAAGCTGCAAGAATGCTTAGAGAGAAAAAATAAAATCACACCACCTTACCAGTCTCGAATAAGACTTTTTTGAGTTGATCTATATGCTTTTCAAGTTCGGCAATTCGCTGCTTGTATTGCCTTTGCATATTCGGGCCTTTGACACGGTTTGCTTTTGCAGCTATACCGGCAAGCAAATTTCTTCTCTCTTCTATAATTCTCAAGGCTGTCCACAATGCAGATTCAGTTGTACTTTCCATCGCGTTGAGCAATCCGCCTTCCGTAAACGCATGGCCTACATGACATCTATAGTTTGTTTCTCCGTTCGATTTAATTTCCCAAAGACCACCACCACAATCTGGGCAACTATATACACTGTGGGTTCCAATGTCTTTAAGATCGTCAATTCCAATATGAACACTCTCCGCTATGCGCGCTTCAATTATAAGTTCTTCCGGCACTTTGCCTTTTTTCCGCGGCTTTGCGCTAGTCACCTTAATCGCGTTTCCCATCTTCTCAACCGGTATAGAAAAGTCGGGCTTCAAATGTCGGGTAACAGCCAATGGCATATCCGGATATTTTGCTTCTTCCGGTTGCTGAATGATGCAAACTCCTCCAGATCTCTTTATAGCCATCATTCCGGAAGCGCCATCCTCCAGGAGTCCACTGAGTACTATACCAATTACCGATGAATTATAGGCGACCGCTGCAGACCGAAATAAAGCATCAATCGAGGGACGATAGCGATTCTCCATCGGTCCTCTGCCCAGCAGGATCTCATCACTCTTGAGCATCATGTGATGGTCGGGTGGTGCAACATAAATGTGACCTGTCTTTATCTTTTCCTTGTGATGAGGAATCTTGCATGTAAAGGTCGTGTGTTTTTGAAGTCTCGCTACCAGCAGATCGCCAATAGACCGCTTCGTAAGGTGCAATACGACAAACACGGCAATGTTCAAATCCGGAGTAAGCGAGTCGAAGAATTCAGTCAATGCAACAGAGCCTCCCGCTGATGCACCGACAACCACTATAAATCTACGTTTGGCCATAAGACTCGGAGTGTGTAAAAATAATGCCTGAAAGCAGACCGAACTTATAGAGCAGGCTATATCAAATTGAGAGTGCGCAGTTGAAGTAATGTGACTGCATTAAATCCAAATCAAAAATAACGGCTCTATTTTGTGAATTAGGATTATCGGCTATTTTTACGAGTATATATCAATATAGTATACGCATATATTGCTTAAAATAAAGTTATCCTATTTCATCATTTATCGAACCCTAAACCTATCGCTATGGCATCCCCTCTAAAAAATGATACCCCAATGGAAAAGACCGCAGAAATGCTGGACGAAGACCGCTATTGGGCCATGATCCAACAGGCGCAAGACTCTACCGAAGACCTGGACGAAATGGAAGAACAACTGATCGAAGAAGTAGAAAAACTGACGCCTAAAGAAATGGTAGGCTTCTACCTGCGCACTCATTATTTAACGTACAAAGCGTATACCTCTGAATTATGGTGTGCAGGGTATATCGTTAATGGCGGCTGCTCTGATGATGGCTTTGAATACTTCAGACTCTGGTTAATATCAGCAGGAAAAGAAATTTACTATAAAGCTCTAGCCAATCCGGATTCATTGGTAGAGGTTGTGGAAGCCAACAATGATACCTATGACTTCGAAGCGCTGACATATGTACCGCTGACTGCTTTTTCAAATAAAACAGGCCTGGACTTATACGACTATGTTGATGACGAAAACTTCAAATACCGGGGCGAAACTGAAATGGAATTTACCTGGGAAGAAGAAGACGTGGAGAGTCAGCAGAAAATCTGTCCGAAGTTGTATGCAATGTTTGCGGACGATTAGCTATATATAGCACTGCTACCCGTTACGATTATACTATAGGAGATATAAACTGATATTCAAACAAGTATATTTTTTACACCTATAACGTATTCTATTGATGTGCCTTCTGGCACATCATCTTTTGAAAATATACTCCGTATCAACATATACATGCGGCTGATATATATACAGTGCATGCCAACCTTCAAACTGCATAACGCAGTGATCACAAGCATTGGTACCCAAAAAGGTAATGGATAGTTTTATCCAGGCACAATATCTTCGCTAGATAAATAAAATCCCCCATGAAAGCCGAAGGTATTGAACGCAAAGTTTATTTTAATCGCTATGTCCGCAAGAACACGTTGTGTCTGCTGATAGCCCTGTCGTTGTTAACCATCAATTCCTGTAAGGACGATGATGACGATGATGACTCCTCACAGGCAGAAGGTTGCGTCATGATACACTATACGAATACTTATAGCGGAACTGAAAGCCCAACGGTGACCTATACCAATACCTCCGACATCGTCTACGCCTATGATGATCAGGGCAACGAAACCGGTTTCACCGTAAAGCACGACTACGTGTACAGTGATGGCACGACTGCTTCATACTCGGGGTCTAACAATTATCAATACGACAGCGAGGGATTTCGTATCCGTACGGTTAGTCAGTCAAACCGTACGGAGCGCGATAAGTCAACAAGCTTCAGTTCCTACAACACTGAATATACCTACGAGAACAAGCGTCTGATTAAATCGACTTCAGAAGATTCATCGAATGGCGGTCCTAAGTCCATCTCCAGTTACCTGTATGAATACAACAGTGACGGCAACCTCACAAAATTTACCAATGTCAACTACAACGAGGTTATGACGATCGACTATAATGGTAAGTCTATTCAAAAGATAACGAAGGTCGATGCAAAAGGAACTTCCACTTCTCCGTTTTTTGAATACAACAGCAAGGGATTGATTGTGAAATGGATTGAGACTCACGAAACGCATACAGAAGAATACCGGTTCGAGTACGATGTGAACGGCCAGGTGACTCGCCAGGAACGTATAATCAACGGGAAAAAAAACTACGCTTCCGTATCTGAATACGACACGAAACAATCCATTTATGCAAAAAAAGATCCGCGTCCCAAAGGTCATCCCGTGATTCCTGGCTTTTATCCGGATGTTGTTTATAAAAACAATGTGGTACGGGCAATGTATTATGATGGGAATGCAGAAGGCACCGCATGGGAGCTCACCGGTTCCTCAGTACATGTATATAATTACAATGCGAGTGGCTTTCCGGTATCATCTACAGCCAAAGGATTTGACAAGAATGGTGCACCGACCAATACCTCCAGCGCTACCTACGAGTATAAAGATTGCCAGTAGCCAGAAGTAATGTTATTGCTGAATCAACTTCAGGCATGACACTATAAATTCCCTGTGTGTAATCATGTATATGGTAACCTGTGTGAATAACTCGCAGGTTACCATTTACTATAAGCCGTTTATTTTACCGCTTTTATTCTTTTGCGCGTATACCTCATAGGCACGTACATCATTTTAATCAACAGCGTTATATATACTGTATTCTAGTATAGTGCCCTTGTTTTATGTTTGTGAGCGAGGTCATCCGTGGTTCTAACCATGAGCCGTCCAGACAAGTAAATTGAGCCATCAGAGAAAGCTGTTATCGAGCGCAAGCGCTGACCTTTGTGTTATCATTTAAAAAATAACAGCAATGACAACAATTAAAAAGATAGCACTTGGTAAAAACGGACCACTTGTATCCAAACTCGGCTTAGGCTGCATGCGCATGTCGCCTGTCTGGGGTGGCGCAACGAATGACGAAAATGAAAGTATAGCCACCATCCAAATGGCATTGGACAGTGGTATAAACTTTTTAAACACCGGAGACTTTTACGGCAGCGGCCACAACGAGTTGCTCGTAGGCAAAGCCATTAAAGGCAGACGTGACGATGCCTTCATCAGTGTCAAGTTTGGTGCAATTTTCTATGGTGGTCAGTGGCTTGGATTGGATCTGCGCCCTATAGCGATCAAAAACTTTATCAACTATTCTTTGGTACGTTTGGGTATAGATACCATTGATCTATACCAGCCCTGCAGATTGGATAACAGTGTTCCTGTTGAAGATGTGATCGGAACTGTAGCTGACCTGATCAAAGAAGGAAAAGTACGGTACCTTGGTGTTTCTGAAATAAATGCTGACCAACTGCGTAAAGCTAATAGTATACATCCGGTAACAGCATTGGAAATTGGTTATTCATTGGCCGATCGCCAGATTGAAAGCGATCTCCTTCCTGCTGCGAAAGAGCTGGGTATAGGGGTGGTTGCATTTGCCAACACAGCTGAAGGTTTACTCACCGGAGAGATGAAAGCGCCTCTTCCTGCCAATAGTTACCACAATCATTTTTCACGTTTTCAAGGAGAAAATCTGATTAAGAACCTGGAAAAGGTTGAAGTGTTAAAACATATAGCGAAGGAAAAAGGATATACCCCTACACAACTGGCGATCGCTTGGGTAAATGCGCAGGGCGATCACATCATGCCTCTGGTAAGCATGAGCCGGAGATCACGGCTTCCGGAGAACACCAAGGCGATGGAAATCATAATTACTCCCGAGGAGATGAATGTTCTTAACACGCATTTCGCTCAGGGATCTATATTGGGTGGTACATATCTGCAAAGGTAAACAGAGGGGGGTGTGCAAAGCCCCTCTTGTTTTATAACTTTACACCATGACGAATCCAACTGAAATAATTCCGGGAGTCATCTTTAACGCTTATCTCTCGACCATGCGAAAAGAGAAAGTCGGCTTTCTCAAACATAGCACCTTGGTATTGCAGGTTTCAGGACACTTTATGTTGGAAACTTCTGCGCAGAAAGTTACGATGAGTAAAGGTGGGATGTTACTCATCGGTAAAAATCAATTGGGAACCCTTACCAAAACTCCCATGGCAAATGAGGAGCATTATGAAACCATTGTCATTATACTTCAGGAAGATGTGCTCAGAAAGATTGCAATGGAAGAACAAATAGAGGTTAAGCAAAAATATACCGGCCCACTCAACATTCTTATTCCATCAAACGATTTTCTCAAGGGCTATTTTCAATCTATAGTACCCTATATCCAGAACCCGACAAAATCCATCACCGCTGACATCGGTATTTTGAAAGTAAAAGAAGGTGTAAAATTATTGCTGCATGCGATGCCTGAAGTCCGCGATTTATTGTTTGACTTCTCGGAGCCCCATAAGATCGATTTGCAAGAATTCATGCTTACTAATTTTCACTACAACCTTCCGGTAGAAAAATTTGCCGGACTCACCGGAAGAAGTCTTGCGGGTTTCAAGCGTGACTTCCAAAAAATATTCGGGATGGCGCCTCGTCAGTGGCTGCTGGAAAAAAGATTAACCGAAGCCCGAAGTCTCATTGAAAATAAAAACAAAAAACCATCTGCAATTTATCTTGACTTAGGATTTGAGAGCCTCTCTCATTTTTCACATTCCTTCAAGAAAAGATTTGGCAAAGCGCCTACTGAATGCATGGTGTTACAAACAGCAAGAGGAAAGTGATTGCCCTTCTCTCCTATTGATCGCTATATGCACGTGATGGAATAGAATTTTAGGTGTACCTTGAAGTAACACCATGATCGTGATCCACAATACTGGTATATAATGCATCAAACGCTAGAATAAACAATCCAATATATGCGTAAAACCGTTATTATATTCTTCCAGGGCGGAGGAGGCGAAGAAGACTACGCTGCCGATGGTAAACTTGTCGATTCACTACAGAGCACTATAGGAGACGACTATACTATCCATTATCCACGCTTGCCCGATGAGCCCGTTCCGGATTTCGGAAGGATTGATCAGATCGATAAGGCAATTTCCAATAGTGCTGGTGATACTATTTTAGCGGGACACTCTTTAGGGGCTTCGATGCTCTTGAAATACCTTTCTGAAAATGAGTTGAAGAAAAAAATATCCGGAGTCTTTCTGCTCTCTACGCCTTTTTGGAGTGGTGATGAAGATTGGAAAGGACCACTTAAGCTGAAAAAGAATTTTGCCAATACGGTGTCCAAAGACATTCCAATTTTTATGTACCACTGCACTGATGACGAAGTGGTACCTTTTGCACACCTTGCCCTATATAAGCAACATCTTCCCTGGGCAACTTTCCGCGAAATTCCCAGCGGAGGTCATCAAGTCAACAACGACCTGGCAATTGTAGCTCAGGATATTAAATCATTATGAAATACTGCCATATGCGGTTTATCTGTATCGCGTAGTCCGTTTATAATAATAATTTGTAATGCCATCACATATACAGTTATGTGGTGGTATTTTCGTTGAAAGACCTATATATTTAACGTTACTATAAATCTGATCTACGATATAACAATACAGGACAATGTCACGCTTCGACTTGTCAGAAACTCTGGATGCTCTAAAAAAACACTCCCAAACAGAACGCCTTATGAAAAATAGTTTTCAGTTCCTCCTTCTCTTGTTTGTCATCGTAACACAGGGTTCATGTCAAACCAACCCGGTTCTCGATGCTTTTCCGCAAGGCACCATTTTACATGGCAACGTCAATTACAATGGGGATAATCTTTCCAAGCACACGCTGGATATTTATATACCCGCCAACGCAAAGGGAAAATTACCATTGGTGATTTTTATACATGGCGGAGGTTGGCTAAGTAATGATAAATATGCAGATATAGGGTATATGAAGAAAACCGTTGCTGAAATAGTCAACAGCGGTTTTGCGTTGGCTTCCATTGACTATCGCTTCAGCACACAGGCAGTATTTCCGGCTCAGATTCAGGATTGCAATCGTGCTGTTTCTTTTCTATACGACAATGCCGATAAATATAGTCTTGATAAAAGCCGTTTCGCTGTGATGGGCTTTTCGGCTGGTGGCCATCTGGCTACATTGTTAGGGTTATCAAAAAATGATGATATCAAATCGTTTTTTATTCCAGGAACAAGTAAGGCGTTTAACTTCAAAGGTGTGGTTGATTTTTACGGACCTACTGACTTACTATTGTTCCCTGGCAGCGACAACGAAAAATCACCGGAAGGTATATTAATCGGTGCAGCCCCGCTGGCTCGTCCTGATTTAGCGAAGGTGGCCAGTCCCATTACCTATGTAGATAAAAACGATCCACCATTCTTGATCATTCATGGCGAAAAAGATGACCTCGTCTCTACTAAACAATCGTACTTACTAAATGCATGGCTGAATGTACTCGGTGTTCAGAATGAACTGATCATCGTAAAAGATGCACCTCACTTTGGAGTCATGTTCGATGCTGACGAAGTTAGAAGCAAAGTCATAGGTTTCCTTAAAAAGCAATTGAAGTGAGAAGTTTCAAAATATATCTTTTCACACCACATCATTAATAGTATATTGGACTTTCGCGAAACTGATTCACAAGAACGATTTTTACATACTATATTTTGAATGATGATGATCTTGATTTTTAATCTCATGGCAAGTGTTACCCGAAAACTCTGTTTCGCATGACAGACGTAATCCGGTTTCATATACTCGCGCATATATTAATTTCATTCACGGGCGCACTTTTATTACTGGCCATTTGGTATAACATAAGCGATCGTTTTAAACAGATTCTGCAGGAAGACAATTCTCCCAAACGTGTTGATAAAGGTTTGCTATACCTGAGTCTCGCGATCTTTGTATGGGTGGTTGCCGGCTGCTGGGCTTACCTGGGCAATGAATTCAACTTCTCGCAAACACTATATTTCAAGACCGGGAATAATTTATTCTCCATTGTAAATGACCTCTTCCTTTTTCTTGCCTTATGCTATGCCGATCACGCCCCACAATTTATACACAAGCATAAGAGCAACAGTAATCGAATTGTTGTACTTATTCTTATCATGGCTCTTCTCACCTGTATTATACCGCTGCTGCTTGGCGAATACAACGATATATATGGCGTGCGAATAAGCGCACTTCCTGACCTGATCCTCTCCGGCTTTTTAACGTTTCTTCTGATTGTTACTTTCTATAGAACATTTGCAAACCGGGGATTACAGATCGTTGCTGTTATTTCAGTTATCGCTATTGTTCTCATATTCGTTTCTATACTCCCCGATGTCTTTCCGGATTTGTATGACGATTTCACAAAAGACCTGATTAAAATCACAGCCAAAACTTCTTTCATCGCGATAACACTTGTGTTGACAACCAGCTGGGTTATTCAACTGGCGAGTACTCCCAAACCAAATGAGATGATGATCAGCTTTATGGACTGGTCATTAATAAAAATCACGATTCCTTCGAAGGAGATATTTGGTGCGACAATTGAATTTGGCTCGAAGACTACACAATATATCAACCTGCTGAAATTTGCCATCAGAAGGAAACATGGAAATGAAACTGCTCAAAGTATTCTAATCGGTCTGGGCGGTGAGATAAACAATCAGACATACCTCAGCCGGATTATCGATAACATGAATGAAATATTAAAGCTGGAAGACGGCCAGAAGCTAGACCGGAAGGATCTTTTTACATTCATCGGGCAGGGAAAATATAGGCTGCGGATAATTCCCGAGAATATTAAAATTGATGAAACGTTATTACGGGAGTTTATCAATTCGCCTGAAAATCAAGTATATAAATCCATTGTAACTTAATGTAACTGCCGTTACAGATCCTTTCTCTGAATTACATTTTGCTATTCTTTGTAACACCGGTGGACCGTGGGATGCCGGGCTATATACATTTGGACATCACACAAATGTTCAAGGACCATGGCAAACATCTGGCTCAAGAAAAACATCAATCAACTTGTGAACGAAGCTTCCGACAACGAGAAAGGTCTGAAGCGAACCATCGGCACCCTGGGCCTCATTGCCCTTGGTATAGGGGCCATTATAGGAGCCGGACTATTTACCAGCACAGCCGAGGCGATCGCCAATCATACGGGGCCCGCTGTATCGATTAGCTTCCTCATAGCAGGCACAGGCTGCGCGCTGGCAGGCTTGTGTTACGCAGAGTTTGCTTCCATGATTCCGATTGCCGGCAGCGCCTATACCTATGCGTACGCCACCATGGGTGAATGGGTTGCCTGGATCATCGGATGGGACCTCGTGTTGGAGTATGGTGTTGCTTCCGCTAAAGTAGCTACATCGTGGTCGGAATACTTGAACAAGTTATTGGGCAATGTCTTTCATGTTCAAATCCCCTATGAGTTTTCTCATTCGCCTTTTCAATATTCGATGGAAGGGACGCGGGGTATAATAAATCTCCCGGCCATGTTCATCATCCTGTTGTTATCGTTTGTGTTGATCAGAGGTGTTAAGGGATCATCACTGGTAAACAGCATCATCGTCATTATTAAAGTAGGAATCGTATTGCTGTTTATCGGCTTTGGCTGGTCGTATATAAATCCGGATAACTATACTCCCTATATACCTGTCAACACCACCAACGTGTCGGGTGAATTTGGATGGACCGGTATTTTTGCCGGAGCCGGTGTAGTGTTCTTTGCCTTCATTGGTTTTGATGCTGTATCCACCGCTGCACAGGAATCGAAAAATCCACAACGCGACATGCCCAAGGGTATATTGTTATCGCTGTTGATCTGTGTAGTACTATATATTCTATTTGCTCAT
This sequence comes from uncultured Bacteroides sp., assembly GCA_902168185.1. GTDB lineage: Bacteria > Bacteroidota > Bacteroidia > Cytophagales > Cyclobacteriaceae > Ohtaekwangia. Next base: position 60,651 of record CABHOV010000046.1, read on the forward strand.
GTACTTGCGGGTGTCGCTAACTATAAGGAATTCAGAACCGTTGGTCAGGAGGCTTCCATTACCTATGTCATCGATACCTATATGAAAGGTTATGGGTGGCTCTCGACATTGATTACCGTTGCTATTCTTGCCGGATTCTCGTCCGTTATACTCGTCATGCTTATGGGACAATCACGCGTGTTCTTCTCGATGTCAAAAGACGGACTTGTACCAAACGTATTCTCCCAACTGCATTCGAGGTTTAAAACACCATGGAAATCGAACCTGTTGTTTTTTGTTTTCGTAGGACTTATTGCCGGGTTTGTTCCTGCATCCATCATCTCAGACATGACCGTGATTGGAACGTTGTTCGCTTTTATACTCGTCTGTTTGGGTATTATAGTTTTACGTAAAACAGATCCTGCTATACCCCGCCCCTTCCGCACGCCTTGGGTTCCGGTGGTTCCTATCCTTGGCATTCTTGTTTGTGCCGGATTGATCTATACACTTGGCCCTGCCAATTGGTTACGGTTAGTCATCTGGTTAGTCATTGGTGTTTTTATATACCTCGGTTACGGAATCAAAAACAGCAAGCTACAGCAGGATGCGCCCAGTAAAAAACTATAGTATATAGATATGGTAAGTGATGCGTCTTTACAAAATTATGGGCAGCCTTTATTTACCAGAATGCCAAAAGAAGCACGCTATAGATTCATTGCGTTTTCTTGCCTGATGGCGGAAGGCGCAACACCGAAACGTTTTTTAAAAGAACGACTGAAATGAGAAACGCTTTCGAAGCCACTCTCGAAGGAGGTTTCACTTACAGTTTTATGGCGATCACTCAAAAGGCGAAGCGCATGATTTAGCCTCTGCTCCAATAGCCATTTTCCTGGTGCAGTTTTATATACTTTCTGAAAATCTCTTTTGAAGGTGGACAGACTTCTATTGGTTAACTGCGCATACTCCTCCATCTTGAGATTGAAACAATAGTTCTCATCCATTACCCGCTGCAGCGATATATATTGTGGTTCATGTAACAACGAGCAAAAATAGGACAACAATTCACCGTTCTTAGGGTTGTCTGCAACGGTCAGAATAAGTTCTTTAAACTTTAATTCCAGTAGTGACGGATCAGGCTCATGCGTTTCGCTGAAATACGAAGAGACCGAAAGAAAAAATGCAGACAACGGATCACTTTGATCTACTATAATAACGGGTTCAATTTGTGTGGGTGTTGTATCAAGCGGTTTTAGTTTTGCTTTTAATGTATTGCAAATGAAATCGTCAGGAATAAAAAACAGGACAACACAGAATCCTTCTTCTAAAAAGTTTTCAAAAATCCAGGCGCCTTTTCGAACAAACACGCAAGTCTCTTTACCGATAGCATAATGCTTATGCGCGGTGTGCCAGATTTTCCTTCCCTCCACAACGTAAAACAGATAATTATACTGGCTCCATAGATCAGCAAACCGAGACTTCATAAGCCGCGCCTCCAGTGGACAATTAAAAACCGTGATCAATGAATCACTGCAATTAAATTGGCGATAGTAATTAGGCTGCTGTAAAACCCGTTCGTAAAAATTTACCATATACTTCTGCTGACTAAGTTACAAAATATCGTGAAAAGGAGGTTAATTCGTTGACGTAATTGGAAGCTGCGTCCAGCACCGAATGAACCGTTCAGTCATATCTCTGAGCCGTTAAGCAAAATCAGAAAAGCGAGAAGTAAGTAATTTTGACACTGGCGAAAACATAATTTATGTCCCGATGGGACAACACCAGTAGAAATCAGCAAGGAGGAATTCAAGAACGTAGGACACTACCTCAATAAGACTGAAGTATAAACATATATACTATAAATTAAAAAAAGATGAATCCAAACAAACAATTATGGGAAAAAGGCGACTTCACACGCTTGGCGGAAACGATGCGCGATAGTGGTGTAGCTCTGGTAGCGAAACTCGGAGTCACGAAAGGTCTTCACGTTCTTGACCTTGGTTGTGGTGATGGCACTACGGCTATACCGGCAGCACACCTGGGTGCAAAAGTTTTAGGTGTAGATATAGCAAGCAATCTTGTTCAGGCAGGAAACCTTCGGGCTAAAGCTGCTGGCCTTACCAACTGTACCTTTCAGGAAGGAGATGCCACGAATCTGCATGAGTTGAGCGATCATACTTTCGACCTGACGGTAAGTATATTCGGTGCCATGTTCGCTCCTAAACCTTTTGATGTAGCAAAGGAAATGGTTCGTGTTACCAAACCCGGTGGACGAATTATTATGGGCAATTGGATTCCGGGAGACCCTACACTGGTCGCACAAATATTAAAGATCAGTTCTGCGTATACCCCTCCTCCTCCGGAAGGATTTGTCAGTCCGATGTTATGGGGAGTAGAGAGCCACGTTGTAGAGCGTTTTGGTAAGGCTGGTGTACCGAAGGAAAACATCTCCTGTCTTCCGGATACCTTTACATTTAGCGCTCCTTTCTCCACGGCAGAGTTTGTGCAAAGGTTTAAAAATTACTACGGCCCCACCATGAATGCTTTCGATGCCGCAGAAAACAACGGCAAGGCTAGTGATCTGCAACGCGAATTGGAAGCATTATTTCAAAGTCAAAACAAAAACGGCAATGAAAACAGCTTGTCTATTCCTGCTACATTCTTTCGTGTAACCGTTACGCTTTGATATATACCAGGTCACAGCTTTTGTTGCGGCTCTGGATGATGTCTTTATATTTCAATCCATATTTTAAATGAATAGCCAATGGCTATTCATTTAAAATAGACCATTCACAGTTATCCAAATAACGGAAATCCGAACTGGCCTACCTATACCCTATATGATGAATGATACAACACAACCCAGCACTATTTCATGCTGTATGTAACCGATGTATAATAGAACCCGCCTATAGACGGACCACCTAAGAATGAATAATAATACTGATTCAAAACGTTACTGCCGCCTACTTTTACCGTCAGGTTTTTCATACGCTTCGAAACCTGCGCATCTAAAGTTTCATAAGCAGGCACGTTACCATTTACAAGAAACGATTGCCAGTAATAGTTACTCTGCCAGCGGTACGTTACATTAAAGCCAAAGTTCTTTACTATATTTTCGTTGCCGACAGAAGAATTTACAATCCATTCCGGTGTATTGAATCCATCCTCAAGCCCATCATTATTTGACTTTCTTTGCAGCTTGGCATACGTTAAATTTCCATTGAACTTGAATCCAGCAACGATGTTCCATCGAATGCCAACTCCTGCACCGAAGTTGTAGGCAACAGTCTTTGAATTCGTCCACATCCTATAGCGATCTTGTTTTCTTCTGTCGTTCAGGTAAAACGGTATAGAGTCTGCATCTATAGTCTTGGGTATATTCATCTCAACCTGGGCAATGAAATCTTTATAGCGATTAAAATAAAAATCAACGTCAACCTGTAAATCATCATCGAGGAAAAGACCCCGATAACCAAACTCGACAGACCTGATTTGTTCCGGGGAAACGTACGAGTAATCATTCTTCACAAGAAGACCTTGGTTCTTTATAATAGCCTCGTTTTTTGAAAGTCCACTCTGGTTCACATCTGTGATGACTGCCGACTGAAATGCATCTATCGATGCGCGCTTGTAAGCGTTTTCAAATATACCATTGGACATTACGGGGAGACCTCCAACTCGTTTGACGCCCCCACTGTTTACGTTAGAGAATGCTTCGAATATACTTGGAAACCGAAAACCATTTTGAAACGAGAATCGGAGGTGATGATCCTTCGACACTGAATAAACTGTCGTGAGGCGCGGATTCCATTTGACATCAAAGTATTCGTTCTTGTCCGCGCGAATGGTTATACCTATTTTTAATTTGTTTGTAAATGACTTGGAAGCTTGTAAGAATGCACCACTCTTCCCATAGGTTAAATTCTTTCCATCTGCTTCCGGATTAATGAAATAGTTTCCATCCGGAACAATTATATACGTTCGATGATCGAAGCCTATGAGTATATCTATACCTGTTCTGCTGGCGAAACCATGAAGCAACGTGTTAGACAAATTCAGCTGACCTTCCGTATGAACCATTTTTGATTTCACTCGCAACGCAGCACCATAGTCCCAGTTGTTGATGTCACGTAAAGAGCCAATCAGGTTATTGAATTCCGTTGTGCCGGGTACAGGGCGACCTTGATCGCTAAACGCGCGGGCTGCATGATGCGCATCTGCTACGGATTGTCCCGATTGGATTGCATTATTGAAAGCACCTGTATACTCTGTAAACCATTGATCATCCTTCTTGAATGTGCGATCTATATTCTCCGCCATGGATCGCGCATTATAAGACTCGCCTGTATTCTCTATATTCACGTAAGCAAGCAACTGCACAGATTTATTCTTAAATGCTAAACCATGTTGCTGCAAGCGATAATCTTCAAGCCTGAACCGGTTTGATCGCTGATAGATATTATCAAGGTTGGCAACCCGGTACGTATATATTAACCTGCTTCTAGGAGTGAATAAATAATGTATAGCGGCATCTGCCTTTATATTTTTAATGCCATAGTCAACAACTTCTCTTTCATAGTAACCCGTTCGCGCTACAACATAATTTTTGTCATTTAGGGATAAGGTTCTTCTGTTTGAAGACTCATTTCCATAGGAGTTTACCGGATCTATAGCAGGATTGTCATTACCGAAAAGTGCTGTGCTTCGGTTTCCATTTCCGTTCAGATCTGATGTGTTGTTGGCAATCCAATCTGTACCGTCTGTAAATGTACCGTTAAGCCTGAATGCCAGCTTATCCTTTACTACATGCGCCCATCGTATACTGGTTTCTGAAAACATCTTAGCTCCTCCCTCTTCCCGAATACGATTCACACCTAATTTTTGCTGCACACTAATGCCCTTGCTTTCGAAAGGATCCTTCGTAATAAAATTTGCAAGGCCATTGATAGCATTCATACCATACAGCGCGGATGCCGTTCCCGGAATAATCTCGACTGTATTAATATCAAGATCACTTGGACCGAGCATGTTGGCAACGGGAGTACCTAAATGCGGGGCCTGATTATCCATGCCGTCAACCATCTGTACAAAGCGCACGTTGGTTGTATTACCAAAACCTCTCGTATTAATAACCTTGAAACCAAGGCTCGGCACCAGCATCTGAACCCCTTTAATATTCTCGAGTGCATCAAAGAATGAGGGTGCAGGCGATTGATACATCATCCGGCTGTTAACTTTCTCAATCGATATTGGAGATTTACTTAAATCTTCCTCAAGCCTGGATGCGGTAACGACAACATCATTCAATTGGACAGCCTTTACACTGTCAGCTTTCTGTTCCTGGGCAAACAGCGGGAACTGTATAGATAGGGCAAAAAGTATTTGTGTAAATATTCTAATCATCGTTATGTATTACTATACATAACGCAAATATAGAAGGAATTCTGCGCGATGTTTAATAATGCAGACTATATCAGATCAAGGAAGGCTTTCTCCTTTTCAACAACCGTGTTAATACGACCAACGATTTTTAGGTAGGCCTTTATAACCGCTTTGCCAACGGGTGTTACTTCTGCTCCCCCGCCTTTCTCTCCCCCTGGTTTTGCGATCACATATGCGGATTTTCCGTACTCATTCATCTCCGTAACCATAGCCCACGCTTTTTTGTAGGACATCCCCATCGACTTTGCTGCTTTTGAAATGGACCCGGTTTGATCGATCAGTTGCAATAACTCCGCACGTCCCGGTCCAAAGAATTTTTCATTGTTAACATCAATCCAAAGTCGGAAACGAAACTGCTTATTTGCTTTTGCCATATTTCTGAAAATTGTGCTCTGCTTAATAATTCCTGTTTTCTATGAGCATTGCATGAACCCATAGAATCATTTAAAGAACTTCAAGTATAAGGTATATATCCATGAAAAGTATAGCGGAATTAAATATTATTGAAACCTTTTCCCCAAATGGGTAATTGCGCTATATGCCTGATCGTAGTTGCTTTGCTATTCGTTAAAAGATCCCCTATGAAAATTCCTGTATACTTCTTTTTTACCCTGCCCGTGCTTTTATCTCTCTCTTGTAAAGATGATGACGATAAGAATCCGCCCCATGCAACTACAGCATGTATACTTCAAAATGAGGCTACAACCTTGTCCGGAAATGAAGCTTCCTGGACCTATGAATACAACGCTGATGGAAGTATATTCCGCATCAAGAGATTTAATGGATTTGGAAATCTGAGCCATACGCGAGATATCGCTAGTGGCCAGACCGTAAATTACAACGTTTCATCATCAGCGGTCGTTCCGATCACAGAAGTATATAATTATACCGGAGGCAATCTGCATCCAACCAAGGTAGACTTGTCTATTACGATTGGAACTGAAACGCAAGTGAATTACAAGAGCTTCTTCTTTTTCTACGACTCAAAAGATCGTCTGTACCTGGTTGGTGAACAGACCGATTATATCAATGGTGATCTCGAGTGGGATCTGCACATAACCTATAACGATCAGGACAATGTCACCAGTCTGTATTATGAGATTACTACCGGAACAGCAGGCACTGGCTCTATCGTACATGTTAAAGCTTATGACAGTAATCCAACGCCCTTTGCAGGAATACCAAACTGGAAATTTCTGATGAATAACTTTGCATGGGACAATTATGATCCGGAACCTATATTGACAGCCTTGAGTAAAAATAATCCATTAGACTATGCACTCAACGAAGGCAATCCCGCCGCTTACTTTCGTACCATGACCTACGAGTATAATGAAGGCGGCTTCCCGGTGAAACGTACCAATACAAATAAGAACGCATCAGGGGAATATACTTTCATACAGACCTATAGCTATAGCTGTAAGTAAAATGATCGCTACCTCCTGGAAATAAAGTGGCCAAGATAATCGAATGTCCGATACAAAATTCAATTGTCTAATCCACGCACGACTTTGTCCGGTTCCTATAGAAACACCTCAGACGCTCAACCGTTTTAGAACACTTTTGTTGATCTAATAACTAAAACGATCGAGAACATGAACTTAAAAACAACAAAAGGAATCTATTGGACAGGCGCAGCATTAACCTCTTTATGGTTCGGAGCAAGTGGTATTTTTGAGCTCACCACAAACCCAATCGTATGGGATATCACTGTAAAACTGGGATATCCACCGCACTTCATATATATACTGGGAGTTGCCAAACTTTCCGGAATTGCGGTTCTTCTTACACCGGGCAAATTGCTCAGATTAAAAGAATGGGTGTTCGCAGGGATATTCTTCGACATTGCATTTGCATTCTTCTCCAAACTCAGTGTAATCGGGATCGCTGCAACAGCCGATGCCGTTGTAGCATTTACTATGGTAACAGTGACCTATATCATGTTCAGGAGGCTATATCCCGCACAGTATACCGTTGCCACCTCAGATCTCAACGCGAACCAGTTATCTGCAAAAGCTGCCTAGTTTCTTAGTAGGTAAGGTTATATAGCACGTCTCCGAGTTATTGAAATGACTCGGAGACGTGCTTTTATTTTCAGACTACTATACAATTACAAAACGTTGCTTATTCAACATTCTCCATAGGAAGAAATGCAGCGCGTGCTCCTCCATTGATAACACCTGTCGCAGTATTTTGCAATATTCCAATGACCTCCCACTCTGCAGTGTTGAACGCCTGCGGAAGGTTGATCTTCTGAACACCTTTTCCTCCGGACGCAAGATCGAAAGTATAAAACTGGTGTACGATCTGTATGTGGGATAGTATACGTCCTTTATTCTCGCCACGCTTTACGTTGGTCTGAGCATTTTTTTTCACCAGCGCCAATATCAATTGCTCTGAGCCTCTGCTGCCTGAAACCTGATAGCGAACCTCTATATACTCCGATTGCTGTCGTGCTTGTATATATAGTTGCGTTGACGAAGGAGTTGCCAGGCGGTTATTAATTGCATTATTGATTGCAGCAGCATCTGATCCTACAAACTCTGCACTTCCATTGATAATAAGTTGTGGTGTATATATTTGGCCTGCAAAATGTTTACTGTATTCATATTGTCTCTTTGTAAATGCAGGATCACTAAAGGGGTCTTTCCAGCCGAGGCGATTCCAATAATCAATGTGATAGGAAAGTATGTAGATAGATTTATTCGCAGAGGTCTTTTGAATGCGTGCGAGAAGTTCATCTGCAGCAGGGCAACTCGAACATCCCTCGGAAGTGAACAATTCGAGTACAGCAAACCCGCCAGGTTTATCTTGATCTACTTTGAGATTCTGATCAACGCGTTGGCCTACTAAAATTGATGAACAGAATACAAGTCCTGTGACAAAAGTGATCGCTATGATTTTTAATGTTTTCATTTTCTTTTGATTGTTTGTTTCTCAAAAGTATCGACGACATATAAAGGGAGTAACTGAAAAAGTGCCCGGCCAGACATATAGGGTTGCCAACCTGGAACAATTGCCTGCGAAGACTACAAACTTATTCTGCCATCCATCAGAAGTTCAACACCTGTGATGAACGATGATTTCTTCACTCCCACTGTGAGTACTACAATTCATGTAGCGATATAATTCCGGAGACGATCTCGATGGGGATAAATCACAGGAAACCTATAAAAAGATCTGACTAACTCACGCCTGGGAATTGTCTAACTGAGGGACAAGTTTGTCCAGATGCCCCCTGATTTGATATCCTGACGCATATCGTGACCGTTACTTTGACATGTCATCCAGGCGAACTCGCACCTGAAAGGCAAAAACAGACTAACAAAAACATCACGGTATTTATGAACCCCGACACAACATCCCTCCATCGCTTTTTTACCCTCATGGCCCTTTCATTTATACTTTCTGGATGGGCCGGTATCACCCCGGTAAAAGCCGGAAGGAAAGTCTCCTCGTATCACGACTATATATATACCTATACCGATAAAAATCCTGATTCATCTTTCAATCAGATCAAACAAATCCGGGCAGGAGTACTCAACGTTGGCTATGCCGAAGTTGGTCCCGCGCATGGACAACCTGTGATCTTGCTTCATGGATGGCCTTACGACATTCGTGCTTACAAAGAAGTATCTGCTTTATTAGCAGTGAAGGGTTACAGGGTTATTGTCCCGTACTTACGCGGGCACGGCACTACGCGTTTTATTTCCAGAGAAACGAAACGCAATGCACAACAATCAGCTTTAGCTGCAGACATCATCGCGCTCATGGACGCATTGAAAATAGACAAAGCTATAATTGGTGGCTTTGACTGGGGAGCGCGCACTGCAAACATCATGGCTGCACTGTGGCCTGAGCGTTGCCTGGCACTTGTATCGGTAAGTGGCTACTTAATCGGAAGTCAACAAGCCAATAAAGCACCGCTGTCGCCTACAGCAGAACTTGCCTGGTGGTATCAATTTTACTTTGCTACAGAGCGTGGTTGCGCGGGGTATGAAGCCAACACGAGCGACTTTGCAAAACTCATTTGGAAAACCGCTTCACCGCAGTGGAAATTTGACGATGCTATATTTCACGAATCTGCCGCAGCATTTAATAATTCGGACCATGTCGCTATCGTAATTCATAATTATCGCTGGCGCCTGGGGCTTGCTGAAGGTGAACAGAAGTACGATCAGTTTGAAAAACAATTAGCAGCAGCACCCGTCATTACAGTTCCTACGGTGACACTCGAAGGTGACTCCAACGGTGCTCCGCACCCTGCCCCTTCCACGTATGCTTCAAAATTTAAAGGCAAGTATATACATCACACTATTACGGGAGGTGTAGGACACAACCTTCCGCAAGAAGCGCCAGAAGCTTTCGCCGATGCTGTCATCGAAGCTGAATCTTTTACAAAATGAGAACAATAAATTTTTAACTATAAATTTTAATACAATGGAAAATCAAATTTCAATTCAGGATTCAGTAAAAAAACAGAATGTAGTGAACAACATTAATGCTGCACAGATTTCAATCAACAAAGTGCTATATACCGGCAAGGTTCACACCACGGGTGGACGCGAAGGTGCTGCACGAAGCGATGACGGACGGTTGAATATAAGTCTATCAAATCCGGGTGGACCGGGTACAGGTTCAAACCCCGAGCAATTATTTGCTGCAGGATGGTCAGCGTGTTTTATAGGTGCCATGAAGATCAACGCTTCCAGTTTGCAGATTCCCCTTCCTGCAACGACATCTGTACACGCAGAAGTAGACCTCGCGACTATAGATGATGGGTACATGCTTCAGGCTCGTCTCAATGTAAACCTGCCGGGCCTTACCCTGGACCAAGCAAAAGCTGTGATTGAGGCAGCACATAAAACATGTCCCTATTCGAAAGCAACGCGCGGGAATATTAATGTGGCCATCAACGCTATTATTTAATATCTTTTGAGAAGTCCGATCCGGTAAGTATTTTGTTACACGTAAAGTACTTGTCGGGTCGGATGTATATATATAATTAATTTACGTGTCTATAAAAGTAATCGCTAACTTTCAGGACTGTTACAGGATGACAGACTTCAATGATGGTAATGAATGCTCAACTTAAAATTTCTCAGGCTACGATTTGGATCAGTTCGATTTTCCTGGGACTGTTATCTTCTGTACCGCAGCTTGCGGCAAGTCATTTCAATGTCGCTGAAGCAATCGTAAATGCCGCCCTGACTGCTACATTCGCGCTGGTGATGTGGTATTTTAATATACTCATGTTATCGCGCAAAGAGAACAAAGGGCGTAAGCAAAGTATATCATACTCCAACCTTATCAGTTCATTGCTGTTTGGTATGGTCATTATGCTTGCCCTTGCGTGGGTACAACAACTGATTCTTTCGAACATCAACTTCGGCCCGACCATGCTCATGGTTGAAGTACGCGGTATATTAATCAACCTCGTATTTTTTATGTTCCTGAACTCGCTTCAACAGAACTATGAAAATCAACATGTAGTTATGGAACTGGAGCGAATCAAGAATGACAATCTCAGTGCCCAGTATGAGTTGTTAAAACAACAAATCAATCCGCATTTCCTGTTCAATAGTTTAAGCACATTAAAATCGATGGTGGAAACCGGTGATAAAGAAGCAGGTGATTTCATCATCAAGCTATCGAATTTTTACCGCTTTACGCTGGAGAGTCGAAAGCTTGATCTTATACATGTACATGAAGAAATTGAAATACTAAGTGCGTATCTGTTCTTGCAGAAAGCCAGGTTTGATAACGGCTTTACATTCACGAATACACTGACGAAAAAAACATTGGACACACTCATTCCGCCTTTTACATTACAACTGCTTGTTGAGAATTGCATCAAACATAATATCGTTTCTTTAGAGCGCCCGTTGCACATTAAACTCTATGAGGAAAATGATTTGATTGTAATCGAGAACCAGATTCAGCTTAAAACAGGCGACTACAATTCACTGGGTGTTGGCTTAAAAAATATAGGGTTACGCTATAGTCATTTCATCGAAAAGCCAGTAGATATAGTCAACGACCAGAAAGTATTTAAGATAAAACTTCCGCTGATTTATGAATTTCATCATCATTGAGGACGAAACGAAAACTGCCAAGTCACTACAGAATATGATCGTTGATATAAAACCCGAAGCTAAATTAATCGGTCAATATCAAAGTATAGAACGTTCCGTGGAAGCACTCACGCAAGGCGTTGAACCGGATTTAATCTTCATGGATGTTCAACTCGCAGATGGTCTCTGCTTCGAAATATTTAAGGCAGTTAAAATAAAATGTCCGGTGATATTTTGCACCGCCTACGATGAGTACTCGCTTGATGCTTTCAACAGCAACGGTATAGATTATATTGTGAAACCGGCTTCAAAAGACGACATCCGCGAGGCGCTCACGAAAGTGGATGAACTCAGGAATTTCTTTCAACAGAAGTCAACACCAGACTTGGAAGTTCTACTTTCAAAACTCAATCCACCCACAGGTAAAACCAGTTTCCTGGTCTTCAAGAATCAAAAATATACCACTGTGCAAATAGACAATATTGCCTTCTTTTTTATTCGTAATGATATGACATCCATTATGTGTTTCGACCGGCAGGAGTTTACGCTCAACCAATCTCTCGATCAGATCACCAGCACCGTTTCACCCAAGCAATTCTTCCGCGTAAACCGTCAATACCTGGTGAACTTCAAGGCGATTAAAGAAGTGGAACATTATTTCCTGCGCAAACTATATGTTAAGCTGGTCATTGAAACGCCCGACAAATTGCTGATCAACAAAGAGAAATCACACAACTTTCTAGACTGGATGGAGAATCGCTAGCAAGAATCGTTTATAAGAACACAGCCGATGACAGCGCGGCTATATATAGCAGCACGCATCACCGGCAGATATATATTTTCAACTAGACTCTTAACGCACCACGGAATCCTCTGGCAGCGTAGTACGATTCTGCACCGTTGTGATACAGGAAGACATGATCATAACGGCAGTCACAAAAAAGTGCACCGCCAAGTTTTCGAATGGCAGCAGGTGTCTTCACCCAGCTCGATGTTTTCGTATCGAACTTTCCAAGCTTTTGCAACGCCCTGTATTCCTCCTCTGTCAAAAGCTCAATGCCGAAGGCCTCTGCCATATCTATAGCACTGTCCTTGGGTTTATTTTCTTTCCTTGAATCGAGCGCTTCACGATCGTAACAAACACTTCTGCGGTCCTTGGGACTCTCCGCTGAGCAATCATAAAAGATATATTCGTCGGTCTTTTTATCGTAGCCAACAACATCCGGTTCGCCACCCGTTCTTTCCATTTCACTGAGCGACCAAAACTTTTCAGCATTGTCTTCCAGCCTTGCTTCCACATCCGTCCAATCAAGACCTTTATGACGATTCATGTTTTTCTCAAAGCGCTTTTTCAATATGCTGAGTAACTCTTCACGTTGCTCCAATGACAACTTCTTTTTATTGCTATTGCCTTTGCTCATATATATACTACATTAGGTCAATGATTTCATTTTTTCTAATTCTTTTTCGAGACGATCGAAGTTTTCTTCGTTCTTCTCTGGTGCAAACTTCCGGATGGTCTCGTATTCTTTCGGTGAATCAAAAATCATCTTGAACGTTACGTTCGTCTTATCGTCTGACAGTTTATCAAATAGAGCAACAACCTGAAAGATTGGTTTTGAAAGACGATTCCAGGCAACGAGATTAGGCTTGTCAATTTTTATGAATACACATTCATTAACATAGTTTCCCTTATCAGGGCCATGCATAATGAAACTCCATTTTCCACCCGGTCGCAGATCAAATTCATTAAAAGTATTTGTAAACCCCTTTGGTCCCCACCAATTTTTCAGGTAGGCAGGATCGGTCCAGGCACGAAATACTTCATCTATGGTTGCATGAAACGTGCGCGTTGAAACAATTGTAAATTCAGAATCTTTTATAATATCCATACTGGTATATTTTGCTGTGTACATTCTAAAGCTTTGCCCGAAATTATAAAATTAGTTTTTATTGTCAGACTATATGGCTAATCATTTAATCCTTCGCCTTTTAGAATTTGTGGTATATACTTTTCAATTCTGGACTCTCGTGTCTTCGATTGTTTAGCTTGTGAAAAATAAAGAAGATACCCTCTTTGTCTTCCTGGTGTCAATGCATAAAAGGCTTTTTTCAACGCAGGAGTTTTATCTAACTTCTTTTGAAATTCCTCAGGCATTGGAAATTCCTTCGTCTCTTTAAAACTTACTTTTAAACCAGCCTCCTCTACTTCTATGGCTTCATATATATAGGCCTTCAGAGCTTTTTCCTTCTTTACTATTTCAGCAACATTGGTAAACCGGATCTGGCGTGCTGCCTGCACATTTTCCGTTTGTTGTATTAGTATATGTTTATTGTCCTTTAACAAGGCACCCTTAAAAAATAAAAGCGCACAATACTCTTTGAATGCATGTATCAACACGATATTATTTTTTTCAAACGTGTAACACGGAACACCCCACTTCAATTCTTCGGTCAGATCACAATCAAGAACAATCATTCTTAATTTTTCCAGTTCTTTCTGCCACTTTTCGGCTTTACTAAAAAAGAAATCAACCTTTGGATTCATTTTATGTATTGTTAAGATTTAACTGAAATAACTTTTCTGTCGGCAGGTCTGAAGTACCATGACACCACAGTCAGAACCAGTAGTAACAACGCTGGGCCTATCTTGGTGGGAGCACCCGATGCTATATGGGAAAGTATAGCGCCCGACATAGCAAAGAAAAAACCTGCGTAAGCCCATTCTTTTAGCAATGGAGATCTGGGTATGAGCACTGCAACAACTCCCAAAATTTTCCAAACACCAAGTATAGTAAGGAAATATACCGGATAGCCCAACGTTTTAATAAGCTCAACCTCCTCCTTCATATTGAGTAACTGTACAATTGCAGTGGACAGCATTCCCAATGAAAGCCAGAGCGTAGCAATCCAATAGATGATTTTATTTCTCTTTGTCATAATATAGTTATTTTAATTTACTGACGATGTTTTGCAATCGGTTATGTGCCATGTTGATTCCCTGGGCAAAAGGCAACTGTAACATTTGGTTTCTGTACTCAACAGATTTATATACTATCTGCATGGTGAGTTTACTGGTGTCGTCTGTGAGCTTTTCAAATTCCAGGTACTCAAGCTGAACGGGAAAAGGCGTGTTCTCCATTTCAAAAGTGCGCGTGATTTTCTGGTCCAGTACAAACTCATGAATTACACCATTCGACCGGAACACTACATTCCCATTAGCATCCGATGTTTCAAATTGCCAGCTGCCATGTTTTTTACTCTCAAGCTTCAACACCTTTGTTCCCATCCATTGTTCAACAATTTCCGGCTCTACATACGCTTTAAAAAGTAGTTCGAGTGGCAAGTCAAATTCCCGTGTTATCACAATTTCCTGCTTGTCGTCCTCGGCATTGATTTTTGTTTTTCGCTCCATGGTTGTCTTATTTTTTTGATTTATACTTTTTCATGATCGCTTCGAGTTTATTGAACCTGTCATCCCACATCTTGCGAAAGGGTTCAATGAAGTCCGCTATTTCCTTCATCTTTTTAGGATTTAAATGATAGTATATCTCTCTTCCGTTTTGCTCCTGCTTAAGCAGTTCACACTCTGTAAGAATTTGCAAGTGTTTTGATACTGTTGGTCTTGCTGTATCAAAGTTTGACGCAATTGCACCCGCAGTCATAGATTGCGAAGCAACCAATACAAGTATAGCTCTTCTGGTAGGGTCTGCTATGGCCTGAAATACATCTCGTCTCAAATTCATCGTGTAGCTATTTGACTACAAATATAATGTAGTCAAATAGCTACGCAAATTTTTCTGCAATTTTTGTTAACAAATATTCGCATGTTGTTACTTATATCTCTGATTGCCAGGTGGATCTCCTCTTGTGCAAGACGAGAACTGTTTGCATACAACTAAAAGGGAGTGCACCAACCGTCCAAAATTCACGTTTTTGAATTTATATGAAATCATTGCCATCCACGGAGTTATTCATATTGCCCACATTCCGGAATACGCTCTAAATCATTCTCAAGATTGCGAAGATGTTCAGCGTTTAGAATGCTCTTCTTGCCAGCCGAAGCACGGGTATATAAATATTCATAAATGATGCATGGAATGTTAACAAGCCTATAATAAAGGTGTATGCAAACGATTTGACTGTTAGTTTTGAAATGTCTCTTAACGACACGCCTTATGAATTCACCTTCGCGGTATAGCCTTTTATTTTTCTGCTTTTGCATTTCGCTGACAGCGTTGTGTCAAAGCACCAGCAAGTATATTGTCGTTGACCAGTTTGGTTATCTTCCTTCTTCCAAAAAGATAGCCGTTGTGCGTAATCCCGAGACTGGATTTGACGCTTCAGAGTCTTTTACTCCGGGATCTTCCTATGCAGTGATAGATGCCAAGACAGGGCAGGCGGTGCTGACCGGCACTGCCGTATCCTGGAATGCAGGTGCGCTCGATAATTCTTCGGGAGATAGAGTCTGGTGGTTTGATTTTTCTGCCGTGACTTCACCCGGCAGTTACTATATACTGGATGTTGACAAGAATGTGCGTTCGTATGGGTTTGACATCTCTCCTACTATTTACAATAGTGTTTTACGTCATGCGATGCGATCCTTCTTCTATCAACGGGTGGGCTACGCGAAAGAAGCACGCTATGCTGGCATTGGTTGGGCAGATGGTGCCAGTCACTTAGGACCTTTACAAGATAAAAATGCGCGGCCGTATAATGAGAAAACCAACGCTTCGAAAGAGATGGATCTTTCAGGTGCATGGTATGATGCGGGAGACTTTAATCGATATACAAACTGGACAGCGGGCTATGTCGTTGATTTTCTTAGATCCTATTTGGAAGCACCGGGAATCTGGACTGACGATTATAATATACCGGAGTCTGGCAATGGTATACCTGATCTTCTGGATGAAGTTAAATGGGGTATTGACCATCTGTTGAGGTTGCAACAGCAAGACGGAGGTGTCGTGAGTATAATAGGCTGTGCACATGCAAGTCCGCCCTCCGCTGCTACCGGACAAAGTGTATATGGCACCGCGAGTACATCGGCTACGCTGAACACGGCAGCCGCTTATGCGTTTGCTTCCAAAGTTTTTGGCGAACGTGGTTTAACAGACTATGCATTACAATTAAAAACAAGTGCTATCAAGGCTTGGGATTGGGGCGTAGCGAATCCAAACGTTTTATTCAAGAACAACGATGCTGCTTCTGGTACATCCGGAGTTGGTGCGGGTCAACAAGAGACTGATGATTACGGAAGATTTATAGCGAAGCTGAAAGCTGCTTGTTTTCTGTATGAGATCACACTTGATCAAAAATATAAAGACTTCATCGAAGCAAATTATACAAAAGTACATCTCATTGAATGGGGTTGGAATTCGCTCTATGAAGCTTCAAACAACGAAGTCTTGCTATACTATACAACGTTGCCTAATATAAATGCCACCGTTGCTGACAAAATCATTACTACGTATAAAAATACGCTCAATACCAACGATCATTTCCTGGCGCATCAAAATCATACAGATCCTTACCTGGCGTATATAAATACGTATGGCTGGGGCAGCAACTCGATGAAATCACTGCAAGGATTAATTTTCACTGACCTGATAAACTACAACGTTGATCTCCCCCGAAACCAGGAAGCACGTGAGGCAGCAGAAACCTATATTCACTATATACATGGCGTGAATCCGCTAAATGTAGTATACCTCTCCAACATGTATGACTATGGCGCAGAAAATTGCGTAAATGAATTCTATCATAGCTGGTTTGCCAACGGCAGTGCGAAATGGGATCGCGTGGGAACGTCTGTCTATGGACCGGCCCCTGGATTTCTTACCGGCGGTCCAAACCCTAGCTATAACTGGGATGGCGTATGCCCTGGAAACGCAGGTTGCAATACAGAAAGTATAACTCCTCCTAAAGGGCAACCTGCTCAAAAATCATATAAGGATTTTAATACTTCGTGGCCGCTGAATTCATGGGAAGTAACGGAAAATAGTAATGGTTACCAGATCAACTATATAAGACTGCTTTCTAAATTTATTCAAGCCGGTCTTGATTGTCATGGTACAGCCAACGGAACTGCTTCGTTTGATGTTTGTGGACATTGCTCCGGAGGTGAAACAGGAATTACTCCCTCCACTACTATAGAAGCTTGTAAAGATAATGTATTGAGTGCGGAAGAGCCTGTGTCGCAAAATTTCAAGTTATACCCTAATCCCGCTACATCTCAGGTAATTGTCGAGCCTAAACTTAAGAGTACATATACACTTGAAGTTTTCAATGCCCAAGGTAAAATGATTTTTACAACAGTAACTTCCGGAAAGACCACAATCTCCCTTGCTGACCAGCGCGCAGGAGTATATCTTTTCAAGATCAACCAGGGTGGCGTGCAACACGTTCAAAAAATTCTGAAGTAATAATTCATTATTCAGATCTACCAGCCTTTGTCAGCTTTATAAGCTATATACAGCATGCCTGTATATAGCTTATACTTTATCTGTTATATACTTTGAAAGTAATAACACTTTGACTTCATGAAGTATGCAGTGGACTAAACCTCCTCTCCTATTTTACAAGTATTGCTTGCACACTCCTTGATTTCGCTCATCCGCAGAATGCCAGATAGTAAGTTAAGTCCCGGAAAAGCGCTAAAAATTGCCCCTTCCAGTGTAAAAAAGAGCTTTTTAAATATTTCTTTGGCTTTACTTTGAAACTCAAAGTACTTTTAAATATCTTTACATCGAAGCAGAATAGATCGACTTGAATAAACTATTTGATTTTATAAATCAGACAATATTTAATCATCAATAATTATGAATAACAAATCAGAAGCAACGATGAACAACAATTCAATTGTTTTGAACTTGATCAGCTGGCTGTTTGGCATCGCTGTTATTGCGATCGGCCTGATTAATGTTTTCTGGGGAAACGACCTTGGTTTCGGTATCTTTCTTCTTCTTCTTTCTTTGGTGTACTTCCCTCCGTTGAATGCCATGCTTAAGGAAAAGACAAACCTCTCAATCCCTGGAATTGTAAAATTCCTACTAGGCATTTTTATACTCTGGGCAGCGCTAGGCATTGGCGAATTGTTTGGCAAGATTGACCTTATGATGAGTAGTTTTTAATACACTATACGGACTCTTCTTTCAAGGGGAGTCCGCATTGGTGTCTAGAAACAATATTGAAAGGAGTAACAACGGAATGGCTACTGCTGCGGTAGCGTCATTCATGGTTCAACTCATTCTTCCCGCTCAGTATATTACTAAGTAAACATCTCTTCCTTTTCCGTACCATGCCGGTTCTTTTACTATTTTAGGTTATCCGTTGTCCAAAATTTGCATCTAAAAATTGAAGATGCACGTTTTAGCAGATATCACAGTCTGTTAAGGTATACTGGTCAACACCAGGTTATATACATTGGGCGCTAAAACGAAAACTAAAATAGATAAAATGGAAAAATCAAACTTCTTACGAGGACTGGCCACCACAAGTTTCTATGCAGCTGATCTGGAAGGTGCCAAAAAATGGTATACTGACTTGCTGGGGATTGAACCTTACTTTAACGTTCCAGGGTATATAGAATTCAGAATTGGTGATTATCAACACGAATTAGGCATCATCGACAGTAAGTATGCACCACAGGGTGCAGCAACTTCTCCTGCTGGCGCTATAGTATACTGGCACGTTGACAACCTCGAAACAACACTCGACACATTGCTTTCATCCGGAGCTACTTTATACCAACCCATCACTGACCATAGTGGCGGAAAAGGAAGCTTCGTCACAACGTCCGTTGTTGATCCTTTCGGAAATATATTGGGCATCATGACCAACAAGCATTATCTTGAAATATTAAATCAACGTAACGCAGCATCGTAATGGTGGAAATGAAAGACGGAAAGCAAGCTGTCTATGCCAAAACACGAAAGGAATGGAGACAATGGCTAAAGGCAAATGGCCAAACTGAAAAATCTGTCTGGCTTATCCTGTACCACAAGAAGAGCAATGTGGAATGTGTTACCAACGATGATGCTACTGAAGAGGCAGTCTGTTTCGGATGGATTGATAGTCTGTGCAAGAAAAGAGATTCCCAAAGCTATTATCTTACGTTCACGCCCCGTAAGCCAAAAAGTAAATGGAGTAAACCCAACCGCGATCGAGCTGAAAAGATGATTCAAAAGAAACTGATGACGAAACAAGGGCAAAAAGCAATCGATCTGGCAAAGCAGATTGGCACGTGGGAAACTGCTCAATAAACAACCAGGGCAACGTATAGGATTGACGTTGAATCAGAGCGTTCCGATGAGAATATAATTACTTGAAAACCTATACCTCACTAATCCAGAAATCGAAATCACATTAATCGCAAATTACTTTCTAAAAGCAGATCATGAACGTATTGATTGTATATAGTCATCCCAGTAAGAAATCATATACCTATCAAATCCTGGAACTCCTGAAGAATGAATTACTCCAACAACAACTGACCGTTCAAATTTCAGATCTATATGCTATAAATTTTCGGTGTGATCTGTCTGAAGAAGAGTATATCAGAGAAGGCTTGGGTAAACGTGAATTATCAGTTCCTGATGACGTATTAGCAGAACACAAAAAAATTGAAAACGCAGACTGCATTATTTTTTTGTACCCGGTCTTTTGGAGTGATTGTCCTGCAAAATTAAAAGGTTGGTTCGACAGAGTATATACCGTGGGTTATGCCTACAAGCATAACGATAGCATATCAAAAATGAAGACCATGAAATATGGTCTCGCTCTGTGCACGGCCGGATATTCAAATGCTTTTCTAATTGAAACAGGTATAGCCCAAAGTATGAAAACCATTATGATTGACGATAGGCTGGGAAACCGATTCGATCAGAAAGAGATGGTCATTCTTGGAGGTACATTAGACTTAGAGAATGTCAGACAAAAACACATCGAGAAAATCAAAGAAATTGTAGTCAGGATCAAAACTTACCTCTCCTAGCGCATCGTTCACATCGTGAATTAAAATTGATGTCAGTATATCTATACGCGTTATTATATTGGCTGATATACTTTGGTGTTGTAAATCTCATGATGAGAAACTGTAGTGCTAAAATCAATATATCTACAGTATATATTTACACAAGGTTTCATACATTTATAAAAGCGCACTTAAATCACCTCGAAGTAAATCTGGTGCAACTAAAAATAAGCTGCATTTATAGGTTGCTTGCTTAAGTTCATATCTACACGTGGATTATTCCATCCTAACTATCTCAATTTCACGCAATCGTTAGCAGTCTTTTGCCCCCTAATATATTTCGATTTATAGGACCTCAAACAACCTGAACGCAGGTAACGAGTTATCTTCAAAATGTAAAATTTATTAAAAAAAACATCTGGACTGAATTACGATACAATTAACTTTTAAAGAGCCATCATTTAAACAGTTTATATACCCACATATGAGGTATAATAATGAGTATTGGCAATAAGTTGGTTAAGCAGATCATCTTTACGACCTATAGTATAAAATCCAAAGGGGTTACTTCGCTATGTTACACAGGTATGGATTTCCTTTACCATAATGACAGCTGATTATGAAGGTGATGTTTACTGATTGTATTGTAATTTCTTTTTTGTTATCCAAGACTACGATAACAAGCGCTATAGACAATCCGCTATACGATTAACTTCATTTTTCGGCGATTTATGTGATCGCATTTTTTAATACAAAGAAATTCATCTATGCTAAAATTACGAATCCTATCATGTCTGGTTGGCGCTGTCTTGATATGTATTACTAATTTTTCATTTGCACAAAGTGATTGCCCCGTGGTTGGCTGGGCAAGTCAAAACGGTGGAGTAACAGGAGGTGGAGCAGTAACGGCTACGGTTGTTACAAACTACAACGATCTTAAAACAGCCATCACATCTACTGCCGTTAAAGTCATTCATGTATCAGGAACAATTACAGTACCCTCTGGCGGGCGTTTAAGTTTCAAAGATCAATCCGGAAAAACAATCTATGGCTTACCAGGTTCTAAGCTGGTTTCAAGCGATCAGTCTGCAGACAATTCAGGTATACTATATGTTCGGAACTGCTCGAATATAATATTCAAAAACCTGACGTTTGAAGGACCTGGCGCCTATGACGCTGATGGCTGGGACAACATGACGCTGGATAATTGCACCAATATATGGATAGATCATTGTGAATTCCAGGATGGCATGGATGGGAATTTCGATATTAAAAATTCATCAGACTATATTACAGCAACGTGGTGCAAATTTATATATAACAAGGCTCCCAGAGCCGGTGGACCGGGCGGAGCAGATGATCACAGGTTCTCTGACTTGTTTGGATCGAGTGATGGCACAACCACTGACCGGGGCAAGCTTCGCGTAACCATGCAATATTGCTGGTGGGCTCAAGGCTGCAAAGCGCGTATGCCACGCGTACGTTTCGGTAAAGTACATTTAGCCAATAATCTTTTCAACAGTACAGTTGCTGCTCAGTGCATACAGGCAGGTTTTGAAGCCGATCTGTTGGTAGAAAGCAATGTGTTTGAAAATGTAAACAGACCCATCGACCTGATGGATAACAACTTCACAGCGGTCACCGAAAAAAATAATAAGTTCTTAAGTACTACCGGAAGCAAAGCAGGAAGCGGTACGGCCTTTACACCGCCCTATACATTAGACGTAACGCTTGTAGACAATGTGAAAGATACGGTTATGACAAATGCCGGAGCAACACTTACATCTGCGTCTTGCGATGTTGCCACTCCGACAACCTATACACTGAGTACTACAGCTACACCAACTGCAGGCGGAACCATTACCGGTGCGGGCACATATACTTCAGGAACTGTAGTAACGGTAAAAGCAACACCTGCCACTGGATATACCTTTACAGGATGGAGTGGTGATGCGTCCGGAACAGCTGCTTCCATTACCGTAACCATGAGCAGTAATAAATCGGTGACTGCTAACTTTCAGGCAACGTATACTTTGTCCACCACCGCCACACCAGCTGCGGGTGGAACAATCATCGGTGCGGGCACATATCCTTCAGGAACTCTAGTAACAGTAAAAGCAACACCGGCCACTGGGTATACCTTTACAGGATGGAGTGGTGATGCATCCGGGACAGCTGCTTCCATTACCGTAACCATGAGCGGTAACAAATCGGTGACTGCTAACTTTCAGGCAACGTATACTCTCACCACCACCGCAACACCAGCTGCGGGTGGAACGATCACCGGTGCGGGTACATATACTTCAGGAACTGTAGTGACGGTAAAAGCAACACCCGCTACCGGATATACCTTTACAGGATGGAGTGGTGATGCATCCGGGACAGCTGCCTCTATTACAGTAACCATGAGTGGTAATAAATCGGTGACTGCTAACTTTCAAGCGGATGCCGTTACTCCTACAAACTATACACTTAGCACAACAGCCACACCAACTGCAGGTGGAACGATTACCGGTGCAGGCACATATACTTCAGGAACTCTAGTGACGGTAAAAGCAACACCCGCCACTGGATATACCTTTACAGGATGGAGTGGTGATGCATCCGGAACAGATGCTTCCATTACCGTAACCATGAGTGGGAACAAATCCGTAACTGCGAATTTTCAAGCGGATGCCGTTGCTCCTACAAACTATATACTTAGCACCACCGCCACACCAACTGCAGGTGGAACAATCACCGGTGCAGGTACATATACCTCAGGTACTGTAGTGACGGTAAAAGCAACACCGGCCACTGGATATACCTTTACAGGATGGAGTGGTGATGCATCCGGAACGGCTGCTTCCGTTACCGTAACCATGAACGGTAACAAATCGGTGACTGCTAACTTTCAAGCGGATGCCGTTACTCCTACAAACTATACACTTAGCACTACAGCAGCACCAACGGCTGGTGGCACTATCACTGGTGAGGGCACATATACTTCGGGAACTGTGGTGACGGTAAAAGCAACACCGGCCACTGGATATACCTTTACAGGATGGAGTGGTGATGCATCCGGAACAGACGCTTCTATTAACGTAACCATGAGCGGTAACAAATCCGTAACTGCTAACTTTCAAGCGGATGCCGTTACTCCTACAAGCTATACACTTAGCACCACCGCCACACCAGCTGCAGGTGGTACAATCACCGGTGCCGGCACATATACTTCAGGAACCGTTGTGACGGTAAAAGCAACACCTGCCACTGGATATACCTTTACAGGATGGAGTGGCGATGCATCCGGAACAGATGCTTCTATTAACGTAACCATGAGCGGTAACAAATCGGTGACTGCGAATTTTCAGGAGCAAGTTATTGAACCCGTAACGTATACACTTAGCACAACATCTATACCTACTGGTGGCGGCACTATACTCGGTGCAGGGACATACAATGAAGGTACTGTCGTAACCGTAACAGTTACACCTTCCATCGGATATACATTTACCGGGTGGAGTGGCGATATATCAGACACCTCTCCTTCTGTTACAATAACGATGAACGGCGATAAATCGATTATAGCAAACTTCGATG
Source organism: uncultured Bacteroides sp. (assembly GCA_902168185.1). GTDB lineage: Bacteria > Bacteroidota > Bacteroidia > Cytophagales > Cyclobacteriaceae > Ohtaekwangia. The sequence goes on from CABHOV010000046.1 coordinate 84,702, forward strand.
CGCAAAGCAGCGTGAGCACAATCGTAACACCACAAAAATTATTTTCCCCTGACAACCGAGGTGACGCCACAACAGAAACATGGTTGATTGAGAATGCATACTTGCTGGATGGATGCGAAATTATAGTATACAACCGGCAAGGACAGAAAGTATATTCTTCCGTCGGATACCCATCGCCCTGGAACGGAACACTGGATGGAAGACCACTTCCGGATGGTGCCTATTTTTACATCATCCGATATCCAAATCAGAAGAAACAAACAGGAAGTGTAACCATTGCGAGATTGAAATGAAACCAGCTATAAAAATTTTATTAATCCTTATTGGCTTGCTTCCATTGTCGTTCCTGAATGGACAGGCACAACAGAGCTTAATGTATAGCCATTATTTTCTGAATCCATTTTTATATAATCCATCTTTTGTAGCTCCTAATGGATATACCGAGGTATATCTAAACTATAGAAATCAATGGGCAGGAATTGAAGGAGCCCCCACAACCGGCACGGTAAGTATACATGTACCATTAAACTATAAAGCCGGTGTAGCATTTACAGCATACCAGGATAAAGCAGGCGTGTTAAAAACCACTACTGGCCTGATAACATTTGCTTACCAGGTTTACCTGGGCAATAGTATAAAGGAAGAGCATAAAATTGGCTTTGGTATATCTGCAGGAATGACGAGCAACTCAATTAATGCAGGAGACGCGTATGCAAATGATCCTGTGACCGGAACAACATCTTCCTTCGAAGGGCAATTCGGTATACATTACCAGTTAAAGAACTTCAAGCTAGCCTTTGCTATTCCACGACTCTTCAGAACCTATGTTGCCTCTGAACAGGATTTCAACAAGGTTGGTGTTGAACAGATCAAGACAACAATCACTTCGGCCAGCTATACCATAAGATTCAGCAGCAGGGTTGCTTTTGAGCCTATGGTAACCTATCGTACCTATGAAAATACAGTAAGTCAATATGAAGGACTTGGTGTAATCCACATCGATAATATAGCATGGTTCGGTGGATCCTACCGACAAGATTATGGATCCACTGCTTTTATTGGTTTCAACATCAAGGAGAAAGTAAAAATCGGATATGCGTACGAGTTTGCAACATCGCAGATAAATTCCTTCGGGGATGGAACGCATGAGATGCAACTTGTGCTACGACTTGGGAAAAAGAAGAATGAAAGACCACAGTCAAAAAGCAAAGCACAAGTAAAACAACAGCCGGTTGAATCCAGTCCGAAAGAAGAAGAGGAAGAGGAATATGTTATCGGAGGAAAAGAACCGGAACGTGCAGCGGAAGACCAGGAACTTGCAGCAGAAGAGCCGGAACGTGCAGCAAAAGAATCTGAACATGTGGCAAAAGAATCTGGACAACAAGAGGAAGTCGCACAACAACCACGGGTGAAGCAAGGCGGACCATTGCCAACCGCTGCCGATGGTGAAAACCAAAAAGACCAAATGGTAAAATCACTATCAGGAAACAAATTGGTTCCAGGTCATTATGTAGTAGTGGGTGCATTTCGCTCAATTGAGAATGCAAAAACCTATACGCATACACTGAAGCGAGCCGGCTATCCTGCAGACATTGCATATCAACCTGAAAAGGGTTATTACATTGTACACATGACGAATGCGCCAACACTGCAAGAGGCACAAGAACTGCGGAATAAATATAGGCAGATGTCGCGCTACTCTTTCCGTGATACGTGGATCCTTAGTGTAGAGGAATAACGATATAGCCTGAGGAACAGCGATTCAGGAAGGTCGACCAACTATATATTGATGATCGCAGCTGTAATAAAAAGGCCTGTGGATATTTATCCATTCCGCTTATATTGGAGCATGTTTAGTCGCAAACAAGCATCCAGTATCCGACAGGAATTTTGGACCGTCTTTGGAAAGTATATGAGCCCTGTGCTCTCGGCGGAGGGTATGAAGATCAATTGGGTGAATTATCACACCCGGGTCAAGGACGTATACTTTCGCATGGATGCAGGACAAAAATCAGCTTCGATCTATATATCTCTTGAACACAACGACTCGCATATACGCGCACTGTACTTTGAACAATTTCTGGAATTGAAAACAATCCTGCATTCCACTTTGGAAGAGACGTGGGATTGGCAGCAAGATGTATCGATAGACGGAAAGATGATCAGCAGGATCTATAAAGAATTACCAGGAGCGTCCATCATGAACAAAGAGCATTGGCCAGACCTCATCTCCTTCTTTAAACCCAGGATTATCGCACTTGATAGCTTCTGGGAAAATGCAAAGTATACATTTGACACGCTGAAGTGAATCACACTAATAACAATTTTCCTGACGTGAGTACCTGGCTATATTTCTCCAGGAACTTCACGTCAGGATAAAATGCTTATCTATACAAGACTATAATTTAAAAGTCAGTGTACCATTTATCGCTCTACCAGCTCTACCCGGTAAAGAATTTACAGTACGCGCACGATATTCCGGATAATAGATTTTTTCATCCAGTATATTATTCGCGTATACACCAATAATAAAGTTCTTGCCAAGTTTATACTGAACATTCGCGCTTAAGTAATTATAAGCTTTTACAGCAGGGTTCACGGCTTGTGTATAACTGCGGTCAGTATCACCACCTTTGCCATAATACGAATTGAACACACCCAGTTGCAAACCAAACGGGAACGAATAAGTAGCGCCAGCCTTCAACATTAATTTCGGCATACCGTAATCATCTTTATTTCCTTGGTCGTCAAGTGTAGTCTGATAACTGAAACCCGTTGTCAATGAAAATGAATTGGTAACAAAAGTTTTCGTTTCCAATTCAACGCCTTGTGAGCGAAGTCTTCCTCCATTTAGATAAGTAGGAACCATAAATGTAAGACCCGGTCCAAATGAAACTTCGATTCTCTCCGAGTCATCAATCGACTGACGAATGATATCTGTTTGTAAACTATTATAGTACGTGAGATAAACTTCAAAAGTAGACTTCGTATAAAAGAGCTGTGTTTCAAATGTGCCAATAGTCTCTGGCTTTAAGTCAGCATTCGGATAAATGTCCGGGACGTTATTTCCGTAGCGTTCACTTTGCGTAGGAGAACGAAACGCTTTACCATACAGTACCTTGATCCCCGAAGAAGTATTAACATAAAATATACTTCCGATGCGTGGTGCAATATATAAATCATTGCCTGTAACTTTATTGGTTTGTGCACCTGCAATAAGTTTAACATGCTTACCGATTGTATAATCACCTTGTGCATATATACTCCACCATGTTTGGTTATAATTTTTAACAATCTGGTAGGGTGATTCGTTACGGGGAGCAGTCTTGTCAAATGGATTGGTCGGCTCATAGCCCAATGGATTCTCTGAACTTGCAGTCTTTGAGTACGTTTTTGCGTTACCCGTTTGCGTATTCGTCAATCCGCCAATAACTAAGTTCATATTTTGAAAAGGCTTCACATAGTTAGTCAACTCTACAAGGTAGTCGTTGGATTTACCATCATCCTCAAAATTAGAAAGAGAAGGATAAAGCTTTTTCTTGAACATGTTGTTATAGGTAACATTCAAAGTCGCGCGCCAGTTACTCGTAATCTCCTTGTCGTAGCCTAAATCAATAAGCAACCGGTCAATAGTAGTATTGAAATGCAAAGCGGCATCATCACCCCCGGCAGTCTTATTAAGCCATGATGGCAACGTACCCATGTTGGCTTGCTTGGTATGCATATAGTTGGTCAGCAACTTAAAATCACCAAACACAAGATTAGCGTTGGAGCCAAATGATTTCTCATACATTTTGATGGTGTTCTTGCTTGGAGGAACAACTGTGATGCTATTATCCGGTTGAATTATAATTTCGGGTTCACCGTAAGCAGAAAAATCCCATCCATCCGTATCGAAATAATTAACACCACCAGTAAACTTAAGCTTGCCTAAATCTGCAGCACCACTTACCTGTGCCTGCTTCGATGCAAATGTACCATATGAAACACTGGCAGAAACCGGAGCTGACTCCGAAACATTTTTAGTTATAATGTTGATAATACCAGTGAGGGCACAAGTACCATATAGAACTGAACCCGGTCCGCGAATAATTTCAATTCGCTCCACACGGTTCAACGGGAATGAACTATATATAGCGGCGTTCATACCATTGTCAAGGCTTTCGCGAAAAGGGCGGCCATCCACCAGGATCAGAACATTTGTATTCGCTATAGCAGTAACGTTACCACGGATGGATACCATATTGTTTCGATAGGTATAACCACTGTTAAAGTAAACATTCGTTGCTCTGTCCAATACTTCACTCAAAGACCTCGCGCCAAATCGTTCAATATCTCTCGCACTGATTACACTAACAATGGCAGGGGCGTCTTTAATGCTCTCTGCAGATTTAGAAGCCGTTGTGATTCTGATGTTCATAATTTCTTCCAAACTCAAATCGAAATAATCATCAGCTTTCAATGTATCCGCCTGCTGTCCGTACAAGAGCAGCATTGGCCCTGAATACATTATAAAGACAAACGCGGTAAAAAGTTTTTTCATGATTGTGATTAAATAAGGTTAAGTAGTTATTGACAGTTAATCTATACAGGCATTTCAACGCCTATATATTTAGTATTCTTAGCCGCAAAGTTGATATGCGCCAGATAGGGTTACAATGGTGAATACCGGATTTATAAAAATCAGGTATTAGAAAATTATCGTAAGGCCAACATCTGAAGAGGTGCGTGATTGGAGGATTCTTTTTACGGGATATACTTAAAAAAATCTAAGGGTTTACCTTAGCGCTAAAAAACAAGCATTTTTCAAACGTTTAAAATATCTTTTTTAAGCGGATTGCTTGCAGTTCAGGAACAGCCGGTATATAACAATGACCTATAGCAATATCTTTAGTAACTGTCAGAATCAGTTACATTAATCTCAGTGTCGATTTTGTCCGCTTCACTTAAATAAATATGTTGTATGAGGTTAGAGGTGTATTTTTGCATCCATGGAGCTAAAGCTACCCATTAAAAACCTGATCCGACTCAATTGGCTATTGTCACTGATCCCCAGCGCTATTGTTTGTATTTTTCTCCTGCACGACAAGGCACAGACACATGTCATTCACATCACCATCATGACAGCAATCGCCATTGCAACCATCGGACTCGGCAACATCTATATTATCGTTGTCCTGGCACAAAGATTTGAGATCAGCTCCCGCAAATTCAAACTGTATCGTTACCTGCTAACCTATACCGCCAGTGCTATAGCATACTTAATTATCTGGCCAACGTTCGTCTTTTTCACAAATTATGTTACCTCTTCCTCCCTTCTGTACGACTTTATTCTCTTGGGTATAGGAAGTGTGATGGTCAATTCATTGATTGTGGTGTTCCACAACTTTGTTCTCTTACAAAGTGAAAAAGCGCATGACGATCTCGAATTCTCCAAGTTGAAAACTGCTCATGCAGAAGCTGCAAATCTGCTCTTGAAACAACAAATACATCCCCACTTCCTCTTCAATGCACTCAATACGGTAAAGGCGCTATACCGGACTGATTCGCGCGCGGGCGATTCATACATTGTTCATCTTGCAAATTTTTTACGAGCATCTGTCTTTAGTCACGCCAGCAAAATATCAATACTGGAAGAAGAGTTATCGCTTTTAAAAGATTATCTGGAAATGCAAAAGATTCGCTTCGGTGACGCGCTCGATTGTTCAATTTCAATTCCTGAAAATATACTGACAAGTTTTTCGCTTCCCTCCTTTTCACTTCAGCCGTTGCTAGAGAATGCTATAAAACATAATGAACTGACAGAAGAAGCACCGCTGAAAGTATATATATGCAAAAAAGACGATCGCATTATCGTTTCTAACAATCTTCAAAAAAAGATGGTGAATGTCTCATCAACCAATCAAGGGCTGGCCAACCTGGCAGAACGATACAGGATCTGGTCAGGCGATGAAGTGATCATAAAAGAAGATGACCATACATTTTCTGTAAGTATAAAATTGCTAGCAAATGAAAATAGTAATCATCGAGGATGAAAGGGTTGTCGCGAATGACCTTGAGGCAAGTATCCGACAATTAGTTGAATCCACCATCGTACAACTTCACTCGGTTAAAGAAGCGATCGCGTATTTTAAGAAAGGAAATATGCCAGACCTGATCTTCAGCGACATTCAGTTGGGTGACGGGCTTAGCTTCGAAATATTTATAGCCGTACCTCAAACGGCACCGGTGATCTTCTGCACAGCCTATAATGAATACGCACTGGATGCTTTCCGTGTCAATGGCATTGACTATATTTTAAAACCTTTCACGGTAGACACCTTGGAGCGTTCCTTACACAAATACAATCAGCTAAAAAAAATATTCGCACCAGACCAGAATCTCAGCTATAGCGCAATGATCAAGATGCTAACCGAGCGTAACTCCGACCGCGCCGCATCGGTGCTGGTATATCACCAGGATAAAATTATACCGGTTAAATTGGAAGACACTGCTTTATTTTATCTCGAGAATGAAGTCACGCACCTGCTAACGTTTTCCGGTAAGATGTACTATCCAAACAAAAAGCTCGATGAACTTGAGCAATTGACTGGAAATTTATTTTTCAGAGCCAACCGTCAATTTCTGGTCTCTCGTAAGGCTATATCTGATGTATCCAGCTTTTTCTCCCGGAAGCTTTCCGTTAACCTAACCATACCCTTCAAAGAAAAGATCATGGTTAGTAAAGTAAAATCTCCTGTATTCCTGGAATGGCTTTCCAAAACCGTTTGATGTAGTTTCTGGTTGATTTCTTTTAGTGGCAGAGAAATATCGCTGCAGCGATACACAGTACCATCATCTATATAGCGAACCTATTCATTATAGAACAAACGTTGCTTCTGCGAACCCGAAGTACATATTCGATAGCTTCAATATCACTTTTGTCCGCTTCACTTATTTCCTCCTTCCTGCAGCGGTATAAACCCCACATCTTTGAGCCATACAAACGCAAGTTTATGCTTGCTGTAAAAACATTAAATGTACTGATATGAAAAAGTTAATTATTGTATGTCTCCTGCTGGCGTCTGCCAACACTTTTGCACAATCCATTTTAAAGCGGTTAAGCTTCGGGCTCAAGGCAGGTGCCAACTATAGCAATTTCACCAACGCTGATTTTTCAACGGATCCATTGGTTGGATTTCATGCAGGGGTGTTGGTTAATCTCAAATTGACGGACAAGTTTTCGATACAAGAAGAATTTGTATTCTCATCTCAAGGAGCAAAATTCAATGAAGATTTTTTAGGCAACAAAGAGATCAAGATATATTATCTGAACGTTCCTATACTCTTTAAGTACCGGACAAATATGGGCCTATATTTCGAAGCGGGACCTCAAGTAAGTATGCGCCTTAGTGAAGACATGGAGAATATGCCTGAAGAAGATTTTTCACAGCAAATTGATGTGGGCGTTGCCGGAGGGCTTGGGTATCAATCTAAAACCGGCTTTGGCATTGGCGTACGATATTGTGCAGGGCTATCAAAAGTTGCCAACTTCGAAATCGGAAACACCAAGCCTGAATTCAGAAATGATGTAGCACAGGCAAGCATCTTCTATATCTTCTAACTATATATAAATACCTTTTCTGAACTAAAGGTTTGGGATAGGGGTATTCAGCCAGGTTCAGAAAGGCATCCCGGTTTCGAAAGGAATCGGGATTTTTTTTACATCACAGCTTCAATCACAAATGAAAAGTATAAAAATATTCAATGGTATATATTCCACCTCCATTTGCTTTTGTCCGCTTAGGTGACCTTTCCCTATAGATGATCCGTTATCAAGTCAACTTTACTTCAAGAATAAACATTCGTTCACTATGCATAAAAAACACGAGGAATTAAAGTCGCTTCACAAACAAGGCGAAGCGTGTCTGACAAATGTAACCGACTTCTTAAAAACATTCATTGCCAATCCGATTTCCAAAATTGTTAGGTTGGAAGAGGAGTTGATGTTTTGCAGGGCCTATATTGAAATACAACAACTGCTTTTCGGAAATGCATTGACCTATGAAATAGATCTGTCGTTGGATATTATACAGGACAAGTTTGTTCCGCATTTTTCCATTTACACTTTGTTGGAAAACGCTATCCGGCATAATCACTTTACTGAAGAATCGCCATTGAAAATAATTATTGTCAATGAAGACAACCACTTAAAAGTTATCAACAACCTCCATCCCAAAAAAAGCACAGAGTCTCCCACCAGTCAAGGTCTATTAAATCTTGCAGAACTGTATCGTCTTCTTTCCGGAGACGAAATACATATCCTTCAAAGTAAAAACTATTTTGCTGTACATATAAAGCTATTCAACAATGAAGCCTATCCATTCGAAGACGCCTATATCTATTGAAGGTTTCTAACCTATGGAGTACAAATCCTTATAAACTAATATCAAAAAAAAGGGACGTAAGTAAAACTTACGCCCCTTCACTGCAAACACAAATAGGTTATTAGTGATTAGGTGCTGTTGAGGTTACGCGTAATGCGCTACCCATGATTGTACCGTTGAAATGATTTGATGACTGATCAACAACAGTAGTACCGGAAGCTTCATCAAAATTCCAGTATCCTGTCAGACCTGTCTCATTCCCTACCAACAGTTGATTTTTATATTGATTGATTTCAGTAGCCGTGAGCGCTTTCGTCCACACCGATACATCATCTATCGTTCCTTTAAAGAAGTAGTTTATTCCATTGGTAAGTTTCTTACCGATCTTGGCTGAAGACGGATCGCTTGTGCTCATTGTATAGGAAGATGAACCTTGTAAAGTTCCCCCTACATTTACTCCGTCAACATATAAATCAACGTCTGATATACCTTTCAGAACTGCGGTAACATATTTCCAGTTATTGGTAAGTCCTGTAACGCTGGCAGATCTTCCTCTTCTGTACGCAGGATTGTTTCCACCACGGCCATCACCGTACTCTGCAAATACATTTGTACTGGTAACCGCAAACCAGAAACCTTTATATACAGTAGTATTTTCCTGACTTACAAATATAGGGCCTGTTGCCGGGATGGTAGGATCTATATTTACCCATGCCGAAACGGTTATCGGGAATGTAGTCGTATTGAGAATATCACCAAGATCAACATAGTCATTTACGCCATCAAATTGAATTGCCCCGTTGATACAACGATTGGGAGCACTTGATGCTATACGTTCTGCGTTTCCGAATATTGTACCATTATAATGGTTGGGCGATGAGTCCAATACGGTTGTACCAGACGCTTCATCAAAATTCCAATAGGCAAGAAGTCCGGTTTCACTTCCGCTCAGCGTTTGGTTCATATACTGATTTATTTCAGTAGTTGTTAAAGCTTTGCCCCAAATCGAAACATCATCCATCAGGCCTTTAAAATGGTATATAAATCCATTGATTGAACGTTTACCGATCTTTGCTGTAGCAGGATCATTGGAGCTCATGGTTAAATTTGAACTACCTTCGATTGTGCCTCCTACATTTACGCCATTAACGTATATCTCAATATCATTTATACCTTTGAGAACAGCCGTTACAAATTTCCAGCTATTGGTAATGTTACCAACGTTAGCCGATCTTCCTCTTCTGTATGAAGGATCGTTGCCTCCTGCTCCGTCACCATATTCAGCATATACCCCCGTATTGGTTGTAGCGAACCAGAAGCCTTTGTAAGTAGTCGTGTTATCCTGACTGGACACTATAGGCTGACTGCCGGTTACGGTTGAATCTACATTTACCCATGCAGCCACTGTAACGGGAAAAGTCGTTGTATTCAGAATGTCCCCGAGATCAATATAGTCATCCACACCATCAAATTTTATAGCACGGTTGGTACATCCAGGTGGCACTAAACGTGCAGATGCAAGTGCGTTGTTTGTAGATGGCGCTGGTTCGCGCTTGCTCACTTCGTAATCATCATAATTATCACACGACACTACAGCAAACAATGCTATACATAATAGAGAATGAAAATACTTAAAAGAATAATTTGTCATAACGCTTAATTAAAGGTAGGGTTCGATTTTAAAATAACTGTATGAGCATGGCCCATAAACTTCCATTGCACCGGAAGTAATTTTGCGGAAGCATTCCTGGAATGCATCCGAAGTCTGATCGTGAATTCGGATTTATTTCATTTATAACATCTGGTTTTTAAAACATAGTATATGCGTGCGCACAGGCGGTAGGCCATGCGTTGTAACGCTTAAAAATCTCTTGTCAAGTAATTTGGTAAAGCAAAAAATAAATGGTCGGCACCGTGCTGGCAAAACTCTGTTTACGATTGGGGCATATTGTAATAAGTTCTAAGTCAAAAGTATAGACTTAACCATTACAGTAAAACGATGGATTATCAGGTGCGTCAGTTTTGGGAATAACTGCGTCAGGTGAGTGAACAAATACGTCAGGCAGGGCTGCTATAATTCAGTGCCTCCAGAACTTCGGCTTTTTTACTGTGGGCAACATCTATACTCTTTGCGTTCGACATCACCAATACTCCTCCCCTTCCTTTCAGATATCTTTTAACATACTTTATGTTCACAAGGTACTTTTGATGTACCCGAATGAATGTATCCTGCGGCAGCATTCGTTCATAATCTTTCAACGTTTTGCTGGATATAATTTTACTGTCATCATTTAAATAGAACGTGGTATAATTTCTATCGCCTTCACAATACAAAATAGTATGTATAGTAATGATCTCAAGGCCGTTCAGTGATGGTATAGCAAGTTGCTCCGGGTATTGTTTCCGACTGGCAAGCTGCTCCCGCAACAAGTCAAGAATTTTATGAGTGACACGTATATCTTTATCCTTCACGCGCGATACTGCAGTCGTCAGCTCTTGCACATCGATCGGTTTTAGTAAATAATCAAGCGCATAATTTTTAATGGCGTTGATTGCATAGTGATTATGCGCGGTTATAAAAATAATTTCGGCAGCAGTAGCACCTATTTCCTTTAACAGATCAAACCCTGATCCCGATGGCATTTCGATATCCAGGAAAATAACCTGTGGATTCATACTCACGATCAATGATTTTCCTGCAGATACAGAATCCGCTTCGCCGATAACTTCTATATCCGGACAATGCTTACCAAGCATGCTTTGTAAAATCTCTCTGGAACTTTGCTCGTCATCTATAATAACGGCTGATATTTTCTGACTGCTCATAAATAATTATATAGATGGAATCTTAAATGTTACCAATGTGCCGGGATGATTACCGTACTCGTCTTCCAAATCCTCAATGGACAACTCAATTTTTTGTTTACGTTCGAAGTTTATGATCTCGATTCTGTCGCGGATAAGATTTATACCTTTGGAACGATGATTCTTTTTTAATGCAAATGATTTCTTTCTGCCGATACCATTATCCTGTAACGTTATGATAATACACTCGTGACCCATCGCTAATTGAATAGTGAGTTTTTGATCGCTGGCAGTATGATGGAATCCATGCCAAATGGAATTCTCGATAAAAGGCTGAAGAATCATAGAAGGCATCTCCTGAGTATAGATATCTAACGCAGGATCCACATCTATACTATACGTAAAGTTATAATTCATCCGGAGCTTTTCTATCTCGAGGTAATTCGTAATGGATGCTAGTTCTTCGTGTATGGGAATCGTGATCTCTTCGGATTGATCTAAAATGGATCGCATAAGTTTGCCGAATCGCCCCAGGTATTCCTGCGCCATTACCATATCATTTCTCAGGAACAATGCGTGAATGGAATTCAAGGCATTAAAAATAAAATGAGGATTCATCTGCGCACGCAATGTTCTGAGCTCCGATACAAGTGCCCGCTGTTGCCACATTGCCTTTGTTCTTTGCTGACGAAGATAAAAAGCTATTCCACCCCAAGCCATTGCAATCAACAGGCCGATTACGGAGAGTATAAAAAAATTACTTCGCCAGAATGGCTTCTTTATAGTAAATGAAAGTGAAACTTCTTTGCTCCAGATTCCCGATCTACCTTTGGCCGCCACTATAAATTCATATTCATCCCAGGACAATTCGGGTAAATAAACAAAAGGATCACGCGTATATTTCCAAGGAGAGTCACGATGTAATTTATACCGATATAGTACTTCTCCTATACTATTGTACAACGGGCTTACATACTTAATCTCGACATCATTTTCATAATGGTTGAAAATCAAACTTTCCATCTGAGGCAAATAACGTTTGCCGTGAACGGTGATGTGATCTATATAGATCAATGGTTGAATTGTATCCTGTATAGACAGATGCCGATCAAAAAAATTGAGCCCCTTATTCGTAGCCACCCATACGGTATCGTTAAGCACTAACAAATCCGTTATTTCATTGGTAAGCATTCCGTCCAGTACAGTATAGTGCTCTATTTTAAGCTTATCAGGATAGCCTGTTATTTTATTAACGCCATTGCTCGTGGCTACCCATAAAGCACCACTGGCATCGGCTGAGATTGCATTGCAGACACCACTGGTCAAGCCTTGCTCCTCACCAACGGTAACGTATTTTTCATGCTTGTCGAAGAATATAACTCCATCACCGTTGGTAGCCAGCACCAGGGTTGTATCCGATAATTCCTCAAAATCGTTTACTTGCACCTTGTCGTTGAATCTTTCCCGGTTAATGGCTATCAAAGAATCATCTATAGCTTTATATAGATGTTTGTCTGTGGAGATCCACATGGTTTTCTGTTTATCCAGGAAGAATGCATTAGACCGCTCTTTCTTTAATATACCATAATTTCCATAGCCGAGTTTGCAGTCCAAAGGAAGAACGGTCACATCATTTTTATAGGCTTCATAAATGCTTCTGCTTAGTACAAACACTCGGTCACTCGCTCCAAGCCACAGTTTACCTTGTGGATGTTCAATTATTTCTCTCACATTGCCACAGAGTAATGTTGTTGAACTGCCTTCCAACAGATATAGCCCTACCAGGGAGGCAATCCAGCATCTACCTCCATTAAAATGAATTTTGCGTATTCGGCAATCCTCTTTAACAACATTATTTGCAATGGGTATAGAACGCATGCATCCATGATGATATATACCGACGATACCATTTTCATATCCGAACCACAGTGCGTTGGCAGAGTCCTTGGACAGGCACGATATCTTACTGGAAACCAGTCCATCGGCAACGGTATAACTAAATATTTCTTTCCCTGAACAAAAGAAAACGCCACCATCCAGAGTAGTAATCCAGCAATTTCCTTCCCGGTCGCGTATTACAGAAGAGATCTTATACGCTTCCAAGAAGGGAATCAGGAATTTCCGGGTAATTTTCGAATAAGGTATAACCCCCTTATTTGTACAAATCCAAATATTGTCGTGATCCTGACCTATATTATAAACAGACAGTATACTTGATGCCGGACGCATAAATAAGTTGAACGTGTCATCCTGTAGATTCCCTGCGTAAACATGACCATGGCTACTATACAATATATCATGCTCACTTAACTGAACACTTCGGGGTAGTTGCAAATTAGCTGTTGTCAACAAATGACACGTGTCGATTTCTAAAACCTCTTCTTGGTTTTCGTTCATTTGTACTTTATATATACCGGTTCTGGATACGATAGCAATCCTTCGGTTACCTATGGAAAAAATGTCGTTGATGGATTCAAAGTCATTGTTGCTAAAAATACGATGGATCTGTTTGCTGCGTGAATAATTAACGATGCCGTCTCTTAATGTTGATATCCAGACAGTACCTTGTGCATCCTCAAACATTCCGGAGATGTAGGATTGTGAATCCAGTAGCGTTAGCGTTGTATCTGTAGAGGAATTGGTGATGAAGCCGTCTTTGAAGTAAGACACCTTTCCATTCAAGGTTCTAAACCATATTCTACCGCTGCTATCTTCAAAGAAATTAAAGACTTCGTTATCCGATAATCCATTGCGAATGGTAAGATGTGAAAAGGTATATCCATCGTATCGGCTCACCCCCAGGGGTGTACCAAACCACATAAAACCTTTGCTATCCTGAAACGATGCATACACAGTGTTGGAAGGCAAACCATTGTCGGTCGTATAGTTCTTATAGCTGCGACTTTGTGAATGGCTTTCAAATGTAGTAAAGGTATAGAGGACAGAAAGCAGCAAAAAATAAATACTACGAGGCATGTAGCAGGCCTTATGAATTCAAACGACTCAACACAGAAAAAATGCCAAGAACGATTTCCGTACGTTCTTTATTAAACCGATACTCAATCATGAAAAAAGCTTTGTAACAATGTTTATGCCTCAGGACTTTTACGGTATTACGGGTACATCCTGACCTTGCTCAAACATATACATTAGCGTATTCAATCCTTCACTTTTCTATTTCTTTTTTGGACGGAAAACAAAATAAAGCCTTATATACCGGAAAAATCCGGTATAGTATAATTCAATAATTTTCTATATGGATTGTCCGCGAAGCGGTTCTAGAAGACTCAATGGTTTGTAAACACTATTTACTTGTGCACGTTCATTACGGAGTTCACCCAAAACTATGCGCTCACATTACTTCTTTACTACCTTCATGGAAATGATACCTTCTCTGCCTTTCAATTGAACAATATAGGATCCGGCAGGGAAATCCTTCATAGGTATAGTGCCGGTATAGGTATTATCAGATTCGAGTTGTAAGTCGGTTGTAGCAATTTCACTTCCAAATACGTTTAACACCGACACCGAAGTCAGTTGACGCGAAGCATCTACTTTTATACTGAGCTTATCCGTTACAGGAACAGGATATACTTTTATAGCCTTGCTTACTCTTTCAATTCCAGTAATAAAGAACTCTTTCATGCCGGTTAGCGTACAGCCATCCACTTTTACATTCACGGTATATATACCGGGTTCTTCCGGTGTAAGGGAAGGTGAAGTAGCTCCTTCAATCACCGCTCCATCTTTATACCACTGAATATTTTGAGTGTAGTCAACGGTGAGACTACCGGCCGATTCTGTAATTACAACATCAGGAGCAGGTTTGTCAATCACAACGGTAAAACGCTGATCGCCTTTTGACTCGGGAGCATCGGTTATTGAAAAATTATAAATATACTCTCCTGAAACAGGAATAGTCTGGTTCAGATAATGATCAATAAGCCTTAAGGAGGCATCCGCCTGAAACGAACCGAGGTTACTGAACTTTAATTTATAAGAACCGGGCTTTGTATCCGCTACATCAAGATTGACCTGTGTACCACACAACAGCATGGGCATTGAATTGATAGCAAGTCGCTCATTCTTTTCGGTTACGGTTGAAAGGTTGAAGCCACCATTTTTTAGTTTCCATGCATCTGCATGACTATCAAATTCTGTTGTAGCATCCTCCCGGAAGTGAACTACAGTTTCATCTTCAAACGATCCATTTGAAAGTTTTATCCTTAATAAATTTTCCAGTGAAGCAGTTCTAAAAAATACAGCAGGCTGGCCTGGAGCTTTTATAGCCTCTGTTGCATTAAATACCGGACTAGCCGTTGCCTTAACCCAAAAGCCCTGTGCGGTTGCTATATATCTTGATCCTCCGTTCACTCCTACCGTGCCGTTCCAGGAAGCATACTGCAATTCTGTTCCACCGTTATCAGGTATATAAATAGTACCATCGATATTGGTCTTTGTCCATCCGGCTGCATTCCAATCGATTACCGATGGGTACGGGTTACCGACCAGATTCCATCCGTCATTCGCTATATTTCCGGAAGATGTGAAAGTAACCGGAAAAGATATAGTGCCTTGATTGGCGACACCCCGGATATCCCAAACCGGTGACGTCAGGTAATTACCACGAACAAAAATCGTATAGCCGATACCGGGCCTCAATATTTCTGTATTTACGATTGAAGGGAAATCTATATACCCATCGTTCACATCTACAAATCCACTTTCGTTGGTGTCGGTAGTAACAGCTTCATTGTATTCAAACATCGATTGGTTTGTAAGGCAGGCTTTACAATTAGAAGAACCGACAAAGGAACCCGTCACCGGTATTTCCTGCTGTATATCTGCCACAGTTCCTTGCTGCACTGGTGATGCTATATACCGGTATATTCTTGTGTTGTTAGTACCTTCCAACGCCATATAGCGCTGCACCGTAACATTTCCGCTTACCTGCGCACCGGCCGGCAATGTTGCGATAGCCGCGTCCGCCACCGGATTGTCATTTAACGACATAAGCGTAAATATAGCGGTGTTACTGCTGCCATCTGCATCCAATACTGCACTGGGAGCCAACGTTAATATACCCAGAAGGTTTTGATCGCTCTCGACACGCACTCCAGCATTGGAAGCGGAGTTCGTAACATATATATTGTTAAAATCAGTCACCGCTGTCCCACTGATTAACTGTGGAACACCCACTGTGGCGCCCGAGAATTTTACAGTACCGTTATTATGATTGAACGTGCCCGCATCAAAAGTAAAATTCGATTTTACATCCAGCGTATCTGTGCTTGAATTAAGGGTTGCTCCATCAATGGCTATATCTCCGTTCACCCGAATCAGCGCGGATCCGCCCTGAAAAGTTCCTCCCGAAAATGTAGCGTCATCTCCGACAATAACACGGTGCGATCCCTGGTTTACAGATCCTGAGTAATCCGGTTCCACCAACAGTGATGCTATACTTATATCCGTATCAAGTATACATATACCATCATTTGCGCCATCGAATATAACGGCATCTGTAGTGAGCGGAACGGTAGCTCCACCTGGGCCGCCCGCAGATACGGACCAATTTGACCGGTTGTTCCAGTTGGACAGAGACGAAGCGACCCAATACCGGTTGAGCTGCGATGTTGAGAGTGTCCACCATGCATATAGATCTGCTGCATTAAGCGTAGTGATGGTTGCTGTGTTATTCGTGGTGTTTAATGTTGGCGTGGAAGAAAAATCAGTCCACGTATTGATCGTACTATTCCAGCGCTCTGGCCGCAGTGAATTTTCATCTATTGTATTTCCGGTGGCGCTATGTTCGTCATCTCTATAGGTAAATGTTAATGATGAAAGTAGAGGCTTTGCAGTATAATCCACGGCATTTACCTGCCAGAACCTGTCAATTGCAAAAGCAGACTGATCGGAGCCGGATGAACCATTGAAGTCAGTAATACCAGTAGGTAAATCTGCAGAATTATTCCAGGTCGTTGTATGGTATGTTGAGAAAATGAAATGACCACTTCCGGAGGCACTCGATGGTGTGAAGGTTACGGGTATATAATCTCCGTTATATCCCCATGGAATTGTATAGTTCCCGGTGAATGTACCGATATACCATTTGATTGCATTATTTTCTCCTTCACTGATAATATACCCGCTGTTGCGGGTAATAGCATCTGCACTTGGATTTCCGACAACGAGCACCGCCCCTTCAGTTATATTGATCGTAGCGCCATTGAGAATAAGTCTGGCTTGAGCTTGCACATCACGAACACAGGTTGTGATTAAACTAACTACTAAAAAAATTGACGCTGCCTTAAAATAGATATATCGCATATAGCATCTGATTTCTTAAATAAAAAACTCAAATCGCAAGTCTATTGGACTATATACATAAAAATAAATTAGGTATTAATATATATAGTCTTCATGATCTGTCACAAATGCGGGACAGATCACTATCATGGCAATTATACGAGTGAACAAAATGATGTTCCGCCAATAATATTGCTTTTATAAAAATATCGATCAATCATCTTACTTTGAAATAATGTTTAAACACTTCATCGTTTTCTTTTCGTCACATTTGAAAAATCAGATTTTTCCTGATGCATACAACGCTATAGCTATGCATTTTTGATGATCGTAGGAAGTTTTCTGATAAATGAACTATAAATCCCAGGGCAATGAAAAAGATCTATCTGAGTATTGTATTCTGTATAGGAGTACTCCACGGAATACTGGCGCAAAATATTGGAATCAATGCTTCGGGAAGCGCTCCTGCACCGTCCGCTATGCTTGATGTTTCTTCTACCAACTCCGGCCTCCTAATACCACGCGTAGCACTAACAGCAATCACCTCAAGCTCACCGGTTACATCGCCTGCTACAAGTCTTTTGGTATATAATACTGCCACAGCAGGAACATCTCCGAACAATGTTATCCCAGGATACTATTTTTGGAATGGCACTACATGGTCGCTACTGATCGCTGCATCATCTTCGGGCCGAGTAGGTATTGGCAATACCGCTCCCACAGAAGCGCTCGATGTTACTGGAAATTTCCGTTTCAGTGGTGCATTCATGCCTAATAATAGTGCCGGTACAGCGGGATATATATTGCAATCCAACGGTACGGGTACTGCTCCCACATGGGTTTTACCTTCTACAGTTGCTGCGACTACAAGCTGGCTCCAGAATGGTAATAGTATAGCAACTTCTGCAAGATCGATTGGTACAACCACCAACTTCGCACTTCCTTTCATTACAAATAACGTAGAGAGAATGCGTCTCACAGAAACCGGGAATCTTGGCATCGGTAATGCCGCTCCCACAGAAGTGCTTGATGTCACCGGAAATCTTCGCTTCAGTGGTGCACTCATGCCTAACAATAGCGCTGGTACGACAGGGTATATACTCCAATCCAACGGTACGGGTACTGCCCCTACCTGGGTTTTGCCTTCCACGGTTGCCGCAACCACAAGCTGGCTCCAGAATGGTAATAGTATAGCAACTTCTGCAAGATCAATTGGTACAACCACCAACTTTGCACTTCCTTTCATTACAAATAACCTGGAGAGAATGCGTCTAACAGAGACTGGGAATCTCGGTATCGGATCCAGTACATTTGATGGTACAAATCCAGAAAAATTATTAGTGGATGCAGGAACAACAGCCTCCTATAATTTAATGATGGGCAGAGGTAGTATTAACAGCTATCTGCAGATCAATATAAAGAATAACTCTGCGGCCGGTAGTGCCAGTTCCGACCTCGTGGCTACTGCGAACAATGGCACTGAGTCGGTAAACTATATAGATATGGGTATAAATTCCAGCGGATATACCAGTGTAGCTCTGCCGGTATTGGGTGGCGCAAATACGGCCTATCTATATGCTACCGGAAATGACTTTGTTATTGGTAATGGTACGGCTACACGCCCGATTCGTTTCTTTACCGGTGGCTTTGCCAACGCGAATGAAAGAATGCGCATTGACGGCACCGGCAGAGTGGGTATCGCGAACCTCTCTCCTACTGAAGCTCTTGATGTAACCGGAAACCTTCGCTTTAGTGGTGCTTTGATGCCCAACAACGTAGCCGGCACTTCAGGTTTTATACTTCAATCAAATGGCACCGGTGCAGCGCCAACCTGGGTCGCGCCTTCTGTTGTGGCAGGCAGTGCTAACTGGACCCTCGATGGAAACAACGTACTGGCTGCACGCAACTTCGGTACAACCTCCAATTTCGATCTTCCATTTATTACCAACAATACCGAACAAATGCGCATTACAGCCACGGGAAGTATTGGTATAGGAACAACAGATATAGAAGATGAAAAAGTATTGATTGATGCGGGCACTACTCAAACTGCATTGAGTGCGGTTGGTACTATAAATGATTTCCTGGAGATCAATGTTCAAAACTTCTCGAACGGAACGCTCGCCAGCTCAGATATAGTGGCGACTGCAAATAACGGTACTGAAAACTCAGTATACGTTGATCTCGGGATCAACAGTGCCGGATATTCGAATGGAAATAGTAATATTTTAAATGGTGCCAACCTTGCGTATGCGTATGCCAATGCCAATGATTTCAAAATTGGTAACGGTACACCCGGAAGAAACTTGATATTTTTTACGAACCCAACTGGTGGTGTACTGGGAACGAATACTGCCAATGGAGTTGAGAGAATTCGTATTTCGGCGGCAGGTTTCGTTGGTATTGGAACGAGCAATCCCTCCCACTTACTTCACCTCGGTTC
This sequence comes from uncultured Bacteroides sp., assembly GCA_902168185.1. Lineage (GTDB taxonomy): Bacteria > Bacteroidota > Bacteroidia > Cytophagales > Cyclobacteriaceae > Ohtaekwangia. Next base: position 104,622 of record CABHOV010000046.1, read on the forward strand.
TGACGATGCGGTTAAACCAGGAGGCGGCACCTGGAGTGTTCCATCTGACAGAAGATTAAAGAAAGACATTGCTGCGTTTACCGATGGATTGGATATCCTTACTAAAATCAACCCTGTTTCATTCCGCTACAATGGTGCTGGTAGTATGCCGGATGATGGAAAGCAATATGTAGGTATAATAGCACAAGAGGTGCAGCAGATCGCTCCCTATACTATCGACACCTTCCACGATGATGCTACCAACACAGATTATCTGAACTATAATCCCAATGCCGTTATGTATATCCTTATCAACGCGGTAAAAGAACAGCAGGTAACGATTGATGCATTAAAGAAGCAACTCGAAGACCAAAACAAACGATTGACAGCGCTTGAAAACAAACTAAAATAAAAAATTCACTTTGTGAGTATACCTGTAAGATCGATTTAAGGTCATAGTAAATATATATTGAGTCCCGGAAAAAACCGGGACTTAGTTTTTATACCCAATACCATTAAGGGCTGAAACATGCAGTCCCATTCAAGTTCTCCCGTTAAAAGCATATTCAGTAAAGCGAGGCGTCTGCCCTCGTTGTCACGAAGCCACTGCCCTCTTATATATAAAGAGTCATATACCTATTAGCTAACATCAGTTAGACAGCTGAATATCGAGTTTTTATAAAAAATAATATAAAAAGAAAGAAATAATGAGTCGGGGCTTGCATATATAGGATCGCAAACATAATTTTGTCTATCGAATTAGTAGAGTAAATCAATTCCCACCAGATTGTTTTTATAGCGAAGAAGGGAGAGAACAGGCTCAATGAACTTCTGGCAACCAGTCTCCACCAAAGACAAGGTGCTCAAGCCTGCCAAGTTTAGTTTGGAACTATAAAATCAAAGTAATGAAAACGAACGTTTTTTCATGCAGGTGTTTTCCATTGCCGGAAAATACATTTAGACTGACTCACCACAACTGTAGTTGTTGTTGTTGTTGCCGCATGTGCTGAGCCTTCTGCGCTCGCTATCTTATCTTCCGATAAGCATTCTATACTATATATGGTTCCGGGTACACTGGTCTTAATGAATTTTTGGTGGAAATTCTTTAAGGTAACGGTGTACTCCGTAGCCACCAATTTCTGATCATTTACATCTATACTTCCTATTATTCATGAAATCTTTCATCTCCATATTGGTAGCTTACTTCCTGTTGCTCATTGCCAGCGCATCGTTTGCACAGGAGGCTTCTTCAAATAAAGTAATTGTTACCGGTGTGCGCTTCGCATATCCACTGGTAGAGAAATGGATCCAGAACTATAAAGCTGTAAACCCCTCGGCTTCCATTAGTATTGAAACACGTACAACAACAGATCCCACCAAGTATGACCTTTTAATTGAAGCTTACGAGCCTGAAAGATCGGTAAAAGAAACGCGTGACTATCTATATATAGGGCGCTATGCATTATTACCAGTGGCCAATGCTTCTTCTGCGTTCGCAAAAACATACCACGATAAAGGCTTGACAAATGCCTTGATCAAGCAATTATACTTCCACGATATACTGGCAGACAAGGATAAAAAGCAGGAAATAAAAGCTCCTTATACTATATATACCCGTTTACAAAAAGCCGGGGCACCGGTAACATTTGCACGGTATTTCGGATATGAACAACAAAACATTTCCGGTAAGGCAATCGCGGGTGCGGATGAACACCTGATCAAAGCATTGCTAAAAGACTCCACCGGAGTTTCCTATGGCACGCTGGGACTTTTATACAATCCGAAAACACGTAAGCCACTGGACGGTCTTTCTGTTTTACCTGTAGACCTCGATGATAACGGGCGCATATCCAATGATGAAAAAATATTCGATGACCTCGAGACTGTCATTACACGACTCGAAGATGATAAAGTAAAAAACGTTCCGATCGAATATTTACATATATCGCTGAGTAAAATCAGTACGAATCCGGATGCTTTGAAATTTCTGCTCTGGATTATCGACAATGCACAGGAAGATCTTCATGCATTTGGTTATCTGAAACCTGAGATTAAACGCTTCGAAGCAGAGAAAGAAAAATTCCTTCAACGCGCGGCTGCTCAGTAACCAAACAACTTTAACAACTCGATACAACGTGTCCTTTGCCGCTCATAAAATGAGCAGCCTGGGAATCCTTTAACCTTTTATAAACATGAAAAAATTTCTACTCACATCATTCTTTGCAATCTACCTGGCAGGGTTCGCTCTTGCACAAGAGAAGCTTGCTGGTTCTATTAAGGATGAGGGCGGAGATCCTTTACCTGGTGCCACCATTGTACTGAAGGGTACATCATCATACGCTATAACAGATACGGAAGGAAATTTCTCGATTACTCCGGCAAAGGAATTTCCATTTACACTTCAGGTAAACCTGGTAGGCTATAAACAACAAGAGATCGAGATCTACGAACTGACCGAAGAACCAACTGACATCACGCTGCAGATTGAAAATATACTAAATGAAATTGTGGTTATCGGCTATGGTGAAGTAAAACGAAAAGATATCACGGGTTCGGTCGCATCCGTGCCTGCAGAGCTTAAAGCACAACCGGTGAGTTCACCCGAGCGATTGCTGCAAGGCGCAACGGCGGGGGTACAGGTCACACAAACCAGTGGCCAGCCCGGAGGTGGTGTAAGTATACAGATCCGAGGTAACAACTCGATTACTGCAGTATCAGACCCACTATATGTCATTGATGGCTTTCCAATCAACAATGACTATAGCATTAACGATGCGGGCGTAACAGACGGTCCCAAGCTAAATCCGTTGTCAACGATTAGCCCTTCAGATATAGAGTCTATCGATGTCTTAAAAGATGCATCGGCTACAGCGATCTATGGTTCACGTGGAGCGAACGGTGTCATTATAGTTACTACAAAAAAAGGAAGTAAAGGAGGAAAGTCATCTATACATTACGATGGCTATTATGGCGTACAAAAAGTAATCCGCACTATACCTGTATTAAATGCACGTGAATGGTGGCAGTTGAGAAAGGAAGCGTATGTAAACACACCAAATGGTAAAGCTGCAACGCTGCCTGCATCCGGCACATTTAACTACGATACGACAGGCGCTGGTACAGATTGGCAAGGTGCTGCCTTCACAGAGGCTCCTATTCAAAGTCATAGTCTTTCTATATTAACAGGTTCCGATAAAACAGGAATTGCTTTTTCAGGAAACTATTTCAAGCAGGAAGGTATACTTCGAAACACTGGGTTTGATCGTTACGCCGCACGCATCAACGTAGAACACGACATCAACGAGCGTTTTACATTTACATCCTATATCACGGGAAGCTATACTATAGGAAGTGTTGCACCACAGGCCATAGTACCGAACCTGCTCCTCACCTCCCCTGCTATACCCGTATATGATACACTTGGAAACTTTGTCCGGAATACATCTACGGATTCACCGTTGCAAAATCCAATCAACTCGCTGCTGAACCAGATCAATGAAAGCCGTACAACACGATTTCTTGCCAATGTAGCTGGCGAATATAAATTGACTGAAGAACTATCATTCAAAGTATTGTTAGGTACAGATATAGTCTTCAACAAACAAAACCGGTATTTACCCAATAGTACCTATGAAGGAAATCCGTCAGGAGGCGTTGGTACAGGGGGTATCGCTACCATCGGTACATCCAATACCATTAGCTGGCTAAATGAGAACACGCTTTCTTATTCCAAAATATTTAACGGCGTCCATAATATAAATGCTGTAGTAGGTTTTACAGCGCAAGCTTCTGATACCAAAGGTGAAGTAGCTTCTGCCGCTACGTTTGCATTTGATGATCTTACCTATAATGCTTTGCAGAATGGAACAGGCGCCAGAACGCCAGGCTCATTTGCATCTTCCTGGCAATTGGCTTCCTTTCTCGGCCGGATAAACTATATACTTCACGAAAAGTATTTACTAACGGTAACCCTACGCGCAGACGGTTCATCGCGGTTTGGTGGCGGTAATAAATGGGGATACTTTCCATCGGCAGCATTGGGCTGGAATCTGAACGAAGAAAGCTTTCTCGAAGATGTACAGGAAATCAGCATTCTTAAACTGCGCCTCAGTGCTGGTATAACCGGAAACCAGGGCATTGTACCGTACTCCTCTATATCGCAGATTGCTCCGTACCGTTACAACTTCTCCAACGCAACGGTGCAAGGCTATGCCCCCAACTCAGTAAATAATCCGAATCTTGGCTGGGAACAAACTTTTCAAACCAACATCGGTATAGATCTCGGTCTGTTCGACAATCGGGTAAATATAGTAGCGGATTATTATCAGAAGAAAACTACCGACCTGCTGTTGAACGCATCAGTGCCAGGCTCTTCAGGACTTTCCTATTATGACCCTTCCACGAATACGAGCCAGGCATCTACCATTTACCAAAATATAGGGGCTGTAGAAAACAAGGGTGTCGAAGTGGCTGTAAATGCACAAACCATCCGCGGTAGCAAGTTAACCTTGAGCACACTTTTTGTATTCTCAAAAAACTCGAACAAGATCACAGACCTTGGTGCCGGTATAGATCGGATTATACCGAACATCAGTCAGCCTTCTGTATTACAGGTGGGTGCACCAGTAGGTTCTTTCCTGGTATACCAGACGGATGGTTTGATAAAACCGGAAGAAGCGGGATCAACTGCGCTTACTCCTCAAGCTGATAAAACAGCGGGAGGACAAAAGTATAAAGATATCAGCGGGCCGGACGGAGTACCCGATGGCGTCATCACACAAACCTATGATCGTGTTGTAATCAAAAATCAACCCGGTGTAAATCTTGGCCTGACGAATACAATAAACTATAAGACTGCGGTTGGAGATATAGATCTGACTATATTCTTTCAATCATCACTGGGTGCCAAACTATATAATAACAACCGCGCTACTCTGGAGCTGGGCACAGGATACTACAATGGTTCAAAAGATATGCTGAACCGTTACACTACGGCCAATACGAATACAGATGTTAAGGAAGCTTACCAGGACCCGGCTGTTACTATATCAGATCGCTTCATTGAAAACGCTTCGTACCTGCGGTTAAAGAATGTAACGATCGGGTATACATTTCCGAAAGCATGGACTGCGCGGATAAAAATACAAGGCCTGCGGATCTATGGATCAGCCCAAAATCTCTGGACAAAAACTGATTATACCGGGTATGATCCCGAAGCCAGCTTCTCCGGACAATCTTTAATAAACCGGGGTATCGACAACGGCGTATATCCGAATTCCAAATCAATATTGGGCGGAGTCAGCCTTACATTCTAATCAACCGCACCAATCAATCAACTATATACTTGTAAACAAGATCATATGAAGTCCTTAAAATATATAGCATTAACGGGAACTATAGTCTTTGCTTTCGTTTCATGCAGCAAATTTCTGGAAGAAGATCCGGAAGGGTTCATCGCCACAGATAGTTACTATAACACAGAGGCCGATGCGATCAATGCCGTGAACGCAGTATACTATTTATTAAACGCAGGGGGCAACGCCGTGCAAACGCCCTATAATACATTGTTCAACACCGGTCTTAACTTTGAAGCTGACGATGAATTTCCAGGACCTGGTGCAACGAACCCGGACGTTCGTTCAATGGCCAACCTGTTGCACACATCTTCCAACCTCCGGGTATATGAGCTGTGGCAACAGCACTATGCGGCAGTACGCAAAGCAAATTTAGCAATCGAGAAAATACCCACTATCAATTTCAGTGAAACGCTTAAAACAAGATTGATCGGTGAAGCCAAATTTCTCAGAGCCTTATGGTATTTTAATCTTGTAAGACTATATGGAGATGTTCCGCTCATCACCGGTGTACAAATCGGTGTAACGTCAACGGACTACGCCATTGAACGAACGCCTTCTGCGCAAGTATATGCACAGATAGAACAGGATTTGAAAGATGCAGCAAGTGTACTGCCAGATTCATATGTATCACCGGATATAGGAAGGGCTACAAAGGGTGCTGCGCTGGCGTTGCTATCAAAAGTATATCTTACAAAAGCTTCGCTCCCATTGAACCTTACAGCGCATTATGAAGATGCTGTAACAACCGCCGAGCAGGCGTTATCACCAGCAGACGGTGGCACGGGTACATTTGGCTACGCACTACAAAGCGATTACTCCAGAGTATTTTTACCTGCCTATAAAAATAACTCTGAACATATATTTTCGGCACAATTCAAATCCGGATCAAGCTCAAGCTATCTCACACAAGGCAACAATCAAAACCCGAGATCAATCAGAACACAGGTTCCAGGACTCGCCGGTTCGTATGCTGACCAAGTATGGTTCTATACTGTAGATGATGCTTCTAAACCCGGAGGTAAAGACAAGTTCTTCAGCGTCTTTAAACTATATACTTCAAAGGATAAAAGAAGGGATGTGACGTTCGTAACTAATTTTAAAAGTCCTACCAATGGTAAACGTTACGGAGCGTTGAACGACCCAGCCATCAAGGGAAGTAAACTTGATTCTATACCTTACTTCAACAAAACGTGGGACCCTAACTCAACGGCAGTTACCAGTGAGTCAGCAGCCAATGTGGCAATCATTCGCTATGCAGAACTACTTCTGATCCACGCTGAAGCGGAAAATGAATTGAATGGCCCGACAACAAAAGCCTATAGCTCGCTTAACAAAGTACGGAACAGAGCAGGACTTGATGACCTGACCGAGGGATTAACCCAAGCACAGTTCCGTGATTCGCTATACCTGGACCGCAGGCTTGAACTGGTATTCGAATACCAGCGCTGGTTCGATCTCGTACGCCAGAAAGATGCAGCAGGCAATTCCATTTTTGTAAAGACGCTTCGTGCCGCAGGTAAAGTGAACGCGGAAGATAAACACAGGCTACATCCTATACCTCAACAGGAAATTGAATTGAATGCAAGCCTTCGGGATAATCAAAATCCCGGGTACTAATAAAATCAGTTCACTACACAACCCTCTTTGACAAACACTCTGATAAAAAATAACATGACACTTTCAGACGTAACAACACTCGCAAAAAAGATCCTGGTCGGGATTCTTGTAACGCTTGTCCCCTTCATTATTCTTTTTGGTGGCTTGTGGCTCACGCAAAAATTACTGAGTTAGTATTATAAGTAAACCGTATACTCAACAACCATTTATCAACATCACGTATGAAAATAGAACCGCATATCGCCAACAGGATCTTCAGAAATATACTTCTGAGTCTCTTCATCTATGCTTTACCGATTGTGCTGATGCTACTCACGTTTTACCTATCGGGTGAAAGGCCGTGGGAAAAGAAAGCACCAACGCATCAGGTTATCCGAAAATAATATCACCCTAAATCCAACTATATATGATCAAGTTTTTTGAAGCACTTTTTCAAAACCTGAGCACGTGGGGTTTACCTGTGCTGGTACTCTTACTGGGTATCGTTGAGTTTTCATTGGGTCTCTATAAAAAACACTGGGACAAGAATGAACGTATACTGGACATCGTATGCTATACCGTTCCAAAAATTGTTGTACGCCCATTGGTGGCCTACTTTGGTCTTAAATTCTTACCGCTTGCATTACCCGGTTTTAAGGCAGCGTTTGAATGGGTGCCCTTCTGGTGGGGCTTTTTTATTCTCTGTATCGCGGATGATCTGACGCAATACTGGTATCACCGTTTGCACCATGAAGTACCGTTCCTCTGGCGGTTCCATCGTACGCACCACTCCGCGCCCTATATGGGCATGGCAATGGCCGGACGACAGAATATCATCTATACTATATTTTTTTCACAGACATACCTTACCACGGCATTGGTATATGTAGGCCTTGGTTATCCGGCTCTGTTTGTAAAAGGCATCAAATCAATCATTACTACACTGGCACATTCCAGCATTCCCTGGGATAAACCGTTTTACGAAAAGAAATGGCTACACCCCATTGCCTGGGTTTTGGAACGTCTCATCTCAACACCGGCAACGCACCACGCACATCATGCTGATACAAACGATGATGGTATAGGACACTATAAAGGGAACTTCGGCAATATGTTTTTCCTGTGGGATATCATTTTCGGTACCGGCATCATCACGCGTAAATATCCGACAGCGTATGGTATAAAGCATTACCAGAAAGAAGAATGGTATGCACAATTCATGTGGCCCATTTTCAAGTCGAAGAAAGCAGGCAGCGAATTATCCGCAGATGGACCGATGGTACAGGATGATCCTATAGCGGAAGAAGCTGTTACAACGGAACGGGTATTGCTCGAACCGGTTCGCAGAGAATCAAAACTTGGTCTCACCTAATCATACTTTTAAAACAGGTTAAACTTCTTCCAACAACCCATGAAAAAATTCTCACAATTCACACCTCGCTATAGCAGGATGAAAATTGCAGTAGCGCTACTGTTGATGGTAACATTGCTTCCATCGGCCCATAGCCAGCAAGGAAAAATCAGCAAGTCTATAAAAGATTCCCAGCCCTATAAAGTTGAGTATCTGAAGAAAGCTGCAGCAGGCTCGCCCAATGTATTACTCATTTTGCTGGATGATGTCGGGTATGGTGCTACCAGTGCCTTTGGCGGATTGATCCATACTCCAAATCTCGATACACTGGCCAACCAAGGTTTACGCTATACCAATTTTCATACAGCCGGTATATGCTCCCCTACACGTGCAGCATTGCTTACAGGAAGAAACCACCATTCAGTAGGCATGGGATTGTTTCCGCATTATTATCTCTCTGCAGATTTCCCAGGGTATAATGGACATATTCAACCTGAGAAAGGAACTATAGCAGAGGTGCTTCACGAAAACGGATATAGCACCTACCAACTAGGCAAATGGCATCTTACTCCCGATGATGAAAATACAGACCTCGGTCCTTTCGACCGCTGGCCATCCGGAAAAGGGTTTGATCATAACTATGGTTTTCTTGGAGGTGCAACGGATCAGTATAAACCTGATCTCGTTGAGGACAATCAACACATCAAATCTGATGGAAAACATTTGAATGCTTTACTTACGGATAAAGCGATCAGTTATATCAGCAAGCAGAAAGAACTTGCTCCATCGAAGCCATTCTTTTTATACTATGCTACCGGAGCGGGCCATGCACCACACCAGGTAGATCGTGAATGGTCGGACAAATACAAAGGTAAATTTGACGAAGGATGGGATGTATACCGCGAGAAAGTATTTGCCAATCAAAAGAAGCTTGGTGTAATACCAGCCAATGCACAACTGCCACCACGCAATGCATACCTGAAGGCATGGAAAGATCTGCCCGCAGACGAGAAGAAGCTATATGCACGGTTCATGGAAGTATACGCAGGTTTCCTGGAATATACCGACTATGAAATAGGACGTCTGCTCAAGCACTTGAAGACAAGCGGTCAGCTTGAGAACACCGTTGTTTTTGCAATCATTGGCGACAATGGAGGAAGTAAAGAAGGCCTGGAATATGGTGTTACCACGAAATCCATTCGCTTTGGTATAGATAACATCAAGCGCGATGATTACCGGAAATTTATACTCAGTGAATATGACAAGATCGGTGGAAAAGAAGTTGCCACTGTAGCAAACTATCCACTCGGCTGGGCGCAGGCAACCAACACGCCTTTCAAATTCTGGAAGAGTGATGCGAACGCTGAAGGCGCCACGCACAATCCACTCATTGTATATTTCCCGAAGGCAGTTACGGACAAAGGAGGCATTCGCAATCAATATACACATCTTATAGATTTATACCCTACCATTGCAGAACTCACCGGTGTGAAGCAGCCTGAAACGATCAGAGGCGTTAAGCAAGATCCTTTGCATGGCACCAGCCTGGTATATTCTATACTTGATAAAGGTGCGACATCACGCCATACACAACAATACTATTGCATCTTCGGAAACCGGGCAATCTATAAAGACGGATGGAAAGCTGGTGCTGCACACAGACCGAACTCGCTGGATCTGTTTACCTATGCAGATGAACCCAAGACTACATTAGAGAACAATCCGGATACAGAAGTATGGGAACTCTATAATCTGAATGAAGATTTCAATGAGCGTACCAACCTTGCACAGAAGTATCCTGAAAAGCTAAAAGAGCTTAAGGAGTTGTTCGATGCAGAGGCAGCCAAGTATAATATATATCCTCTGATCGATATTGAATACGCTGCCGGACGCTACAAAGAGTTACAACAACGTCTGCAGGCACAACAAGCTAAAAAATAAACCTATAGATAGATACCCTGGTCATCCAGGGTATCTATGCTTTAACGGATTCCAGTATACATTCATTGCAACCCACCTCTATGAAAAGATCGACAATACATGTGAGCAGACTTAGTTACAGAATCTTTTTTTTACTATCCTGTATATTTGGCTGCCTGCAAATAAGGCCAGTGCTATCGCAGGCTCCTATTGCCAAGCGTGCTATATCTGGTCCGAATATCATTATTATACTGGCTGATGATCTCGGGTATGGAGACCTGTCCTCTTTCGGACAGACGCAATGGAAGACTCCCAACATCGACAAGCTTGCAGCCGAAGGTGCCAAGCTTACACAGTTCTATGCACCTACGCCGTATTGCGCGCCTACGCGGGCCTCTCTCCTTACCGGACTATATCCTATACGTCACGGTTTAACTTCCAATCCAAATCCTGAGAAAGTACAAAACAATTACCAGACCTATCGCGGTGGCGATGCTATAGGGATTGCAGACAATCAGTTGTTGTTAAGCGAAGTATTGAAAGCATCCGGGTATGTAACAAAAATTATAGGCAAGTGGCATCTTGGTCACAAGCCTCCTTTCTTTCCAACACGTCATGGATTTGATGAATATTATGGTATACCCTATTCAAATGACATGCGCCCCGTTTTGTTAATGGAGAATGATAAGGTTGTGGAATATCCGGTAGTACAAACCACACTTACAAAGCGCTATACCCAGCAAGCGTTGGAGTATATTGACAGAAATAAAGACAAACCGTTCTTCCTATATCTGCCGCACGCCATGCCACATAAACCTATGGCTGTATCGGAAGAGTTTTATACACCAGAAACTAAAGGCGATTTATATGCCGATGCGATGCGTGAGCTTGACTGGTCGATAGGAGAAGTAATGAAAAAATTAACACAGACAGGGCTTGATGAAAACACGTTGGTAATTTTTGTTTCAGACAACGGCCCTTGGTTTGGTGGAAGCTCCGGAGGATTGCGCGGCATGAAATCACAGAACTGGGAAGGTGGTATACGCGTACCTTTTATAGCAAGATGGAAAGGTCACATTCCAGCAGGCCATGTAAGTCATGAACCCGCAGGCATCATTGATATATTTCCAACGGTTGGGATATTGGCCGGAATCAAACTCCCGAAAGGAACAGTATTGGATGGCCGTGATATCACACCGCTATTGACATCCCGTGCCAACACACCTCATCAGGCACTCTTTTCATTCTATACTGATAAACTCCAAACTGTACGAAGTGGCAAATGGAAACTTCACATCAACTCGCCAGAGTCGGCTAAGCTTCCTTCAGACTCTACATGGGTCGATCCGCGTAGTCCTGATGGCGTAACCATTCTTGCTCCATTCGAACAGGCAAGAGCACATCAGTTCCCTGGAATACAATCTGGCGATGCCGCTGCACCCGGACTATTATTCGATCTCGAGAAGGACCCCTCTGAACAAAAAAATGTAGCTGATAAATATCCCGAGATCGTTGAGAAGCTACAGAAACTGGCAACAGCTTTTATTCAGAATAAAGATATATAAGCATACATGGTAAATAAAATCGCAGCGCATAAAAAAAGCAGCAGTATATCAAACAAAAAATTATACTATATGAAAAAGAATGTCATCATCGTCATTATGTTGCTCACCGGTTCGCTGGTGTCAGCACAAACACAGCAAGGTATTGTTAAACTTCGCGGCACAAGACTTACCTATCCATTGGTGAATAAGTGGATCGAAGAATTCAGCAAAGAATATCCGGGCATCAAAGTAACTATAGCACCGAACGCGCCTGCTGACAGTATAGATTTTAACATCGCTGCATACGGACTTACCGATAAAGATTATCAGGGTAATAAAGAAGGCGTTGCCATTGCCCGGTATGTACAGTTACCAGTAGCAAACAGTAAACGTGGTGACCTTGCTTCACTCCAGGAAAAAGGATTTACGGAAAAAGATTTTAACAATCTATACTTCACACCCGGTACACCTGATTTGTTTGCTTCGTCACAAGCTAAATCTCCCATTACATTATATACCCGTGAGAAGCCTGCGTGTGCAGCCCATACGTTTGCCAAACATTATGGCAACGATGCTGCAACCCTACAGGGTACCGGTGTAAAAGGTGATGACAAAGACCTGGCGAACGCAGTACGAAATGATGTGAATGGTATATCGTTTAACAACCTGGGATTTGTTTACGATATCAAAACACGTAAAGTATCGGAAGGACTAGCTGTCATTCCACTTGATCTCAACGAAAATGGAAAAGTGGACAAAGATGAAAAAGTATATACTACGCTGGACGAGGTTATAGGCTATATCGAAAGAACCAATAATCCCAAATTTGTGACCGAGCGCGTAAACTTTGTGTTCAGTAAAAATTCGGCCAACAAATCCGCTGGTATATTTCTGCATTGGGTGTTGAGTAAAGGACAACAATTCAATCACGGAGTTGGATTCCTCGGGCTTGATGAAAAAACACTTACGGCGCAGAAAGTTATATCCTCTTCTGTATTCAAGGTAACTTCGATCCAATCCTGCGAAGGCGCCAGTGATCTCTCGCAACAGCGTAAAGCAAAACTCGCATCCAATAAATAAATCAGCATGAACATTACGAATATGCACAAGCTTGTGAAGGAGTATATATGGATTAGTGTCGAGATATTTGCAATTGTGCTACTCTTATCATTCCGCAGTATACCGGACTATATAAGCAAAGAGATGTCGGTAGTAAAAGGCGGCACATTGTCTACTATCGACCCGGTAAGCAAAGCAGCCACGAAAGTAAATGTCAACGCATTTCTCATTGATAAAAACCTCGTGACGGTTGCCGATTTCGAAGCCTTTATCAAAACAACACACTATATAACAGAAGCTGAGAAGTTTGGAAATGCAGGTATATTCGATGCTAAAACTGGCGAATGGACCTTGATCGATGGCGCAGACTTCCGTCATCCGTTTGGTAAAGATAAACCGGCAGCATTGCCAGATCATCCGGTAACGCAGGTGTCCTGGAACGATGCGCGTGCCTATGCTAAATGGAAAGGCAAACGCTTGCCTACCCAATGGGAATGGGAGCATGCCGCTAAAAACGGTGAGAGTACACAGCAGCAATATAGCTGGGGTGAAGACCTTGTTGTAGGCGGAAAGTATAAAGCCAATACATGGCAGGGAAGTTTTCCGTATTACAATACAGTGGAAGATGGCTATGCCACAACTTCACCAGTAGGTGCATTCGGAGCAAACAAAATTGGACTCACCGATATGGGCGGCAATGTATGGCAATGGTGTGAAGACAGTATTGAACCAACAGGGCGCGACAAAGAGATTGACCCTTCTGTTAGACGTGTACTACGAGGTGGATCATTCCTATGCGATCCATTGGTATGCCATGGATTCCAAATTGTCGGGAGGTCCTCCTCTACTCCGGAATCTTCGATGGTTCACTTTGGTTTTCGATGTGCACAGGATCTGAAGTAAGCATACTGAAACTATATATCTATAGCCTGTTATTCAATGTAGGCTATAGATATCACTACTCATACTTTAAAGCTTTCGCGGGATCCATTGTCGCGGACTGCCAGCTCTTTACCCCAACCGTTAGCATGGCGACAATGAAACAAAATGTACCTGCACCAATAAAAATCCAGATGCTTAATGGAATGTGATATGCAAATTGGGAAAGCCAGGTGTTCATTATATACATGGCAATGGGACATGCTATACCAAATGCGATCCAAACCAGCATCAGGTAATGAGCCGATAACAAACGAACAAGCTGGAAAGCAGAGGAACCTAACACTTTGCGAACACCAATCTCTTTCGTGCGCATAGCTGTCATATAGGCTGTCAGACCAAACAATCCGAGAGATGAAATAAAAATGGCAAGACCCGAAAAGATTGTAAATGCTTTACCAAACTGATCATCGTTCTTGTACTGTGCATCAAAATATTCATCGAGGAAAAAATAATCAAATGGATTTTGTGGATATACATCTTTCCAAAGATGCTCGATTTCACCAATGGACGCGCGAAGGTCTGATGGTTTGATCTTAAAAACATAGAACTCTCCTGCCCAGGGTGCATAGATATACTTCCGCAATGTAAAAACGATCGGCCCGACTTGCTTACGTAGAGACTGTTGATTAAAATCATTTACAACTCCTATTACTCGTTTTGGAATGGTTTGATTGTCATTTTCATTCCATAGTATGATCTGATCAAGCGCGTGTGATGCATCCGTATAGCCAAGTTGTTTAGCTGCTGTTTCATTGATGATAATAGCATCTTGCCATCCGGAAGTTCCGTCAGGATAATTTCTTCCTGCTATAAATCGCGCGTCAAACAAGTTGAAGAAATTTTCATCGATGGCTATAATAGAAGCACCTATAGAATTTTGGGGATCGTCCTTTCGTGAATAGCTTCTGCCCCAATGCAACTCTTGACCGGGAATGGAAGATGCTAAGGCAAATGAAGATATACCAGAAAGTTTTTTTGTTTCGTTTGTAAAAAACGAAAGTGTTGTCTGATAGGTACTATCTTTTACACTGGGACCTTTTACGATGAGTGTCTGCTCTATGTCAAGACCTAACTCCTTATTTCGCATAAAGCGTAGTTGAAGAAAAACTGTAATCGTTCCGATGACGAGTATAACGGTAGCTGTGAACTGAAAAACAATCAGCGCCTTGTTCAATGTTAAACTCATTGCTGAACGCGGGACCTTGGACTTGAGAAGTGCTACTGGGTTCAGGCGAGATATAAAAAGTGCCGGGTACAAACCGGAGCAGAGCGTTCCGACAAGAAAAATCATAATCAACACCAAGCCATTTTTCCATCCTAATGCTATAGCGCCAGGAAGACCCACCATATTTTTAAGTACCGGCAAACTCACCTGGATGATTGCTATCGAAATACAAACAGCAAAGAAATTAATGATTGCAGAATCCGTTAACAATTGTCCAATAAGTTGGCCCCTGCTTGAGCCGTTGATCTTCCGTATACTTATCTCCTTGCTATTTTCAGCGGAGCGAGCAATGGAGAAGTTGAGGTAATTGATCCAGGCAATGAGCAGTATAAAGATAGCGATCGTATTTAGGAAATTTACAGTTCGAAGATCTCCGTTCACCTCGAGTTCACCCCATAACTTTGATTCCAGGTGAATCGACTGAATCGGTTTCAATAAAAATTCGATCCTATAACCTGCCTTGGCGCTTTCAGCTATATACTTCCCTATATACTTGTTCAGCAACGTGGGAATTTGTGATTCTACTGCAACGCCATCAATACCGGGCTGCACTTCAATATAGGTATAGAAGTTACCCCAGTCCCAATCGTTATCGAGATTCATTCCGAGGCTTGTGAATGAAATAACAAAGTCGGTATGGAGATGTGAGTTCATGGGAACATCTTCAAAAACTCCAGTCACGATAAGCTGTTTTGCACCAATTTCTCCTCTGTAAAATGTTAGTGCTTTACCAATTGGATCACTTTTACCAAAATACTTTTCGGCAACAGTTTTGGACACTGCTACCTGGTCGGGCATTGAGAGTGCTTTTTCAACCGATCCTGATATCATTTTATAGGAGAACATGGATAGGAATCCATCATCGGCATAATATATTTTACCTTCTCGAAATTTTTTCTCTCCATACTCCATAACAGGGTCGGACATGAAAGGGCCAGTATGCGCGAGCCTGACAGCGTTTTTTACCACTGGTATATCTTGTTTCAATGCGGGTGCGAGTGCCGGGATACTTTGTGCTGCACCTTCTGTCTCAACGTTGTTCTGAAAGCCATGATAAGAAACTCTGTATACATTCTTTGACCGGAAATTATCAAAGCTCCGCTCGTACGTTACATATAAAAAGATTATGGTGCAGGATACTGTTGCAAGAGAAAGCCCTGTTATACTCAATGCCGAAAAAGATCGGTCATGCCAGATCTTGCGTAGCGAAAGTTTTATAAACGTTGAAATCATGGCCCGTGAATTTAGAATCACTTTACGAACTTCAATATTGTGCCAATTGCAAAACATACGAATTTAACCAGAATTAACATGTTGGCATATCTTAATTGACCGATACCGACCAATTAAATTCGATATTAAACAGTCTGGATCTTTCAGGATCTAGCTAAAAAAACTTTTAATAATATATACCATTTTGATATGAATCTGGAATTAAAATCTGCATCAATGCAAATTTCAATTCCAGATTCACAACGTACTAATTACGCTGAATTCGTCCATGCGAGTGGTATCAACATACATGTCACCACACTATCGTTGTACGCAAATCGCTTTCCACCACGCCCATTTAAAATTCAATTTGTATTCAGAATTTCTGATGACTTTTGTACGGAAGATCAGGCTATGAAACGACTTTACTTTTTGCTCTTTCTTTTTATACTACCACTGTTTTGCTTTGGCCAGGTCAAAAGTGTTACGCTTTCGGGTATCCTGCACGACAAGGAATCGAAACGCCCCCTCTCCTATGTGAGCGTTGTCCTCAAATCAGAAAGTGACAGTACATTTATATCCGGTACTATGACAAATGAAGAGGGCCGGTATACGCTGAGTAGTATCCTCCCCGGAAATTATATACTCGAGGCCTCTTATATCGGCTATCAAACGAAGTATACCTCCGCGCTGGTAGGTAAACTCAGTGAATATCTCGACCTCGGTGTAGTTGAACTGGAGGAGACTATAACTTCATTAAATGAAGTCATTATTACCGGAAAGCAAGATGCCGTAGCGGAGACCCTGGAAAAAAAGACATTTTCGGTTGCAGAAGGCATCAATCAGCGTGGCGGGTCTTTATTGCAAGTCATGCAAAATCTCCCGGGCATTACTGTAAGTGATGAAGGTACCGTGCAACTCCGCGGCAGCGATAAAGTAGTAGTGCTTGTGGATGGCAAACAAACCGCGTTAACCGGGTTTGGCAACCAGCGGGCATTGGACAATATACCGGCTTCCTCTATTGAAAGAATCGAAGTCATTAACAATCCTTCTTCCAAATACGATGCTAACGGTAATGCTGGCATCATCAACATCATCTATAAGAAAGAAGTAAAAGAAGGTCTCAACGGAAAGGCAGGGCTCTCTGCAGGATTGGGAGCGTTGTGGATTAAAAAAGAAAATTATCCAACTATACGACCGCAGTATCAAAACAGTCCCAAGATCAATCCTTCTATAGCACTCGCCTATAGAAAGAAGAAAATAAATCTTTTCTTACAAGGCGATAATCTATATACAAAGACATTAAACAAAAACGAGTTTGTAGACAGATACTATGACAATGGTGATACAGTAAAACAGCAAACCAAAAGAAATCGGACAACAAATATAGTTACCGCTAAGGGAGGATTCGACTGGTATGTAAACGATCAGAATACAATAACGGTATCGGGACTGTTTAGCAGTGAAAAGATACTCGATCGTGGCGATGAACCTTTTTTCAATGGCAGTTTGTCTGAGCGTCAGCGCCTCTGGCAATTTCTGGAGGACGAATTAAAAACGACTGTTACGGAAATTGCTACGTGGCAGCATAAATTCAAACAACCCGGCCGGTTGCTGACGATAGGCGCTAACTATACTTTTCACAGGGAGGATGAGAAGTATTACTTCACCAATATTTTACCAACCTATATTGGGCTGGATTCCTTTAAGCTTATTTCTGATGAACATGTCGGAGATTTCAGTATAGATTACGTTCGTCCCATGAAATATGGAAGATTTGAGACTGGCGTAAAATTCAGAAACCGATATATACCAACTAATATGCGTTTCATTCCAGGGCAAAATTCGCCTCTCGATGTAAAGGCGGGTGGCTGGGCTAACTATAGTGAGGCAATTCCAGCTGTATATGGTAATTATATTTTCGAAAACAAGGATTTTGAAGTTGAAGCCGGTTTGCGGGTTGAGTATGTAAATATATACTATAAAGTAAACCCGGACCATAGCACCTATAAGAGCAGTGGCTATAACTATACGCAACCTTTCCCCAATCTTCGGCTGGCATACAAAGTTAATAGCAATTATACGCTTTCCTTATTTTACAATCGCAGGGTGGATCGGCCCAATGAAGTGGACATTCGGATCTTTCCCAAATATGATGACGCTGAAATTATCAAGGTTGGCAATCCCGGGCTTCGCCCGCAGTTTACAAATTCCTTTGAGTTAGGATCCAAGGCAAACTGGGACAATGGCTATCTATACTCAGCCTTGTATCATAAGCGTATGGATGCCACAATCACCCGCATCGCCAGCACCGTTCCAGGGTCAAACCTTATATACAATATATTTCAAAATGCAGGAGCCAGTTATACTACCGGAATAGAAATTATACTCTCACAGAACATAGACCAATGGGCAACGTTTAATCTTAACCTGAACGGTTATCAGAATATTATAGAGGCATTTAGTGTAGTTAATAAATATCCGCAGGGGAATACATTCACGGCTGGTCGTCAGGAAATCTTATCAGGAAGCGCAAAGTTGAATGGGCTCTTTCACTTGCCCAGAAAATATGACATACAGGTCACAAGTGTATACATGGCACCTGATGTTGTGCCGCAGGGAAAAACATATTCGCGTTTTTATATCGACCTGGGAATTAAGCGACTTATTCAAAACGGTAAAGGTGAAGTATTTTTGAATGCTACCGATGTTGCCAATACGCTACGAATAAAAAAACAAATTCAGGGGGATGGATTCCATTATGTAAGCACTGATTATTATGAGACCCAGGTTATCCGTTTGGGATATACCTATAAATTTTAGCACCGAATAATTCCAAAATAAAAGCGATCGCAACCTAGTCATAGATCGTTGTAACTTTTCGTGTTGGGTCTGCGTACTATAAAATTTGCATACGCAGATTAGACTAGTATCAACACCTGAAAGCGATGACCAACCACTACGTGCACGAAGTAAACGGAGAACAGATTACAGTCTTTACGGACAAAGAAACGGTGATCGATAATCCACAGCTGTTCCTCGATATTATTTTCAATCTGCCTTCGGAAAAAATAATTTTGTATAAAGAGAATTTACACGAATCATTCTTCGATCTGAAAAGCGGATTGGCTGGAGAACTGTTACAAAAGATTGCAAATTACTCCATGAGTCTCGGTATTGTTGGTGACTTCTCGTTATATCAAAGCAAGAGCCTGCGCGACTTCATTTACGAAAGCAATAAGTCAAACCGAATTGTATTTGTAAGTACATTGGAAGAAGCCCTCGACAGGTTGAGCCGATAAAAGATACGCTTCCGAATCGCCGACATTTATACTATATAGTTGTAGCGTGTTCCTTTCAATTTGATTTTTTTATCACCTAGTACTTCATTTCCATGCCCTCTCAAAAAACCGTTGACGAAATGATTCTGAGCCTGCCAAAAGCTGAGCAGACTATGGTAAAACGCCTTCGTATGCTTGTGCAGGAATGTCTTCCCTCCGCGATTGAGAAAGGATACTATGGAGAAGGTGTACCTTTTTATTCACACCATCGCATGATCTGTTTTATTTGGCCAGCATCCGTGGTGTTGGGAGCTAAAAAGAAAGCCGCAAAAGAAAAAGGTGTGTCACTTGGATTCTGCCAGGGGAATTTAATGTCCAACGAGGATGGAGCCTTGCTGGCCGAGGGGCGCAAGCAGGTATATATATTGTATTTTAATTCTGCAGATGAGATCAAAGACGACCAGGTGCGGGCTTTACTATTTGAAGCCGGAATGATTGACGATACCTTTGCGAAAAAGAAGAAGCATCTAAAAAAGTGAAGCGTAGTATCCATCCGCTTCCCTCCTTTCCAGTGGTTGTACATTGATTCGAACAATGTTATATAGCTTGTTTTAACCAACATAAACTACCAGGTAGTATTGGCGGGATTCGAACCCGTTCAGCTATAGTTTTGCCATTAAACTAACAACCAGGAATTTTGGTTTGAAGATATAGCTTAATCACTGTTTCGGCAAATATGCTCTGAAGACTGCATCGCAGGATTTCTATTATTTTCTTTAACCTATAATTCGATAATCCGGTATTCCAGATCATGGATTATATGACGAGATCATGTATATATTTCAGCACTTCTATTTGGAGAATGCAGACGCGGCACAGAATTTTCACGCCTCCGGCTAAATTATCGATGCCATGAATCACATTGCTTCAATACTCACAGCAGCCATTATCATTACCGCTTGTGGCGGAAAAAACACAGAGTCAAACGTTGATTCTCCCGGTGAAGAGAAATCCGGAAAAACGAAAGCACTCGAAACCGGTGCGGATCTATTACAGAATAAAAGTCCTTTGAAAAAGATCAATGCCTACCTGGACGGCTTTCATTTTTACAATGGGAATATAAATGCTCAGATGGAGGCACACCATTATGTTTCGCAGCTAAACGAGGATATCTATCAAGCCATTATATACGATGGCAATGGAGAAGATGCAAAGATCATGGGCGTAGAGTATATCATTTCAGAACGCTTATTTAAAACGCTTGATGAGGAAGAAAAGAAATTATGGCACTCGCATCATCACGAAGTAAAATCAGGAACATTGATCGCTCCGGGAATACCCGATATAGCGGAACATGAACTCATGGAAAAACTCGTTTCCACCTATGGAAAAACAATTCATACGTGGCATACCGACCAGCAAACAACGCTGCCACTCGGATCGCCCATGATCATGATGGGCTTTACAAAAGACGGCCAGCTTAAACAGGAACTACTCGATGCACGCGATAAACGTTTTAATGTTTCCACTGCCGACAAAAGAAAGAATCGCCAGGATATACCCATGCCCAGAGTGATTCCTGGTGCGAACGCCTGGGAGAAAGGTGAGATCAGGCAATTTGTAATTACGGACGAAGCAGATAGTGCTTTGCACAAACATCAAGGATCACCACAGCAGAAGGATTAAACATATCCCTTTATATCTTTATATATGATACGTTTATTTCAATTTTGTGTGCCCTGGTAATATATATCTTCCACCTTCACTGTCATATTTTCAGAAGATAAATGACAAATTGTAATGTCAGAGGTGTCATTTTTTTCATAAAAAGTGATTGTTCGTAAAGGCGATGGTTTTTTGCATACATTTTGATTGCGCCTATAGCGAACTTAATTATAGCAAGACCATGAAATCAGTTACCAAAAGGTATGGTCTTTCTGCCAGGCGGAAGACCACCGTTAAAGCCTCTAAAAAAGGACCAATCATAAAACCGCTTTGGATCCTGTTCACGCTTGCATCGCTTGTGCTTTTTTCCTGCGGTGAAAAAAATAACACACAAAGTTCTGCAGAACTCGCAGAAAGTAAATCATCTATTGTGCAAGATAGTACTGTAAAGCCTAAGGTAAATATCAAAGTAAACAAGCATTATGACCCAAAAGGTAACGTGATTGGTTTCGACTCAACCTATTCTTCATATTACTCAAATATGAGGCACGATACGGTCGGAATGGACAGTCTTATGCGTAATTTTGACCGCTATTTTAATAGCAATCATGCTTCGTTCTTTAACAAAGAATTCAAGCCATTATTTTTTGGTGATTCCCTGCGTCACCCTGACTTTTTTCATTCTGATTTTTTCATGAAACGATATGAACTCAACGATGCATATATGCGGAATATGATGCATCGAATGGATTCTATCAAAAACAATTTTTATCATGATCGAAGTAAAACCGGAAAAGACTTACGAGGTTCGTAACGCACTGTTCTTTTAAACCTATATATAGTTTAATGTTTAACAAATTTCTGAAAGGAGGACTTAATTATGAAAACCTTAGTGAAAACCAATGGGAATTTACTTCCTTCCATTCCGTCTTTGTTGAATGATTTCTTCTCAGACAACTGGTTGGATTCATCGCTCTCAAACTGGAAATCATCCGGCTCAACCCTTCCGGCTGTAAACGTAAAAGAGACAAATGACGATTTTACAATCGAAGTTGCAGCACCGGGCATGAAACGTGACGACTTCAAAGTTGAATTGGACAATCATGTGCTGACAATCTCTTCTCAACAGCAAAACAGCCATGAAGAAAAGGACCAGCAGGGTAATTATACCCGCAAGGAATTCAGTTATCAATCGTTCCAGCGGAGCTTCGCATTACCCGTTGATCAAGTGGATGGTGACAACATCGCGGCACGCTATACCGATGGTATCCTTCATATAACAGTGCCCAAAAAAGAGCACGCTAAAATTAAACCAGCGAAGCAAATCCAAATTAGTTAACAATGAGACGGGCCAGTGCCCGTCTCATTTATTTTATACAGGCCTCGAGGAAACTTAGAACCATACACTGCCTGATTGCTTGACAATAATGCATGTTTAAAACTCTTTATCATCACGTGAAATTGAGCATGCACTAGCGGTATGGTTGTAATGGCACATTTTTTTATAAGTAATGGCTCAGTATCTATTTTTTAAACGCTACTAATAACTACAACCTAAATAAAATTGAATCAAAGCACGCGTCATTCATTTGGTAATATCCTAAATGAGTATCCCCTACACACCAGACCAATGGACAATAAAAAGAAAATTTTGATAGCAGATGATGATGAGGATGTACTCTTGCTTTTGCGCAAAATACTCCATGACAACGGATACGAAGTTCAATGCCTCCGCAACGCCAACACCATTGTAGATGGAATGACTGAATGGCCGGATTTATTTATACTCGACAAAGAGATGGCGGTGATTGACGGAATAGCCATTTGCAAGTACCTGAAACTTCATAAAGTCGCCCGCAATATCCCAATCGTAATGATTTCCGGAGTTGACTGTCGTCAAAAAGCGAAAGCTGCTGGCGTGGATTGTTTTATCGAGAAACCATTGGACACTACTAAACTGCTCGAAGCAATTAATCAGTGCTTATTTGTTCCTCACTGACGCGATGCTATATCTGACATCACGTTCTGCTGCAATCAAAACTCTTCGATGTCTACGTCCGACATATTTACACCATTCAGTTCGTTTAAAACACGCGCTGAAATGACCAGATCATAGTCTGCGGTAATCCCGATATCATCACCACCAGGCGTACCCTTTACGGCCAGCAGGAAGTAAGACGGTAGCGGTTCGCTGATATATAGATCTTTAAATTCACCTGACATTTCAACGATAAGCTCCTTGCAAATTCCCAACCCTGTGAATTGATTCTCGCGGAAAATTTCAAGCAGTCTTCTGGTCGCTATGTGTGAGTATTGAAACTTAAAAAGGTCATCAGATGATAAAGCATCGAAAACGATGTGAAATCTATTTACAGTAAAAGGGGTTTGTCCGCTTCCATATATCTGGCTGATCACCTTCGAGGGATTTCGCCAATGAATTTTATAGTACATTCTGTGATCGATGCTCACTTTAAATAATTTTTACGCGCCAGCAATGCCATAGATTCCATCAGCATGCACCCGCTTAACTGCGGAGTCAGGTATGCCGTCTCTCCGGGTGGCTGTCGCCAGTTATTACTAAATATAGTCTTGGTCCTGTCCGTTCCCCTTAACCAAAGCGTCTCCGCGTTATGTTTGAGAAATGTGATATACTTGTTACGCAACGGGGATGGTATATCCGGATGCAAGGTTAATAAAGTAAGATAGCGTACGCCAATGCCGTTGAATAAGCCACCGTCCCCGTTGTCACTCGCACGCATAATTCCGTCAGGGGACATAACTTTATCGATGATCATGTGGTCAGCGGTTCTAAGGGCATCGTTTAAATATACTTTGTCTTTTGTAATCGCATACAGTTCAAGTGCTGCTCCTATGAAAACTCCCTGGTTGTAAGCGAATCTCCAACCGGGATCATCCTGCAACTTGCCATCATTATTTGCATTGGTACCATCATATACCAGACCATCGACTTTATTTACGAGTGTCGACTTTTCCCAGGTATAGATCTTCTTTGCCCACGTCAGGTATATTTCATCTTTTGTTTCATTGTAAAGGCGGGCAGCCAGTATAGCAGCAGGTGCGTTGGCTGGTGTATTCTTATAATAGGTTTGTGTTTTTCGCCAGGCAATTCCTCCACTCATAACATCATTCCAGCCATTCTTGATATCATTCCAGAGTGTAACACTTTCGTTCAGCCACTTTTTGTCATGTGTAACCTTGTAGGCACGGTGCATAGCCAAGGCATTCCACTCCATATCATCATAAAACTCATTTAAAAAAGTATTGCCGTTTTTAACGTTCACACCTGTATACCAGGCATTCATATAATCAATATATACATTCTTTCCGGTTCGTGCATAGGCATCTACCAAGACATCCAGAGCATGAGCCTGAGGCCAGTAGTTAAACTTGCCGTCATCCGGATTAGAATTATTATAGAACTTGGCGGCATTCCAAAAATTTACGTTCAAAGACGCTATACTGCTATCTGCCATTTGCTCCCATTGAAATATATCGTGAGCGTCACCATAAGCGAGATAATCATGCTCTGCAGAAGGAATGTAGGATGAAAAAAATATAAGGTTTATCAATATCAATAGTCTCATACGAACATATTATTATTGTTGTCTTCATTGCACTGATGCGACCTGATGCAAAAAGATGCAATATCCAACCCAATGTATTTATTCGATCGGAAATAATTATACAATTTTTTATTCATTTTTATGGAATTCACCAGCTTCCAACATCTTCCGTTGTGACTTTTAAAAAATCAAGTATTCTATTCCTGATCATTTACCTTTGACGATATGAGATCTTCATTTTTAGCACTCGGATTTTTTGCATTCATTCTATCCGCTTGCGCCCAAAATAAACCCCATACCATGAATTCATTTGACTTTGAGAAAGCCTGGAACGAAGTAACTGATTTTGAGAATAAGGGACTGCCCGAATCGGCTTTAAAAATTGTGAACGAAATCGCCAAACAAGCACAAGCACAAAACAACGTTGGCCAGCAAGTAAAGGCCATGATCCACCAGCTAAAACTGGCGGATGTAAAAGAAGAAAATGCATTTGTTAAAAATATGATCCGGCTAAAGGGTGAAGCCGATCATACGTCCTATCCGATGAAGCCACTCCTCCATTCTATGCTGGGCGAGTTATACTGGCAGTATTATCAAAGCAATCGATACGAGTTTATCAACCGCAGTGCAACTATCAATGTAGACGAAAATGACATTGCGACCTGGAGCCTCCCGAAAATTATACAGGAGACGTTTACACAGTATAAATTAAGTCTTGAGGAAGCCGATAAAAGTAAAAAGGAAGTCGTTGACATCTATGAGCCCGTGATCTACAAAGGGAATGATCTTGGAAGAAAATACCGTCCTACGCTTTACGATTTCCTGGCTCACCGTGCGGTCGACTTCTTTATGTCTGAGGAGCCTCACATCACCAAGCCTGTATATGCTTTCACGCTTGATAAGAAAGAGTATATATCGGAAGCAGCCGCTTTTGCACAGGTAAAAATTACTTCACCGGATACATTGTCGATGAAATTTTATGCCCTTACTATTTTACAAGACCTGATTCAATTTCATTTGCAGGATACAGAGCCTGATGCTTTGGTAGATGTAGACTTGAAACGATTGAAATTTGTACGTCTGCATTTGACACTGCCGGATAAGGATGATCTTTATGTGCACGCTTTGGAACGACTTGAACAAAAAGTAAAAAACAATCCAATGGTTGGCATTGTCGTAGAACAGAAGGCGCGTGTGTTGGCAGAACATGGGGCACTATATAAACCATTGCTTGGCGACAACCACAAATGGGATTTTAAAAAAGCGTATGCATTGTGCGAAGAAGAAAAGAAACGGTTCCCGGATTCTGATGGCGCTATACGTTGTGAAAATCTGCAGGAAGACATCCTTAGTAAGTCCATTGATGCAACGATCGAAGAACACAATATTCCCGGTCAGCCATTCAGAAGTTTGGTACACTATAAGAATTTTACCGATCTGCATTACCGAATCATTAAAGTAACGCGTGACGAAGTACAATCGCTACGCAAAAAGCTGGAAAAGGATTATAGTAATCACGAAGAAAAATTCATTGAGCATTTTACAGCGAAGTCTCCTTTTAAAACCGGTAAGTATACATTGCCAGACGATGGCGATTACCAACAGCACAGCATTGAAGTAAAACTTGACGCACTTCCCGAAGGAGAATATATGGTGCTTTATAGTCATCATTCTAACTTCTCTACAAAAGACAACGGACTGGCGTATGCCTTCACCGTTGTTTCCAACATCGGTTACGTGCATCGTGCATTGCCGGACGGAAGTGCTGAAATTTATACTTTGCACCGCCAGTCAGGCGAACCGCTTGCAGCGGTAACGACAACGCTATTCTCACGACGCTATAATTATAAGAAGAATACATATGAAAGAATCAAGGTCGGAAGCTTTGTTACCGATGCCCGCGGCTATCTCAAAGTAGGGTATTTGAAATCAGAAGACCAAAGAAGTTTTTCAGTGGACTTTCGTACGGGCAACGACTTTAATAGTACGGATCCTATTGACCGCGGTCAAGGCTATTACTATTACTCAGGCGCCATCGACCAATATAAATCCGGGAAAGAGCCAGCAGAGACACAAACGTTCTTCTTTCTCGACCGTGCTATATATCGCCCCGGGCAAACTATATACTTTAAAGGACTCGTGATCAGCAGCGATGGAAAAAATCCGCAGGTCATGAAAGGCTATACTACAACGGTACGGTTACTGGATGTAAACGGCCAGGAACAGGGTACGAAGATGGTAACGACCAATGAGTACGGAACTTTTAATGGAGTTTTTACAGCTCCTTCCGGAGGATTAACCGGAAACATGCAAATCCGCAATGATGATGGCAGCGGCGATGTATATTTCTCTGTTGAAGAATACAAACGACCCAAGTTTGAAGTAGCCTTTAACCCGGTCACGGCATCCTTTCGCTTAAACGATGTTATTCAGGCAGAGGGTTATGCACGCGCTTATTCAGGTGCGAACATCGATGGGGCGGTTGTGAAATATCGTGTTGTACGTGCTGCCAATTTTCCAATGTGGTGGTGGGCGCGTTGGGGAAACTTCCCTACTTCTCCAGAGGTAGAAATTGTCAATGGAAATTCAACAACTGATGCGAATGGTAAATTTGCCATCAGCTTTACAGCGATTCCTGATTTATCAATCGAGCGTTCATCCGATCCTACCTTTACCTATAAAGTATATGCAGATGTAACGGATATCAACGGAGAAACACATAGTTCTTCTACAGCTATAGCCGTGGGCTATAAATCCTTACGCATAAATGCCTCGATTGATAATGTAAACAAGGACGACCGTGAATTGAAAAAAGAATTCAACATTCAAACGTCCAACCTGGCGGGTGAATTCCAGGCAGCAAAAGGACAGTTAAAAATATACTTGTTAAAGGCACCTGCCAAAACATTCCGTCCTCGCCTATGGGAACAGCCCGATCGGCAGTTACTCTCCCGTGAAGAATACTATACTTTATTCCCCAAGGATCAGTATGAAGACGAAGTCAACAAATACAAGTGGGCCAAAGATAAAGAGGTATATACCTTGACGTTCGATACCGGGAAGAACAAGACCTTTACAATCCCTAACCTGTCACAATGGAAAGAAGGTGAATATATACTGGAGATCACATCTACCGATAAAGATGGCGAAGCGGTGCGTGAGGTAAATTACTTTACCGTTTATGCTCCCACTTCCAAATCAATGTCCACTCCGGCTGTCATGTATTACCAACCGGTAAAGATGAAAGTTGAGCCTGGCGAAAAAGCTTCCTTCACAACGGGTACATCCGAAGATAAAATAAATGTACTCTACGAAATAGAACAGGAAGGCGTATTGCTTTCGAAAGAATGGATTACACTAAAGAGAGAACAGCGTTTTTTCGAAATTCCCATCAAAGAGGAATATCGTGGTAACATAGCTATACATTATACCTTCATAAAAGACAACCGGTTATATATAGAGCAATTTGATGTTACTGTGCCCTATACGAACAAACAACTGGATATATCTTTTGCTAGCTTCCGCGATAAACTACAGCCGGGTGAACAAGAGCAATGGAAAATCATTGTCAAAGGTAAAGCAGCAGACAAGGTAGCAGCCGAAATGGTGGCGACTCTGTACGATGCTTCCCTCGATGAATTCAGGGCGAACAGTTGGTACGCTCAATTTTATCGTAACAAAAATGCAAGTCTCGGTTGGGCCAGTGCATCCGGTTTTGATCATGTAGATCTCACTCCCTATACGCGCGAATGGAATCATGGCCATACAAGATCTGCGCAAGATGCTTCCTTCGATCATTTGAATTGGTTTGACTATAGCTTCTATCAATTCAGATCGCAATTGTATCTCAATGAAGAAGTAATGCCAATGGCTGCTGGTGCACCAAGAAAGGAAGCAAAAAAATCTTCTATAGCTTCTATGGATGAAGTAGAAGGTGAACTTGCAGCTGATACTACGGCATCCTTTGGAGGCAGAGATGGTGAAAATGCCGAGCCTGATGTGAAAACAAAATCAACACAAAAAGTAGATTTATCTGACGTAAAAGTCAGGACCAACTTTAATGAAACCGCTTTCTTCTTTCCTCAACTAATGACGAATGAACATGATGAGATCATTATCAAATTTACTATGCCTGAAGCGTTAACGCGCTGGAAGATGCTTGGCTTTGCACACACAAAAGATCTGAAATCCGGCTTTGCGCAGAATCAACTGGTGACACAAAAAGATATTATGGTGGTGCCGAATCAACCGCGATTCTTCCGTGAAAATGATATCATGAAATTCTCAGCCAAGATCAGCAGTCTTGTCGATAAAGAATTAACCGGTATAGCACAGTTGGAATTTTTCGATGCACTTACCATGAAGCCTATCGATGACCTGATCAGGAATCAAATCAAATCAAAAAACTTTGCATTGAAGTCGCGACAAAGTACAAGCCTCGAATGGAACATTGAAATACCGGAAGGGCTACAGGCCATAACGTATCGCATCGTTGCTAAAGCCGGTAACTTCTCAGATGGCGAGGAGATGGTATTGCCAGTGGTAACAAACCGGATGCTGGTAACGGAAACATTGCCGTTGCCGATCCGCGGCAAGCAAACGAAAGAATTCAAATTTGAAAAACTGCTGAACAACAAATCAACTACGCTGCGTCATCAACGCTATACATTGGAGTTTACTTCTAACCCAGCATGGTATGCTATACAAGCACTCCCCTATCTGATGGAGTATCCTTATGATTGTGTTGAACAGACCTTCAGTAAGTATTATGCCAATAGCATTGCAGCACATGTAGCGAATTCGAATCCCCGTATTAAGCAAGTCTTTGATACATGGAAGAACATACAGCCTGATGCACTGTTGTCCAATCTTGAAAAGAACCAGGAATTGAAATCAGCATTGCTGGAAGAAACTCCGTGGGTACTTCAGGCGAAAGATGAGAGTCAGCGAAAGCGTATGGTGGGTACGTTGTTTGATCTGAACCGGATGGCCAATGAACAGGAACGTGCACTTGAGAAAATCACCAAAGCACAAAGTGGTGACGGTGGCTTTAGCTGGTTTCCAGGGTTTCCATCTGATATATATATGACCCAGCATATCATTGCGGGCATGGGCCATCTGGATGTGATGGGTGTAAAGTCCATACGAACCGAAGGCAAAACCTGGAGTATGATCACGCGTGCCATTGAATATATAGACGCGAACATGAAACGTGATTATGACAGACTGAAAGAGCAAGCCAAACGAAAAGAGATCAACCTGGATGATAATCAGATCGGCTATCTTCAATATCATTATTTATATACCCGTAGTTATTTTAAGGATCGCGCAATTCCTGTAAACAGCAAAGAAGCATTTGATTATTTCCTTGGCCAAGCTAAAAAATATTGGTTGAAGAACACGCTATACCTGCAAGGCATGACGTGTCTGGCACTTAAACGTTTTGGTGATAACACAACACCTGCCGCCATGATCAAATCATTTTCGGAGCGCGCTTTGCACTCAGAAGAAATGGGCATGTATTGGAAAAATGATCATGGCTATTACTGGTATCAGGCTCCTATAGAAACGCAGGCGCTGATGACCGAAGTATACGATGAAGTTGCTGCCGATACAAAATCTGTTGAGGACATGAAAGCCTGGTTGTTAAAACAAAAGCAAACACAGGATTGGAAAACGACCAAGGCTACTGTGGAAGCTTGCTATGCATTGCTTCGCAGAGGCACAAACGCATTGGCCAGCAGTAAACTTGTAGATATATATGTAGGGGATGAAATAATAGACCCTGCAAAGCGAGCCGATACTAAAACAGAAGCGGGCACCGGCTATTTCAAAACTGCATGGCAGGCAAATGAGATCACGGCCGACATGGGCAAGATCAAGATTTCAAAGTCTGATGACGGAGTAGCATGGGGTGCTGCCTATTGGCAATACTTTGAGCAGCTTGACAAGATCACACCCGCCGAGACACCGTTGAAGCTGAAGAAGGATCTATACCTGCAACAGAATACAGACCGCGGTCCGGTGATAACGCCTGTGACTGATAAAACAGAATTGCATGTAGGTGATCTTGTTAAAGTAAAGATCGAATTGCGTGTTGACAGAACGATGGAATATATACACCTCAAGGATATGCGCGCATCAGGCTTTGAACCGGTGTCCACCATCTCTACACATAAATACCAGGAGGGGTTGTATTATTATGAGAGCCCTCGCGACCTGGCTACCAATTTCTTTATCGGTTACTTACCCAAGGGGACCTATATATTTGAATATGCACTGCGTGTTTCGCAGAAAGGAAATTTTTCAAACGGAGTAACAACCATTCAGTGTATGTATGCGCCCGAGTTCACGAGTCACTCGCAAGGTATACGTGTACAGGTAAAGTAGTTTTGCTGTTACGATTTGCTAACAGTACGTTTTTCTCCTGCCGCTTAATCTCGACGTGTGCTATGACAAGTATAGCACACGTCGAGATAGGCGATGTAGTCACAAAACCGTTATCCGAAGTTTTACTTCGTCTTTTTTACAGAGATTTTCTATCTACATTCGTCACATGTCAGTATATTTACGGATATACGGATCAGTATTTACAAAATATATTTTTACTGAACATCCACCATCATCAAACGCGATGATGTAAGAAGAACACTCCTGCACAACTTTTTCAGCTACAGATCGACTTTCATTAAGTGCCCATACGAGCTGCATTCGCACTGCCCTAGTAGTTTTATACTATGCTTCATAGTAGTTTTTTACCAGTAAGAAACCTTGTAGTGTTTAACGATAAGTCAAAGAAACTATCTAGCAATTGCGCCATATACTTGCACGAAAGTATGACAACAGCCTGCAAATGCGTTTCAATTATCATTCACATAATTTTTTTCACTTAACCCTTAATTATTTATGAGTTACACCCTAGGTCCGGATGTAGGCAAGCCTATTTCAAAAGAGACAGCCGACAAATGGATTAAAAACCATCACGACAAACATCCGGAGAAGAATTCGATTCGTGCTCGCTTTTTTGGAAGCAACATCATTAACGAACTTCTCTCGCAGGAAGGATGCGTTGGTATGCGTATATACTATGCTACGAATGATGAAGGCGAGAAACAACTTCTGTTGGTAGGTGCACGCGAAGATGGAAGTAACATCTGGCCTTCGAGTAGCGGAGACGAAAAAACAATGAGCACAAGCGGGCTTATCGTTGATGCTTCAAACCCTTGCCCTCCGTTCTGTCCAACAAATTAAACTTGTACAAAAAAAAGACTTTCTCTAATGAATTTTGAAACGTTTTTGGTTATTCGAAATATATCTGTACTATCTGTACTGGTTCCGCTGATCTTGTTTGTGTTTGCCCTCCGCAAAAGAGAACAGCCCGTTCCCGTAAAACTCTTGGGTGTGCTTCTTTCTGTATCAGCACTTTCAGATGTACTTAGCCTGGTGCTATACATGCAATTCAAAATCAACCCCAATCCTGTCAACAGCGTTTATGTATGGCTCCAGTTTATCTTAATGAGCATGATCTACAAGGCTGCCTATACTCGTACCTGGTATAAACGGATTATAGACATCGGCATTATAGCCTTTACCATTTTTGCAATCGTGAACATGTTCTTTATACAAGGTGTTAACGGTTTCAATTCAAATACATTTACAGTTTCGAGTATAGCGTTTATGTTCTACTCGCTGCTTCACAGTTACCAACTGGTAAAAGATCTGCCGGAGCTTCACATCGAACGGATGTTTATGTTCTGGTTCAGCGCAGCCGTATTCATTTACTTCGGAACAAACCTATTCCTCTTTGCCACCATCGACCGGCTGATCGTTAAAGCCGACAATCAATTCCTGCTCTCGTGGGGATTTCATAACGGGACCAATGCTTTCAAGAATCTATTGTTCGCTATTGCTCTCTACGTGACTACGCTCAGTCGTAAAAGTATACTGAATTGATTTTCCTGATGATCAGATAGTATATTTCGTATATCAAATACCGTATTGCATCGACATCCCCGATCTGGGGAACTCATCTATATACCTCTTCTTCTAAAATATAGTGCCAATCCTTCTGGTACCGTTGATAATATTTAAAATCCGTTGACGTAAATTATATACCCATTTTAGACTAAAAATTGCGTTCCGCATACTATATTATAAAATAACTCATTTATAGTCTGGCTTCGCTAACGAGTATATTTTTCAAAAAAAATATTGTGTCTTTGAATTTTATTGACGTTTGGCATGTTGCCGCTTAAGATTTAGTGTAGAACTAACAAATCACCCCACATATGCAATCGATAACGACAAAAGGATCAGGCAATGAAATCTTACAAGATCAGCAGCGAATTTTCAGATTCAAAAGAATTTGTAGTAGACCTACCCAAGCGCTTTGACCAGCTTGGTGGTCTGGTAATCAAGGACAACCGTAATGTTGTCAAGAAGGTGGATACAGCCCACGGTACATTTGTAGTGAAGAGTTTTGCGGGCATGTATTTTTTTAACCGGCTCGCCTATTCTTTGTTCAGGAAATCAAAAGCATCGCGATCCTATATATATTCGAAGATGCTGAACGAAAAAGGTATAGCCACCCCTGCTCCTGTGGCTTGGGTCAACTCCTATACCTGTGGCCTGCTTACGCAGAGTTACTTCATAAGTGTTTATGAACCCCACCAAACACTGGAAGAAATTCTGAAACATGACAGCATGCAGGATGAATCAAAGAAAGAGGAGCTGTATCACAACCTCGCGAAATTTACCTCCCGGCTTCATTCCCTTGGCATTTATCATGAAGATTTTTCAATGGGAAACATCCTGGTGATACCGACTTCGGATGGCTATCAATTTTCTTTGGTTGACCTGAACAGAATCAAGTTTCAAAATATAGGTTATCGAAAGGGAGTTCGAAATTTTGTTAAACTGGGGATCTCTCAGGAAGACATGAACTTGCTGCTGAGCAAGTACGCTATACTATCCCAACAATCACCTGAGCGATCTATAAATCTGTTTTGGAAAGATAAGAAGCGCTCATCCTTACTGCGTAAATTCAGAAAAAGAATCCGCTCCTATACAGTTGCTCCATTGGAAAGATTGTTGGCGGGAAAAGCGTTTTTAATTTTCTTCGACCAGCTTCAGACATTTATAGATGTATATAGCATATCAATGACTTGAATAATTATTACCTGTTAATCCATACCATTTATTTGCCTGGACAGATTTCCATGGTACAATCCATTTTAGTATACTAGTAAATAATTTCCACGGATGAGCTTTTTAACCACTATAAATGGAGTACGGAAAAGTGTAATGCGAAGAATGACCAGAAACATTGGTACTTCACACTTTGAGCATACCATAGATTTAACAAGTACAATAGAGATTAAGAGAATTCTGATTTCCAGACCCAATCACCGGCTGGGCAATCTGTTGTTGATTACTCCGCTTATACAGGAAGTGTCTGAAACGCTTCCCGAATGTAAAATCGATTTATTCGTGAAAGGAAGTGTAGCACCAATCCTGTTTAAAAACTATACGAATGTGGATCGCATTATTCAACTTCCTAAAAAACCACTTAAGGATCTAATGAAGTATGTGGGGGGATGGATGAGGATTAAGCGAAACCGTTATGATATAGTTATTAATGTTGTTAACAATTCTTCGTCTGGAAGACTCTCTACGAAATTCGCTAATTCCAAATATAAATTCTTCGGAGAGATTAACGATGAAATCCAGTTGAAATATACCGACCATGAACATATCGCGAAATATCCGGTTTATAGCTTTCGGAATTTTTTAAATAAACTGGGTTTTCCTAAGAACGAAAAACAGGTTGCACCATTAAATCTGAAACTCAGTCCGGATGAATTGGCAGAAGGCAAAAAAAGTTTGCAAGACATTGTAAAAAACGACAAGAAAACGATCGCGTTATTCACCTATGCAACCGGTGCAAAACGTTATTCAGAATCGTGGTGGGAAGAATTTTATGAGCGTGTAAAAAAGGAGTTCCCGGACTATAATGTAATTGAAGTACTCCCTGTTGAAAACGTTTCGCAGATCGCATTTAAAGCACCATCATTTTATAGTAAAGATGTGCGGCAGATAGGATCGCTCATTGCCAACACCGATGTATTCATAGGTGCCGATAGCGGCATGATGCATTTAGCCAGTGCTTCGCTGGCAGCAACGGTAGCGCTATTCAAGGTTACCAGCACAAATACATATAGACCTTATGGGAACAAAAGCACCGCTATAGATACCAACACCGGAAACCTGGATGATTGGATGAATGTAGTACGCGGCATTCTTACAAAGGACTGATTGTAACACAAAGTATTCTGCTGCTACATCGCGCTCAATAAACTCTGATTGCTAGCGAAAAGGCAAACATTTCATTCTCCACAGGGAACTAAATATTTATCATCAAGGGTTGTCTCGAAGATCAACCGTTTAATGTATATATGGAATTATTCCCGGTTACTCCACGCTTGCCTGAAGGCTTCAGCTATCACGAAAACTTCATTACTCCCGAAGAGGAAAGCGAGCTGTATAGATATATCACTACACTTGATTTTCATACGTTCATGTTTCATGGCTATGAGGCTAAAAGAAGAGTAGCAAGCTTCGGATACGACTATAGTTTTACAAACAAGTCATTGGCGAAAGGCGAAGATATACCGCTATATTTCCTTCCGCTAATTACCAAAGTGGCGAGGCAAACATCTCTTCCTGAGAATGCATTCGCAGAATTGTTGGTAACCGAGTACCCTGTGGGTTCTGTGATCAACTGGCATCGTGACGCTTTTCCGTTCGATCTGATTGCAGGGATTTCAATTCATTCCAACTGCACATTCCGGTTGCGGCCTTACGACAAAGCAAAACAAAACAGGAAGTCAACGGTGTCGCTCCCGGTTGAAAGACGGTCGCTATATATCATCTCCGGAAGCGCTCGCATCGAATGGGAACATAGTATAGCTCCCGTTCAGGAGGTGAGATACTCCATAACCTTGCGGACATTAAAGCAACATGACTAATGAGCTTCTTTGCATAGCCGCAAACACTAGAGCGTATAGGTTGTGATCAGAAAAACCTCAATGGAAAATATATAGCTTCTACACCGATGTCTCAAACGGCCATTGCTTTTCAACCTTAGCCTTGATAAGGTATACCACTATACCGGCTGCAATCACGGTCAAGCCACCTGCTACCATTTTATACCCGGTGGAAATCAAAATACAGCCCCACATCGTTATTGCCAGATATACCGGCCAGGGAAAAAACGGCATTTTATACGGAAAGTTCTTTCCGTTGTCACTGCGTAACATCAGCAACCCAACGGCTTGTCCTATAAATTGCACCAGTATACGCATGGCTAGTATAGCACTGATCACATCGCTTAGTTTAAAAAGCATACTGAATACCAACGCTATAGCTCCTAAGAAAAGCAAAGATACATGTGGAAAATTTCCGGTAGGATGCGTTCGTGCAAAAGCTTTGAAGAATGCACCATCAACGGCTGCGGCATACGGTATGCGACTATACCCGAGTGTGGCAGAGAATACGGAAGCAAAGGCAACGAGCAGTATCAGATACGTCACTAATTTGGCTGCAATGGGTCCGGAAAGATGAAGCATAAAAAGGCTGATCACAAACTCGCTATCCTTCGCCTGCTGCCAGGGAATTACACTTACGATACTGATATTCATGAGCAGGTATAGAATAAATATTCCCGCTATAGAAAGGAACATGCTCCTCGGAATATTCCTGGATGGGTTAATGATCTCTCCACCGAGGTGGCAAACGTTATAATATCCAAGATAGCTATATATACTCTTAACGGAGGCAAAACCAATGGCTGCTGCAAAAGCATAGTTCAAAGTAAGACCATCATTGATTTGCTTTACAGGTTCAATAATATTTCCATGCACGATACCGCCTCCAATGATCCACAGCATAGTTCCCATCACTGCCACCCAAAGGAGCACGCTAATCTTGCCAATGTCTTCGATTTTACGATAGAGTAAAAAGATTATAGTCACCACTACACCAGCACTGATAAGCTTTGCCTGCAACGGTGTCAATGGTGTTAAGTATGAAAAGTAAG
Organism: uncultured Bacteroides sp.; assembly: GCA_902168185.1. Taxonomy (GTDB): domain Bacteria; phylum Bacteroidota; class Bacteroidia; order Cytophagales; family Cyclobacteriaceae; genus Ohtaekwangia. The sequence goes on from CABHOV010000046.1 coordinate 141,434, forward strand.
ATGAAAAGCCGATCGCTGCCGATGCGATTACGAGTGGCGCCTGGATCATCGTTTGCCAAACAAAAAGAAAGCTCATCAATTTGCCAAGCCCGCTTTTCTTATAGGTCTCCTTTAAGAAATTATAGGAACCACCCGCCATGGGATAAGCTGCACCTAATTCACTCCAGATCATGGCATCAATAAAAGACAACGCAGCGCCTGCCACCCAGGCATATAGAAAGTAGGGTCCATTCATGATACCGATCACCATCGGCAGCGTTATGAACGGGCCGATCCCTACCATGTCGGTCATGTTAATGGCGGTCGCCTGTAATAATCCTAATCGTCTATCCTGCCGGGGCTCAGCCATTGTAAATCGTAATTATCAAAATCATATATGCAGGATTAATCGTTCAAGGTAATTTAATTTCTCTCAACAAAATCAAATGAAAATAATTCCAGGTTTAAAAAAAATTAATTAGAGATTTTTAACGCTCAGACAATTTAGGGCGTTTTGTATAATTTTTTATTATAACTATACTAAACCTATAGACTTATTGTATTCGTTAGAAATATTCTTATCTTTATGCGTCACGCAGGCGTTCCGGAAGATAAATTCTTTTGGAATGAATGTATATGTAAACATGAATGGGATGAACTAACAACGATGTTAAATCAGATCGGACGTATAACGTGTGCTCGTGAACCCACCAAAAAACGTTAGCATCCATAGCTCGTCCGAAAAAACACCAAAACTATTTTCTTATAGTTATAGGTATATACTGAAAGTATATCTGTATTGTCGATTACAAAATTAAGATTGAACATAACGCAAATAACCATGTGCTTTTCCATTGAATTACCGTACAAACCGCTCTTCCACATTGGAGAAGGAGAACCTATTATTTTATTGCACGGACTATTTGGTAATCTGAGTAATTGGGAACACGTAGCGAGTGAATTTGCTACAACACATCGTGTGCTGGTTCCAAGACTTCCGTTGTTTTCCAATCCATTGACAAAGGAACGATTAGACAACCTCGTAGATTATCTGGATTCTTTCATTGAAGCCCATAACCTTGGTAAAGTCATTCTCATGGGAAATTCGCTGGGTGGCCATGTAGCTTTACTATATGCGTGGCGACAACCAAACAAGGTCAAGAAGCTGGTGTTAACCGGCAGCTCCGGACTTTTCGAAAACTCGTTTGGTGGCACATTCCCACGTGTAAAGGATTACTCCTATATACAGGAAAAAGTCGAGAGTACTTTTTATAAAAGAGAAGTCGCTACGAAGGAGCTCATTGATGAAGTTTTTGAAACCGTACAAAGCCGCTCGAAAACTTTAAGTATCATCGGACTCGCACGCGCAGCACAACGTCACAACATGACGAATCTCTTGCAACAAGTTACAGCGCCTACGTTGCTGATCTGGGGGCTGCAAGATACTATAACACCACCGGAGGTAGCATTGGAGTTTCACGATCTGCTACCTCATTCCGAATTAATATTTTTGGATCATTGCGGACATGTAGCCATGATGGAGCAACCCAAATTTTTCAATCAGCATGTACGCAAATTTTTAGAAACAAATTCTGTACACAGCGTCCACTAAGTGGATGAAACGTCAATGACTTAAGTAATGTAATTTAAAAGAAGTTCCACTTTACATGAAACCTCTTTTATAGTTTTAAATGTCTTGCATCCTATATGTATAGGCACTTACGACTCATTTAAAACTTTATACGCTTGAGACGGTGACGACAGAAACACCTGGTATAACTGTGCTGTCATTCCAACGTGGATTTCAAACTCGCCAGTTTGCAAGGCAGTATATAGTGCATCGGCCACCTGGCTTGCAGGCATACCTCTTTGCTCTCCACCAATTTCTTTTGCCATGTCTGTATTTACCAAAGGAGGCATCAATTCAAAAACCTGAACAGATGTATTTTCCAATGAGTGTCTCAATATCTGAGTATAGGCATGCAGTGCTGCTTTACTGGCAGAGTAAGTAGGTATAGATGCCGCAGGAGCGAACACTACGATAGAAGTGACATTTACAATGGCAGCTTCTTTTTGCTTCTTTAAAACCGGCAAAAGATTTTCTGTCAGTCTTACTACAGATAAGTAGTTGATGGAGATTTCCTCCTGTGCAATGTCAAAGGTATTTGCACTTTGATGCAGGCGATGTACGTGGGCTACACCAGCGTTATTTATCAAAACACTCAGGTCACCAAAATCTTTCTCAATTTTTGACACCAGGCGGAGTACATCAGCCTCGACTGTAACGTCACATGCTATAGCAGTAACATTTTTAAACTGGCTTGCAGCCTTGGAAAGTTTCGCTTCATTCCGTCCCGTGATAATAACGCGGTTTCCTTTTTCACTTAACAGTTTTGTGATTTCTAAACCAATTCCAGAACCACCGCCTGTAACCAGTATCGTTTTGTTTTCAATATTCATTGTATAAATTGTTTATGTGTGTCAATTATTAGTCTGGGATACAAGCCTATACTATACTTGTAGAATAGTTTATCAAGCTGTCGCGATTTGACGATCTGTGCTGGCGGCTATATTTTCCCATGCATTCAGCTCAGCTTCCATCGCAGTAATTTTTTCACGGAAGGATGCAAATGAATCTTTTCCAACCGGTAAATGAAGTGGTGGGTTCTCACTATTCGCGAGTTCCATTACAACCTGCGCAAGCTTGGCCGGATCACCGGGCAGCGTACCATGAAGCTGATCGGCTGCTACTCTCATTTGTCCCACCGTGGAAGCATACGCGTCCAATACATTCTCTGTGACGGTATAGGAATCGGTCGATAGAAACTCTGTATTAAAAAGTCCTGGCGCAAGAGCCGTGACATGAATTCCAAAGGGATTAACTTCTAACGCAAGCCCTTCAGATATACCTTCCACAGCAAACTTGGTAGAACCATATATACCCAGGCCGGGCACTGAAGCTTTATAGCCAAACAAAGACGAAATGTTAATGATATGGCCCGACTTCCTGCTGCGCATGTGTGGTAAAACAGCACGCGTTACGTGCAGCAAACCAAAGACGTTGGTATCATATTGCTTTTTAATTTCATTCTCGGATGCCTCTTCGAAAGAACCGAGCAGGCCATAGCCCGCATTGTTAACCAACACATCGATCTGACCGAAATGTGAAATCGCTTGCTCCACACCTGCTTTCACTTGCTGTGCATTTGTTACATCCAGCACAACTACCAGCAGATCTTTATTGCTTTTCAATGTGGTTGCAAGTTGCTCCGGATTTTTCCGCACCGTTGCAATTACTTTATCACCAGCGTCAAGCGCAGCCTTTACTATATCCAGGCCCATGCCTCTTGAGGCTCCTGTGATCAACCATACTTTTTGAGTCTTCATTTTGATTTTAAATCTTATTGTGGAGTTAGTAACGCTAAAAATGACCGATCGGTCATTTTTATATCAAAAAAAATTATTTTTCTTTTTCTTCAATTTCTTTTTTCAATGCACGGATCAGGACTCTGATAGCTTTATTGCTTCCGGCTACACGCGACATCATAATGCCTCCTTCTATCATGGCAAATAATTTTGTGGCAAATTCACGCGCATCCCAACCAGACTTAAATTCACCGTCAGCTATACCTTTTTTAATGATACTGGCTATACTTTGCTCTGATCCTTCAATGATTGCATTTACTTTTTTGCGTATCTTCTGGTCAGTGTCATCAGCTTCCATTCCAAAATTCAAAAGCGGGCAGCCTCCTGTAAAGGGAGGATCCAACGGGTCACTGAAAAGATCGATATAAGCAAACAACTTTCCTTTTGCCGTTGCCTGCTTGCTTAAGGTTGCATTCACACTTTCTACAAGCTTGTCCAAGTGATAATCAACAACAGCATGAGAAAGGTCTTCCTTATTCTCGAAGTGTACATATAGACTTCCCTTCGCCAGCTTCGTAGCTTCCAATATATCGCTCATAGACGTACCGGCAACACCTTTTGTATTGAAAAGTGGCGCAGATTTGCTAATGATTAATTCCCGGGTTCGCTCCGCTTTTGTCATCTCCGTGACTTTGATGGCTCAAATATAAATGACCGATTGGTCATTTTACAAGAATCACTAAAATTATTTTTAGGAACAGAGAATAATTACAATTCCCAGAAAATTCGCGAACGACAATCTGCCTCGTGGCTATATCAGGATGATCCTATCAAGGAAGGGTTATTAATTCCCATGGTGACGAGAGATTCCATCTGTTGTGTTTTAAACTTCAGCGCTTGTTTCTCGATCTCCTTCTTAACGCGCCATTCCAGATCGGCAACAACATTCATGTAATTCATAAATGCTTCGTAAGGCGAACTATAGGGACTGAAGTATTGATGCACGTTGCCATCGTCACTTTTTTTAGTGGACATATAATAGAAGTGATCGCTTGTTTGCAAATGACGGTAATCATCTATGAGGTCAGCATTGTTCGTGTCGATGATATCGTGATGAAGTTTATTCAGAGAATCAAAGGCATCGCGTTGCAAGTCGTTTCCCAGCCATGCAGAAAGATCGCGCGCCTGATCGGCCCATGAAATAATTTTACTGGTGGAAAGTATATCTTCGGCAGATTCGCGCTTTACAACTTCGGATGGATTTATGAATCCAAATTGACGCAGGTTCGCGAGTATAGAAATAACCTGTTCAAGAAATTTAAATATACCTCCGGCTGCTTTCTGATGCTCTCCGAAAGTTTCGTAATCCATACCCAAACCGATATAATTTTGTTCGGCCGGAATCTGCTGTAACCAATTTACAAATTTACCTGGTGTCAATGGCCACTGGTTCCAGTTAGGATCTGAATATCGAAAAGCTATATCATCACTCAATGCATAATTTCTAGGAAAAAGCATTAAGTCCTTATCCGGATGAGTATATACTTTATTAGGCGACCGTCCTTTTAATATACCTTCAATTCCATCGAGGTATATTCCTTTAAATCCCAGGTCATACATCATACTGCCAATGGTATCGGAGTATATTAGCTCTGTATTCCTGAAAACAGAAGGTGATACACCTATAAGCTCTTCTATTTTTTGTTTGTGCTTTCCAACCTGTGCTATAAACTCATTTTTATCGGTTAGGAAAGATAACGAGTGGTAATATGTTTCACCCAGAAATTCAACCTTTCCGGTGGCGGCAAGTGTTCGGAAGCTATCGAGTACTGCCGGTGCATACTCCTGAAACTGCTCCAACGCCATACCGGATATCGAAAACGTAATTCTGACCGAAGGATACTTATGGATCAGCTTCAACAGCAATTCATTTGCCGGTATATAGCAATCGCGGGCGATCCGCTGAAGTATATTTTCATTTAATGAATCATCAAAATAAGATATACCTGAGCCTATATCAAAAAACTGGAATCTTCGAAGACGCCTTGGTTGGTGTACCTGAAAATACAGATTCAGATATTGCTTCGATTTGTTTGATGCTTTGTAGTTCATGATATAGATCATTAATTTTTTTTGCTGCCTGACTCCAGGTCAGCGTTTCAATTTCTTTTTTACCACTGGCCTTGAGCGATTTTGAAAGCGCCTTATGTTTCAGCACTCCTATAATAGCGTTTGCCAAAGCATCTGTATCCCAGAAGTCGGCTTTTATAGCATGGTCCATCACCTCTGCTATACCTGACTGGTTCGATACAATTACCGGTACACCGGCCTGAATTGCTTCAAGTGGTGTAATGCCAAAAGGCTCCGATACCGAGGGCATCACATATACATTGCTCACCGACCACACCTGGTGAATTTGTTTTTCTTTCAAGAATCCTGTGAAATGAAAATGTGAAGAAATTCGAAGTTGCGCGACACGCTCCATCATGGCCGGCAGAAGATCACCTGACCCCGCCATAATAAAATGAGCATCCGGAAAATGGAGCAATACTTTACGCGCAGCTTCAATAAAATACTGTGGACCTTTTTGATAGGTGATTCGTCCCAGGAAGGTTACGATATGCTCACTAATCTTCGGAAGAACTGAAAAATCTGTTTCCTCTTGGGGAACAATTCCGTTATGAACAACCTTTACTTTTGCTGCATCAATTCTATATTTGGACACCACTATATCTTTTGTCCACTGGCTTACAGCAATAACCATATCGGCTTCCTGCATTCCCTGGTATTCGATATCAAACACGCGCTTATCTATATTCTTCTCTCCTGCTCTGTCAAACTCTGTTGCATGCACGTGTACGATAAGCGGTTTATTGCTGCTCCTCTTTGCTTCTATACCTGCCGGATATGTAAGCCAGTCATGGGCGTGGATAACATCAAATGTATACTGTTTTGTTAACTCTGCTGCTACCTCGCTATACCGTTGCACTTCGTCCAGCAAGGCCGGACCGTAGGTGCCGGTGAATTCGTAACGCTTCCCTCCTTTTGTTACAACTTCTTTTATAGTAGTAGCCGGAAATTCATAGTTCCATTTTTCAACGGTGCTTGATTGTTGCCACTGTTCAACATCGGTATAGGGTGCCAACGTAGACGCTACTGTTATTTTTATAGATTGTCCTTCACTTTTCACAGGAGGAATCACAGAGTCCACTTCCTCTTTTGTTGCACCAACTAAAACTTCGGAAGCATTGATCAACTCGATACGCTCATCACCATGGGCGCGTGGTACAACAAAAAGAATTTTGGCATTCTCCTCTATCAATGATTGCGTAAGGCCGAGGCAGGCCGTTCCGAGTCCTCCGGAAATATGTGGTGGAAATTCCCATCCAAACATCAGAACTGTCATGCGTGGTTACGGTTAAAAAATAAGTTTCCAAAATTCGCTCTATAGAAATGACAGGAGTAAACAGATAACAACGCATCACCTGTTTTCCGAGTACACGAAGTATACATGGTCTATACTACAGATACTTCACACACTATAACTAAATCGTACTAGTTCTTCTTTGTATGTTTAGACATCAACGATTCGATTCCGTCACTTTCTTACGCCTTAAAAATTTGTAAGAACCTTAACTACGACAACATTCAGGAATCAAAAGACGTGAAATAAGATTATTCAACTAAAATTGCTAAAATCAATTGTATAATCATATCAGCTTTCCAGTATTTTTTGTGATAACTTAATGTTCATACTGCCTTCGACATGCTGATCAAATAAAAGACTGCCTGTCAAAGTCCGACAGTCTTTTTCTTTAAACAATAAACTTATCTCAATCCTATACTTGCTAACAAGCACAGACGGTATATCACTAACGTATATTCTTACTTTTTAGAATCCTTCCAACGTTCAAGTTGATGCTTGACGGCATCTATCGATTGCTGTACGGCATTTTCAAAAGTATCACTTTGCCTGCTGGCGAATAGATCATGTCCTGGAATAACCAATTTTATTTCACAGATCTTATTCTCACCGGTTTCAGAATTATCCAGCTTCAGATTTACCCGGCCTTCCAATATCCGATCGCTCAGCGACTCCAGCTTACCAACTTTCTCTTCCACAAAATCTATCAAGGTCTGGCGTGCTTTAAAATCAGGTGTTTGAATAATGATCTTCATAATTGTAATCTTAATTTATAGTTCGTTACGGATGTGCAGTTCGGACAGTGATGTGACAACGTATATTTTAACGTTTTAGTTTTCCTGGCAGTCATCGATCTAGACATCAATATATTAATTATCCGGATAAATGTATGGGCTGTCTCCAGATATAAAACAGTCCCTCCGACCGACACTCAGGTTTTTAACACAAAGACTATATATAAACCTGACAAGGATCAGTTTTTTAATTGACGAACATCATCAGCTCGGTTCGACTCCATGGACATCTTTGGGTTCTGGATGAGATCGCAGTCCAAATGAAACTAGAATCAATACTCCTGTATAATTTTAAACTACACAAATATGTATATAACAGCAGAAGAAGCCATTCAAATGATAAAACCTGGTCAACGGGTATTTATTCATGGAGGTGCCGCTACACCTCACTTCTTATTACAACACCTGGCAAACCGATATCGTGAACTATGGAATGTAGAGCTTGTCAGCATCAGCCTGCAAGGGGATGCAATTCTTGCAGGCAAAAAATATAAAGACAGTTTCAGAATGAATTCATTGTTTGTTTCGCAAAATATTCGCGAAGCAATCAATAGTGGACGAGGTGATTATATACCTGTATTCTTAAGTGAGGTACCGAATCTTTTCAGAAAGAATATACTTCCTATTGATGTGGCCATCGTGCAGGTATCACCTCCTGATAAGCATGGATATTGCTCGCTGGGTGTATCCGTAGACGTTGCTGCTGCCGCTGTAAAAAGTGCCCGGTATACTATTGCACAAATAAACCCGAGGATGCCCAGAACATTGGGCGATGGCTTGATCAAAGCGGATACCTTTGATGCTATGGTATATGCCGAGCAAGAGCTCCCCGAGGTTCGATGCATCAAAGAGAACGGTGAAATTGAAATGAGGATCGGAGCGTACTGCGCAGAACTTGTAGAAGACGGGGCAACGATTCAAACAGGCATCGGATCTATACCGGATGCTGTACTGGCATCCTTAACCAATCACAAGCAACTTGGTATGCACACCGAAATGTTTTCTGATGGAATTATACCTCTGGTAGAAAAAGGTGTCATTACGAATGAGCATAAAAAGAAGCACCGTGGAAAAATTGTTACCTCTTTTGTATTAGGAAGTCGGGCCCTATATGATTTTATAGACGACAATCCATCGGTTATTGCGCTGGGTATTGATTATGTAAATGATACCGCTGTCATCCGGACAAATCCAAAAGTAACGGCAATCAACAGTGCGATCGAAGTCGATATAACCGGTCAGGTGTGCTCAGATTCTATCGGCACTTATCATTATTCAGGAGTGGGCGGACAAATGGACTTCGTGAGAGGCGCATCTCTTTCCGAAGGTGGCAAGCCTATTATAGCATTGCCCTCTATAACATCAAAAGGTATATCGCGAATTTCGTCCTTTCTCAAGCAAGGTGCTGGTGTTGTTACCACGCGGGCACATGCACACTATATAGTAACGGAATATGGAATCGCATACCTGTATGGAAAAAATATGCGTCAACGGGCAAAGGCGTTGATTGATATTGCACACCCTAACCACAGAGAAGATCTGGAAAAAGCTGCCTTTGAAAGATTCCGCAGCTATGAATTCGAGCGCACAATGTATTAGCGAATATATAGCGGCCCTCTCATTGAAACTGTACAGGTAGTTACACCTGTACAGTCAAGAGAAGTGCATCAATTCACATCATTTTTTTACATAATCTACTTCTATCAATACCGGAAAATGATCGGATGGGAATTTACCGTTATAGCTATCGGTAAGAATTCCATAACGCTTCACACGAAATGTGGATGTAATAAATATATGATCTATCCTGCGATCTGTTTTGCTGGTAATGTCGAAGCTGTTGAAAGTACCATTCGGAGTCAGTTTAATCTCAGCGGTGGTATATGCATCTTTCAATATTCCTGACGTATGCAGCAAAGTATAGCTTTCATTGAACTGATCAACATTGAAGTCTCCGGTGAGTACCACAGGGGCGCTACCCGCTATAGTTTTGATCTTGTCCAGGATTAAACGGGCACTCTCCTTGCGTGCCTGCACACCCCGGTGATCAAAATGTGTATTGAATACATAGAACTTAAGACCGCTCTTTTTTTCTTCAAACTCTCCCCAGGAGCAAATGCGTGGCAGAGCGGCATCCCATCCCTTAACAGGCCTATCGGTAGTCTCTGCGAGCCAGAATGTTCCTTTCTTTAACAGACGAAATTTATCGGTCTTGAAATATATAGGTGAGAACTCACCTTTCTTATCGCCATCATCCCTGCCAACTCCTATATAGTCATAGCCTGGCAAGTTTTTAGAAAGATCTTCACGTTGATTGAATAAAATTTCCTGCCCACCAAAAATATCGAAATCGTAGAAGGCGATCATTTGTATGATTACCGGCAAGCGCTGCTTCCAGGCATTCAGACTATCACCGGCATTATCGTAGCGCATATTATAGGTTGCAATTCGAAACGTCTGTGCATGCACAAGTCCTGCTGATAAAACTATAAACAGGCATAGGGTTAACTTCTTCATTTATATAGTTATTAAAAGTATACACTTTAAATGAAGCGCACGTCTTAACACTACGTGCGCTTCCAATGCTTTAATTAATGTCCCATCCGGGGTTTTGCCCAAGCTCCGGATTCATTAACCGGTCATTCTCCGGAATCGGGTATAAATAATGCTTGTCCTCCCATACCCGCGGTATATTTGTTAGCCACGTGATCTCTCCAGACGTTGTGTTGGACAACCGCTGTGGATTTACACCGGAGCTGATGGTAGGTGCGACATTAATATACGTTACACCAGCCACCGGGTTTTGTGGTGGCGTAATATAAAAGCAAACATCAAGTTTACCATCTTCATTCAGGTCCAGCGGCTGGTCAACGGCAGGAACATAAAAGCCATTCCACGTTTGCTCCAACAGTTCACCATGCTTCCAGCGTACAAGATCATAAAACCGAAATCCCTCCAGCACCAATTCAATACCACGCTCTCTGCGAATCTCCAAAATTACAGGATCCGCTATATCCGGAAAATAATTAGACTGAAGATAAGGATCCACAACGGTAGGGATAGTGGTAAGGCCACTGGTGATACCGGCACGCTTTCGTAATGCCCCTATAGTCTTTGTCCAATCTGCATCCGTAAATATACCAAGCTCTGCTTTTGCCTCGGCCAAATTTAGCAAGACTTCCGCATAGCGGATAATTGAAATCGAATTATCGTTCCGGCTGCCACCATCATAGTATGTATCATCCAAACACCATTTAATAGGTTGATACCCGGTATAGGTATAGGAAAAAACAGGGGGCGCAACTTCGGTTATACCTGCGTTCGTCCGTTTATAGTCTCCCATACGAATCGTCTGCTGAAGTCTGCTGTCGCGGGATTTTACTTCCTGCGGAAACGTCATGGTCTCATAGTCGGCTTTGTCCGTAAAGGGAGTTCCATCGATCGTCAGGTATGTATTGATGAATGTTCGCGTAAAGCTTAGGCGCGCGCCATAGGTAGCGCTGGTCCACCACCAGTTCGCATCATTGAAAACACTGAGCGTTGGATCGCACAATGCTGCCAGCATGATCTCGGAGCCTACCGGGACTTTAGAGGTAAATAACTGGCGATACGATTTGCCTGGACCGCCTGTTTCATTTATACTGAAACCCGCTTCATCCATCACGACCTGCGCTGCAGAAGCTGCTTCACTCAACAACGCCTCTGCACCGGGTAAACCAAGTTCCGTATGATACTTCCGAAATGTACCTTCAAATAAACATACTCTCGACTTAAAGGCATACGCTATATATTTCGTAACCAGGCTACGTGTATTATCCGTAACTGTACGGATGTTGGCCGTTGCGTAATCCAGGTCCGCCAGAATGGAATCCATCACCACGGTGCGTGAATCACGGCCGCTAAATAATTTGGGATCATCCACATCCATAGGTTTGCCGATCCAGGGTACATCTCCAAATCTTTTTATTTTATCGAAATAAAACCAGGCGCGAAAAAAACGGGCTATACCTATATAATGCCGTTGTACATCCGGAGCAATGTTCGGGTAATTACAATTTTCGATAAAGTAATTTACATTCCGCAGATCTCTCCAATCCCATCCTGTACTCTGGCGCGGCCCGAATGCACCTTCGCGAATGAAATCAAGGGGCTGATTACGCGCTCCATAATCCGACATCTCATCACCGCGATGAATGTTATTAGCGGTTGGTAATATATTGTAAAATGAATTAGCATAAAGTTCCAGTCCCTTCTCACTTCCGAAGACAGCATCTTTGGACGTTGTAGCTTCCGGAAGTTGCTCCAGATCACAACTGACCAGGAGTATAATAAACAAGAACAACAATCTGGTATATCTTTTCATAAGCATGATTTTTAAAATCTGACGAATGATTTATTAAAGTGTGATGGAAAGCCCGATGGTATAACTCTTCAACATCGGATAGTTGTTTCCGTTACCGGATGATCCTGTCGTAAGAACTTTATCCGAAGGACCTGTGCTTTCAACATCCAGATCACGTGTCACTTTATAGAATGGTGACCACGAAAACAGGTTCTCACCGGATATATATACCCGCGCACTCTGCATTTTTATCCTTTCCATCAGCGTCTGTGGCAGGTTATATCCGATCTGTATATTTTTCAAACGGAGGTATGCTATATTCTGGAGATACTTCGTTTGCTTTACCCCCAGCTCTCTGGATGTGCTCTGTGCCGTATACCCACGCAGGCGTGGAAAATATGCATTTGGATTTTCTTCTGTCCAGTAATTACCGAGCATCGATTCAGGCATACTGTTATACGGACGGTTATAAGGTCCCCAGAAATAATCAGCTTCCGCACCAGGCCACCAGTCTTGCTTGCCAACACCCTGAAAGAACGCAGAGAAGAAAAAGTTATTCCAGTCAGCTCCAAACATCGCCCCATAGGTGTACCGTGGTGAGGTGTTTCCTATAATTACCATATCGCCAGGATCATTAACCGTGTTGGCACCGTTGTCTATAATGGTGCGACCGTTGGCGGCAATTTTACCATCGATGTCCTTGAACTTGATATCACCAGGAAGAATCTGTCCGGAGTTCGAAGCTTTGATCAGACTTTGATCTGCATGTGCATCAATGTCTTCTTTCGAAGTGAAAAATCCTTCGGTAACATATCCCCATACTTCTCCGATCTTTTGACCTTCGTAGTAATCACTGAGTTTTTTATCCGGGTTATTATACCGTAGAATTTCAGATTGATTATCAGCTAGCGTCAGTCGAATAGTATAGTTAAATGGTTTGGACGCCAGTGAGATCTCATCTGCCCAGCCCAATACAATTTCCCATCCGGTAGTTTTCAAATCAGCATAGTTTCCTTTGGGAACATCGGTACCAAACACGGCAGGCAACGTCATGCCTACTGTAAACATGTCGGTTGTCTTCCGTATATAGGCATCTGCGCTCAGCGTTAATCTTCCGGATAACATGCCGAGATCAAGTCCTATATTTTGAGTGGTAGATGTTTCCCAGGTAAGTCCGTCCGGTAATACTCCGGGCTGACTGGTATATTGCGGCTTCACGCCATTCAATATCAAGCTTGACTGCGACACGGCAAATTTTTCCTGGAATGCATAGGACGCTATACTTCCATTTCCGAGTGATCCATATGATCCGCGCAGCTTCAGGTCGGAGATAAATCTCTCGGATACATTCCAGAATGATTCATTGGAAATGCGCCAGCCTGCCGATACCGATGGAAAGAATGCATACCGCTCATTAGCCGGAAACTTCGAAGAACCATCGTACCGTCCATTGACCTCGAGTAAATACTTATCGTTATATATATAGTTCAACCGGAAGAAGCCACCCAGTATATTCCATTTCTCCCAGCCACCCACGGTGGTGATCGATTGACCGAGTGCCAGGTTTATATCCTGTGCATCTTCATATATAAGGCCATTGCGTTGTGCCGATAAACCTTTATAGGTTGACTGCTCATAGTTATACCCGGCCATAGCCTTTACATAATGCTTCGCCTGAAATGTATTCTCATACTCAATATAAAAGTTGGTAGCCAGGTATTGCGTTTCATTATAGGCATCTTTCAGGTCATTGGTATTTGTGCCTACATATTCGATCACACCAGGTCTTCTGCTATAGGGCACAGGTGTGCGTACAGTCTTTTGATTATCATCTGTATCCTGAAATGTAAAGTTTCCTTTTACACTGAACTTATCATTCAGGAAATCGGCTGTAAAAGAAGTGGTGTTACGCAGCACGCGGTTTTGCATATCGATTCCGTTTTTGCCATACCAATAATCGCCAACGGTATAGGCAGCGGAATACGTTAACGTTCCATCCGGGTTAAACATCGGTGACATGGCGTGTCCTTCATCCGCCAGGTTACGCCATATACCACCACCCTCTCCTACGTTCAGCGGATTGTGATAATTCATGGCAGAAAACTGAGCATTGTTTTCAAGTTGCAACCACGGACGGATCTGTATAGAGCCCTTCGCACGAAAGTTATACATCTTATAGTCATCAGAATTATAGCGGAACAATCCCTTCTGATCAAAGTATCTTCCCGTTACATAGAATGAAGTTTTATCACCGCTACCGGAAACCGTAACATTGTGCTCCATGGCACTGGTGGATTTCTTATATAGCTCTTTATACCAATCCGTGCTACCATAATATATATACTCACCTGTAGGACCAACTTCTACGCGCGGCAGACTTGGATCTTCAGACCTTCTTTTCAATTCAGCGAGATACGCAGGAGAAAACTTCAAGGTCTTGTTTACATTCTGCGGAGTCTGTGAGTAATCATTCCATGCCGTCCACGCTTCATTGAATACCGATGCCCATGTATAGCCATCCGTTACCAGGTCGGGCACGGCCGTTGGTTTCTTGATTGAATAGTTGGCTGAATAATCAACCGTCATTCTATCTTTAGCAGGTTTCTTGGTGGTGATCAATACCACACCAAAAGCACCACGTGCGCCATAAATCGCGGCAGACGCTGCATCTTTAAGCACCGATACACTCGTGATGTCGCGCGGGTTTATCAACCTCGGATCGCCCTCAACACCATCAATCAAAATCAACGCGCTTCCACCTTGTCCAATGGATGTCGTTCCCCGAATGTTATAGCTTGGTGATTGTATAGGTTTACCATCTTCCAGGCGGATGTTCAGGTTTGGTATCATACCCTGTAGCCCTTGCGTTAGATTGGGCATAGGTCTGTTTTCAAATACTTCACTCGTTACCTGGTCGACAGCACCGGTCATATTTACTTTCTTTTGTGTGCCGTATCCTACCACAACAATTTCTTCAAGCGATTTTGAATCGGGCGCAAGTTGAATATCGATTGTGGTTTGTTCACCTATAGCACGCTCCACGGTTTTATACCCGATAAAGCTGAACTGAATGGTTGCACCTTCGGGAGCATCTAAAGTATATATACCGTTGATGTCAGTTGTTGTTCCGGTAGCGGTACCTTTAACAAGTACATTTACTCCGGGGATAGCCTCACCGGTACCAGCGTCCGTTACTTTCCCCTGAACCGTTTTCACGATTACTGGAACAACTTCCTTATCGGCGACGATTTTCCTTGAAACAATAATGTTATAGTTGATCTGCTTGAATTGCAGTTCACTGTTCCTGGATATTTCCAGGAGTATATCTGCTACTGTAACATCAGGTTTATAAAACGAGAATTTACCTCTAACCTTCCGGATCGAACTTTGATAAACAAATACGTAATCTGTTTTATCCTCGATGGCAGAAAAAATCTCTGTGATTCCCGCATTCTTAAGGTCAATAGAGATTCTTACCTCGCGAATGTTCTGTCCGTGAGAAGGTGCCGCAAGCAAAAACTGTATGGCGAGACACTGCCATATAAAAACATAGACTATTTGTTTTGACGCGAACATCAATATTTTGAGTAATTTCAAGCTCATAAGTAGACTATAAAGGTTTACAAATCTTTGTGGTCGGCCCATCCCTGTTGCCGCAGCGGATGGGCTTCTTTTTTATACTATAGGTATTTCTTCAACCGGGAAGAAACCACCTGATTTATGGAGTCATATTTAAATCATAGGCATCAGGGGTTACAAGGTTTTCCGGATATTATTATTTCACGCTCACTTGCAAAACGGTACGTTATACCGTGCATAATTTTTAAGCCCTCTAGTATATTAGTTAGTCTATCACTTTTATACTTGCCACTGATGGTACAGTTCTGCAGTGCACCATTTTCCAGTTCGATCTTTACGTTATACCACCGCTCCAATGTATTTACGACTTCCTGTACAGACGTACGATCAAGGTATATAATGTTCTCAGTCCAGGCCATGTAGCGCTCTGCCGGTACGTTACGAAACTTCCAGTCCATAAGAGCCTGGTCATATTGTATTTGCTGATTAGCTCCTAACACAGCTTCCTCTTTTCTACGAATGTTTGCAACGTGTACTTTTCCCGTACTGACGGTAACTTCTATACGCTCATGATGGTATGCGCGGATGTTAAAAGAAGTGCCGCGCACAGTAGTCAGCAGACCACCAGATGTAACTATAAATGGTTTATCCGGATCCGGCTTTACTTCGAAAAATGCTTCACCATAGAGTGTGATTTCGCGTGTGTCCCCAACAAACTTTTCAGGAAAAGAAACTGTGCTGCCCGCATTCAGTTTTACAACAGAGCCGTCATCCAACGTAATCGTAGCCCGCTGTCCCAAGCTGGTGGTGTGCGTTATATATTTGACCGTTTCCTTTTTTCCGGAGCGGAAATTATATACAAATAATCCTGCGAGAAGAAGTATACTAACGGATGCCGCTATTTTAAGGAATGAAAACGTGAATGATCTGCTCTCCGGAGCAAGAACTTCGTTCCCAGCTTGATCAAGATCAATCGTACGGGTAAGAGATTGGTATATTTCAATTTTGATGCGATCCTTATCCGTCAATTGCCAGTCCGACCAATACTTTTCGTCCTTTTGAAAAGCGTTAAAAAACACATCGAAATATTTCTGCTCATCGATTGAGCACTCTCCTTTAACATACCGGTCCAGCAGTGCTTTGAATTCTACTTGTGTCATGCCATTGCGTTATACCCTATAGTGTAGGCAAGCCTACTAAACACGGGGGTAAAATCTTTCAGAAAAGCACATATAATAAAACAGTAATACGATTAACAGAATGGTAATACAAGGCGTGTGTATACTTAGAGCAACAGGAGCACTATACCAATATGAATGACGGCATGCTCAATAGAATCACGAAGATGTTTTAGTGCATTGGAAATATGCCACTCCACGGTACGCGTAGAAAGATTGAGACGCTCTGCGATTTCTGTATTGGAGAGATGTTCAAAACGGCTGAGGTAAAATACGTTCCTGCATTTTTCCGGAAGGTTGTTCAAAGTCGCTTGCAGTAAACTATCGAGCTCTTTAAAATCGATGAGCTCTTCGGTACTGTTGATCGCCTTGTCTTTTCCTCCCAGATATAGTGTGTGCTCCATACTCAATTCTGATCTGCGCAGATGTTGGGCTACCTGGTATTTTACAGACTGATATAGATAGGCGGAAAGAAAAGTGATCTGCAGTGTTTGCCGCTTCTTCCAGATCGCCAGAAAAACCTCCTGGACAATATCTTTTGATGCATCTTCATCTCGCAGCAAAGCATAGGAAGCCCGATACATACCTTCCCAATAGCGATCGTACAGCGTGCTGAATGCAGCACGGCTATCGTTCTGCAACAGTTTTAGTAATTGTTCATCCGGGAGTGTATGTATGTTTTGAGACTCCATATAGGAGTTCAAATAACTTAAATAAAAAAGGAGCCAGTAACCTAAGTAGCATTAAGGAATTCTTAATTTTTAGGAATCGGAACATCCTGTTTGTCACAATATTCCGAGCGAACACTATATCACTGAGAATTCAATTAATAAAACGTTAATATATCCTTTGATGTAAAGTAACGCTATTCCTGTTTCTTTGAGCTCCCCAAAACCCCCTCTCACTAACGTAAGAAATTATTTCTATGAGAGATTTTTTTCTGAGTCTCCGGATACGCATAAAACTACTGGCGGCCTTCGGATCAATATTACTGCTATCGGTTTTACTGATCGCACTTTCCGTTACATCGATCGACAAAATCATATACTATAAAAGTATCAATGAAGAGGTCGACATCCTAAAGCTCAGGTTGGAAACGCTTGACCTTGCCTCAAAGGATTTTATATATGAAGGATATAAATCAAAGTCATTCCTCGAAACGCAAAAGGCTTCCTCCATCAACTCCTTTACAGAGAACTATAGTGCGGCTAAAAAAATCATTCAGGAAATCCAAAGCATCCGGACAGATAATGAAACTGATACACAACTAACCCATGTGCTTCTTGTAACATTGGACAGTCTGCAAAACGATTTTAATACCTTGGTGAACCTTCTTCAAAATCGCGGGTTCAAAGACTACGGGCTTGAAGGATCATTACGCACAGCCATACACGATGTAGAGAATTCAGGATTTGAATTTGACAAAGCAACGATGCTGATGCTGAGACGACACGAGAAAGATTTTTTTCTCCGGAAAGATCTTAAATATCAGGATGAATTCAATAAACGTTTTGATGTCTTCCGACAACAAATCGAATCATCCGCTAACGCTGCGCTTCTTTCATCCCTCGTAAATTATCAGACTGAGTTTAATAAAGTAGTAGAAATAGAAAAGCAAATTGGCCTGACAGAACATCAGGGCATTCGCGGAAGAATACAAAAATATTTTTCGTTGATCCGTCCACATATAGAGTCCATTCGCACGACTGTGAAAAATCAGAACGAAGCGCAAATTGCGCAAACAAAATGGATGCTCTGGATTATCTTCTGCGTGCAAATTATAGCCGGTATAGCAATGGCACTTATATATGCAGGTCTGTTAACCAAGTCTATTAAAGAAATTCGAGGTGGAATGCAGCGGCTCGCCAGCGGCGTGTTCCCTGACAAGCTTCGGGTTCTTACGACTGAGGAAATCGGTCAGACGAAAATTGCATTCAATCAATTTATAGACCGACTCAAGGCGGCCTCTATATTTGCAGGGCACCTGGGTGCCGGAGAACTTCATGCAAAATATGATGATCAGTACACCAATGACGTATTGGCAAAATCGTTGATCAGTGCACAGGAGAAACTCCGACATGCCGAAGAGCACCAGCGGAAAATAAACTGGATGAATGAAGGCGCTGCACGTTTCAATGATATACTTAAAGATGATTTCAAGGAGACCCATTTGCTGGGAGACCGGATCCTAAAAATGCTGGTAACTTATATGGGCGCCAATCAGGGTGCGCTATATATTATGAAACGTGAAGAAGGCCGGGAATTCCTCGAACGTATTGCTACATACGCATTCGACAAGAAAAAATTCGTTAACGAGCAGATCACTCCCGGCAGCGGGCTTATTGGACAATGTGTTCTGGAAGGTGAGACTATATATCTGAAGGACGTACCACGTGATTTCATCAAGATCACTTCCGGTTTGGGCGAAGCTACGCCACGGCGCGTTGTCATCGTTCCGCTTAAAACAAGAGACCTTGTTATGGGTGTAATTGAATTGGCATCCTTTCAGGATATAGAGCCGCATCATCTTGAATTTATCGAAAGGATCGCTGAGAATATCACCACCCTTCTGGCAAATAAACAAGCAGCCTCGGAGATGAAAAGATTACTTGAAGAATCGCAGCAACGATCTTTCTCATTCGCACAACAGGAAGAAATCATGCGCCAGAATACAGAAGAGTTTCAGGCAACGCAAGAGGAACTTGAACGGCAGCGGTTTGCCTTGCAACAGGAAGTAAAAAGCCTGCGGCTTAAATTGGCAAGCGTTGTTGTTGAACTTTGATCTTAAGACAAGCTGCAACACCTTAAATGTAAATCTAAAAAGCGCAAAGTATAGATCGTGTTTACAAACAATTAATGTTCTGGTAATTTTGATTTGATGGCATCTGTCAAACTTCGTTTACCTTTGCATTCATTTACAGGATACTTCTATGCATGTATTAGTAGTAGATGATGTACAGGTGGATCGGTTTATAGTGAAGAAACTACTCATGCCTATGTATGGCGTTACGACACTATCATCTTCAAAAGAGGCTGTCGCCTTCGCCCTGAGTCATACCTTTGATGTTGCGTTACTGAATGTAACACTTCGTAACGATATGGATTGTATCGAATTACTCGAAGATCTCCGAAACATTTGTGCTCTCCCGTTCACTGCTATCGCTACCACGTGCTATGTGGATAAAGCACGGCATAAAAAACTCCTTCATTCCGGATTCCAATCAGTGATGCTTAAACCCTTTGATGTAGATCAGTTCAATACGCTCGTGCATCGACACGAATTGCAACCCGCTTTTATCAAGCGTTGATTTACTTTATACTTTTCTTGTCATACCTTCACAACAAATTTATTCCGTGTTCGGTGAACAATCTGAGCCGGCCTTTTCTTACTATACCTATGAAACACGCTACATTTCTCTTGTTATTTCTGGTGGCAGCTTCCCTCGTTCTGGCGCAAGAGTATACCTCGTCTTCTATACATGCGCATAACGACTATGTGCACCCTATCCCCTTCCTTACGGCCTACTACCAGCACGCAGGTTCCATTGAAGCAGATATATTCCTGCACAATGGCGAGCTATACGTTGCACATGAAGAACAAGAGATTCTTCCTTCCAGGACACTCGATAATTTATACCTGGAGCCTCTGCAGGCTAAAATAAAACTTCATGACGGTGCTGTGTATCCAAAGAATAAAACCCTTAATTTTCTGATCGATTTAAAAACGGACGGTATTCCTACATTACAGCTGCTTGTAAAAAAGCTGAAAAAATATCCAACGCTAACGGCTTGCAAGTCACTTACCATTACTATCAGCGGAAGTGTTCCGGATCTCGCACGATGGAATGAATTTCCTAACTATATATATTTCGATGGAAGACCAGCCATTACCTATACTCCGGAACAGCTCAAACGCATCAGCATTATAAGCGATGACTTTAAGCAATACACAAAGTGGAATGGTAAAGGTACACTTACGGCTCCTGATAAAAAGAAAATCGAAACCGTGATTGCCAACGTTCATGCGTTGGGTAAGAAAATACGTTTCTGGGCAACACCGGACATTGTGAATGCATGGATCACGCTTCAAAAATTAAAGGTAGACTATATCGGTACAGATAACGTTACAGAGCTTGCATCCTTTATAGAGAAAGAACCTAAA
This sequence comes from uncultured Bacteroides sp., assembly GCA_902168185.1. Classification (GTDB taxonomy): domain Bacteria; phylum Bacteroidota; class Bacteroidia; order Cytophagales; family Cyclobacteriaceae; genus Ohtaekwangia. Next base: position 162,258 of record CABHOV010000046.1, read on the forward strand.
TCTGTTTTTAAAAATACAGCCACGCATGATGTCCACAAACCAGTTATAGCGCCTGAAAGTGTACAGGTAAAAAATGTTATACTGCTGATTGGTGACGGTATGGGGCTGACGCAAATATATTCCGGCTATACGGCAAACCAGGGAAAGCTAAATCTCTTTACGATTAATACCATCGGTCTTTCGGTTACAGCTTCCGCTGATAGCTATATTACCGATTCTGCAGCGGGCGCAACGGCTATGGCTACTGGCCAGAAAACAAATAATCGTGCGATAAGTGTGGACACCCTTGGAAAACCACTGGAACCTATAACCGATATTCTTAACCGAAAGAAGTATAAAACAGCTGTGATCTCTTGCGGAGATATTACCGATGCAACGCCCGCGGCATTTTATGGACATGTTATAGATCGCGAATTTAACGAAGCCATCGCTGCCGATTTTATTTCCAGCCCTGTAGACATTCTCATTGGTGGCGGTGGTACGCACTTCACGACGCGTAAAGACGGCAGCAATCTCATTCTAGCTTTGCAAAAGAAGGGATATACATTCTCTTCCGATTTACACTCACTCGATACCATCCAATCCTCCAAATATATAGTGCTGGACAATGCAGCTGCATTGTCGATGAAACAAGGGCGGGGCAATTTTCTTGTGTCATCCTTACAAAAAGCCTTGAATACATTTTCACAAGACAACAGTTCATTCTTCATTATGGCAGAAGGTGCACAAATTGATTATGGTGGACATGCCAATGACATGGAGTATGTTGTAAAGGAAATGCTTGATTTCGACAACGCGATCGGTGCTGCCATGAAGTTTGTAGATCTACACCCGGAAACACTTTTGATCGTTACAGCGGATCATGAAACTGGTGGGCTTACGTTACTCGATGGTGATCTTAAAAAGGGATCTGTACACGGCAACTTCAGCACGCATGATCACACAGCGGTAATGGTACCGGTCTTTGCTTACGGAAGCGGGGCTAAAGAGTTTGCCGGTGTATACCAGAACACGGCTATATTTGATAAGATTATTAAGCTTTTGGGAGTAACGAAGTAAAGTATAGAAACCGACTATAGAAATTCTCCTCAAGGCATATATACCGGATCACTTCCCCATGCTTTATTGGGCTGAGATCCCATTTCCAGGATTAACGTTCCACCTTTCACGATCTCTTCGTGCAGCAGGTAGGTTCTATTGAAGGGTGTGCCATTCAAGGTTGCGGACTGGATATACTTATTTCCTTCCTTGAAATTCGTTGCCTTCAGTGTAAATGTATTCGTGCCTGTATGGATGCTCACTCCCTCAAAGAATGGCGTGCCTAAATCATAATATGGAAGCCCTGGACAAGTTGGGTATATACCGATCATATTAAATGCAAGCCACGCAGACATCTGGCCACCATCTTCATTTCCACTTAATCCACCTGGACCGGTGCTATATTCTTCCTCAACGATCTGGTGAATACGGCCTTGCGTCTTCCACGGTTCACCGGCATGATTGTATAAATATACAGTCTGGTGCCCCGGCTCATTGCCATGCCAGTAATATCGCTGATCAAAAAATGTATCCAGTTTAGTAACGAATTTTCCTTTACCACCCAGTATGGCAATTAACCCTCCTATATCCTGCGGAACATACCAGGTATATTGAAAAGGCGATCCTTCGGTAATATAGGACGCGCGTATAGCATTGGGATCAAACGGCGCGATCCATTTTCCATTCGCGTAGCGTCCGCGTGCATAACCTATGGCAGGGTCTATGACGTTTTTATAATTTCCTGCCCGCTGACTCAGTTTTTTATAGTCCTCATCCTTTCCGAGTTTCCTGGCAACCTGCGATAACACAAAATCATCGTATGCATACTCCAATGTTCGGGACACCTGTTCGCGTTTATGAAAGGATTCTAATACCGAATCTTCCAACGGTATATATCCATATTGCAGATACGATGCTAATGCGCGCCTGCCCTTGCCATCTTTATAGCTTGCTGTATCTGTATTCACTTCGAATGCATTTTTCCGCATAATGGTATAAGCACGCTCCATTTCATCTGACGCTATATCTTTCATCAAGGCATCTCCGATCATGGCTATTGCATGGTCTCCGATCATCGCTGCGGTATAGTTATTCCAGCACGGAAATATAGGGAGCCATCCGCCCTGGTCAGCTTTCGTCAATAATGATTTAACCATATCAGCGGAAGATTGCGGCTCCAGTAGCGTCAGCAAGGGGTGCACAGCCCTATAGGTATCCCACATTGAGAAGTCGTCATAATAATCATAGCCCGTGGCAGTCAGGATCTTTCCACTGCCACCAAATTCAGGATAAGATCCATCCACGTCATTGAATACGCGCGGCAACAATTCAGCATGATATAGCGCGGTATAAAAAAGTCTTTTACTCTCTTCACTGCCCTTTACCTCAACCTTGGTCAATGCTTTATTCCAGGTAGCAGCAGATTCATTCCTTACTGCATCAAAGTCCCAACCTGTTATAGCAGCTTTCAGATTTTTACGCGCGCCTTCTATACTTGTAAAAGAAGTACCAATCTTGACATGAACTTTTTTTATACCGGGGCGTACTGCGACATAAGCGCCTACAGAACTCTTGGCTCCTGTTGTAGCTATATTCTTATCTTGTATACTATCACCATTCCAGGTGCCATAATGCTCAAAGTCGGTATCAAACACGGCAACAAAGTATCCGCTAAATCCTGCTGGCTCGCCCCATCCCTGGTAAATTCTGTGGGCCGGATTATAGCCTACTATTTCTTTCTTATCAGGACGAATCTCAATATACCCTTCACCTTCATCGCTGTTGGGTTCCACTATAAATTGTATGGCTTCTGCATCCTCAGAAGTAAAGCGCATGATGGATGCCCTGGAGACTGCCGATACTTCAGCACTAATTTTATACTTGTCTAAATATACTGAGTAATAATCCGGACTCGCTTTTTCATGTGCATGATGGAATAGCGATGCACGTTCTTCCGCCTTTACTTTCAATGCACCGGTCATAGGCATGATTGTAACACTCCCATAGTCCTGTGTGCATGAACCACTCAGCCAATGGCTTCCACGAAAGCCCTGGAACAGGCTATCGCGATAATAATACGGAGCTATACATTTATGCTCGCTTGCACGGGTCTGTGGAGTCCACTGTGTCATACCATGCGGGACACCGATGGCAGGAAAAGTTTGTCCTTTTAATTCAGAGCCCGCCTCGCTATGCTTCTTTGCACTTTGCGTAGTGCTCGCGGCCGTCCCGACAAGCGGATCTACATACGTTATAGCTGTAATCGTTTCACGATGGTTGCAAGCCGACACTATACCGGAAAGAACAGTGACAAAAATTACAGCACGATGCAGAAATGGCGTCTTTGATAACATATGCACAAAGTATATCTCCAAATATAGGAGAATACTAATGCACTTCGCCAGCTTGCATCTCTTTCTTCACCACAGGGGCTGAAACTTTGGGCACAGTGCCCTTCACTTCAAGCTTAATTACGGTGGCAATCGGATCAATAGCCTGACCTGGCAACATAATCACCAACTGGTCTTGCTCCCGCGTGCTTTCGAGCTTTTTTCCGGTAGCCAAAAGTTTAGCATTATAAATTTCATTCTTGAATCCGGGCACAACGAGCTTGCCGTCTTTTGGCCAATCAAATACAGACAGGTAAAGTATAGTATTTCCGTTTTGTTCTTTCTGCGTACAACGTCCCCAGGCTAATGGCAACAATGGCGATGCCTTTGTTGCATAGATAGCCTCACCGTTGCTTTTCATCCAGGTACCCACGGTCTTCAGACGATCTATACTTTCAGCGGGAAATTCACCATCAGCTTTTGGCCCTACATTTAATAAATAGTTTCCACCCTTCGAAGCAATGTCCAGTAAATTCCGAATCATCGTTTCAGGGCTTTTCCATTTGTCATCGTAGCTTTTATAGCCCCACGTTCCATTCATCGTCATGCACGTCTCCCAATCCTTACCATCGAGTTCACTCAGGTCAGGAATTCTTTGCTCCGGTGTTTTAAAATCCCCAGGAAAGTTTGGACGCTTCAGGCGATCATTAGTAATGACATTCGGTTGCAGCGAAAGCAACGGTTGAAACTTCTCCGCAAATTCATCTGTCATTCCTGTAGGAGTATCCCACCACAACACCGCTATATCTCCATACTGCGTCAGGATTTCCCGTACCTGCGGCACAGCTATATCATTTATATACTGATCCATCGTTTTCGTTGTCTGCGCAGGATCCCAATGTCCACTATGCGTTTCCGTATAGGCATCAATGCGTGCGCTATCCGGATTCGCCCATCCTTCTGACGCTTTCTTGCGTGCTGCTGCTCCTCCTGGATTAACCCAGTCTTGTGCATGCGAATAATATAGTCCTAATTTAATTCCATGCTTGCGACACGCTTCTGCCAAGGGTTTGATCAGATCCTTTCCATAGGGTGTAGCATCCACCATATCCCAGGTCGTTGCCTTTGAATCGAACAACGCAAAGCCGTCATGATGTTTTGCCGTAATAACTATATATTTCATACCGGCATCTTTCGCCATCTTCACCCAGGCATCCGGATCATACTTTACAGGGTTAAATTGTTTTGCATACGCTTTATAGTCTGCTACGGGAATCTTTCCACGGTTCATGATCCATTCACCAATGCGATTAATACGCTGACCGTTATGTGTGCCGGCGGGCACCGCATATACTCCCCAATGAATAAACATACCGAAGCGTGCTTCACGCCACCATTTCATTCGCTCGTCTTTATTCAAAGTCTGGCTATATATAGTGCTGACTATACCCAAAGCCATAATCCAAGTCAATAATACCTTTTTCATGGGCTATATCATTTATGTTAACGTGTACCTAATATTTACTTCCGCAGCAATGCCGTAGCACACCACAACACCGGAGCCTGTCCATGCATATCGCCTGTAAGACGTTTCCGGTCGAGATAATACTGACGATCATTTTTCTTATTCGTTCCCTCACATACTTCCCGAATATCGCCGTTTGCTTCAATGTATGATATGAGCGCAAGCCAACCTTTCCGTGATGCGGCACCATATACTTCTTTATCGAGCCATCCGTTTTTTACCCCGGTGATCATGGCAAACGTAAACATACCGGTACATGATGTCTCTGGCCATGATTCTGGATCATCGATCAACTGACGCCACATACCATCGCTTGCCTGATACTTTAAAAGTGTTGCCATCATTTTCTTATAGCCTTCCATAATGCGCGGGCGATCAGGATTATTTTCAGGCAGCGAGCGTAACAGTTCCGCAGTACCAGCGGCCATCCAGCCATTGCCACGTCCCCAGAAAAATGGAACATCGGGAGCATGATAGAATAAACCATTTTCACGTTGCAGCGAGTCCAGGTACATCACCATTTCACGTGCCGCCCGGTCTATATACTTCTGCTCGCCTGTAGCGCGATACGCCTGTGCCTGAACAGCCGTGATCATAAACATATCATCGATCCAAAGACGTGTTTGCCACGTATGGCCCATACGGTGATATAGGTGTGACTCCTCCTTCACGCGCGGACCTTCCGGTGGCCCCCACTGCTTATCCGCTATAGCTTGTCCCATGTCAAGGTACTTTTTCTCCTTCGTCTGCATATATAGCTCTAGCGGGATTGATCCGAATACAGTATAGTCAACATGATCGGGTACAGGCACAAGACTCGCTTCTTCCTTGAAGAACGGTTCAAACCGTTGGACCAACGCTGTCTTCAACTTTGCATCCTTACTTTCCTTTTCGAATGTAAGTGCACCATACCACGCACATACTTCCGGATACGTGATCGTCTTCGGAGGTGTCGGTCTTCCGAAGTTCGGGTGCGGTGTCGCTATGAACCGATCGGCCACGCGCTTTCCTATTTCTTTGGGAGAAGCGCCCTTGGGCCACTTCGTCAAATCCGCCTGCGCTGATTGTGCAAATGTACTCTTGCACATTAACAGCAGGCTTACCGCCAAAAGTTGTATTGCTATTTTTTTCATACCGTAGATGTTAGACTCTTCAACAAGCACTTGCCCTATATTTATACTTCTTAATAAAGAACAAATCCTCCTTTTGCAGCCAGTTTGATTTTTATATTCTTTCCTTTAGTCTTCATTGATTCCGTTAAAAAGCTTGCTGCATCTTTACCATCGGTAATCATATTCAAAGTAGTTTCCTTCTTTATAAAGGGCAGGTCAAAAGAAACCTCTTGTTCAGTAAGTTGTCCGTTGATACCCGCTATATACCATGCATTACCTTTTCTACGAGCAACCACAGTATATTTTCCGGGTACACCGGCTATATATTTCGTTTCGTCCCACGCGGCAGGAACTTTGCGAAGGAAGTTTTTAGGCTGCTCCGGCAAAGCCTGGTACGACTTCATGTTATCGGCAAAGTGAAATATACCGGACTCGAAGACCACTGACAATGCAAGTTCATGCGCAAATGTAGTCTGTCGTTTCGCTTCGCGTTTATTCGTAAATGTGACCGGAGTATAATCCATCGAGCCAACCGCGTTCCGTGTAAACGGCAATATAGTATTATGCACCGGAGCCCGGTCACAAAACTCTTGCCTGCCAGCGCCTTCCGCTCCCTTTACAGATTCCATAGACACTACATGCGGATAGGTACGCTCCCACCCTCTTGGCAATGTCGATCCGTGAAAGTTTACCATGATCTTGTGATCAGCGGCATCGCGAAGTATATCATAATAACGCTGAATCACCGGTTGTTTATCGCTATCAAAAAAATCTACTTTTATACCTTTCACTCCCCACGCCTGGATCTTTTGAAATTCTTTTTTTCGTTCTTCGGGAAAGGCCATCAAATTTGCATAGCTCAGTGTGTCTTTTTCACGTCCCATACCGGAGTGATACCATAGCACGATGCCTACATTTTTAGAATTTGCATACTTCACGAGTTCCTCCATGCTACCACCTTTCATATCAGGCCAACCTGCATCAATGAGTACATATTCCCACGTCATGTCTGCTGTAAAATCTATATACTCTTTCTGCACATTGAAATCTCTTGTAGTACCACCTGCAGACCACCAGCTCCAGCTTGATCTTCCAGGTTTAACCCATGAAGCATCTTTTATAACTGAAGGCGGATTCAGATTGGTTACCAGCGAAGTTTCCTGGATGGTTGCCAATGAAGGACCAATCACGACAGCACGCCACGGTGTCGTCCACGGTAATTGTGACGTGGGCTCGGGGTCAGCACTACTGGTGGCCTCCTCCTTTTCAGGAAATCGTATAGTATATATAGCATTTCCGTTTTTATCTTCGAGGTGTGTGCCTGGATAATGCTCATCAAGCGCTGCCTCGGTAATCAACAACCATAGGTTATTTACATTGAAGAGTGCCGGGAATGCCCATCCCGCAGGATTCGGAGAAGGATTGCCAACAGCGATTCCATTTTCATAAAATGCTTCATAGCAAGGTTTGTTACGAACGTTGAGATCATACGGTTGTATCCACGCCTTTGCTGTCTTCGGGACAGCGAACCCGGATTCTTCCTTCATGATCTTATGTATACCATCAGGAGCGCCCGGAAAATGATAGCGGTATGACATACCATCGTTGTATGCGCGCAAGATGATATATACTTGCTTTTTATTTTCATTCTCAAAGATGAGCGTAAGTTCATTGGCATGATTGTGACACTGTAGTCTTCGTCCAACACTTAAGGTATATTTTTCATCTATCGTATTTTCCTTTCTGGAGACGAATTTCAGGTTCGATGAAAACTGTTGATCATCGCGTACAATGCCCAGCGGTGAAGACTCCAACGCAACACGCTTTTCGTAGCTAACGGTATAGTGTAACTGGTTCGATTTATTCGAAACGGTTACACTAACTTTTTTATCAGGAGACAACAGGTTCCACTCTTCGTTCTGAAACGCATCAGCATGCGCAAACATGAAGACCAGAAAAAAACATGCGATAGTTCGTATAAACATAGTATATAGTTTAGCAGGTATATTTATTGGGGTACAATTGTGTAACGCTTTCCTTTTTCAGTTTCAATATCGATTACATATCCCTTGGTGAACTCCAGCGCAGGGACGGTAGCAGTTTCACTCTTTCTGTAGGCTGGTACTTTGGCTGCCTGTGTCAATGGATTTGGATTTATACCGACACTCTTCTTTGTGGTCGTTTCAACAACCTTCACTGGAATGGAAGTGCGTATCCGGCAAGTCCCTCCCAGCGTTGATATAATAATAGCTTCCTGAAGTTTTCGTTCTTTCCAGCGAATGCTGACTTCAAAAGCTCCTCTTGTGCGAAGTCCTGTTACACTTCCGTTAGGCCATGCATCCGGGAGCGCGGGCAGTATATTTACTTCGCCATCATGACTTTGAAGTAACATCTCTGTTATACCGGCCGTTGCACCAAAGTTTCCATCAATCTGAAAAGGCGGATGCGCATCAAACAGGTTCGGATAGGTACCACCCCCTCCCATCGTATCTTTCTGTAATTTGGGATCTATATAAGTAAGACCATCCTTGAAAATCGCATAGGCATGATTACCATCACGCAGTCGCGCCCACCAGTTTATCTTCCATGCCATCGACCACCCTGTACTGACATCGCCACGGTGGATTAAAGACTGCTTTGCTGCTGCGGCCAATTCAGGAGTATGTATGAGAGAAATCTGATTACCTGGATGTAGTCCAAAAAGATGTGATAAGTGGCGATGTTTATCATTTGGATCATCCCAATCTTTAAACCACTCTTGTAGTTGTCCATGTTGTCCTATATGATAGGGATATAGCTTTGCCAAAGCAGCCTCAACCTTCGTGGTGAAATCATCGGTAACTCCTAATGTCTTTGATGCACTCAGGCAATTTTCAAAGAGCTGTCGCGTGATGGCTATATCCATGGTTGTAGCCATGCTGATCTGAAATTCCTTACCACCAATTTTAAAAACATTTTCCGGAGACGTGGACGGATTCGTTACCAAATATCCATCAGGCCCTTCCACAAGCCAGGCGAGTAAAAATTGTGCTGCGCCTTTCATTAATGGCCATGCTTTATCCTTGAGATATAGCTTATCACCTGTAAATATATAGTGCTCCCACAAATGTGTACTGAGCCATGCACCACTCATGGGCCAACATGCCCAGCGGGCACGACTGCGAGGATCCCATTCGTAACCGCCCGGAGGAGAAGTCTTGGCCCATACATCAGCATTGTGATGGGAACACCAGCCTTCCGCAATTCCATAGTTGATCTTAGCAGTCTGCGCACCGTTAACAGAAAGCTTGTATATAAAATCGAGCAATGGTGTGTGGCATTCGGATAGGTTGGTAGATTCCGCCAGCCAGTAATTCATTTCTGTATTAATGTTGGTGGTATAGTTACTTCCCCACGGTGGCTTAACATGATCGTTCCATATACCTTGAAGATTAGCAGGTATACCTCCTGGCCGCGAACTGGAAATCAACAGGTATCGTCCGAATTGATAGTATAAAGTTTGAAGTTGAGGATCAGGTTTGCCTTCATTGAAACGCAGCATGCGCTTGTCCGTAGGAAGTTTCAGAGCATCAGCATCTGTACCCAGATCAAGCGAAACGCGGTTGAATAAATTCTGATAATCTGCAAGGTGAGATGCCTTCAACTGCGCAAATGACTTCTTCGTTACAGCATCGAGATTCGCTCTCGCTTCTATCGCGGGATCCTTACCCTCATGACCAGGTGATTTATTGAAACCATTAAAACTGGTAGCTTCCGTGATATATAGTGTAACTACATCTGCATTCGTAACAGCAAGCGAAGAATCCTGCTTCGTTATTATACCGCCTTCTGCTTTTACTTTCAGGTGGACTTCAAAATTCATTCCTTCACCCTGCCAGTCATCGTAAACAACTTGTAGTGGCTCTGCCTCCCGATTGGCTACATATAGTGGAGCTTTTCCGTGAAGTACCAGGAGGTCATTCGCTATAGCACCGGTGGTATATTTTAATTTACTCCTCAGTGAAGCGTTAAATGTAATGCTCTTCTTCTTGTTTGCAGACAAACGAATTACCACCGCTTTATCCGGGTGGCTGATAAAAGCTTCGCGTGTATAGGTTACCCCACCCGTTGTAAATGTGACAAACGCAATCGCTTTTGCCAGGTCAAGACTCCTTCTATAGTTTCGGACAACGGTATCTTTCAATGAAAAATCCAGAAAGAGATTTGCCATGTGCAGGTATCGTGCCGAGTATGGGCCTTGCATTTTTTTCCAGTATGCTTCTGCGGCCGCATAATCGCCTTCGTTTACTGCTCGCCTTACAAGTGGTAAATATTTTATACCGTTCGGATTATTCCCCGGATCCGGATAACCTGACCAAAGTGTATTGTCATTAAGCTGAAATCTTTCGCGGCTCACACCGCCGAAGATCATCGCGCCAGTTTTTCCATTGCCCAAGGGTAACGCTTCCTCCCATGCCGTGGCGGGCTGCTTGTACCAGATCGTAAGGTGATCTGGTACAGGCTGCGCCAAAGCAGTATACACCCAAGCATACGTGAATACCAAACAAATCAATAGTCGTCTCATAGTAAAGATTCTTTCCTATGGACTATAAAATTCAACAGCTCCCTTACTCTCACTTCGTATTTATTTGTGCTTTTATACTATATGTTAAAAATGGATTCAGACGGTCAATGTATACTTATTCTATGGATGGATATTTACCGATAGTACTTCGTATTATTGCCAAGGCTCATTATTCTGCCAAACGCCTTGCATAATATCCATTTGAGACTGCGGTATAGGCCACAGATATCCATCAAACTTACGCTTGCTTCCATTCTGATGATACTGGATTGTTGGAATTACTTGTTCTGCAATTCCCCAACGAATCAGATCATTGTAGCGAATGCCCTCATAAGCAAGTTCAATGCGCCTTTCATTACGAATATTCTCTTGTGTCAATTCCGTTTTTGCAGGCATCTCCACACCGGGCCGTGCACGTACATCGTTCAATGCTTTCAACGCACGAGTATCCGTACCCTGACCACTTTCAAACATGGCCTCAGCGTATAGTAACAGTAAATCTGCGTATCTCATTTTTACTATATCCTGATCGCTCAGGTTTGATGAGTTGGCAGTACGCAAGTTTGGATCAATCCATTTCTTAAACGCCATATTTGTAAACGGTATAGCACCTTCTGATACACGACCATCATTGGAGAAAGTTCCTGTTTTTGTGTTGTTCACCCACGGATCACCGATTTGAAATATAGTCATCTTTAAACGTGGGTCTTTCTCTCCTGTATTTTGATCCTTTACTTCGTATGAGTCTCTCAATTGTGGTGTTGGGAAGACAGACATCCTGCTGCTCACGTATTGATCTAGTTGATGATAATCATCCGGTGCAGCATATATAACCGAGAACATGATCTCCGGATTATTCTTTTGCTCATTGAAAAATATACCCGGATAATTCGTGTGCAGTCTGAATGGATTTTGAGGATCGCCAATTAAACTCCATGCCGTCTCCGCAGCCTCGCTATAGCGTTGATTGTTCATGAGTATCCTCACCTTTAACATGATGGCGCTACCGCGTACTGCATGTCCATCCGTATAGGCAGCGTTTGGCAAACCGGCTATCGCTATATCTATATCCTGTAAAAGTTGTTCAACAACCTCGGCTTTGGAAGTACGCGGTGTATTCATGTAATCGCTGTTCATATCCTGCGATGTCAACACCAGGGGAACAGCGCCATACAACTGAACCAGTTCATTATAAAAGTAACAACGGTTAAACAGTGCCTCACCTTTATACTTGTTATAGTTAGTTTCTGTTAATATACCTTTAACCTGGTCTATATTGTCCAGGAAATAATTGCACTTGGCTATACCGTTGTAACAATCCGACCAGAACTGGTTGATCGCACCACCGGTACTGGGATTTATACCACCCTGCATAATCCCCTGGAAGCCGGCAAAACTCGATGTTATGATGGCATTGTCCGAGAGACTTTCAATATCAAACGCTATACCACCTGCTCCGCGGGCGGACCCGAAAACACTGGTGCGATGCGCAGAGTACGTTGCCGTTAGTGCAGTTTGTGCATCCTGTTCCGTTTTCCAAAACGTCTCCGTACTCAATTGAGTCAATGGTTCTTTATCCAGAAGATCACTACAAGCCGTGGACAATGTAGCCAAAGCGAAAACTATATATGCTATTTTATTTTTCATTGCTGTCAATTATAAAGTTGCTCTCACGCCAAATGAATATATAGTAGCCTGCGGATAAATAGCCGCACGTGCTGAATTCGTAGCGGTGCGTTCCGGATCTAATCCCTGGAAGAACTTTGTAAATGTCGCCAGGTTGTCAGCAGCCGTATATACTCGCAAGCTTTGTATTTTCACTTTCTGACTCCACGCTGCCGGGAACGTATAGCCCAGCTGTATATTCTTGATGCGCAGGTAAGAAGAGTTACCTAACCAGAATGTTGAGTTTTGTGAATTGGGAGTATATCCGCTATCAACATATACATGCGGAATGGAGTTTGAAGTTCCTTCACCATCCCACGCGTCAGTCTTCCACCACGTTGGTGGTGCTGATGCCTGGTTGAATGGCGAAACGCCCCAACCTGTAACGTAGGTCTTTCGTCCATATACACCTTGCACAAAAACACTCAGGTCGAAATTCTTATAGCTGGCGGAAAGATTCATTCCATAATTAAATTTCGGGAATACTCCTTCTACAGGGGTTCGGTCATAGGTGAGATCAATCCTTCCGTCCGGAACGCCATCTGGTCCGCTGATATCTTTATACTTCAAATCACCCGGCTTCGGAGCTATGCTAGTATAAGAAGGAGCCGGACCACCATCAATTTCCGCTTGATTCTGATATATTCCATCCTGAAGCAGTACATAATAGGTGTTATAGGGAAGTCCTTCCTGACGGATGTTGACACCACTTATTTCACGGGCACCAAAACGAATCAGCTTGTTTCTATAGGTTTCGAGGTTGGCATTTACACTATAGCTGAAATCGCCAATCTTGTTTCTGTGTCCTACACTGAACTCCCATCCGGTATTTTGCAATATACCATCATTTATAGTGGGTGCATTTACACCGATGTGATCCGGCACCTGAAGACTTCTCAGAATATCTTTGGTCGTTTTCTTATACCAGTCAACCGAACCAAAAAGTCTTGAGTTGAAAAAAGCGAAGTCTAAACCAAAATCTGTAACGGTGGTAGTCTCCCATTTTATATTAGCGTTGTTGATCGAACGCCTGCTGATTCCCTGGGACAATGTACCACCGAAGTTATAGTCGAGCACTTCATCATCGGGTCCCATGGAGATATAGAGTATATCCTGGTATGGATAGTTTCCTATATTCTGGTTCCCGAGTTGTCCCCACGATCCGCGAAACTTTAATTCATCCAGCCAAGCTATATCTTGCATAAACGCTTCTTCCGAAATCCGCCAACCGGCAGATACTGAAGGGAACAATCCCCAACGATTTGATTTCGGAAACCGTGACGATGCATCATATCGGAAACTGACTTCGAGAAGATATTTTCCTGCATAGTCATAATTTACCCTGCCAAAAAAAGATTGAATACCCCACTCATAAGCGTTGCTGCCCGTTGTCTGACTTGCAGCTGGTGCGGAGGCCAATTCCCAAAGTTCTTTCGATGGAAGTTTTGTACGATATGCATCCAGTCGATCATAGCGATAACTCTCCTGCTGATAACCAAGCAATGCACTTACATTATGAACGGTAGAAAAAGTCTTTTTATAGTTTAACGTTCCAAACAATGTATACTGGTTCTCACGTGTGTTGCGCTGTGCCAGTGATATAGCGCCACCATTCCATATAGAGGCCTGGTTATATACACCATTAGCATCCGGAAAAAATTCATACCCCACAGATGAAACAACCAATGCCTTGGCCATCTCTTCCTCAAAACGAACGGAACCCTTTACCTCTGCTGTGAGTTCATCAAGTATCTTTACATTTATATAGGGACTGAACAGCAAATAGCTGTTGACAAATTCTTTACCACCACCATCGGTAGCGATAGCAATCGGATTTTTATTGCCGCCCTTATTCTGAAAAGCATACGCTGTAAATCTTCCGCTTCCATCAGCCAACGTTGGTGTACTGGTTGGTGGCGCTGCGTAAGCCGACAGCATTTGATCTTCCGAAGTGTTCGCATCGATTAACTGCGGTCCTGTATTTCCGGTTGTGATCGCTGTATCATGACGCTTGCCTCGTGCCATGGAAATATTACTTCCAAACGTTACTCTTCCACCCAGATTCGTTTTAAAATTAACCTGCGTGTCATATCGTTTAAAGTCCGTGGCCAATAACAATCCGGTTTCATCCAATACGCCTAAACCAACATTAAATGTAGTGCCTGCCTTACCACCATTTATACTTAGAAAATGTTTATGGATTGGAGCGCGTCTGATCAAATAAGAAGTCCAGTCTGCGCTGGGGTATTGCGCAGGATTGTTTATAGCACCCTGACGGTATAGTTCAATCTGTTCATCGGTATATCTCCATTGCGTTTGCCTTCCGGAATGATCGATCGCTTTATTCATCAATTCCATATACTCTACGGAATTTGTAACGCGGTCAATTTTAATGGATGGATCCTGTGATGAGTAATTATAATTATAGTCTATACTTAATCTTCCCTCCTTACCTTTTTTAGTAGTGACCAGGATTACTCCGTTGGCCGCGCGTGAACCATATATAGCAGCGGAAGCAGCATCTTTCAGTACTGATATATCTTCAATTACATTGGGGTTCAATAATTCAAGTTTACCCTCTATACCATCGATCAACACCAATGGATTACTTCCGGCAGAACTAAATGTACCCTGTCCGCGAATACGGATCTGATTACTTTCATCACCCGGCAACCCAGAATTTTGTGTAATCTGAAGTCCAGGCGTTCTTCCCTGTAAAAGTGAAATTGTACTGGGCGCCTGTCTGCTGGTAATTTCCTCACCTGAAACTGTTGACACAGCAGCGGTCATATTTACTTTCTTCTGTGTGCCGTATCCTACTACAACCACTTCATTCAAGGTTTGTACATCTGCATGTAGTGTAACATTGATAGTCGTTCTGTTGTCCACAGGAATCTTCTCGGTTTTATAGCCGATGAATGAAAACACCAACGTAGCATTGGGATTATCTATAGTGAGTGAAAAATCACCGTTAGCATCTGTTGAGGTTCCGGTCGCGGTTCCTTCTATCATCACACTCACACCAGGCAACGACTCACCTTCGTCAGAGATGATTTTCCCTGTGACCTGTTGTGCCCAGGTGGCGTTACAAAAGAGAAGCAATACTACTCCGATTCCCAGAGAAGTATACATGCGGTCTTTGATCTTGCGTAATAGTCTATTCATACTCTTACTTTGTTTTGGTTAGGGGCTGAGGTTCAGGTTTCAAAAAATGCCGGTCCGGATTCCAGAGTGTATACATTCTTCTTCCGATGATGGCATCGTTGAACCATGGGTCAATTTGGCACCGAAACGAGGATTGTAAGGGTATAAAAACTGTTCAAATACAGGCAGAAATCGTTCGCAAAACGCTTTTATGAAGATTTTTTGGATTACTGAACACCTGAAAGGAATAGGATGTAAAAACAGGTTCGCGAAGTATGGAAGCTTAGCATTAACCATTTAAAATTGATTGGAGTTGGCGAGAAAGACACACGCACAGATGGGACAATGGACTATATTATATAGTACGTGCATATAGCATTACATCCTAAAAATCATATTCAGGATAGCAAGTATAGTCGCAATAAACTATATATCAGGGAGTAGCTTTCTTTTTGTCTGTCAGATCAAGAAAAACTGTTTGAAGGCCTGGTGATTGGACACAAATTATGTTCTTCCCGGAATTTGCTTTTAAGCGGATAATGGCTCTGCCGTTATATGCCTGCACTTTACGTGAGCCGGAGGAAGTGCCGAGGTTATCAAACAATTTACCATCGCCCGTCAATGAAAAGTGAATCCATTGATTTGCGTCCAGGCACGGTATATTATTTTCGTCCACTAATTTTGCCTGCACTGTAACGATATCATTATCATCCTCTATCTTCTCGACAACAAGCTTTGCAGGATTGCTCCACTTTTCTGTTTGATAACGCTGTGTGATCTGATCTTCAACTATCGTTTTACCTTTACGTGCAACCACCCGAAGTGTAGTGTTGCCCTCTGAAAATGGAACCTTCCATCGCAATCCGGCAGCGGGAAAATCCTGGCTGTTTCTTTTCTTGACTCCATAACTTTTACCGTTTACAAACAGCTCCGCTTCTTCACAATTGGAATATACCTTCACCAGCTTTTGTTCTCCGGCTTCACCCCAACGCACGGGCCACGTGTGACTATAGATGTATACCATGGGCTTCTCTGACCAATATGATTGAAAAACGTAATAGGATGATTTCGGAGTAAAGTCACGCTCGACTACACCTTTTTGATTTACATACGGAACCGGGTTTTCAGGACGTACAGGTGTTGAAAAATCTTTGAAGGGCCAGTATGCAGTCCCGGTTAACCAAGGCATAGTCTCCTGTTCTTTTAAATGCCAGTCGATGAGATCACAGATATAGGTCTCACTCCAGTCTCCGTCTTTTGACACACGAGCACTACCACCGTGTAGTGAAGCATCGCCTTTGCGCTCATCCGCGCCAAGCCCGGTATTTATTTTCTTGACTACAGCTTCCGCCTCTTCTGCATGCCTGCCTGCATGACTATCCCCTCCCCACTCTACGTGCAGGAAATGATTTACAGCCTCGAATTCTTTTTTCGATACATCTTTATACTCAGTATAGCGTCCCCTATACCAACCGGCCCAGATCGAGGGCGAGTAAACATCCACTATATCTTTACAGAAATCACACCTGCGAATGGCAGTCTTCCGTGACGAATCCAACGTATGGGCTAGTGTATTCAGCTCCTTCATGAAGGTTCGTATCTTCTCTTTATCGAACTCCTCGAAATCACCGGGCCAATCGTTCTCATTTCCTAATCCCCATATAATAACGGACGGGTGATTGTAATGCTGCTCGATCATGTTTCGGAGCATTCTGCGAGCTTGTCCTTTATATATATCATTCCCCAAGCCACCGCGGCACCAGGGTATTTCCTCCCAAACACATATACCCAGGCTATCACATAGGTTCAGCACAATACGCGACTGCTGATAGTGTCCCAGGCGAATGAAGTTTACTCCCATCTGCTTCATCATGATCATTTCCTTCCGGATCATAGACTCAGTCATTGCACCACCTGTACCTGCATGATCTTCATGGCGATGCGTGCCCCGTAATAAAAGTCGTTTGCCATTTAAGGTGAAAGGACCATGATCTTCAAATACAAAGGTCCGTATACCTATATTTTCTTCCCGTACATGTATACCCGAAGTAGATATCAGCCTCATCTTGATTTTGTAAAGTGAAGGCTGCGATGGAGACCATAGCATTGGCTTCTTTAAAGAGGAAGTCCACTCGTATACCGAATCTTTAAAATCAACAGGAGCTTTATACTGCTGCACCGTTTTTCCGGAAGGGTCTACCACTTGTATTTCCAGGTCAGCGTTTGGGAGACGGCCGGGATTGTAAAAGTGAGTTTTCACTTTCAGTGTGGCACTGCCTTTATCGTTTACCTGAGATGATACATGAAGCTTGTTAATAGAAACGGAAGGTATGTATACCAGGTTAAGATACCGCATGATCCCTCCGTAGAGATTGAAGTCAGAGAGATCAGAAGGGATCATTTGCAAATCACGCGAATTATCGCAGCGAATCACCAAAGGGATTTTTCCGTTGAACGGTTTTTGGAAGGCTTCTTTCTTTTTGAATTCCGCTACGGCATCGGTGATGTCAACGGTCCACTCATCGTAGCCTCCCACATGGCTTCCGACCTTCGTAGTATAGATATATACTTCAGTCTTCTGCGCAGCCCCTTCAAAATGCAACAGAATTCGTCCTTGTTGATAACGAGGCTCCATGGCGAGTGTAGTACGATACCACCCTGCACCCTGGTAATAATTCTTATCCGGATCGACCGCGTCTTCCGCATTAAAGCAATGTGGTAACGTTACTTTCTCCCAATGAGGAACACTTTCGGGAGCGCCTTCAGCGCCAGACCGTACGGCTTCCCAAATGCCACCCAGGTCGCCTTTAAAAAATTCCCAACCATTATTGAGGCGCGTACTATATTGTTCCTGGGCGAGTACCGGGATACTGGTTAAAAAAATTAATACAATACCAATAATACTTTTCTTCATGCTCTTACACGTCCGTCTCACTATATATACTTCATGTATTCAAATCAAAAACGATTTTAAAGACTAATGATAACGAGTACCATCAGCATTAGTACCAGCAAAATCATCGAAACAATTTCTCGGATCTTTGCATCGCGTATCAGTTTATTTTCCTTCCTTTTGATGTACGGCATACCAACGGTTAATTATCACAGGGCAATATTCACTTTCATAATCACTTTGGGGTGGTGTAATTATTCGTTGAGGTAAATAAAACGTTCAAAAGGCTTTTATGCTCCTGTGGTTAGACGAAGATTGACACCCGGCACCCTGATCAAATTGTTCGCCTTCAAAAAATATTCTCTCCCGGCAAAAAGTCTCTACTATATATAGCAGTTCGCATAAAGACCTTTGTTGTCATTTCATTTCCACCATGATGCAGGTGGACAAATTGCTCTACGAGGTGCAAAATCCGTTCACTCTGCCCTTTTTTAATCCGCCAGCCACTAACTGTGCTTTGCAAATTGCCTATCCAGGTAAATATGGCTATTTTCGGTTGCGGTAACGTTTGATCTAAAGGACATGAACAAAATCACCACCCATTTCATACTTCTTTTCTTCCTGTTTTTCTTATCGGGAATAAATTTGATTCGCGCACAGGGCGTGAACGAATTTACTTTCGATCACCTGACCATTGAGGAAGGACTTTCGCAAAGTACGGTGTTTGCCATTACGAAAGACGCGGATGGTTTTATGTGGTTTGGCACCCGTGATGGTTTGAATCGATACGACTCGAGAACACTTAAGATATATAATCACAACGGTAAGGATAGGCGCAGTCTCTCAGGAAGTAGTGTCCATTGCCTACTGGTGGATAGCCAGAAACAACTTTGGGTAGGCACGAATGAAGGACTTAATATATACCACGCTGCAACGGATGATTTTACCAGGAGCAAACTCAATCCGGATTCGCATGACGGCCTTCACAACAATCACGTAGCCGCTATATTAGAAGATAAAAAAGGGGCCATCTGGATTGGTACACATGGTGGCTTGTCCAAAGTAATTTCGAAGGAACCGCTTCAGTTCCAGCATTTCAAACACAACGATTCCGATCCTGCCAGCCTATTGAATGATGAAATTCGCGCACTTTATACGGATCGTCAAGGATTCTTATGGGTAGGCACTACCAAAGGAGTGTGCAAGGTTATAGAAGCTGCTCCGGGGAAATATACCTTTAAAAATTACCCCTTATACTCCACACATATACAAGGGAAAAGCTGGATCAATTGCATTACCGAAGACGACCGTGGGAATTTATTGATCGGCACCGAGCAGAACGGTATAAAACAGCTAGACCTGAAAACAGGTATCATGTCCTCTTTTGAGTTCAAGAATAATACTGGCCGTGCCATCGAAACTGTTCGTGTGATGCAACGGGACGGCCATACGCTTTTGATCGGAACGCTGGAAGGATTATACATCTATAACCTTCATGACGATACATTGCAACTGTACAAAAACGATCCGGATGATAACTTGTCGTTAAGCGATAACTCGATTCGCTCTATCTATAAGGACCAATGGGGTTCATACTGGATCGGTACATTTTACGGAGGCGTTAATTACTATAGTCCCTTGGCCCGCCAATTTGTAAAGATTAATTTAACTGATCAGCGTAATCAAAAAGTATATAAGATTGCCGGAGCCATGCTAACGGATCATCACCGTAACCTGTGGATCAGCACAGACGGAAACGGTTTGTTTTGCATTAACAACAAGGGTGAAACTGTAAAACAATTTGTGCACCAGGCGAACAATTCCAATTCGTTAAGTCACAATAAAATCAAATGTTTACTGCTGGATGATGATAAAGGACTATGGATTGGAACAATCAATGGTCTCAACTATTATGATTTTAAAAGTGGAAAATTCGAGCGCTATTTCCATGACGCGAATGATCCGTATTCCCTTCCTGACGATCGCATTTATGACCTGAAGAAAGATTCACAGGGAAACATGTGGATCGCCAGCTATAGAGGTGGCTTGTGCCTGTTGAATAAAAAGACCAGACGTTTCGAAAAGTTCACTTACAGCTCAAGTAACCCTGCTTCCTTGAGTTCGGACGGGATTACCTATATATATGAAGATTCAGGAAACAACCTGTGGGTTGGTACAGTATCGGGACTGAACAAAAAACCAAAAGGCCTGAATACATTCGAGCGATTTGTGAACTCCGACAATCAAAACAACATGTATGTTTTGTGTATGTATGAAGACAAGCAGAAGCGGTTATGGGTAGGTACGCGTGATACAGGTCTCAAACTAAAAGTAAAGGGAAGCAACGAATTTAAAACTTTTACAACTGACAATGGATTGGCTGGTAATTCGGTCAATGGTATACTGGAAGATTCACGAGGCGTTCTATGGGTGAGTACAGAGAAGGGCCTATCCAGAGTGGATCCATCTACCTTTGCTATTAAGAACTACAATAAAAATGATGGTCTCATTTGCAACGAGTTTAATTTTAATTCCTTTCATAAAGACTCCGATGGCTTCATGTACTTTGGCGGCTACAACGGCATTGTAAAATTTCACCCGGATAGTATTCGGGAAAATACAGCTGTACCATTGCTAACATTTACCAAGCTGAAGGTATTTAATAAAGAAGTATATATTGATTCATCTGCGAATAGTATCCTGCGTCAAAGCCTCACAAAAACCTCCAACCTTGAATTTGCCTATGCGCAAAACGTTTTCTCGGTGGAATTCGCTTCATTGAACTTTATCCACCCTTCCAAGAATAAATACGCCTATAAATTAAGTGGCTTCGAAGATCAGTGGAATTATGTAAATGAACCCGTGGCCACCTATATGAATCTCAGTCCGGGCACCTATACCCTGCTGGCGAAAGGTTCTAACAATGATGGTACATGGAATGAAGAACCTATACAATTAACGATAACAATCCTACCCCCTATATGGAAGACATGGTGGGCCTATTGCATATATTGTATGATCATACTCGGCTTGGTATATGCACTGTTGCTCTTCAATAAAATTCGATGGAAGCTGACGCACGATCTGAAGATCGAGCAACTGGAAAAAGAACAGCAGGAAAAATTACATAAGGCCAAGCTTAATTTCTTCACCAACATTGCGCACGAAATCAGGACACCGCTTACCTTAATTGTAAGCCCCTTGGAATTGGCAACAATGCCGGGTGTCAGCGAGACATTCTTACAGAAGCAACTTCAAATTGTAAAATCCAATACCGGAAGGCTTACACGACTGATCAATCAGCTGCTGGATTTTCAAAAACAGGAATCCGGAAATTTGAAACTTAAACGCACAGCGGGGAATATAGTGCAACTGCTGAAAGAGATTGCGTTTTCATTTTCGGAGTATGCCAACGCTCGCAACATTCAACTTGACTTCAAGAGCGACCGTGACACGATACAACTTAATTACGACCGTGATGAGTTGGAAAAAGTATTTTATAATTTACTATACAATGCTTTCAAGTTTACACCGGGCGGTGGCAAAGTATCGGTTATAGTCTCTGTAACAGGAGGAAAATACTCTCAAGACGGAAAAGAATATGTAAACATTATACTGGAAGACAATGGTATAGGTATATCGGAGGCTGACCTTCCTAAAATCTTTAACCGGTTTTACCAGGTCGAAAATACAGGTATACGCGAGTCGGGATTTGGCATAGGACTCGCGTTAACGAAAGGAATTATAGATTTACATGGCGGTACTATAGCGGTTGACAGTCGTGAAGCAATGCTTGGACAATCAGGGTATACAAGATTCTCCATTACCTTGCCGATTGAACATCACGCATTCGTGGAAGAACCTTTGACCCATCACCAACCTATAGCTATAGCGGATACCGTTGACCGTTCATTTTTACCATATCACGTTTCTGAAGAACCGGAGAAACAGAAACATGATCATCGCTATTCAATTTTATTAGTAGAGGATAATGAAGAGATCCGTAACTGTCTGAAAAATATAGTATCACCGTATTACTCAATTCTGGAGGCGGGTGATGGGGCTGAAGCTTTAGCCCTTGCAAACCGGCATCTTCCGGATATTGTGATCAGTGATATAGCCATGCCATTAATGGATGGATTGGACTTTACACGACAGCTTAAAAGTGATGAGCGCACACATCACATTCCGGTTATACTGGTTACTGCACGCGGTGCTGCCGAGCACCATATAGAAGGTATTGATACCGGTGCGGATGACTATATTACCAAACCATTTCATAGTCAGATGTTGTTATTGAAGATCCGGAATCTGCTTGCTATGCGTGAGCGATTGAAAGGTAAATATCAAAAGCTCGTTACCCTGGAGCCACGGCATGAAGAAGTAGAAGACCCGGATCATAAGTTCCTCCAGAGGCTGATGAATTTGCTGGATGCGAACATGAATGATCCAGAGTTTAATGTAGCCAAGCTTGTTACAGAAATCGGCATGAGTCGACCCGTGCTCTTCCGCAAAGTAAAAATGCTCACTGGTCTGTCTGTCATTGATCTTATCCGTTCAACCCGCTTGAAAAAAGCCGAGATGCTTTTACGACAGAAGAAGATGACTATATCTGAAGTTGCTTTTACTGTGGGCTTTAATGATCCGAAGTATTTCAGCAAATCATTCCATGCCCAGTTTGGAACAACACCTTCGAAATATATGGAGTCTATTGAATAAGCATTCCTTATACAAACTATATATAGGGCTAAAAGTCAATTTGCCGGCAGTACTGCAGTGCCTCCGGAACTTCTACATCCAAGTAGGTCTTGCCTACCAGGGCCTCCCCTTTCCATAAAAACCGGAATTCGGTTTGATGCTCGTGCTGCTTGTTTTTTAGAAAGAACACATCTATGATCTGTTCAACATCGATCGTACTGAAGGTATGCGCCTGTATACTTTCATCGCGCAAGCCATTTCTAAAACGGCTTATCGATGTCTTTAATTTTTCATAGTCTACTACTTTCTTACTTTGGTCAACGTAGTCACATTTGCCAATCATAATATGCTGAAGGGGAAGCTTCTCGTGAATCTTCTGGCCAACTATATTTGAAAAGCCTACCGGATTTGTAATTTCAAATACACCATATTTATGTTCCCCGCCTTCGGCTTGCTGAAAATTTTCCAATATATCTTTCGATCGTTTGAATGAGGTGCTCAGGTTCAATACGCCTTGAGAAAAATCTGTATATATAAAACCATTTTTATTGTTCTTGCCTTGCGCTATCATGGCTTTCCCTTCATTCTTATCATATATTTCCTCATTAATCTCTTCAGCGGGCTTGCATTCAGCCTGGTATACTTTTAAACTGTTCAAGCGAATCTTACCGGTTTGAAAAAACAAGTCGATATACGCTTGCCGGGTATATCTGTAAACGTTGAGCGTTTCCAGTTGCCGTTCCGGCACACAATAGCATATAACTTCAGGCAATTCGTTCGTCATAATATTACGCCTCGCAAACAGAACTGATATCAACTCAGCTAACTAAATCAATTACCAATAATTAAAATTTTATACCTGCATAGCTATATTAAAGTATTGAAAAGAAAAGAGGTTGACGAATGGCCAACCTCTTCCCTTACAAGCATTAGAAATTAAACAACCATGGATTATCTTTAAGCCATGCTTCATTCTGCAGCTTCTTGTTCTTCTTCCTCTTCTTGCTCTTCTCCTTCTTCAGCAGCTTCATAATTAATATTATTCTCTGCAATCTGAGTTAGTAAAACATCCGTATCTTTTTCCTCAGCAAGTGTCTCTTCAAGGATGTCGGCTATATCTTCTCTCCCTATCGTTCTGGCCAATTGTGCTAAACCTCCGTATGCAGCAATTTCGTAATGCTCCACTTTTTGTGCTGATAAAATAATTCCAACATCTTGCGTTGCTGTTCCGCGCTCTGTCTCACTGATGACAGTTTTCGCTTCCTCAGTCAGTCCTTCCATTGCCTCACATTTTTTTGCCTGAGGTTTTTTATCCAGCATACTGAAAATTTCTTCAAGCCGCGTAACCTGCTCTTTCGTTTGTTCAATGTGTTCCTCAATTGCTTCCTGCAACTCTTCAGAGGACGCAGCTTTTCTTAGCATTGGAAGTTTTTGCACCAGATGTTTTTCTGCCCAGTAAATATCTTTCAGTTGTTCTGTAAAAAACTCCAATAAGCCCGGTCCGTTGCTTGCCCCTCTTGATGAAGATTTCTTTGCTGCCTTCTTAGCCGTCTTCTTTTTTGCTGTTTTTTTAGTTGCTGTTTTTGCCATACGCTTTTTTTATTCAGATGTATAAAAATTTATGCCGATAGACATCGTAATCGCATAAAATATATTATCAATACACGCTGCTATATATAACACGGGGATCAAACAGTCTCTGCATGCGAGTGGTGGTCAACTGTCCAAAGACAGCTCTTCCATTCGTTGATATGGATTGATTTATAATAGATATTCTTCTACACATAATTACATGTCCACACAAACAAACTTCCAATTTTTAAAGGGTATACTTTTTGAACACTTTTTGCGTAATTTTTTGCTCTATGAAGAAAGAAGAGATTCAGGCTTGGGATTGGCAGCGAATTTTATTTGGACAAGCGCCTGCACAGTTTTTATTGGAAGTCTTCATCAGGACTCTCTTTATATACCTGCTATTGCTTGTTGTACTTCGGCTTCTTGGAAAACGGATGGACGGGCAACTCACGCTCATTGAGATGGCTGTAATGGTAACGTTTGGTGCGATTGTCTCTGTCCCAATGCAGATTCCAGAAAAGGGTATACTTGCCGGCATACTTGCCCTGTTATGTGCAATGGTTTTTCAACGGGGTTTGAACTGGCTTGCCGTGAAGAATCAAGAGGTTGAAGAAATAACACAAGGCACCACGAGTATCCTTGTAAAAAACGGGCTCATGCAGCTGGACGAAATGCAAAGCGCGGGTATATCCAAGCAACATTTGTTTTCAGCGCTACGGAATAAAAAGATCTTCAATCTGGGCAAAGTGAAGCGGGTATATTTCGAAGCGTGCGGTCTTATGAATGTTTATCTGGAACCGGGTGACCGATCAGGTCTGCCTATATTACCCTCTGATGAATTGGAATTTGTACAAACGCAAACCAAGGTTGATGAATCGAGTGTTGCCTGCAGAAATTGTGGCTATGTAACGAGTGCAGAGCAACGCGATGCGGCCTGTACTAACTGTACAAAGAAAGAGTGGATCGAAGCTATATATTAAGAAAGATATGAAGCCGCAAGATATTAATCCCTGGGACTGGCAACGCATTCTGATTGGAGAAATACCACCTGCATTTTTTATAGAGGTCTTGTTACGGATGACAGTGGTATATATTATTCTCATGGTAAGTATGCGCGCCTTGGGAAAACGAATGGCTGCACAGCTAACACGTAATGAACTGGCTGCTATGGTATCCTTGGCAGCAGCCATCGGAGTACCTATACTTTCCCCTGAACGGGGACTCCTTCCTGCCTTTGTTATAGCGGCTATCGTTGTTTCGATCAGCAAACTCATTGCACGTCTGTCAGCAAAGAATCAGCAAATCGAAACCATCACACAAGGGAAGATTGATACATTGGTGAAAGATGCTGTAATGGATCTTAAAAGTATGATCAAAACCAGAATCACCAAAGAACGCCTGATGGCGGAACTCCGCACAGATAACATAAAGCATCTCGGAGAAGTCAAGCGATTATACCTCGAAGCCAACGGGACGTTTACGATTGTAAAATCTGACAAGCCAACGCCAGGGCTACCTGTTATTCCGGAGATCGACCCTGATTTCCTAAAAGAACTTAACTTCAACGGTGTAGCCGTTTGTTACTTCTGCGGAAACCGGAACCAAACTAAAAACAATCGCGAAGTGTGCACCAACTGCAATCAATCCAAGTGGGTCCCAGCAGTGCAGTAATGAATTATTAGCATCTATATACCATGAAAATTTTCAGGCCTCTCTTGGGAACACAATGCATCTATACCTTGATGACGGCCGTATGGCCACTGATACATATTGGGAGTTTTATGGAAGTTACAGGCTATAAAACGGATGTATGGCTTGTAAAGACCGTGGGAGCACTATTGATCAGTGTATCTTTGTGCATGGGCTCACACCTGTTCATTCGAACGGACCACAGGCCGGTTGTTGTCCTTTGCGTTGTCTCTGCACTTGCCTTCATCGGCATCGACTTCTACTATGCACTCAACGATGTTATTTCAGATATATACATTGCCGATGGTATTCTACAAATCTGCTTTCTAATCGGATGGACTTACCTTGTCCTTACAAACAGCCATGACTTGAAATTGCCAGCCAAGCATTCACCTAAATAAAAACGACTACAGTTTGAAAGATGACTAACGACACTCTTTACCAAATATCATTAGTCATCTGCATATATAGTATAGAACAAGAAGATTAAGAGCTTGCTTTCTTCTTGGCGGCTTTTGCGGGCTTATCAGACTTTTTCTTCTTTACAATTTTTCCGTCACCACCGAAAACAGTCTCCCATTTTTCAGTATCATTCTTCAAGTCCATCTCATAGGTTACCGTATTGCCTTCCTGTACCTTGTTCACACCAGATACCTTGTAATTGCTATACTCCTTCTTCAGCGTTGCCGTAACAGCAGCGGGAAGTTCACTTTCTTTTATATCAGTTTTATGCTTTACGATTTTTCCCGCATTGTCAAGCCATGCTTTGTGGTCAACGGTACCTATATCAAACTTCACCGTATATGCATCCTGCTTTTTCTCCCACTTTACATCCGTTGCATTAGCAAATTCTTTTTTGAACGAACTCACTATCGCGGCAGGAACTTGTGCTTCCGGAATTTCTTGTGCAAAAGATGTAACTGCCCATAGTAACATAGCGGTTATTAATGTTGCTCTTTTCATACGTATTTCGATTATCAATATACTTCAAAGTAACTGCGCGATTTCCACAAATAAAAATACTATATGTTCGAAAACGACATGTTTCGTTGCGTAAGCGGACGGACTTATACCGGGTATAGATGCATAACAAGTGTTTTTAGCTTTAGAACGATGATTTGATTGTGGCACATATATTGGAAATGCGTTGTTCATCACCTCCCAAATCTTTACTGCATGTTAAAGAATTATCTCACCATCGCGATCCGCAATCTGATTCGAAATAAAGTTTTTTCATTGATCAACATTATCGGTCTGGCCGTAGGTATGGCCATGTGCTTCGTGATCTATCAATATGTACAGTTCGAGCAAAGCTATGATCGCTTTCATGCGCATGCAGACCGCATCTATCGAGTACCTATCGAATACTCCGGAAGCTTTTCATCACAGCCGATGACGGTTACCAACCACCCTGCGATAGGACCTGCGCTGAAAGCGGACTTTCCGGAAGTAGAAGAGTTTGCAAGGCTTGTGAGATTGAATCTCTTTATGAATGCAGCATCGTTGTCCTATGAAAAAAATGCAGAAGATATAGTCGCCTTTAATGAAAGCAAAATATATGTTGCCGATCCATCCTTTCTTACCATGTTCTCTTTCCCTATGAAAGAAGGCTCTGCAGCGACAGCATTAAAAGAACCTCAGTCGGTCGTGCTTACTGCCAGCACAGCCCGTAAATATTTTGGTGATCAATCTGCACTCGGCAAAGAGCTAAAACTCAACGGACAGAACGTATTGAAAGTCACCGGTGTACTGCAAGACCTTCCACAGAATTCACATTTACAATTTGATATCATAATATCGTTTGTCATCATGGGTGAAAAATGGGGCTATGATGTCTGGGGATGGCCAGAATTCTATAACTATATCATGCTTACTGAGAATGCAGACCGTAAGCAAGTAGAAGCAAAGTTACCTGCTTTTACAGAAAAATACCTGGGCGACATTATGAAACAGTATAACTTCAAGTCCAGTTTTTCGCTTCAGCCACTCACAGATATACACCTGAAATCGAACTACTCGATGGAGCAGAGTGTAAACGGAAGCGAACGCACGGTATATTTCATGAGCCTCCTGGCTATTTTTATATTGGTGATTGCGTGGATCAATTACATCAACCTCTCCACTGCAAAATCGCTTGAACGCTCTAAGGAAGTGGGTTTACGCAAGGTGGTAGGTGCCCATAAGTATCAACTTATATCACAATTCTTCTTTGATGCATTTCTTGTAAACCTCCTTGCACTTTTTATAGCCATGGCGATTATTCCATTCAGCTTGTCATTATTAGGTGACGTTGTTGGTAAAGATATATCCAGCTTTGTATATACTTCCGGATGGTGGTACAGCCCTACATTCTGGATGATCGTACCAGGCGTTTTAATATTGGGTGTATTGCTCGTAGGATTATACCCTGCCATCGTCTTCTCGTCCTTCAGGCCAGCCGTTGTATTGAAAGGTAAATTCTACAAATCGGCTTCCGGCATCATGATCCGTAAATATATGGTGGCATTTCAATATGTACTGTCTATATTCCTCATCGCAGGCACCATTACCATCTACCGGCAATTATCCTACATGGAAAAAACGGACATGGGCTACGCGAAAGACCAGATCCTGGTACTAAAAGCACCGGCTATATTTGATTCCACGTTCAACTCAAAAATACAATACCTGAAGAATGAACTGAAGCAATCCCCTTCCATCCGCCAGGTAACAGTTTCTTCAGATATACCCGGAAGTGCTATTACAGACCGGAACAAAATGCGCAAGACCAGTCAGGAATCGAAAGACGGATTCATCACCTATATACAAGGTGTAGATCCCGATTTTGTTTCCACGTTCGATGTACCACTGATCGCAGGCCGCACGTTCGCTGAAGGAGAATCGATGAATCCTTTATTTCGCCGCAGTGATGGACCGCCCAAGCCGATCAAAGTATTGATTAACGAAGTGGTTGCTAAAAACATGGGCTTTGAAAATGCGGAAGATGCTTTACATGAAAAGATAGCTTTTGCCTATGGTCAGGGTGAGCATGAAGCAGAGGTGATCGGTGTTGTGAAGAATTATCACCAAACGTCTCTCAAAGAAAAATATAAATCGATCCTGTATATCTATCCGGGCGATGTAACCTGGAAATATATAGCGGTTCGTGTCAACACCCAAGACCTCGCCAGTACCATTGCCGCTGTTGAGAAAACTTATCTGCAGACATTTCCGGGTGGTGTATTCGATTACTTCTTTCTGAACGATCACTTCGACCAGCAATATAAAGCCGATCGTCAATTCGCGACCATCTTTACAACGTTTACCCTACTGGCCATTTTTGTTGCCTGCCTCGGGTTGCTGGGACTATCCGTTTTTGCAGCAACACAGCGCACGAAGGAAATCGGAATCAGAAAAGTATTGGGAGCATCCTTCACAACCATCCTTCTGTTGTTTTCAAAAGACTCTACACGCATCCTGGTTATATCCTATCTCATCGCGATCCCTGCGGTATATTTTGCTGCGAACAACTGGCTGAACAATTTTGCTTTCCATGTTGGCATGGGCTGGGAGATCTATGCATTGCCACCTCTTTTCCTGTTAGTGATCTCGGTCGGTACCATCTGTGCTGTATGTTTACGAACAGCCTTCATGAACCCTTCGCTTTCACTTCGCCAGGAATAACAAGATAGTACCGTTGTTGATTATGGTTTAATGGTTATAAAAAACAGCCGGCTTATTTCCCCAAGTAAGCCGGCTTGTCTCACCTTGTCCTTTCTGATACACATTTTAATTTCGGGTAACTGTCCAATACTATAAAGTATATCTTACAATCCTGTATAGCAGTATATAAGCATGATTCTGAACTGTAGTTTAAAGAATGCGGTAAAAAAGATAGGTCGGGAATGACATTTAACGCCAGCATAGCTTTAAACAAAAATGAATACGAATGTATACACTTGGAATTAATGCAGCCTTCCACGATTCTTCTGCCTGTATAGTGAAAGATGGAAAGCTTTTGGCAGCAGCAGAAGAAGAGCGTTTCACACATTTCAAACATGGCAAGAGGCCTATACCTTTTTCCACGTATGAACTTCCGTTCCATGCGATTGCGTACTCGCTGAAAACCGCGGGCATTCATTTGAAAGATATTGATCACATTGCCTATTCATTTGATCCTTACTTGCTGGTGCCGGATCATTTAAAAGGAAGTCAGCATATAGAGATTCCGTTTGAAGGAAGAGAAAAGAAACATAACGAGTGGCTTTCTCCCTGGGATCCGTTGTTCCTTGCAAGTATCATACATTCACCTTATCAATTAGTGGATGGTTATCCGCATCATCTTCAGGAATATTTTTACGGATGTGAATCTGTTACAGAGAAGTGGCATTGGGTAAATCATCACTTAGCACATGCGGCTAGTGCGTTCCATGCATCGCCCTATGAAAAAGCAGCGGTCATGACATTGGATGGTCGTGGAGAAGTGGCCACAACTTCCTATTATACTGGAAGACGAAATGATCTCTCCCTCATTGGACAGGTAAATATGCCGCATTCATTGGGATTGTTGTACGAACAAGTAACCACGTACCTGGGCTTCCTGCATTCCTCGGATGAATATAAAGTGATGGCACTTGCCTCCTACGGGAAACCTGAATTCATCAAAGAGTTCCGATCACTGATTCATCTTGAAGACCATGGTAAATATACTATAGACCAGGTTGACTTTTCCACGCTGTTCGGTCCGGCACGCAAGCGTGGTGATGAGTTTACCAAGCATCATTTCAACATTGCATACTCTTTACAATACGTTTTACAGGAAACTGTACTTGAGCTCGCCAACTGGTTATATGATGTAACGCATGAAGATACCTTATGCATGGCAGGGGGTGTTGCTTTGAATTGCGTACTCAATGCATACTTGCGCGATAAAAGTTCATTTGAAAATATATGGGTACAACCGGCCGCAGGTGACGCCGGTACTGCATTGGGGGCTGCCCTATGGATAGACTCACAGCAGCGTGAAGAGAACGCGCGTTACTTTGAGATGGAGCATGCCTATTGGGGACCAGGCTATACGGACGATGAGATTGAAAAGTTTATCAAGTGGGCAAAGGTTCCCTATCGTAAATCTGAAAATATAGCAGAAGATGCGGCCGCTATATTGGCTGACGATAAAATTATAGGATGGTATCAGGGACGTATGGAATTCGGACCGCGAGCCTTGGGTAGCAGATCTATACTTGCGTCTCCGATCAACGCATCCATGCAGGCTCGTCTGAATGAAGTGAAAGATCGCGAAGATTTTCGTCCTGTAGCACCCGTTGTGCTTGAAGATGATGCGCCCGAATGGTTTGAGAATGCCTCCTATTCTCCGTTCATGTTGTTCGTGCACAATGTGAAGAATGATAAAGCTTCACAAATCCCTGCCGTGCGCCATGTTGATGGTACAGCTCGCATTCAAACCATTAACCGTTCGCAGCACCGTCTATACCACGACTTACTTCAGGAGTTTAAAAAGTTAACAGGTGTACCGGTATTGATCAATACATCTTTCAATACTTTAGGTAAACCTATAGTGTGTACACCACGCGATGCTATAGAATGCTTCTGGACATCGCCTTTCGATGCACTTATTATCGGCTCATTCATTATTGAAAAAAATCCGGCTGCGACTTCCGTGCAAAAAATGGAACTGCAGGAAGCTGTATCTATGTCGGAAGCTAACTAGGTATATATTGCGGGGATGTTGCCGGATTTCCTTCGAGAAGTTCGGTAACATTCCCGATAATATAATTCACATCAGAAGCTCGTTCAGCTTCAATCACACGGTGCAGTGAAGTGTTGAGCGGTGCCCAGCGTTCTATTGCTGAATGTGATGAGAATATAATTATACTCGGAATTTCCAGTGCTGCAGCCACGTGCGATACACCTGTATCATTGCTGATGAGCAACGCACTATGCTGCATGATCAATGCGAGCTCACCAATACCAACGTGTCCGAGTTTATCCACGATATTGATTACCGGGTGCGAAATATTATCCGATACATCTTGAAGAATAGATTTCTCTTCCATCGAACCAGTGAGTATGATGCGATATCCTTTTTCAGCAAAGTGATTCGCCACAGCCGCAAAGTTAGCGGCAGGCCATCTTCGCAGTGGGTTTCGTGCTCCGGGATGTATACATATATATTTACTGGAGAGAAGATCGAGTTGCTGATGGATGGCTTCAAAGTTTTGTAATTCAGATTTCAGGATTGGAAATTCAAGCGCTGTACCTTTACGGGGAATTCCCAATGCATCCACTAATTTCAGGAAGCGAAGAATTTCATGTTCATGATCATCAGACTCCGGGAAATATTTTTCATTTGGTGCGTACTCTCCTGGTACGCGCAGCCCTGCGATATACCGGGCGTTGAACAGCATACACATCGTGTTGGTCACTATACCATTTCCCTGCATCTGAAGCAGAAGATCAAACGGCTGCTGTTGCATCGCTATCAGAAACTTGACAATTTTGTCTGGTATAATTTCCTGTTCAGGAAGACCCGGCCATCCGGGAAATTCTATAAAGTCATCAAAGTATTCTTTGAAACGTTCGACAAAATATTTCTCCCACGCCAGTCCGATCAACACGATGGTAGCCTGCGGAAATGCTGCACGCACAGCACGAACCGTGGGAATGATGCAAAGCATATCGCCCAGATATAGGGCTCTTAAAATACCAATACGATGAATACCATTTTTATCGGACAAAATATTAACAGCGTCAAGTTGATTCATAAAACATAATTTTATAGCTACGGCATCTGCCTATAAAGTAATGCCCGGCATGTGATTTTAAGTTCTACACGGTATGAAGCCACTTGTATCGGTTGTAATTCCAACATATAAACGCCCGGCACTTTTATTAAAATGCCTGGATGCACTTTCAAAACAAGAATTCCCGCGCGTATCTTATGAAGTGATCGTGATCAGTGATGGCCCCGATGACGAAACAAGAGACGCTGTCCTAAATTTCTCAACGAATATACCGGGCATCCGATACTATGCATTACCTGCTAAACGTGGGCCAGCGGCAGCACGCAACCTCGGATGGAAAGCTGCGCTGGCAGAATTCATTGCGTTTACAGATGACGATTGTCTTCCCCACAGCGATTGGCTGCAATCGCTATATGAAGGCTATAAAAATGCAGGGCAAGAAGATGTTGCTTTTACAGGAAGAACGATCGTTCCTATACCGGCAACTCCAACCGATTATGAACGAAATATAGCGCACTTGCAAGAAGCAGAGTTCATTACTGCTAACTGCGCCTGTACGCGTTCGGCTCTGGAGAGGATCAATGGCCTCGATGAAGCTTTCACGATGGCATGGCGTGAAGACAGTGACTTCCAATTTAAACTGATTCGCAATGCTATACCTATCTATTCATTGAAGAATGCATGCGTTACACATCCCGTCAGAAAAGCACCGTGGGGTATATCTATACGGGAAGAGAAGAAGGGCATGTTCAATCCACTGCTGCAAAAAAAACATCCTGACCTTTGCAGAGAACGATTATCGCTTGCACCTCCGTGGCATTACTATGCCATGATTGCCTGCTGCCTTCTGGTATTAATCGGATCCCTCATGAGACTTGATTGGATAGTATATCCGGCATTACTGGTATGGTTGATCTTATTGGTAAACTTTATCGTGAAGCGTTTACGAAATACATCGCGCAGGGCGAGTCATATAGCAGAAATGATTTTCACATCTCCCCTGCTTCCTTTTCTATCGGTATACTGGTGGTGGTATGGCGTGTTTCGCTTTAAAGCATTTTCCTTCGCGAAGAATCAGTGATGATAGTTGAGTTCTTCAGAATTAAGAACTGCTTCTACTGCATTCATAACTTCGTCCGGAGATACGAGCGGATGCGACTCTTTAAAATAATGATCACTCACAAACCGGATAACCTCATTTTTACTTCGCAAATCTTCCGCTACATCGAAAGGCAATACAGCGCCTGGAACTTTCCATGGTGTATGTTGAGGATTGGTGAGCGCATATAGCACGATCACGCGCGTTTGTGTAGCCGCAGCTATATGTATCGTACTCGTGTTAACTGAGATTACAAGGGATGCATGCTTGATGAGCATAACAAACTCCTCGATAGTAAGTATACCTGCCAGCGAATAAACATGATCGTCAGCAGCATCCTTAATCCTGGACGCCAATGGTGCTTCCTCCGCTCCACCGGTAAGTATTACCTGGTAGTCATTTGTATTTGCAATCTTGGTAGCAACGGAAGCCCAATGCTCTTCCGGATATTCGCGTTTCTTTTCACTTACTCCCGGATGTAAAATGATCCACGGTTTCGTAATATTTATACCGGTATTTCTAAGTTTTTCTTTTGCTCCCATCCAGGCATGTTCTGGAAGATCAAGCAATAGATGGTCGTTTGATACCGTTGCGCCAACACTTTTAACCAGGTCGAGGTCACGCCTTACCTGATGACGGATCAATGTATAGGGCTCTTCATCGGGAACCCAATGTGTAAGCAACTGATAAGGATTCTCCCGGCAATAAGCCAGCCGCATCGGTATATTTGCCATATATAGCAACAACGCAGCAGGCAACGGGTTCTGACTATATACGGTGAAGATGATCGCTGCATCAAATTGTTTGGCGCGCAATACCTGGAGTATATTCTTTATATCGTTAGGATCGCCCTGCTGTAACTTTACCCAAGGAACGTCAAACACTATAACATCATCAATTCCAGGAATCAACCGCGCTATCGTATTTCCCATAGAAGATGTCATCAACGTAAGCGAGCAATTGAAGGATTCCTTCAGCGCACGAAATGCCGGTGACGACATAATAACATCTCCCATGTTATCGAGCCTTACGCACAATATATTTTTACACTCTTTCCACGACTTCATACTACGGAAGGGGTAAAATGATGTGCCAGCGTATTGCCTTCATGAATGCGCTTGATAATGCCGGTGGTAGAGTGATCCGGAACCAATGGCACAAAAATTATCTCGCCACCGTTTCTTTTCACTGTATCAGCTTCCGGCAATTTTGCTTCGGTGTAGTCACCTCCTTTTGCAAAGACATCGGGTTTCACAATTTCCAATACAGGAATCGGAGTATCATCCGTTTCACTTCCAAAGGCAACAACATAGTCTACAGAACTAAGAGCCGCCAGCACTTTCATCCGGTCTGGCAAGGTATTAATTGGTCTTGCTGCACCTTTCAATCTTTTTATACTCTCATCTGTATTCATGCCTACGATGAGCACATCGCCAAGACTTCGCGCTTTTTCCAGATATGAAACGTGACCGCTATGTAAAATATCAAAACATCCATTTGTAAAAACGATCTTCCGGTTTGATGCTCTGTATATATTGCATACCTCCTCCAGACTTTCCATTGAATATACATACTTTGAATCAACATCAAATCGATTTTGAAGCTCTTTGCAGGAACATGATGCTGTGCCTTCCTTATGAACGGCAATGGCTGCAGCAGCCGTTGCTATAGCCGCAGCATCGGGTAAGGTTGCACCCGCTATATATGCCAGCGTAAAAGCACTGATATAGGTATCGCCCGCACCTGAGACATTGGGATTTACAACCGCAGGCGCTTGCGTCTTATGAATAAATGCATCACGTTCAAAGAGAAGGGACCCATCCGCATCCATTGTCAGGGCTGTAATATCAGCCTGGGTTTGTGCATAGAGTAATTCCCCAAGCGGCTGAAGCTGCTCTTGCCGGTTAACACCTTGTGGAGCTATATCCAACAGTTTTATAGCCTCATCATAATTGGGTTTCACAAGCGATGGCTGTAAAGATCTGAAGAAATGAAGCCGTTTGGAATCAACTGCTATAAATATAGGGTGAAAATCTTTCGCTGCGGCGATCACATCTACAAGGCCATTTGTGATGACGCCTTTGTTATAGTCGGAAAGAATAACGGCATCGTATTCCGCTATATCTGCTTGTATAGCATTTATCAGTATAGATTCACTTGCATCATCAATAACCGTTTCATGGCCGGCATCAAACCTGGTCAATACATGGCCACCTGCCATCACGCGTGTTTTAACGATTGTCTTTCTTTCATCAACACGAATAATCTTGTCTGTGTTAATAGAAGATTTCTCCAATAACGCAATGGCTTTATCGCCGTCTTCATCGTTACCTATAACGGTGGCGAAAGATACATATGCCCCCAGCGTTGCTACATTACAGGCAGTGTTCGCAGCTCCTCCGAGCAATTCAACTTTTTCAATGACGTCTACAACGGGTACGGGCGCCTCGGGACATAAACGCGTACTTATACCCTTCACGTAAACATCAAGTATAAAATCGCCAATCACCAAAATCTTTTTGGTTTGAAAGGCCTGAATGATCTGTAAAAAATCTGTATCTGAGATCAATGCTCCTGCCATGTGTAATCAAGTATTAATTTGGAAGCCTCTTCCAGGTTTTTCACAATGAAAGTCGGCCTCCGTTGTCCCTCCATGTCCCACTCTGTTTCATTACCATTATCGATCAATATAGTTTTGCAACCGGCTCTGTTTCCAGCTTCCGAATCGGCAAGTATATCTCCGATCATCCACGAAGCCGGCAGATCTATATTAAAATCTTTCGCTGCTTTCAGGATCATACCGGGCTGTGGCTTCCGGCAATCGCACGCAACACTATATATATCTATTGTACCTTCCGGGTGGTGCGGGCAATAATAGAATCCATCAATACCCGCATCTCCCAGCAAAACTCCGAGTTGCTTCTTTACCGCTTCCAGCGCCTCCTCCTCAAAGTATCCATGAGCAACACCGGATTGATTTGATATTACAATCAGCAAGTATCCCAGCTCCTTCAAACGCAACAGTGACGGTATAGCACCTTCACTCAACGTGATTAGTTCTGGTTTTACATTATAGGGTACATCGTGTATTAACGTTCCATCCTTATCAATGAATACTGCTTTGTTCATCTATACTTTATCTAACGTAACCGACAATCTATATAATGGATTGCTGGTGTACACCGTTTACATGTTTACCGTTTCCGTTCTTTTTAATCGCATGACCATTCTCTTTCACAAGCTCTTTCGTAATATTTTGCCTGCTGAATAAATTTGTTTCAAGCAAGCTGCAAATCGTATGCAGTACATGCAGGTGCATTTCCTGAATGCGTTGTGTGCTATTGGATGGAACCACTATATCTATATGTGCATACTGCGACATTTCTCCACCGCCCTTCCCGCTCAATGCAATGCAATACATCTGTTTATCTACTGACGTTTTCATTGCACGGATAATGTTGGCAGATTGTCCACTGGTGCTAAAGCAGAATAGTATATCTCCTTTTCTACCGTGTGCCTCCACTTGCCGTGCAAATACATCTTCATACCCTATATCATTAGCCCACGCGGTGATTAGCGAAGTATCGGCTGTCAATGCAATGGCAGGAAGTGCTTTCCGGTTTGGCAATTCAAATCGTCCTACAAGTTCGGCTACAAGGTGCTGGCTTTCGGCTGCGCTGCCTCCATTGCCACACACGAGTACTTTCTTGTTTTTAGAAAAGCATTCTGTAAGCAGGGCTGCAGCTTCCTGTATAGAGCTTGCCAGTATCTTTTTTGAACGCTTGATCGTTTCAATGGCCTGATCGAATGCATCATCGATGAATTCATAGTCACGTTCATCCGGATCTTTCACTGGGGAAGTCACGCAAATGCGATCGTATAGCAGCGACATCTTATCGGCTACCTGAGCCCAGGTAAACATCGCATTCACACGCTTGATCGCATTTCGCTTCATCCATTCCAGCAATGAAGTGTCGCTCAAGAGCTCGTAGATCTTTTGTGCCAACGCATCAGGATCGTGAGGTGGCACGAGGTATCCTGTCTCGCCATCCCTCACACTATACTTTATACCCCCTACATTTGCACCTACAACGGGGGTGCCACACGCCATTGCCTCCAGCGGTGTAATGCCGAAAGGCTCATACCATGGTGTGGTGACAAAAACATCGGCAGCAGCATAATAATATTTGAGTACATCTCTGTTCTTACGCCCTACAAATAGTATGGAATCCAGCACACCTTCTTCTTGTGCCATTTTCTGTAACCGTCCAATCTCCTTATCGAGCAACGGATCAGCCGTGTCGGTTTCACCTCCTACAATTACCAATCGCACAGGTAAATCCGTTTTGCGTATCTTAGCAAGCGCCTTCACAACATTGTC
The DNA here is from genome assembly GCA_902168185.1 of uncultured Bacteroides sp. Taxonomy (GTDB): domain Bacteria; phylum Bacteroidota; class Bacteroidia; order Cytophagales; family Cyclobacteriaceae; genus Ohtaekwangia. The sequence continues at coordinate 200,714 of CABHOV010000046.1, forward strand.
GACACCTTTGCGCGGTACCATCCTTCCCAATTGCAATACTATATTCTCATTTGCATCGAGGTTTAGCACCATGCGTGCAAGCAGTTTATCAATCGGGTAAAATTCCTGTGGATTAAAACCACATGGTATAATTGAAATCTTCTCCGGAGAAGCATTATAGTATTGAATCAAATCTGCTTCATCCTGCGGGCACTCTGCAATGATATAGTCTGCTTCACGTACCACTCTTTTCTCAATCTCAATTCTTTCAGCAGGGAAACGATCGTTATCACCCTGATGTATTTTTCGTACGCATCCCAAAGCATGAAAGGTAACAGCAAACGGAATCTGTAATACTTCCTTGATTTCAGCTGCTACCAGCGCTGACATAAAAAAGTTAGCGTGAATCATGGCGTATGGTTGAGGCTCCTGCTCTATAAAGCTCAGCATGTTCTCTCTGAACTCGCGCATGTATGGCAACAGTTGCTCCTTCTCAACGAACTCAAGCGGTCCTGCTTTTACATGTATAATTCTTACCTGCGGTATCCAGTTTATGATCTGTGGAAGTTGTTTGTTATCCCACCGGGTGAATACATCTATAGCATACCCCCGGTCCGCGAGATGTCTCGCCAACTCTCCTACATAAACATTTTGTCCGCCACTGTCAACACCTCCCAAGGTTGCCAACGGTGAAGCGTGCTCGCTGATGAATGCTATCCTGTGCCTTGTCTTCATAACTGTTTTGTTATAGCTCGATAATTAATTCAGAGTCATGAATCAAATCTTTTGCATGACTCCCCTGTATGACTTTCCCAACCAACTTTTCCCAATCTTTGGTAAAGCGATTAATATTGAATCTTTCATTTACAACTCTTCTGCCCTCGTCTCCCAACTGTTTTGCAAGTGCTTTGTCTTCGATGAGTTGTTTCATTTTTTTGATCAGGTAATTTGTATCCGTATGCAGAATGCCGGATTCACCATCACGGATTACGGTTACCATCTCTGTGGTGGCAAGACCTACCACAGGAATACCGATCATCATCGCTTCGAGTACGGCCAAGCCGAGACTGGTATAGCGAATGGGATTAAAGAAAAAACGATAGCGGCTGATAAACTGTGGCAACTGCGGATGAAGTACTTCACCTAGTCCTCCTATATCTTTTGTACCCATGCCGATCAGATCCAGTGGTACATGTTTACGCAACTCCATGAAGATATCGGCTCCAAGTCTTCTTCCTCTGTCCTGCAAGTTGTTGATGACGACTATACCTTTATCAATCTCGCCTGTATAGACTATATTTTGTGGAACCGTTACACCATGATCGATTACAGTAGCAGGGCTGTCGTTATTATTCCACATCAATTTATTAAAGTGAGTAACATGCACGATCTGTACACGACCTAAGTCCACAACGTGACGGGTATCTGTTGGAACACCCTGTGGCGGATCGTGCTCCAGATATATAGCAGGAAGATTTCTTTGCTCTTCGGACAAGATCTCGTACTGATCTTTGAGATAGTTATGATTTGTTTGAAAAAGTATACAATCAAACGTTAACTGTTTAATTTGATTGACCGGCACTTCTATCACATTGCTACCAAACGGGAAAGTTGTTCCTCGCCCTATATATCCTTCTTTCTTCTTATCACCGAGTGGAATGTAAATATCAAAATCACAATGCGACAAGTAGTATAGATAACTTCCGTGAATGTGCCATGTAAAAATTTTTATTCTGGAATCGCGGTGCATACTTATATAGTTTACATCACCAGCAGCGGTAAATAATAACGCCAGTACTGAAGTGGTGGAATTACAACCATGTTTTGTTGACTTGTCTTCAACCTTAAAAACAAATGCACATATAATTTCTCAGAAGTGTGTATTGAAAAATTGAAAGTGTTTCTCTGGTTAACCTATATTATAACGGCACAATATTTACCGACTCACAGCTAAAAAAGGAATGAACATAGCTTGAGCAAAGAATGATATTGAAGCCAAAACCATCACTGACAGATGAGGAAGTAAAGCAAGGATTGAAACTTGTGATTGGTGATGGTCTCGCAGCAGAGGCCATGACAACGCTTACCGGAGGTGCATTTCTTGTGGCCATGGCATTGCTGATGGGTGCTTCGAATTTTCAAATTGGTTTGCTTGCATCACTGCCAACGTTCACCAACCTTTTTCAGCTCGCTTCTATTTGGCTGGTGCGCAAGTTCAATAACAGACGGGCAGTTGCAGTTATCTGTGGACTTCTTGCGCGCGTGCCGCTTGTAATCGTTGGGATATTACCATTTCTTGTTTCTCCCGAAAACTTCGTCTCTTCTTTAATAGGGTTACTCTTTATTTATTATTTGTTCGGATCCATTGCCGGACCAAGTTGGAATTCCTGGGTTAAGGATTTGGTTCATGAGAAATCATTGGGAGAATACTTCTCGAGGCGCGGCAGCTATACACAGACGTTGAATGTTGTGCTAAGCGTATTGCTCGCGTTGCTCGTAGACTATATAAAGACAAATCACCCTACCGCTGAAGCGGATACCTACGCGATCATGTTTATTGTTGGCGGGGTCTTCGGAATTATAGGGGCACTGATCCTGGCTCGTGTACAGGAGCCACAGTCATTTCTCAAAAAAGAAAATCTCTTCAAGCAGGTACTGCAGCCGCTCCGTGATCCAAACTTTAAACGACTACTCATCTTTAACTCTGCATGGGTATTTGCACTGAACATTGCCACACCTTTCTTCACGGTATTCATGCTTAAAACCCTTAACATTTCATTGTCGTATGTGATTGGGTTGTCTATTATTAGTCAGGTCTTTAGTATCCTGACGATTCGTGCCTGGGGAATGTATTCGGATCGCTATAGCAACAAAACGATCATCGCCATCGGTGCACCGCTTTATATAGCTTGCCTGATTGCCTGGTGCTTTGTTGGAATATATACGAAGCAGTACATGAATATTATCTTACTGGTGTCCGTACATATAGTAACCGGTATCTCCACGGCAGGCATTAACCTATCCCTTACCAACATCGGGTTGAAGCTTGCACCGAAAGAATCGGCTATCGTTTACCTGACATGCAAGAATATTATAACTTCAATATTCTCCTCCATCGCTCCGATCATCGGGGGTGTGCTTGCCGATTTCTTTACGCATCGTTCATTGGAAATAGTAGCTACCTGGAAGAGTGATGCGTTCACCAAATTCTTCCGACTTGCACTTCTTCACGAATGGAGTTTCCTTTTTTTGATCGCTGCTTTCCTTGCTTTCATTGCTGTCGAACTACTGTTACAGGTTACAGAAGTAGGCGAAGTTCATAAGGATCTGGTGGTAAAAATTATGAGAAGCAATCTTCGAAATAACCTGAAAGATCATTTTCTCATAGGGAATATGATCACTTGGCCAAAACATTTTTGGACGTTGATCAAGAAGCGATCAACACGAAAAAAACTAATTCATCATCATACGCATCACTCTCTCGAATAGCTTGAAACACGCGTCTTGCCTATAAATTCACGTTTTTTCATAGGGGAAATCAATTTTCTCATAGGGGAAATTGATGTTTTTTTCTTTTTTTCTATCCGTAGAGATGTAGTGATTTTGTTTCGCTTACAGAGGGGAAATGTATAGACATTAGGATAATTTAAACTACCTCTGTATTTTCGAAAAGTTAAGTTTAACTATTAACTACAAATTAAAAACGCTATGGCAAAAAAAGCGAAGAAGGCAGCAAAGAAAACTGCTACAAAATCACCTAAGAAAGCTGCTAAAAAAGTAGCTCCGAAGAAGGCTGCTAAAAAAGCGGCTAAGGCGGCTCCGAAGAAAGCTGCTAAGAAGGCAGCTAAGAAATCTGCTCGTAAGCCGAATGCAGCATTCATGGCACCTCTTACTCCTAGTCCAGCATTGGCAGAAGTAATCGGTACTAAACCAGTACCAAGAACTGAGATCATTAAAAAGATCTGGGACTACATCAAGAAGAACAAACTTCAGGATGCAAAGAACAGAAGAATGATCAACGCTGATGCTAAACTGAAAACAGTTTTCGCAGGCAAAGGTCAAATTTCAATGTTTGAATTAGCAAAGGTGATTAACAAGCACGTAAAGTAATTCATACCTTGCTGCAAAGTATAAAAGGTCATTTGTCTACGACAAGTGACCTTTTGCTTTTTGATAATATATATACTGATCATGGTGTCAGTAATATACTACATTACAATCCGGTTTCTTTTTCTTAAAGCTCTCAACACTTTTCTTCGAGATCTTGGTGTTGTAGCACTTCAAATTTTTTATAGGCTGATTCTCCAGCGAACTGATTTTCTTCACTCCTGTATTGGAACAATCTACAAATTCAATTGTCTGCAACTTCTCCAAAGCATCCAGGTCATCAACCTGCGTTCCCGAGCAATTCAGCTTTTTAAGATTGGATAAGCTTCCTAATACCTTCAGCTCTTCCACCGGTGTATTCGATATGTCGAGGTCTTCTATACCATTGAGTTGCCCGAGCGGTTCAAGTTTACGAACGGGGCTATTGGTAACGTGTAAAGAGCGTAAGGTCTTCAAAGTGCTGAGTGGCGCCAGATCACTTACCGTTGTTCCTGAAAAATGTAATTCCTTCAGACGTACAAATTCCTGCAAAGCAGAGAGATCGCTGATGGCAGCATCATTAAAGTGCAGTGCCTCCAACTCCACCAACCGGTGAAGGTCATCGCGTCTTGACTTCGCCTGTATAGATACCTGCGTTTTAAAGATCCCTTTCCAATCTTCACTAAGACCTGTCCACCACCTTTCGAGGCTGTCGGTTTTATATACCACCAGACACTGTGGATTCTTACTTAAGAAATCCTGCACATGAAGGTTATTTATACTGGTGCCCTCTACATAAAGTCTTTTAAGTGACGTGTTATCCGCGAGTGTTGTGATGTTTTGAACTTTACTATTATCGGCACGCAGCACTTGTAGCTTCTGGAAGTGATCCAATGTAGAGAGGTCTTCCACGGGTGTATCACTTATATCAAGAACACGAACCGATTTAAGTTCTTTGATTGGCGACAAGTCTCTTATCCCTGTTTTATTGGCAATGATCACTTGTAATTTCTGAAGCTTTCGTAACGGTTCAAGGTCACGGATCTGACTATTGCCAGCAAAGTTTACAGAATCCAGGTTGGTAACTTTTGCCAGTTCTTCCTTGGAAGGATTCGATCCGGTTTTGATAGCCGCACTTAATATACTCTTCCACTTGTCTGAAAGTGTATCCCACCAGTTCTTCAAATCTTCGGAATCAAAAATCACCAATACTCCCGGGTTCGCTGCCATAAATGCATCTGCAAGTGACCGGTCAATCTGTGTATGATCACAGTAAACCCTTTCCAACGCTGTAAGGTTCTGCAGAGCATTGAGGTTGCCGATTAACGTATAGTTTGCATAGAGAACTTTTAATTTCTCCACACCTGCCAGGGACGCTATATCTGCTATCCGTGTACTGTCTATATGGAGTGTCTCCAACGTCTTGCAGGTAGTGATCGGAGTTATATCGGTGATCATGGTTCCTGAAACATCGAGTGTATTCAACTTGGCAAGTGTAGCGATGGGTGTGAGCGTTGTAATTTTAGTATCACGTACATTCAGGAGTTGCAGCTCCGTAAGATTGCCGAGCGGTGTAAAATCAGCTATAGCTGTTTTCTCAACCTCCAACTGCTCAAGCTTCGACATCTTTTCGATCACCGCTATATCTGCCACGGAGGTGTTATTGATATTGAACTTTACCAGTTTATCAGAATAGCGCAGGGCTGATATATCCGATACCTTTGTCCCCGACAAGTTCAATTCCTGCAGTTCGGTAAGATTTCTCACCGGACTTAGATCTGTTATTGCTGTGTTGGAAAGATTGAGCACGCGCAAGTTTGAAAGCTGTCCAAGCGGTTCTATATCCTGTATATACTTGTTATGGCTGAGGTCTAACGTCTCAATGGCGGTGATGTCCTGTATAGCGTCCAGCGTTACACTATCACGGATGTTCAGCTGCCTTTCAAAAACAGATTGCCATTCGTACGAGAGCTGGTTCCACCATTGTGTGAGCGCTTCCGTTTGGTTAAATTGTCGGGTATATATACTCACGATTTTAAGATCCTGGGCTTCCGGATCGTAGTTCACCTCTATATATCGTGGCATAGTATTGTTGATCGGCTTTCCTTCGGCTGTTGTGCCCTTCATGTTTCGCAGCAGCGATACTTTATAAAAAAGTTTGTTATTCGAGTTTGTCTTTCCCTGTATATCCTGAATGGTGAATTCAAACTTTACGTTTTCAAAAAAGAAGTCTACATCTTTCAGATACGCCTGTACATCTTTGTTTGTGATAACATTTCGCTTTTCGGCGAGATCATCTTCGACCTGTACTTTGGCATCGCGAAAAATTTTGGTATAGCTTTCCGTGATCAACACGTCCTTATCCCGTGAAGATGTACTGTTGCTTCCCAGGGTATTCAATACGAATTCCAGGAACGCAACCATATCCTTTACTTTCTGCTGGTGTTGTTGATTGGAATCAGAGGACGTAGCGGTTTGCGTAGTCTTCGACTGAGTTTGTGTAGTCTTCGGCTGTGTTTGCGTCTTTGCCGGTGTCTTCGACTTCGTTTTGGTTTTAGACTTTGCCTGCCCGTAGGCACCCGCGGTATACAGGAAAAGCAAAAAGATTGTAACAAGCCACAGCTTACTTTCTTTCATAGTAGAGAAACTTTCTGAGAAGATTTTTTTCAGTCTCATTATTTACTTTCACAAGATTTGAAATAAGCCACCCCGTATTATAGCCTGGCCTGTTAAATTGCGATAGCTCAAAATACCAGCCGTTGATCTGGAAGAAATGGAACTTCACTTCCTCCACAGTCTTAAATTTCAGATTTCCCCTCTTAATTTCATATAGAAATAATGAAAGATGATCTGGTATATATCGCTTGCTTGCAAACTGAACTACACTGTCGCTATTCGCAAACGCCTTCCGGAGATTCATAAAATCAAGCTCATGACTCAACGGATGTATAAATTTACCGACTTTGGAAGTATCTCTTTTAAAATACGGATCAAACATATCGGCATGTACGCGACTAATTACCCACTTGCTGCCAAGATGATCTTTCTCTAGCTCCATGAACAGAATCACCGTCTGGTTCTTTCCATTCATCGTAAAGGTAGTATGTACTTCTGAGAACCAGTTGCCACCGTGAAAATCCAGTATAGCAGGCTGTGCTTTGTCCAGTACATCTTTAGCGAACTGAACTTTCAGATCGTTGTTGATGCCGTTGTTACTGGCATCGAACAATATACCTAAATATTTCTTCCGAAGCTTCTCGTTCCGGTATAGCTTGTCTTTGGGATAGTAACGATCGCCCTTCTCATCTTCTTCGCCATTGAATCGCCTGATGAACTGATTGACCTGCTTGGTCTGAGCGTAGAGCTTGCTCTCATCATCTTTATCACCTACAAGCTGTGCCTGCAGGTGATACGATGATATACATAATACTATAAAGGTGAATATGCCGGTGATTCTCATGCACTCGTCTCCGTCACTTTGATATCGCCTAACAACACATCCCAGAATTCAACGATTCTCCCTTGGATCTGTGTCTTCTTCCTCTCGACATATATAGTTATATCTTTCTTTGTGGTGTCTTTATATTTTAAACCATCATCCGTTTGTCCTTCAAAGTGCTGATAGATGGTAACAACACCAACGTAGCGTCCATCTGGTTGGCGTTCCAGGTCACTGATGTAATGTATATTATACCAGGTGATCGATACGCGATCATAATTCAACGCCATGAGGCGCTCAAAATATTTCCGTACTTTATAATAGTTTACTTCTTTTCTGTTGAGTGAAGACACTCCCATCTCGCTGTCTGGTGCAAAAAGTTCTTCTGCCCGATCCATAACGCGGTTAGCTTCCGAGAATGGTGTCTTCTTGTTACCGATGATACTTATATACTTGCTGAGATCGCGTACTTTCTCCAAGGCCAGAGAATCGATTGCCTGTTTTCTTTCAGGACTTATATCTGCATTCTGCGCAGCTATATTTCCAATGGTAAACAAGCTGAAGAGTAACGCCACTACATATTTATGATGAGTCATGGTTGTTTGATTTTAATTTAAACTATTTCTGTTTGATCAATTCGAGTTCTGTAATTTTTCCGGAACTGTCAAATTGAAGATTTCCGATCTTGTTAAAATTTTTCTTTTGGTCTTTCAGATAATTGAGATAATCACGAATGGTAGTAGGCCGGTCATAATCTTTTTGTCCACCCGATTCGCTGATAACAATCAACACCGGAGTATCTGCGGATGCAAACAATGACAACGCTTCGTTGATACTGTTGTTCGCTGAAGATACATTGGAGGAATTTGCTATAGCACCGAAATATTGTTCAAGTCTCGCCTTCGGCTCTCGTGCCTTTGCTTCCGATTCTCTTCGCGCACGGTCTTCTTCCGCAAGTGCTCGTCTCCGCTCCTCTTCTTCCTTCTGCTTTCGAAGTGCTGCCTCTTGTTCTTGTTTTACTTTCTCCAGGGAAGCGGTGTTGCTTGCCTCCATGGCTTTCTTTTTACTTTTACAACCTACTCCAGCCATCATAAGAATGAGGATGGCTGCCATGATCAATCTTGACGAATTTTTGATTTGAAGCATCATTTTCTTTTTTCTTGGTTTATGAGGAATCTTTTCCAAAGTATTCAGCAACCTAAAATACTATGCCAATTTTGGTTTCGGATTCAAAATATTTCAACCTAAACGCATAGTATGTTTCGATTATTATTTGAACACATTTATATGGACGATGTGTAGAGAAACCCTACACTGTTGGTATTGTTACGGAAGAAACCGTTTGGACAGAACGAATTACCGGTGAAAATTCGACAGTAGTATATATAACAGCGTTTAACCGTTGATCTGACCAGATAAAAATTCAATGAATCCAGCTATACATTCACCGCAACCAAACCTGTAATTCTTTTATACCTGAGCTATACTATTTAGTATAGTTTATAGTTGATTACTCTAAACTAATCTTTTGCGAAGAAAAGAAAAGCCCTTCGGATTGATCATCAATCGAAGGGCTTTATAATTATAGTTAATCCTGATAAGAAGTTCAGGACTGCAACGTCAACTCGGACAAACGGATTTCCTTCTTGTATACATTTTTAAACCGGTCAGTAGCTTGTACTATAATTTTATCTGCATTCGCGGATGGCTTTCCGAAAAACATGTGGTCTGTTAATACCGGATCAACCCAACCGCGCCTGGAAGGTTTCTCTGCACCTTCGTGCAACGCCACAGAAAGCGGATCGAATGCGATCTCCTGCTGAAGTTCACCCATACTCTTTCCATCTTCAAACCATTCTACTTTCCATTGCGGATCCCAATTCCAAACATTCACAGAAAAATAGTCAGGTTTGTCTTTCACTGCACCTACCGGATAAATCCGCAGCTGGTAATCTTTCTCATGACCAACAGCTTTGTGGTACCATTGTATCTCATTGCCGTTCACTTCGTATACTGCATATCCGTTAGGAGTTCCGTCATAACAGATTGGTCCGGTCCACCACGCACCGCATACTGTACCATGCACGTGTTCTATTGTCCCTTCATGAATTACTTTTTCATTGAAGTGCGTATGTCCCGACATGATGTGTGCTTTAAAAGGCTTGAGTAACCGGTATAGCTCTTTCCGGTTGGACACCACACCTCCTATCGGTTCTTCATCGAGTTTATTGCGTCTCTTCGCACCTGTATTCACGGGTATATGCAGCGATACCACAACTGTAGAACCAGGTTTGACCTGCGCGAGATCCTGCTCGAGCCACGCAAACTGCTGCTCCGATATATACCCTATATATTTCTTGGAAGCACCTAAAAAGAATACATCGTCCAATGTGACGTAGTGAACATCGCCACGGTTATACGAGTAATACGAAGGACCGAAATGTTCCTTGAATGTTTTGGATGAATAGTCATCGGTGCGTGCATCAATATCCATATCATGATTTCCAATCACTTGAAAAAATGGAATCCCTGTTTTCTTGACCGCTTCTTTATAGTCTGCAAACAACTCGAATTTGTCCCACACTAGGTCACCACATCCAATGCCATGGAAGAGCGTTTCTTTCGGATAACTATTCACCAGTTTAAACGTATCCGGAGCAGACTGTGAATTCAGCAATGCTGCATCTTCTGCATTTTGTATTTGAGGATCAGCCCACACAATGAAGTTGTGTCGCGTATCGTCAACTGCTAATTTTTGTAAATCGAAATCTGCCTTAAAGCTTCCCTTTGCGTTTTCGATGCGCTTGTAAAAGCCGGTTATGCCGTATTGATGATTAAACGCGTATCCTTTCGGAACTGATATATATACAAATTCGGCAACAGCGTTACTGTTCAGTATATAATTACCTTTTGCATCGGTATAAGTAATATTAATACCATCGGTCACTGCGACACCCGCCACTCCCTTTGCATTTGCACGCACCACGCCTGTGAGTTTAATCGCAGAAAGATCTTTACGCACACCTTTACCAGCGGGTTTACCTTGAGCCATCGTTACGCTTATTCCCAGGCCTACTCCGCTTAAACCCAATGCGCGCAGGAATGCTCTTCTGTTTAATGCCATTATATGCTATTTAAAATTGAATATACTTACTAAAGTTATCAGACATGGTATATGCTATACTATTTTTCCCACCATACTTTGGTGTTGATCTCATCTCCGCCCATGGACTCTACCGCGCGGGCATAGTTCTCGGGATTATTCGTCTGCACAACAATCGGGTATTCAAAACGTACCGGTACATTCTGGTCGTTTAGCATCGCGTCCGTCTTTGGTAATACAGGGAAGCCTGTACGTCTGTATTCAAACCACTGCTGATAATCATTAAAATATAGGGCGTAATATTTCTGTAACATAATACGCTCCAGTGTGCCATCGTAGGCCGTTGCTTCGTTTTCAAAATATCCGGCAGGCAATACAGCATTCCATTGTTCGATGGCTGCTTTCACACCATTCTGATAATGTGTTTTGGCATCTGAAGCAAGTATACCACGTTGCGCCAGTTCTGCTTTTATAAACTCCACCTCAGCATACGTCATGATAATGGAAACCATGGGAGCTGTCACCAAGGCGATATTCAGGTTAGAAGGTTGGTAGTCGAATTGAGAATCGCTTCCGGTATAGGCGCTTGGTATACCTTTATACCCGATCGTTGTCTTTCCATCTTTTGATTTCGCCTGTGTGTTGAACACGGCTCTGCGTGGATCATTAAAAGCATTCAGGTTATCGATGAAGAAAGCTGCACCGGCACGAAACGTTGTGAAATCTATAGCGCGACCCCAGGGAGAAACATTGGCACCAACACCTGAAATCTTAATGATCGCAGATTCATCATTCTTTGTAAATACAGGGTACTTCACCGGGTCGTTGATCATCTCGGTCATTTTTGCAAATGAGTTCATCTCTGTACGCTTCGATACACGCAACAGTAACCGAAGGTGAAGGGAATTACAGAACATTCTCCACTTCTTTATATTCTTGCCATCTTTCACGTCATCGGCTGTATTGCTATAGAGTAAATCGGAGCCGAAGATCATTGGCTTGGTAGGATCGAACAATGTGTTAGCACGCTCAAGGTCTGCCAAAATCATAGTATATATCTCTTGCTGTGTATTGAAGGCTGGCTGAAATATACCTTCATCGCCACGCACAGCTTCATCCATCGGCACATCGCCAAAGCAGTCTGTAAGTTGTGAATAGATCCACGCATTCAACGTAAGGGCTACCGCCTCATAGTTTACATCCGATACTGCAATCGCAGCGGCTTTCATTTCCTTTACGTTATTAAGCCAACGGTAATATGTATTCCAGGTCGAGTTACCTGCTGTCTCACTGATAACATACCGGTGCACACCACCCGAAACACTCGGATATGGCAGTGCTACCTGCATGATGTTAAAAGTAAAGTCGTCACTCTTCGTTGTATTAAAAGTAGACACGGAATAGAGTATCGGGTTCAGCAATGTACCCGGGCTGATCTTTTCAATCTTGTTTGGGTCCGTATTTACTTCTTCAAAACCATCGGTACAGGAGAAGCTAACCGCTCCCATAAGTATAAATGCTATTGATATTTTCTTGATGTTCATCATCGTATATTATGTTTTAGGAACAATGGTTGTTCCATGCTATATCTATATACCGTAAAGTGATTATAATTTAAGCGTGATGTTCATGCCGTACGTTCTGGGTGTAGGCATCTGTCCTATTTCAACACCAGGCAAAATAGTAGAACCATTTAATGCCGCAGTTTCAGGATCGAACATCGGGAAGTCTGTAATCATCGCCAGATCGCGACCGTAGAGTGCTATACTCGCTTTGTTAATAAATGTTCTGCTCAGCAACTTCGCGGGAAGATTATACTCAAGCCTCACTTCACGAAGCTTTACATAAGAAGCATCAAATGAATTCGACTCCACATTCGCTCTCCTATAGTAATCTGCATAAAAATCCGGAAGCGTTACCTGCTTTGTATTCGGGGAATACGTACCATCACCATTATCTACTACACCTTCGCCAATGATAAAGCCGTCTTCACGTCCGCGTAGCGTATGTTCAAGCTTACCCTGCTCCGACATCTTGTGATGCGTCTGCGAATATACTATACCGCCATATTGGCCATCGATCAGGAAGCTGAATCTGAAATTCTTATAGCTGAACTCATTTAATAAACCACCCTTCCAGTCGGCATACGCGTTGCCTATATATTGAATGGCATCTGGTCTCGCAGGAAGCCCATCCTTGGTATAGATGATCTGTCCGTCTGGGGCACGCTTGAATCCAAATCCATATATATCTCCGGTAGTGCCACCTACCGTTGCTGCGATGGTAGCATTACCGCCATAGCCTATATCCATTCTGCCGCCAAGCTCTTCCGGCAACGATATAACTTTGTTATAGTTCTTCGCCCACGTAAGCGTAGTATTCCATTTAAATGCTGCGGTGCTGATCGGGCTTCCATTCAGTACAAGTTCAATGCCCTGGTTTCTTACCTTTCCTGCATTCAACACTGCACTGCTATAGCCGGTGGTAGGATCAACGGGCACATCTACAATGTGGTTGGTGGTGAGGTTCCGGTACAGGGTTATATTCATGCCGACTCTGCGGTTAAAGAGTATATATTCAAGACCGGCCTCGTAGTTGGTATTGAGTTCCGGCTTAAAATCAGCATTGAACAACGTAGTGGATACACTGCCGGATCCGGGGAACTCGCTGGTTCCATAGTACTTCTTTGTTTTATAGGGATCGGTATCTCCACCTACGGCTGCAGCTGCAAGTCTGATCTTGGCAAAAGATATAGCTGTGGGTAAATTGAATACTTCGCTTAGAATAACGCTTGAACTTACCGATGGATAGAAATAAGAATTGTTCTTGGACGGCAATGTGCTAGCCCAATCGTTACGCGCAGTTACATCCAAAAATATTTTATCGTCATACGATAAAGAAGCCAATGCATACAGACTGTTGATCTTCTTGTCTTCATCATTGATCGATGTCATGGGACTACTCACACCGTTCGATAATTTATATACTCCGGGAATGACAAGTCCATCCACATATGAATTTGTCTGGTCAAGATTCCGCTCCATTCTGTTTCCACCTGCAGAAACACGAAGATCGAAGCGTTCAGAGATCCTGTCTTTATAGGTAATTAAGAAATCTGTATTGATTTCAGAGTATCCTACATTTTGCAATTTGAAATATCCTTTCTGGAAATTAGCCGTGCTGAACGGTCTGCGTTGTTCACGCTCTTCCTGATTCAACGTAATTCCAGAACGAACCATTACTTCAAATTTCTTCGAGAGTTCATAGGTAGCAGAAAGATTTCCAACCAGAGAGTTGCTCTTCACAGAGTTCGTCATCTCATACGCAATCAGGTATGGATTATCAATGAAAGAACTAAACGGATGAATCTGATCAATTTGATCTTTACCATTTTTCCAACGCGGCTCATACCATTTCAAATCAACGTTTGGATTCTGAAAGATCATAAAATATGAAATCGACTGATTGTTATATCCCGTGGCTGGAAGGTTATCGCTTTGCTTGTTGGTATAATTTATTTTGCTGGCGATCTTGATCTTATCCGAGACTTTATGATTTACACTGAAGGCAGCAGTGAGTCTTTCATACCCGGTATTCGGCATGATCCATTCGTTCTTGGTATGCGTGATGGATGCACGCGCTGAACTTTTATCGTTACCACCTTCTATGGATATATTGTTCGTGAAGGTTGAACCCGTACGCCAGAATCCTTTGATATTATCTTTATAGGGTTGCCACAACACACGCTCGGGTGAAGTTCCTTGTACGGTTGGATCGTATTGATAGTATAGCTGCCCATTGAACTTCGGACCGAATGCACTGCTGGTTCCACCTGTGCTCGCACCGTCGGCCGTTGCTCCATACGAGTAATATAGCTGTCCATCTGCATTGAAAGCCTTGCCTGTGCCCTGACCATATTCATATTGATAATCAGGCCACTTCAGTACATCGTTAAAACTTAAATTCGAATTTATAGTCACACCCAACCCTTTGCCTGCACGCGAACCTGACTTGGTTGTAATGATGATCGCACCATTACCCCCGCGGCTTCCATACAAGGCTGCTGCGCTCGCACCTTTCAATACGGTTATACTTTCAATATCATCTGGGTTGATATCAGCTATACCATTACCAAAATCGATTGGCACATCATTTCCTGAACCAGCACCGTATGCGTTGCTCACACCGGAACTTGCCATGCCTGTATTCATAGGCACTCCATCCAATACGATGAGCGCTGTATTCTTATTTGTTAAAAATGAATTATCGCCTCTGAGTTTTATACGTGTTGAATTAAGTGGACCGGAACCTGAGGAGAGAAGACTTAATCCAGCTACTTTACCGGAGAGTGCAGCAGACCAGTTATTGGAACGCGCATCGTTTACAGCACTTTCATTTAACACTTGCGTGGAATACCCAAGTGCTTTTTCCTCACGTTTTATACCAAGGGCAGTAACAATTACCTCATTGAGCAGCGCTTTATCTTCCTGAAGCTGAACGTCAATTTTTGTATTGCCGTTGAGTGCTACTTCTTGTGTTTTGAATCCTATAAAACTAAATACCAGCACACTGTTGTTGTCCAGTACCTGGTCCGTTGTAAGTATATACGTACCGTCCGCGTTGGTTACTGTACCTATATTCGTTCCTTTTACAAGAACGTTTACACCGGGAAGCGGAGCGTTCGTACTGTCTGATACAATACCTGAAATTGTTTGTGCGCTGATGAAACTGCAACACATTAACAAGATCAACACGCTTAAAACTATTGATTTTTTGCGGGTAGAATTTTCTCTCATCGTTTGGTTTCGTTTTTTTTTGAAAACACAAACGTAAAAGCAGAGACATACTTTTAGTGTCGCGAGTCTATTATCAAATAATTAACTTATTATTAATTAGACTATAATAGCCGATAACAACCCAAAATAAGGTATTTATAACATTTTAGAAGTAGAGGCAGGGCAGGATTAATGACGCGTATTGTGGCGGGTACCCCTGGCGTTGTGAATCAAAAACGAGTCCGTAAGAATGCTATACTTCAGTATGCGGATCACGAACGATCGCATACTGAAAGCATAGTTACTGTAAAATTTCCTTCAACGTATCGGGAGATAGCGGCTTGCTGATATAGTCTTCAACTCCATAAGATTTAACTTTCGCTATATCGGATGGATTCTCTGAAGAGGACACAACAATAATTTTGATATCATCCTTTTGGTCTCTTGGAAGTTTACTGAACTCTTCGAGAAATGAAAAGCCATTCATGATCGGCATGTTCAGATCCAGAAAAATATGTGAAGGTATATTATGCAATCCTTGAAATGATTCTTGCAAAAGTTTCATCGCCTCCCGCCCATTGAATACACTATATACCTCCTTCACCAGGTTTACTCTTTTCAATAGGCTCTCCGTTATAAAATTGAAAACGGGCTCATCATCGACTAACAATACTGTATGTGAATGTGCTACCATATGTTTATATATTTAATTAGGACAATGTGTGCAAAGGATAATATTATCAAACAACCTACTACATACCAAGCGCTTATCGATATTTTATCATGGCATGGATTTTTACCACAGTAAAAAAAATGCTAACTGTAGAATAAATCTTCAGGACAACGACCATTTCCGCTGTCCAATTACAAAACACAGGTTGATTGAAAATGTTTTCTGCATTCCAAAGAAGAGAACATCTTTACTGTCCTGAAGGCATTATTGGACATCTTTTTTTAAAGAAAAAAAATCAAATCAGGGAAACCCACGCTGCTTTGCATCGTTCAAATTCTTCGGATACCTTTTAAGATCATATTAAAATGTTTTAAATTTTCCAAGCGGTAAAATCGTATTGTCTTAATTTTTTTCAGCGTATAATTGAGAGAGTTCTATTGTCTATGCAAAACACCGATGCGGAGTTGTTATTGGCCAAATTATCTACTGAAAAGATAATTGAATTGGTGCGAGTTACGCGTAATAACTACATATTAGAATTCCTGGAAGGCGATGCGATACAGCAGTTTTTCACTGAGCACTATCACATGCCACAGCTCAGCACCATTAAAATCGAATTCCTGAAACGTGATCTCAAAATGTTACTGGGATCTTCCGTTGATCTCGTTCATTATGCCTCCGTTATCAAAGAAATTAAAGACTCCAATGTTCTGGAGGTAGCTCAACATCATCAGTTATTCTTCAATCGTGAATTTGAAGGGATCTTTAAAAAGTATATCTTCTAATACTGTCCAATCTCTATAGTTTTACACAGAACTCTCTGCCAATTCTATTTGTTTTGAAATGCGTAGTGATTTCTCACAATTATCAATATGCAGTATGGCAAAAGCAACATTTTCAGATTTAATCAGCAGCGATAAGCCCACTTTCGTGGATTTCTCAGCAGAATGGTGTGGGCCGTGTAAAATGATGGCTCCTATCCTCGAGGATTTAAAATCGCAGATAGGCGATAAAGCCAAGATCATTAAAATTGATATCGATCGTAATCCACAAGCAGCCGCTGCTTACCAGGTGCAAAGTGTTCCCACGCTTGTACTCTTTAAAAAAGGAAATATAGTTTGGCGTCAGTCAGGCGTGGTTCCAACAGAATACCTGAAGCGTGTGATTGATCAACACGCATAATATATTGCTACTCTTTTGTGATCCGGAAAAAATCAAACACCGAACCGTCTTTCGTGTCTATAGCCTCAGCCCAAAGTTGTTTTCCTGACACATGAATTTGCATGAACGCCCACAAGTGTTTTGTAAATGCAACCAGGTTAGGATGCACACATTGAGATGGGTTCGGTGTGTAGGCTGTGGGATCTGATCCAAAGCCACGCAACTTTCCCCCACTTCCTGCTGTAATGCTGATAAACCCTTCGGGATTCCGGTATACATTTCCTGCTCCTATATATTTTCTAATGGGCAGGCCTTTGTCATTCATCGGGTTCAATCGTTCATAAGTATGCGCGTGACCGTTTAAAACAACATCAACTTTATACTTTGTAAACAGAGGATATAGTTCGACTACCTTTTTATTGTCGTCCTTATAGGTACATGTCTTACCGTTATGATGAAGAAAGACTATCAACCAATCATATTTACCTTGTGCTTTTTCCAGGTCTGCTATTAACCAGGCCCGTTGTTTTTCAAATTCATGGAAGTCACCGTTCTTCGAATCAAGTCCTACAAA
This sequence comes from uncultured Bacteroides sp., assembly GCA_902168185.1. Lineage (GTDB taxonomy): Bacteria > Bacteroidota > Bacteroidia > Cytophagales > Cyclobacteriaceae > Ohtaekwangia. Next base: position 218,504 of record CABHOV010000046.1, read on the forward strand.
ATGAGTATTCCCGTAATCAAAGCTGTAGTAATGTCCGTTGTTGGGTAACTTCCATTCTTTCAAAAAGTTTTCTTCCGGATCTACAACCCAATCATGATTACCCAGCACAGCAAAGGTTGGTATGTTTGAAAAGACATCCTTAAAATACGGGAACAAATGTTTATCATATCCTTCACTCTCCCCATTGGGATATACTATATCTCCGAGCAACAAACCAAAATGAGGTTGCTGTTTTAGCTTCATAATTCCTACCGCCATTTTATCCGGCTTCCCTCCTTCCCCAACGGGTTCCCCTATATCTCCGGCTGTAAAAAAAGTAAATGCCTCTGTGGCATCAACGGGAGCTCTGAAAAAAAGCGAATCCGTTTTCGACAACTCTCTATCATTTGTAAAAATCTTATACTGATAGCGCATTGCTTTTTTCAAACCATGAATAGTTACCGTGCTGCCATACCCGGCTCTCGCTTTTGTCACTTTACCCGAGATCGTTTGCCATGCAGTATCATTCTGTACGCGCACCATTGCTTTACAGGTTGTGGCTACATCCGTTTTCCAAAGAATACTAATGCTGTCGGCTATAGCAGTCTGCAGATAGGGCGCGCGAATAAGCTGAGGTATACCTTCTTGCTGACCTCTTGATGTATAAGCGTTTAATACAAGGATCGTTATGAAAAGAATTCTAGAATGCATGCTTGATTTCCGTTAGGGCAAATATATTTTTAATAAAAATCATTCTTGATGCTGCGTTATCAAATTACAAATCGCTTCCTGCGAACGAAGCGGTTTATCGCTCGTTACCGGTATATTATTCAAGTCACTGTCGATTCGCACAGCCTGCAAAGTGTCAGCTACCTGCAACGATAATATTTCAATTAATTCAGATTTCAGTTGTGGATCATATACCGGGAAACACACTTCAATACGCCTATATATATTGCGGTTCATCCAGTCGGCCGAGCCAAGGTATACTTCAGGCTTTCCATTATTTCCAAACAAAAATATTCTGCCATGCTCCAGGTATCGATCAACAATGCGGGTTACATGAATATTCTCACTCACGCCTGTGACACCCGGTATGAGGCAACATATACTTCTTACGATAAGATTAATCTTTACACCAGCCTGCGATGCCTCATATAGTTTTGAAATCAATACCTGGTCTTCCAGATTATTGAGTTTGATGGTGAGCGATGCCTGTACGTTATTTTTAGCATATTGAATCTCACGTTCAATCAATCCCGTGAATCGTTGCTGTAGGTTGAACTGACCTACCAGCAGGTGCTCGAATTTCATTTCGTCTGCAGCTTTCGGTCTTCGTCTTTTCTTGAGGAATAAAAAGAGATCTTCAGCTTCTCTCAGCATGGGTTGATGCGCAGTGAACAAAACATGATCGGTATAAAACCGCGCTGTGCTTTCATTGAAATTTCCCGTTGCCAACAGGCCGTTGTATTCATACCCTTTCGCACATTTCTTCTTGATCACCGCGAGCTTGGCGTGTACTTTCAGCGCAGGTATACTATCGATGATGGTGACTCCCGAACTCTTCATTCTTTTTGCCCACTTGATGTTGTTCGCTTCATCGAACCTCGCTTTAAGTTCTACAAATACCATCACCTTCTTCCCGTTGCGGGCTGCATTGATGAGCGCATTGACAATGCGTGAATCGCTGGCTACACGGTATAGCGTAACATAAATCCGGGTAACATGAACATCGATGGCGGCTTCATTAAAAAAACGAAGTACCGTCTCATAGGAATGATACGGAGCATGAAGAATGATGTCTCTTTTTGTTATATCATCGAGCAGACAGTCCTTCTCGTTTTTTATAATATATTTCTTTTGTGGATAGGGATGATATAGCAGCTGTTGATCATGTATTTGTATCGATGACAGGTCTTTCAAATTATGATATACTCCACCCTTTATAAAATCAGCGCCTTTCAAGCCAAACCGATTGCGGAGTAAATCTATAGTTTGTTGTTTCATCGCTGGCTCGTAAAGGAAACGCGTTGCCAGGCCGGAGTCTCGCTGTGCTATTTTTTTCTCGATCTTCTTGGCAATGTTTCCCTCGAATTCATCTTCAAGGTCAAGCTCGGCATCGCGGGTGATCTTAAAACTCTTGCATGACAATACCGGCTGATCATAAAACAATTTACCAATGAACATCTTCATGATGTCATCGAGGAATATAATATAATGCGTGCCGTTATGCTGAACATTATAGAACCGTGGCAGACTTTCTGATGGAACGTTGATCACAAAGCTCGTCTCCTCTCCTTTTGTCGTGGCAACCGTGGCAGCCAGGTATATCTTGTTGTTCTCCGGGAAGAAATCCGTTGGTGACGAAATGTTTACAATGTGGATATAGGCCGCCACTACGTTCATAAAGTAATCTTGCAGAAAACGCTCGATCGTTTCCGGTACAGGCTCGTTATATACCAGGTGAATGTTGTGTTGCCTGAGTGCTGGAAGAATTTGCTCGCGGATGATCGAACCAAAAAACGTCTGTTGCTTCATCACAACACGATTGATCGTATCTACCTGTGAATCGTTTTCAGCATTTTTTTTGTCACGCGTTAATTTATGCAATGCCTTGAGAGCAGGAATGCGTACGCGGTAGAACTCGTCCAGGTTGGAAGAATAAATTGCCAGGAACTTGATTCGTTCCATAAGCGGAACGGTATCGCGCGAAGCCTCTGTCAGTACCCGTTCATTGAAGGATAGCCAACTGAGATCACGATCAAAGAATGTATACTTAACCGCCTTGCCTTTTTTCTTCGCCACTTGCATGTTCATAATATCTATCCCGAATAGCCGGTAAGATATAGTTCAAAGGGTTGGGCAACAACAAGGAGTCTAAAAAAATTAACGGATTATGTGAACATTAACATTGGAGTAATACAAGTTCAAGGCAACACAATAAAAATGGATTTGCGTTTTTCTGGCAGAAGATTCCTGGTTTTATGTCCTTTACCCGAAGTATCTTCCACCAGTAAAACGTGTCCTGTGCTGAATGTTCTTGTATCCCCCAACGATGTTTGTATCTCGATCGATCCGTCCAGCAGAATGATATACTGTCGTTGTGGGGCCGTATGAAAATCCCAATCATAGGAAGGCTCGACTTCGCGGAAGATGATCCCTTGTGTTGCAATCATCTCTGACAAGCTTCCCACCACACCCGACTCCGTCAAGGGAATGGCTATATCTTCAAAATGACTTTCGCCCGCTGCGTCACTATATATGCGTGTTACGGTAAACATGATCAGTTTACAAATACAAGTTTGTTTGCCTGATCGATCTCATCCTGACTCACCGTATGCCCCATATTCTGATATACCTTTTCGATTACGGCAGCATGCATGTTTTTCAGAACGCCTGTTGTCGCCTGCACGCGCTCTACCGGTACATGTGGATCCGGATTGCTGGTGCCTATAAATACAGGAGTGCCTTCAAAGTTCCCGGTATAGTTCTGAGTATATAGCTTATCGCCAATCAATCCTCCGGTAAATGCCACAATGCCTCCCCACTTTTTTGCGTTACGGGTTGTAAACTCGAGGGTAAGGCACGCGCCTTGCGAGAAGCCCGCAAAGTATATATTCTCCGAAGCAATACCAGCCGCATTCAAATCTTTAACGATATCACCCACCAATTGCAAGGCCGATGAAAGCCAGGGTTCGTTGTGATCCGGGTTCGCCATGAATGAATAAGGATACCAGGTATAGTTTGTTGCCTGCGGTGCTACAAGTGCATACTCCTTTACATTCAAATGCGTTGCAAGCGAAAGTATATCTGACGCCTCTGCACCGCGTCCGTGCAACATGATCAATGCCTTCTTCGCTTCTTTTATATTTTTTCCTGCAGTAACTATTTCTTTTTTATGCATGACTATTTATACTTTTCAAGGTTAACCTTAACAGGTACTAATTCTTTTTCAATCTGTGCACGGTTGTGCTCATACCACGGTGGAAGTTTCAATGCTTCGCCAAGATGTTTCTCATCTTCATCTACAGAAAATCCCGGGCCAGCCGTTGCTATTTCAAAGAGAACTCCTCCCGGCTCACGGAAATATATAGATGTAAAATATTGTCTGTCCAGCACCGGTGTAGGATTCAGCGAACGCTGTACGATCTTCTCGCGCACCAGCAACTGCGTCTCTTTTGTCGGAGTGCTAAACGCGAGGTGATGCACCGTTCCGCTACCACTTAGCCCTTTGAGGCTATCCGGTGAACAAAGTATATCTATATAATTTCCGGGCGAATTCTGCGCAGCGAACCTGAACCGGTTTCCCCTCTCAGCGATCAACACATGGTCGAGTTGCCCGGTTAATATAGCTGCGGTGCGCTCATATCCTTCCTCCCATATTTCCACACTATAAAAACCCTTGATGGCATGTTCCAGGGGAATCAATCCATAGGTGAAACCGGGCCTTGTATCGTTGTCATTAAAGACAAGTTCCAAGCCGAGGCCGTCCATGTCTTCCAGGTATACTACGACTTCTTTCTCAAAACGTTCCTGCGGTTCCTGGAATTTAATATCAAAGCGTTTCAGGCGATCAAGCCAAAAATCGAGAGAGCTGTACGGAACGGAAAAAGCCGTTGTATTCAGATATCCTTTTCCGTGACGGCCTTTTACCAAACCGCTATAGGGAAAGAACGTAAGGATGCTTCCAGGATTTCCCTGTTCATCACCATAGTATATATGATATACACCCTGCGCATCAAAGTTCACTGTCTTCTTGACAAGGCGAACACCTAATATACCTGTATAAAAATCTATATTTTCTTGTGCGCCTGACGCTATGGCGGTTACGTGGTGTATACCAGTGATGAGTTTTTCCATGGGAAGATCCTTACGTTTGGTTATTTATACTAATGTCGGAAGTACTTTTTCAATGGCCGCACGGTCGGCTTCATATTGTGCAGGCAGCTTCAAATTCTTACCTAATTCATTTACGGGTTCATCTACTGAAAATCCAGGATTGTCGGTAGCAAGCTCAAATAATACTCCTCCCGGTTCTCTGAAATATAGCGAGAAGAAATAGTCACGGTCGATTTTCTGTGTAATGTTAAATCCTTTCTTCACGACCTTATCACGGAAGTGCATTAATATAGTTTCATCTTTTACACGGAACGCAACGTGGTGAATGGTTCCGCTACCGCCTACTGAATTTACATCAGCAGTTGCTTCGATCAGATCTACCACCGAGGCATTTTCAATTGCGTTGGTAGTATAGCGATGACGGTTTCCATCCTGTGCTTCCAATGTATAGTCAAATATATCTGTCAGCACTGCTGCAGTCGCCTTTACATTACGCAACGTGAGGGTTATGCTATGAAATCCTTTGGTAGCAACATTTGCTTTTACATCCTGCGTCTCCCAAGGCTTACGCAAGTCTGCCTGTTTAGAAACAATCAATGCGAGCTTCAATCCGTCCGGGTCTTCGAATGATAAATATTGTTCTCCAAATCGTTCACCACTGCCGGTAACTTTCACGCTATACTCCTCAAAGCGTTTCTTCCAGAAATCAAAACTTCCTTCCGGAACAGCGTAGCCAATTTCAGTAGCCATACCCGGTCCTGTCTTACCCGTTGTTATACCTTCCCAGGGAAAGAAAGTAAGGATCGTTCCGGGTGAACCGATCTCATCGCCAAAATAAAAATGATATGTACCCGGATCGTCAAAGTTAACAGTCTTCTTTACCATGCGCAGACCGAGCACTTTGGTATAAAATTCATAATTGCGTTTCGCGTTGCCAGCGATGGCGGTTATGTGATGGATTCCTAATACTTTGTTTTCCATAAATTTCAGTTTGTTAAAACTTTTTGATTGATGATAGTAAAACGTTTTTACAGAATAAAAATCCATGAAAACGTGGTCCATTGTATGTACAATTATCGGGATTGATTGTACAAATTATGGCAGATGCCTGAACAGTAGTAAAAACTGACAACGCTAACGCTTTCAGAACTTACGAATAATAATCACACCGGTAACGATGAGTACGATACCGAGTATCCGCCAAAGGTTAATCGGATGTTGTTGCGCCACTAATATATTGAAGTGATCGAGGGCTACAGCAATTACCATTTGTCCGGCTACTACAAGTCCGAAGGTCATAGCCGGACCAATGCGCGGAAAAGAAAGAATGATCGCAGTAACGTAGAAGGCTCCTAATATACCACCCATCCATGCATAGTAAGGAGCCATGCGCATACTTGCCAACGAAACTGATTCGCGGGTAAGAAGTATATATAGGATAATAGCCGTTGCACCTACAACAAACGATATCATGGATGCAAACACAGGGCTCTCCAGCGATTTACCCAGCTTCGTATTTAATCCGGCTTGTATCGGCAAAAACGCTCCCGACAGAAAAGCAATGCTAAACCAAATAATTTTATTCATGGGATTTTTTTACAATAATACTATAGATGCTATATAAATCAATAACCGTTGCAGGTGGTAATGATGATCACCTCTAAGGTTCTATCCTAAATGATTGGCAACTTCCTTTTTATAGTCCGTAAAATTGATACCGGAACCATTTTTAAAATACTTACTGAAATGTGCGAGATCATCAAAGCCAAGGTCGAATGCAATTTCTTTCATACTCGTATCAGTATATATAGCGTGTCGCTTGGCTTCCAGGATGATCCTTTGCTTAATGTGGTCACTCGCGGCTACACTGGTAATCTTCTTTACAGTCTCATTTAAATGATTCGGTGTAACGGACAATGCATCGGCATAGTAACTCACCGTCTTTTGTTTTATAAAGTTCTTCTCCAGCAGATCGAGAAAATTTTTAACAAGCTCCATACTCTTCATATGCAGCGCACTTATGTCAGACTTATGATATTGTCTCGTCAGGTAGATTAAAAATATCTTCAGGAAGCCTCTTAGTATTTCACTTCGCAGCAGGAAAAAATTGCTATACTCCTTCATCATTTTCTGAGTCACCTCAAGCATTTCAGTAACCATTTCTTCCGTTACGCGAATACCGGAGCCTGGCAATTTATAGAACAACCCGGTATTGAAAAGCAGATCGTAATTATCTTCTGTGAGACAAAAAAATTCAGAAGTAAAGGAAATCACATAGCCTTCTATCGCTGCATCTGCTTTTAGTAAATGCACTTGTCCTGGAGTAAGACAATAAACGGTATCGTCCTGAATTTCAAATTTATCCAGATCGATTAAGTGTGTTCCTGAACCTTTCCGAATCCAAAGGATAACAAAGTAATTATGTTTGTGTGGTATTGAATTTTGTTCTGCGCGATTCTTCTCTATCCACTCCATGGTATGGATTTCAAACGGAATATTTTTTACCGGATCACCAAGCTCTAATATTGGAGTTGTTTGTTGCATATACTTTCAGACGCAATGTTAGATTACAACAGCGTTCAAATTTACACCTTTTATGATAGCCGGTAACGTCAAGCTGCAGAAAACGATACCCCTGCATTCATTTCTTAACCTAGTTCAACGTCACTACCGTACCAAGGGCTGTAGTTTTACGATCTATATAGAGCTATAGCTTTTTGTTCATTCATAAGCACAGCTTTCAAAGGCAACATAACGGAAAGAACAACATGCACTATCAAATTTATAAACCAGGCGAACGTGGCGTGAAAGACATTGGCTGGCTGCAAAGTAATTTTACATTCAGCTTTTCAAATCACTACGACCCTATACGCAGTGGCTTCGGGCTACTACGCGTTTTTAATGATGACTTTGTTAAACCTGAAAATGGTTTCGGCTTGCATGCCCATACAAACATGGAGATCATTTCCATTATGCTCAGCGGCTCCATGAATCATATAGATTCCATGGGCTATAAAGAGGTGGTAACAAAGGACTGGGTGCAGATCATGAGTGCAGGAAGCGGCTTGCGCCATGAAGAGCATAACGTTGGTACGGATGATGTAAACTTCCTGCAAATCTGGATTGAGCCCAAAGTTCAAAATATAGCACCGCGATATCAGCGGAGATATTTCCCGGAAGAAAAAAGATTGAATAAACTGGTAACGGTAGTGAGTTCTGAAGAAGGACAAGGTCACTGCTGGATCAATCAGAATGCAAAGCTATCGTTGGGCTTTTTTGAAAAAGGACATGAGGTAAAGTATACATTCAATCCGGTCAATAAAGCTGTATTTATATTCGTGATCAGTGGTTCCATTCATGCGAATTCACAGCCGGTGGGCGAACGACATAGTATAGGAATCTGGGATGCTGATACAATCAACCTGAATTTTTTATCAGAAAGCAGAATTATCATCATTGAAGCTCCGATCAATCCATAAGTATATAATATTGATCTCTATAAGTATATCTTTGGGGCAAACCTGGAATTGAATACTTAAACTAAAAAGAAGCTTTTATAACTATACATCATGTACAAACTTAGAATCATTACCTCTACAACACGCCCTGGCAGAAAAGGAGAATCCATTGCAGCATGGACACAAGAACTTGCAAAATCGCATCCGGACTTTGACACGCGTATACTGAATCTTGCTGAGATAAACTTACCACTCATGGATGAAGCAGCGCATCCACGCTTGCAACAATATGAACATGAGCATACTAAAAAATGGAGTGCACAGATTGAAGAGGCTGATGCTTTTATCATTGTATTGGCAGAGTATAATTATGGCTTCCCTGCTCCTATTAAAAATGCACTTGACTTTCTGCACAATGAATGGGCCTATAAGCCTGTTGGTTTTGTTAGCTATGGAGGACTCTCCGGTGGAACGCGTTCCGTACAGATGCTAAAGGAAGTGGTTACTACGCTTAAACTCGTTCCACTCACCGAAGCTGTAACAATACCTTTTTTCTCAAAGTATTTTGATGATCAGGATACTTTTAAAGGAGATGAATCGCTGCAGAAATCAGCACATATACTCTTTACTGAACTTTCCCGCTGGACGAAAGCACTGGCAACCTTGCGCACAAAGTAACTATGCATTTACTTTTAAGAGCTGAACATCGCAGGCCACCGTCACCATATCATCTACCAGCACACCTTGTTTATCAAAGAAAGTATTCCAGGTGATATTAAAGTCCTTTCGGTTCAACACCAGGTTGAACCGAAAGCCTGCTTTCTGATTTCCCATCGGGTCTTGTGTAACGCCTGCGAACTCAACCGGTAGGGAAACCGTTGCTTCTGTCCCTTTGATACGCAGGCTACCCTCTACCATCAAGCGGGAGTTATCTTGTTGTACTTTACCTGAATGAAATACAATAGTAGGAAACCGGCTTGCATCCAAAAAATCTGCAGATCGTAAATGAGCATCGCGCTCGTTGTTCCCTGTAAAAACTGAATGCGAATAGATCGTTATGTCGATCTCGCACGCCCGGAAATCATCATGTGCTGTGATCACAGAGCCTTCGAATTCCAGGAACCATCCTGAGACAAAAGTCAAAAGCAAATATTTTGTTTCAAACCTGATCTTCGAGTGAACAGGATCCACAATCCATTTCTTTATAGTTGAATCGGTCATGGCTGTCTCTCCGTGTTGAAATTTATTTCCAACGAATATATATTTATTCCGGATAAATTCAGGTGGTTCCTAATGTTTTAGTTTAGCACGAAGCCAGGCTATATTCCTTTCTTTACCTGCTTGCAGTTGCACTTGGGCATACGTAGTATGAAATGTATGGCCCGACAATAATGCGAGCGATTTACTCCACCATGCTTCCTTACTGATTTTTTTCTTATAAAGGATCTGGTACTCCTTACGCATAAGTTTACTTCGATCCTTGAACTCCTTGGTGCCAAAGTGAAACAGATCAGCATCACATAAAATCTGTTCCAACAGATCATGAGGCTGCTGCGGCAGACGCGTAGCCAGTATACAATTTTTAACACGGGCTATACTTACAGGGTCCACTTGTTTTACTGTAAGAAATCTCTCTACGTGTAGTGCTCCTTTTTCTTCATGGTGAAAGGGATCATCAAAATAACCAATATCATGAAACCAGGCCGCGGTAATCAATACAGTATAGTCATCATCACTCAACTTGTAATGTTCTGCAATTCGCTTCGCGGCTTTTACAACGGACTTTGTATGATACAGGTCGTGATACTGCAAAATCGATTTGTCATGAAATTTACCAAAGATAGTCTTGACATACTTCTTCGATGATTCTATAATACTGGAATCAACAGAAAGACTCTTGGTCTTCATACGTATAGAAATTTTAATGATATTTAACTCCCACACGTAACGCCTTCAGGCGGTTTACGCCTTGCAGTTCTTCGAGATCAAGGTATTCAATATGATCTTCGAGTAAACCCGTTTTCTGCAGCTCTTGTATATAGCCTACATATTCCTGCGCTTCCTGCTGACTAAAATATACCATCGCGATCTTGCCAGGCTGGGTCAGGCGTTCTTTCGTGTTCCTGATCAATACCTTGTCGATCCGCTTTTTGATCACCTCATATCGTATGTTGTACGCTCCTTCTACATCGAAACGTCTTTCATCATTCCGAAAACTTATATCGATCGGGTTGGCATGTATAAAGATCAATTGTGTAGTGTGTAGTTGCCGGCTCATCCGAGGCAACAACCGTTGTGTGAGTCGCGCGATCTCCGCCATCGACTGTAATTGCCACCTGCGGAGTTGCTTCAGGAAATCATGTTCAAAATGTTTATCAGGGGCAATCGACTGGCCTATGTATATATCGTACTCTATACCATCTGTGCGGAATTTCTCGAAGTAAAACGGATATATAGTTTGAAGTTCTTTTTGAGCATTATCGAAGTATTGATTTACCTTCGTGTTTATAAGCTGTAAAGAAGTCTCCAACTCCCAGCGGTTTTTAAAGGCAGAACCTTCACGCTCATCAATTGCAGTAAAATATGTATCTATAGCATCACTTGTTTGAGGATATGTCTTTTTTATTTCCAGCAGGTAAGGATTTACCTCTGATTCGAGGAAGTGATTCAACGCCACTTCATCCTTCGAATTGAAATAGCCATCTATATGTTCCGACCACCGCCTGCATTCATCACTCAAGGCACCATCCGTATGGTTGGCCTTCGCATTCTGAATGGTTTCCAGCGTGGCTGACAACAAGGTGAGTTGATTTTTGATGTCTTCATGGATAGCACGGTTTCGTTCCGAAGTAGAGTTCCGGACATCAATCGCCCCGTACAACGGGTATACATCTTCGAACCGTACCGTTTCTATTCCAGGATTACTCAGGTCACTATAATTCTTACGCAAATGCTTCCAGGCAGCTTCATTGAATTTCCATTGAACCGATGGCTGCAGTGATGTAAACTTGTCACGAATAATATTTTCGATCTTTGCATTAAACTCATCACGGCTAAACTTCAGCAGCTGAGCAATCAACGGCAGGGCCAATTGTACTTTTGAGAACAAGCGCTCATCAAACAACACCCGATGCATGGAGTATATCTCCAGTACACCTGTTAATTGATTGTGATAAAATACAGGAAGCAACGCATATGAATCAACACCTGTCGGCTTCAACAGTAGAAGCAAAGGATCTTTCGAATCATTTTCCTGTGATATAGCATTGTATGCCACCACCTTTGGATTCTCCTGATACTCCTTCAGCATCGCGCTTAAAGATTCTTCCGTGCGGCCGGAAGCGATTAATGCATTAATGAGTATACTTTGAATATTTTCATCGTTAGTAGCAAAGATAGATTTGCCATTTACACCTACAATGGGTGCAAGACGGAACTCGATCATTGCGTTGCCTGCAATATTTTTAAGCGTCTGCGCGATCTGCAGATACTGATCGTTGCTATAGGAATGCTGTACCATCACATCACGGATGTTCTGCAAAGAGTGTTGAAGCGTCACATCGGTTAACGTAACAACCGTAAATCCATCGAAGGTGAATTTATCAAGCGGCAACATTTTCTTTAACCGGCAAGCCAGTGCCTCTGACTCCGTGCCATCGTGCAGATATATAGCCAGCAGGTCGTAGTCCAGTACAGGAAGCTCACCCTCTACCTGTATATCGATGAACTGCGTGTCGACATGTACTTTATAAAATTTCGAAAGTTTTGTTTTTGAATCTTTGTATGAGTACACTATATCATTCTTGACCAAAGACGAAATATTGTAAAATCGCTCGAGTACAAGTCCATACATAAACTGCGTTTCCTTACCAACACCACAGCTGTCATTGGCGGGGCGTTTCTGCTCCTTGCTCGTATTGTTATCAGCCAGGAATTTCGAAAGACTTTCAGTGCTAAAGAACAGTGAACCCGGAAGAGGCGTGCTTAGTCCCCAAAAGGTCTCACGCTCGTCTGCGACCAGCGGAGTCATCACAAAGTATACAATTTCAAAAAGCTCCTTGTATTGGGAAATATCTTTGACCGCCAGGCTTGAACTCCAGGACGGATTATTTTCAAAGCGGTCGATTATATACCGGTAGTATTCAGTTTTAACCGTGCGTTCAGTTTGAAGACGGTTTCGTAAGTATTGTAAAAAAGGCCTAAAAGACAACGTGACCTGCGCCTGTTTAGAGACTAGGTCGAATTCATCAATGGGGACTAAAGTAGTTTGCATAGTAGCGTTCTCGTCATTCTGTACGTTTAAACTGATGAACGGCTTACTTTAATTCCCGCATAGCGATAATAATTTGTATGGCGCTGATTTTCATTGGGGAAAAGTGCCTTTGCGCCCTTCATTTTCATGATTGCCGTTTACAAAATTTAACACACGAGCCAATATTTCCCTGGTGCTCGTTATTCTGCGCATAGCTTGCAAGTTGATTTCATTCGTTGCCAATGCGCAATATAGATCTGAATGGCTCCTGCTTGATTGATGAGATTTCAGGCTTATGAACCATCCCATAGATTTATATAACCCACTTCTCTAGCCAGCAAATCAAAAAATTAATCATTTGATTAAATCTTTTGATTAATATGTAACATTTCTATCTTTACATCCGTACTTGAATGGTATTACCGAACATGGCAAAAAAGAAAGTTGTAGCGGCTGATAAGACGACAGAAGAAAAAATAAAGGAAGCCGCACGTACGGTATTTATGAAGAAAGGATATGCTGCCACGCGCACACGTGACATTGCAGAAGAGGCTGGTTTAAACCTTGCCTTGCTCAATTACTATTTTCGCAGCAAGGAGAAGTTGTTTGAAATTGTTATGATGGAAAAGATGCAAAAGCTCTTTGGCATTATTGCGCCGATCCTGAATGACAATACAACCACACTTGAAAAGAAAGCAGAGCTTGCCGCTGATACTTATATACATATGCTATCAGAGAATCCTGACCTGCCGATCTTTGTTCTTAGCGAGATTAGAAATAACCCGGAGCGATTTGCCAGCAAGGTACAGGCGGGCAAGCTGATTCAGGATTCACATTTTGTAAAGCAGATTAAAGAAAAAAGACCAGATATGAATCCACTTCATTTTATGACCAGCTTTTTAGCGCTGATCGTGTTTCCCTTTATAGCAAAGCCTGTTTTACAGGATGCGGCTAACCTCAGTCCGAAAGCATTTAACGCTATGATGGAAGAGCGTAAGGCATTGATTCCGCTTTGGTTCAAGGCGCTGATGAAGGCTAAGTAAATTTTTTGAACATTATTTAATCAAATGATTAAAACAAATAATTAAATGAACGCTATACATTCAATCACAATTACCATAGGGATGTTGTGGGGCACAGTGCTTCCCTCCTTTGCACAATCCCCGAAAGTCCTGACCATTGAGGAGTGTTATGCGCTGGCTGAGCAGCACTATCCGCTGACCCGGCAACATGATCTCATTTCGAAAACACTGGATTACTCGCTTGAAAATGCAGGGAAAGGATACCTCCCGCAGTTTAGTATTAACGGACAGGCAACCTATCAATCTGATGTAACCCAAGTTCCCATTGTAGTGCCAGGCTCCGATATACCAACGCTGAGCAAAGATCAATATAAACTATATGCTGAAGTAAACCAGACTATATATGACGGTGGCGCGATTCGTCAGCAAAAGCAAACGCACGAAATAAATGCAGCTATAGAAGAACAGAAACTAGCCGTAGAGCTATATAAACTCAAAGAACGGATCAATCAATTATACTTCGGCATTCTGCTCACCGATGAGCAACTGAACCAAAACGAATTACTGAAGAGCGATATTCAGCTTGGCATTAGAAAGGTACAAGCTGCCATAGACAATGGTACTGCTTTTAAAAGCAATGCAGATGCATTGAAAGCAGAACTACTAAAGGCCAATCAACGCACAATTGAACTGAAGGCCACCAGACTTGCTTACCTGGATGTACTCGGATTGTTCGTCAACCAAACACTCGCCGAAAACACAACGCTAACCAAGCCGCCCATTCTTTCTGTCTCGCAGGAAATTAAACGGCCCGAGTTAATGCTATATGATTATCAGAATAAAAGTATTGATGTACAGTACCAGATGCTCAATGTTAAAAATAATCCCCGTCTTGGATTGTTTCTGCAAGCTGGCTATGGACGTCCTGCATTAAATATGCTGAGCAATGATTTTGAAGGATACTATATCGGTGGTGTTCGTCTGAGCTGGTCGCTATCCGGATTATATACTCTTAAAAAAGATAAAGCACTGCTGGAGAATTCACGCAACACCATTACGCTTCAGCGCGAAACATTTTTATTCAACACGCATTCGGCCGGCAGACAACAGCATGCAGAGATCACGAAGTTACAGGAATTAATAGGATCGGATGATGAGATCATTGCACTGCGTGAAAGTGTTAAGAAAGCATCCTCTGCGCAATTGGAAAATGGTGTAATCACTACCAACGATTACTTGCGTGAAGTAAGTGCAGAAGACCAGGCCAGGCAATCCAAAATTCTTCACGAGGTACAATGGCTTCTCGCACAATATACCCATCAAACCACAACAGGAGGACTAAACAATTAAAATATAGTGTCATGAAAAAAATAATGATCATAGCTGTTACTGCTGCGTTGCTTGCGTCCTGCTCCGGCAATGAAAATCAACACGATGCATCCGGCACATTTGAAGCTGTGGAAGTGATCATCGCAGCGGAAGCGTCTGGAACAATTCAGGCTTTGAACCTGGAAGAAGGACAAGTTTTGCAAGCGGGACAAACTATAGGAAGTATAGATAGTATACAGTTATACCTGCGCAAGAAACAACTTCTGGCACAGATCGCAGCGGTGTTAAGTAAACGCCCGAATGTATCATCCCAATTGGCAGCGTTGCGAGAGCAATTGAAGCAAGCCGAACGCGAGCAACAGCGCATTACGAATTTGCTAAAAGCTGATGCGGCTACACAAAAACAACTGGACGATGCCAACACACAGATCGCTGTGATAAAAAAGCAGATCGAAGCTCAACAGTCGTCACTGAATATAACAGCTGCCAGCCTCAATGAAGAAACGCTTCCATTAACGGTACAGGTAGAACAACTCAATGATCAACTGCAGAAATGTACGCTCATAAACCCTGTGAACGGCACGGTGTTAACGAAGTACGCAGAGGCAAATGAAATGGCCGTGAACGGCAAACCACTCTATAAAATTGCTGACCTCTCTGCAATGATACTCCGTGCCTATATTACGGGTGATCAATTCGCACAGGTAAAAATCAATCAGCCTGTAAAAGTTTTGGTAGATGCTGCTGAAGGTAAATATACCGAATACACTGGCACGATAGCTTGGATTAGTGATAAGGCAGAGTTTACTCCCAAAACCATTCAAACAAAGGACGAACGTGCAAACCTGGTATACGCCACCAAGATCAAAGTCAAAAATGACGGACGTCTGAAGATCGGCATGTACGGGGAGGTAAAGTTCCAGGATAAATAATCACCTATATATATCAGCACATTAACAAATATAAAAGTCATGGATAGCCACCCAGCTCTTGTTGTAAATGACCTTACCAAAGTATATGGGAAGGACAAAGCCGTTGCTGTTAACAAGGTATCTTTTACGGTTGATCGCGGTGAACTATTTGGATTGATCGGTCCTGACGGAGCCGGCAAAACGAGCATCTTCAGGATGCTTACAACGCTCCTCCTACCGGACGGAGGAAGCGCATCTGTGGATGGCCATGATATAGTCAAAGATTATCGCCTGATCAGAAATACAGCCGGCTATATGCCAGGTAAATTCTCATTGTATACTGATTTAACCGTAGAAGAAAATCTGAACTTCTTCGCCACAGTGTTCAACACCACGATTGAGGAAAATTACCATTTGATCAAAGACATCTATATTCAGCTCGAGCGTTTTAAAGACCGAAGGGCTGGCAAGCTTTCCGGTGGCATGAAACAAAAACTGGCATTGTGTTGCGCTCTGATTCACAAACCGACCGTGCTGTTTTTAGATGAACCTACAACCGGAGTTGATCCGGTTTCCCGAAAGGAATTTTGGGAAATGCTGAAACGTTTGAAGGATCAAAATATTACCATCCTGGTTTCAACGCCCTATATGGATGAGGCAACGCTTTGCGACCGCATCGCGCTGATCCAGCAAGGCAGCCTGTTGTCCATTGATACACCAGAAAATATAGTGAAATCCTATCCGGATACACTATATGCTATACGCGCTTCAAAAATATCTTCACTTCTCAAGGTGTTAAGCACCAATGAAGCAGTGGCCAGTGCTTATGCGTTTGGGGAATATGTGCACGTAACGTTCAAGCATGAAGGTCCACACGAAAAAGATATACTCGCTTTTTTGCACGAACAAGGTTTGGAAGATATAGAAATCAAGCCGACAGAGCCCACCATTGAAGACTGTTTTATCAAACTATTAAAAAAATGAGCGAGACGGTTATCCATGCAGAGAATCTTACCAAGCGCTTTGGCGATTTCGTTGCTGCCAATGCATTAACGCTGGAAGTATATAAGGGAGAGATCTTCGGTTTTCTCGGAGCCAATGGTGCCGGCAAAACTACGGCAATGCGCATGTTCTGCGGATTGTCTATACCAACATCGGGTAAAGCCACGATCGCAGGATATGATGTATACCGGCAGACGGAACTTATAAAAAAGAATATAGGGTATATGAGCCAGAAGTTTTCACTATATGAGGACCTCACTGTACTGGAAAACATCCGGTTCTTCGGAGGGATCTATGGACTCAGTAATGCGCAACTTAAAAGCAAGAGTGATGAACTGATCACGCAGTTGGGTTTGCAACACGAAGCCAAAAAATTAGTATCGGGTTTACCCTTGGGATGGAAACAGAAGCTATCATTCTCAGTTGCAGTGTTGCATCAACCTAAAATTGTTTTTCTCGATGAACCTACGGGCGGTGTCGATCCGGTAACCCGCAGACAATTCTGGGACTTGATCTACGATGCCGCTGACAAGGGCGTCACCATTTTTGTGACCACACACTATATGGATGAAGCTGAATACTGCAACCGTATTTCCATTATGGTGGATGGAAAAATAGAAGCACTCGATAGTCCGGGAAATTTGAAAAAGCATTTCCAGGTGGACTCGATGCATGAAGTATTTTATCAATTGGCACGCGGTGCAAAACGGGGCGAGTAACATTATTATATAGCCATGAAACAACTACTGGTATTTATAAAGAAAGAATTCGCGCATGTGCTCCGTGACCGGAAAACTTTGTTGATCCTGTTCGGTATGCCGGTCGTTCAAATTCTCATTTTTGGCTTTGCACTCACCAACGAAGTAAAAAACTCAAAGATACTGATCGTTGATAATGCTAAAGATATAGTATCACAACGGCTCATTACACAACTTGAAGCGAGTCGTTATTTTGAAATTGAAAAAGCTGCATGGAATCATGATCAGATAGAAGAAGGCTTCAAAGCAGGAACGATAAAACTGGCCATTGTATTCCCTGCTAATTTTCAAAATGAACTTCTGCATCAGAATTCTGTACAGGTTCAGATTCTCGCAGATGCGTCCGATCCGAACAATGCAACAACACTGATCAACTATGCATCGTCTGTTATACAAGACTATCAATCGCAGGTTAATCAAACAGCAACGGTTCCATACCGAATTATACCCGAGATGAGAATGCTCTATAATCCGCAGCTAAAAGGTGCCCATAACTTTGTGCCTGGTGTAATGGCACTTGTACTTATGCTCGTATGTGTGATGATGACGGCTGTCTCTATAGTGAAAGAAAAAGAAACCGGAACCATGGAAATACTACTCGTCTCTCCTTTCAAACCGATCCTTGTGATTTTGGCAAAGGCAGTTCCGTACTTATTACTTTCATTGATCAACGTAGTGTCTATACTATTGCTCAGTGTATTCCTGCTAGATCTTCCTATACATGGCAGCATCCTGTTACTCTTTGCCGAGAGTACATTATTTATCATTACATGTCTGACGCTGGGGATTTTTATTTCTGTAAAAACTGATTCGCAGCAAACAGCCATGCTTATATCCTTGATGGGAATGTTACTTCCAACGATTCTTTTCAGTGGCTTTATGTTTCCCATTGAAAATATGCCTTTACCGCTGCAGATCATTTCAAATATAGTGCCTTCGAAATGGTTTTATATCATTGTGAAATCAATCATGATCAAAGGGCTTGGTATAGCAGCCATCTGGAAAGAGACACTGATACTGGTTGGTATCACTTCGTTTTTGCTAGTGATCAGTTTAAAGAGCTTTAAAATCCGATTGTCATGAAAGTGATAAAATTCTTACTTGAAAAAGAGTTCAGACAAATATTTCGTAACCGATCTATATTGATGCTGATCATGGTGATGCCCATTATACAATTGATCTTGCTACCACTGGCGGCAAATTACGAAGTAAAGAACATCAACCTCTCCGTTGTGGATCATGATCACTCCCCCTATTCACAAAAACTGATTTCAAAAATTACCGCGTCCGGATATTTTAAACTGACCGGATACGATCAATCGTATAAAGATGCCTTTCATCTGATAGAGTCGGATGACGCAGATCTCATCCTGGAAATTCCAAATGGATTTGAACGCAACCTGATTCGTGAAGACGAACAAAAACTATTGGTAGCGGTAAATGCAATCAACGGTGTAAAAGCGAATTTAGGAGGCGCATACCTGGCCAACATTATCCGGAATTATAACACGGATATCAGGTTCGAACTATTGCCTTCCGAAAAATTCAACCAGGTTCCAATGATTGATATCACGTCGTCAAACTGGTTTAATCCATTTCTCAATTATAGAGTATATATGGTTCCGGGTATATTGGCGATCCTGGTAACCATGATTGGCGGTTTCCTGACGGCATTGAACATCGTAAAAGAAAAAGAAGCAGGCACGATCGAGCAGATCAATGTTACCCCTATAAAAAAGCATCACTTTATACTCGGCAAGCTTATTCCCTTCTGGATATTGGGAAATATAGTGTTCATCATCGGACTGCTGGTATCCTGGTTAATATACGGTATAGTACCCGTGGGAAGCCTCACGCTACTCTTTGGTTTTATCGCTATATACTTGCTCGCAGTGTTAGGGCTAGGGCTGCTTATCTCCACGTTTTGCGATACGCAACAACAGGCCATGTTCATTATGTTCTTCTTCATGATGATCTTTATACTGATGGGTGGCTTATTTACCTCCATTGACAGCATGCCTGATTGGGCAAAGACTGTTACCCGATTTAATCCCGTAAGTTACTTGATATCGGTTATGCGTATGGTGATTCTGAAAGGCAGTAGCCTGCACGATGTATTACCACATTTAGGAGTTGTAGCACTGTTCGCTATTGGACTGAATAGCTGGGCAATTCTGAATTACAAGAAAGCTAATTAATATAGCGTACTATTTATATAGGTATATTTCGCGGTCACAATCGTACAGCTTCGTTCAATTCCGATCGAGGTAAATTTCAGAAAACTCCATTTCTGAACCTTAATCGTTCTTTTTCAAAGGTGGCATCGTTCTTGGAATGCCTATACCGGTACAGATGTAGTGTCCATATATAGGCATACATCTGTAACTCGGTTCTAATACCAAACGTCTAAGTATATATGACTCATTAAATGCAGGATTGCCAATGGCTCTCCGGTTACACAGCTATGAAAAAAAAATACCTCATCAAATTCTGTCTGTGCTGTCTTATCGTTGCAGGCGTACTGGAGTGCCTTGCACAGGACACTATTGCCTTCAAGATCATTCGTAACGTTGCCATTATAGAGGGTGACATCAATGGAACGCTGGCCCTTTTTATAATTGATACAGGAGCCAGCATCACGCTGCTGAATGAATCACTGTCGACTCTGTATAATTTCAGGATTGTCGATAATAAGTATTTTGCCCGAAGGCATATCGTAGGATTAGGTGGCCGATCCATGATTAAGGAAGTCCGATCGGCCACGATAAAGATTGGTGCTATTGAAATCAAATTCATCAACAAGGCGTCTGATCTGGATAACCTGACCGCTTACTTTGACGACCGCGAGGTAAAGATCGCGGGCATTCTCGGCACGGATGTGATGACTGCACTTGGAGGCAAAATTGATTTTAGCACGAGTCGAATTATATTCAGTTGCCTCCATAAGTAAATATAGTATACCGTATCAGTTACGGATCAACAACTGTCGCAACATATATTGTAAGATACCATTGTTGCGATAGTAGTCAATCTCGATTTTGCTATCGAGCCGGCAAAGCACCTTAAATACTTTGGGAGATGTACCATCTTGTGAATCTGCCTGAATTGAAATTATCTGGAATGGTTGGATGCCTTCACGAAGATCAGGAATAGAATATACTTCTTTACCTGTGAGACCAAGGCTGGTATAGCTCTCCCCTTCTAAAAACTGAAGTGGCAGCACGCCCATACCCACCAGGTTGCTTCGGTGGATCCGTTCATAACTCTCCGCTATAACTGCCTTTACACCCAACAGAAATGTACCCTTCGCTGCCCAGTCACGCGATGAGCCGCTGCCATATTCTTTACCCGCCAATACGATCAAAGGCGTGTTCGTCTCTTTATACTTTACGGAAGCATCGTATACAGTCATCTCCTCACCGATGGGCAGATATACTGTATAGCCACCCTCCCGTGATGCGAGTTTATTTTTAATCCGCACATTTGCAAATGTACCGCGAATCATCACTTCATCATTTCCTCTTCGTGATCCATATGAATTGAATTCACTTGCAGGGACACCGCGGCTTAGCAGATATTTACCTGCAGGAGATTTTTCAGTGAACGATCCTGCTGGAGAAATATGATCGGTGGTAATTGAATCACCCAGCATCAACAACACGCGAGCCTGTGTGATCGGCTGTATCGATGCAGGAGTCTCGGGTAGATCCACAAAGAAAGGAGCTTCCTTCACATACGTGGATTCAGCGTCCCATTTATAGGCTTTACTCTGCGGAGCTTCAAGCTTCGCCCAGCGTTCATTGCCATCGAATATCTCTCCGTAATTCTTTTTGAAATGTTCTTTTCTAACAACACGATTCACCACCGAATGAATTTCCTCTTCGCTTGGCCATACATCTTTCAGGTATATATCTTCACCTTGTTTGCCTTTGCCCAGCGGCTCGTTATAAAAATCTATATCCATCCTTCCGGCAATCGCGTATGCGACTACCAGCAGAGGCGACATTAGAAAATTCATTTTCACCAACGGGTGAATGCGTGCTTCAAAATTTCTGTTGCTTGAAAGCGTTGCGCCTACCATCAGGTCATACTCTTGTATAGCATCTGCGATGGGATCTGGCAGTGGCCCTGAGTTTCCGATACAAGAAGTACATCCATACCCTACTACATTAAATTTCAACTGCTCAAGTTTGGATAGTAAATCTGCTTCAAGCAAATAATCCGTTACAACTTTGGAGCCTGGTGCAAGACTTGTTTTTACCCACGGCTTTGTTTGCAACCCATGGGCTAGTGCTTTTTGTGCAAGCAACCCCGCACCAATCATCACATCAGGGTTTGAAGTATTGGTACAACTCGTGATGGCCGCGATCACTACAGCGCCATCTTTTAAATCGAACGTCTCTCCCTGGTATGTAACCCGCGCCTGATGCACACCCGGATGTTCGATTCCTTTCGCAGTGGGTGGCAATATATTTCCCCCCTCACCTTTCCACTTGGATACGGTTTGTCCGGAGACAGGTTTAAGTTTTAATGCATACGCCTTCTCAAGTATATCATGAATGGCTTCCCTTGCCTGACGCAGGTTAATTTTGTCCTGCGGCCGACTCGGGCCTGCAATGGAAGGCTCCACTGAATTTAAATCCAGTTCAACGACCTGGCTATACGTTATAGCATCTTCATTCTCACGCCACAACAAATTCTCTTTGGTATAGCGTTCTGTTAATTCAACAATACGTGCCGGACGATTGGTCTTCTCCAGGTACTCCAGTGTTTTTCGATCGATCGGAAAGTATGTGATCGTACAACCGAACTCCGGAGACATATTTCCAATGGTAGCACGGTCCGGTACCGATAGTGAATCAAGTCCTTCACCAAATACTTCTACAAACTTGCCGACTACTTTTGTCTTACGAAGTAAATTTGTGATAGTAAGTACAAGATCAGATGCCGTACTTCCTACAGGCAATCTGCCTTTCAATTTCAGTCCTACGACTTCTGGCACTGTAAAGAAATGCGGCTGTCCCAACATAGCTGCCTCAGCTTCTATACCACCCACTCCATACGCTACTATACCGAGTCCATTTACCATGGGTGTATGCGAATCGGTGCCTACCAGTGAATCCGGGAAAACAAATCCGTTGCGTTCAGCAACACAGGTTGAAAAATATTCCAGGTTCACCTGGTGACATATACCCATCCCCGGAGGGACTACTGAAAAATTATCGAATGCTCCTTGCGCCCATTTTAAAAAGCGATAGCGTTCACTGTTGCGTTCATATTCACGGTCCACATTTAAACCGTATGCATTGTTATCTCCATAATAGTCTACTTGCACAGAATGATCGACTACAAGATCAACGGGTATAAGCGGATTGATACGCGACAGGTTTTTTCCCTTGCGTGCCATCTCACTTCGCAAGGAAGCTATATCAACAATGGCCGGCACTCCGGTGAAGTCCTGCATCAACACACGCGTTGGCATGAAGGGTATCTCTTTCTCTTCAGGATTGGGACTCCAGTTCAACAACGTACTAACGTGATCTTTACTTACAACATAATCATCGAAATGCCGGATCGCATTTTCAAGCAGCACGCGAATACAAAACGGCAACCTGGAAATGGCATGACCCTGCTGTTGTAACTTTCGAAGGCTATAGAAAGAAAATTTGGTACTGTCTATTGTCAGGTGGTCTGTGATATTCAAATAGTCTTGTGTTACCATGATCGTGTTCGTTTAATGACGAGTATAGTATAAAATCCTGCCAGCGAAATCAGGCTACAACGGAACCGAGAGATTACAATATCCCGTAGGACAATACTACTATAAATTTGTTATAACTGTCAAAAACAGAATGATGCAGAAGAGATGGGAATGGGATGAGCGGCCGGAAGTATGTATGAGACCGCGGAAACAAGAATGTATATGGGGCATTGCTGCCTCACCTCAAAACTTTTTACCTATAGCAAGCAAGGCAAGCGTGATTGCATTAATTTTCAATCCTCGCTGAAGCATGAGTTTTCTTGCTGATCGAAATTGGGAGCACATTCTGAAAAGAACATTCCAGTTTTCACGATCCTTATCAAGCCATTCAAATAAAAGATCGTCCTCGTCATCACAAGATATATACATAGCAAACTTGCGACAAAGAATAGTATAGTAGTTTTCGCGCACAGGGTTTAGTCTTTTAAATTTATATGTTCCTCGGAACGAACATAGATCTATACAACCGATTTCATGAATCAAACATGGAAGCGTATTGTAAAGCTCGTTGTACACTATGAAACCGTGGTTACGAACAGATTAAGATTCTGCAAACTTTCCCGATCAGTCGTCACAAAAATATTACCACAGCTCCGAGACATCTTCCAGGATTCACACTAAATCTGTCGATCTATAATCGCCCCTATAACTACAAACACAATAATGTTGCTATCAGTTTAATAAAATGCTTTATTTTCACGCACTGGCATTATAATTTAAAAAAGTATCAGTAAAGTTCAGGTAAACCATTCCAGTTACGTTCCTGTTATATTTCTTAAAATGAAGCATCACTATCAAGCTATACGGAAGTTATCAGAAAAAATTTGTGCCCCGCTTCAAAAGGAAGACTATGTGGTTCAGCCAGTTCCGGATGTAAGTCCACCAAAGTGGCACCTGGCACATACAACGTGGTTCTGGGAAGAATTCGTTCTTTCACAGCATGTTAAAAACTATAAACGTTTTCATCCACGGTACGCATTTTTGTTTAACAGCTATTATGATAGCGTAGGCGAGCGTGTGCTCCGTCTCCATCGTGGCAACATGTCGCGGCCAACGGTTGATGAAGTGTGGGCATATCGCGCGTATGTTGATGAGCAAATGATGGCATTTCTTCCATCAGCATCCGCAGACGTTATCCGCCTAGTTGAACTCGGACTCAACCATGAACAGCAACACCAGGAATTACTCTATACGGATATAAAATATATACTTGGACACAACCCGCTTTTTCCTCCCTACCTGGAAGATTTTAAAGAAACACTTTTCATCGAGCAGGATCATAGCTATATACATATCCAGCAAGGATCATATTCAATCGGTCATGATACTACTGGCTTTTCATTTGATAATGAACGTGCGCGTCACGATATACATTTATCATCTTTTTCAATTCGGAAAAGTCTGGTTACAAATGGGGAATATATAGAGTTCATCAAAGACAACGGCTATAAAAATCCACTTCTTTGGTATAGCGATGGTTGGGCATGGGTAAATGAATTTAAAATTGATAGTCCGCTATATTGGTATCCACAGGAAGGCAATTGGTATCGTTATGCACTTTCCGGTTTCGAAAAAGTAAATGAAGCGGAGCCCGTCACGCACATCAGTTTTTATGAAGCTGCTGCATTTTCCGAATGGAAAGGTATGCGATTACCAACAGAATTTGAATGGGAAGTAGCCAGTGATCAATTTCAATGGGGACAACGATGGGAACACACTAACAGCGCTTATCTTCCTTACCCAGGCTATAGGAAACCTGCGGGTGCCGTTGGAGAGTATAATGGGAAGTTCATGATCAATCAAATGGTTTTGCGTGGCGCATCCGTGGCTACACCACTGGAGCATTCACGAAAAACCTATCGCAACTTTTTTCATCCACCGCTGCGATGGCAATTCAATGGCATCCGGCTTTGCCAAAAATAAAATATGATTATAGTTGACGACCACCACACCGTTGTAGCACGTGCTGTAGAGGAAGGCTTTGCTAAAAATCCAAAGCGATTGCCTAGCTGGCTTTTTTATGATGAAGCTGGCGACAAGATTTTTCAGGCGATTATGCGCATGCCGGAGTATTACCTTACGGGATGTGAATATGAGATTTTACAAACGAACAAAGAACGTCTTCGTCAGCGCTTCGTTGCCGATGGGAGTATATTTGATCTGATCGAGTTTGGTGCTGGAGATGGATTCAAAACCGAAATACTGCTTCGGCATTTCAGTGACGCTTCTACCCTGTTCAACTATTTGCCGGTAGATGTTTCTGCTACGGTATTAAGTCAGCTCACCAAACGTCTTGCGCTCTCCGTTCCTTCGCTTGCTATACAACCGATCAATAGCCGGTATGATAACGCTATACATATACTTCAGGAGGAAGATAAGAATAGAAAAGTGTTTTTATTTTTAGGCGCGAACATCGGTAACTTTACACCCGCAGAAGCAGAACAATTCGTGTCCACCATTTCAAATGGAATGGAAGTCGGAGATCAGTTGCTCATCGGGTTCGACATCAAGAAAGATCCGCGTCTTGTACAGGCAGCGTATGATGATCCGCATGGTATTACACGGAGCTTCAATATGAATTTACTCTTGCGGCTCAACCGTGAGTTGGGCGCCAATTTTCAGCTCGACCAATTTAAGCATTACCCATATTACGATCCTGAAAGCGGCATGACGAAAAGTTACCTGGTAAGTTTGCGCGAGCAGGACGTTACGCTGGAAGTATTAAACAAAAGTATACATTTGAATCGCTGGGAGGTCATTCACACGGAAGTGTCACAAAAGTATGATATACCGATGATTGAAAAGATCGCGGATCGCACCGGGCTGGAGATCACCGATTTCTACTACGATTGCAAACATTATTTCTCCGATGTACTGTTCCGCAAGAAAAGCTGAGTTACCTTCGGAGCAGTCATTAAAAAAGTATATATTTTATCATGGATATTTTAACCGCGCTTAGAGCAGTTCCCGAGTTCAAAGACCTGGCAGAAAGCCATTTGATATGGCTAGTTGAAAAAGGCACTGTCTCAACTCTGAAAGAAGGTGAAAAGTTTTTTACCTATGGCGATCCCATCGATACCATGGCTATCGTTCTGGAAGGAGAAGTTGATCTATACCGCGCACAAGGTAACGGCTCGCGATATCTTGGAGCAGTGGAAAAAGGTGAGATCACCGGTTTACTACCATACTCCCGTTTGAAAACTGCTGCTGCGGAAGGTATCGCATCACGTGATTCAACCATCTTTTATCTGCACAAAGATAATTTTATGGAACTTGTACGCGAGCATTCTCCTCTCGCAGAAATCCTCGTGCATACCATGACGGATCGTGTTCGCGACTTTACACACCAGCAACAACAAGATGATAAAATGATGGCGCTGGGTAAGCTATCGGCAGGTCTTGCACACGAATTGAATAATCCATCTGCTGCTATAGTTCGTAGTGCGCAAGAATTGAAAAGACATTTAAGCAACGCTCCTGAAAAATTCAAGAGTGTTATCAAAATACAAACCACTGCAGACATTGTAGACCACGTAAACGAATTTATAGTAAAGAAACTGGATGAGGCTGCAAACCAGCAGCCTTTATCGATGATGGAGAAATCAGAACGTGAAGATGTTATGGCGGACTGGCTCCAAAATATAGGGCTCGAAGATGCGTATGACACTGCCAGTATATTTGTAGACTTCCATATTCAACCAGAGGACATGGAATCATTGAATAAAATCTTGCGTCCTGAAGATCGCTTGGCAGTGATAAACTGGATTAGCCAAACGTTTACAACGGAACGGCTGGTGAACGAAATTGAAGAAGCTTCGCGAAGGATCAACGTTCTGGTCACTTCCGTTAAAAGCTATACACACATGGATCGTGCTCCTGAAAGAGAACGTGCTGACCTACGAGCGGGTATACGGAATACACTTACCATGCTCAATCACAAGATCAAAAAAAATCAGGTCACCGTTATTGAAAATATACCGGATAATTTTCCACAACCCTGTATATATGTAAGCGCTATGAACCAGGTTTGGACAAACCTTATCGACAATGCATTGGACGCGTTAGAAGGACGACCAAACGCTACCCTGGAGATCAAGGTTGAAAAAGATCGTGAGTTTCTGATCGCCTATATAATAGATAATGGACCTGGCATTCCTGCAGATATACTGGATAAAATATTTGACTCGTTCTTTACGACTAAAGCTATAGGAAAAGGAACGGGCATTGGCCTGGAAGTAGTACGCCAGATCATTCTTCAGCATAATGGAAAAGTAACCGTTAAATCAGAACCCGGCCGTACTGCGTTTGCCGTTTGTATCCCTATTGACTAAAACCAAGACACGACTCACACTATGAAAAAACCGATACTATTTGTACTTGATGACGACATGCAGGTTCTGCGTGCCGTAGTGCGCGACCTTCGAAATCAATACGGGAAGGACTATCGCATCGTAAGCACAGCCTCTGCAAAAGAAGCGCTTGGTTCGTTAACAGATCTGAAAAATAAAAATGAAGCTATAGCTTTATTTCTTTCCGATCAACGGATGCCCGAAATGTTAGGCGTAGATTTTTTACAGCAGGCAAAAGAGATTTTCCCGGAAGCAAAACGTGTATTGCTCACAGCATACTCTGATACAGAAGCAGCTATCAAAGCTATCAACGATGTGCAGCTTGATTATTACCTCATGAAACCGTGGGATCCTCCGGAAGAAAAACTATACCCTGTACTTACGGATTTACTGGACGAATGGCAGAGCAATCATATACCTGACTTTCAGGGTATACGTATAGTTGGATTTCAGTTCTCACCACGCTCACATCAAATCAAAGATTTTCTTTCCGGAAATCTTATACCGTATCAGTGGCTCGACTATGAATCAAACACGGGTCGCGACCTTGTAGCATTAAATCAAATTGAAGCGAAAGATCTTCCTGCTGTATTTTTTGAAGATGGATCTTTCTTGTTGAATCCAGATATACGTGAGGTTGGTGAAAAGACGGGCATGCGGTCCAAGGCATCGAAGCCTATGTATGATGTTACAATCATCGGTGCTGGTCCATCAGGCTTAGCGGCTGCAGTATACGGTGGCTCGGAAGGATTGGCTACCGCGATCATCGAGAAGCGCGCACCGGGCGGACAAGCGGGAACAAGCTCGCGCATCGAAAATTACCTTGGGTTTCCCAATGGTTTAAGCGGATCAGATCTTTCAAGACGGGCACTTTCACAAGCCACCCGCTTTGGAGTTGAATTTCTATCACCGCTCGAGGTGATCAGTATATCTGTAAAAGATCATTATAAAATAATTGAACTTGCTGATGGCAGCACCCTCAACACAAAGAGTGTAATCATTACCACAGGCGTTGACTATAGAACTCTTGAGGCTATAGATGTAGAGCGTTTCACCGGAGCCGGTATATATTATGGTGCCGCGACAACGGAGGCGCACGCTTGTCGTTCGAAAGATGTATATGTAGTCGGAGGCGGAAACTCGGCAGGGCAAGCGGCCATGTACCTTGCAAACTTTGCTCGCGAAGTTCACCTCGTGATTCGAAAGGAAGATCTTAGCGCAACGATGTCGAAGTACCTGATCGATCAGATCGGTGCAACTAAAAATATAATACTTCGTCCACGTACGGTGATAAAGCAAGTATTCGGTGGTGACCGGCTTGAAGAAGTTGAACTTGAAAATATAGCATCCGGTGAAAAGGAAAAGGCACAGGCTGCAGCACTATTCATTTTCATTGGCGCACGTCCGGTCACCGACTGGATTACACTGGATATTATAAAGGATGAAAAAGGTTTTATTGAAACAGGGCGTGAACTGTTAAAGTATGAATCGTTTAAAAAAGCATGGAAGCTCACACGCGAACCGTATCTGCTTGAAACCTGTAGTCCTGGTATATTCGTTGCCGGAGATGTACGCTCCGGTGCCATGAACCGCGTAGCCTCTGCCGTTGGCGAAGGCGCTATGGCTATTAAATTTGTTCATCAATACCTAGCAGAAAATTAACGCTATACCTATATGGCAAACGAACAAGAAGGATTGTGTAAGCACTTGCAGGAGCTTCACACTTTAAAAAAAGAAAAAGAACATGTATGCGAAGAGTGCATCAAGACCGGTGATGAGTGGCTACATCTTCGTACATGCCAAACCTGTGGTGCTACACTTTGCTGCGATTCCTCGCCCAACAAACATGCATCACAACATGCTCATAAAGCCGGACATCCAGTCGCTATATCTTCCGAACCCGGAGAGCGCTGGGCCTGGTGCTATATAGATGAGCAAATTGCAGAGTATTGAACCCCTCCAATTTAAAACATCCATTGCCTCTGGATTAATTCCGAGGCAATGGATGTTTTCTTTTACAAATTATATACTATATACTAATTGATTGATTTTATAAACTCCTTTGTCTCAGATGGCGGGGAATGAGAATCCATTCGAGTCCTTCGAAGATCAACTCTAAGGTGATGGCTAACAATGCCGATGGGATGGCGCCTTGTAAGATTAACGATGTATTGTTAAGAGCAAGTCCTGTTACTATAAATTCACCAAGACCTCCAGCCCCTATAAATGCTGCTAGTGTTGCTGTGCCTACATTGATCACGGCTGCGGTGCGGATTCCGGTGAGGATCATCGGCATGGCAAGGGGTATTTCTACGAGTCTCAGCCTTTGCATGCGTGTGAGGCCTATCGCCAATGCAACTTTCTTTAATGGAGGATCTACTGCAAATAGTCCGATTACCGTATTGCGTAAAATGGGAAGCAGTGCATAGAGAAATAAAGCGATGATGGCGGGTATAGTGCCGATGCCGGCCAGTGGAATCAATAAGGCTAGCAGTGCTATAGATGGAATGGTTTGCAATATACCGGTTGCATATAAAATCGCTTTTGAAAAAAGAGGATATAGATATAGCAATATCCCTAATGGGACAGCCAGCAAAATAGCCGCGAACAACGCAAAAAATGTAAGCTGTATATGTACCCAGGTCTTTTGAAGAATGGTGGCTATATCTGCGTCAGAGGCCACTGATTTAGTTTTTCCAATAAGGTTCTTTGTCAAAAGAAATTCCTGTGCGATAGCGCGATGCGATTTTTTTTCGAACAATGCCTGAGAGTTCAGGCGCTGCATGGTCTCCTCATTTATAGTACCGGTTAATTTATGAAGCGATGTGCGTGCTTTTTCAGGCAACGATAAGGTATAGAATGAGACAGCCTGGTAATCAGGAAAAAACTTCTTGTCATCTTCCAGCACAAAAAGGCTATAGCGCTTGATTTCACCATCGGTTGAATATGCATCCGTTATATCAATCTTATTCTCAAGGATTGCCTGATATGCCAAACCATGCTCAAGGCCTGTTGGCTTTTGTGAAAGTGAATAATGTTGTGCAAGATTTATCCATCCATCAGCACGCTTCAACAGCTCGAAGCTGAGTCCTATCTTTAGTTCAGGGTGTTGCTTCAAATCGGAAATAGTCTTCACATGAAGCTTATCAGCCAATGCAACAGGAAGCACCAGCGCATATGTATTATTGAAACCGTATGGGCTTGAAATGCCAAGCTGAAATTTCGTGCGCAGTATATCAGCAGCTTGTTGCATGTCGAGCGTTCGCTCTGCCTGCAGGATCTCTGCCGCAATGGTCCCTGTATACTCAGGATATACATCTATAGCACCGGTGCGCAGGGCTTCGAAACTAACAGCAGTTCCCCCCAGATTAAATTTACGTTCTACTGTAAAACCACCGTCTTCGAGAATGAGCGCGATCATCTCACTCAATATATACCCTTCGTTAAAGTGCTTAGCCCCAACACGAATAACAGTAGCAGTATCCTGACTTTGCGCCATACCGACAACAAAATGCACAAACAGTATAATGATTAGAATTCGTTTCATTTTCTGCTTGTATAGTTATACTTGGTTTGCTCAATCGTAGCTTTATCACCAGTGGTTTTTATCTGCCCATGCTCCAGCAACACAAACCTGTCAGCAAGAATCTGAGCTTCTTCCCAATCATGAGAAACCAGCAAGATCGTGCGGGGTTCACTTTTCTGAATATCAATTAAGTGATCATAGATAGAATGCTTTGTCTCATAATCCAGCGAAGCAAAAGGCTCATCCATTAGTAGAACCGGAGGCTCAAGCAACATGGCACGACATAGCCCGGCACGCTGCTGTTCTCCTCCTGAAAGCTGATATGGATATTTATCAAGATGTAGTAACGGAAGTTGTACCATATCCATGAGCTGTTCCACTCTTTTCCGGATTACATCGGTAGGCCTATGCGCAATCTTTCCTAGCAGCGCTATATTCTCATAAATCGTAAGATGCGGAAACAAACCAACCTGTTGCACTACATATCCAATCTGTAAACGCATTGCCTGGATATTACCATAATCAATAGGCTTTCCAAAAATTTTGACCTCGCCTTGGTCGGGGCGAATCATTCCATTGATGATCTGCAGCAATGTAGATTTACCACTACCGCTTTTTCCTAAAATGGCGGTGATACCTTCGGGCGCAAATGCAAGCGACACATCTGAGAGGATAGGCACCGTTGTATAGTGATGTCGTATGTTTATTAACTCAACCGGATACTGTGTCGTCAAAGGATGTAAGTTTGGATAAATATACACGCTGGCCACAACGTGAACAAATCGTGAATCGTTCCTTTCCATCGTTTACGATGGAGCTATAGACGAATTTTAATGTCTATATTTTGATGGCCGTATGATTATTCGATTATACTCATTACTTTTCGCGCTTGCAGGTTTTAGTATCGTTCGTTATAATCAAAGAGCCCTTTCTCGTATATGAAATTAATTCATTCTCTCCTTATCCTTTGTATTTCAGTGCAAGCTATATATGCACAAACGAAGTCACCAGCAGTAAAACAAATCGAAGAGTTCACCAAGGGGCAATATCCTTCCCTTGAAAAGTTATATCGCCAACTTCACCAGAATCCGGAGCTTTCGCTTCATGAAGAAAAAACTTCTAAAATCATGGCTGCCGAATTGCGCTCTCTCGGTTTTTCCGTTACCGAGAAATTAGGTGCTTTCGGATTGGTGG
Source organism: uncultured Bacteroides sp. (assembly GCA_902168185.1). GTDB lineage: Bacteria > Bacteroidota > Bacteroidia > Cytophagales > Cyclobacteriaceae > Ohtaekwangia. The sequence goes on from CABHOV010000046.1 coordinate 250,884, forward strand.
GTATATATACCAATGGAAAAGGACCAACCGTACTGATCCGTACCGATATGGATGGTTTACCACTCGAAGAAAAAACAGGTTTACCTTATGCCAGCAAAGCACGCGGAGTAAATGCTGCAGGAGCAGAAGTTTCGGTAATGCATGCCTGTGGTCATGATATCCACATGACGGTATTTATAGGTACAGCACGCGCATTAATTGAAACTAAAAAGAATTGGAAAGGAACACTGGTAATGGTTGCACAATCTGCCGAGGAAAACGGTTTTGGTGCTGACCTGATGTTTAAGGCCGGGCTATATGATAAAATTCCGACACCCGATTATGCTATAGCACTACACGACCATGCAACATTGGAAGCAGGCAAAATTGGTTATCGCTCCGGTGCATTTATGGCCAGTGTCGATATGATGAACATTACTATACATGGTAAAGGTGGACATGGGGCTGCACCTCATACGACCATTGATCCGGTGGTGTTAAGTGCTGAAATGATTATGGCCTTTCAGACTATCGTTAGTCGTGAGATCAACCCGCTTGAGCCTGCAGTAATTACAGTCGGTTCTATCCATGGCGGTGCAGTTCATAATATTATACCTGATGAAGTGAAACTCCAGCTTACATTGCGCTCATACTCACCAGAGGTTCGTCAACAGATCATTACGGCTATACACAGGCTGAGTAAGCAACTTGCATTGGCGGCAGGACTTCCAGAAGATAAAATGCCGGAGATTACAATCAACGATCCGCAGACTCCGGCTACAATCAATGATGCTGCGTTGACCTCGCGACTGGTAAGTATATTTCAGCAAAACTTTGGTAAAGAGAATGTACTTGAAATGCCACCGGCTATGGTGGGCGAGGATTTCAGCCGCTTTGCTTTACAGGATAAGAAAGTGCCTATCTGTATGTTCTGGCTTGGAACAATTGATCCTGCAATAGCAAAAGATGCGCGAGATAAAGGCATTATACTTCCCTCCTTACACTCCTCCACATTTTCACCGTCACCAGAGCCAACGATAAAAACAGGTATTACAGCCATGAGCGCAGCAGCATTGGACCTCTTCAAAAAGTAATTATGGTGAGATGTAGCATGCTATAGGAGAAGCTATTTCACCGCGAAGGTTTCATAGTGCTTGACATGCGGTTCAAATTCGAGTAGAAAATCATTGTCCTCGGGATAGTAGCGGGCTATCGTAACATCTTCGCCCGCAAACATCTTGATACTCTCGAAGTTTTCCCATGTCGATACTGTCCAGAAGTGCGCTATATCGCCTTCTATTTTCCTCCATATCCTTACTTCGATATTTCCGGGAGTGGCGATATAGTCTTTAATGCCAGAATCATACAAGAACTTTAAATAACGCTCTGCATCAGAGGCTTTCGTTCTGCCATGCCATACGCGGGTAATCATATTGAAATTGTTGTATACTATACCATTATTAAAATATCGAACCATGTATAGGAACTTCATACCATCGATTCCTCAGATGGATAAGCATTGGCAATTTCTACGCGAAAGCCGCTAGGTAAAAATATCTTTCAATGCCCGTTTCGCGGCATGATGTCCGCACATGCCATGAACACCTCCGCCCGGGGGCGTTGACGATGAACATATATAGATTCCTTTAGCAGATGTTCTATAGGGAGAATAACGAAGCGCAGGGCGTGTAAAGAGTTGCCCTATATCCTGAACACCACCATTGATATCGCCCCCTATATAGTTGGGATTATACATCTCCATAGAAGCGGCATCCAACGTATGTCGCGCGAGGATCAACTCCCGAAAGCCTGGAGCAAAGCGTTCGATTTGCTGCTCGATAGCGTCCGTCATATTTTTTGTGGAGCCGCTGGGAACATGACAATATCCCCACGCACTATGCTGATCTTTGGGTGCACGTGTCGGATCGAACAAACTTTGCTGAGCCAGTAATACAAATGGTTTCTCGGTATGTTTTCTTTTTGATACGGTATACTCGGCATCGGCTATCTCATGAAAGGTATTGCCTATATGTACCGTACCGGCCAATCGGCATTCAGGGGCTTTGAAAGGTATAGGCCCTGCGAGTGCCCAGTCTATTTTATACACACCCATTCCATATCGGTAGCGATTCAGTTGCCAGGTATATATGGATGAAAATGTATATCCTGCAATCTCCAGCAACTGCCGGGGAGTTACATCCAACAATACAGCTTTTGCGGAAGGCAATTCTTTGAGTGATGATACCATCCAGTCAGTACGAATCGTCCCTCCGATAGAAGTAAAGTAGGACGCCAGTGCATTCGCGATCGACTGCGATCCTCCTTTCGGTATAGGCCACTCTCCCAAATGTCCATTTGTCAAAAGCACAAGACCTATAGCAGCAGACGCTATGTTTGTCAGCGGCTGCATGGCGTGTGCAGTCATGCCGGCCCACAACCCACGGGCATGCTCAGTTCGAAACCGATTTGCAATTTGTTTTGCAGACCAGATGGCGTTCAATCCAAATCCTGCCAGCGCTATAGGATGTTTCGGGATACCCAGCGGTCCTAATATATACTGTGAAATGGCTGGCCAGTGATCCCGTATAGGTTCTATAAGTTTCCGGTATGTATTTTCATCAGGCCCCAGGCTTCTGGCCGTGATGTCCAGCGAATGCTCGAGTATAGCAGCTGTACCATCATCGAACGGATGCGCAGCAGAGAATGTAGGCGATATATATTCCAGTCCATGCTTATCCAGCGGAAGCGTGGAGAAAAAGGGCGAAGCTTTTGCGAGTGGATGAATCGCCGAACACACATCGTGAACAAATCCGGGTAATGTGAGTTCTTTAGAACGGAGGCCACCTCCGATAGTATCTTTCCCTTCAATCAGTAAAACAGATAAACCTGCCTGTTGCAAGGTGATCGCAGCGGCAAGTCCGTTTGGCCCCGAGCCTACAACAACGGCATCATATTCTGTTTTATTCACGGTTTGTCCGCAGTACTTAATTTGCGGTAAGTAAAGCAAACATACTTAAAATTCAGTAAGTATAATATCGGGTTGTACATTCTCGCTGAACCTAAAGCGTGAAAACCTGTAACCCCTACTCGTTTCACATCTCTCTTTACAGGAGAATATACAACCCGATATATTAAAAATCTATAGACATCCGTACAACGGACCTAACTTTCACAACTACTCAACCGTACCCATGATGCGGAGCAATACAATGCGCGCATTGAGGTAATCGTACACTGCTTCCAGGTAATTCGATTGAGCAGTGGAGAGTGCCAGTTCGGCATCCGTAAGTTCAAGCCGTGATGCAATGCCATTCTTATAGCGATACTGAATTATAGTATAGCTGAGCTGCGCAGTTTCCTTTACGATTGCCGTATTCTGCAAGCGAAGGAGAGACTCCCGGCTTCCTGCTATAGCTTCATGAACGGTAGCACGCAATTGCTCGTGCGCGTAATTTAAAGTGAGTCCGGATTGCTCTTTGCTTAAACCTGCCTGCCTTACTTTAGCCTGCGTACTGAAGCCTGAGAAAATAGGAATAGAAAGTTGAAGTCCTACGAAAGAAGAATTGGGATAATACGCATTTCCATACTCAAAATTATTCGTCTGCGATTGCACCTGATATTGCGCTACAGCAGATAGTGTCGGCTTACGTAACGCAGAGGCTGTACGCGTATCCTGGTGACTGATCTGCTCCTGCAAAGCTAGCACCTGGAAATCAGGGTTCTTTGCTTTGGCTTCGTTATATACTTCTTCCTCCGAAGGAATGGATTCGGGTGCAGGTACAACCAATGAATCTGTGAGTACAATATCTTTTAGAGAATCTATACCGATCAGTGTTTTCAATTGAAGCTTACTGGTCTCAACTGCATACGATAATTTTACAAGCTCAGGTTCCAGGTTCTTTACAGAAGTATAGGCGCGCAGTGTATCAACACGCAAGCCTTTTCCCTGGAGAAACAGCGATCTTGAATCACGCAGTACGCGTTGATTCCGATTTATACTCTCCTTCTGCAATTTAATCCGTTCATTCAACACCAGTATTTGGAGGTACGTTTGCTTGATCATTGTTTGCACTACCAGCTGCTTGCCACGTGATGTTGCTCTGCTCTCCTGCTCTTGTAACCGTGCGCGTTGAAGAGAAGGATATGCGAGCGGATTATACAAAGGTTGCACCGCTGCAACCGCTACTGCGAGTTGATCTTCGCCTCCAAATCTTCCATAGGGAATTTTACCTTCCGATGTTGTTTCTCCAAATCCAAAGAATGGAGTCAGCCGGAAATAATGGTTTGCTTGTGCATTGGCACTTACCGTGGGTAAATATAGGCTTCGTGCAACGATGCGTTGTTGCTGCGATTTACTGATCTCCAGTTCACTGGATTTCAGTTCGGGGTTGGAGGTTAATGCCAGGGTAATAGCCTCCTGCAACGACAGTTCCTGCTGCTGCGCACTCACCGGAGATACCAGTGAGGCGAGCGCAAAAACTATATACATGTAATATATATTTGATTTCATGATTCTTGAATGATACTTAAGCTATAGCGGCTTGTTCTTTATTAATTTCAGATGCAGGGCTTTCACCGTCTTTCGCTTTGTGTACGTGTGCCCTTGAGAAGTACGAGTATACCGATGGAATAACATAGAGTGTCAGTACACCGGCAAAGATCAACCCTCCTACTACGGCAATTCCCAATGAAGTACGACTGCCTGAAGAGGTTCCCAACGACAGGGCTATTGGCAACGTACCAAAGATCATGGCGAGTGTGGTCATGAGGATTGGACGGAAGCGTGATGACGCCGCTGCGAGTACAGCATCACTTACCGACATACCTTCTTCTTTTCTCTGGTTGGCAAATTCTACGATGAGGATACCGTTTTTGGTTATCAGACCGATCAACATAATAATTCCGATCTCACTGAATACGTTTATCGATTGACCCGTTAGCCACAAGCTGAGCAATGCACCGGTAAGCGCCATTGGCACGGTAAGGAGAATGATGAATGGATCGATCAGACTTTCAAACTGTGCGGCCAACACCAGGTATATCAAGAGAATGGCGAAGATGAACGCAAACACCAGACTTGAACTACTCTCAGCATAATCGCGGCTTTGTCCTGCAAGTGCAGTACTGAATCCTGCCGGTAAAATGCCTTTGGTGATACCGTCCATTTCCTTAATCGCTTCTCCCAGACTTACTCCCGGTGCCGGTGTTGCAGAAATCGTTACGCTATAGGCTTGGTTATACCTATATATAGCGGGCGGACTCACACTTTCATTCATGGTCACCAGGTTATCAAGCGATACCATTTCTCCGTTCTGTGCTTTCAGGAACAATGAATTAAGGTCAGCCGGTGCAGAGCGTTCTTTTCTGTCCAATTGCCCGATCACTTCATACTGTCGGTCATTGTATATAAAATATCCGTAGCGTCTTCCGCTCAGTGCGAGTTGCAACGTGCGGCCTATCTCTTGTGTCGAAATTCCTACTTGCGCAGCGCGTTGTCTGTCGATTGATATACCAATCTCCGGACGGTTGATTTTAAAATCAGGGTCCTGAAAACTGAGCTTTTTACTTTGATATACTTGTCCCATCAGCTTCGGCATTACATCAATGAGACTTGGCAGATCAGGTGCCTGTATTACATATTGCAACGGCTGTGAGCTTGAGAATCCGCCAATGGTAGGAATCTGGATCGGTATAAGAATTACATTTCTGAATCGTCCGGAAGCTGCCACCAGCTTTTCATATACCTGTTGCTGCGAGAGACCACTGGCACGGTCTGCCGGATCTTTCAGGAACACCCATTGGAAGCCACCGTTCACAGGTTGCACCAACGTTCCTATAGATGCAGCTATACCCGCATACGTACGATTACCATTCAAATCCGGCACAGAGTCAGAAACGAAGTTGTTTATCTCCTTCATGGTTTGCTCCATACTTTCATAGGATGTTCCTTCCGGTGCAATCACTGCGAGTCCAATCATCGAGCGATCTTCTAATGGTGCAAGCTCAGAAGGAAGTTTCGGTAACAGATACCACGCTATACCAAATGACAATAGCAAGAGTACAAATCCTAACCAGCGGAATTTAAAAAATAAGTGAAGTGATTTTTCGTAGCCGCGATTCAAAGCTTCGAACCAAGGCTCTGTCTTTCTATATAACCATCCTTGTGACGCACTCGCTTTCAGCAAATATGCACTCATCATCGGTGATAACGTCAGGGCAACAAAGGCCGATATCAATACGGAACCAGCTACTACAATCGCGAACTCTTTGAACAGCCTTCCGGTAATTCCTCCCAGGAAGAGTATAGGAAGGAAAACAGCCGCCAGTGTTACCGTTGTTGAAATTACCGCGAAGTATATTTCATCGGCTCCTTTTCGTGCCGCTTCGATCGGGCGCATGCCCTTCTCAATCTTACTATATATATTTTCAAGCACTACAATCGCATCATCCACCACGAGTCCAATCGCGAGTACCAGACCTAACAGTGTGAGCACGTTAATCGAAAAATCTGCTATATACATGATGAAGAATGCAGAGATGATCGATACCGGTATAGCAACCAGCGGAATGATTGTACTTCTCCAGTCACGAAGGAATATAAAAATGATAAGTGCCACCAGGACGAACGCGAGGATCAACGTCTCTTCCACTTCGTGAAGCGAGTTCCGTACCGGTACAGTAAAATCTTTACCTAGAGAAATGATATAGTCTTTCGGTGCATTCTTTACAATTTCATCGAAGCGGCTCTTGAACTCGTCTACAATGGCGAGTGAGTTCGCACCACGCTGAGGCTGTACGCCCGTACCTACACCATAGCGCGCTGTCGGTCCTTCTCCTACAATCATCGCGGTACGTTCATTCTGAGACGACATGATCGCTGTACCTATATCTTTGAAGCGTACAATCGCGCCTTCTTTCTGAAGAATGATCATGTTGTTAAAATCATCTTCGCTTACAAGTCTTCCTTGTGTACGGAGCGTCACTTCGGTGTTTTCACCTTCAATACGACCACTTGGTAAATCTACGTTCTCACGTTGTAATGCTGCCTGTACGTCAGCAGGTGTTAAATTATAGGATGCAAGTTTCAAGGGGTCCATGCGCAAACGCATCGCCCGCTTACGTCCGGCATATGAATCTACGAGTCGTACTCCGGGTATAGATTGTAAACGTTCTTTTATATTGATATTAACAAAATCAGTTACATCTTCCAGGCTGCGAGTATCGCTTTGTACCGTGAGGAAAACAAGGAACTCTGCAGGTCCTGATTTTTCTACAATGGTAGGCTCTATATCTGCAGGCAATTGCTGACGTGACTTCGAAACTTTATCGCGCACATCGTTGGCAGCGGCTTCGAGGTCGGCATCCAAATTAAATTCAACGGTAATGATACTTACCTGTTCCCGTGATACCGAAGACAACGCGCGTATACCGTTTGCTTCTGCTATAGCCTCTTCCAGAGGTTTTGTTACCTGTGACGCAATGATGTCTGCACTGGCGCCTGGGTATACCGTTGTAACCATAACGATCGGTGAATCCGTTACCGGATATTCGCGTGTGCCCAGAAATGTATAGCCTACTATACCAAACAAAATTAACAGCACCGACATAACTCCCGCCAAAACCGGGCGGGATATACTTATTTGTGAAATTGCACTCATGAAATATTGAATTGAATAATCATTAGAAGAATAATGGGTTGTTGGGGAAAGATTATTTCACAGATACAAGTTGCACGGGAGCACCAGGGCCCAGACGGAGCAGGTTGCTGACGATGACCGTATCACCTCGACTTAATCCTTTTGTTATTTCAACAGAACCTGTACTGCGTTGACCAATTACTACGGGTATTGCTTCAGCTTTATTTTTGCGTGATACAAATACGGAGTAACCGTTAGATGATGGTATCAATGCCTGTGATGCCACGGTAAGGGCACTGGACGAAGTGTTCAGTGATAAAGTAAGTCTCACACTTTGGCCGGGTAATAATTTACCTTCCGGGTTTGATGTAGCGCCTCTCACCAACAATGTACGTGTGTCGTTGCTAAGGCTTGCACCGCGTGCTACAACTTTTGTTTTATACTGTTTTGAATCAGAGATGACTGTAAACGTTTGCTCGCTGCCTGTCTGGATGATGTTGGTATATTTTTCAGGAACAGAGAACTCTACTTTTACAACACTGTTGTCTTCGATGTTTGTTAATATAGTGTTCACTGAAACAATTGCTCCGGGATATGTATTGATCATACCGATCTGTCCGTCAAACGGTGCTACGATCCTGGTCTTGTCAATCATCACCTGGACTTCAAGGATCTGCGCCTGTAATACTTTCAGATTTGTAGAAGCCTCATCATAATCCTGTTGTGCTATAGCTTCTTTTTCGATCAGATCTTTCAAGCGAACTTCATTGAGCTTGGCTAATTTTTCCTGTTGACGAAAGCGTTCAAGCTGTGCCTGTAAATCTGCATCATCAAGTTGAAACAAGAGTGTGCCGCGCTTTACTTTACTTCCTTCCTTTACATTTACGCGCACAACTTTACGAGTAAGTTCACTGGCTATATCTACTTGTTGATTGGCTACAATCGTTCCTGTTACTTCAAGTTCGTCGCGAACTATACCTGGCTGTACAATAACAGCATCTACCGGAACTCCACTCGGCACTACTGCCGCTGTTTTTGTTTCACCTTTCAAGTCGTCTGCTTTGGAAGTACAAGCAGCTATAAATCCAGCCAGGAGAGTATATCCGGCTATCGAGAGAACAAGGGTACGTAACCGCTGTTTGTTTGAATCATTCATACGTTTGGGGTTTACATTTATTGATTTATTTAAAAGTTTCGATACGTTTTTGGATAAGGGGTGCGAAGTAAAACTCATATTTATTCAGAAGCTAGTATTTATTGATATATTTAAATTAATCGATTATTGAAAAGAAAAAAATTAGTCTTTCTTCAACGCTTCCAGGAACTGTATATACTCATCGAGCACCTTGTTGTTAAGCTTGTACTTAACATTCCTTCCCTCCTTTTCCGCAAGTATAATATCGGTATCTGTCAATTGTTTCAAGTGATGACAGATCGATGGTTGCGCCAGATCAAGGATATCATTGATATCCACACAGTATAGACAATCCTTCGTTTTTTTGATCTCCTTCAAAATGAGTAATCGGTTAGGATCAGCCAAAGCTTTCGAGATCTTCTCTGCTTTCTTAGAGTTCATCGCTGGTGGATTTGGCGCTAAAGTACTCATTTATGTATTGAAATTAATCGATGTAACGAAAAAGAACGCTTTTAGTTTTCTATAGGCCTAACTACATCGATCTATTCCAAAAAGTTTCTACATAGTTTAAATTTTATAAAAGAATTTTCCGCAATCGATAATTCCGAGTCTTGTTTTATACTCTTTCCTGAGTTTACTATATATTAAAGACTGTTATCACACGCATATAAAGCGTATTTTCTTAAACCTACCGTGTGTAAGCATGCCAATCCAAAAATGATCAGCATGCTTATCAGATCGATATTTATTTTACTGCTTCCTCTTTATAGAAGAGATAGCCTCCATGGTGAAGAACGCCTTCGCGGAAATCACCTGATGCGGTAAATCCTGTATCATCTATATATTCAATGTGGTCACCATCTATAGTATAGCTCCCGGTGTAGGCGCTTTTCTTCGTACCACGCGCCTCGTCATATCGGCCACCTGGTAAAAGCTCCTGACGAATATGGCCGTCTTTTGTTACCCACATACCTATATATGATTGTGCTTCCTCCTTGACGAACCCGGTTGACACCGTTACCTTTTTCCAAGTTTCAATTTCCTGCTGAAGCGTTGCCATCTTTTGTAACGCCATGGTATAGGCATCTTCACCGAGGAACAAATGCAGCGGTGGATTTTTTTCTCTTGCTATAGCAATCAATGCATCTGCAGCTTTATCAGGGTCACCTTGCTGATTACCATTCAACGTATTCTGATGAAGGCTTTGTGACTCGCGTACATTCTTATACTCATCAATCTGATGAGCCGGAACAGCCATTGAGCCTGCAGCGAGAAAATTTGTTCTGAAATATCCGGGCTCTACTACGGTTACATCTATACCAAATGTCTTTGCTTCTTCCGCCAGTGATTCTGTTAAACCGGATACCGCGAATTTAGTAGCACAGTATATTCCCCAGCCTGGAAACGATCCTGTAAATCCACCAATAGAAGATATATTGAATATATGACCAGAGCGCTGGCCGCGCAGGTACGGCATTGCCTTTCGGATAACATTTAATAACCCGAATACATTGATCTCAAAATTACCGCGTACTTCCTGATCACTCAGTTCTTCTATACCACCTGCTAAACCATACCCGGCATTATTCACAATTACATCCACCCTGCCAAAGCGGTTTACTGTTTGATCTATAGCATCACCGACACTAACTTCTGAGGAAAGATCTACCGCTATAGGCAGGAAGTTGCCGTTGCGTGTACCCACTGCGTTGTTCAAGTCGTCAACCTTACGCGAGGTTGCTGCTACCTGATATCCTTGTTCCAGTAATTTTTTTACGATGGAGAGTCCAAAACCTTTTGAAGCTCCCGTCACGAACCATACTTTTTTTGTTTTCATATTTTATTCCTTTTGACAGGAACAAAATTAGACTACTGCAGCAGGCTGACGATTACTCCTTTCAAACCAATGCTTGCAAAATTCAAACAATTCTGAAAGAGGAAGGCGTAACGCTTGTTTGCTTTTTGAAAAAGTTATTGAAATGAGAAGGTTCTTCGAACCCAAGGCTATAGCTGATCTCTGAAATATTCCAGTTGGTATGTTTCAATAACGCTTTCGCTTCAGCGGCAAGGCGTTCTGAAATGTGGTCGGTTGTTGTTTTACCAGTGGTTACCCGGATGGCACGGTTCAGGTGATTAACATGTACTGCCAGTTGCTCTGCGAAGTCTTTTGCTGAACGCATTGAAAATCGTTGTGCCGGTGATTCAATCGGAAACTGACGCTCAAGCAACTCCGTAAATATAGCCGTGATCCGGGAGTTCGCATCCGTATGCTGGTATAGCGTTTCAGTAGGCTGCATCTTTAATGCATAGTGAATCATCTCGGTTACATAGTTCCGAAGGAGGTCGTATTTATATACATATTCGGAATCAATCTCTTCCAGCATCTTCGTAAAGATCTGGCTCACATGTTTATCCTGACTCTTATTTAATATATAGGACGGTTTACTGCCCATCGTAAACATCGGCAGCTCGTTTATATTACCGCGCAGTCTTTCTGTAAAAAATGCCTCTTTGAAAATGCAGAAGAAACCGGTTTTATCATCCGAGAGAGACTCCCAAGCATAGGGAACATGCGGATTAAAAAACATAAGCGTTGTACCGGCTATCTCTACACTCTTATCTGCATAGTGATAAACGTTCCGGCCGCGAATTAAGCTTATCTTATAAAAGTCTCTGCGACTATATTGCACCGGTATAGCATTGGGTCCTACGCAGTCTTCCAGGCGGAATACATTGAAGTGACCTATATCCTGCTGCAGGTTGTCAGGCAGCCAGTTGAATTTCTTTTTATAAAAATCTTCGAGCGTTTCTATGTTTGACATGAGGCAAAATTACAAAATTCAAATATGATTCGATAACTTTAAATTTTAAGCTTCAAGTCCTGAGCTTTAACCATGAGTTTTTTTATTGAATATTAAGATATGTTTTCACGAATAATATTGTCCCGCGTGTCCATTTTGATGGTTGCGTTCCTGAGTACCGGATTTTTCAATATAAAGAAGAGTGAAGTTTCCGGCATCGGATCTGACAGCGATTCAACTCTGGCGCGTCACTTCAAACAACCGCCACAACACTATGGCATTCGTTGCTGGTGGTGGTGGCTGAATGGCAATGTTACGAAAGAAGCTATAACACGTGACCTTGAAGAAATGAAGCTGAAAGGCTTCAGCGGTGCATGTATAGTGGATGCTGGCGGCCAGACGCAACAAGGAAATAGTGATGTACCCGAAGGACCGATGTTTGGCAGTAATGCGTGGCGCGATTTATTTGTTCACGCTATAAAAGAAGCAAATCGTCTTGGGCTCGTGATCAGCCTTAACATTCAGAGTGGATGGAATTTAGGAGGACCCGATGTTACTCCGGAAGAAGCAACCAAACATATTACGTGGTCTGAAGTTGCCGTGACGGGGCCATTGAAAACAACGCAGCCGATCCCCTTACCTCCTACGCATGATAATTACTATAAAGATATAGTGGTGATCGCGTTTCCGAAAAGATATATACCTGCAGGACGTGCACCTATCAGAAATCTGGAGGTGAAAGCTGCTTTTAAGGAGGGAAGTCGTTCCGGGTATGATACTGAAAAATTACTGGACGATGTTCCGCCTTCTATACATGAAGAAGATGCTGTTCTTCGCGATATCGTTGTGCTTCACAACAAACTTGACGCGAATGGAAAACTGCAATGGCAAGTACCGGCAGGTGAATGGACCATCATGCGCTTTGGCTTTACCACCAGTGGAGCAGAAGTCTCAACGTCCAGCGGCAAATGGCAGGGCCGCGTCATAGACTATATGAACGCTAAATACTTTAATCGGTATTGGGACACTTTCGTGGATCCACTGCTTCAATCGATCGGTCCGATGGCAGGCACTACACTTCGCTACCTGCAAACGGATAGCTGGGAATGCGGCGGTATAAATTGGTCAGATCAGTTTGCGGAAGAATTTAAAAAACGCAGAGGGTATGATCTATATACCTATCTCCCGATAGCAGCAGGTAAGATCATTGAGAATCGTGAGGTGAGCAATGCATTTCTAGCGGACTTTCGTAAAACTATAGGCGACTGTATAGCAGACAATCATTATCGAGTGTTCTCGGAGCGTGCAGCGAAATATAGCATCGGCATTCAACCGGAGTCTGCAGGACCACATGCAGGACCGTTGGACGGTCTGAAAAATTATGGTTTCAATGAAATTATGATGAGTGAATTCTGGTCGCCCTCGCCACACCGCTCACGCCATGAAGAACGCTTTTTTGTTAAGCAGGCATCGAGTGCAGCACATATATATAATAAACAGCTTGTCGGTGCAGAGTCCTTTACGACCATCGGCAGACATTGGAATGATGTACCGTGGGCAACCATGAAGCCTGCATTCGATCATGAAGTTTGCTCTGGTCTCAACCTGGTCGTGTTGCATACATTCACATGCTCTCCGAAAGAGATGGGACTACCTGGTCAGGAATATTTTGCCGGCACGCACATCAATCCAAACATAACGTGGTGGCATCTTTCAAAAACCTTTTTCGATTATCTGAAGCGATGTCAATATATACAACAACAGCCCGGCACTACGGTAACGGATATACTATATTATTATGGCGATCACGTACCCAACATTGGTCATCTCAAAGAACATGATCCGGCTAACGTATTGCCGGGATACGATTATGATCTGATCAACGAAGACCGGCTTTTGGCGCTGGATGTAAAAGATAGTAAAATTGTACTGCCTCACGGTGTCTCTTATCGCGCATTGGTATTGCCTACGCATAAAGTATTATCGCTTGCAGCATTGCGCAAGATCAAAACACTGGCGAGTAAGGGAGCCATCATTATAGGTGCAAGGCCTGAACGCCTTGTTAGTCTCTCCGGAAATCCGGGAAGTACAACGGAATTTAAAAACATTGTCACTGAATTATGGGGCAACGGTATAGATACGGTTGGCGCGAAGAATGTTGGTGCAGGAAAAATCATCTGGGGAAAAGTTGTACGGAATGTACTGGCAGAAAACGGAGTACCTCCGGATTTCAGTGTAATCAACAATGAGAAGAATGGAAGTTTTGACTATATACATCGCGTTGTCAATGGCGACGATATATATTTTGTAAGCAGTCAAAACCAGACGGAGTCTGCCGCAAGCTTTTCATTTCGCATCACCGGAAAGCAACCTGAACTGTGGGACGCTGTAACCGGTACTATACAAACAGCGAAGGCTTTCCGTGAAGAGAACGGGAGAACTATACTTCCGTTAGAATTCGATCCTTATGGCTCTATATTTGTTGTCTTTCGAAACAACGCAAAACCATCTATAGCGGGTACAGCTACTACCAATACGTTACACTATAAAAATGTAATGAATGTAAAAGGACCCTGGAAAGTAAAGCTGGACACATCCATGGGAGTACCTGCATCGCTGAACCTCGATACGCTTACAAGTTTAACACGACGTCTTGAAGGAGGTGTAGCAAATTACTCGGGCAAGATTATATATACCACAGCATTTGATTTTCCAAAGCCTAAAAAGGACACCCGGTACTTCATCACACTTGGAAATATACAGGATGTCGGGATTGCCCGGATAAAATTAAACGGTGAAGAGGTTGGTGTAACATGGACGCCTCCATTCAGGATGGAGGTAACCAAACAGCTTCGGAAGAAGGGAAATCAATTGGAGATAGAAGTCGTAAATTCATGGCGAAACAGACTAGTCGGTGATCGCGGGTTACCTGCTGATAAAAGATATACTCAAACCAATGTTACCATCAAACCAGAATGGCAACGGTTGGATGCAGGCCTACTCGGACCAGTACGTCTTGCGACAGGCAATTGATATAGCAGTAAAAAATTATTGGTCTTTATTGATCCTCATGAACCTATATACATTTGATATGCTGATAAATCTCTACACACCATAAAAAACATCCGTTGTTTTAAAGAAGCTAATGCTTTCTGCAACGGGCACGACATTTCTATACTCTACATGAATTCATAACACTTCAACAAAATATAGTATGCGCGCTGAAAGTAATCTTACCATTTTGTACGATCAGCAGGTTCAGAAAGAACTTTCGCAGTGGCAAAAGCGCATGCAGAAAAAACCGTCTTTCCTGAACCGGTTCTCCAAGACCACACAGGAACGGATCAATCGCATTATTCCGGAGAAAATACATGGCGCCATTACTACCGCCATTAAACAAATGACACGCGCATTGATCTTTGGTATTGGTATAACTTCGAGTAAACCTTTGGTTCTGGCCACGCTTCAAGAACGCGAAGCAGCGGTATTGGAAACGATTCGTAAACATCGGAATACTGCTACTGCCGAAGGCGCTATTACCGGTGCCGGTGGACTGCTACTCGGACTAGCGGACTTTCCGATCTGGTTAACTATCAAAATGAAAATGTTGTTTGATATCGCAGCGCTATATGGCGTGGATGTAAAGGATTACAAAGAGCGTGTATATCTGCTTCATATTTTTCAGCTTACGTTTTCAAGTCAACAACACCGTAACAGAATCTATACTACAATAGCAAATTGGGAAAACGAAAAACTCCTCTTGCCAAATGATATTAACCAATTTGACTGGCGCAGCTTTCAACAAGAGTATCGTGACTATATTGATATCGCTAAACTTCTTCAACTCGTGCCTGGTATTGGTGCGGTGGTGGGTGCATACGTCAATCACCGGCTCACAGCCAAGCTGGGTAAATATGCGATGAATGCTTTTCGGATGAGGATGATTCCTACCCTATAAATATCCAGTTCAGGATTTATTCAGAATCTCTGTTGAATTTTACCCCGTTTCCAGAATACAAGACGTGACCGTTCAATAACTGGATTCCAAACACGCTTTATGGTATATTTCCAGCGGGTATTACGCTATTCAGGATTATGAAAGTGCTTATTGTTGAAGATGAAATTGAGCTTGCTCAAAGCATGGCCAAGTTTTTGGGTTCTGAATCTTTCATATGTGAACAGGCCCATTATTACGACACAGCACTTGATAAAATTACGATTCACGATTACGATTGTATACTATTAGATATTTCTTTGCCTGACGGAAATGGTCTTCTTCTGCTGGAGAAATTAAAGGCTCTCAAGAAAAATAACGGAGTAATCATTGTCTCTGCTAAAAATTCGATCGATGACAAAATTAATGGTCTGAACTTGGGAGCTGACGACTACCTGGCAAAGCCGTTTCATATGGCAGAACTTGCTGCACGGGTACAAGCCGTTGTACGAAGAAGATTATTTAACGGTCGTGATATACTTGAATTCAATGAGATCAAAATTGATACTGCAGCGATAACGGTCATGATATCCGAGAAAGTGGTACCACTCACACGAAAAGAATACGAATTGCTGATATTCCTGATGTCCAATAAAAATAAAGTGATCTCCAAGAATGCTATAGCAGAGCATTTAACCGGAGATATAGCAGAGGTAATGGATAACTTCGACTTTATATACGCGCATATCAAAAATCTAAAAAAGAAATTAGCCGATGCCGGGTGTCCGGATTATATTAAAACGATTTACGGATTAGGATATAAATTTACGGAATGAGATTACTAAACGTAAATCTGAGAAGTTTCCTTTATTACTCATTGTTACTGGTGCTTATCGGAGTGCCATTGTTCTTCATCACCATCCGGGAAATTCTCGAACAAGAGATTGATAAAACACTGCATCTTCAACGGGAAGAGTTCATCAACCATTTACGCAACTATGAATATTTGGAAGACCTGGAAGTGGATCTCCACGTCTTTGATGAACTTGCATATGACCTCAGCATTCAACCGGCATCGTCAGGCAGTAAAGATGAATTATACGAAACCGTTTCTCTTTATGATAGCCTCGATCGTGAGGCAAAACCTTATCGCGTAGCAACTTCTTACTTTATCGTGAAAGGTAAGTGGTATAAACTCATCATGCGCATGTCGCTTGTAGAAAATGAAGACCTGGTTTTGGTAATTGGCCTTGTTCAAACTTTGTTAGTCTTATTTTTACTAGGCGGTTTCTTGTTGATCAACCGTTCACTTTCCAAAAAAATCTGGCAACCATTTTATAAAACACTTACCAAGCTGAAAGCATATGAACTGAATAAATCTGAATCGTTTCAATATGAAGAAACGCGAATCGATGAGTTCGATGATTTGAATGCCGCTATACGTTCGCTTACCAACAAGAACATGGAAGTATTTCAGCAGCAAAAAGAATTTATCGAGAACGCATCGCACGAACTGCAAACACCGCTCGCCATTTTACAATCCAAGCTTGACTTGCTGATGCAAGACGAAGCGTTAACGGAAGAGCAAGCTGCATTGGTAAAGGACATGACCAATACAAATCAACGTTTATCCAAATTAAACAAAAGCTTACTGCTGCTTTCGAAAATAGAAAACCAACAGTTCATTGATAAAGAAGACGTTGATGTTACGCAGATCCTTCGCGATACAATTTTGAATTACCAGGAACTCACAGCAACCACAACTCCGAATATTTTAACAACTTCGCCGTTTATACTTCAGGGTAACAAAGTGCTTTTGGAAATCCTGATCAATAACCTGGTACGAAATGCATTTCAGCATACAACACATCACGATCAGATTAAAATCAAGCTGCAAGATGGGACTCTCACCATCGAAAATCCGGGAGAACCCTTTAAACAAGGCTCTGAAAAAATCTTTGAAAGATTTCATAAAGAAAGCACCAACCGCTCCAGCACTGGTCTTGGATTGGCAATTGTAAAAAAAATATGCGATCTCTCAGGGTATAATCTTACTTACGCATATCAATCGGGGGCGCACTATTTTATAGTTAAATTCTGATTCAGAATTTCTTCAGAATTATTACATGTCCTTTTTCTTAAACTCTTTAGCCCTTAATGGCGTATATTCATTTAAAGTATACCCGCTAAAAAATAGTAAATATCATACACAACTATAGTGTTTACATATTATACTTTATTTCGAGATAAATATATAGCGCTACAATAGTAAAATTAACGTTCAGATTAAATTCAGAATCTATAGGTTGATTTGAAGAGTAAATACTTCGATCAATGTCTACCAAAGAATCAATCGTTTCCTTTCTGCAACGATTCACCAAAAGCCGGTTCAGCAACATTCTTCTTCTCATCGGATTGCTCGTCAGCATTTCAATGATCACGCGCATAGTGTTCCTGATTCAATCAATCCAGGGAATTGATATAACGATCCGCAATATAGCAGGCATCCTTATACTGGGACTTTTTTACGACCTTATCAACGCAAGCTATTTTGTTATACCCTTGCTGCTCTATATATGGCTCACGCCACAACGTGTATATTCAAAAGCTTGGAGTAAATACATACTCTACGGACTCTTCTCTCTGTTAACATTCATTCTCCTGTTCAATGCAGTAGCAGAGTGGTTCTTTTGGGATGAATTCGGTGCACGCTACAACTTTATAGCGGTAGATTACCTGGTTTATACCAATGAAGTATTAGGAAATATTAAAGAATCCTATCCGGTTGCCTGGATTGTCGCTGGTGTTATTACGCTGTGTGTTCTTCTGCAATACGCATTACGAAACCGCATCAGAACTACCGATACGTTGCCTATGAACTTGAAAAAAAGAAGTACCGTTGCCCTTGTATTCATTCTCCTGCCTATAACTTTCTTTTTTACTGTAACAAACCACGGCCATCATTTTAGCAGCAATGCGTATGTAAATGAACTTGCAGCGAACGGTATGTACGAACTCTTTGCTGCTTACCGAAATAATGAACTTAATTATGAACAGTTCTATAAAAAGATACCGAATGAGGAATCGTTTATAGAAGTAAAAAAACTTATTCACACTGCAGAGTCACAATATATATCGAATGAAAAGCACGACCTCACTCGTAAAGTAATACATAGCGGGAAGGAGAAAAGGCTCAACGTAGTATTGATCTCGGTAGAAAGTCTGAGTGCAGATTTTATGAGCACCTTTGGAAGCACGAAAGGGATTACACCTTTTCTGGATTCATTGGCTACACAAAGTCTGCTGTTCACAAAGGTATATGCCACCGGCACGCGCACCGTTCGTGGCCTGGAAGCATTATCGCTGTGTGTACCACCTACACCGGGTCAGTCCATAGTAAGAAGACCACACAATGAGCACATGTCATCGTTGGGAAAAATCTTCGAACAAAAAGGTTATGAAAGCAAATTCATCTATGGTGGCTATGGCTATTTTGACAACATGGGCTACTTCTTTGCAAACAATAGTTATAGTGTTGTTGACCGTAATGAATTGAAAAATGAAGAAATTGACTATGAAAATATATGGGGCGTTGCTGACGAGAATCTTTTTACACTCACGCAACACGAAATAGAAAAAACTATTGCCGCTGACAAACCTGTATTTGCTCACGTCATGACAACTTCTAATCATCGCCCCTATACATATCCTGAAGGTCGCATCAATATACCTTCGCACACAAGCCGGGAAGGTGCCGTGAAATATACCGACTATGCGATTGGTAAATTCATAAAGTCGTGTAGTCATAAAAGCTGGTTCGCCAATACGGTTTTTGTGATTATTGCAGACCACTGCGCGTCCAGTGCCGGAAAATCGGAATTACCGATTCAGAAATATCATATACCGTTATTAATCTATTCACCATCAAATATACCGGCATCGCATATGGACAGGCTCATGAGCCAGATCGACCTCGGCCCTACCCTGCTTGGCTTGCTTAACTTTTCCTATACCAGTAAATTTTATGGTTACGATATATTTGCGCTGGAACCGGGACGCGAACGTATCTTCATCAGCACATACCAGAGTCTTGGATATGTACGCGATAATAAACTGATCGTACTATCTCCTCAGCAGAAAGAGGAAACCTTCCTGGTAAATTTCAAAACGAATTCACTCAGTCCAATAGCCAACGACCATAAACTGACCCGTGAAGCGATTTCGTGGTATCAATCGGCAAGTTATGCGTTCCGCAAAGGGCTCATGCATTAGTATACATATTAACTGACAACGTAACAATATTTCAAATCCGTAATCTATATACTTACTCATATGAAATATGGCATTCTGATCGTTCTTCTCCTGCACATCTGCGTCTGTTTTGGTCAGTATAATCCGCAAGGCAAAAGCTATACATCCATCAATCTTACTTTATCGAAAGAACCGACACATAAAAACGCATGGCTGCAGGCAACCTATGTACCTCTCACGCTTATAGCACTGGGTGCTTTAAGTACGCAGAATAATAACATCATAGATCGGCATGAGATCCGTGAAGAGCGAAATGAATATACACCAACCTTTCACCACCAGGCCGATAATTATTTACAGTTTGCTCCTATACTGGCAGTATATGGTTTAAATGTTGTTGGTATAAAAGGAAAAAATACCATGGCAAACCGCACAGCCATTTTAATAAAAGCAGAATTGATCATGACGGCTTTAACATTTTCATTAAAGAAGATAACAGCAGTGCCCAGACCCGATACGGGTCAGCCTACATCATTTCCGTCCGGACATACAGCACAAGCATTTGCTGCTGCAACCTTTATGGCAAAGGAATATGGTGATCAGAGTATATGGTACTCCATTGGGGCCTATACTGTAGCCACAGGTATTGGTGCCATGCGGGTTTTGAACAACCGCCATTGGGTATCGGATGTGTTGGCAGGAGCCGGAATTGGTATACTGGCCACCAACATTGCCTACCTGACGCATGGCTATAAATGGGGAGGTAAGCGAAAAAATACAATGATTGTGCCTTCGTATAGCGGATCTGCCGCAGGATTATATATCCGCTACCAGTTCCGGTAGGTATAAACATTGTATACCCCATAAACAGTGAGCGTTGTGACCGGTAAAAAATTGCAGAAATTTGGCCTGTTCTTTGCCTTTATGCGAAGCAAAAAGATTCAAAAATCTGCATTTTGGACACACCAATGCATACTATAATTCCTTTTTGAGAGTTATGATGCATGTACTTTTCGGATTTAGTTTTCTCTTTTTCAATTAATAAATGATGCGTATCTTGATACCTTGATACGCCCGGGAATCAGCGACAGCATTATGAAACTTCAACCTCTAGCCTTATTTGTAAGTATTTGTCTTACTTTCCAAGTATGCAATGCCCAGATTAATCAGCAGAAACGCAGCTATGATGATGCGAACCTGGGTCTTCCCGATCAAAAACTCAAAAGGAAAAACAGTCTTTTCCATGCGGCAAAAGTTCCGGTTACACTCATCGCGCTGGGTATATATGCAACGGCCGACCACAAGGTTATTAATCGATACGAGATTCGTGAAGAACGTAATGAGTACATGCCGAACTTCCGCAGCAGTGTTGATAACTACCTGATGCATGTACCGGTATTGGCAGTATATGGATTAAACATGGCGGGTGTAAAAGGCAAACATGATTTCAGAAACCGCACACTGTTATTGATGAAATCTGAAATGATTATGGCGGCAATGGTCTTCTCCGTAAAACAATTTACACAGGTTACACGCCCCGATGATAGTAATAATTATTCATTCCCTTCAGGACATACTGCACAAGCATTTGCTACGGCAACGTTTATGTCTAAAGAATACGGCGATCAAAGTATATGGTATAGTGTAGGAGCTTACGGCATGGCCACTACGGTTGGCGTTATGCGGGTTCTTAACAATCGCCACTGGATCTCCGATGTACTGGCAGGAGCTGGTATCGGTATTCTTTCCACTAATCTCGCATACCTTACCCATCGGTATAAGTGGAAGAATAAAAACAGTGACTTAACCATCATTCCAATGTATACCAATGGTCCTGGAATATATCTGGGATATACTTTATAGTAGCAAACAATCCTGCTATAATATATTGCTGAAATGAGACAGCATGTTGCATCAAATTAAATTTCTTCTCATGTTCAAACACACAACGGATGGCCTAGCGTATTTGAAACGCAGGTAAAAAATATTATCGCCTTACACCTTTTACTCCGTTCACAAATTCGTTATCTTCAACTACCCTTCCATACAACATGTGAAAAGGATAGAAATTTCACAAGTCGGTTTTCGATGTATTTAATATATATACCATGAAGAAAATTCTGCTAGTTGATGACGATCAAATCTGTAATTTAATCAGTAAGAAAACACTTCAGCGCATGGGCATTGTGAATGAAGTACACACTGCGTTGAATGGTGAAGAAGCGATCAGTCTGTTGAATGATTATTTCAAGGGAGCACTTTCCTTGCCGGATGTTATTTTGTTGGATCTGAACATGCCCATCATGGATGGCTTCAGCTTTATAGAGGCCTTTAACAGACTTAAGATTCCGAATAAAGAATGTATGCGAATCGTGATCGTCACTTCGTCACAGAATCCGAACGACATCAGCAAAGCTCGTGAACTCGGCGTTACTTCATTTCTCACAAAACCAGTTACAGAAACAAACCTGCGTTCTGCTTTTGAAGAGCTCATCAACTGATACGATTACTCAGATAAATCGTATCCCTTGAAGTTATGTCGGTTGTATAGTATACGTCTTATTCATTTCATCTTTCAGGAGTATCACCGCTTCATCACAGGTTTTGTAAAACTGTATTCTCAATGCATCCGGAAATGAATCACTACCAGGAAATACAGCCGTCATTTTTTCGCGGGCATCATGGATTGCTTCTGACAAAGGTTTATGGTTTATAACGCTCACCGTTGTTTTACTCTTATGCACAGCGGCACGAAATATATCAGCACTCTTTTCAGTTATAGCTTTTTCAAAAACTGATTTTAGTTCTTCAAGGTTGTCAATAAACTGCCGGATCAGTTCTCTTTTGAACTCTATATTTCCCTCAGTATATAAATCAAGTTGATTGGATATAGACACTGGTGTAGCCTCGAACTCTCCATTCAGAATATATTTCGCAATGATCCGCTGCAGATCCGCAGGATGGAATGGCTTACTCATATAGTCGGTCATGCCTGTCATCATTACTTTATCACGCATTTCAATCATGGCAGAGGCAGTCAGCGCAATAATCGGGATATTTTTAAAGTATAGATCATCTAACGCACGAATGGCCCGCGTGGCATCATAACCGTTCATTACCGGCATTTGCAAATCCATCAATACCAGGTCATACCTTTTTTCAAGGATCAACTCAAGCGCTTCTTTTCCATTGCTTGCTACAACGGTATGGATACCCCAACTTTGTAAAAAATTTATAGCAACAATCTGATTAACGCGATTGTCCTCTACCAGCAGTACACGAATATTTCTATTCTTCAACATGGTAACAAGGCCGCTGTTGGCTGTCTCTTCTTCCAGAGGCTTCTCACCTTGTTCCAGCGTAAGCGTAAAATAGAATTTGGAACCCTTACCCAGTATACTCTCTACGGCAATATCACTGTCCATAAGTCTCAGCAGCTTTCGTGTAATAGTGAGGCCCAATCCGGTACCGCCAAATTTTCGTGCACTGCTATCACCTGCCTGTGAGAAGCTATCAAAGATTGATTCTATATTTTCGGGATGTATACCAATGCCTGTATCGCTAACACTGCAATATAAAGTCACGGCACTGCCGGTATTTTTAACTTTCTTGATCGTGAGTATAACTTCTCCCTCCAATGTAAATTTTACTGCATTCCCCATCAGGTTTGTAATAATCTGAGTAATGCGTACAGGATCGCCCTTAAAGTATTGCGGGAGATCATTGTCATACTGCGCTGATACTTTTACGTTCTTTCCGAAGGCATGATACTCCATCATCTTGATCATGCGCTGAACAATCTCCTTCAAGTCAAAATCAATTGCATTGATTTCGATTTTGTTCGCTTCAATTTTGCTGAAGTCAAGAATATCGTTAATGATCGTCAACAGGTTTTCACCTGAAAACTTCAACAGCTTAAGATTCTCGGACTGTCCATTGTTTCGTTTTTCTTCCAGCAAAAGATTTGTCAATCCAATGATAGCGTTCATGGGAGTACGGATCTCGTGGCTTATCATGCTCAGGAATTCGCCCTTTGTTTTTGCTGCTGTCTCTGCTTTTTCCTTTGCTTCCATCAACGCTTCTTCCGTTTTTTTGCGCTGTGTAATGTCGCGTGATGACATCTGGAATCCATCGAATATACCAGTCTCAGTATAGGTGGCCATTATATAAGCCTCCATCCAGATACTGGCACCGTCCTTCCTCACCATGCGATATTCCATACTTCGCACATCATGCGATCCGGAAGCAATTCCTGAAAAACCTTTCTGCAAGCGATCACGATCTTCGGGATGAATGAACCGGTATATTTCCTGTCCCAGAAATTCACTCGTGCTATAGCCGGTGATACGCTCGACAGAAGCGGAGATAAATTTATACCGCACTTCCGGAGTATAGAGACAAATAAGGTCTTTCGTATTCTCGGAGAGAAGGCGGTATAACTTTTCGCTCTTCACCAACGCATTAGCCTGCCTGGACAATTTTTTATTATTGGCCCGTAACCGGTTTAGCACAGGAAGAAATATATAGATAAACTCGAATATCAGAATGGCAACCGCTAATCCCGACAATGCCAATTCTATCTTTTTTAAATAGTATAATTTCTGTTCGGCTTCATACTGATAGGTGTCCACCGTCTTTTCCATCAACAGCAAAAACGGTAGCTCATCCGTTGTAATCTGATCAACTGCTTGCTCGATGACAGAAAGCGTGGGAGTTTCAAGTATATTTCGGGAAGCTGTTGCAATGGCTGCAAGGTGACTTGTATTCAACTGCAACAGTGAATCAATCGCTTTACTTTTAGCATTGTTCTTGTTCTGATTAATCAATGTATGGTGTACATTTTCCCAGCCATCAACCAGTGTACGCAAAGTATCCAACCGGTTAAAACGTATAGCTCCGGTTTCTACAATGTCATTTTTAAGGTAAAGTATCAGTTTGGAAATTCGCTGACTTAACATGCGCTGCCGACCTGCCGTATTAATGAGATGTGCATCCTGATTTTGCCGTTGTAAATCGTACTGAATAATTGCCTGCGTAGCGATAATCGTTAACACAACAGAACCGATAAAAAAAATGTAGCGCCCTTTCAAAGAGCGTGGGGTTGTTTTCATAAAGAAATTTAATAAATTAATAAATGTTATTTACTCGCCAGCGCACTGGAATAATTTTTTAATAAGAGGAACATGATGAAAATTTTAGTCTGTGATGATGACGAAGCATTGGTTAGCATGGTACGATTCAAGCTCTCTCGCGAAAATTTCGGTGAAGTATTTAAAGCCGCAGACGGTCGCGAAGCAAAACGTTTACTGGATGAGAATACATTTGATCTTATCATCTCTGATATTCACATGCCCTTTCATTCAGGACTCGAGATCGTTACACATGTGCGGCAGGTGCTAAAAAAAAATACACCGATTATCATTCTCTCTGCTGAAGGACTTGAAGAAACAGTATTGCAGGCTTTCGATATGGGTGCAAATGATTTCATCACAAAACCATTCAGTCCGGCAGAACTTGCTATACGTGTGAAACGCCTGCTAAATTTATGATGCATGATGTATGAACAATGGGTAAGTGCTTATGGGATCACTGCTGAAGAAAAAGTATTCATCTTCATTGGGATGTTCTTTTTCATCGCCGCCTTCCTGTTCATCACATTTATACTTATCAGTCGATTTACCAAGAACAACCGGCAGCAGCATGAAGTAGCGTTACGCAATCATTTTCAACGCTCGCTGAATGCCATTATCATTATGGAAACCACCTCTGCGGTTCCCGATTCATCTTATCGTTTCAAGATTGAAAGCCTGAAAAATGTGATGAAGCAATCTTCATTCGCGCGGCAGGTCATGGCGAATCAACTGGTAGCCCTGAAGAAAACTATATCCGGTTCCTCTTCGAAGATATTAGAGCGGATATATATCGAGCTTGACTTGCACAGCTATAGTATTCGAAAGTTGAAACGAGGTTCGTGGAAAATGAAAGCGCAGGGAATCCGGGAACTAACCGAACTTAATTATACCGATGCTATACATTCTATCCGCAATTTCCTGACTGCTAATAATAAAACACTGCGGGAAGAAACATTTCTGGCACTCGTGCGGCTTGATCAGGACAAGCCACTTTCCTTTCTGGATCATTATACCGGTGAACTCACACCGTGGATGCGCATCAATATACATTATCACTTGTCGAAATCTGATTCACGCAGAATACCGGATTTCAGCCAATGGTTTACAAGCAGTAACCTCGACGTTGTATTGTTCTCGCTAAGCATGGCACGCCAACTGAGGCAAACTTCGGCCGTAACAAAATTACCCGAACTTCTATCGCATAGCGATGTGCGTGTAGTAGCCCTCACATTGGAAACGATCACCGAACTGGAAGCGTACGATCTGGCAGATGTTGTGGCAGAGAAAACAGCTACATTCTGGAACAACGAAAAGATCAGTGCACGGCTGGTACGGTGCCTCGGGCGAATCAGTTATACACACGAACACAAACAGGCGATCCTTACCTACCTTGATCACCCGGACTATAACGTGCGTTTTTACGCAGCGAAGGCTTTATATACACTGGACGATGAAGCACGAAACATGCTTCAAGATTTCAATAGGGGAATGAATGGTATACTTTCCGGTATTATCAACCATATATCAGAGCCGCTTTTACAATAACTGTAATCAACCGTTGAATGTGGAATATTATTTACCTGGTCGTTAACACACTTATTCTCGCTTATGCCGTTACCATTGCGGTGAGTTACCTGGTGCTTGCTATCATTTCCATGATTGAAATGCATGCCTATATCAGGAGAAATTATTTCATAGACTATAAATATATCCTTTCGTCACCCTTTGCTCCGGGCATTTCGCTGATTGCCCCGGCTTATAATGAAGCACTCACCATTATCGACAATGTAAAGTCACTGCTTTCGATCATGTATAATAATTATGAAGTGATCATTATCAACGATGGCAGTAAAGATGATACGCTGGCAAAACTGATTCCTGCATTTGACCTCGTGAAAGTAAATTATGATCTGCAATATACCGTAGCTACAAAACCGGTACGCGGTATATATAAGTCCAGGAACAGGGCTTTTAAAAAACTCACTGTCGTGGACAAAGAGAACGGTGGAAAAGCAGATGCATTGAATGTAGGGCTAAATTTCTCCCGGAAAGATCTCGTGGCCTGTATAGATGTAGACTGTATCATTGAACCCGATGCGCTTCTAAAAATGGTGAAGCCTTTTCTGGAAGATCGCACCGTTATTGCTTCCGGTGGTGTAGTGCGCATCGCCAACTCATGCATTATAGAAGAAGGGCGATTAATCGAAATAAAACTCCCGGTAAGTCTGCTCGCACGCATGCAGGTATTAGAGTATATACGGGCTTTTCTATTGGGCCGTATGGCGTGGAGCAAATTGAACGGGCTGCTGCTCATTTCAGGAGCCTTCGGTTTATTTAAGCGTGAGACTGCCTTGAAAGCCGGTGGCTATAATCACAAAACTGTAGGCGAAGATATGGAACTCGTGGTACGCATGAGAAGGTATATGCAAGACCAGGGACAGCGTTACCGGGTTGCCTATATACCGGATCCGCTTTGCTGGACAGAAGCTCCTTCGAGTGCTACGATCTTAAGCCGACAGCGCAACCGTTGGGCGCGTGGTACTTTTGAAACGCTATCACTCCACAAAAAATTATTCTTCAATCCTAAATACGGAGTTATGGGAATGCTCAGTTACCCGTTTTGGTTTTTCTACGAATGGCTCTCTCCCTTTGTTGAATTTATAGGGCTTGTATTTTTCCTGCTCCTCGTTATACTTGGTCAAGTGAATTGGACTTTTTTCATTTCATTGACCTTTGCCGTTTATTCATTCGCATTTTTCATTTCCATGTTCTCTATGTTAGCGGAAGAGACATCGTTCTTCAAATACACTGCCAAGCGCGATATATTCAAAATGATTGCCGTTGCTTTACTCGAACCGATCTGGTTTCATCCGCGGGTAGTGTGGTGGTCTATAAAAGGAAATTACGATCTGATGAAAGGAAAAAAATCGTGGGGCGAAATGACGCGTCAGGGATTCGTTCAGTATAAGCGTAAAGAGAAAGTTGCATAGCCGTATGAAGCATACGATAGCCGAATCACTAAAGAAAATTTTACCAGCAACACTTTTGTTCGTGGTGGTATCTATACTCATCCGGCTATATGAATATATTGTTATAACCAGCAACTATAGTACCCTCAACGTGGCAGCTTTTGAACTGCGCGGCATAGGCTATGATGTAATTGTATCGCTTTCTTTTGCTTCGTTTGTTATACTTATGCATCTGATGCTCTCATTCTGGTCGCTTCGTATAGCGTATGTGGTAAGTTCAGTTTTGTTTACGGGACTTGTGATACTATCGTTTTGCATCACACATTACTTTACCGTGACGTTGTTCCCCTTGAGTACCGATCTCTATGGATATTCACTCAGAGATATTTCCACAACGATCCACTCTTCGGGAGGAACAAGTGTCAGTGCCCTGATTACATTCATCGCTATACTCACAGGCTTTATAGCAGCACTGTACTGGATTTACCAGGCAAATTTTCTTCAAGGTATATCAGCGTCCGCGGCGTTATGCTCGCTCGTGATTTTCATTTCGTTGATTCTTCCACACCATGCAGCGCCAGAGAATTTTGATCGGGATATAGATTACTACTTAGCCGTTAACAAAACCTGGTATTTCGCTGATCGAACAAAAGACTATATCCGCGACAAATTTATACAGGAGAATTTTGATCCTGATGCATATCCGTTTCTACACCGTGTTGAATATACCGATAGCCTGGGCCAATACTTTCATAAAGCACCGGAACCGCCTTCTATAGTAATGATTATCGTGGAAGGCCTCGGCCGCGATTTTACCGGGCCGCAAGCACTCTATGGCGGCTTCACACCTTTCCTCGATTCACTGTCACAACGGAGTCTCTACTGGGAGAATGCTGTCAGCAACGCGGGTCGTACATTTGGTGCGTTGCCCAGTATACTGGGGTCGCTTCCCTATGGACGCGAAGGGTTTATGGGCTATGGCGCTTCTCTACCGGATCATCAAACTTTGGTGAGCCTTCTTAAACCCCACGGCTATAGGTCCAGTTTTTTCTATGGTGGCTCCCCACATTTTGATAACCAGGATATCTTCCTCGAATATCAGGGTATAGATCGATTTATAGACGAAAGTAAATTTCCGGCATCATATCGACAGACGGCACATGTATCATCATGGGGGTTTGCGGATGATGAAGTCTTTACCTTTGCTGCACAGGAACTAAAGCAAGAAAAGGCTCCACGACTGGATATATACCTCACGCTTACAACGCACGAACCCTTTATTTCTCCAGATCCCAAATTTGATACCCTGTTCACCAGGCACCTGGATAATATTTCCTCGCCAATCTTAAAAAAGGAAGTACAAGAGAATAAAGGAATCTTTTCTTGCCTGCTATACACCGATAATGCGATACAAAATCTGTTCCTGTACTATCAGTCGCGTGCCGACTTCAGCAATACTATATTCATTGTAACAGGCGATCACCGGCTTATTCCCATGGCGCCTGGCAATAAGATTAAACGGTTCCATATTCCTCTCATTGTATATTCGCCACTTCTCAAGCAGGAAAAAACATTTGCTTCACTCGCGGTCCATTCGAATATCACGCCAACATTGTTAAACTACCTTGCCGCAAACTATAACTTTGATTTTCCTGATGAAATGCCTTTTATCTCCGGGCCTTTGCGTTTTGATTCAACATTCTCCAGTAACCTTGACGTTGCACTAACGCGAAGTAAAAATGAAATACGCGATTATGTAGACGGTGAATATTTCTTGTCCGATGACAGACTATATAAGATTTTACCTGGACTGAACCTGGAACCACTTCAGAATGAGACAATCAAAAAGAACGTGATTGAAAAACTGAAACGTTTTAAAGCCAAAAATACATTTGCGTGCGACCACAACCGGGTTGATAAACGCTCTGCTCCAAAACTTGCACCGTTTACTTTTTCGGCAAGCGAGCAACGAATACTGGATGATTTGAAAATCGAGTCGCTGGATGTTGATCAGCAATTTGTAAAGGCACGGGATGTTGCATTTGAAAAACAATATCAGCAGAGCCGCACCATCCTGAAATATCTCCTGAATAAAAATCCCAATTACCACGATGCACGCATCTTACTGGCCAGAACCTATGCCTGGGACGCACGCTACGATAGCGCCATGCTATATATACAGCAGGCACTACAACGCAGTCCATATTATGCAGATGCATATGTAGCCTGGGGTGACCTTGAATATTGGCAGGGGCATCATCAGCAATCTGCAGACGCCATCAAAAAAGGACTGAGCATTGACAGCAGCAATATAGACCTGCGCGCACGTCAGGCGCGTGTTCTGATACTGGAAGGAAAAAATAAAGACGCGGAAAAAATACTGCGCGAGGTGTTAGCAAAAGATCCCAACCAGGAGATTGCAAAGGACCTGATTCATAAACTAAAAAAAGAATAGTATGGCATCCCCGAAATGTTTCATATACTATATGTTGTTTATGCTCGCTGCATTTTCCTCCACGGCACAGGAATGGAAAACATTGGGTGTTGATGAGCTTTTCGAAAAGGCACGTCAGACTGCCTTTGATGGTAAACGTGAAGAAGCACGGACTATGCTGATCACTATTCTCGAACGCGCTCCAGACTATACCGATGTACGGGTTTTCCTGGCGCGCACCTATGCGTGGGATGAGCAACGTGCACTGGCCCGGAAAGAACTTCAAACTGTTTTGGCAAAATCGCCTTCGCATGAAGATGCGCTCAATGCTTTGACAGATGTAGAAATGTGGGATGATGACTTTGCGCAGGCGCTTACCGTTGTAAATACCGGTCTCTCCTATTATCCTAATTCGGAAGATCTTATATACAAAAAGGCGCGTATACTAAAATCACTTGATCAGCCGGAAGAAGCACAACGTGTACTGAATCACCTACTGTCCATTAATCCCGCGCATACCAAAGGCCTTGAGTTATCGGAAGATCTTCGTCTGGCACGCATGAAATATACTGCCGGTGTATCGTATGATCTAGATCTTTTCAGTCGCACCTATAATCCTGCGCACTCCTTGGCTGCACAACTTGCGCGCGCAAACCGGTGGGGCTCATCCATTATCCGGTTAAACTATGCGCATCGCTTTTCCTCCAATGGAATTCAACCTGAAATTGATCTATACCCCCGGATCGTACAAGGTGTATATGCTTACCTCAATTATGGATATTCCGATAGCGACTTGTTTCCGCAGCATCGCTTTGGTACAGAGGTATTCACCAAACTCCCGCTAAGCTTTGAAGCATCGGCAGGTCTCCGGCATTTATACTTTGGAACAAACAGTAAAGTGACGATCTACACAGGTTCCATCGGCTGGTATTATAAAAGTTACTGGTTCTCGTTCCGTCCCTATATTACTCCGGGTGAACCGGGCACATCGTTCTCCTCCACGTTAACGGTCAGAAAATATTTCAAAGATGCTGATAACTATATCGGACTCACCGGTGGCTATGGATTCTCTCCGGACGATCGCAGGATTCAAAGTTCAACCGGCCTGAGTACAGATCGCATTTATATTCTGAAATCACAACGGGTGGGATTTGCTTGGCAAAAAACGTTGAAGCGAAATTTTATACTAAACATCAGCCTGGGACTCTCTCGTCAGGAATTATCCTTTGATGAAGGTAAATATGTGTGGATCACAAACACGGTTGTGGGGTTACGCAAAAGGTTTTAAACCGTATACCTATAAGAAGACCAGTTTTATTTAATGAAAAAACTATCATTTTAAACAGCTTATCTTCAGCATATCATAGCCTATATCTGACTCGTGCGTTAAGAATATAGGTAAATATCCGAGGCATCCGACTACAACACTACATGAATATGTAGGCGAAATACTGATGCATTAAGCCTGCCATACTATGTCTAACATCAATGCTATAGCTTTCTCTCACCAACAATCAACACCCACGGATTGCTATCGGGAGCTATAAACGTATTCTCTTGCCGTGATGTTCCCACATTTACAAATGCTCCGGTTTTGGGATTGAACCAGTGATGAGGAAGGCTGGCCGGTATATTTCGGATCGTTATTGCTCCGCCTTCCGCGAGATATGCTATATAAAACGTGCCTTCTTTCGCAAGCAATGGTTTATTACCTTCGGTGAGGTCAAAACGTTTTTCCATATCCGTAAAATCAAAATACTGAAAGGCTTTTGACACGAACCCTACATATTTACTTCCTTCAAGATGTATAGCCTCACGCCAGGATACCGGTTGATCAGTCCACGTGTCCCATCCCCCTTCATCCGGCTTTACTTTCCATTGCCAAAGACCGGCAGCACCATATACTACACCCATGGTTCCTCCGTGCATCAATTGTGTCCATGCCTCTTCACCTTGCCACCAGCCTAATCCAAGCGTGCCTCCTCCCATACCTTCGTATGTTGGCTCTCCGTTAAGGACAGCCTTCACAGGTTTAGTACTATACATCTCCTCCACCTTATAGAGTATATGTTTGCCTTCATGTCCGCTTTGCGCCCATTGAAAGTCAAGCCACGGTTCAGCCTGATACGAACGGTTATAGTGAAAACACTTGGTACTGTCACCTTGTGCCCAGGGTGCGAGGTAATTGTCTGCAGGATTATAGTGAATACCCGTGGGCTGCCTATAACAATCCCACGCTTCAATGGTTATACCACCAGGCTTTACTCCGGGATCGAGCCCTGTACCATCGGCACTTACAAGCCAACATGCAGGCATACTTCCGTACCGTGCTATTAGGTATTTACAATACCGAGCATACTCTTCAGGAGCAGCTGTAGTACCCAGTACTGTCTTACCTTTCCAGCCGAAACCGTGAAAGACCGGTTGATATACCGGAACTATACCATGATCCACCAGTATAGTCATCAGCGAGTCGAGATACTGAAAGTAATCCGGCTTTAGTATATTCAAATGTCCTTGTGGGAGATCCTCAAAAGCTCTGTCAAAGCCAAATATACTATCACGCGCTTCGGGGCCTTCCGCATACCGATCCGGTTGGACAGACATCAGCAGCGCCGTGTTATAGCCTTTTTGCTTACGGTCATTAGCATATATCTTTACCTGATCGGTAGTGGCTCGGAACGGAATGGCCCAAGGTGTATCTCCTATAACCAGAAAGGGCGTGCCATCATGATGTACTATATTTCTCTTTTCGGGAGATATCTTAAGCAAACCATGTTTCAACAGGGTGTTATCGCCCGTATATACTACAGATTTAAGTTTACCATGCTGTCCGGATAAACCAGTATCACTACCCGAAGTATAGGTTGTCCAACTCCATATTGTTGCGGTATCGGGCGGTGTAAACCTTATCTTCCAATACTTATCGCCGTCCCAAAACGCGGGCCTCTTTAAAGAATCGCCACGATTATTGGTAAATACAGCCCATATATCTATATCTGTATATGGATTTTTATATATATTCTGAGACGTTAGGGTAATTTCATAAGTTGTCCACTGCGGAATATGGGGTATAATTTGATCTTTAGGGCCGCATTGTGTGAAAATTATATATACTATGAGGATAAAGCGACAGTTTTTCATATATATGGGGGCTTTTACATATATGAATTTAAAGATATTCTGGTATAAAAGCAGCTATCTTTATAGATAGTATATGAAAAAGTATAGTACTTTTTATGTATATATTATTTCATTCCAATACAAATCCGTATAATTGCACCTATAATTATATTTTTAACTTAAATAATCTGAAAATGGCAAAGAAAAAACTCCCAGACAATCACGGTAAGCTTGTTACTAAAAAAGAACTAGCTGAGATTAAAAGACTGGTTAAAGCAGGAAACAATTCAACTAAAGTTGCTAAAGAAGTAGGCCGTACACTTGGTTCACTTCGTAAGATTGCTTTTGACAATCAGATTTCTCTTCGCGTTAAGAAAGCAAAATAATCGTTGATTTTAGTATAATCAGATCTGTCCTTATTACTACTGGTTAGATAATAAGTAAGCAGTTCGTAGCCCTGCATCATACTGATGCAGGGCTATACGGACGCTTAAAGTCTCCTCTCCTCTTGATTATGATTGCTGAATCTCCTGCAATCTGTTTCTTTCAACAGCCATGATACTTGGCCCCGGCAATTCAACACTGTAGATTGTTTTAGATCGGTTTACCGGCTTAAGGATTACCACAACTATTTTACCGTCCAGTAAATACTGACGGCCTGCTACCAATTCATTGTTCATTCTATTACTATACTATTTGTGAAAGCTTGCATACAACATGCTATCGTTCATATCAACGTTGGAAGTTGTATGATTATGATGCGTAAATATACTTTTTGATCATCCGGTCGAGCTCACGGTAAAACAGTTTACTATGATCGCCCGTGAAAGATACCGTACCACTCGCATTGAAATCTTCTATAATCTCACGGTATAGTTCGCCATCCACCGGCTCGGCCAGCATCACTTTAAGATCACGTCTTATGAATTGAATCTTTACAGGCGATAGCTCCACCAGCTTATACTGCTGTGCTACATATGCTACCAGATTTCGTTCATC
The DNA here is from genome assembly GCA_902168185.1 of uncultured Bacteroides sp. Lineage (GTDB taxonomy): Bacteria > Bacteroidota > Bacteroidia > Cytophagales > Cyclobacteriaceae > Ohtaekwangia. Next base: position 285,278 of record CABHOV010000046.1, read on the forward strand.
CAGAAAATCTTTGATCAGATCATTTCGATGCTGCTGTATAAGTTCAATTATACTCCGCGGGTCTTGTTGTTGTGTCGACAGATCGCTTTGTTTTTGCATGGTGCAAAAGTAAACTATTCAGGCCCGTGTTTGTGTGCTATTTGTTCCAAAAAGGTATATGCTTTCACTATTTCACGATAAAATGCGGATGATATAGCCCGAAAATTCAAGAATCCATTGCAATAACTTGAATTATAGGTGTTCGATAAGCCAAGCGGTAGATTTTGTTTTGTACATCCGAGACAGAAATAATCAAGCTAAAAATGTATTCAACCCGCTACGTAAGTGTATCTATTACACATTTTCTATTTCAATTTTGACTTTTTTTACAATACCAGAAGATGCAAATTGGCCGCTCAATTCATAATAAACCTTATGGCGTCCATCATATCATCTTCCACTGCTTCATCAAACAATGAGAAGGGTAATTATACCTTACCACTCATCATTCTTACAACCTTGTTTTTTATGTGGGGTTTCATAACCTGTATGAACGATATTCTTATACCGTATCTACAGGGTATCTTTAAACTTACACCTGCTCAAGCCGGATTTATACAATCTGCTTTTTTTGGTGCTTACTTTTTTGTATCGCTGATCTACTTCCTGGTGTCCATCAACCTGGGCGATCCGCTTGCCAAGATTGGCTATAAGAACGGAATTATTATTGGACTAATCACAGCAGCTATTGGTTGTTGCCTTTTCTACCCGGCTGCTGAATTGAAAGTTTATGGTATATTTCTGCTTGCACTTTTTGTGTTGGCCGGTGGTATCACTATTCTGCAAATGGCGGCTAACCCATACGTTGCGTTGCTGGGCAACTCCGAAACTTCTTCCAGTCGTCTTACGCTTACACAAGCATTCAATTCTTTTGGAACTACAATCGCTCCGATCATTGGAGGTAAACTGATCTTCGAAAGCGTGGGTGGAAAAGAACACATGACTGCCGAAGCTGTAAAGACTCCCTATCTCTTTCTTGCCGCTACATTGATTGCTCTCGCTGTAATCATTTCATTGTCCAAGCTTCCAAGATTTACCGGTGAGAAAATTGAAAAAGGTCTCGAAGTATTAAAGTTCTCCCACCTCACACTCGGTGTGATCGGTATCTTCATGTATGTAGGAGGTGAAGTTGCTATAGGAAGTTACCTGGTAAAATACTTCGATGAATTGCTTGGCTTCAAAGAAGCAACGGCTGCTATATACGTTGCTTTCTATTGGGGAGGTGCCATGGTAGGCCGATTTATAGGGGCAATCTCATTGACAAACCGGAATCAAACTCAAAAATTCTTGTTGATGGCCATGATCACGCTCATTGCCGTGGTAGCAGTATTTATGCTTATGGAAAGTGTATTGTTTGCTTTGATTATACTCGGACTGGTAACCGGTAACTGTATAGCATTCATACTTGGTAAATCTGTTCCGGCCAAAACGCTGGCTATATTCTCAATCATTGTTGTGGGACTTTTGATAACGACTGTATTTACATCGGGAGCTGTAGCCATGTGGTCTGTTCTTGCCATTGGCTTATTCAATTCCATTATGTTCCCTACGATCTTTACATTGGCGATTAAAGATCTCGGGAAATATACCAGTCAGGGTTCTTCTTTGTTGGTAATGGCAATTGTTGGTGGAGCGGTTCTTACACCGGTAACGGGTATTATTGTAGGTGCTATCGGATATCAGAAAGCATTCCTGTTCCCGATCATCTGCTATCTTTTTATATTCTACTATGGCATAAAAGGACACGAGGTTAAACGCAAGGCCAGCGCCTGATTCACCGCGATCTATACGTATAACTATACAAAACAAGAAAGGCTTCAATCAATTCGAAGCCTTTCTTGTTTTATCAGGTGTTGATAGCTTTTGATACTATTACTTGATCGTCTGTGCGGCCACACCTTCTGTTGTGATCTTTATAGGCTTGATAAATCCTTTCTCGTCAAAGTACATTTTGTCAATGCACGTCACACGATGATCAGCATGTGTTTCACTGAGAGGTCTTCTGTGGTATACAATATACCAGGAGTCCGTCTTGGGAACATGAAGGACAGAATGATGTCCTGCTCCGGTCGCTACAGCGGGATCTTGTTGCAATATTTTATCAACACGTTTGAACGGACCTAATGGAGAGTCTGCTATAGCATATGCTACGGAATAATCCGGTCCGGTCCATCCTCCTTCCGACCACATGAAATAATACTTTCCGTCTTTGATGAACATGAACGGACCTTCTACATAACCTTCTGGAGTGACTTCTTTATAGATACTGCCGTCAGCAAAAGGTACAAGCCCGGTGAACGAGTCGTTAAGCCTGGCCACATTGCAGTGCCGCCATCCACCGTAAAAGATAAACCATGCACCATCTTTATCTTTAAAGACAAACTGGTCGATAGGCTGTGCACCGTTGTGGAATTTGTCAATCAACGGTTTGCCTAACAGGTCTTTGAACGGACCTTCCGGGCGATTGGAAACCGCTACACCTATACCACCATATTCATTGTCGTTCTGAATATCATTTGCACCAAAAAAGATATAGTACTTACCATCTTTTTGAACAACAGCCGGTGCCCATACAGCACGCTTTGCCCACTTCACAGAAGCGGTGTCCAATATCCGTTCGTGCTTTGTCCAATGCACGAGATCACGGGACGAAAATGCATCGAAAAAAACCTGTTTCTCATACCGTGCCGAATACGTAGGGTATATCCAGTATTCTTTTCCAAAGATCACGGCTTCAGGGTCAGCATACCATCCTTCGAAAACAGGGTTACCCGATTTCTGTTTTTTCTGTTCAGCGGCCGATTGTGCCGAAGCGCTATACGCTATACATAAAACATACAGTATAAAAAGGTTCTTCATAATAAAAGGTATAAATGATTGATGTGATGCAATCAGAACTCATCAGGCGTGCGTTCCGGCTGGTTCTCTCCTGCTATCATAACCGTTTGGTTATCCAGGTCTATATGAAATGAACATACCATGTTTTCCCGATTATCCGTTGTGATATCATCGCATGCAAAGAAGTAGGAAACTTTATATTTCACCACAAATATTCCATTGGCGGCAGTCTGAAACCGGATACTCGCATCATCAATCGCAAGATCTACAACGCTTCCTTTCTTTGAAAACCAGTAGACTTCGACCATCGACTGCAGTGCTGACTGATGTTGATGTAAAAATTCGGTTACCGCAAGGGTTCTGCCGTCTTCCTGATGCGCAACAGCGCTTAATGATTCCGTGGTCTTTAATGTGATACTTTCCTGCATGATGTCTCAAAGATAGCACAAGAGGCGCTCATAAATTTACTCGATGTGAATCAGTGCCTTGTGCATGCACACGGAGCGATCTATACCTACATATTGACCGTAGTTTTCGGTAACCGTAAATCCAATTTTCAGATATAGCGCAATGGCTTCGGGCTGATACGTTCCTGTTTCCAAAATACAATCGGTATACTTTAATTCTGATGCCCATGCTTCGAGCGCATGTATTATACTCCGGCCAATGCCTTGTCCACGAAACTCACTGGATACAAACATGCGCTTGATCTCAGCCGTTCGGTCTGCATACAGTTTAAATGCACCACACCCCACGGGTATAGTATCGCTGTACGCGACAATAACATTTTTGATCGTGTCCAATGAATTGAACTGTGCAAAGAAGCTTTGCTCGGCACCATATCTACTCAGAAGATCGCGATCGAGCATCTCCACCAGTTTTCTGAAATCATGGTTACTGGAATCTGTTCTGACGAGCTTTATCATTTTATGTGCGAATATGTAAATGTAAAAAAACTTTCATTCACGTTCGGCGGCAACATCATGACAAGTCGCGCTAAATAAAAAAGGATGCTATAAAAGCATCCTTCAGAATATAAGATAATGAATTGCTAATGCAGCAATACTTTTTTCACATCTATACCGTCTACCGTCAATGTAAAGCCGCGTACTTTTCTATCCAGCGAAGAGCCTATGAATTCTTTCGTCTCCTTCTCTCCTTTTCTTCCGGATGACGCCAGCCCTGTGATCTGCTCCATCGCCAGGCTCAATAACGTTTCGCGGGTATCGCCCAATGGATAAAGTAATGTGCTGTTATCCGCATTGTATATATTCGGCACAAAACCGCTGGCGTAGTCGGATTGATTAAGGCTGTTATATACTTTCAATACTATAGGCTGCATGCCCCATGTATTTTTGGAATCATTCTCTTCATACAATGAAATCGAGCCGACATTTTTCCCATATGTTGTATCACCAATAACGAAGACTTCCATATAGGGCTTCAGCGCATTGATCACGAGTTCACTGGCAGACGCTGTGCGTGAGCTGGTGAGTACATATAGTCTGCTGTTCTGAAGCTGAGTTCCTACATTCGAGGTTTTCGCTTGGTAGTAGCTGGTCAAATAAGCTTCGCCCATGGAAGGCGTGTTAATGATCTCTTCCTCTACATCGTCATTATACTCACGTTTCAGAAATATACTGCTTGTATTTACACCGGTTCCGATCAGGCTCGCCAGGTTGTTCGCAGAAGTTTCCGAGCCGCCACTGTTATAGCGAAGATCAAGTACGAGGTCTGTTATACCTTGTGCCTTGAAATCGGCAAAGACAGATTCCATTTCATCATCATACGTAGTACTTTCTGAATTCGCCCCGGTTGCAAAAAAGTTATATACATAGTATCCTACTTTATGGTTACCGCTTTCAATAACCGTATGCATATAGTTGGGATCCTCCTGGTACTCCGTTGTGGTCAACGAAACGGTTGTCTCGGTACCAAACTGTTCCTGATCAATAAGGAGTGGACGGTAGCGGACCGTATGATTTTCACTTATCGCACCTAACAATGTTTGGTAATTGGACATCGTAATCTGTTGTTCATTTATAGCGGTGATCACATCGCCACGTTTCAAACCTGCCTGCGCTGCTGCAGATGCCGGCTTGATGTAAACGATCTGCGCTATAACATTGCTGTTCGATGAACTCTCTCTGTATAATTTATACTCATATCCCGCTTCTTTGCTAACGCCTTGCAGCGAATTCAAAAGTTCCTGATAGTCCGCCTGAATCCAGGAGAAGCGATCTTCGGAAGATAGCAGCGAATTAAAAAACTCTTCAGGTGCAAGCGTAAGGTCGGGTGATGCAGGAATCTTATCATGCCACAAATACCAAAAATTCATGTTCTCCAATATCCAGTTATTGACATAACTATTTTCATCATCGGTCGTGTTGTTGGTTGTGGGTGCAACCTCATCATCCTTGCATGTTGCCAGTAAAAAAATCATAGCAGCACCGAACACCCATCGTGTAAACAAAAATCTATCAATCTCAATTTTCATAATCGTATTGTATCCTGATATTCAACGTTAAAACCATGGCATCTATTACAAAAACATTGCACAGCCTGGTCTACTGATTCATCATATTGGTCTATACATAAAAGCAATTAACCTTTTTGTATAGGCTGAGGTTGTTTTTCCACAAGTATAGTTAAAGAGTTATCGATACTGATATTTATTCTGGCTGTCGTATGCGAGGCCTAGTCCAACACTGGAAAGTTTATTCTCATCGGCCAGCGCTGCATTGGGAAAAAGCTTCTTAAATTCCAATTGTATCAACGGAACTTCCGTAGAGCCACCGGTAAGGATCACAAGGTCTATATCTTCTTTCTTTACCTGAGCTTCACGCAAACATTGCATTACAGAGTCCAGAATCTTATCTACCTCGTAACGAATCGCTTCTTCAAATTGTTCACGCAGAATGGGTATAGATAAACCTTCTTCTAGAAAATCGAATGGCGTATTATATTGAGACTGCGCAGTGAGTGCAATTTTCGTGTCTTCCGTAACGGCTAACAATGCATGTCCTCGTTCCTGTTCAAGTACCTGCAGCAATCTTGAAAAGCGTTTCCGGTCATGCGAACTGTTTAACAACTGCCGCATCTGTGTGATGATTTTGGGAGTATACAGGAAATTTACTTTACTCCATTCTGCCAGGTCGTGATACGGCTTGAGGGGCACCTCCAGGTATTTGTCACCATATGTACTCTTATACCCGATCTCCGGCATGATGGCTGCGAGACTAAGATCTTTATCAAAGTCGTTGCCGCCAACACGTATACCGGTGTTTGCTAATATATCTGTGGTGCGATCAGTCTTACGAATATTCTGGTTAGACAAACGTATCACTGTAAAATCGGAAGTTCCTCCTCCGAGGTCGGCCACGATAGCCAATTTCTCTCCCGTGATTTTTACCTCGTGCGCGAAGGCTGCGGCGATCGGTTCAAACTGAAATTCAATATTTCTGAAACCAACACTTCGCGCTATATCTCTCAACTCCTGCTCTGCACGGCTATCGGCATCCGCATCATTGTCTATGAAATGTACCGGCCGGCCCATGACTACATTTTCAATTTCGTGCCCGGTATATGCATCTGCTTTTGCTTTGAGGTTCCGGAGAAACAATGCAATGATCCGGTCGAACTTCATCAGCTTTCCATTCACGATTGTACCCTGTTTCATCAGCGATGTTCCCAGTACACGCTTCAGACTCCGCATGAATCGTCCTTCACGTCTTTCGAAAAACATGGTGACAGCAGTACGACCGTAGGAAGGTATATTACCATCCTGCGCAAAGAAAAGTGCACTTGGAATTGTTACATGCGAGCCTTCTACAGGTGTGAGCGTTATAGTACCCTGGTTGGCGATGGCTACACTGGAATTGGAAGTACCGAAATCAATTCCACAGGAAATCTCTGTCATCTTATATCATTTCAACGTGCAATTTGCAGGATGTAAACGGCTCTTCAAAATCGGCATGAAGCTGAAGAGCCGTTGATCATTCAAGTACTATGATTTCAAGGTTTTATCAATAAAAATTCTTAGTCGTACGTCAATATTTTCGGTCGCATCCAACTGACGGGCTATACTATTTCAGCTTCGTCAATTCACTTCCCGCCAACAGAAATGCACCCGATCCATATTCCTGGAAATTATCGATCGTAACTTTATCAGGCGCTGCTCCAATCGGCTGTACCCACTGAAGCTTACCTTCTGCCGTAACATATATATTCAAACCTTTCCACGCTTTTTGTACTACCGGAAGATATTCCTTCTTGTCAAGTATACCGTTGTTAATCCCCCACGTCAATGCATAGCAGAAGAATGACGAACCGCTTGTTTCGGGGTGTGGTACTTCGTTTTCATCCAACAAGCTTGGTCTCCATAAACCATCTTTACTTTGGATCTTTTTTACAGACGCAGCCATCTCCTTCAGCAACGTTACGTATCGGTTATACTGTGGATGATCTTTCGGAAGATATTGCAGCACGCGAACCGTACCTGCCATTACCCAACCATTGCCACGAGCCCAAAAAGTTTTTTTTCCGTTGGGCGTTTTCTTATCGAAGTAACTTTTATCACGATAGAACAGGTGTTCCTCTTTGTCGTATAGAAAATCATACGTGTCCCAAAACATCGTATTGAGATAATCTATATAGCGCTGATCGCCTGTTACCGCTGCCAATCGCACCAATACAGGTGGAGCCATATAAAGGGCATCACACCACCACCAATCTTCTCTTCCTGGTTTCGGATTCAGGATGAGTGAATCAAATGTGCTCTTAACATCTTCGATCATCTTCGGATCTTTCTTAACCTCATAGATCTCCAAATACGTTTGTCCCTTTGCATGATCATCAGCATGTCGCAGACGCTTTGCCAGTTTCCAATCGAAAGATTCAGACCACGCTATAGCAGCGTTCAGATACTTTTCATCTTTCGTTGTCCGATACGTTGCCATCACTCCGGTATAAAAGGCAGCACGCGCCCAATCATTATCATTTTTCTCGTTGATGGTAACCGGATTATTCAATTGCCAGTCGCATACTTTTCGCATCTGGTCCGTGATGAAGGACTTGCTATAGATATTCTGTTCTTTCTTTTGACATAGTGCGGCTGTACTCACCAGCACCGTGAGCATGACGCCAAGAAAACAAATGGGTAATTTCATGAGGGTACGTTTTATGAAGTTGGGTTGTATTATACTTCCGCGAAACCAAAGTATAGCATCACAGAAAGTGAAACCAATCTACTAAAAAGTTATTAGTATACCGTAACTCTGGGATAAGCGGAACTATAACTGGCGCACCGGAAGAATAATTTCAAACGTAGCGCCTACACCTTCTTTACCATGCGCGGCAATCAGACCTTGATGTTTCTCGATGATCTTTTTGGTGATCGCAAGACCAATGCCTGTTCCTTCAAACGAATCACGAGGGTTTAACCGTTGGAACAGCTGAAATATATTCTCAGAAAATTTCTCATCGAAGCCAATCCCATTATCCTCCATCGTTATTTTACAGTATTGTCCATCGGGTACTGCCGGGCTTTGGAATGATTTACCTGCTATATAGCCACTGGTAATCCGAATGGAAAGCGGAACATTCTCTTTCGAAAACTTTAACGAGTTACTGATAATATTTTGGAACACCTGACGGATTTGACCCGGTATAGCATCGATCACCGGAATCCTATCCACTTCTACAGTTGCATTTTTTTCACGGATCAAAATTTCAAAATCGTCTATGATCTCAAGGATCAGTGCGTTTATATTCGTACGCTCAAATATACCGTTGTCTGCCGAGAGCTTGGAAAAATTCAATACGTTGGTGATCAACGATCGCATCCGTATAGATGAATGTATAATTTTCTGAAGGTAATTATTACCATCGCCCAGATGTGAAGCATACTTGGCTTCGATCACGTTCGCGAAGGTCTGAATTTTACGCAAAGGCTCCTGCAGATCGTGCGAAGCTGCCGATGCGAATTGTTGCAGATCATTATTACTGATCTCCAAAGCCTCGTTGATCTTAAGCAATTCCTGTGTACGCTCTTCTACTTTTTTCTCCAACGTTTCATTGATCCGCTTTTGCGTATGAATGTCAATCATCGTAATGACCCAATCAATAACATTGTCCTGTTCATCTTTACGAACCTTTGCGCTCAACAAGTTCCAATGATATTTATCGTGATGCTGAATGCGAAGCTCAAGTTGAAAATCCTTTTTAGACTGAACAGCTTCATTCCAGCGTTTGGAAAACCGTTCGCTGTCCAATGGATAGATTACTTTTTTCCAGCCGTGTTCCAGTGCATCGTTATTCGGTTGCCCTGTATAATATTCAAACTGGTTATTGATATAGTTTACCCGACCATCCGCAGAGGCTGTAAGAACGATTAGCGGCATAGACTCGGTGAGGAATTTACGCTGCGCTATATTGCTGGCCACTTCCTGCTCGACACGTCGCAGCTCGGTAAGGTCCAGCATCGAGCCCAACATTCTATAGGGCGTTTTGAATTCGTCCTGCATGATATACCCCCGGTTGAGTATATTCGCATACGTGCCGTCAGCTTTGCAAAAACGATATTCCATCGTCCACAGGCTGGCACCTGAATTGATCACCCTATATATACTTTCTTCTACGTCGCCCCGATCGTCAGGATGGATTTTATCCAACATCGCTTGCCACGTGAACAATGGTGTATTTTTATAGCCAAATTTAGCCTGGTCCGTTTCACTCAGCCAAAGTTCATTTGTAATGAGGTTCCAGTCCCATATAACATCGTTGGTAGCTTGCGTCACAAGCCTGAATCGTTCCTCACTGATCGCAAGCAGCTGTGTACGCTCCTTTACTTTTTGCTCCAGTTCTGCATTGAGGCGCTTCAGACTTTCCTTTGCATTCACCAACTCAACGTAGTTCTTTTTCAACCGTTCTTCAGCAACCTTCTTGGGTGTTATATCCGTAAAGGTGGCTACAAGTCCGTCCATCATCTTTACCGCTATAATTTCAAACCAGCGCTTGCCGTGCTCATCATATATATCGGTATGTAATGGTTTATCGCTGCCAATTACATCTATAAATTGTTTGAAAAGAATCTGTTTCAAATTCTCGGGCAACAGTTTTGTTAACAGTGTTTCACTTTTAGATTCACTATTGCTAAACAAGGCAGCAGAAGCATGATTGGAAGCCTGTATAACGAAGTCTTCTACCTTATCTCTATTATTCCGAACAGTTTGAAGTGCAAGTATAGCACTGAGGCTTGAATTGAATACGCCACGAATAATATTGTTCAGGTTCGTGATTGTGGTAATATCTACAAACGTGATGATGATGCCCGAGCCTTCATGGTCCTGGTTCAGGTATGGCATCATCCGCAGTAAAAGATTTTTACCGGATTCCAACTGGACTTCCTTTTCAATAGTTTCGTTTGTGCGGGCGACATACTTTATATCATCGATCAGATCCGCATTGATATTAGTGGAAATATGACTAATCGGCCTTCCTATATCAGTGGGTATAAAGTTGATCATGCGCGAAGAAGCGGGATTGAACTTACGAATCGCGAAGTTCTTATCCAGAAATACCTGGCCTATATCACTGCTTCTGAAATAATTGTTCAGGTCTTCATTGAGCTCAATGAGTTCCTTGATTTTTAGCTGATGCTCTGTATTTAATGTGTGTAGCTCTTCATTCAGTGATTGCAGTTCTTCGTTGGAACTTTGCAATTCTTCATTGGAGGAAAGCAGTTCTTCATTGCTGGATTGCAACTCCTCATTTATAGTTTCGAGATCTTCAATGGCGTGTTGAAGATTGAGCTTGGTTTCATTCAACTCCTCTTCAAGGACCAGTAAATAGTCTTCGCGACCGGGCTCATGACTATGTTGTTTGGCGGGTTCCGGACGCGGCATCTCTTCCGTCCACACAGATTGAAAGGCAACCAGGGTATACGGAATTGATTTCAATTCATCTTCCGGCTTGATCAACACCTGTAGTCGTATATCCTTACCGTTGTGTGTATACGATACATTCCGGATCACCTTGCGTGATTGAGACTTCCATGCATCTTTCAGTGTGCGCAGCAGTATAGATGAAATACTACCCGGCAGCATCCGGAGCAAATTCAACTTCAAAATCTTTTTAGGTAATGACAGGATTGTATCAAAATTTCCTACGGTTTCCCGGATCTCGTAATTACGATCTATATAGAAACCTACGAACCCAAATTCTTCAACGATAGCTTCACCAAAATCTTCCCAAAGGTTACGTTGTCTTTTAAAATCCGAACTTTGTATTGAACCTGTTCCGACACCTCTTCCCTGATTTTTTTGGGCTGCTATATCCGGCATAAAAGGATGAAAACGAGCCTCCGAAATCTTTTGATAAATTCTACATTTCGAGGATATCTCACGAATATGATTTTTGATATGGTTAGGGCTTTCGCTGGACCCTAAAAATATATACCCTTTGGGGACCACTGAAAAAAGTAGTAAAGAGTATACGCGCTGCTGCAACATAGGGGTCATATAGATGAGCATATTGCGGCAGCTTACGAGGTCATTTTTAATAAAAGGCGGATCCTTAATTACATTGTGCTGTGCAAAGACAATCTGCTTCCGGAGTTTGGGCACAATATGATAACCATCAGATTGCCGTGTAAAGTATTTCTCCAGCAGTTGCGCGTCGACATCCTTCTCTATACTATAAGGATATATACCTTTCGAGGCAATTTCAATATTGCTCCGCTCAATATCAGTAGCAAAGATTTTTACAGCAACATCACTTTGCTGTTCTTCTATCGCCTCGTTTATAACGATAGCCAGTGAATACGCCTCTTCACCGGTGCTACAGGCACAGACCCATGCTTTTATAGTTTCGTTCTTTTCCTTTGTTTCAAGAATGGAAGGTATAATCTCATTACGAAGCTTAACAAACGCTTCTCCATCACGAAAGAACCGCGTAACGCTGATCAGAAAATCTCTGCTGAGCTGTTTACATTCTTCGGGACTTTCCCTCAAATGCTCAGTATAATTTCTGACTGAGTCAAACTCACCACGCGCCATCCGATTGGCAATTCTTCGAATGATCGTAGGTGTTTTATAGTAATGAAAATCAAAATCGGCCTGTTGCTGCAGAAGTTGAAATATTTCCTGAAGCATATCAGGCTCTACCGTAAAATCCGTGGGTTGCTCCGGCTCCCGCAGGTATTGAAGTATTTGATCCGGTATATCAGAAGGTGCAAGTATATAATCCACATTACCGGAATTGATAGCACTGTTGGGCATACCATCAAAACGCGCTGAAGACGGATCTTGTACAATCACCAGTCCGCCTGCATTCTTAATTTCCTGTATACCCTTCGTTCCATCCGTACCTGTACCCGACAAAACAATCGCAATGGCTTGCTTCTGTTTTTCCTTCGCCAGTGAATACAGGAAGACGTCTATAGCATTATTTGGAATTTTATGCGGAAGCTTTTCCGTAAGGATTAATTTGTTCTCACTGATCGTGATAAGCTTATTATTCGGAATTACATAAATGCAATTTTTGTGAATGGTAAGATTGTCTGCTGCCTCATATACTTTCATATGTGTATGGCGTGACACCAGGTCTACCAGCAAACTTTTATAATCCGATGACAAATGCTGAATGAGCACATAGGATATAGCATCATTCTCGGGAGTATGGTCAAAGAATTCATGAATTGCCTCCAGTCCCCCCGCTGATGCACCAATGGCAACAATATAGTGTTGTTCGTCTATACCTTCTTCGTTTCGCGCTATATTTAAAGCCTTCTCCTGCATTAACCCTTCAGTGTTGTTTCGTATTCATAGATAAAGCTCCGGAGCGACTCGGCTATTTTCAATTCTTCATCGCTCCAGGGTATAGATGTACCGCGCACTTGTTCCTGCCACTGTTTAAAAGAATGGCGTGGATGATAGTTACGCGAATCTTTTTCAAATTGTATTCGCTCATCAGGGTTCCCTCCCCAATTGATGACTCGTATCTTTTCCGGACGGAATACCAAGATATATTGATCCTCCAGATAATTTATAGGTATAACCAGCAAACCGCTTCCTATGGCCTGGTAATCGCTCGCATTTTCATACAGCGCTGGCAAACTATCGGTACTGAAATTCTTTCGAGGCTGCCGGGTGTGAAGCCACAAGATCAAGTCCTCCATATTCTCGGTTGCCGGTATTTCACCTACGCCATATACCTTACCGTTTGCCGTAACAACTGCGCCTGTACCTTCAAATAAATTCATTACTCCTTGTGGTGAAAGTAGTGTTTTATCAAGGTCATTTGATTTATATACCGCCTCAATCAAGTTGGTATATAAGTTTGTTACACGCGTTTCGTTTTCATGCAGTTCCTGATTTTCGAGGGAAGAAATTTTGATGGAAATGATCCCTGACAGAATTTCAAAAATTGAACACATCGCGTAGCTCACGTTCTTCGCGGTGCGATGGTGGCATGCAATCAATCCCCAGAGTTTATCATTCTTTAAAATCCGGGTTGACATCGATGCCGTAACATTCATATTCTTTAGATATTCTATGTGTACCGCTGCCACACTTCGAATATTACAATCCGACAAATCAATAAATGCCTTCGTCATCGGATTAATGACAGGATATAGTTTAACCGGTTGGTAATTACAATCCGGTATAAACCGATATGGATTACGCAGATATAGTTGTCGTGCCTGCTGAGGTATATCGGATGCGGGAAACGTAAATCCGAAATACGACTCCATCGTATCTTCCTTTACCTCAGCCAATACAGTGCCATTCCATTCCTTGTCAAAACGATAGATCATGACTTTGTCAAAACCAGAAATGCGCTTTAACTCAGCAGCAGCAACCTTGCAAGCTTCTTCCACAGTAGGAGAAGATTCAATGGCCGACATGGCGTACTTAAGCTCCTGGTATACTTCCAAAAACGTCTCCTGGTCTTCGGAAGTGATTGGCTCTATATTAATCTCTATCAGCAAATGATTTTCTCTTCGGTGAATGAGTGAAAGCACCTGCACCCCGTTCACTTGCCAGACGGCAGGAATTTTATCTTTCAGCGGCCTGGCAAATTTTTCTTGCAACGAAATATAGGCTTCACTTCCTATATACTTCTGAATTTCAGTATTCACAAGCGATTGGACAGACACATTAAAAACCTGATCACAATTTTCACTTGCCTGAATAATTTTACCTGTTGCTTGCTCTACTACCAGGAGTATTCCGTATGATTGAATTAGGTTGGTTAAATGAATAGGTAAACTTCCACAGAAGTCTGAATCATAATTAGTTTTCTGCATGCTGACAAATCCATGTTTTTAAAGTATTAAACGTCTGACGCGCGGAATCAATAACCTGCTCTTGCTCGCGATCATCAAACGTTTTCTCCAAGTGCTGTTTGAAGGATTCCCACATATACTGTGTCTTGTCCTTGTAACTTAAAAAGAAAGAGAAGCCTTGATCTGATGGGATATTGAGTTGCCTGGCAATTACACCTGCAATAATCTTGCCTCCCAACGTTGAGCCTTCCATAACATATACCATACCGAGCGCACGTGAATACGAATCGGCTACGGGAATCTCAAGACATAACGATGGCCGGGCAGTACCCGAGAAATACAGGATGTCTTGTAAAATACTTTTCGATTTTCTGCGAGCATCGAAGTCAGGAAAATTGTCAGGCCCCAGGTAAGGTTGAACGGACCGCTCCACGGATGCATAGTATCCATACATTATAGAGAGAAGGCTGACGTACTTTTCTATTGAATCGATCTTTCTGATGATTTGCATCAGTTCTTTTTCTACCGCTGCGTGTTCAATTTTTGTTTCTTCTTTTAACCGACTTGCAATCATTTATAAAAAGGCATAGCGCTTGGATATTCGAACATCTAAAATAACATACCTGATTTATATGGTACACCCGTTCTTCAAAAAAAATGGCATGACATAAAATTTGTGATGCGCCATACCGTGGCATGAATTTTTATAAGCAACAACATACGTGTTGTGAGAATGTATTTCTACAACAATTGTGTATAACTATCGGGTGGTTAAACGCATTTTATAAATACATATATATACAACGGAGTCAACAACATATTTTTTTTATGATAGTTGCAATTGCTATTTAGTTTTATCTATATTCGAGCATCTATTGCCTACAGGTAGGCAGGTTAGGATTAAAAACCGATAATTCCAGACGGGATGTTATCGGTTTTTTCGTTTATAGTATATACCATTATAAGGGTTAGTGTACCTTCAGGCAACGGTTTGGAGCAATCGAATTTTGTGAGCCGTGATGTCGGTCGCGAGTTTCAGAACACGCAACGGCTTTCCATTCCTGTCGCGGATCGCGGAGTAACTTCCATGTATATATACTTGCGAACCATTTTTCCGAACCCGCTCATATTCACCCGGACGCGCAACACCTGCGGCAAGGTCTTGCCAGAATTGTTTGTACTCTTCTGTTCGTGCATACTGTTCATCAACAAAAATACGATGATGCTTTCCGGCTATCTCTTCCAGGGTATATCCCATCAACTTCAGGAAGGATGGATTTGCACTCAGAATGATTCCATCCAATGAGAATTCGATAGATGCTATACCACTGACATTGATCGCCTCAATTCTGCTTTCCATCTCCGTGGTATTACGCTTCATCTCTTCCTGCGTTGCAGAAAGTTCTTCCATGTTCTGCCGCATCTCCTCTTCCTGCGAACGCATTTCTTCTTCGCGTTGCTGCGACTCTGCCAGCAAGATCCTGATTCGTTCGGTAGTTTTTACAGACAAGAAAGAGGTCGCGATAGCCTCCGATGCCTTCTTCATAAATTCAATCTGTCCATCGCTATAGGGAGTAAAGGAGGCGAACTCCATAACTCCTGTAACATCTCCATTTGCGAGCAGCGGCACAATGATGATACATGTAGGTGTTGCTAACCCGAGACCGGAAGTGATTTTTACATACTCACGCGGAACCTTTTTCATGATGATAATTTCCTTTTCCAGAAAGCATTGTCCTACAAGGGAGTCTCCTATAGCAATGCGTTTCTCCATATACTTCTTCCGGTCGTATGCATAACATGCTGTTAGCTTGAGATACTCACTTCCATCGGTATCTTTATCGAGGAGAAAAACAGAACCCTGACTTGACCCGGTATATTTGGACATCTCATTGACAAGCTCATACGAAAGGGTATCGAGCGTATCCGTATGCTTTCGCAGAATTCCACCGATGGTAGCAATGCCTGCGGTAATATACTTCTCTGCTGTGTCGCGTATATTTGCTTCGATCAGGTTGTGTTGCATTTTGAATAATGATTTTCCAAGTTCATCATCATCCGATGACACATTGTAATCGATGTTGAGATTTCCTTTACTGATCTCCTCCGCAAAAACAATATTGCGTTTTATGTTCTTAACCTGTGCCTCCAGTTCTGATTTTGCCTGCATCTCGCTGAACGTGCGTATTCCTAAATTATATCCCCACAAAGCGTTGATAAAAAGAATTACACCGGCTACGGCCGCGTGAATCACAAACGCTTGCAAGTTCATATAATCCAGTTGTGTGAAATATATACCTTTCATGCCGCTATACTGGAGGTAGGCGAATATACCATGATGCAGCAGGACAAAGACAAGTAGCGGAATCTGTAGCTTCCAGTTTTGAAACGTGATGAGGAGCGCTGATCCCACAAAGAAGAAAAAATGCATCTCAAACATACCATGCATCTGGTAAATATACTGTGCTGAAAAAATGCCAACGATTACTGCGAGCACATACCGGTATAATCCGGAGTCTGGCAGGATCGTTTTGGTGGTATAGTAGCTCACAAGGCTAAGCCCTCCAGCCCCCACAGCTATAAGGTAGGTGTCGTAAAAGAATGCGAATACGATACCGAGAATGAAATATAGCGTCAGTGCTATATTCATAATGCGATCTGATTTCTTGTTGATGTCGGCAAACACACGGTTTCGTTGGGCTGCAAACACTTCAGGTGATACGTTCATTGAAAAAGGTTCATTAGAAGACTAGACTTACTATCAGCGGTTGGGAATTCACAACCGTACGACTTGGTGGCGAGCTGATCAAAAACGGGGGGATTTTTACCTGCGACCAGTGCCTTCAATGAGATCTCCGCAAAGTTGGTTTCCCGAACACTGCAGTATCGCGATGTATTGTAGTTGCCGCGATAAAACAACTTTTGATTTTTATCAATGATCACCGCTTGAGGTGTTGCGTAAACACCGCAGGCATGCGTTAAGGAATCGGCTATATCTTTTATTACCGGTATGTTTTCGTCATCAATCATGACGCGTGCCTGGTTGACATCCGCATACGCGGGAACGACAGCAAAGATCTGCACACTATCGCTGAACGTTTTTACAAGGTGACGAAAATGCTGGATGTTAAAACGTGAACACGGGCAATCGGGGTTAAAAAAATGAATATATACCGGTATATTTTTTCGGTAACCTTTCAGTGCATCAACGTCTATATATTCATGTACACTGCGTTTCGCAAAATGTGCCGGCACGGGTGTTGGCAATGCATATTTTAATTCCTGCGACCAGAATAAGGCCGCAATACCCGCTGCCGCAAGCACCAAAACACAGCTTACAAGTACTTTTCTCATCTCTCTCTTCGATCAATCGACATACGAACTAAACCCCGGGGACGGATTTCGTACGGCAATAAGAAAACAGCGATGTTGGCGGATTGTTTAAAAACTAAAAAAATAAAAGTGCTTATGGAGAAGGAGGAGCCAATTTACCAGTATCAGCCGTTGTTTAATGTTCAGCAACGAACATGCAGTGAAGCTGACACTTGATTAAACAGTCTTCGTTCATGAAGACACGAACGAAGACTGAGATACATTATGAATGATGATAAATGCTTTGTTATGAAGACATCAATACGGAAGAGTGCTATGTATTCTTGGGTTGAATCAATTTCGCGACAAGCCCTGTCCAGCCGGTTTGATGTGTAGCGCCTACTCCTCTCCCATTGTCGCCATGAAAATACTCATAGAACAATATATACTTGTTAAAATCAGGATCGTTCTGCATGCGCTTCTCATGATTATATACCGGGCGCTTTCCGTCTTTATCTTTCGTAAAAATACTCACGACCCGTGCTGATAGCTCATCTGCTATTTCAAGTAACGTGCGCATTTTTCCGGAGCCTGTAGGATGCTCTATTTTAAAATCTTCTCCATAATATTGATAAAAGCGTTGGAGAGATTCAATCAGCAAATAATTTACAGGGAACCAGATGGGTCCACGCCAGTTTGAATTACCACCAAACATTCCCGAATCGCTTTCGCCTGGTATATATTTAACCGTAAGGTTATTTCCGTTGCTGTTAAAGGTATAGGGTTTGGCGTCATATACTTTAGATAATGCGCGTATACCATACGGAGAAAGAAACTCCGTTTCGTCCAGCATTCTTTTCAGAATACGTTTCATCCGGTGACCACGCAACAGTGATAACAAGTGGCGTTCTTTTCTCCCCTTCTCTGCCCAACGCGAAATAAGGTTTGCCAGGTCGGGTCTGTTCTTGAGGAACCACTCTAGTCGTTCGGTAAACTCGGGATTGGATTCAAAAACTTCCTCATCGAGAATCTCTACAGCAAACAACGGAATCAATCCTACCATCGACCGGACTTTCATCCGGATATCTTTATCATCGGAAGTATGCAGAACATCGTAGAAGAATTCATCTTCATCATCCCACAGGTCGATACCTTCGTTACCGATGTTGCGCATTGCACCTGCTATATATAGGAAGTGTTCAAAGAATTTTGTCGCCAGACTCTGGTACGTTGGATTTTCTTTGGCAAGCTCAAGCGATAAGCGCAGCATGTTTAAGGTAAACATCGCCATCCAGCTTGTACCATCGGTCTGCTCGATGAATTCCCCAGCAGGCATAGGCGCACTACGATCGAATACACCAATGTTATCCATCCCGAGGAATCCTCCCTGGAAAATGTTATTCCCTTCGTGATCTTTTTTATTTACCCACCATGTAAAATTCAGCAGGAGTTTGTGAAAGACTTCTTCGAGAAATTTCCGGTCGCCTTTGCCGTTTTGTTTCTCATCAATCCTATATACTCTATACGTTGCCCATGCATGTACCGGTGGATTCACATCGCCAAGTGACCATTCATACGCAGGCAATTGCCCGTTGGGATGCATATACCATTCCTTTGTAAACAACAACAATTGCTGCTTGGCAAATTCTGCATCTACCAATGCGAGCGGTATAGTATGGAAGGCTACATCCCACGCGGCATACCAGGGATATTCCCATTTATCGGGCATCGAAATAATATCTGCATTGTGTAAATGCATCCATTCATGGTTCCTTCCCTTCTTGCGTTGTGCCGGTGGTGACGATTTTCCCGGATCACCATTCAACCAACGCGCAACATCATAGTAATAGAATTGTTTGCCCCATAACATGCCGGCGAAGGCCTGGCGCTGTATATCTTTTTTATCTTCGTCTGCTATATTTTGCTGTAACTCCTGGTAGAATGCATCGGCTTCTTCTACTCTGCTGTTCCATATAGTATCAAAATCACTGAAAGGTTTTGCACTGAAATTATTGGTGAGGCGAAGTAGGCGTGTAACTGTTTTTCCTGCCGGTACAGTTACATCATAATTAAATGCAGCCCGAGTACCGCGCGGGCTCCGATTTAACGTTCCTTTCTTTTTATTAACGATATAGTCGTTGATGCCATCTTTAAATGTACCGGTGGATGGGTAATTATAGAGCCGTGCTGTATTCGTTTCATTCTCACAAAAAAGTGCTTCACCTTTTTCTTCTGTGAAAAGATAAAACCGCCCGAGTTGTGGATGAATGATGAGAATTGTATGGGCATCATCCAGGTACATCTCAGGCTTGCGCGATTCGTTATTCCACTGCCATGTATTCCGGAACCAGATGTGCGGAAGTATATTCACGGCTGCGTCTTCTGCTCCTTTGTTGTGTACAGTAATTTTAATCAGCAGGTCATCGGCATCTGCTTTGGCATACTCTATAAAAACGTCAAAGTATTTTTTGTCATCAAATATACCTGTGTCCAATAATTCAAACTCCGGATCATTTTTACCTCTGCGCCTGTTTTCGTCTTTTAGCCATTGGTATGGATACTCCCGCTGCGGATATTTATACAGCATCTTCATATAGGAATGTGTAGGAGTGCTGTCGAGGTAATAGTATTGCTCTTTGCAATCTTCTCCGTGATTGCCTTCGTAGCTGGTGAGACCAAAGATCCGCTCTTTCAGGATGGGATCTTTTTTATTCCAAAGTGCGAGTGAAAAGCAAAGCAACTGTTCATCATCGCTGATGCCGCCAATGCCTTCTTCTCCCCACCGATACGCTTTACTTCGCGCTGCATCATGCGAAATATAGTCCCATGCATTTCCGTCAGCACTATAATCTTCACGCACCGTTGCCCATTGACGTTCGGTCAGATAGGGTCCAAATTTTCGCCAGTTCTTTTGTTTAGCATGATCCTCCTGTAGACGTACTTTTTCTGCGGTCATTAAAATCAAATGGTTAGGAAAAAAATGATATGTAAGACAAATCGCGTGTAATATAGAGTACTAACCATTATCTTCAAATCCCGGGTACAGCAACATGCCGCCATCTACAAATAATGTAATTCCATTTACATACTCCGAGTCATCGGAAGCAAGCCACACTGCTGCGCGACCAACATCTTCAGCTTCACCGATTCGCTTGGCAGGAATAAGTTTCAGTAGCTGATTATAGGCTTGTGGTGTTTGCCATGCAGCATAATTAATAGGAGTACGGATTGCCCCCGGCCCAATGCTGTTCACACGAATTTTCAGGGGAGCATATTCCTGCGCGATAGTTTTCATCAGCATCATTACTCCTCCTTTAGAGGCCGCATAGTTTGCATGCCCTGCCCACGGAATTACTTCGTGCACTGAACTCATGCAAATAATTTTGCCGGCAGACAATGAACGCTCCGGTGCTACACCGCGCTTTATAAATTCTTTGATGGCTTCACGCGCACATAGAAACTGGCCCGTGAGATTTATACCGATCACGTGATCCCATTGCTCCAGTGACATCTCGTGAAACTTTGCATCCTTCTGCAAGCCCGCATTGTTTACCAGGATGTCAATGGTGCCATACCGTTTTATAGTTTCGCTGAACATCCGAAGCACATCTTCTTCTTTACTAACATCTGCTTTTATAGTAAAGCCATCACCACCTTCGCCCTTTATTTCTTTTAATACCTCTTCTGCTTTATCAGCACTGCTGGAATAATTTACAACCACCGCTGCACCGGCTGATGCCAACGCTTTTGCAACCCCTGCGCCTATTCCTGAACTGGCTCCGGTAACAATGGCTACCTGGCCCTGAAGCTTCTTTGTTTTTACGATCATGTTGATCTTTTTTTATTGATTTACAATTATTCCTGATTTTCTGCAAGACAACATCGTGCGAAAGAAAAAATTGCTCCTGCTTCGGGTAGCGAAGTATCGCCATGCTCATCATCTCATATATAAAAAAAGCGGGATAATTTTCCTCAAATTATCCCGCTGCTTTTCTTTACCGCTTAAACTATATACGTGGTGGAATAAGTTTATATACTACCGGAGTTACAATGCGTGAGAGTAATGTGGAACTGATCAAACCTCCGATCAACACGATCGCCAACGGTGCTATCAATGGATTGGTTGATAACGCAATCGGCAACAAACCTCCAATGGCAGTCAGTGATGTCAACACGATTGGAAGAAATCTCACTTCACCCGCTTCGCGAATAGCTTCATCTACAGATTTACCTTGCAGTCGTAACTGATTGGTGAAGTCAACCAACAGAATGGAGTTCTTTACTTCTACTCCGGCCAGTGCAATCAACCCGATGATGGCCACAAATGAAAGTGGATTGCCGGAGATTAAAAGTCCTAACAACGCCCCTACTATACCGAGTGGTATAACACTGAGCACGATCAGCATACTCTTAAATGTTTTGAACATTAAAATGAGTACTGCGACAAACATAAATACCGTCATGATGATGATTGTACCGAGTCCTCCAAAAGAATCGTTGCTGGCTTCTACATCACCGCCCATCATATAGCTATAGCCTTCAGGAAGTTTTATCTTCTCCATCTTGCTCACTACATCACTGATCACTACACTATTCAGATATCCTTTCTCCACAGATGACGATACCGACACCATGCGTATTTTATTATAGTGATCAATGCTCAGTGGTGACGTCTCTAATTTTAATGAAGCGATCTGATCCAGCGGCACCGGTGCGCCAAGGCGTGTATTCACAAACAGGTTATCAAGCGATGCGAGGGTGGCACGTTCCTTCTTGGGTGTCGTCAGGTATATATCATAATCCTCTCCATCGGCATCTGTGAAGTTGCCCATGTTAAGACCTGCTACAGCAAGTCGTACCGTGCGGTCTATATCTACGGTATTGATACCCGTCATTCGTGCTTTGTCCTGGTTGATTACAACGCGCATATCACTTTTCAGATTGTTCACCGGATTGTTCACATACAATGTACCTTCGGTTTGCTTCATCATACTTTCAACGCGTGCTGCCAGTGTACGAAGTGTATCGAGGTTATCACCGAATAATCGAATCTCAACCGGTGCTACTATCGGTGGACCTTGTTCGAAATTTTTTACTTCAATTTTAGCACCGGCATGTTGATTAAATTCATCGCGGAGCTGGTTGATGATTTCAAGCTTACGATCTGGCGATGTGTGCTCATCCAATTGAACAAAAGTCTGTGCAAAGTCTGTACGCTCATTCTCCTGCGTTACGTTATAATATACTCTTGGATTTCCTTTCCCTACATTCGAAGCATAGTATTTCACTTCCGGAATTTTACTTACCGCTTGTTCTACATATAGTGACACAGAGTCGGTCGCCTCTATATTGGTTTGCAACGGTGTAATGGTATTGATGATAAACTGTGGTTTTTCAGAGGCGGGGAAGAGACCAAAGCCTATGACCGGGAATAATTGCAGTGACGCTATAAATACAACGCCTGCTACCACCATGGTGATAATGGGATGCTTCAGTGCTTTATCCAGCAGTATAGAATAACTTCCATGAATCAACTTTTGCATGCCGCGAAGAAATATATTTCCGTCAGCATTTTCGTGGCTCTTTAAAATGCGGCTCGACAGAAACGGAATCACCGTAATGGAAACAAGCATAGAAGCAAGTACCGCCATAATTACTGCAAGCGGCAATCCGCGGATAAAATCACCAGCACCTTCCGGCAAAAATACCAGCGGCATAAAAGCGATGATCAGTGTTACTGTACATCCCACCACAGCAAGACCAATCTGGCGTGTAGCCTTCAGCGTTGCATCCAGTCGGGAATGTCCTTCGCGCATCCATCGCTCTATATTTTCAACCACCACAATGCTGTCATCTACCAATAAACCCAAGGCTACCACCAGTCCTACTATACTTAACTGATTCAAACTGATTCCAAAAAGATTGAGCAATACCAGACCAATCGCCAGTGATAATGGAATAGAGATCATCACAATGGAAGCAGCTCTCCATCCTAATGGTAACAGTGTGATCGATACTAGTAAAATAGCAATTAGGAAATCTTTTCCTAAACCAGCTAATCTTCCATTCACATTATCCGCCTGATCAAAATGGTGTACCATGTCGATGTTAGAAGGCAACTTTTTAGCGAAAGATTCCAATACGGGTTTATATACCTTTTGTGTATTGGTAATGTTCAACCCTGATTTTTGTGCTGCGATGACAAATACGCAACGGTGTCCGTTCAACCTGGTGATGTGTTTGGTCTCATCAAAAGTAGTATAGGCGTCTGCTACATCTTTAAGAAGTATATTCTTTCCATTGGCAGAGTATACAATGGTGTTCTTGATTTCTTCGAGTCCTTTATAGTTACCACTGGTTTTGATGCTGAACGACTTTGAGCCCGCAACTATACTTCCTCCGGGAATGTTGGCCATTTCACTTTGCAAACTTCCTGTAATAGCATCCAGCGGTATATGCATTTGTGCAATCTTTTCAAGACGCAATTCTACCCGCACGATCTGTTCTGGAAGTCCTTGTATTTCGACATTCTTCAACAGCGTGATTTTTTCCAATTCATCCTTCAACGCTTCTGCATGGAATTTCAATTTTGTGCGCGATGCATTTTCTGAGATCAACGCGATCTGTAAAATATTTACATCCGAGGGTTGGAACTTGTTGATCTCCAAACTAAATATATCCTCGGGTAATTCAGGGCGAAGACTGTTTATCTCGCGTACAATTTCCTGATACTTTTCATCCGGATCACTTTCATATTTATACTCGACACGAAATACTGCAAGCCCATCGCTGATCGTAGTGCGAATACGCTTCATGTCTTCAAGCTCATTAATCCTTTCTTCAATCGGATCAACTACCAGTTCTTCCATATCTTTTGGGCTGGTGCCTGGATATACCACTATAACTGCAAACTGAGGAGACTCCACATCCGGGTCTTCACTACGGGGCATGGTAAAGAGCGTGGTTATACCCAACGCTATTGCCATCAGAAACATCACCAGTGTAAACTGGTAATTCTTCACGGCATATTCTGAGATTTTCATACAGGCTATTTCAAAATGTTGATAGGAGAATTGTCGGTGAGATAAGCGCTTCCGGAAATGATCAGCGCTTCTGCGTTTTCAAGTCCTTTGCTGATGCGTATACTCTTGCCGTTGAATGACTCTATAATAACGGGTTGCTTGTGTGCCGTCTTGTGATCGGTTGTGATGAACACAAAACCTTCATTGTCATTGGCATCTAACACGGCTTCATAGGGAACGCTCCATGAAGACTGCGTCTCGCCCGTTTGAATAACTGCAGATCCAAACATACCGGTAGCAAGTCGTGCACCTTCATTTTTTATTTGCAACTCCAGTGTAAATGTACCAGTCTGCGCATCTGATGTTTCCGACTTACGACTCACAATAGCCGGGAACGTACGACCGGGAAACGCATCTATATGTATAGCAGCTTTATCATGCAGTGAAACAGAACCCCATTGTTTATCGCTCACACTAACTTTTAGAATCCAATTTCCACTAGCCGCACCGTTGGTTAACAGGATTGGGTCACCGATGCTTACTACTTGTCCGGAGTTTACAAACTTGCGCAACACATAACCACTCTCGGGTGCGTGAATCTCGGAGAAGCTACGATTGAAGTCCGCAGCTTGCAATTGCTCTTTTGCAACGGCCAATGCTGTCTCGGCATTTTGCAATTGCTCCAGTGTAGCAACGCTATCACGGTATAAACTTGTTACACGTTTAAAATCGCGTTCTGCTTTTTCATAACCATGACGAGCCTGTGATACTTGTGTATTGATCTCGGTGAGATTCAGTGTCGCGAGCAACTGTCCTTTCTTTACTTTATCACCTTCCTTTACAAGCACCCGGTTTACTATACCACCAATCTTGAATGCCAATGTAGTTTCATCATCTGTTGTCAACTGACCGGAAGCATTAATAGCACTTACATCTGTAGATTTTTGCAGTGACATTACTTTCACGGGAATCGGCTCAGCACTGGAAGGAACAGATGCTTCTTTTCCTTTGCTGTCGGTGCAGGATTGCAGCACCATCAGTAGCAATGTGATAACCAACAAGGTTACCGTAAAATGTGTTGTGAATTTTTTCATAAAGGTTAATGATTAGTATTGAAGAGTATATGATGCTGTCTCGCGTTCCAGTTTTGCTTCGGCAGTAAGCATTTCGAATAACCGCAGACTTTGCTGCAGCTGTGAAGAAGTCAGCTGATTGCGTGCGTCCAGAAATTCGATCAACGTGTTAACGCCTTGCTGATATCCTTTCTCAATCAGGTTGAAGTAACTTTGCGCTGATTTCAATTGCTCGCGTGACGCGAGATAATTTTGTACGGTAGTTTGAAGATCATTCTTCGCTACAGACTCTGATAGCTGTAGCTGTCGCGTTGTATTGAGCAGATTATATTCTGTCTTTTGAATTTCAAGTTTGCTCTGACGAATGGTGGTTGCGTTACGAAACCCTTGGAACAACGGCAACGATAGTTGTACACCTACGAGGTAGTATCTTGAATCGTTATTATACTCCCAGTCTGAAGCCTGTGAACCTAGATCGAGGAACGCGTTTACTTTGGGTACGCGCGTGAGCCTGTTCAAACGCAATGTTGATTGATTAATGTCACGTGCTGTCTTGATCAATTGAAGTTCTTCACGCTGTTGAAGTGTGGCAACCGTTGTATCCGGTATGGGAGTCGTTTCGAGGTTTGTAATATTTATATCTATAGCGCTATCGAGATTTTTGTTCAATAAAAAATTGAAGTATTTCTTAGCATTGGCTTCAGTGTTTCTGGCGCTGTTCAATTCTGACTTTACGCGCTCGGCTTCACTTTTCGAACGCAGGTAATTTGCAGGTAAGCTTCTTCCGTTGCGCAGTAAAGATTCATTGATCTCTACATTTTTATTTACGAGGGCGAGTCCGCTTTCATAAATTTTAATAGCCGCTACGGCAGTCAGATAGTTGAAGTAGGCGGTCTTGATATCAAGTACAAGTTGACGCTTGAATATATCTACCTCGAACTCTCGCATCATCACCTGTTGTCCCTGGATCGTTCTATTCACATACAGGTCAGTATTGATGATTGGCAAAGAAGTACGTACACGTGCATCGTAAAAATTCTTTGGAAAAAAATTCTGATTTACGTTATCAATTTGAGGAAACTGATCACTCTGCGTCATCTGGTTTAATGATGTATATACCGGATTGAGCAGATCTCCTACTGGTATAGATATACTCCGTCCCCCCGATCCGGAAGTATAGTCACCCAACAAGGTTACGGAAGGCATAAAATAACTCTTTGCGATCTGCAAGGATTGCTGGGCCTGTTGCAACGAAAGGTTTCTTTGCTGCAACAACAGGTTGTTCTTGAGGCCCTCATGCACGTAGTCGTCCAGGGCTGACTGTGCTTGCAAGGACATCGGAATGACCGCGAATGCCGCCATCACGAGGAATTTTGCAAGCTTGATTTTGGGGTTAATGGTTTCCATTGATATTAAAGTTTACACTGTTAAGTCGTAGGGCAAAAAAATTTATTGTATGGCTTTTGGGTGCATGCGCTCAAAAATTTCAATAATCATAGCACACGCTTTATCAGAAAGGTCCTGACGATTCTCCTCACTGATTACATCACAGCGATTACGAATCTCCAGCGAACACACACCATGCACCATAGACCAAACTGTAAAGGCCAGTACTTCCGAATTCATTCCTTTGAAGTATCCCTTCTCTATACATTCTGTAATAGTACCCGTCAGAAATCCGAAAGCGCGCTTACCTTCTTCCCACTTGGCATCTTCCTTATTAATCGAATTTATAGGAGATCGATTTATGAACATCAAATCATAAAATTCTCCATTTTCTACAGCAAAATTGATATATGATTTGGAGATTGCCTTCAAGCGTTCGAATGGATCTGACACATGCTCGAGTGCGCGGAAATATTGATTCAGGAGTATAAATCCTTCCAGGTGCAAGGCGTGGAAGATGTCATCCTTATCTTTAAAGTAGAGATATATAGTGGTTGGAGAATACTCAATTCGTTCAGCAATATTCCGGATAGACGTTTGCTCGAAGCCATGCTCTATGAACAATTCCTTCGCAGTTTGAAGGATTTTAGCCCTCAATTCTTCTTTTTGGCGCTCTTTTCTTGTGGAAA
This sequence comes from uncultured Bacteroides sp., assembly GCA_902168185.1. GTDB lineage: Bacteria > Bacteroidota > Bacteroidia > Cytophagales > Cyclobacteriaceae > Ohtaekwangia. The sequence continues at coordinate 312,924 of CABHOV010000046.1, forward strand.
TAGTCATAACCTTTCTGAATTGATATTTTACTTAACGGTGTAAAGTTAATTAGAGTTGCGTAAAAACTGCCTTTTCCTTAAAAAATTAAACGCAACCGTTAATTCACCGTCAGTTCGGACCAATTATGTACTTCTGAGGAGTGCTGTGTATTATTTCCTGCCTGCCTTAATTTTGATCAGGGCGATTAATGAGAGAAAGAGAATCCCTGCCCCCACTGTCATAACAATAGAGTTTACATCGGCGGCCCAGCCTAATACAAATATACCGAGTCCTACAAATGCAGATGCAAATACAATCACACTTACACCGAAACGATTCTGGCGCTCAGCTTCCTGATGGTCGTGTGCATGTCCATGGCCTGTCTGCGCATGTTTCAGTATATGCTTTTCCATAATGAGAGCACCCGGATCAATGTGCTTGCGTGTATAGTAGTATATTTCAAACAGTGCCAGCAATAACAACGGTATGCCGACACCAAGAACCGTTTCTATAGTCCGGCTCAGCTTTGCATGAAAAACTACAGGTACTATAACTTTAAAGAAAAGATTAATCGTAAGTGCCACAACTGTAGTTGTGATCACTGAAACGGAAGTCTGTCGTCTGGAAAACAGAGACCAGATCATCGGCGCGAACAAGGCTCCCCCTGCAATCGCTGCTATACTTAGCACTACTTCCACTATACCACCCGCCAGTGGAACGAGCATGGCGACTACGATGGTTCCTGCACCAAACAGCAACGTAAATATCCTGGCGATCAACACTAGTGTCTTATCGGTCGCTGCCGGATGAATAACTTTTTTATAAACATCATTCGCAAATACTACGGCTGCCAGGTTGATCGTGGTGTTGGCCTTGCTTGATGTAGCGGATATCATACCCGACAGAACAAGTCCTATTAAACCTGCCGGCAATATTTTTTGACAGAGCATCATATAGGCACCTTCCGGTTCGAGGCCTTGAAGATCCGGATTGATAACGCGATAGATCATGGGAGGCAACATCCAGATAACCGGGCTTACCAGGTATAGTATAGAAAACAGATACGCAACTTTGCGCGCATTCCGCTCACTGGACACACTGGTATAGCGTTGCACATAAGCCCAGTTGCCTCCAATATATACCGTTTGATACCCAATAAATGCGAGCATGAAGCCAGCCGTATAATCATTACTGAAAGGTTCAAAGAAATCTTTCGGAGCTTTTTGAACAAAGCTGTCGAAGCCGCCTACATCTCCAAGTGCAGCCGGTATAACAATGAGTACCGCTGCCATCAGTATAACAAATTGCACGACATCCGTTACCAGTACTGCCCACAATCCTCCGGCTGCTGTATAGAGAACAATGATAATACCGATTGCGATTATACAGGCATTCAGTGAAAAGGGCGTAGCCACATATACCATCTTCCCAACGGGGTATAGGACAGCGCTGGTGTTTACCAAACTCAAAACAAGGATGAGGTATGTATAGAACTGCTGTGCACTTGTACCGAACCGCAGACCTATATATTCAGCAGCAGTACGCGTACCCGTGCGTTTCCATCGGGCTGAAATAAACATGGCTGTTAAGAGTCCGCTGATTGCCATGGTAAGCTGGATCATGTTCGCTACGAGTCCATGCTTATATGCGATCGATCCCCAAACCACAAATGTACCTGCAGAAAAATAACTGATGAATAAAGAAAGCCCATTGATCCACCAGGGTGTTTCTCCTCCGGCTTCAAAAAATGCCTGGCTGTTTTTACTTCCTACGCGTGTGAATGCAAGTCCGATCGAAAAAATAAGAAAGGCAAAAACTGCCATCACCACAAAATCCAATTGCGCCATGTGTGCTATAGTTCAAATGAAGAATGAGTCGTGTTCGCCACGATCACTCGATATTAATTTTTAAAACCTGAATTCCATACGCGTTCAACTTAAATGTTGTGTTAGCCGACAGCGCAATAGATTTACCCGTGCCTAAATCCTGGGCATTCTTTATTTTCAGGGAAGGCTTGAGCTTCTGTATATTTATAGAGACACTTACGTCTTGCTCACGACCGATGTCGTTCATCAAAATAACAAAAAGACTTTTCTGATCTGTTGAAATGGCCGTGAGTGCTTCTATATTAGGATTGTTCGCCACTACAAGTCCATCGCGAAGAATCAGGTTCGCAGCATGAGTATATATCTTGCCCGGTTCAAATCCATAGGACTGATGCGGTCCTACCTTTGGAGTAACAAACCCGCGTGGAAAATCTATAGCACCATTTGAGCGCAGCTCCGCTTCTGCCAATAAATAGTCGGTGATCCAACCAATCTGCCACCACGCATGGTGAGGGTATGGACCAGATCCTTTGTTCATGGCATTCCAGTAATAAGAAGCTACCTGTGTTTTAGGATCAACAAATGCATCACGTCCAATCGCTGCCGAGCGCGCCATCGTCAGAAATAACGAGTCCTTTGTCTGTTGAAAAACACGAACAAATAATCCTGCGTGACTGGCTAATTGTATGGGGCCATGCCGTTGTGCCGATCCCATAATGCCACCATGTTCAAAGCTCAATCCGGATTGCGTAATTTCCCAATCCTCACGCGCTATATCTTTTACTTGCTTACCAGCAGTACTGGCAACCGGATGTGTATATATAGAAGTAGTATAAAAGCGTGCGGCTTCAAGGGCTGCATCTTTATATTTATTATCGTTTGTTATATCGAACAGATCAAGCAACGCCTGGGCTGTCTGTCCTGTAGCAAAATCAGGCGCATAGCGTGCATCACCGCATACACCTATAAAATAACCGGGCTTTACGCCATTGTCAATCAACCAATCGGCACCTTTACGAGCAGCATTTAAATACCGTTCATCTTTTAAGATTCGATAGGCTACGAGTAAACCATAAAATGTAGGACGCAGGTCTTTTATATCCTTAAATATAGGTTGCTCCGTATGGCGGTCGTAAGCAACTTCCCAACTACCATCAGCCTTCTGCCATTTTAATAGCAGGTCAGCGCCCAGTCTTAAGCGGTCGCGAAGTTCTGTATTTTGCGGCTCGAACAAGAGTATATTTCCATCATCCAGCATCGTATAGTATGTGAGACTGATCGGCTCAACAAACTCGCCCCACTCTTCTACAAACTTTTTACTCTTCGCTAAATAATACTGTCCTATAGCAGCACCTTTAAAAAAACCTGGAGTCATTTGCTGCTGCGCAAGTTTAAAATTAAGAGCATAGGGCAAAACCTGTTTCTTTAGTATAGGATCTTCAGAGGCATTCGCCATCATCCACATCGCACCATAATCTGAATTCTTCATGGCATCACCAGAAGAACCAACAACACCACCCAGGTAGGATTGCCCACCGATCTTGCGACCTTCAAATGCTTCAATATTCCACAACGATGTTTCGCCATTGGTAAGGTAATGACGCATGGCAGCGACACGGCTGATCAACGACTGTTTATTTTCTCGCAGGTCCAGTGTATTATCAAAATGGTATACATCATTTACAGTATGCTTCAGACTTTTATACCAGTCACCGTTTGTTACACTGAATCGAAATTCATAGATAAGTGTATCGCCTGCTTTTAATTTTGAAGCAGGCTCGCCCAATACCGGATAATATAATGTTGGGGATACAGCTCCTTTCCGATTCATGTGCGATAACCCGAGTTTCCATTCAGCGTGAGTATTATGATCTTTCTCCCAAGGATCACGTGCCAACCCGGGGACAGGCGTCACTGCTATAGATATACCTTTGCGTGTAGTAATAATTGGGGAGAGCGTGCTCGCCGTTCGATCCGGATATATAACAGGAAGTTTAGGGATCCCATGTCCGTAAGCATAGGCCAGTACAAAGTTGTCCTGAAACTCACTTCCCTGAAAATACCCGGGAATCGTAGCCCATGCGAGGTCATCTTTTTCCACGGTTGCGAAAGAAGGTGTAGCCAATGAATAATAGCCATCTTGTTTGGCAATCAAACTTTGCTTCACCAGTATATCCGTGGTATATAGCGGATCAAATTTCCAGGTAGCCGTAATTACCGCCACTGAAAGTTCCTTTTTAAAACTAATTTCATTTTCACCAGACTTTATATCTTCCGGATAAAAATGAAAGGCCTCTCCTGCTGTATTTAATGTCACCGGTGACGTTGACTTCTTCCAATGGTCAATTTGATATTTATAGATTGGCTCAGGAAATGCTACTCCAGTGATAGCCTTAAATATAGTAGGTGTACTGTCGAGTTTATCTTTACTATATAATAAAGTATATTCCCCTGACGGAGTCTCTAAGGATCGCTGCGATGAGTCGTCTTTCAAAGTGATTGTTGTGATCTTCCATCCGTTGTCGTTTGACCAATTTATTTGCAGATGATCATTCTTTAACTCCACCGGGCGCTGGCAACACATTACCAGTGCTGCACTGCATACAAACAAAGTGTTATATAATATTCTTTTCACGTGGTAGTCGATGTTAAGCATAGCATTGAATTTCAAATACGGCAGCGGGTACATGTTGTGATGGGTGACTCACTTCCAGCACCAGTTTGTGTGTATGTATAGCTTTATCAAGAATAATCCTATTAATCGTCTGGTAGTTATCATTCTTTTGATAGAGCACATTTCCATGTTCATCCAATAACCTGAATGTACGAACACAAAACGGCATCACCGATTCAGGATGTCCCATCAATACAGTTTCCATCGGATGATCAAAGTCTGTATCAAACTTGAGTATGATCTCACGGATAGAAACTTCTTCACGCCAGGTAAATTCAAGTCGAGGTGAAGCATCTTTTAAATCCGCCACCCAGGCATTCGGTTGTAATACGGGGCGATCTATACCATTCCGTATGTTTACGGCTTGAAAACAATTCAAGCCCGGATTTATCTTCATTGCTACATTCAGTCCATCGGGTCTTCGCAGCGGACACCAGAATTCAAAAGCATCCACACCAATGTCTGGTGGTGGTAGTTGTTTACCGTAGTTGGAAACAGCTTCGTTAATGTGATTGAAAACGGAAAGTATACCGGTAACGCGCTGCAGTGAATAGTGTAATCGTATGGCAGCATTTTTCCTGAAAACAACAAATGCATATCCCGAATCCATCCATATACTCTTGAAAGACAGCTGCACACAGTTTCGTCCGGGGACCAGAGGTATAGATCGTGATTCCAGTAAAACATCAGGTGTAAAATTACCCGGCCGTTGGCTTAGAAACAGCTCGACCTGTAAGGTTGTATCAACATCGGTTTCAGCATGCAGACTCAGATCCGGAACTTTACCTTGCTGTAGGGGCAATAATTGTGCTACCGCAGGATCCAGATTCCTGGTAATGCCTGACTCAGATAATTCCCGCAGTATATATTCGCTTGATGCTTTAATGGTCGAAGCACGAATCAGGTCTTTTGAATTTACATGTGATACTTCCGGAATATAGTGTCCAATAGCAGCGAGACGCTGTTGCAATTCAGCGATGGTTCCATTTTGCAGTACTTCGTTAGGAAGTATATCCTTTTGTATACAAAGCGCAGCGGCCATACCAACGGCCTGCCCTCCATAAGCGCTCGTTCCCATCACGCGGGTCGAACCAAACGCAACGTGTGTTACACTGATGATACGCCCCGCAAGAAACAAGTTCTTTATATTCCGACTATAATAACATCGATAAGGAATCTGATAAATCCCCTTGCTGTGCCATTGATTGCAACCCGGCTTTTCACTGAATACGCCATCGGCCGGGTGCAGATCTATCGACCAGCCTCCGTACGCAACGGCATCCGTATACGCTCGTTGCTCAACGATATCCTGCTGTCGTAATATATAGTCACCTTCGAATCTCCGGCTTTCACGTTTACCCGGAATTGTCCCTACCCATTCCAGCGTCAGATTCTGTGCCTCCGGAAAGTTGCCGGAGTTCTTGATATAGTTCCAAACGCCATACACAACCTTCCATAACTCCCACTTGATATTTTCTGTGTCGTGTACAGTATCCAGTCTGCCACCATACTCAATCCACCACAGCTGGCAACCTTGTTCTTTGGCAGAGAACTTTTTATACTTTGGTATCTTTGTTATATCATCGAGTGCATAGGACGGTGGAATGAAATTAACCGGCTTACCTATATCTTTGGTATAGAAGTATATTGAGTGCCCGAGCAATTCACCATACTCCGCGGATGGTGCAAATTGTTCACCGAACTCATCCCTGGACTCAGCGCCCATGCGAAACGCTGCACCAGAAAGAAATCCTACTACGCCATCACCGGATGCATCACAAAACAACGGAGCAGATATACTATATTCCGTTGCATTCTGACTGCAATAGGCTCGCACCGATGAAATCGTATCGGCATTCTTTTTACCAACTTCTATCACAGTAGTATTCAACAACAGCGTGATGTTTGGCTCACGCACAACTTTATCCAGCAATACCGTATCAAAGATCACTGCGTTACCTTCCTTGTTCCTATACATATTCTCCACCAGGATCTCATCGATCACACCGCCTTCACGTGACCACCGGTTGTTGTTACCCATGTGTGAGGTTGCTCCCAATACCCACAGCCGTACTTCACTGGAAGAATTACCACCCAGCACGGGACGGTCTTGTACCAGCACGACTTTCAACCCTGCACGCGCCGCTGTAATAGCACAGCATGTACCTGACAAACCACCACCAACGACAACGAGATCTACCTGTATATCTTTGCGGAGAAAAGATCGAGATAAACTATTTTCAGATTTTAACATTCTATTTTTTATTTAACGTTACACCTTCCCACGAATCCGTTCGAAACGACATGACTGGGAAACCTTCTATACTATATACATTGGCACCGTTGCTTTCCACCGGGCTTCCTGCCCACGCGTAGCGTACAGCAACGGGATTTTGTATTTTCTTACTCCATACACGTACTGTAGCATCTTTGATGATCGCCTCAGCCCATACAAATTTCTTATCGGCTGCTGCAATAGCGAAGCCTTTCACTTGTGCTCCTCTGGACTGTAGTCCCTTGCCTATATTTGTAAAATGTATGATGATCGTGTCGCCACTTTTTTCGCTTGATTTATAGCGCGGTGAGGTATATAAATCGCTTTTGCCGTAGGCAACTTTTAGAGCTTCCTGTGCAAGTCGTTTCCCTACGACTTGCTTTTGTGTGGGATGAACATCGTAAGGGTCGCCAACGTCATGGCTAACCGCCAATCCGGTGTTGGACATTGATAATGCCATTGCCTGTGCTTCGCGTAATTCTGCCCAGGTGTTGTCAACTGGTTCTTCAGTAAGTTTACCAAAACCGGAGATTTGAACGATCATGAATGGCAGATCTCCCTGACGAAATTGCTTTCGCCAATCGTTGATCAGTAAAGGAAGCAACGATCGATACTGATACGCCTTTCCCGAATTACCCTCTCCCTGATACCAGGTAAATCCTTTTATACCCAAACGTGTAAAGGGAGCGATCATCGCGTTGTATAGCACTGCTATATTTCCGGCAAGGCCGATCGTGGGTGTCTTTACAGGATAGTCTTTTGTAAGCAAGCCTGTTTTATACTCCCACTCGCCTGCCAACGGAATGGCTATTGGATTATCCGATTCTGCCAATTCAAATAATCGCAGATCGCCTGCAGTGTGCGTTTTAAAACATCCGTTTCCTGCCTGATGTTCGAGACGAATCACGAATGTGTTTGTACCTCCTTTCAGCAGGTTCTTCGGTATAGTATATATTCTCCGGGATGGCGCCCATGTACTGCGCCCGATCTCTACACCATTGCAGTACGTAATGTCCATATCATTGAGAATCTCCAGATTCAATACCAGATCCCGTGTAGCAACTTCGGCAGACAGATTAAATGTTTTACGCAGCCAGAGCGACCCGGCATAATTTGCAAACGCATGATCCGTACCGAAGTCCGGTGCTATAAATTTCTTCCAGCCGCCTCCAGATGTGGGCTCACTATACCAACGCTCGCTTAAACCCGGATCTTTTTTCTCGAGTGCATTCCACCATTGTAAAGACGCGTCCACATTTTTCTTTTCGAGATTTTCTACCGAACGGTCTTGTACACGGGTCAGGCGAAATGTATCGACCTTGCCGCGAAAATCAGGATGCTGGTATAGCGCATCAAGACTCGTCCACGATGCAATAGCAGTGCCACCCCATGAGGTATGAATGATTCCGATCGGTATATTTAGCTCTTCGTGTAATGTACGTGCAAAGAAATACCCTACAGCCGTGAAGCTTGCGGCTTCTGCCGGTGTACACACTTTCCATTGTGCAGGCTCTGTATCTTTTAAAGGATAAGACGATACCTTCCTGGTGACTGTGAAAGAACGGATCTCTGGATAGTTCGCATGGCGCAATTCATAAGAAGCATTGAATGTCCGAAGTACAGGCCACTCCATGTTGGACTGCCCTGAGCAAATCCAGACATCTCCCATGGCTATATTCGTAAAGGTATAGGAGCTATCCGTATGTACCGTGAAAGTATATGGACCACCTGCTTCAAGCGCTGGATATACTGCGCTCCACTCTCCCGTTGCATTTGCTTTAACTTTCTGCTTCTTACCATTGAATGTTACTGCGAACGAAGCCTTGGCCGGAGCTGTACCCCAAAACGTAATCGGCTTCTGTCGCTGTAATACCATATCGCTGCTGAAGAACGCGGGCATTTTGACGCGCTGCGCATATATACTTTCTGCTACGAGTACAATGAAGATGGCCGCTATATATTTTATCCCGACCATCTTTACAGGCTAAGCATTTTCTTAAGAATTACAAAACCGCCAGGCTTTTGAAGTTCGATGGATACACTCTTGTTCTCCCCTGATGATGATGTAAAATCAAACGACTTGGTTTCGCCTGGCTTGAGTATATCTATAGCATAAGATTTCCCTGAAACCATGAGCTTGTAGTTTCGTAAGGTGTAGCTCGGAAAATCTTTTCGAGCAGTTACCTGTATGGCGACACCAGTACCTCGTTTTACTACTTCTACGATTGCCGGAGAGAATTCTTCCTGCCATGTAATATACATGGCGCGCGGCTCACGCTCTGGAGTAACTAATCCCCACGGGCGATACCCATTTACGTTTGTACCCGGGAAAGAACTTTCGTAATCATTGAAAGTCCATACGGAGGCACCGATAAGAAAATCGCATTTGCGAAAATCTTCCATTGCCTTCTTGAGATGTAGTACGCGTTCCTCTTCGCTGCCGACAGCATCCGTGCGAATTCCAAATTCACTAACGTAGACAGGTTTGTCGGGATACAACTCATGGACGTGTTGCAAATGTTTCAGATGCGCACCATATATATTAGCGCTGACAAAGTCTACATACTGTGAAGCTTCATCCTCGGCCTTTTTAATATGATCATTAAAAACGATCATGCTTGCAAATGTTACGAGACGTGTAGGGTCAACCGATTTTGTAAAAGCATACATATCCTTTGTCCATGCCTTGCCTTCGGGAGTTTGTGACTGGTATTCATTTCCAACACTCCAGGCAATTACGGAAGGATGGTTCCAGTCGCGTTCCACCATCTCTTGCATTTGTGCCTGAAATTTTTTCCGCATCAACGGATTGGCCATTTGCGTGGGCGTCATCTGCCAGTTACCGGCTTCACAAATGATGAGCAGTCCATGTTGATCAGCCCAATCCAGCAACGCAGGTGAAACAGGATAATGGCTGATGCGCGATAACTCCATGCTGCCATTCTTGATTAGCGTAAGGTCTTTATCTAAAACTACTTGAGGATCCATGGATCCATGTCCAGGAAAATCAAGAGGTCGGTTACAACCGCCCATCCGGATAGGCTCACCGTTGAGTAAAAGATTTGTGCCCTTGATCTCAATTTTACGAATACCAAAGGTTGTCCGTACAGTATCTTTTCCTACAACAGATTCAGCCTCATATAATATAGGTTCGTCATGATTCCAAAGCTTAACATCTTTCGCTGCAAGTGTCCCTTCCAGTGTGAGCAAGCCTTGAGTTTGACTTGTAATAGCATCACCGGTTACTTTTAGCTTTACAGGGATTTTCTTCCCGGACTGATATATAGTTGTTTTCAGATCACCCGGTTTGATAGACTGCGGAGATTTATTTTGCAGATATATTCCTATTTTTACATGGGCTGTCTTTTTTACGAGATCAGGTATAGCCACTATTCTCACTTTATCCTGATAAGCTGCGGGGCGAACGATCAACTTTACATCTCTCGTTATTCCTCCATAATTGATCCATGGAAATAGTTGAGAGACGTTCGTGCCTTGATAATCAACCTCGGTTTTAGAGCCGGGTATAGTGGTTGTGTCCCACGCATTATTCACACGCAGTGCAAGTACATTTTCATCAGACAAAAATTCTGTGATGTCCAATTCAAACGGCGTATAGCCCCCTTCGTGCTCGCCCATACTTTTTCCATTGAGCCACACGTGTGCTTTATAAAACACCGCTTCGAACCGGATGAAAGCTCTATATCCTTCCGGAAGTGTAATCTTATTCAGCTTCCGCGTATACCATGCGGTACCGGTATAGTAATGGTAGCGTTTGTCAATGGTATAACTATGCGGAACCGTTACCTTATCCCAACGGCTTGAGTTAAAGTCTGCGGCATTCCACTTATACTTCTCCCCTACTTCAACCGGGTCTAGTGCAAATGACCATTCACCCTGCAACGATGTTTCCCGTACGACACCTTGTGCGAAAAGTTCCGTTATCGCGAACGCGAATACCCATACGGCTATACTATACTTCCAAATTTTTCTCATCTCGATATACTTCCTGTTAGTTTAATTTTTTACTGATTGTTTCTGCTGTGGCAGTGCCTATAGCATTCAAGCCTTGTTGATTATAATGAATGGAGTCTTTCATCCAACCTCTTTCTTCAAATAAGTTTGTATCGGAATACACAATTGATACACTGTTCATTTCATTTGCTATCGCTTGTTGTTGCGCACGGACGCAATTGAATCCGTATACATCATGGTCTTTATAATACCCGGTAAGGACTATATAGAAAGGTATATCTTGGTTAAGTTCCTTTCTGAATCGGCTGACCAGGCTTTCAAGTGCTTCCTTATATTCCTGTGGCGTCAGCTTTTTATCGTTGATCGCATTGGCATCACGTTCTCCCTGAAGCCAGATAATTCCGCTCAAAGGTATACGAGTTTTGTCCATGGCACGCTTCACTTTTTCAACGGCATCTGAAAACAACGGAAGCCTTCCTGCAACGGACCAGCTACCGTACGGATCAAGCTCTGCCTTTTCATGACATGAACTTCCGCCACGAGCGGCTGATACGATAATCACTTCATGGCCGGTGACATTGTGATACGTCAAGGCAAATGACGGGCTTATACTTCCGGTATTTGCTTTTTCAAAATGCAATTCATTACGTCCAGCCGGATCCGATAGCGGAAGCAATGAATCCGAATCTATACTATATTCAAAAGCGCTGCCTGGTTTACAATATACAGACCGATGCATATCGCCCTGCCCTACTGCGTTGCTTTGCCCTGCTATTAAAAAGAGCCGTTGATGTTGCGCGTGTACTGTCATTAGAGAAAGCAGTTGCATGGCAACGAACAGGCCTGAACCTATTACCAATCTTATAGCCTCTTTTGTCACCATGCACTTACTGCTGCTTTTTTTAAGAATATATTCTATACCGTGTTATTTCCAGGGATCATTCTGATCGATCAATGGATTCGCATTGATTTCATCTTGCGGAATTGGGAAATACTTGTTCTTGGGCTGTACGGTTCGTGCAGGGTATACATCATTAACAGCTGCCGGTATAACGGTAAGGAATTTATCCGTACGCGTAAGATCATACCAGCGATCTCCCTCCCCAAAAAACTCCCACGAGCGTTCTTGTATAACCGCATCAATAAAATCCGTCTGGCTTAATCCGGAGGCAAGCTCCGGTAAACCTGCGCGACCACGCACGGCTTGGATAAAATCGTATGCAGCTGTAGTAGCACCGTTCAATCGTGCTTCTGCTTCCGCGGCAATCAAGTATATATCTGCCAATCGCAGAATGGAGATGTTGCACGATGTAGTACTGCCTACACTATTTTCCTCCTGGTATTTTTTTACCAGTACAGCTTTTTGTGTAATGGGTGTCAAACTTTTCTGAGGTATAGTCTTGCCTGTTTTATCTATATAGGTGGTGTCAAGCAAGAGTCTGCGTTCATCGCCCGGGTCAAACGAATTGTAAAAAGACTGGTACGCGAATAGTGATCCGAACGTAGTTTTACCATAGGCAGGAGCGCCACTACCGGGAGGGCCGTAAAGCCCCAACAACTGGTGCGACCTTCCGGGAACAGTGGTCTCAGCTTCGAAGGCCCACATATTTTCGATGCGTGCTATATCCTCCGTTTGTGGACGGTACAGATCGCGGGGATCATCCACCAGGCTATATTTTCCTGAAGCGATAACATCATTTGCCTTCTGCAGAGCAGTAGCCCAGTCTTCATTATATAGCGCAGCCTTCGCATATAGCCCTGATACAACTTCTTTAGACGGCCGTCCTTTGGCAACGTTCGGGTACGAAGGCAGTGATGTTGCTAAAGCCTGATCCAGGTCTGCGTAGATTTGTGCATATACTTCCGCTTTCGTTTTCTTTTCAGCATAGGCTTCCGCTTCTATAATGCTTGGCTTTGTTTTTATAATGACATCTCCAAAGTTCTTGGTGAGCATCCAGTGGTAGAAGGCACGAAGGAAATAGGCTTCACCGAGAATCTGACTCTTCCTGTTTTCATCCATGTTGGTAGCCGGAACTTTCTCAAGGATCCAATTCGATTTTTCAATGCCATCATAACAGGAACTCCAAACCTGTTGTGGAGATTCAAACGTCCTGGTAAAACTTTTTTGTGTAGTATAGTTTGCATCATAGGAGAAAAGTGTAAGTGTATTTCTTCCCACAACTGCGCGCGGATAAGTTTGATCGGCACTGAAATCGGATATCAGCACAGCAGCCGGGCCGCTATACATATCTCCGATCGGATCGTATGCTGCTGTAATAGCAGCTTCTGCATCTTGCCCTGTCTTATAAAAATTCTCGGTAAAGATCGAAGAGTATACAGTTTCGTTCAGCTCGCACGAAGTAAGCAGTGCGGCTGTTAAAACAATGAGTTGAGTATAAATATGCTTTTTCATTTTCATTCCAGTATAATTTATCAGCACGGTTTTAGAATGTGATTTGAACGCCTCCCAAAAATGTTTTCGCGGCAGGGTACACGAGGTTATCAACACCGATCGCTGTGTTTGATCCTCCATAGGAATTTACTTCCGGATCGAATCCGCTATAATTTGTAACGGTGAATAGGTTGTTGGCACTGATATATATCCGAGCACGGTTAATGCCTTTGATCTCCGGCAAGGTATAGCCCAATGAAATGTTTTTGCAGCGCACGTACGATCCATCTTCTACAAAGCGATCACTAATCGGCAAACGCCCTCCGGGAAAACCGCTGACATATTCATTATTCGGATTATCCGGTGTCCAATGATTAGCAGTTCCTTTCAGCAGGTTACGTTGTCCCAATGGATTCTCGAAAGAATAACGGCTCAGGTTATAGATTTCATTTCCATAACTGCCCGACAGAAAAATGCTGAAGTCGAAATTCTTATAGCGCAGGTTCGAAGAGAATCCAAAGATGAAATCAGGATTTGGATTGCCGGTAATGACCTGGTCTGCTGCCGTGATCGATCCATCGCCGTTATAATCTCTGACCTTTGCACCGCCTGTGCGACCATCCGAGCCCGGCAGGAATGCTTCACCGGTTTGGTATACACCATCAAATAAATATGTTTTGAATAATCCCAACGGAGAGCCTACGCGTAATACAGTATAATTAGTAACAAAACGTTCATTCGTTGTTCCCCCATCGAGATCTACAATTTTGTTACGGTTAAAAGTTGCGTTGGCAGAAACATTCCATTGTAATACACCATCCAATACCCGGGCGTTCGCAGAGAGCTCCAGTCCTTTGTTTTCAAGCTCAGCGTAGTTACCCGTAATACTTCCATAACCTGATGATAGCGGAAGAGATTTTACATAGAGCAAATCTTTTGTACTCTTCCTATATACATCGGCAGTCAGATTAAGCCTGTTCTCCAGTATACTTATATCCAAACCAATATTCAGCTGTGTAGACTTCTCCCAGCGAAGATCAGGGTTTGCGATACGATCAGGATTTATACCGATGGTATAGGTATGATTAAATTGATAATCGCTTCCTGAAGACGATACAGTTGCCAGCGACTGATAAGCGCTGAGTGCCCCAGAGTTACCGGTTAATCCATAGCTACCACGAAGTTTCAAATCGCTTATCGCTGTTACATTTTGCATAAAGCCTTCTTCAATGATGCGCCAGCCAGCAGCTACCGCTGGAAAGAATCCATACTTATGATTTGCTCCGAATTTACTTGAACCATCAACGCGTGCTGTGAAATCAACAAAATACTTGTCTTTAAAACCATAGTTCACGCGCCCCATATAGGAGTCGAGGCGTTCAGCGGAGCGGCTGCTGCCAACGGTACGGTTAACCGCCAATTGCAACGCTTCATTTTTAGTAGCATCATTCGGGAAACCGTTCGCGTTGATCCGGTTGTAGTTGAACATGTTGCTTTGTGTGGCAAAGACACCGGTGAATTTTATACTGTGCTGCGATGCAAAAGTTTTAGAATAGCTAAGTATACTTTCGTGCAGCAATACTGTGTTGTTAGAATTTGTTTTAGCAGCGAAACCTGAGTTCGCATTCAGATCGTTCTTCGCGATTATATAGAGTGGCGAGTAATAATCGTTCAGGTTACTTTGCAAGTCTACATTGAAAGAAGCCCGGTAGCTTAATCCTTCAGCAAGTTTAGCTTCACCGTAGAGGTTTACCAGCGTTCTTTTAATCGCAGTCTGGTTTAATACCTCTGCCAACCCAAGCGGGTTTGTTACCTCACGGTAGCGCCCATCGCGTTGTTCCCCAAACGGAAATATAGTACCATCCGCACGATAAGGTTGCAGTGTTGGTGGTGCACCTATGGCAGCCCCTACGATACTGCTCAATATAGCTCCGGCATCAATGTCTGTCGAACCGGTAGTGGTACCGTTGTTAATGGTGTAACTGCCCAGAATACTCGTTCCAAACTTGACCCGGTCGCTGATCTTATGATCTATATTCAGGCGCAATGAATACCGTGTGAAATCTGAATTGATAATGATACCATCCTGATTAAAATAGTTTGTGGAAAGCGCCAGTTGTGTTTTATCATTTCCACCGCTGATTGAGAGCTGGTGATTTTGAATGGGTGCTTTTCTGAAAATCAAATCCTGGTAATTAACGCCTTGTCCTTCTGCAGCAGGGTCTGCATATACTGCTGTCTTGTAAATTTCATTTTCGAGCTGTGCAAATTCAGAAGCGCTGAGTACATCCAGAGTCTTCGTTACTTCCTGTACACCATAGTATCCATCATAGGTTACACGCGTAGCACCGCTCTGTCCGCGCTTGGTGGTAATGAGCACCACACCATTCGCACCGCGTGATCCATATATAGCAGTCGCGGAAGCATCCTTCAATACTTCTACAGACTCTATATCACTGGGATTGATGGTTGAAAGTGGACTTACTTCGTTCACACCGCCACTGTTAGAAATCTGGATACCATCCACTATATATAGCGGTTCAGACGTTCCGTTGATGGAGTTGGTTCCGCGCACACGTACACTGATGTTTCCTCCTGGTGCAGCTGAGTTCTGCGTGATTTGTACACCGGCCATGCGTGCCTGCAACCCCTGGGCTACATTGGTTACCGGAGTTTGAATGATGTCTTCTGCTTTTACTGAAGCGATGGCACCGGTGGTTTCAATTTTACGCTGTGTACCATACCCTACAACGATCACTTCACTTAATGTTTTTATATCTGGCGTAAGACTGACATCAATGGAAGTTCTGTTTCCAACGACGATTTCATCTGTATTATACCCGATGAATGAAATGACGAGCACATCTTCACTCGATACATTTTCGAGTATATATAGTCCTTCTGCATCGGTAACTACACCTTTGGAAGTACCTTTTACGAGCACGTTAACACCAGGCAA
This sequence comes from uncultured Bacteroides sp., assembly GCA_902168185.1. GTDB lineage: Bacteria > Bacteroidota > Bacteroidia > Cytophagales > Cyclobacteriaceae > Ohtaekwangia. Next base: position 329,005 of record CABHOV010000046.1, read on the forward strand.
GGGATCGCCTGTTTCGGAAGAAATTTTACCCCGGATAGCAAAAGTCTGTGCATGCACGGACGACCAGCTTAGCAGCATGACCATGGTTATCACGAAGTAAGAAGATCCTGTAAACAATTTTTTCATAGGCATTTGATTTGGTTCGGAAAAATACCAGTTGAACCATTTTCTGCAATAACAAACGATTGAAAAGTGGTAACAAGAAGTACCGGGAACGCTTTCGCAACCGGTCACGATATATTTCGGGTTCATTGGACCTGGTTTTGCAACGGTTTGCAAGTGTCTTTTTAGATCACTATTTTTTCAGAAATATTCGGTTCGGATGATCAAGTGTGTTAAGTGCAGTGATGTAGACGCCATTGCCAAAGCTGGGATAATACGAGGCAAACAACGCTACTATTGCGGCCGGTGTGATTACTATTTCACACTTCCCTCTTTGGAAGTTCCGCTCGTAGCGGTCTCGTCCAAAAAGCATCAGCCCACCATTGTAGATATAGCGCGTGAACTTCAGATCTCAAAGTCTACCGTATCGCGGGCACTTCACGGCCACTCGGATATCAATGAAGAAACTCGAAAGGCTGTGCTTGATGTCGCGAAGAAACTTGATTATCAACCCAACCTGCTGGCATACGGATTAGCAAAAAGTAAAAGCCTTACGATCGGCATCATCGTTCCTGAATTCATTAACAGTTTCTTTCCGTATGTAATTATAGGGGCGCAGGAAATTGCAAACCCCGCAGGATATCATGTCCTGATCTGTCAGTCCAATGAGTCGTATCAAACCGAAATTGACAATACAAATGTACTCATGTCTAGCCGGGTGGATGGTATATTAGTATCCCTTACGGGGAAGACGCCCAACGTTGACCACTTCCGAAAATTTGAACGTGCCGGTATTCCTATAGTATATTTCAACCGGGTAACGACTGACGTGTGTGCCTCGAAAGTTATTGTAGATGATTATGATGGTGCGTATAAAGGTGTACAGCACTTGATTCAGAATGGATGCACTCGTATTGCCCATATAGCAGGTCCGCAGAATTTACAGATCTGTAAAGACCGGCTTCAAGGATATCAGGATGCGCTGTTGCATCATGGGATGGAAATCAATGAATCGCTGATTATATACCATGACCTAAATCCGGAAAGTGCATTGCATTGCGCACAGCATTTACTTGATCTACCCGCGCGGCCCGATGGATTGTTTGCATTGAATGATCCTGCTGCCATTGCCACCATGCAGGTTGCAAAAGAGAAAGGTATACGGATTCCTGAAGAGCTTGCCGTTGTAGGCTTCAGCAATGAGCCTACCTCTGCGCTGGTTGAGCCAGGTCTTACAACACTGGCTCAACCGATGGCAGAAATTGGCAAAACCGCTGTTAATCTTTTATTCAAACAGATGAATGATGTGTCCGATTGTTTTATACCGGAGACTAAAATTCTGAAGACGACTTTAATTGTGAGAAAATCATCGCTTAAAAAACAATTCTGATCTAACACCTATATCTATACTATTGCCGGCTAAAGGTGAACTTCCAGTTGCCTGAAACTCCTTCCGTTCTCCCTCCTTCTTCCTGGTATGTAAATTCCATTATAAGAGAAGTGTCGGTAACAGCATATTGAATGTTTACTTCATCTTCCCGAATCAGGTATATAGCAGGATTTGGCTCATCAAAAAATAAGCGACCTCCGGATGCTGAGATCCACGGACTTCGATCGGGACTATAGGAAATGGTATAGCTTACACTCATAGCAGTGTTTGGCATAATACCCATCGTGAATGCGTCATAACCGCTTTGAGCAACATCGTCCAGGGTTACAGCGGTAGCTTTCCATGAGCCCTTGAGCTTTTCAATTTGTTGCTCTGTAACAGAAGGGTCATTTTTATCGTTATCGCTGCAACCGATGAAGAGTATAGTTGCGGCTGCGCTTATAAAGATTGAAAATATAGTTCGTTGTATATTCATATAGCTTGACCTTTAAAATAAGTCTGCCTGACTTAACGCCCGGCAGACTACCACTAACCTAACCTACTTAACAGTAAGTATCTTTATTGATTCAACAAGTATCCTGAAAAAGAATATTCCGGACTCTTCTGACTATAGAAGCCTCCTATCAATTGAAATCCTCCGGCTATATATTCGAGCTTGAAAGTATCTTTATCAAAGTGCTGAAGAATTACACGCAAGTCAAAGGAAATTACCTGTGCATTGTCATTTGAACCAATCGCAGTAAATTTCACATCGCCTGTATCATTTACTTCATACCCGTAAACAAACTCTGCCAGGAAACGACTCGTTACACCATTGCGTGTCTGCGCTATAACTACATCATAGTACATCAATTTGTTAACCGGATCAAAAACATAACTCATATCCTGGAGGGTAAGCGCGTAGGGACCAATTAGTAAACTGCCCGCAGCCTCGTTGTACGCTTCAATGAATGCATCGGATTGTCCTGGTAACCTGTTCTCGCCTGGATTCTCAGGCATAAAAGCCCTTTTATAGGCGCGTCCAATCACACTATGCAACGGTGTGGCTGGATGAAAAAAGTAAGGTTCCGTATCATTCACCAAATCAACCGGATTGGACAGTTGCACGGTATAGAGTCCTTTATCTTCATCCCAGAACAACTCCCGGAAACTATATGCTCCTATAGTAACGGGCGATTTCAATACAATACCGTCCAGAGAAAAAGTAAAGGGTGATATAAAGGTCTCAATTTTACTCTCATCTGAAGAGAGATACTGGGCGGCAAACAGTTTGCTGTCTACATCAATCGCTAAGGGGACAGTGGTATTGTTTGGTAACAGGAGCTTTAAACCTGTGTTATCCTCCAGGTATACCGTTGTGCTTTGAAGAACATCTTCAATGCCGTCCTCTAAAATCCGGGATGTCTCTTCTTCGGTCGCTTTGAGCAGATATAGCTCTGTGCTGTGCTTCAAGCCTTTCATAATGATACTATCTCCGGATACTTTTACAAATGTAAATTCAAAATCAGAGAGCAACCCTTCACCGCTTGTACCACCGTTAACACTACCATCCGGATCGGCCGGTAAATGTATATAGGAGTATGTATCAAATGTCAAAGTGGGTTTCTGCAAGGCCTTCAATACCCACGTGCCGTCCATGGGCTGAGCAGCAGATGTCTCATTGAAGTCAGACACCATATTTACAGTACCATTTTCATTAAAATCAAAGTAATAAAAATAGCCACCACCTGCCTTGGTATATAGCATCGCCTTCCAGCCATGCGGGGCGCTACGCAATAGTGTATTATACTCCGTCAATGCTTGTTGAACACGCTCATCGGTAGTCTCATTGAAGATCGGTTCATACTCATTGTCGCAGGCTGCCATTACGATGACAACCCCGATCGCGAACAGGATACTGCGTAATTGGTTATTTTTTTTCATGCGCATTGCGATAAATAATTTCATATTAGTTACCCAGTATTCCATATGTATAGCCTTCATTCGGATTGCTCACAGGGTAGAACCCAACAAAGCTGCTGGTAGGACACGATGATCGCTCCCAATCAATTTCGTATGTATAGCCTGCAAAAAAGTCGAGTATATTATATACACCGTAATCCTCTGCCAGCATCCGCCCATTCTCATCGTTATCAACATACCAAAATCCATAATGCCCGTCTTCAGTCTGAAATACTTCGAGAATAAAATTCGCGACATAGTATATCCGTTCGCCTGGCCCATTGGTATGATAATGTAATTGCAAGTGTACATGCGTTTCGTCAGAATAATATAGTCTGAAGTATGTATCGAGTCCATAACCTTTTGTAGCCAACAGATTGAAGTCCGTGAAAAAGGCAGTTGCAAATCCCGAAGGGTAACTATAGAAATTAAAATCGAATCGTATCGCAGTGGAATCTTTTCCGTAGCCAAGTATATCGAAGAGTGGTGTTCGCTCTTCTACAGGCTCGCCCGGTGCAATCGCATTGATAGCTTCCTGTACTTTGGTTTGCAGTGCATAAAAATCAATATTATACTTTGCGCGAAAATACTCCACTACATATTGCTCTTTCTTTTTCAATAATTGCCGGGATGACGCATTGGTTTCACACGCCAGAATTCTTTCATACCCATCTTTACCTTCTACTAACATGGTAGCAATCATCTCTACGAAATCTTCATCGGTGCTTGCCATGGCATAGCTTGTGATAAAACCCCGAGCCCTGGCTTCGCTTAATGAAACCGAACTCCAGTTGGCGGTATAGTTACCGGCTGTCACTTCTTTGAACTCCGGCTGATAGGATATATTTTGATTGAGGATGTGTCCAAATTCATGCTGTACAGTATGGATAAGTTGCTTGACACCGGCATTGTTGTGAGGATCAAAATCATTAACAACAAACAGCACTACTTTGCGTCCGCCTTCTGCTGTACCAATGGTAGTCGAACCATCATAATTATAGTTAGCGCTGCCGACCAGTACAAATTGCTTAGGACAATACTCTTTTATAAAATTTGTAGCGGCTACCTGGTTATACGTTTCGATCCATACCTTCTTCACAACGTCCATAACACCTTGTACCTTCGTAACTGCAGGTGGTGTCAGATTTTTATAAGGGTCCAATTCAGAATTATCCCAGCGATACTTTACCTGTATATTATAAGGTGTGGTAAAATTATTCGTAAGCCAGTTGTCCAATTCCGTAGGCTCACGCGTTTCGTCATTTGTAACATAATCAGGATCAGACGTGTCATTTTCATTATACGGATCATTGCAGGCAGCACCTGTAAGAGCCAGTATAATCATGATTGCAATTATATTCTTGTATTTCATAAATCTCATCCTTCAAAATTTATTACCGTGGATTAGGTTCAAGTCCGCCCAATGAAATTGCTTCTGCCGGTATTTGTAATACTCTTCGCGGGTCACCAGCGGAGAGTATTATACTTTCACCATCGCGGATCAAATGTTCAACCGGAAGATCGTGTCGAAGTATATCAAACCATCGGAGTCCTTCATGTAAAAACTCTGCTCTGCGCAAATCTAACACAGCAAGTAATGTGGCTTCCTGATTAATGCTTTCCTGGTAGAAGTTATAGAGCTTGTGTGCATTGAGGTTATGGTATTCCGGCACGTAATTCGTAATCCGCTTACTCACCAGTATGTTCATATCATCCAGCGCTGCCGACAAGTTATTTTGCATGGTATAGGCCTCAGCACGGTTGAGCAATACCTCTTCAGCAGAGAAAAGTGGTATCACGGTATAGGTAAAACCCGTATTGGCGTTTGTGCCGGTGCGAACAAAGTGATCTTTGAATTTCGGCACAAAATACACCTGGCTAACCGAGCTATAGTATACCCAATAGGAATATTGGCCTTGTGTTGCATTGTAATCGAGAACGGCTGCCTTTGTGTTTACACCCGTAGTATATTTTAGTGTATTGTAGGTAAAGGCCCAATCAGACAATGTCTCGCTCAGCAGCAGGTTTGCCTTTTCAGTAGAACGGGTATAGGTAGTGATTAGCTCATTCATGGCATAGCCTCTGTACGTTGAGTTCCACGGACGCAGGCTGGCCGCTATATCTGTATTGGTAAATACCTGGTTCGCGTGTTCGATTACTTTGTTATAGTCTCTTTTGAACAAATAGAAGCGTGTCGCAAAAGCATGCGCTGCTGCGCGTGTAAAGTGATAGCTCGGAACACCATCGGCATCGGCATCCTCCGTGTTATAACTTTGGTCGTCAATCAATGGAAGACCATCGGTGAGATCTTTCTCAATCATGGTATATACATACTCTACTGTATGCCGATCATACTTTTTCAACGATTCCGTTTCGGGTTCCGTTACATACGGTATACCGGGATAATATGCTGCTGTGGCAGCCTTATAGGTTTTGGCAAAGAGTGCAACCAACATAAAGTGCGCATAGGCGCGTGCCACCAACGCTTCACCGCGTTGTGCATCATATACCGGTAAATTGCCTTCGCGTTCTATAGCCTGCAAGGCATGGTTTGCCGCTGCGATCGCGGTATAGCATGAGTTCCAGTAGTTCTCTGGTGTATCCTGTGCTGTTGAATTTACATTGCGCCAAAAGTATGGATCTGTATTCCGCACATCCTGCGATTGAGACGGATTATCCTCAACGTTGTCGGACATCGCTTCGCAGAATGGTATATAATTCCCTTCAGGATATGCAGTCACCAATAGCTCTGCGATCTTTTCCTTCGAATCGAGAATCGTGCGATTGTCGGGTACCTTGGAAAGAAAGTCCTCGCATCCGCTTAGCGCTATACTTAGTACGAGCAGGCTGAGTATATATTTTTTCATGGCTACCTTCATTTCATTAGAGGTTGAGTTTTATAGTTGCTGTAATCTGCTTCGGTACTGGCATGGCCACACCACCAGACGAATAGAATTCAGGATCCTGTCCATATAGTTTCTTATCAGCATATAGCAACAGTAAATTAGTTCCAGTCAACGTGAACGATGCGTTGCTTAACCCGGTGTTTGCAAGCAGTTTGGAGGGCAGCATATAGGACAATGAAATCGTGCGCATGCGAACGAATCCTCCGTCCACTACCCGGGCCGTTGAATAGTTATAGTTATTGTATGGATATATAGATCCCAGTCGGCTAAGCGAAGTAAGGTCCAGTATAGAAGGCACATTCGTAGATTGCTCATCTCCTGGCAGTACCCAACGGTCGAGGAACTCACGTGGCATTGCATCCAGATCAGAGTAACGCGTTTTGAATGCAGGATTCAACCGGATCTTATTACCCGCCTGGTATGTGAGGAATATATTCAGTGTGATATTCTTATACTTGAATATATTTGATAAGCCACCGGTTACAGTAGGATCAACAGAGCCTTCGTATTTGAGGTGCTGGATGTTAGGACTTTGCAGAAATACATCTGAGCTTAAATTTCCATCCTGATTGATAAACAACGGCATGCCGGATTCAGGATCGAGTCCTTTATAGTCTACCGAGAATAATCCTCTCACCGGATATCCTTCCATGGCGCCTCCTTCCGGAAACACAAGATTGAAGATACGCGGTTCATTGCGCAGGTTCGTGATCTTACTTTTATTATAGCTGAATACATAGTTTGTATTCCAGCTCCACTGCGTGCGGTTAAATATAGTAGCGCCTATAGTCAGATCCACTCCGCGTGATTTCATATCAGCGTAGTTGATCGCTTTATAAGGCTCGCCTCCTATACCGGATGTTTTTATAATGCTGATCAGGTCGAATTGATTGCGTTTATAAAAGTCAGCAGTAATCACAAGCTTATTGAAGAGACCGGTGTTGAAGCCAACGTTCATCTCGTATTGCTTCTCCCAGGTGAGATCAGAATTCTCAAGGCTTTCTATACCAATCAATGATTCACCTTCATTTAAATAGGGTCTTCGTGTAGCAGCTGTTCGAAATACAACGGAAGCATTGTTCGCATTACCCGTGTTGGCGGTAAGACCATAGCCTGCTTTCAGCGTGAGGAAGTCTATAGCTTGTGCGCTTTCCATAAAACGTTCGCTATCTATATTCCATGCGCCACTCACATTCCATGTAGGCAACCACCGGGCCGTGCGCGATTCCCCAAGGCGATTTGATCCGTCCATCCGCACAGTGGCGTTGAGTACATATTTACTCTTGTATGAATACGTAGTGCCGGCATAAAAACTTGCATAGCGTTCATAGCCATAGCCCATGCCGAAGTAATTAAAGTTTCCTTCGAGTAATTGCTTGATGAGCAGGTAATCGGTATAGGGAACACCACCTCTGCTATACTGATAGCCATAACCGTTGGCAAAAGAAGTCTGGCGATCAACCTGACGGATCTCCTGCCCTGCCACCAGATTTATACTATGTATACCTGTAAACGTATGATTCCAGGTTAACTGATTTTTAAAATAGTAACTCGCCATCTTATCATCTGTACGGTTATAGAAACCTCCTTGTGGCAACACCACTACTGGGTCTACATTCGGATAATCCGGATTGACGTACAGAAATTTATTTCCCATACGGATGATCTGTGAACCATCGGCCCTATAGGCTTCGGCCATGTTCGAACCTTCTTCAACCTTGTGTTCCGTTACCGTACTTACGGAGCGCGCTGAGCCTATAAAATCATACTTCAATTCCTTGAGAAGTTGATAACTGAATTCACCCTGTAGTTTGAAATCAAGTTGACTAAGATCTATATAGTTTTTATTGACTTCGTTGATGATATTGAACGGAGCATAGTTGCGTGTGAAGTATTCCAGCTTACCATCTTCATCATATGCCGTTAGTACACGACTTGTATTCAATGCATAGCTAAACGGGTTGATATCAAAGTCGCGATCGTATCCGCCTTCTACTACATTCGTTTGACGAGACACTGTACCGGGTGCACGCTGATCACGCACCGAACCAGAAGCTATAATTCCCAGGCTTGCTTTATCGGAGATCTTAAAATTACCACGAGCGTTCGCGGTATAGCGTTTTACATTGTCAGCAATAGACCATCCGTTGTCATTGTAGTAACTGGTGGAGAAATATAGTTGTGACGCCTCAGTACCTCCGGAAACACCTAATGAATGTTCCTGTACAAAAGAGTTGTCGAAGAGTATATCGAACCAATCGGTGTTGGCGGTTGCATACCGTTGCAGGAAAGCACGTCTGCCCGCATCGGTGTTGGGAAGGTCGAAATCGTCCGAGCCGTTATTATAGGAATCGTTTATGATGTTATACATCTTGGTATACACACCTCCGTTGGGCAAGTTCGCTACATCGGCATGGTTCAATAACCCCTTGCGTTCCATCTCGGTATATACCGACATCTGGTCTACAGAATTCAGAATGTTATAGTCGTTATAGGAAGGCCTGAGGTACGTTGAAAAATTACCGGTGTAGGTAATCTGCGGTTTTCCAATGCGGCCCTTTTTAGTTGTGATCACGATCACACCATCTTTAGCGCGAGCGCCATACAACGCCGTGGCTGAAGCGTCTTTCAGAATCGTAATGTTGGCTATATCATCTGCATTGAGACCGGCTACAGACGAACCGATCAACGTACTGGGATCTCCCGTGGTCAATTGTTCTGCCGATACATTGACAACATCTTCGAGTACAACACCATCGATTACCCAAAGTGGTTTATTATCTCCCGTGATAGATGTGGCTCCGCGCACACGAATCTTCGGAGCTGCACCAAATGTACCGGACACGTTTTGAACCGAAACTCCGGCTGCACGTCCCTGTAACATACGACTCAAATCAACGGTGCCTTCGGTTTTTATATCTTGTGCCGAAAGACTTACAACGGATCCTGTAAAGAGTCGTTCATCTACAACCTGATACCCGGTTGATACAACGGATACTTCTTTGAGTGTTGTTATATCTTCCGTGAGCTCTATATCTATACTGCTTTGGTTGTTGACGACTATATCTATAGGTGCATACCCGATGAAGGAGAATGTTAACGTTGATCCCCTCTCTACTTCGAGGGAGTATTCACCATTCGCGTTGGTGATTGTTCCGCGAGGCGATCCCTTCACCGTAACATTTACTCCCGGTAGTGGTTGCTTATCCGTAGAGGACACAACCCTGCCGCGCACAATGATCGACTCCTGTGAATTCTTCGGGGCTATAACAATCAGGTTGCCCTCCAGAATTTTATAGGTCAGATTTGTAGGTGCTAACAATTTCACCAGTACGTTCTGAAGTGATTCATTCTTTGCCGAGACTGAAACTTTTTTATTCAGGTCAGCAAAAGAATCATTGAAGAAAAAAGAATACTCACTCTCTTTCTCAATGACGCGAAACGCTTCACGAAGCGTAACGTCTTTCAGTTCAATGCTCAGATCCTGTGAACTCGCATTCGATGCAAGGGCAACACCTACAGGAATCAATAAAAAAAGCCAGATTCTCATAACCACCGTTATTTTATTCAATACTGACCGGACACAGACTTGGCCGTATCTTATTTTTTTCATAGAATTAAATGGGATTTGGTTAACAAAAAGGAGTATTGCCTCCGCTTGAAAAAGCGTGGCAGACTGTTTACCAGTCCTTCAAGGATCAGGAGATGTGACAGCATCTTTTGATCCCCTTTTATTTTATGGCGTTGGTCAGCTGTGGTGTTGGTATAAACTATGCATGATGTTGGGTTTAGGATTCGTGTATATATAGTATCGTTATGGAACTTGCAAAGAGTTGTATTTGGATTTTGTCGATTGGTTCTCCCGAAGCGTTACTGTTTTCTCCGCAATGGTAAATTCAATGGGTGATGTGAGTGATAATGCTTTCAGCACCTGCTCCAGACTAAGCTGTCGCAAGCGACCGGTATATCTATAGCGCTGCAGTTCCTCATCCTGAAAATTTATTTTTATATCGTAAAGCCGTTCAATCTTTTTCGCAAGTTCATTCAGCGACTCACCTTGCACTGATAACCATCCATCTTTCCAGGCAGTCTCCATGGCTGCGTCAACTCCCCGCTCAATCTGAAAGGTATATTCTCCCGCAAAGGCTATACCTCCATTACCTGTTCTTGAAGCGATGAGTTTTTCATTTGGTTTTAGTGGAGTGACTTCAGTTTTACCAGCCTTAGCCGTGCGCTCGATGTTGATCAATCCTCGTACAAGCGTGGTGGTTGCACGGTCATCGTCACTATACGCTTTGATGTTAAAGGCTGTTCCCAGTACCGCCACGGTATACAACGGTGTCTCTACACGAAACGGAACTTTCTTTTTCACGACATCGAAAAAAGCTTCGCCTTCCAGTTTTAAATGACGGTTCTCTGCTCCAAAATCGTTATTGAACGTGATCTTGCTTTTAGCATTTAACCACACGTGTGAGCTATCCGGCAAGGTTATATACGTCTTTGAGCCTGCCGGTGCTTCTATTGTTGTGAGCTGCGCAGTGTTGTCCGAATTTGATAGTATACCGCTAAAGCGAGCGCCTATAAAAAAAGATATAGCCATGCATACAAGGAACACCGCGGCATAGCGAAGCCATGGTATCGCTGTACGTTGCCCGCGGACTGGCACCTGCTGACGTATCGTGTCCCATACGAGTTTCCAATCTTTTTCTGCATTGATCTGCTGATAGGGCAACGTGTCCATCTTCTGCCAATACTTTTCAACCAATGTAAACTCCTGCTGAAACGCCAGATCATTTTTCAATGCTTCCCATTCTGCGCGTTCATCAGCATTCAGTCCACTGGTTAATACCTTGGTGGCCAAGTACCATTTTCGCTCATTCAATTCGTGCTCTTGCATACGGTATATAGTATAGGGTAACTGTTTATAGTTTCGGACATATATATTCTATCGTATAACGATAAGTTTACGCGTTGTATCCATACCGTGACCCGCAACGCGAATCAAGTACGCTCCGGGCGTAAGTGCCGAGGCATCCAGCGTTACGGTATGTTTGCCTGCCGCATATCGTTCACGTTGCGTCAATACTTTTTTACCAACCATATTCTGAATATCAATTGTTACTTCACCGGGTTTATATACCTCAAGATCAAAAGATGCATTGGTACGCGCGGGATTCGGATACGGCACAGATACACGTATCGCCTGAAAATCATCCTCTACTCCTACGGGTGTTGTAAATGTAAAATCCATGATCACCACACCAGCATCATGATATGAAGTTCCGCCAAAGCCACCGATGTCACTTACGCGTACATATATCTTCTGTCCGGCAGTTACCGGGTATTCAGAAATTATAGATTGTTCCTGGTTATCATTGATGTCGTCATTGCAGGCAACCTGCGACATGTTCTCATCGAAAAATGCAACGATCGTATTGAATCTGGATTCAGAAAGATCCGCAGTAATCAGTCCGTTGCCTGGCGCTATAAAATACCACCATACTGAATGAATCTCCTCAAAACCTGTGTTCTGGCAATAGGCCAGTATATCATGATCTTCTTCGTACGTAGCGGGATATGTTGATGATCCGTAACGGGAAACTATGGGCGTGATCTGTATAGCATCTGCAAAATTATCATTGATCACATCGGGCGGCACTACATCAATGGCTCCAAAGTATGTGGTTACAGAAGGAGTATATTCCTGGCCATTGGCTATATATTTCTCAAACGTCATATCGATCTGCGGATATGGAAATACAAGTTGTCGCGAATCATCCAGGACATATACTATCCAAAAGAAATGGACGCTGCCCAACTCCATCGCTATATTTCCGGTCACTTCAAAGGTTTCGGATGGATTCTCCAATGAACCGAACAAGGGTACCAGGCCGGCTATAATATCTTCGATCACAACATATTCATCTGTAGTGTAGTATACTTTCACTTCTTTTATAAGCGAAATGTCCGTAGTGCCTTGTGTAGTAAAGGTAATGGACGAAATATCAACGTTTCCATAATCGCCATTCACTACAAATTCAAGTGTGCCGGGAAATGCAACATCACCAAGCTTTACCGGAGGTTGTGGCGGAGATGTAGCTTGTCTGAAAAACGTATCGTCAATATAGGCTCCCTGCTTCGGGCGAACTTCTACGTCATCCATGAACCATATACCGGATATTGCCTCAGGGCCAACATTGGCAACGTGGACAAAAGATATATAGATTGGTATACCGGCATAAGCGGAAAGGTCTACCCGGATTTTTCCGTTTACCGGATCAACGAACTCTGGTAAATCCTCTTCTGTAAAAGTGGCCAGCGTTTTTGTAAAAGCATCCGGAGCTTTATTCGTGGTGGTCGAGATTCTGATATAGAACATATCACCCGTGAAAAAGACTGACCTGCGCGTATTAAACATAAGGAAATCACCGGCTACAGGCGTGATCTGCGGAGTGATCAGCCAGTCCTCATCGGTCATGCCTTCCCGGCCGGGTTCTGCATCACTGATCACATATTTTTCTACACCAAACTGATTATACTTCCATACACTCCAATGTATAGGGGCAGCGCCTCCGCCATTCTGCCATGAAGTCCATCCCTCAGGAAGATCACCTTCATCCGCTTCATCGAAGCTTTCGTAGAATGTTACCTGCTGTGCATGCGCTATAGCGGTTATGAATACCAAAAAGCAAAGGACAAGGCAATGGCATGCTGTGCGTATACCTATAGATGGAAGAATATATTTACTGCGCCAGGAATGCGATTGTAATAGGGAGTAAAATCTCTGCATAGAGTCTGAGGCTTGGGTAAAAAATAAAATCGCCCTATAGACCGGAAATCCCGCACCAACCCTTAAAAGATTCTAAAATATTTTTTTTCCTATGAAAACAGCAACAGGAAAAGAGAAAGCAGCAGATCCCGTAATCGTTTTAGAGCAATTGAAATCTGGGCTTCTACTGTTTTTATCGAGAGTTGTAAATGATCGGCTATAGCCTGGTTGGAAAGTTTCTCCATACGACTAAGAAAAAATATCTCTCTGCATTTTTCCGGAAGACGATCGATAGCCTGCATTAACAGTTCTTCTTGTTCTGCTGCCAGCATATTTTCAAGCGGGTTGTCGCTCGATAAATCTGATTTACCATAGTTACGCATGTGCCGTTGTACAACTTTATTTGATTCAATAAAATTAAGACAGGCATTGCGGACACCGTGGTATAAATATGTTTTCAATGAAAAGCGAATGTTGATGGCTTCATGCTTTGTCCAGAAGCGAACGAAAAATTCCTGCACGATCTCCTTGGACTCCTCCACGTCTCCCATATACTTCATCGCAAAAAGTGTGAGCGGACGGTAATATTGATCAAAGACAATCCTGAAAGCACCTTCATGACCTTCCTTCAGATGTTTAATAAGATCGTCTTCGGAGTACGCTTTCACCTTCTTTATACCTCAAAATCCATTTGACCTATATATGTCGATAAGCCTGTTTAAGCATAGGCGTCCCGTTGAATCCGGTGGACGCAATATAAAGATGCGGTGTTCAGGTTATTATTTCAACATTACACGTCAAGACAATTTCCAAACAACCGATTTTTTATTAACGGTATCCCTTTAAGATTATACTGTATAGAATTTCTGCAGAAAATATGCCCCAGTTGATTCGAACAATGGATTATTATTGGCTGGAACCGCCATCGTGCTTTATTTCATCGCACGAAAAAATATGGATTCAGAAGGTTCTCTTTATTATACAAGAGTTCTTCATCCTTATCGAGTTGAAGTACTTTTAGCCCTGTCTCTTTTAAAATGGCGTGTGCAGCTGCTGTGTCCCACTCCATGGTTGGTGCGTAGCGCGGATATATATCCGCTTTGTTTTCTGCCAGCAGCATAAATTTGAGGCTGCTGCCTTTCGATACAAGCGTTGGCGCCTGCAGGGATTCAATAAATGCTTTCGTTTCTTCGTTCATGTGCGAACGCGAAGCCACCACGCGCAGACCGGGTTGAGTTAGATTAATGGGTGTACGTGCAGGAAGTTGTGACGTTTTATTTTCTCTTTTCACGAATGCACCAGAACCTTGTGCTGCAAAATATACTTCGCCCGTAACGGGTATTGCCACCACACCGAGTACAGGTATATTTTTATGAATGAGCGCGATGTTTACGGTGAATTCATCATTGCGTTTGAGAAATTCTTTCGTCCCGTCCAGGGGATCAACCATCCAGAAGTAAGGCCAGGTTTTACGTTCTTCGTATGCTATAGCCTTCCCTTCCTCACTCAACACGGGAAAGCCAGTAGCCTGTAGCCGTGAAGCGATCACTATATGTGCTTGTTTATCCGCCAACGTCAACGGGGAATTATCGCCTTTGGCTTCAGCCTGAAAATCTCCGGAATGATATACCTGTAGTATCGCCTTGCAAGCTTCTTCGGAGGCTTGAATGGCCAGGGGTAAAAGTGATTTGATATCCATCCGGAAATATATACTTATACAATCATTCCCGCAGCTACGGTCTCGTTCGTTCCTTCATCTACCAGGATCAAACTTCCGGTAATGCGGTTCTTGCGATAACTATCAAAAAGCAACGGTTGGGCTGTGCGGATCTTTACCCGGGCTATCTCATTCATCGTTAGCTGCTCAACATTCTCCACACGATGAAGTGTATTGATATCCAGCTTATACTGAATTTCTTTCAAAACGCCTTTTACTTCTTTCGATGTATGGCGTACATAGAATTTTGAATTCAGGTTGATCGGTCGCTGATTCATCCAGCATAACATCACATCAACATCCTGTTCGGACTGCGGATGGTTGTTGGGCTTGGCGATAATATCTCCTCTGCTAATATCAATTTCATCTTCCAGTGTAATCGTAACGGACATAGGCGCAAATGCCTCCTCTAATTTTTCATTGCCAAAGTGTATATCTTTTACTTTGGACTGAAAACCAGAGGGCAGCACCACTACATCATCGCCCGGACGAAATATACCTCCGGCAACGCGTCCTGCATATCCTCTGAAATCGTGATACTCCTTGGACTGTGGACGAATAACATATTGCACAGGAAAACGGCTGTCGATATGATTGTGATCGCTCTCTATATGTACTGTCTCCAGCATGTGCAATAATGTAGCCCCTTGATACCAGAGCATATTCTCGGA
Organism: uncultured Bacteroides sp.; assembly: GCA_902168185.1. Lineage (GTDB taxonomy): Bacteria > Bacteroidota > Bacteroidia > Cytophagales > Cyclobacteriaceae > Ohtaekwangia. The sequence continues at coordinate 344,501 of CABHOV010000046.1, forward strand.
ACGGTTCACAACATTGTCACCCGCAAGAGCACTGATCGGCACAAACTGTATATCGGATACCTCCAGCTTGGAAGAAAATGCTTTATACTCTTCCATGATCCTTTCGAATACATCTTCCTTGTAATCCACCAGATCCATCTTGTTAATACAAACAATGATATGCGGAATTTTCAGCAACGATGCAATGAATGAATGGCGATAGGTTTGTTCAACAAGTCCTTTGCGTGCATCGATCAAGATGAGTGCAAGATTCGCTGTTGAAGCGCCCGTTACCATGTTACGGGTATACTGTATATGGCCAGGTGTGTCGGCTATAATAAATTTACGTTTAGGCGTAGCGAAGTAACGGTATGCTACATCGATGGTGATGCCTTGCTCGCGCTCCGACTTCAATCCATCCGTTAATAAAGAAAGGTCAACGTAATCAAATCCTTTCTTTGCGCTGGATGCCTCCACAGCTTCGAGTTGATCTTCAAAGATAGATTTACTATCAAACAACAAACGACCGATCAATGTACTCTTGCCATCATCCACACTGCCGGCTGTAGTGAAACGAAGAAGTTGATTATTTATATAGGAATTCATTTCGAGTATATATTAACGATGCGTGATTGATTAAAAGTAGCCCGACTTTTTGCGGTCTTCCATAGCGGTTTCAGAACGCTTGTCGTCTGCACGGGTGCCGCGTTCGGTTTTACGTGACGCTGCTACTTCTGCAATGATCTTCTCGATCGTATTGGCATCTGATTCAACAGCACCGGTGATCGGCATATCGCCACACGTTCTGAAGCGTACGATCTTCTTCGCAGGAATCTCATCCGGTTTCAATTTCAACCAGGGCGATGTCGATAAAATCGCGCCATCACGCATGATCACTTCGCGCTCGTGCGAATAGTATAGCTTCGGGATGGGTATATTTTCAAGGTGTATATATTGCCATACATCCATCTCTGTCCAATTGGAAATCGGGAACACGCGGAAGTGCTCACCTATATGTTTTCGCCCGTTGAATACATTCCATAATTCAGGACGTTGATTTTTAGGATCCCATTGTCCGAACTCATCGCGGTGTGAGAAGAAGCGTTCTTTCGCGCGGGCCTTTTCCTCATCGCGCCTGGCACCACCCATGGCAGCATCGAATTTATACTGCTCGATGGTATCCAGCAACGTTACGGTTTGAAGTGAATTACGACTGGCGTTATAGCCAGTCTCTTCCTTGGCACGACCTTTATCTATACTTTCCTGCACAGAACCAACGATCAGCTTTACGCCTAATTCATTTACAAGCCAATCGCGATACTCCATTGTCTCCGGAAAATTATGTCCCGTATCAATGTGTACCAACGGAAAGGGTATACGTGCCGGAGCAAATGCCTTGCGTGATAAATAGGCCAGCACGATAGAGTCTTTGCCTCCTGAAAATAACAGTGCTGGTTTTTCAAACTGGGCTACGACTTCACGGATCACAAAGATCGCTTCGGCTTCCAGTTCTTTTAAGTGACTTAAATAATATTGGTGGCTCATCTTGTTGTTTCTTTTCCTTGTCTCAAATGCCGCTTAAGAAGTCACGGTAACTTTTGGCAAAATATACTTCATCAACTGATCAATCGACTCTTCAACACTTACCTGGTGAGTCGGTATTACAATGTCTGCGTGCAGCGGCGCTTCGTAAGGCGAATCTATACCGGTAAAGTTTTTTACTTCTCCGGCACGCGCTTTCTTATAGAGTCCCTTTACATCGCGTTGCTCGCATACTTCCAAAGGGGTATCCACGAAAATCTCTATATAGTTTTCTTCGCCTACAATATGTTTTACCTGTTCGCGGTCTGCATGAAAGGGAGATATAAATGCTGATAACACAATGATGCCGGCGTCCAGAAAAAGTCTTGAGACCTCTCCTATCCTGCGAATGTTTTCGATGCGGCCTTCATCGGTAAAGTTCAGGTCTTTGTTTATACCTGCGCGGATATTGTCGCCATCGAGCAGATAGGTTTTAAAACCCTTAGCGTGTAACTGAGCTTCAAGCTGAACAGCCAAAGTTGATTTTCCTGAACCTGATAAACCGGTGAACCAGATCAGGCGGGCGTGTTGCTGAAACAGCTGCTCGCGTTGCTGCCGGCTTACTTTTGTTTTAATGGGATATATATAATTCAAGATCGAAAATGTTTTAGTTGATACGAATAGCGTTGTGCATATGCTTGTAACTACCAACAACAGAGCAATTTACAAGAATGCAAACGGCATCTAACCGATCCATCTATTCTGTACACACCCAAGCGATGTGCTTCAAAACATTTATTACCTGAATGTGAACGATCCATAAACCACTAATTCTGTAGAGTAATGCGGCAAAGGTAAAACGAATGGCGAAGTCTACAAGGAGATTCTGGAGATCGTGATTAATTTTCTTGATTTACAAACAGCCGTTTGGGTTGGGGCGTTGTTTTCAAGAGATTGAGGAATGTTCAAGCTAATCTTATTGATGCAGCTAAAATTTCTCTGACTGACTTAACGAAGCTTTCGAATTTTTCACAAAAAGACGTTATCAAATGGGCACAAACTCCTCGAGTGTACTTCAGCATTTCACACCTGAGCCTTTAATTGGAGATTATATCAAAATCGACACTAGAAAAATCATGCTTCAATATAAAAGAGGCTTGTGGCGACTTCCAAAAATCTTCATGACTGCTAAATGAGGACTTCGGTATGCAAACCTTTCCTTTATACCCCGTTCGTTGTTGACCGATGGAATGAAAATCACATTGACAAAGATCTCCTTCAATAGCTGTAGCATATACCCGAACCGTTTCCTCTTGTCCAGATTCCCATTTCTTTGTTATCTTCTGTAATTTCTTTCTGTCATGTAAAATAAGCTGCCTCAAGTTTTCCAAGCTTGATAGATATTTATCGTCCAGTTTAAAATTCGAAACTTCAGTAACAAGAATTGGATCCACAGGGCCGCCTGCACAACAATCCTGCAAATTATTTGTACTAAAATTCGATACAAACAAGCGCGACAAAGAACTACTCGAAGCGGATATGGAATCTACAGGTATAATCCAAAAGTATGTTTCAGTTCCATGCTGAGAAATTTTAAAATGGCCTTCAAAAGTTATTACTACATATTCCTTTGAAGTGCTCTGTGAAAACGCTTCAAAGCATACAAGAAAAAATAGAAAAAAATTAATACCTCTTTTCATAATTTATTTACTGACCAACCAAGATCAAGTCTACATTCCTATATGAATAAAAATACCTGGAGTATAAAATAAATATAGTCGCGTTGTTGGTCACCTATAGCGAGATGAAGTGAAAACGAATTTTTACTTGCCTTGAACACCTCTGTCATAAAACAGTTAATCGTTACCCGCTATAGATATACTATAGAACAGATAACGATTAACAAACGACCAAAAACAGTTTAGCGAATCTCCCAATAACGCTTAAGCATTTTGAGGAAGTCTTCCATCTGGTGTAATGGAATCATATTGGGGCCGTCACTTAATGCAACTTCGGGGTTTGGATGTGTCTCGATGAAGAAACCATCTACACCGGCAGCGGCAGCAGCACGAGCGAGGAACGGAGCAAACTCACGTTGACCTCCGGACGATCCGCCTTTGCCTCCGGGTTGTTGAACAGAGTGTGTTACATCAAAGATCACCGGCGTATATTGACGCATGATAGGCAGCGAACGGATGTCAACGATCAAAGTGTGATATCCGAAGCTTGCACCACGTTCGGTCAGAAATACATTGTTGTTATTTTCTCCGCGTACTTTATCAACGGCATACTTCATGTCTTCCGGAGCCATGAACTGACCTTTCTTAATTTTTACAGCTTTACCTGTACGAGCCGCAGCCTTTAGTAAATCTGTCTGGCGACATAAGAAGGCAGGGATCTGTAGTACATCAGCAACCTCCGCTGCTTCTGCACATTGATACGATTCATGAACGTCCGTTACGATGGGTACATTCAATTCTTTTTTTACACGCGCCAGAATTTCAAGACCATCTTCTTTTGACGGTCCCCTATAGGAACCTGAGGACGTACGGTTTGCTTTATCGAATGAAGACTTGAATACATATTGAATGTCCAGCTTCTCGCAGAGCTCTTTTACTTTGCTTCCGGTTTGAATACATATTTCATAACTCTCCGCTGCACAAGGGCCGCCAAACAAAACCATCTTGTCTCCACCCAGTGTGATCTTGTCTGCGATCTGAACCTTATCCTTAAATATTTCCATGTTTATAGTTTACGCTTCTAAAATTTTCTCAAACTCACCTCTCGCTGAAAGCACCAGGTCTGCCACTTCACGCAGTACACCATTGCCTCCTTTGGTAAGCGTTACAAGGTCTACACGATCTTTTATATACTGAAATGTATCCGCGGGACAAACACTGAAACCTGCCAATCTGAAAACAACAAGATCATTAATATCATCCCCAATGAATGCAACTTCTTTGGATTTCAATTTATAGTGCTGCACTAACTTCTCGAAAGTAGATGCTTTATCAAGTATTCCCTGGTGACAGAAGTCGATCTTCAGTTCTGCACATCGTTTTGTTGTTGCACCGGATTCTCTTCCGGATATAGCACCTGTAATAATACCGGCCTTTCGCAGGTGGCTGATGATCTGGCCATCCTTCACATTGAAGTTCTTGATCTCTTTACCAGTTTCATCGTAGATGATCTTTCCCTCCGATAACACACCGTCTACATCGAAAAAAATAGCTTTAATGTTACCAGCTTTCTTTACCTGTTCTTTGGTATACTTTGCAAGAATCTGTTTCAAACGATTGATGGTTGTGTTTTATTCACGGAATTGTGTTCCGAAAATTAGAAAAAGGTTTTTACTTTCAAGCACCAAACCTAAACTGTCAATGAAAGTTTTTAAGTTCCTCATCTCTCTTCTCATCACTGTAGGGCTGGTATACGTCCTGGATAACAGCTTGATGGTGAAGGGAAACCGCCTTCCCCCGTTAGGGAGATTCCTCGATCCGTTTCGTGGATTCTGGCAAAATATTGAATCGAAAGATGCTCCTGTTCCCGAACAACCGGATATTCCGGGGTTAAAGGGCAAGGTCACGATCGTATTCGATAGCCTGATGATCCCACATATATTCGCGGAGAACGATGAGGATCTTTACCTGGCGCAGGGTTATGTTACCGCCATGCACAGACTTTGGCAGATGGAAATTCAAACACATGCCGCCGCTGGAAGAGTTTCTGAAATTGTGGGAGAAGTAGCACTCGACAACGATAGGGCTAACCGAAGACTCGGGATGGTATATGGCGCCGAGAAAGCGTTGGCCGGTATGATGAAAAATCCCACCACCAAAATGATGGTAGAAAAATATACCGAAGGTGTAAATGCCTATATCGCATCACTCAATGATAAGACACTTCCGTTCGAATATAAACTACTCGATTACAAACCTGAACCGTGGACACCTCTGAAGTGTGCTTTGCTGTTAAAGAATATGGCGAAAACACTTTGCATGGGCGACAAGGATATCGAGATGACCAATATCCTGAAGCTGTACGGCAAAGATGTAGTGGAGTTGCTATATCCTGATCGCGAACCTATCGGTGATCCGATTGTCGACAATGCGAATGCCTGGAAATTTAAACCCATTACCTTTGATAGTATACCACGCAGTGTACCCGAAGAATATATCAATATAAAAAAATTACCTCCCTCCGATCCTACTGCTGGCAGTAACAACTGGGCTGTAAGCGGAAGTAAAACGGCAAGCGGTTCGCCTATACTGTGTGGCGATCCACATCTTAACTTATCGCTGCCTTCTATCTGGTATATCGTTCAGTTGCATGCGCCTGGTACAAATGCGATGGGCGCTTCCCTACCAGGATCTCCTGCTATCATTATAGGCTATACGGATTCCGTTGCGTGGAGTGTTACAAACGCACAACGCGATCTTGTCGACTGGTTCGCTATTGAATTCGAGAATGACAAGAAGGATAAGTATATGTTTGATGGCAAATGGACGGAAACTAAAAAGGTGATTGAAGAGCTCCACGTTCGTGGGAAAGATATAGTGTACGATACCGTCATCTATACACACTGGGGTCCGATCACGTATGATGAAGATTTTCATGGAGAGAACAATCTTGTACAGCACGCCTTCCGGTGGATGGCGCACGATGAATCGGAAGAACTCATGACGTTCTATAAATTGAATCGTGCTAAAAATCATAATGACTATACGGATGCCCTTCATCATTACGCCACGCCGCCACAGAATTTCGTATTCGCCTCTGCCTCCGGAGATATAGCCATGCGGGTGCAGGGTAAATTTCCAGTGCGAAGAGTATATGAAGGCAAATTCATACTCGATGGCAGTAAAAGCTCCAGCGGCTGGCAAGCCTATATACCAAACGAACAAAATATACAGTATAAAAATCCGGAACGCGGCTTTGTAAGCTCTGCAAATCAATACCCGGTAGATGCTACTTATCCCTACTACATTACAGCTTCAAATTTCGAAGCCTATCGCAACCGAAGGATAAACACTGTACTGAACGGATCGAATGGAATTACCGTAGAGGACATGATGAAGCTGCAAAACGATAACTATAATTTAAAAGCAGCAGAAAGTCTCCCTATATTTCTAAGTCACCTGGACTCCACGCATCTCACTCCACAACAGGCCAGGGCGTTTCAAATTCTGAAGGACTGGAACTATATAAATGATAAGGATTCAGAAGGCGCTTCTTACTATGAAGCCTGGTGGGATGTACTGATGCCGTTGATCTGGGATGAGCTCGATAAAAACAAGACTGCCCTTACGCGTCCGACTACCTTTAATACTATCCGGTTGATCAAAGAAAAACCTGACCTTGTTTTCTTCGATATACAGGGAACGCCAGAAAAAGAAATAGCAGGAGATGTACTCCGAAAAGCTTTTGCACTGAGCGTTGATGATATTGAAAAATGGAAGCAGGAACGAAAAGCTAAACTTGCAACAACAGCGAGCAACGAAAAACAAGACGATGGTGCCCGGTGGTCGGTATATAAAGATAGCTATATAGGACATTTACTTCGCCTCGAGCCATTGAATGTACGGGTGCTCACCGGCGGTAATCACGACATCGTCAATGCGCATTCCAAAACCAATGGACCTTCGTGGAGAATGATCGTGAGTCTGGAAAAATCCGGAGCCAAAGGATGGGGTGTATATCCCGGTGGACAATCAGGAAATCCTGGAAGCACGTATTATAGTAACATGGTTCCAGCCTGGAGCACAGGGAAATATTATAGCCTGGGCTTCTTTCAAAGACCGGAAGATGCCGGTTCTGAAAAAATCACTACCCTTCAACTCAATCCTGCAACCAAATGAAGTTCATCATACAAGTAATCGCTATAGTTATATTGGCATATATAGCCGAGTCATTTCTTCCGTGGTATAGCCTTGCCATAGCAGCCGCTATAGCCGGGTACTTTTTAAAATCGAAGGCTAACTTTCTCGCAGGGTTTCTGGCCATCGGATTTCTGTGGTTTATCAAAGCCTGGATGATCGACAGCGATGCTGCCGTTGATCTTGCCGGTAAAGTAGCGTTGATCTTTCCTTTGAAGGAGAAAAATCTGCTTATGCTTGTAACCGCTTGTCTCGGAGCAATTGTTGGCGGCTTTGCTACCCTTACCGGCTCTCTATTAAGAACCGAGAAGAAAAGAAACTACTATTAACTTTCAAAAAGACCCAACCGGTATATCCTTCCTCTTGAGTATATTAAATAAAACACTGCTTAACGAAACGTTAGCAGTGTTTTTATTACACGATGTGTCAAAACAAATTTGGATAGACTATATCAATTAGCGTTACAATCTAAATAGGTTTAAGAAACTCCGTATTCCTTATGCGTGTGCACCTCTTTGCCTATTTAGTTTATATCCCAACAGCATACTCCGTAGCCTCATCCACCTTCATGGATCGTCAAATAAATCCTCATTTTTTTTATAGTTTTTTCTTAAATTAAAGTAACCAAAAGGCAAAAGGGCGGTATATCACAAAAGGAGCCTTTTGGTGTTCCGATTCAGTACATAACCGTAAATCAACTTGCCATGATCAAAAGCTACTTCAAGATCGCGTGGAGAAACATTCTTCGTAGTAAAGGATATTCGTTTATCAATATCTCCGGCCTTGCTTTGGGCATGGCAGTGGCTATACTCATCGGACTATGGATGTATGATGAGCTTACATTCAATACGTATCATTCCAACTATGAACGCATCGCGCAAGTTATGCAACACCAAACGTTCAATGGAAAGGTCGGCTCGCAGGTTGCTAATCCTGCAGTGATGGCTGAAGAGATCAGAAATGTTTACGGCAGTGATTTCAAATATGTATTGCAGTCCTCGTGGAATTTCGATCATACGCTTACGTACGGGGACAAAATGTTTCTGAAGCCCGGAAGCTATTTCGAGCCCGAGGTTACCGATATGTTAAGCTTGAAAATGATCAAAGGCTCGAAGGACGGCTTGAAGAAAGACATGAATTCTATTCTACTTTCTGCCTCGGTAGCAAAGGCATACTTCGGAGACGAAGATCCGCTGGACAAAACCATGCGCATCGATAACGAGAGTGATGTGAAGGTAACAGGTATATATGAAGATCTTCCGGACAATACTTCATTCAAAGACATAAAATATATACTGCCCTGGGATTTATACTTAAGTGTCAACCCATGGATCAAAAAGATGGAAAATCCTTGGGGAAGTAATTTTACACAAACTTTCGTTCAGGTTGCTGACAACGCTGATATGGAGAAAGTATCCGCTCGTATCAAAGATGTAAAGTTAAATAAGATACCGGAAGATGACAGACGCTATAACCCCATCGTGTTTCTTCATCCGATGAAGAAATGGCATTTATACTCTGACTTTAAAGATGGAATAAATGTTGGCGGACGCATCAACAATGTATGGCTATTCGGAGTAACGGGAGTATTTGTACTATTGCTTGCCTGTATCAACTTTATGAACCTGAGCACGGCGCGTTCTGAAAAACGCTCAAAAGAAGTGGGCATCCGTAAGTCCATTGGTTCGGTCCGTATACAACTCATCACGCAGTTCTTCAGTGAGTCGATCATGATTTCGTTCTTTTCATTTATACTGGCTCTACTCCTTGTGCTCATTGTATTGCCTCCTTTCAATACAATTGCGGATAAGAATATATCAATCCTTTGGTCAGAACCTGTGTTCTGGTTAATCGGTATTGGCTTTAGTATAGTAACGGGTCTTTTCGCAGGTGTATATCCTGCGTTGTTTCTGTCATCCTTTCAACCCGTAAAAGTATTGAAGGGCACCTTTAAAGTCGGCAGGTTTGCATCGTTGCCGCGTAAAGTGTTGGTGGTCGTTCAATTTACTATTTCAATCACACTTATCATCGGCACCATGGTGGTATATAAACAAATTCAACATGGACAGAGTAGGCCTATTGGATATAATCGCGATGGGTTAATCACCACCAGTGTAAATGAAGACCGGCATAAGCACGCAGAAGTAATTCGCACTGAATTAAAAAATGAAAATGTTATTATAGAGATGACTGAATCCGGCAGTCCTACAACGGACGTATGGAATACCAATGGTGGTTTTGATTGGGAAGGTAAAGATCCCGCTCTTGCTGTAGATTTCCCCAACAATGCTGTTAGCTATGAATATGGAAAAACGATTGGTTGGGAAATAAAAGAAGGCAGAGATTTTTCAAGAGAGTTTGCTTCCGATTCATTGGCGTTTATACTGAATGAATCCGCGGTTGCATTTATAGGATTAAAAGATCCCGTAGGTAAAATTTTACGTTGGGAAAATAAGCCCTGTACGATCATTGGTGTTGTGAAAGATTTACTCGTGCAGTCACCCTATCACCCGGTACGGCCCTCCCTTTTTCACCTTTCAACAAGTGCAGAAAATGTATTCATCATCAAGCTGAATCCTGAGCGCAGCACGCAGGAAGCCTTAAGTAAAATTGAAGCTGTATTTAAAAAATACAATCCAACAGCGCCTTTTCAATCCAGCTTCGTAGATGAAAGTTTTGCTCAAAAATTTGGCAACGAAAAACGTGTGGGTACACTCGCTGCGTTCTTCGCGGTGCTGGCAGTTCTCATCTCTTGTTTAGGTTTATTTGGACTCGCTTCGTTTGTAGCAGAACAACGCACAAAAGAAATCGGCATTCGAAAAGTACTTGGGGCCTCCGTTGCTAATCTATGGCGAATGCTTTCCCGAGATTTTGTAACACTCGTAATTCTATCGTGTCTCATCTCGATTCCACTGGCATGGTATGAATTGAATAACTGGTTACAGGAGTATGAATATCGCACCGATATATCCTGGTGGATATTTGCGATAGCCAGTTCAGGTGCGTTGATTATTACGCTTCTCACAGTAAGTTTCCAGGCAATAAAAGCCGCGCTGAAAAATCCAGTCAAGAGTTTGAGATCGGAATAAATCGCATAAAGTTTCAGCAACTATATTCGTTACCCTTACCATCAACAAAATATATCAAGTGCTAGACATCATATATGGTGATGTCTAACACTTGATCAAAGAATTAGTCTGCCATCCATTGTAGATTTCCCTCCTTGCCTACACCTATATCAATTTAATACTGTAGACAATTGGACACGATTGGACAGTGATCGGTCACTCTTCTAATAAGTCTGAATATTACTCCATAATCATTTGCCAGAAATTACATAACGTCGTACACCTGTTAAGAAACGCTCGAATCACCGGGAACAAAATTTTACGAAATGTGCTGGTGATACGTATGATGAGTGGCTAATCTCCATTTGTAATTCTGTAAAAGAATAAAAAGAGTATACATTCTGAGAGTTCACATGCACGTTGTGCGTAAAAATTACCACGGGATTGAAAAAATACTCAACCTAGGAACGTGAACAGTATAGAAGAGTAAGTAATAATAACAACCAACTAAAATAGCATTGATATGGAACAACATCAAAACCAATATGCACTGGTTACAGGAGCTACCAGTGGCATAGGATATGAATTGGCTAAACAAGCAGCTGAACATGGTTACAATTTAGTAATTGTTGCACGGTCGCAGGACGCACTTCAAAGCTGTGCTAAAGATTTTCTAAAGTATGGGATCAATGTGATTCCTCTTGCTAAAGACTTGTTTAATCCAGGCGCTGCTCTGGAATTATACAATGAAGTAAAGGGTAAAGGTATAGAGATTAACCTGCTGATTAACGATGCGGGCCAAGGTCAATACGGTTTGTTTATCGAGACTGATATTAACCGGCAACTTGAGATTATCCAACTAAATATAGCCTCGTTAACGGCCCTCACCTATTACTTCCTGAAAGATATGGTAGCCCGAAACGAAGGCAGAATTTTGCAGGTTGCTTCTATTGCCTCGAATCTTCCCGGTCCGCTTCAGGCAGTATATCATGCTACCAAAGCTTATGTGTTATCCTTTACAGAGGCGTTGATCAACGAGTTGAAAGATACCGAAGTGATCATGACAGCGCTTCAGCCGGGTGTTACCGACACTGATTTCTTCGACAAAGCCGGAGCACAAAATTCAAAATTGGTAGAAGATCCATCCAAGATGTCCGATCCTGCACAAGTTGCAAAAGACGGTTTCGAAGCTTTGATGGCTGGTAAAGATAAAGTGGTATCTGGCTTCAAAAACAAAATGATGGTTAGCATGAGCCACGTTACACCGGATAGCGTAAACGCTGAACGTATACGGAAAATGTCAGAAGAGCAGGATCATGATGAGAATTCCTGATTTTATCCTGATACAATAGTATAGGTATATATGCAGGTTGGTAAAAAATAAGTATATAAAGAGACCTTCATGAAGGATATAATGAACAAAGAGGTTGATGATCGCAAAGAAGATGCAATCGTCACAGAAAAGCAATTGCTCCCCGTGCAATTGAACGTAAACGGCAAGCAGTATATCCTTCACCTGGAGCCCTGGACAAGTCTACTTGATGCTTTGCGCGAACACCTGGGATTGACCGGTACAAAAAAAGGATGCGATCACGGACAGTGTGGTGCATGCACAATTTTGATTGATGGTAAACGAATTAATTCTTGCCTCACATTTGCTGTAATGTACCAGGGTGTTCCGATCACTACCATTGAAGGGTTGGCGCAAGGCGACAAACTTCATCCTTTGCAACAAGCTTTTATCAAGCATGACGCGTTTCAATGTGGCTACTGTACACCCGGACAAATCTGCTCGGCACAAGGCATGCTCAACGAAGGTCATGCGTATAGCCGTGACGATATACATGAACTGATGAGCGGAAATCTTTGTCGATGTGCAGCCTATAATAATATTGTAAAGGCTATTGAAGAAGTGATAGAAACCGGGCAAACTCCTGATGCTGTATGAACCGCTTCACCTATACCAAAGCAAACAGCATAGACGATACGTTGCGTGAAGTTAACGCTGACCACGACATCAAGTTTATAGCCGGTGGTACAAATCTCATAGACTTGATGCGGGCTAATGTAGAACATCCATCACACTTGGTGGACATTAATCACATTGATCTGCATGCTATACAGGAAACCGCAGAGGGAGGTCTTTCACTTGGTGCGTTGGTGAAGAATGCTGACACCGCGTATCATGAACACGTGCAAAGCCGCTATCCTCTTCTTGCCAAAGCTATATTAGCCGGTGCCTCACCTCAGTTGAGAAATATGGCGACCAACGGTGGTAATCTGTTGCAACGTACCCGCTGCTATTATTTTTATGATACAGCAACTCCATGTAACAAGCGCGTGCCTGGACAAGGATGCTCTGCTATAAACGGGTTCAACAAGATCCATTCGATCCTTGGAACGAGCGCTCATTGTATCGCTACGCATCCGTCCGATATGTGTGTGGCTTTGGCAGCGCTCGAAGCTCGTATCAAAGTAATCGGTAATGATGGCGAACGCGTCATTCCGTTTGCTGAGTTCCATCGACTGCCCGGTGATACACCTCACATCGATTCAACCTTGAAGCCGGGTGAACTCATCACCAGTATAGAATTACCATCGAAGGGATTTGAAACACATTATCAGTATATAAAATTACGAGACCGCAGGTCGTACGCTTTTGCCTTGGTGTCTGTTGCTGTTGGACTCGAACTGCAGGACGACTATATCCAGGAAGCACGCATTGCATTGGGTGGCGTAGCACATAAGCCTTGGCGAGATGAGACGGTGGAGAATTTTCTGAACGGAAAAAAAGCTGCGGAAGATGCCTTTGAGACAGCCGCGGAAATGATGATGAAAGATGCGAAAGGTTTTCGGTATAACAACTTCAAAATTGAAATGGCCAAACGCGCTATCGTCCGTGCCTTGGTGGATGCAAGAGATCTGAAAACACCAGAGCCTTTGCACTGCTATACCTATAACCGGCATCAACAACAGTAAACATCCCTGACACATGACAACGATCGCTGCAGATATATCACAGGCCAGTTATATAGGTCAACCCATTAGCCGTGTTGATGGCGTTGCTAAAGTTACCGGAACCGCGCGCTACGCAGGTGAGTATACGGCTCCCGGGCTGTTGCATGGTCTGGTTATATCAAGTCCAGTTGCGAAAGGACGAATCCTTTCGATTCAATCTGAAGAGGCACGCGCAGTGAACGGTATCATTAAGATATACTCTCATGAAAATGTAAAAGACCTGCCCTGGTTCGATCTCAGTTATAAAGATATGAACCTGCTGCCGGGTTCACCGTTCCGCCCCTTCTATAGCAACGAAATACAATTTAGTCAACAGCCTGTTGCGTTGGTTATTGCAGAGTCACTTGAATTGGCGCGATACGCAGCAACCTTGGTAAGGATTGAATATGAGACTGCTCCCTTTGAGACTGATCTTGAAAATAATTTAGAGAACGCGTTTACACCCAAACGTGGAAAGACAGGTTATAAAAAACCAAAGAACAGAGGCAACGCAAAAAAACAGTTTACAAAAGCGGATGTAAAAATAGAAGCCGAATATATGCATGGTGCTGAACATCATAATCCGATGGAATTGTTTTCATCTACTGTGGTTTATGGGAAAGACGGATCACTTACAGTATATGATAAAACACAAGGCGTACTGAACAGCCAAAGTTATATAGCAAGAGTATTTGACATCAAGCATAAAAAAGTGCGTGTACTCTCCCCTTTTGTAGGTGGCGCCTTCGGCTCAGGACTTCGTCCGCAGTATCAATTGTTCATGGCGTGTCTCGCTGCGCTGGACCTTCAGTTGCCGGTGCGCGTAGTGTTGACACGACAGCAGATGTTTTCATTTGGACATCGCCCTGCAACCTGGCAAAAATTAAAACTGGCGGCCTCCAATGATGGACGACTGGAAGCTATAGAGCATACTGCTATATCAGAGACGTCACGTTTTGAAAACTACACTGAGAATATAGTTAACTGGTCGGGCCGATTATATAGTTGCGACCATGTGAAGCTTGATTATAGATTAGTGCCACTCGATGTTAATTCACCCCTTGATATGCGGGCACCTGGCGCTGCAACAGGTGTGCTTGCACTGGAGTGTGCGATGGATGAGCTCGCTTATAAGCTTAACATTGATCCGCTTGTATTACGACTGAAGAATTATACCGAGAAAGATCCGGAGAGCGGTAAACCGTTTTCCAGTAAAAATCTGATGGACTGCTATAAACAAGGCGCTGAACATTTTGGATGGGAAAAAAGAATATATAGTCCACGCTCCATGAAGCAAGGAAAGCAATTGGTGGGCTGGGGAATGAGTTCAGGTATGTGGGATGCCATGATGGTACCTGCCCGCGCGCAAGCTAAAATTACTGCGGATGGAAAACTGGTTGTTACCAGCGCCACCTCTGACATTGGGACAGGTACCTATACCATCATGACACAGATCGCTGCTGAAACATTAGGACTTCCACTTGAAGATGTATCCTTTGAGTTAGGCGATAGTAAATTTGTGTTCGCTCCATTCGAAGGTGGCTCAGCCACCGCTGCATCTGTTGGAACTGCAGTTCTTTTCGCTTGTAAAAAGATCAGAGAAAAACTTTTGTCACTTGCAAAAAAACTGGAACAATCGCCACTCGCTAATGTACAGGACGAAGAGATAGTCTTTGTGAACGGTCGAATCTGTCACCAGGATGATATAGAATGCTCACTTTCGATACGGGAAGTTATGGATCGGACCGGAACAAAGTATATACAGGAAAAGAATAGTGATCTCCGGGCGATGTTCAAGCAGCTTGGGTATGCGCGTAATACACATTCCGCTATATTTGTTGAAGTAAAAATAGACGAAGATCTTGGGCTCATCAGTGTTACACGCGTTGTTGCTGCTATCGCTGCAGGAAATATACTAAATCCGAAAACGGCCAGCAGTCAGATCATGGGCGGTGTGATGTGGGGCATCTCCATGGCGCTTCACGAGGACTCGTTCATGGATCACCAATACGGAAGATTCATCAATCACGATTATGCTGAATATCATATACCCGTACATGCCGACACACCGGATATAGAAGTAATTTTTGTACAGGAGAAAGACACGGTAGTCAATCCGTTGGGAATTAAAGGTGTCGGTGAGATTGGTATCATCGGCACGGCTGCTGCTGTAGCCAACGCCATCTATCACGCTACCGGAAAACGAATACGAGACTTCCCAATTACTCCTGATAAATTGTTATAGGGATAAAGATATATAAGTAAAACCTTGAAGTTAAAATAGCTTCAAGGTTTTACTCATGATACAATATCTATAGTGTATCCTACAGCTATTCCATTCGTAGTGATTTTACCGGGTTTGCAAAGGCTGCTTTCATTACCTGGTAGCTAACGGTGAACAGTGCAACCAACAATGAACATCCTATCGCGAGTGCAAAAAACCATACGCTGATCTCTACCTGAAACTTAAAGCTCTGCAACCACGCGCGCATCAGCCACCAGCCCAGCGGACCGGCAATCAAGAACGCAATCAATATAAGTCCTGCAAATTCCTTCCAGAAAATCCAAAGTATATTTCCGGCACTGCTACCCAGTATTTTACGGATACCGATCTCCTTCGACTTTTGCGTCACGGTGAAGGATACTAGTCCGTATAGTCCAAGGCATCCAATGAAAATTGAGATAAGCGAGAACGTCTGGATCAATTTGAGCATTGTCTCTTCACTTTCATAAAACTGTGCTATACTATCGTCCAGAAATTCATATCCAAAAATCTGATCAGGATGTTGTTGGCTCCATACTCCTTCAATGGCAGACAAGGTAGATTTTGCGTCTGACAAATTCAGTTTCACCGCATAGTTTTCATAATCATCGGTATACGTGGTAATGAGTATAGGGCTTATTTCTTCATGAAAAGATCTATCATGGAAATCTTTTAATACACCTACAATAGATGCTACCATATGACCACCATTGGCTACAATCACTTTTCCTATAGCATCTTCGGGAGACTCAAGTTCAAGCTTGCGTACCATGGCCTCATTCACTAACATTTCTCTTACTGTATCCGAAGGTGTAAGATTTCTTCCGGCAACAAATTCCAATCCGAACGTAGAAGCATATTCGGCATCAGCTGACTTTATACTCGTTCTGAAATTAACTTCTTCCGAACTGTTATTAAATTTGATGGAGTTTCCCCATTCATCTACTGACGCAGGTGCAGTAAAGCAAAGTGACACACTTTCAACTCCGCGAATCCTGGAGATTTCATTTTTCAATGCTTCCTTACTGGTCGGTGTAGCATCATTGCCTGTCCCAATCATTACAATCGCCTGCTGATCAAAACCCAAATCAGATTCCCTGGCAAATCGTATTTGACTAACAACCACGATCACTCCTATAATTAGTACCTGAGATATAGCAAACTGCGATACGATCAACGTGCGGCGCACATTGAAGCCACCAACATTTTGTTGTGTAACTTTTCCTTTCAATGCTGTTACGGGTTGAAACTTCGCCAGAACAAGTGCTGGATAATATCCAGCCAGAAATGTAACCACAACACCAAGCGACACTATAAAATAGATCAACATGTAATCCGTAAATGGGTTTAGTGTCATGTGCATATTGAAAAGACTATTCGCATAGGGAAGAATGAGCGATGCCAGCCCTATAGCCATGACTATACCGATCGCGCAGATGATTGCTGTCTCAAAAATGAACTGCCAGAAAAGTTGACGTCTCAGGCTTCCCAAAACTTTCCGTACACCTACCTCTTTCGAGCGTTTTAATGCTTGCGCAGTAGCCAGGTTCACAAAGTTTACGCATGCTGTTGCGATCAAAAATAAACCTACAATGGATAGTATATATAGCTTTTGTTTTTCCATAGCACCACCGTAACGCGCATCGAAGTGAATATCTTTCAGGGGTTGCAATTTATAGTGGTGTACATTCTTGCTGGTAGGACGATGCTTCTTTACATACGCCGGCATAACACTTTCTACCTGTGCAATGGAGACGTTGGGCTGAAGCCGTGTATAGCATTGCATACCATCGCGAATGCCGCCCCATCCATCTGTCTCATTTGCCAGCCACGGATCATAAGATTTTAAGGTGATATACGACACAAAAATTCCTGCCTTCAAATCTGTATTCTCAGGAAAGTCTTTGAGTATACCCGTTACCGTGAAGGGAAATTTATTTCCAAGCCAAAATGTTTTACCAATCGGATCTTCATCGCCAAAGTATTTTCGCGCGATGGTTTCGGTTATGACTGCAGTATTGGGATCAACAAGCACGGATCTTTGATCACCTTTCAACAAGGGAAAATTGAATATCTCGAAGAATGTTTTCTCAGTAAATGCAAGCCCATCCGTTTCATTATATTTTAATACTTTGTCCTTTTCCTTCAACGTAATAAGCACATCGCGCTCGGTATAAATACGCGCGACCTTTTCGCCAAATGTATAGTCACTTCGGAAAGATTCTCCTAACGGTGATGGTACACAGTTTCTATAGGCTACTACATCGCGGTGCAGTTCTGTAACGATTCTGTATATACGGTTTGAATCCTGGTGGAAGTTATCAAAACTCAGGTGATGCGTAACGAAAGTAAAAATGAGAATACCACAGGTCATGCTGAGCGCAAGACCTGCTATATTAATAATGGAATAGGCTTTGTTACGTGCCAGGTTTCTCCACCCGATCTTAAAATAACTTCTGAACATAGTATAGTTGTTTACATGTATATATACTTCGGCCGGCCGGATTATTCCCGGTCGGAAAAGCAACAGCACATCGATGATGAACAGTATATCTGCTTTGCGCTTGCCGGATTTCTTTATTCGCCTTTCATAAACTTCCAGGAGATCGCCTTCGATGTAGTCCTGCATCTCGGGGTGGCAATACCAGCGAAAGAAACGCATGAAGAGCCTCGGAGGTGATTGAATTGAGTCTTTGCGCATCAGCCTTCCAGGTTAATTTGAAATATAGTCTTGGGAATTGCCCGCCAAAGTTCTTCACGGGTTTCTTTTGCATGCAACATGGCTTTCTTACCCATGGCGGTAATTTCAAAATATCGCTTAGGCCTCCCCGCCCTTTCATCGCTGGACTCTCCAGCATATGATTTAAGGTAGCCTTTGTCTTCCAACCTTTTCAGCGCAGTGTGCAACGCTCCCATGCTCACGGTCCGTGAGAGCCGGGATTCGATTTCATCTTTTATCGACACACTATACGCCTCATTGTTAAGTATACCAATCGTCAGGATTACTATTTCTTCAAACTCCCCTAACTGATACTTTTTCATCTCCGGAATAATTTACTCCAAATGTAGGAATAATAACTATGCCAAAAACTAAAACCCCTATATATACCCGTCTGTGACACTGGATTACCGGGTCAGTGCACGCAATTGAACAATAACTGATCGAATCTGGTCGGTCAAGAAATGAGTTTACACCATTGTAAAAAATAATCTATAGTTTGCCGGCATATGGCAATTTTTTAGAAAAGGAAACTATAATTATCTTCCAATCTTTCAAGTAGTTCATCCGCATTCACTTTCTTCCTGAAAAAAGTTTCGAACGGATCACCAACGTTTTTGAGCCTTGTAAAAATGGTCTCTGTATTGAAGTCTTCCAATCGTAACCCCTCCTTTATTTCTTCCCATAGAAGCGGAGTTGCAATGGTGGCCAACGGTCCGGCCACCAAAGAGTACGGAGCGACAATACTTTTTCCTTCCTCATTATATGTATAGTCTAACGACACCTTCCCATATACATCACCACCCGATCCTTCACGGACTACATCATTGGGGATTTTAAGGCTGATAAGCCTACAGATATATTCAGCTACAGCTTTCGTGGTTTCAAACTTACTTTTGGAATCGAGCGGGATATAAACATGCAGCCCAGATTTACCATCTGCCTTTATAAAAGAAGGCAACTTCAATCCATCTAAAATTTCTTTAGCGGTGAGCGTTACATCCAAAGCCTTTACAAGTTCAAATTCCGGAGAATCAATTACAATAAGAATATAGTCTGGTGTGTCAGGCTGCTTTACTTTGGCGTGCGCAACATTAAACTCGATATATCCCCGCTCTACACAGAGTAATATATGTTCTTTATCGTTGCATAGAAGTATAGACTGCGTTTTATCTTTCAGCGCGGTAATCGGTTTAACCCAGTCTGGCATCTCCTCTTCGTCAGTTTGAAATAGTGATGCTACGTTTAGTGCTACAGGAGCACGTAAACTTTCCGCCTGCTGGCGTACCCATAGAGGGCGATCCTTCATATAGGGCAAAATATATTCCGATATTTTGCTATAGTAACTCAGTACATCTTGTTTGTTCAAGCGTGGTTGCCTGAAAATGATTTTATCAAGATCTGTAAATTGAATCTTGTGCCGCAGTTTGAAATCAGGTTGCCGAGGCGCTTTCTCGACGATCTTAATTTCTTTCGTTGGCGCACGAGCCTTTTCTTTTTTCGTTACGGCTGGTTTCTCCTTCGACTTAGGAGCAGGGAAATCATACTTTTTAGCTTTCTCTTTTTTTCGAACGACAGGAAGTTCGGGAAGCGAACTGAATTCCTTCTTTATCGCTTCATCAAATTCGAATGGTGCTTCATCCCATATTTTGTTGGAACTGCTATGAAAGTAATATATACCAGGAACCTCGTCACTGCTATTGAGCTGATGGTTGGATGATTCGAGATTATTTAGCACCGTTTCATAGCCCATGTCGTAAAACAATTCGGCTTCGCCTTGGAGTCCTTCAACGCTTATCCGCTCATCTATAGACTGACCTGCCTTGGTGATGTAAAGCCGTATCAGCTTTTCGCGATCTGCTCTGTCTTTACAGTCTTTGACCAGCTGAAGAATCGTCTTGAATGCTTTTGTGTTCTTGCGAATTAACATCGTGCGAGTGCTTGATTGTCCAAATATAAAATTAAGCATTCACGATTGTTTCGCATGCTATTTTAGCCGAAACTATATTTTAATAGCGATGCTCCTTTTGTCATTACGCCTATTTGATGCGTTTGAATTTAACATTTTTCGCTCCAAAGTTTGAAATCCTAAATCCGGTTACTTCCTTTCCTTTTCGTATGAATTCCAGTTCGAAAGCAAACGTATTTACGCCTGAAAATTTGTCTTTTCCGATGGCCGAAAGTTCCATATCACTCAGCCGCGGATGCGTCATTATCAATGTATCTTTTACGATCTTAAATTTATATACCGTGGCCAGCTCATCACTTTGATAAGCACCTTCAAAGTCGGTTAGCCGGTTACTATACTTCTCTGTTTTTACTGGGATGTTGCTTGCGCTCTGCACAGTAGTAACGTTGGGTACTTCTATAAATTTATCCTGAAGGTATAAATCTATCATTGGCGTAACCTTCCCCAGCATTGTATAGTGTTCATTGTTGCTCAACGTAATTACAGCCAGGTTGTTTTCAGGAAACCTCATCAGCACGGCCCTGTATCCGGCAACATGGCCGCCATGACTAATGACGGGAAGACCTTTATGCTTTCTGCGCAATTGACCCTTTGCATGATATATAGTATCCTCCGGACTCATGGCCCATACAACGGGCTTGTTATTGTCCAATACAGAAATTTCGTTGAACGCTTTAATCAACGCTGCATCACCTACGATTGGATTGTCAAAATTATTGACCCACTTTGCCATGTCCTCCGCAGTTGTCAATAGATTCGAGGGACCAACGTTGGAATGACTCTGCTCTATTTTTGTGAACTTACCGTCTTTTAACTGGTACGAATACGCGCGATTTTTTATAGTCTTATGGTAATCATCATAAAACAGTGAGTTCGTCATTCCCAAGGGATCAAAAATATTTGCTCTCGTAAAATCAGAAAAAGACTGCCCGGTAATTCGCCTTACGGCTTCTGCTAAAAGAGTATAACCTGTGTTGCAGTATCCGAATGCAGTTCCTGTTTTGAAGTTTAGTTCTTTCTGTGTGGATGCCAGCTTTAAAATTTGTTCTGTGGTTATTACATCTTCCTCATGCCAGCCCGCCAATGCATGTATAGCCCATTGATCACGCAAGCCGCTTGTGTGCGCCAGCAGGTGTTTAATCTTGATGGGACTACCATAATCAGGAAGCTCCGGTATATATTTCCGAATGTCATCCTCAAATGAAATTTTCCCTTGTCGCTCTAGCAGGTATACAGAGAATGCTGTGAACTGTTTGGAAACGGAACCTATATGCATCGGCGTTTGTGTCGTGACTGGAATGTCATATTCGAGATTGGCCATTCCATATCCCTTTTTGAAAGCTATCTTTCCGTCCTTCACCACTACCACGGCAACGCCCGCGGTTTCTGAATTATATTCCGAGAACAAGCTATCGATTTTCTTATCGATCCATTGATCCGAAGACTGCGCATTAGCATTGCATGTGATTAGCAACAGAATGATGAAGGTTGATACCGTTCGTCTTTTCATGGTATATATTTTCATAGATAAAGCGTAACGCTATAATTTTATACGATCCGAAAATAATATCAAAACTTATCGGACGAACTACACGCAGAGGATGCCAGAAGACGGCCGAAATTATACTGCTGATCTCAAATCGGTCTCCGAGATGCAAACGCAAGAATCAGCCTCTGCTACTCTCCTTTCATCCGCAATAGGCTCTCTGTTACAGGGAAAAAACGCATTACCGCTTTGCAAAAAAAAGATTTTGTGCGTTTTGGGGGTGCCGGGCATTTTGCGTGCTATAGAGGAAACACATGTGCTGATGGGCTTGTCTAAAATTAAAATACTTACCACAATCGCATTTCTGGTGATTGTAGTCATCCAGGGTAGCGCAACAACTATGCAACCTTGTGCAACGGATCCGCTACAGGACAGTTTGTACCTGCCTCCGCTTCATAAATTTGTAGGCAACGAAGTTCAAAGCCTGCTTGTGCTGATCGATTCTGACAATTACGAAACATTCTATATCCGGGAATCCAAGGGAGTTGAAACAGGGATTATTCTTCAATTCAAAACAAGTGGAATTTCCCTTCATATATATTGCACAAATAATGATCCAGGCGGCTTAGATTCTGATGGAGGTCTTTCAGATTTGGAAAAACTAAAAAACCAGAAGATCACGCGAATTGAAATCTATAATGAACAGAAGTTTGTTACCCTGTTCGACCAAGGGCATTGATATGCGCTGACCATAAGATCTGCTTATAATCAAGCGCTGCTTCAAATATAGCAGCACCACACGTTTTACTTCTATACAGGCATTCAGCTATATCCTGAATGCCCTGATTCATCCAAAAAGACAGTTGCATCCGTTTATAATCGAATCAATTTATTAAATTGGTTCTATTGTAGTTTATCCACGATCCAAAATCATTCATTATCGTTTCAAAAAAGTGCTGACAACCGTGCAACATTAAACTATATCCATGCGTCTTAGCAGAGCAACCCATTAACTCCATGATCAGAAACTATATCAAAGTCGCCATCCGGAACCTTCTTCGTCAGAAAGGTTTCTCATTCATCAACATCTTAGGACTTGCACTCGGTATTACTTGTACTGCGCTCATAGGTATGTGGGTGAATGATGAGTTGAGCTATGACAAGTTCCATACTGATTATAACCGTATATACCGTATTACCTCCACTCTTCCCGAGATGAAGGTGCATGCCGCGGTAACCTCTGCCCCACTTGCACCCGCGATAAAGAATGAGATTCCTGAAGTAGAAGATGTAGTGCGAACCAGTGGTTTGAACCGTGAACTGATTCAGGTTGGCGACATCAAGTTCGAAGAACCGGGGATTATGTTTGCCGATTCGAATTTCTTCAGGATGTTCACCTTTCAATTTATCCGTGGTGATAAAGAACACGCTCTCGAAAATCCGGAAGGAATTGTTATCTCGGAAGAGATGGCCAGAAAGTATTTCGGCAGTATTGATGTGCTTGAAAAAACGATCCGGAAAAATAATAAAGAAGACTTTACGATAACGGGTGTTATTGCCAATGTGCCGGATAACTCCCACCTTCAGTTTGATTTTGTTCAACCGATGAGTTTCCTCGCGCGTACCAACAACGACTTCAAAAATAACGTCTGGGACAACTTCAACTGGTATACCTATATAAAGCTCAGCGATAAGGCGAAGCAATCCGAATCAGCCATTAAAGAACTGGAGACTAAAATCCAGGCGATTTATAAAAAGAATGAATCATTTTTAAAGGTAAGCTTCGTGTTGCAGCCCCTCGAAAAAATTCATCTTTACTCCAACTTTCTGGCTGACCTTGCGGGACATGGCAACGCGCAGAATGTATATATCTTCATGATCGTTGCAGTATTTATACTCGTGGTTGCCTGCTTGAATTTCATGAATCTCGCAACAGCTCGGGCCGCTCGCCGTGCCAAAGAAGTTGGACTTCGAAAAGTTGTAGGCGCTATACGGCCGCATCTGATGGGACAATTCCTTGCAGAGTCGCTGGTCGTTGCCTTGCTATCGTTGATGCTCGCATTACTGGTTATCTTTCTTGTTCTCCCCTATTTCAATACACTCGGAGGAAAAAATCTTTCGCTTGACTTCACCAACATAAAACTTATGGGTGGTCTGCTTGGTATAACTATCATTACTGGTCTATTGGCAGGCAGCTACCCCGCACTATATCTTTCCGGGTTTGTACCGGCCACTGTATTAAAAGGGAATTTTGCATCGGGTACATCGGGTGGCTTGTTCAGGAACGCGATGGTAGTGATCCAGTTTACAGTTTCAATTTCATTGATTGTCGGTACCACCATTGTATATCGTCAGTTAAAGTATATCCAGCAAATGAATCTTGGTTATGATAAAGAGAACCTGCTATATATACCGATGACAGGAGAAATGTGGTCGAAATATGACGCGTTCCGAACTATACTTGGCAACGAAAGGCTGACTACTAATTATTCATTCATTTCCGGCCTCCCTACTTCTTCATCCGGTGCAACCGTGAGTGTGGAGTGGTCAGGGAAAGATCCAAACTCTCAACCACTATTTTACAATACTGCAATTGATGAAAATTTCGAAGAGGTTTTCAAAGTAACATTCGTTGATGGTCATGGCTATGGCGATAATGCTAAAGCCGATTCCGTGAATATCATTGTAAATGAAACAGCACTAAAAACAATGGACATGCCGCTTAAGTCTGCGGTGGGAAGCAAGATCAAAATCTGGGGCACCGAGAGAACGATCATTGGCGTTGTAAAAGATTTCAACTTCAAGCCAGTACAAGAGACTATAGGACCGATGTTCCTGGATCGTAATACCTGGGGCGGCTACCTCATTGTGAGAACTTTACCGAATGAACTTGAAAGTACGATCGCTAAGCTTGAGCAAATCTGCAAAGAGATTAATCCAAGCTATCCATTCAATTATAGTTTCATCGATCAGGATATAGCCAACATGTATAAAGCTGAGCAACGACTGAGCAGTCTCTTTAATGTGTTTGCGATATTGGCTATTGTGATTTCCTGTCTTGGGCTCTACGGCTTATCTGCATACCTGGCGGAGAGACGCACGCGCGAAATGGGAATACGCAAGGTGCTTGGCGCTTCCGGATTCCAACTGGTATATCTTTTATCGGCTACATTTACACGTCCGATCATGATCGCTACTGTCATCGCAGTTCCTCTCTCCTGGTATGGAATGAGTCGCTGGCTTGAAGGGTTTGCTTATCACGTGTCAATCGATTGGACGATTTTCCTGATTGCGTTTTTTGCAGCACTTTTCATTGCATGGCTCACCGTAAGCTTCGAATCGATCAAGGCAGCAACTGCAAATCCGGTAAAATCATTGCGGTCAGAGTAGCGCTTGATTTCAGTGACCACTAAAAGATATATGCATGTATACTTATAGGTTGATAGAAAGCACGCAGTAAGAAAAGCCGTTGAGACAATATATAGTCGCAACGGCTTTTCTGTTTACGGTAAAGGCTCTACAATCATTATCGGAAGCAATGCATGCAAATCAACTTCACTACATACCCGGGTTGCTTTGTTTTCCACCTCCGGTTTTCTTTTGCGCAGTGTCCGAGGCATGAGAACGATTGGCAGGGTTACTCGCTGCTGCCGGATCTATTTTATCATCGCCTTGTTCGCTCTTTATTTTTTCGTTTATAGCTTTATCCACTGCTTTTTGGTGTTGATTGAAAGCATTGCCTGATCCCACATTTCCATCTGTCTTGCTCATGTTCGTAGTTTTTTAAGGTATAACTTTATCTGTACGTTAAATGCATAAAAAAAATTCATGCCATTTGGCTGTCCTATAGATCAGCATTCCAGCAAGATGATTCCCCAGATATTTGTAGAGTCTATTCCTTACTAAAAATATGTAACCTAAGAATCGAGCGATGCGCAACCTCTAAACGGTGTGCCGCTGGTTTCGTTATAAACGAATATAGAGTTAGCCAATATATAGCTATATAGCAGGCAGGATTGCATCAATTTTTTAACTAACGCATATTTTCATAAGAGAAAATGCAATTTGGTCCACAGAATTGCTTATAATGGACAGCGATTCCACAAAAAAGTAGCGCGTGACAACTACCAAACGAAAAAAGTCATTTATACATTACTTCCCGGTCTACGGTTGTATTTCAACCGCGCTTATCTACGCAACTGTAGGTGTGATTGCGCTACTTTCTTTTTTTAAAGTGAGAGACGGAGGCGCTGATGAAAGCAGTATGCTGGCCCTCATAAATGACTACCTCGTAGGGAAGATCTTTATCTATGTCATTCTCACAGGTACACTGTGTTACGTTATCTGGAGATTTTACGAAGCTTTTACAGATCCATATGGATATGGCTCACATGCCTCCGGCATTGCCAAGAGAATAGGTGTCTGTCTCAGTACACTTGCCGATATCATGATCGTCTATACTGCGATCCGTGTACTCTTCCAGGCAGGTAATATCATGCTGAATGGTGAACCCCGTGAAGAGCAACAACGTGTAGCTTCAATTTTGCAAGAGTCTTGGGGTAACGAAATTATTATCCTCTTTGGATTTCTGATTCTCGTCACGGCTATAACACAATTCCTGTATGGTGTAACAAAAGGCTACAAGGAACGCATTGACATCGATCACTTCAGCAAGGCCTTCAAAATCTTTACAACGATTATGGCGTGGTCGGGCTTTATTGCGCGCGGTGTCATCATCGGAATTATAGGTTTCTTCATGATAAAATCCGGCATTACAGAGAATGCAAAATTAGTGGTCAATACCGATAAAGCGTTTGACTTTATCGGAGATCATGTCGGCCATATATACTTTATAATCGCGGCACTTGGCACAATTTGCTATGGCATCTTTATGTTTATACTTGGCATCGGTTACGATACTGATAGAGATTGAAGTATGGGCGGCGAAGATTAAATATAATAAACAGTTCAGTCTCAAATTACCTCAAGCATATTTTAGTTAATCACCATTGCAACCAATGCCTAGATCTATATAAGGATTATGGCATCAATCCAACTTGATATATACCAGTACAGAGTATGGAGCAATACCAACACAACTTAATCTATGATACCTCCTTCCTGGTTTGCTAACAGCTACTCTCTACTTTCTCAAGATTTTTTCCATTGACTTCCCTTTTGCAAGTTCATCAATCAGCTTATCCAGATAGCGAACTTTTCGCATCAGATGATCCTCGATTTCTTCCACGCGATAGCCACAGATCACACCGGTGATTTTTGAAACATTCGGATTGAGTTGAGGTGCTTGTGCAAAGAAGTTTTCAAAATCGGTCTTCTTATCTATTTGTTGTTGTAGCGTTTTTGCATTGTATCCTGTTAACCAAAATATGATTTCATCAACCTCGGCTTTTGTCCGTCCCTTTTTCTCAGCTTTTTGAATATAGTGTGGATACACACTTGCAAATGACATTTTATATACCCTTGAGTTGTCCATTCGGTTTGTTATTAACTTTCTCGAATTTCTGAAAAAATGTTTATGAATACGAGATTTTACAAATGGTATAATATTGAAATATAGATGGGCTGGGGCTATCTTTTATTTTTAAACAAAGGTTCTGGGTAGAAGAAGCTAACATAGTTAAGGATTCCAAGAAAAGACCCGTTTATCCTCCTGCCTGTAGAAATGAATCGTGAAACACATCAACTAAATGGTAGCATGTCATTCTAGAGATTGTAAAGCGTCTGAATATTTTTTTGAGAGTAATTTCGATAGATCGAAATCTTGTCAGGCATAAAACAAAAAAGCCTGCAGATTTAAAATCTGCAAGCTTTTCTTTGCGTGTCGGGGTGGCCAGATTAAACCCTACCCCTGCAAACTATTTGTAATCAGAAACTTGTAAGAACAATCTCAACTCGGGTCACCGTTCAGTTCTCAATTTCTTTAAATGAAATTTGATGCCGGTTATCAATTTAAATTTACAAAATATAGCACTTGGAATCATAATTTAGGTTGAACATTTTTTCAATCCGAATCGAAGCACCTATCATTGGAACGCAAAAAATATTCAAAGTTGCTAATAAATGTATAATCAAGTTAATGCAGGTAAAGATCTGAGCGAATGTGCTGCGACTTTTTTGACATTTCAGATAACAGTTGAGGAGCAAACTGCAGTATTGAATATAACGGGGCTTGATGGCACAAAGGAATTTCTTAAAAATGAAGTAGACCTGTGATCTCACTATCTTTATCGAAAGTGTAGCCGCAATGCCAGTAGTAAAAACTATTTCATTTTTGTCCTTGCCGGTCTTTGTGAGATTGGTGGTGGATATCTCGTTTGGCTTTCTGTGAGGGAAGGAAAATCTAACTGGTATGCCCTGGTTGGAAGTATCATACTAATCATGTATGGATTTGTAGCGACAATGCAATCTCAAAACTTCGTCAGGGTGTATGCTACTTATGGAGGATTCTTCATTATACTCTCACTCGTGTGGGCTTACTATTTTGATAATTTTCGCCCGATAGATATGACATCATTGGGGCGGCAGTCGTTCTTGTGGGCGTTGTTATAATCTACTATGCGCCCAGAGGTTAAATAGCAGATGCATTTTTTTTCATTTTGGTGGTATACTCTGCAACAAATAACGTAATATTGCGTTATTACGTTTAGTATGGGAATAACAAAATCAGAACTTTTCAAGAAACGCCAAAATAAGATCGCTCAATACGCAAAGGCTTTCGACCATCCAGCGCGCGTAGCAATTTTAGAGTATATACTGGATAATAAAACCTGCATCTGCAATGACTTGGTAGATGTACTACCATTGTCTCAGTCTACCATTACGCAGCACTTAAAAGAGCTTAAACAAATAGGTATCATCAAGGGTGAGGTTGAAGGTCCGAAAATTAACTACTGCATTGACGATACTGCGTGGGAAGAAGCCAGGGACATGCTCTTGAATATGTTTACAAGGCACGTAAAGAAAAATGACTGTTGCTAGTCATTTTTTATGCTTGATTATAACGTAATATTACAATAATACACTAACTAATCTTAACTATATGAATACGACAGAAACATCCGAACAACTTAAGACAATAGTAAAAGAGAAGTACAGCAAGATTGCTGAACAGGACAAAGACAGCAATGCTGCAAGTTGCTGCGGTGCAACCAGTAGCTGCTCAACCGTTGACTATAAAGTAATGGCGGATGACTATACCAATTTAAAAGGATATAGCCCGGATGCAGACTTAGGACTCGGTTGTGGTTTACCTACGGAGTTTGCTCTGATAAAAGAAGGCGATACTGTGGTCGATTTAGGATCAGGTGCTGGCAATGATTGCTTTGTGGCAAGATCACTTACTGGTGAAAAAGGAAAAGTTATAGGTATAGATTTCACTGACAAGATGATTGAAAAAGCAAAAGTCAATGCCAATAAGCTAGGCTATACCAATGTGGAATTTCGGCAGGGAGATATCGAAAACATGCCACTGGCAGGAAATATAGCAGACGTTGTTGTTAGTAATTGCGTCTTAAATCTGGTTCCCAATAAGAAGCAGGCTTTCGCTGAGACCTTCCGGGTACTAAAAAAAGGTGGGCACTTCAGTGTCTCTGACATCGTGCTGGTAGGAGAACTTCCTGAAGGCTTAAAGAAAAGTGCAGAGATGTACGCGGGATGCGTAGCGGGCGCCATTCAGAAACAAGAGTACTTGTCAATCATTGAGCAAGCTGGCTTTACAAATGTCACCGTGCAAAAGGAGAAACGCATCATGCTACCAGAAGAAATTCTGAAGGAGTATTTAACGGTGGAAGAGATTCATGAATTTTCAAATGGCAACACGGGCATTTTCAGTATAACCGTTTTCGGGGAGAAGCCGGAGAGTTGTTGTGCTCCGGGATGTTGCAGTTAACCTATAGATCACTTCAAACATCAAAAAAACTTTGCTTCATAAATGGAGAGGATTAAAACACTAATTATCGGCTCGGGACCTGCTGGTTATACAGCTGCAATCTATGCTGCCCGGGCCAATCTGAAACCGGTGATGTATACCGGACTTGAGCCCGGTGGTCAGTTGATGACTACGAATGACGTTGAGAATTTTCCCGGTTATCCCGATGGTATTATGGGGCCGCATTTGATGGAAGATTTAAAGAAACAAGCAACCCGATTCGGAACCGATGTCCGCATGGGTATAGCTACAGCAGTTGATTTTTCAATCTATCCCTACATCATTACAATAGATGAGGAAAAAAAAGTTACAGCTGAAAGTATAATTATATCCACAGGCGCTTCGGCCAAATGGCTTGGTATACCTTCCGAGAAGCGATTAAACGGTGGTGGTGTTTCTGCCTGTGCTGTTTGTGACGGTTTCTTCTATAGAGGCAGAGAAGTTGCTATTGTAGGAGGCGGTGATACGGCGTGTGAAGAAGCTCTATATCTGTCAAAATTAGTCACAAAGGTTCATATGATCGTGCGTAAAAATCAACTACGTGCTTCCAAGATCATGCAAGAACGCGTTAAGAAAACAGCCAATATTGAAATATACTATAATGCAGAGACCGAAGAAATCCTGGGCGATGCAGTAGTAACAGGCGTACGCATAAAAGATGCTATCACTGGTCTTACACAAGATATAGCTATAGAAGGTTTTTTTGTCGCCATCGGCCATAAACCCAACTCGGATATTTTCAAAGGGTATATAGATATGGACGACCAAGGCTATATCATGACAACACCTGGCTCTACGAAGACCAACCTTGAAGGAGTCTTCGCCTGTGGAGACGTACAGGATAAAAATTTCAGACAAGCGATCACTGCGGCCGGAACGGGCTGCATGGCGGCTCTTGAAGCGGAACGGTATCTGGCCGCTAAAGAGCTTGAACTTGCCATTTTGTAAGAAGTATATATTATCAACCTTAAACTAATATGAGACGAATCATTTTTCTATCAACTTTAACTGCCATACTCATGTCATTTACACCTGAAAAGAAGGTCGCTTTCTATGCACCTGTATCGAAAAACATCGAAGCCTATAGCAAAGAGTTTGATCAGATCCCTGAAGAACGTAAGAAGGCTCTCAAGAAGCTTGCCCTGTTTGTTGAAAGCAAAGTAAAGGCAGGAGAGAAAGCAGAATTGATTTTTATATGTACACATAACTCGCGCAGAAGTCATATTTCACAGATTTGGGCGCAGACAGCAGCGGCTTACTACGGTATACCAAATGTAGTTGCCTACTCAGGTGGTACAGAAGCAACGGCGTTTAATCCGCGCGCTGTAAAAGCAATGGAAGATGCAGGTTTCAAGATTAAGAAGACCACTGAAGGCACAAACCCGGTATATGAAGTACGCTTTTCTGATGAGCTCGTTGCTATAAAAGCGTTCTCCAAAAAATATGATGGAGAAGGAAATCCCAAGAGTGGATTTGGTGCTGTGATGACTTGCTCCCACGCTGACCAGAATTGTCCCGTTGTCTCGGGTGCTACAGTGCGTATAGCCACACCGTATGATGATCCAAAAGATTTCGACGGCACACCCCAGGAAGCTGCTAAATACGCAGAGCGTGTTCATCAGATCGGCCGCGAAATTCTATATGCATTTTCTCTTATCAAAGTATAAAGTACAGATGGCCTCCAAGAAGATATTCTTGCTAATTTTCATTGTGATGTTGACATGCATACCAGCTTGGGCTTTTGCACAGGCTGGCATTGCTGAAATGAATTCATGGATTGAAGGCAAACTTGCTGCTGATAATACCAGCATCGCTTCCTATTTCTTTTTGTTCCTGGGGGGATTGCTGGCGAGTTTATTGCCCTGTGTATATCCGCTATATCCGATTACGGCAAATGTAATTAAAGCGCGTGGAGCTGGTTCCTCACGCTTTGTTCACCCATTGAGTTATTTCATTGGCCTTGCTATAATGTATTTAATATTCGGTGTCGTGGCCTCATTTAGTGGTGGTGCATTCAATCAGGTTATGCGGCTGCCCACAACGAATCTTATCATTGGTATAACGATTATAATCATGGGTATATCTGCGGCAGGATTTATTCATATCTCCTTGTTTGGAGGGCAGACTGATACAAAGAACAACGGGGTGTTTGGAACATTTCTTTTAGGAATGGGCGCGGGACTTTTAGCATCATCTTGTGTTGGCCCGGTTGTCGTAAGTATTCTGATCGGACTTGCTAGTAATATGGGCGGTGAATTTTCTTTTTTAAGTGCTTCTGCATCCGCTTTTAAAATGCTTTCATTCGGCTTAGGTTTCGGCATTCCCTTTTTACTAATTGGTGTATTCGGAGTAAGTCTTCCTAAATCGGGTAAATGGATGATGTATGTTCAA
This sequence comes from uncultured Bacteroides sp., assembly GCA_902168185.1. Taxonomy (GTDB): domain Bacteria; phylum Bacteroidota; class Bacteroidia; order Cytophagales; family Cyclobacteriaceae; genus Ohtaekwangia. The sequence goes on from CABHOV010000046.1 coordinate 376,718, forward strand.
TATATACTGGGCATTTTCATTATATATTTTGGATGGACATACATTGAAAAAGCTCTATTGATCTATAATTTTTCTGATGAAGCAATCCGTCTTATCGGGATAGGTTCATTGATTGTTGTTATATCCTCTTACTATTTTCAATCATCAGAACGCTTGGTGGATGAGCGTATAAAAAGATCGTTGCTTATATTATCTTCTGTTATCGGTGCATTGATCCTTACTCGTGGATTCATGCCGATACCTTCGACTCCATCTGCGCCGGAAGCTATGTCGGCACAGGCTGTTACAACACGAACAGAAAAGAAAGGCAAACTCACCTGGCATCTTGACAAAGACGCTGCGTATGCCGAAGCGAAGAAGACCGGTAAAAATGTATTCATTGATTTTTATGCAAACTGGTGTACGAATTGTAAAGCCTTTGAAAAGATGACACGCGAGAATGAAACATTAATGGCATCCCTCGAGAATGCCGTGCTACTAAAGGTTTATGATACCACGCCGGAGTTCAAAGAGTATAGCGTAGACTCACGTTTCCCTGAATTAAAGGTTGGACTTCCGTTCTTCGTGATTACCGATACTGAAGGCGACCTTATCTATAAAACAAATGACTACATGAAGACAGAGGAAATGGGATTGTTCCTAAGTGAATAAAAATCAGAACTAGATTTTACCTCTTTATAGCCGATAGGCATGCGAAAAATATGAAAGGAAGTTTACTTGTCATTAGTTTACTTTTATTCAAAAGTAACTTGCTGGTGGCCCAGAATATACCAGGCTTAAGCTATTGTCTTTTGTTCGATTCTAACCTTGAGAAGGAAGCATTTCAGAATAGCAGCAACAATGATTGTGATCCGCTTATCTATTTGCTAGCGTATGATCCGCGAATAGATTCAGCCAGGTATAGAGAAGTTAGAGATGAATTGTTCAACTATGCGCAAAAGCTTCATACCAAGCGCAACAAATTCAAGGACGAATCGAAATTCCTGCGCTACATTTTTTACGATGTCCACAAAAAGTATCTGAAACACTATAAGCGCTCAGAGACCTTTAGTAATATTTTCAACAATAAAGAATATAACTGTGTATCCGGAACTGCCCTATATGCTTGTCTTTTATCTAACCTAGGATATAGGCCAAACATACACGAGACTCGGTATCATTTATTCTTGACAGTCACTTTAAACAATGGAGATTGGATTTTATTTGAAGCAACCGATCCTTCTTATGGTTTTGTAGATGATTTCGAAAAAGTGAAAGAACGAGTTGCGTCGTATCTCGAAAATGAAGCAGACGAGATTTCCAAGCAAGAGTCCTTATCCGCGCCATTCAATAAGGATACCATTTTTAAGTCTATTTCTTTACATGAATTGGCTGCACTTCACTATTACAATCTTGCTATTGACTTCATTAATCAAGAAAATTACTATGAGGCATTCCGCGTTTTAAAGAAGGCACATATACTATATCCGGATTCAGAGCGCATCCACGATTTTATTACCTATACCTATTCAAAATACGAATCAGATCTTTCGTCTACATTCCTAGACCATTAACACTATACCTTATGAGCATATCATTTTAGGATAGAGGGAATTCACTGACAGAGAATTGACTTTGCATTTGAATGAGTATGATGAAAACAAAAGGCGGATTAAGCATTTCTGTTAAAACGGTCTTTGCGGTCTGGACGGGACTCAACTATAAATCCAGCTACGATTGTTGCTAAACATCAATTATCGTTACGAACAATATGTAAGGAAGCCTCTTTTTATTCAACCCTGCATGTATTTCTTAAATACCATTATTCAAGACAGATGATATCGCTTTCGCTTATAACCTTCAAAATCATCTCTACGAAAAGAGACGCCATATTTTTACCGAGTCTTTAACAAGAACTTGAAACATCGAATTTGTAATATCTATAGGGATTCTTATAGCTGCCGGACACCGGCAGTAGCTTTTATAAACATCACCAACCATGCAAAGAAACGATTGTGTCTTAAAAGATATTTAAGAAATAGTATTATATACCATCAAAAAAGAATTTAATAAATTACTACACGACCCATCTTTCGTTAATCGATTCTACAGGCATAGTACAGCGTTGTAACAGCGACCTTGAATCTGTTAATGCCGGTATGATGGGATATAGGTGAATTGAATGTTGGCCCTTTTTAATTCTATACTATACTACCACTCCAATTAACACACAAATTATATACATTTTCTTTACTAGGACACTAGCCGCGCTACCTATACCCTGTTTATGTGACTTCTTAACCTCATAATGACTTGATCGATATATAGTCATAGTCTATATTTGATCTATAGTAAGGGACCAACACTTCTGTACCTCATAAATAAGGTACGAATAAAGAAGATGATGGGTCTTATCGCTTGTGAACACCAGCGATGTTAGCAGCAATTATAAACATACAATTATGACTACACGAATCAGTCACGCTTAACCTTTTACAGTATTCTAGTTCTCCAAAAAGATCAATCAATTGAGAGTTGTCTGTGAACTTGCAATGCTAATTGTGTTCACGATACCTGATTGTTAAAGTATATATAAGGAATAATCTTTTCACCTTAAAAAAACACCGTTATGTCTCATGTTACTGGCAATATTGTTACCGTTGTTCCTATTGGTATAGGTCCTGATTTTGGAACGAATACTTTTCTTTTATCTCCACAAGCTCCTCCCCCTCCCACGACACCTCCTGGAGGAATCAAGTTTGTAATCTTGCATTTCGAAAACGCCTCTTTCCCTGGTAATAATCGGCTGGAAGTTGATCTTGGATATGGCACAGATGTATTCACAGGGGATGCAGGAACTGATTTTTGGACACGCCCCGTCAATGTAAGTGCCTTTGCAGGAGGGCAAGTTTCTATCAATTATATAGTTGATGGCGGTATTGGCGGTGGTGTACAATTAACAGAGTATGGTAGAGGGGAAAGGCATGAAGAAGAAGCCGCGCCCCATGACAGCTATTCCAATAGCGATCCATTCTTAATCAACGGTAATTATACCGAACCACAATACGACCCTTTCTGGTTTTGTAACAGTGGCGGGAACATCCCTCCTAACTGGGAGAATATAGCCTGCTTACCCGATGGGGATATACGAAAAATTGTCTCTCGTTCAGTATGCATGCTGGTTGGTGCTCACGGGGAACATGTATCCACTTGCTCGGGCACATTGATTGGGCCGGATCAGGTAATTATGGCTGCTCATTGTATTACCAGCCTTGAGGATCTAAAGTCTTTTTCAGTGATTTTTGATTACGAAACTAACTGTGATGGCAGTAAGCCGGCAGGTTATAATGCAACTTTTCATAAGGTCATTAAAAGTTTCAATCATGGCACACTGGGTGTCTCAAGCGTACTAGATTATATAATTCTACAAATTAAAATTCCGGAAGGTGGATTGGGAATTCCTCCAATTCCCATGCGAACGAATTATCCTGCGGCCGGTGAACAGGTTTTCGGTATTCACCATCCGAATGGTGCCGTGAAAAAAGTATCGAAGAAGCACAGCCTGGGATTTGCGACTGTACTTCCCTATACCAGTTCCTTCGTTGATGTAAACTTTGACGTCTCTGGAGGTAGCTCCGGTTCCGGGCTTTTTGATACCAATGGAAAATTTCTGGGGGTCCTCTCAAATGGAAGCGGATGCAATTTATCTTATTCCGCATCACCGATGATCTTAAATGATATCGGAGCTGCGCCCCTTCCTTCCCCGGTGAGAGATGTATATATAGTATTCGATCGTTCTGGTAGCATGACGATGGATGGTGGTACGGATGGTGATACTAAACTTGAAGAGGCGAAAGATGCGGCAGATCTTTTTGTCAATCTTATAAACGCAAGTGTCGGTCATAGGGTCGGACTGGTATCCTTTAGCAGTATAGCAACACATGACATAAATCTGACAACGATAAATGGCCCGAGCGACAGGCAAATACTCAAAGGTCCACCTGGAGGCATTTTTGGTATTTCAGCAGACGGTTCAACGAGCATCGGGCACGGGCTACAAATAGCTGCGTCCCATTTTCCTGCAGCAAGTCCAGGAGGAAACAAACGAACTATACTGTTGCTGACAGACGGCTTGCAAAATAGGCCTCCGATGATCGTTGATGCACTGGGCAGTTTAGGAAATACAGATATAGAAGCAATCGGATTCGGAACAGAAAGTAGCCTGAACGGTGCATTGCTTACAAATCTTGCACAAACGCATAACGGACTATATATGCGGGCAGGTGACGGATTGGATTTGCGCAAATTCTTTTCGCTAAGCTTTGGAAATATTTTTGAAACCGGAACCCTGTTAGATCCTGAATATATACTGGCAGCAGGAAAAGATGAGGCTACTCCTATATCTTTTGCGGTGTGTGAAGAGACAAGCGTTACAATCGTGTTGGGATGGGACAAAATGATAGCACCCGTTACTTTTTGGATAGAAACTCCATTAGGAAAAAAAATCTCTGCTTCAGAAAAAGATAATGAATCCTCGCATGGACGCAAATGGAGATTTACCCGACTTAAGTTGCCCTATGAAAGTGAACAAAATGGAAGCTGGAAAGTCCATGTTGTTCGGACGAAATCTAAAACAGGAGAATTCATTAACGCTGGTGGTGATCCAGCAGTTCGATTCTTTTTAAATGTAACTGTGAAGGGCGGTCCCGCTATGCACCTGATCAATCGGAAAGTCAGATACTATACGGGAGATACGATCAATCCACTTGTCTCCATTGTTGACCTTAATGGATTTCCTCCTCCTAATTCTAAGGTAAGGGTGGTTATCAAAAAGCCAACGGAAAGCACTGGAAATATACTATCAAAAAACCGGTTAGCCTTGGCTGGGGAAATCAAAGGAGATGCTGTGCCTCCTATTTATGCTACGTTATTGGCGCTTGAGCAAAACCAGAATAAACCCATCATCAAATATGATGAAGAAATATTCGACCTCTTTGATGACGCTGGACACGGAGATGGTGGAATGGAACCTGACGGAATATTTGGAAACCCTTTGAAAGATATATTTAAACATTCGGGTAATTATACTTTTAGAGCCGTGGCTTCCTTTGGAGAGGGATGTCAGGGTACTAGGGAACTAACATGGTCGGTTCATGTTAACGCTGGCATTGATGGTGCCAAAACATCGATCCGAACAATTTTCGAGAAGAACCTTCCCAATGGTAAAAGGCATATCCGTATCGTTTTTATACCAAAGGATACATATAGCAACCTCATTGGACCGGGTCGAGTAGACAGTTTTTTAGTAGCTGGGATTTCAGGCAGCAGTATTGACGGAGGTATCGTTGACAACGGGAATGGAGAATATGAAATACTGATAATCCATGATGCTACATCTGGAAATCAACCCGGTATTGTAATTAGTCAGGAAGGTAAATCTCCTGTCATTATTTCTTCGAAAGAAAATAAAAATGGGCGCTGGAGAAAATGGTTCTGGACCCTGCTTTTTCTTCTCATCATAAGCATACTTATTATAATCATCTTAATAACAAACTAAACTAGAAAGGAGACTTTATGTGGATTGGCGCAATTAGGCTTACTGTTCAAACAAAGGATGTTCGTTATGCTGGGACTGATAGTCTCGTGCAGGCTTCTGTCATTCGGAACGGTGCTGAACTTCGTGTTCTCAATTTAGACTACCCGGCAGAGAATGACTTAGAGCGTGGTGCAATTCGTAACTACGATTACAGTGGAGCCACTAAGCTTCCTCGAAGGAACGATAAAACACCTCCATTACCTGATGGAGTTGGGCAGAACCCGATGCCTTATCCGGGCTATGGTTTTGAATTTTCAAACGGCCTAAATGGCCACTTAACTTTACGGTTGAGAATTAAAGGCGATGACATGTGGATTAAAGACAACGTGGACCTATATATCAGGCTCATTCGCCAGAAGGCAACCAGTTTCGATACACTCGCGTGGATAGAAGACACCGACTGGACATACATTGCGAGCTGGAGTAAAGATACAAAAATGAGCACTGACTCAGATGAAGGTTATACAACACTCAATCTGAATTTATCATAAAATATAAATGCAACCCTGAAAGCTCATAGTTAAGTGTATAAATAATAAATAAATATAAAATACTCCGATATATACCCTTTGACTATGTTAAGCAATGTCGATGGTGTTGGAGTATTTCCTATACAGTTAGCAATACATAATATAACGTTAATCAAAACCCATGTATTTTTATGAATCACAAGTACATCTTGTTTCTGTTACTGCTGGCAGTGCTTACTGCTGCTTGCAAGAAGTCCACAACAATCGCACTGGATTCGCCCAGTGGCAGTCCTGGTGATATTGTCACGCTGCGAGTCATGGATGGCGTCTTTCCTAAGAAACCTTCCGTCAAAATCGGCACAGAAAGCGCTATCATTGTAGCCTCTTCAGACACCATTGTGTCGATTCTTATTCCTGCCTTGGAGCCGCAGTCAACAACAGTAAGTATAGACGTTGATGGCAAACCGCTCCGTGCAACTTTTCAGGTGGACTCGCCAGATACCGAGCGTTTATGGTTTACGCTTAAAGGCAGTACTATCACCTTTACCAAACGACAGCTAAGCCGGGAAGATTTTGTGCGAGACAAGAGCCATACTATGAACAAGCTCGTGCTAGAGTTCCTTAATAGTAAAGGAGAGATTATTGCACTCGCCTACATTGATCATCCAGGAGTATTGGAGGTACCCTCACCCGATGGCAAAGGCTTCGGTATGGTGGAACGTAAAGAGGAAGTCATGTTTGATGTCAATATTCCCGTTCTCCAGGATCTTGCCAAGGCGCGCATATCACTCATTACGCCAGCTACAGGAGGTAAAGCAACACTCCTAAGCGAGCTAGTCATTCCCGCTAAATAAGCACCGTTATTTTCTATCACCTTCAAAATGCCGAATTATGAAAACCCTATTTCTTCTCTGCTCAAATCTTCTGTACATCATCCTGGCACACGCTACGGTAAACGTACAAACGAATCCCGACGGTACACATGCCACAGCGGTCTTGGTCAACGGTTCGACTACACTAAAATATGACATAGTTTTTGTAGGCGATGGCTTTACCTCATCGACAGCCGACCAGGACAAATTTAACAACGCTGTCCTTGCAGCTCTGGACGCACTTCGCCACAAGGCCCCTTACTCGACCAATATCTGCGCCTTTAATGTATGGCGCGTAAACGTTATATCGGCAGAGTCGGGTATCGATCATCCTATTACGGGAGTGTCTAAAAACACGGAACTTAACTGTACTTTCGGAGACGATGTGGGTACACCTGAACGAGTTATTTACTCTACTACACCGGATCGTGTTACAGAAGCTGCTAACTATGCACCTGCTTTTGATGCTATATATGTACTCGTGAATGATGCACAATACGGAGGTGCAGCCGGAAGCATCGTATACACATCACTCAATAGTAGTATGCAGGAGGTGATTGTGCACGAGCTTGGTCATTTCGTTGGACACTTAGCTGACGAATACAACTGTTATTTCTGTAATGGCGGAGCTGAACCTCCTTACTCGGGCCCGGAGCCCGGATCGGTAAATCTTACGATCAATTTGAATCCAGCAACGCTTAAGTGGAAAAATTTTGTTGCCTCCACTACACCGCTCCCTACCACTGTGGATACACCACCAGGCGTAGTGGGTGCCTGGGCGGGTGGTGGCTATTCGCCAACGGGCATTTACCGTCCCCAAAACAATTGTCTCATGAAGGCATTAAATTCCGAGTTATGCGTGGTGTGTAGTCATGCGCTCAATGGCATTCTTCAGCCTAACTGCACAGCATGTGAGCGTGATCCCAGCAGCCTGGCGTGCGCCATCTCTAAACTTCGAAAACGTGTCTTTGTATATAAACCAAAAATCTTCCGCATTCCCGAATGCTGCTTCTGCCCTCTTCTAACTGATCTTCGACAGCAAGTAGAGATTGTCCTCTCTGTCGACAACAAGAAATTCCAGATTCAAGTGCTAACAGCTGAGGGTAAAAAAATTCAAACCACGGTAAGAGATACGGATCAAGGTACCATGATTTCCTTTGAAGAGAACATCAAGCAGGCATACCTATTGCAAATTACGCCTAACACTGCACTGAAAGAAGCTGTACCTGTTGACATCAGCATAAACCGCAATGGACAGGCTGTACCGCTGTGAGATTCTGCTAATGTTAAAGAGTTTTAGAGATCGGAATTCCAGGCTCCGGCAGAAGAGATACGATATATTTCGTTATGTATAATTATACATAACGAAATACGTACTTATTTCCTCTATTTAATTCAGAATCATTTAACTCTTCATAACTAGTATTTTGCATCTATCATTCCAAATCTAAAGCGTTTTCATTTGTTCGATTAAGTTTATTATCACTTGGTCTCCAAGATTTCCAATATCACTTTTTATCCTATTTATTTCAACACAAAGTTTGATTTAATCCTGAATTATATGCAGCGTCTCCTTCTCAGCAAAAAAACTTAAGATCTCACTTATATCTTATAAGAGTATAGTATATACTTGTCGCCACTAACCGAATTACTAGCCAAGAACAAACTGTCTTACGCCTGCCACGTTAGTTCGGATTTCGTTATTTCGTCAATTGTCAGAGGCTTACTATCATGCCTTCCTTAACTAGCCTTTACTGAAACGATCTTTGGAAGATATCGATTTATTTGTTCCCTTTTCTCTTTGTTCTCATGCAAAACATATAGATTATACATTATATATATATCTTAGCCGCTGAGTATCCATTTGCCCTATAAATTGAACAAATTCATTACCGTTTCTATTTAATAAGACTTCTCCAACAATAAATAGAGAGAACCTAACCAACCGCAAAGTCATTAAATCGTCACCAAAAATCAGAACCATATTAAACCGAAATATATTCCCATAATATACTTTAGTCCAATGCAAAATATGCATTTATTTCTTCAATGTGTCTGTTAGATAAAAACTATAACCGACTTGGGCCTGATGAAATCCGGTACGCCAATAGCCTTGTTGCCAATGATAATTATAGCGAAAGAACAGCTTGCTGTTTCGTTCAGCATTTGGTTTAAACGTTCCTCCAAATGAGATTTTTTGATACACATACTTATAATCACCGCCAACTCCATTTTCATCCGCAAAAGACGCTATGTTACTTATCTGCCGAAAGCGATTATCTCTTAAGAAGTATAGATTTGCTGACCACGAGAAATTAACGGAATACGTGCGATCAATGAGTAGTTGCACCTGTGCTTTCAATGGCATAATCTGAAAAGTATTGACGCCATACTCGTTTACTAGCCCCGTGTTTTTGATTTCATCATCCTCAAATACACGTATTGAGTCTTGTATAGCAACCCTCCCATAGCGAAACCCAGAAAAGAAAGTATAGGTAAGTTTTGAAGACGGAAAGTCAACCATGTATAGTGCGATATCGAAACCGGTACTGAAATTTTCAAATCGTTTCAGTTCGAGCGTTGAAGTATACTTGATAGGATAGTATTGATTGTTAATAAACTGATCTTTCGTGTTTAGTATAAGATACTTATTGTTCTCCTCGAATTTTGACTTTAACAGAAATGGTGTCACATAGGGAAATAATACATGACTAACCCGTACAGTGCCAGGGAATTTTTTTCGCCCTGTAACTATGTTAAGTCGTTTCTCGAACTCAAGCTGAATGAGACCATTCGGACTATTTTGATCGAAGCCAACAAAATCACTGAACACCTGCACTTCGAACAACTGTGCAGTTATATCTTTATGCAGTGTTACCATCTTACCTGGGTTATTTTCCGGTGTATAGACCAGTTTTTGATTAGCCGGGCTATAGTCTCTGCGATTCACTTCGTGTTCCTGCTGGTACCGTACTAGGACGTCAGTCACCGGAAGTTCCCTCCCTGATTTCCTGTCAAACAGGTAAGTCTCGTACAGCATTTTAAAATTGCGCTTCGATGAAAAACCAATCGGATAATTATTCTCAAATTGCATTACTTCTCCATTTTGCTCCACGATCACCTGTATATTTTCAATAAATCCTTCGTTGAATTCTATGGTGACTTGCTCTATGTCAAAATCTCCAAGGAGCAGTTTGCGAGCATCTGCATTCGCTAGTTCACGAATTTGTTTCCGGCTTTGGAATGTATAGGTCGTGTTATTGTATTGATAGGTCAATAAAGTTGTTGAATCATATGATATCTTAAAATTCTGCAGTGATATCATCTCCGATGGAGGCGTGACTGCCGAGACAAATTTTCGTTCCGCACTAATCACACTCGTTTTGAAGGCACTATAAATACCAGCATTTGGTAGGCCGCCGTTTTTGAAACTTCTGAGCAGTTTATCTTGAATATCTATATCTGTCAGAATCGAGTTTTTAACATCGTCATCAACTCCGTTAATTTTGCGGATGTCCTCTATTTTTCGTCTCACCCGGATAGAATCATCATCTGAAAAGGCAGTTTTCGTGAGCTCTGCTGAATCGAGTTTGAAGTCAATTACTCGCTTAATATAAATTTCTTCATCCTTTTTAAGAGCAGGTGATACTGACTGGCCAAAATAGAGATGTCCTGCTACTGGTCTTTCGTCAAAGGAACTAATAGCAGTTTCGGATGATACAAAGCGGACATATAGTATATCCAATGCAGAAGAACCATCTTCTAATTCAGCAAGCATGGAAGCTTTGTCGGGACTATTATCCAGAAGAACGCTTATCTTAGCTTTTATATTCTTTCTAAAGTCTGTTAGGTTATTCGGGCGAAGTGTAAAGGTTACAGAGGGACTATTTTCGGCAGAAGTGTTAATAATTGTATATTCATAAACATTCGTTGAAAGCACTTTTGCCTTAATAATAATGTCAGTCAGCGAGCCAACGTTATATGTGGGCAGTTCAACAGGAAAGGTTTGCTGCGCATGGGCTAACACTCCCATGAAAAGTAGAAGAGTCGTGATGTAGAATTTCATTTGAATGCTAGTTTTTGATAACCGTTATTTTGAGACTGTCATATTGAGGAATGCTCAGGTGTAGTTTGCCTACCAATACATCTTCGTTCATGGAAGCAACTCCAACAAGCGGCGCCACAACTGCACCACCCTTATCCATGACCGCGTATTGCATATGAACCTCGTCGTCAATTAGAATAACAAGTCCTTTCACAAAACTAAAAGCATCGACCCCGGATACCTCAAGGCTAGTTTCACCTTTATAGTTGATAACTCCGGAGAGCAAGCCCTGCATAAGTACCTCATCGTCTTTCTCGATGGTATAGATTCCGGTATAGTTCCCTCGCAGCTTACTCTGATCATCTTCCGCCAAAGCAGCATTCACAATCTCCAATTGCACCAGCTCCTTTTTAAGTGGTATTGAATAAGAACTTCCCAAGTCAATGGTAACCGTATCAACCGTCGAGAATTGAGTAACATTTATTATCTGCGTGAACCCTATATTTTCGGAAGTCAAGGGCGTCTTGAGATATGCATTCATCGACATGATAAGTGGACCAGTCGCACTAGAATTGAGTCGCGTTACGACGGCTTTAAGGTGCGTGTTTTTTGCTGGGTATGTTGATGATGTACCTGTGGTCTGGATGAACTTAATTGAGGCGATACCTGGATAAATAAATGATACTTGTTGTGAATCGGGTGGCGTAAGGGCAAAACGATCTTCATAATCAGTATCACAACAGAAAAGAAAGGCAAGCAAAAAAAAGGTAATACACAACTGATTATTGACCGATCGTTTCCTGATGGTCATAGGAATTTTGCTAAACATGGTATAGACAGGTTAATAAATTGCGTTGCTAACAAATCCTGAAAGAACCTTCATACTCACAGCCAACGTGGTCAATACAGGAAGTGACCTAAAGACGACTTATATCTATATAAAGTTAAGAATTGAAGTGTAATGAACAAGGGTATATTACAAAAAAACAAAATGAACGGCGCCACCACTTTACTAAGCCCTTTTAATCTTCACATATAGTATACCAATTACTATACAACTTCTATACTTATTACTTTAAATAAACTTCGTTATCACCGATTGCAGGTGATATACTTAGCCATTTACGCATTACTTAAGTTATAAACTAACCAACTTCGCGGTTAAAACACTTATCGGCGCGTGTATTCTCCACTATTCAGCTTTTATAGTATAACGTTACGTTGCTTTCTAAACTTCATTCGGCGACACGTTAGAAAACAACATTGAAAAAGCCAACGCCATATATGAATATCGGCAAGGTTGCATATATATAGCGATTTTAATAGGTCTTCAATGAGATTTTCTAACAAGAGAAATTAACCGAAGATTTACTCACATGACAACCACACTTAGATACTTCTAGAATATATCAAACACGTGATCCCCTAGCATCATGAACAAACAGCCTGCTACTTGCGCAGCCGGAACCGCCAGTAAGTGTCCACCAATTATTTCAGCAGCAATTTCCGGTTTGGTTCCCTGAGGTACATTGTTTACATTTTGCACAGTAAGATACACGTTCCATTTTCCTTTTTGCTCTGTGGGCGGGATACGGAAAGTCCCCTCAAAACAGCAACGGTTTGCCTTGGCCCTTCGTGCTACCACATCTTTAAATTTCACATGTGCGGTTTCCAGCCGTTTGTATACATCCGGGCTAAATACTGTGGATTGTTCATTCTCAATTTCGGTATCAACGCAATATTTAAGTATCACACCTTCCCCTCCTCCTCCGGTTACCACCACATTTGAAATTCCCTGACCAGCTATATTGATCACTTCTATAGCACCAGATGTACCCGAGCTGGTGCCTGTTCCAATGAGCGTTCCGTGATGGTCATACGCTTTTATTTCTATGCGTTGAGATGTAAACGCTGCAACGGTAATGTGTATACCGGAAGTTGGATTGTGTCTGAAACGCAATCCCCGCTGTCCGATCATCAGCTCACCTTTATTTGTTCCTCCATTAGAGGTTTGCCAGTCAACAATAAGCAGGTCGGTTTTATCTATGCTGTAACACAGTAGCCAGTCAAAGTAATGATTGGATGGGAATCTTGTTCCCGGTTTGTGTTTAGCAAAATCATAGCAAACAGTTGTTGATTCATTGTTATCAGGCGGGTACCAAGGCATATTTCTAGGACATACTGAAGGATGTAATACCAATGGATACGCTACGGATGGGTTACTTTCTGAGATGAGGTGCGCCACCACATGATAGCCGTCACACGGGCGTGGTTGATAGTCCCAGATAGCGGCAGAAATGGCAGCTTGTTCGCCTGGATTGTATGCTTGTTTGTTGGAGGTAACATACTTACCCAATAGAAACTGTGCATTGATCTGACCCTCTGAAACACTGTGCTCATAGGTATTTACATTTGTGTGCCGTGTATAGTGCCATTTCACATCCGTTTTGAATGGTGTGCCGGGAATTGGCAGATCGTGGTAAACGGTATCCACCACAATTTTTTCCATTTTTGTTTTTTCATTGGATCCGGGTATCGTTGCATCCTGTCCCCTGCGACTTGGATCACGGTAGTCACTTAATGCAGCGGCAAGAGCAGCAGCGGCGGCACCGCCGTACAATCCTAATGCTATAGGATCGGGCGATTCCCATTCAAGCAGTGAAGTGAGGATTGGCCCACAGGCCAGAACTTTTGTAACACCTTCCACATGATCACCTGCCCGCGGTATTCCGGGTTGAATAATGGTATCACCTTCCTCGCCGCCATCGGCCCAAACGTGCCAGTTGGAGAGTGCCATCAAGGCGCCACTATCATTATCTGTACACAGCAGTCCGAGGGTACCCCATCCGTTGAACCAGATGATATGATCATCAGCATTGCTGGTTGTCCAGCCACCGTTGAGCGGGTCGGCAATGACATCGCCTCGGCTCCCCACTGAAGAAGCAAGTTTGTACGGGTTACTCTCCATCACATCTGTTGGTATTCCTTCTATCACATCCGGAATTTTTTTCGTTCCTAATGTTTTTTGTATGCGTTCGCTGCTGGTTTTCTGATGCACTGTAAAGATGATGCAAACGCCTTTATCTAACTTTCCTTTTGATTTTCCTAATCCCCAACTGATATGTTTGATGTTTGGATCAGTACTGTATTGCGTTCTTAACTTCTGGATAAGATTGTTTAAAAATTCCGGAGTAGGATTCTTAGTTGATTCGGTTTCCATGGTTTCAGTTTTAGAAGGTTACATTTAGAATGCTTTGCACATCTTCAAGAAAAGAGGCGATGGCATGATCGGCACCAGATGTTTCACCACTGTGGTTGAGTCCCACCGGGCGCAGACTTGCATGATGTACCCAGCAGGACCCTGAGTCACCACTGTTACTTACTTCCATTCCATTTCCAAATGCAGGGTCGGTATCGGTATCAATTCCGAGCTGTCCTATTCCCCAAGTTACTTCCGGGTGACCGGAATCATTTGTATTCGTAATGATTCCAAAGGTCAACCCGGTTCTTCCTCCGGATTTAAAGACACGTAAATTATTGATATCACTGGCAGCTAAAAACGCATCGATCTCTGCTCTTGTCATCACCGGGCCATTCAGCGCGATAACACCACCCAACGTGGAAACAAATACGGTATTGGGTTCATCCGATCTGGCATCGATCATTTCCCGGAGATTGAGTGCTCTGTCTGTATCCAACCTGCACAGCGCTGCATCGATATCATTACCCTGAAAACGATCGAGTGTCCCTATAACCAAATCTTCATCATGATAAGCAATGTCGGCTGCTTCAGTAAGCATACCGGCAAGGAACAGAATAGCGGCAATGATCAGCAACAACACTTTCCACCAGGGATCATCAAAGGGAATTGGACCATATTGTCCGGCAAACGGTACAGCAGGCTCTATGGTCACTTCATATTTTATGGGGAATGCAAAGAAGGGATTGATGCAATACTTACCTGTTTTTACTTCTGTCGGATTACAGCATTTTTCCCAGTCGGGCCCTAATGTAGCTTCCATCAATTTATTGATCTCACATACATCGATCTTCTTTCCGCATAAAAGTTCTTTTAGATTTCTTCTCAGCTCTTCCAACGAGTCCTGATTTTTCTTCGTCCTGCATTTACATTTTTTTCTTGCTTTACGTGCACCTTTCTGATCGTATCCTACCTCTTTTAACTTTAATCGCACAGTTCCTTCTGCAACAGTACAAACCAGTTCTCCATTTGCACTGTCCACGTGGGATGAACTCACAAAGAATTGTTTTTTGAGTAAGCGCTTTGGATTGAAAGGATCCGGTGTTCCTGCAATATCAAGGTGAACAAACTCTACATTGTATTTTTTCGGTGACGCCCCAGCTACATTTACTTTAAAATAAACTGTTTTGGATTGTCCGGGTTGTAATCCATTTAAGCTTATTCCACGTCCAACTTGAGCCTGACCGAGACGTGAGAGTTCCAAGGAGTTCCAGCTGTCGAGGATGGTAATGCCTTGTGCAGCTAATTCAGCTCGTGAATGATTTGAAATATCCAGTGTATGCGTGGCAGTGAATGGTTCTGCCCATACATTCGTAACACGAACACCCATATAATAGGTACCTAAAATAGTATCAAATATCCCATCGGGCATTTGAAACAAATCGTTAATGCGTACTGCGTAGGGTCTGTAAGGAATATCAAACATACGTCCCTGGAAGAAGGCATCCCACTGAATATCTTCGTAATCTTCTGTTGGTCTGGGATCTTCAGCCCCGATGACATACTTCAACTCAGCACCGTTTTGTACACGATTAAGCACCTTCATTTTTGAGAGATTCCAGGTACTCTCGCCAATGTTTTGGTATTCGGCTATTAAGTCCCAGCCATGAATGCCGGTGGCATCATTTATTGAGCCATCAACAGGATCAAATGTGCCATTTCCGGATTCAGCCCCTGTTATTCTGAATCGATTCTTTAACGTGTGAATCGTCTTTGTGGTAACTAACCGCCAACTACTGAATAATTTCATGGGATTGTTATTTAAAATTTATCTTCAATTAGTTTCTTTCGTCAGTATAGGCGAGGCACCTCCAGGGAACTCAATACCATGAGGCATTGCACTCAAAAAATCTCTTATTTGATTTAATTGATCAACCTTCATTGTAGTTGACTTTTTAAGAGGCAAGCATAATGCGTAATGAAGTTTTACATCAAGTTGGGAGCTTGATGGCGTGATTTTTCTCTTGACCATAACTGTATATTTTGTTTGCTCTACTGCTAACTGACATAATAACTTATAACATTACCTTCTGAGAGACAAAAAAGCCCACCACATTCCTTACCTTATTTTTAAGGTACCGAAAGTGATGGGCTCACTAATTATAGGTGAAATATAGCTCATGCCTATTTCTAGTCCAAATTATCCATGGCATTACATGCTCACATAAACAGGGTATATATACCGGTCGCACTTGTGAATAGCGAGGAGTCATTTGCAACAAGTAACTCATAATTTTATTATGCCTGCATCTTTGACTTAAGCTGTAAATATAGCCGCATACAATAATCACTTGGGAAATATACTTCGACACACATCTATACTAAAATATACTATAATCAAGTTATGGTGCAACCAATAGAAGTGTTCAAACACTCTTGTTTAGTTAAACTAAGAAACCTTGAAATAGTGAGAGCAATGAACCGAACAGGATTTCTTCGAACCAAAAAAAACCGAAATATTTAAGACTTCGGGCCTTTGATGTTGTGTAGTCTGGACGGGACTCAACTACTAATTATAAGTTACTATATAACAATTGCTTAAACCACTCCCCTTATCAACATTAACCGAATTACTAACCGATAACAATTCGACATCAATTATTACGGAATACATAATATGTATTCATTTTAATTGACTTACAAAGGTAATCTATACATGAGATATGTGGCCAGATTATACCCTATCCCTGCAAAACTATTTATAGTCAGGAACTTGTAGGAACAATCTCAATCGGCACACCGTTCAGTTCTCAATTTCTTTGAATGAATTTGATGCCGGTATCAATCTAAATTCACAAGATATAAACACGGCGTAGTGATGATCACTGCGCATCAATCAGGAAACTCGAATTATGAAGAAGCCGAGTCCATTCCCCGCGAGCTAGTTGTGCAGTTGGTGACGGCTATCGAGCCGATATTTGAAGCCAACGATATATACCCCAACCCAACAGGAGGAAGTTATAATACATATGCTATATCGTAGGTTCTTAACGTGCGTGCTATTAAATTTCGTCAGCAACGTGGGGCAAAGACGTAGGTATCTACATGCATACGTCTTATAGCTCGGCGTTACGAGCAACCTATCTGGACAGATATACCTTATGACGAGAATACTAAGTATGTAATTCGCGACAGGACAATAATCGATATAGGAATTCATTCAGGCATTGTGGCGCCATATAAGAAGATTGCCAAAAATAAAATTGAGAAGAAGTTGAATGTGCATTTTTAAAAACCTCCCATGCAGCGGTTCGTTGTGGTTTGTATTCTTTTGTAACACTAGAGTAATGATTCGTAACCTTTCAGTCTTTAATTACCTGTAATGAAATATATCCGTTTACAAACGCTTACATCGGCAATGATGTTCCTATATTGGAATGTTGGCGGCAATACTTTTAAATATGATTTGGATACTTGTAATGTTTTCTATTTGGTTCTACCCAGTGATAACCTTTTATGTTGTTAAAGGAACAAGAGATAATTTAGGACTAAGAAAAAAAATAGTAGTGACGGTTCTCGGAGTTTCTCTTGCGACCGTTTTTGGGCTACTTACTAGAATATCGACAACATCACTTGAGTTAGATGCGGTACTTGTAACCAGCCTGTACTTTTCCATTTCACTGGGACTTTGGATCGGTATAGAGCGAAGACAAAAATTAGTTCGAGTGATTTGTATTGTTTTGAGCGTCCTTATTTTCGGGCTCGGATACCTTTCCGGGACAATTGGAGCATTAGGCGTAGGTTTCATTACTGGTTCGTTTGAATCGAGCAACGTCATATGGTATGATAACGGAGTTATTTATAAAGAGAAACCTTTAGGGAATGCGTTTTCTGATTTTAGAGGGAAAGAAGTTGAAATATATAAAACAATTGGTTGGCTGCCGATAATTGAGTGGAGATTGGCAAATAGAAAATACTTCACAGTGGATACCTACAGATATCCGTTGCAAGTTAAATATTTGCGTAGTTCAGAAACCTTAATTTTATCGCTACCGGACAGTGTTAAAATTGAAGACAAAACTTGGGTTGATACTTTGAGTGTGGAGTAAAAGTACAGCCGCCAACAAAGTGCATAATCAATGACGGGGTTCAGTGTAAATTTGTAGTTCAGTTTTTCAAAATACGTTTTGTGTCGAGGGACAGTGATGCGCTTCGAACTCCCGCCACTGTTAGTGGTCATGCTTAAAGACTCATATAACCTTAAACTAGGTGCAAAACGATAATGAAATATGTGAACCACCGGACGAATTGGACGGAGCAAAAGTTATTAAATGGGCTTGGTCAGGAGACAAACCGTTTGGGTTTATGCGGTATCAAGATGATTTGAATGAATCAATTGAAATATATGGACTGGCGATTTGCCAATATGACGATTCTCAGACGATCTACAGATTTAGTTGTGATAAAGATTGGGAGGTTCAGAACGACTCACCACATGATTCAATTGACGATGCCGAGAGACAAATCCCTGACCAATACAAATTGGTCACTGCTAAATGGAGGATAAAGGAGGACAGTGAATGACGCACGAACCGCTAACAATGTGTATGACACGACAAGCACTTATCATACTGACGATTTTGATATCGGTATTTGGTTGTGACTTTAGCAAACAAGTAAAGGAAAGAGTAGACGATGGAGTAAAAGATGCTAAAGCAGAAATGGAGTCTGATATTTCACTTGGCAAGTCAGACTTAGGAAAATCATACAATCAAATGTTACAAAGGTCAGACGACAGTCTTTTATTAATCAAGGTTACTGCCTTTTATTCAAGTATAATTAAGACATCAAAGTATATTGACAGCTTAAGAGCTGAGATGAATAAACTTGATGACATGGACACAAGGAATGTAGAATTTGTAAAGGATATGTTTATAAATAATGGGCTTGGTGACAGCGTTTTTAATCAAGTGAGGCAATCATATTCGTTGGCAATAGACATTGCACCTGCTGACACAACAAAATCAAGGCTTAAGAATGTGAAAGAAACATATTCAGAGGAGACAAAGAAACAATTCTTTGAACTGAATAGCCCTCTCGGAGTAAATATGATTCTATATGGTATTGAATCAGAATTAATCAAAGACGGGACAAGAAGTTTATCCGGACATTTGGTGAGGTAAAAACTACCGCTAGCAATGTGTGCGCAATTTAAAATTCAACAATTATTTTTAAAAGAAATTTAAACTGCACATACACAAGCGTTAGCAAACATGTTAGATAGAGTATGATCAACTATTACTTTGAAACGAGGGAATTTGGGATTTCAGATAATGGAATTCATCTACTGAGAAGTCGATTTAACTATGAGACTGTTCACTTTGATCAAGTTGACAGTTTGACAATAGAAAAGGGAAAAGAATTAAATAACTGGATAGTGATATTAATCATCGGTCTAGGACTTGTAGGGTTTTCTCTCTACTATTCACTACGACTCTTCAATATCATTGACAATAATGAAGTAAACGTCATCTACATTGAAGAGATATTGGTTCCGTTAATTCCGTTTATGCTTGGCGGATATTGTCTGTACTCCTCGACTAGAAACGGGACAATTTTGCGCCTTAAGACAATTAAGAACAAGACTGACAAATTTCCATTAAGGGAACTTGAGAAGGACAATAGAATTGGACAGTTTCAAGATTTTTTGAAGGAAAAGTTGAATACAAAAATTAGAATTAACGTGTGACCAAAACACGTTTGCTAACACTGTATGTCATTGCCGATTTAATGTAAACGAGCGGGTGTTGTTAACGAAATCGTTATTCTTAGAGAGTATCTACGTGACAAAGGTTTAAAGATCAAGAATTCTAAATATACCGGAGAAGGCAGGATGGTAGTGATGGCCGGAACAAACCGAAAGCTTTCAACTTATAGTATATACACCGGAATTTCCGATGTTAGACAAAAACAAATCACGATGCGCTCAACGGGCGAAGTCCAGTGGATATGCTAACCGTGGATTTATGGAAAACTCCGGAAGAGTTTCCCACAAATCCACAGCGGATTATAACTACAACTATAAATGAAATTGTCTAATTTGTGGACGTCCTAAATATGGGAAGCTTACACAATGACCTTCCGCTATTGCAACGTTGTAAATGTTTTTTTTAGAACAATAACAAAGATTTGATTTTATATTGTGATCTATTTCAAAAATAGGACAGCAAAATATGGGATTTTTTCAAAAACTATTTGGGAAGAAACAAACACCAAAAGAATTTACAGAAGAAGAATGGAACAAGAACTACGAAGACAAGCAAGTAGGACTTGAACGAGTGCTTGGAAAGATGCACGACTTGGTTGGACACGCCATAATTCCGTTTGACCTTGGTGGTACTGTCGACATGTACTATTTCCCCAATGGAATAAGCGGGACAGGATTTGCGACAATGGAATTGATAAAACCAGACGGGAGTGGTTCAAGACCAAACAGAATTGGAACTTATGAATTAGTTTCCTTTACAAAAGAGATATACAATCCTAGTGAGGGAGAAATGCTCCCCTTCAATACAATCGAGAGAAGGTTATGCGGAATAATGACAACTGTTGGGGCTTATTCTTTTCAAGCTAAGTTAGAGCCCAAGGAGACAGTTGAAGTACCGAGAGAAGACGGACAACCAAATTTCTGTATCCTATTGGACCAATACAAACCAAACGGCACTGAATTCACAATTGGAAATACAAACCATGGTCTTCTATTAGTCGTTGAAATTTTTAGAGACGAAATGGAGTACGCGATGGAGAATGGAAGCGATAAATTAATTGAAAAACTAAAGTCAAAAGGACATTACCCATATAGTGATTTGAACAGAGAATCAGTCATGAAATAAAAAGAATCACAATGCATAAGTAATGGTGATCCTGAATATGAGCGGCACAACGAAGTATTAAATGATTTCAAATCTACTTAAAAGTCATTATCCGGTGACAATCATCTACAGATATTTCCTTTCGTACAGTCTATTCTATTTTGCCATTCGTATGTGGAGACGGCTCTTTGATTTTTTACCAGTCATCGAGAATAACAGGACCACAATTGAGATTTTTATGTTCTTCATTACTAGTTTAATGTTTGGCATAAACTTGAAGTTGAAAGGAGAAACTAATGATAGTTATTTGAATCACATTTATTTAATGCTAGGCCTGATTGTGTCCAATGTTATCTACTGGAATGTTTATGCTTACATTATTGACTACGAGTACTTAAGTTTATTTGACGTCTCAATGTTTGGATACGTTGTTTTAGGTGCCATCGGTATGACAATTTCTTTCATCTTACTAAGAATCTCCAAACGCTTGTCATGAAAACGATCGTAGCAGTAGTTAGTATCTTAGCGATAATCATGGGGAGCTTGTATGACAACAACTACTTGGTCAGACCCAATGAAATTATTTGGTATGACACAGTGACGATTACCTGGGACAATTTTGGCGGACTTGTGCTACCATTCTATCGACCAGCATTAGAAACTGAATTAAGGGAGTCAGAGAAAGTCAGATTCATGGCACAGACTGTAACCGACATTGTTTGCAAAGAGGAAGATGGAAAATATAAGGTGACTTCCGTTTTCTATGCAGGCAAGTCTTTCTATTTCGGAGATTTTGATGAGTCGAAACAATTTTCCGAAACACTCAGACACGAACAGTATCACTTTCATATCACTGAGCTGCAAGCTCGCTATATGAGACGTGACATACGAAAACAAGAAAACGTTAATCCAACCGAATTACTGTCGAAGTACAAAAACAGACTAGACAGCTTAAGTAAATCATACGATAGGTTTACGAGACATGGACTGGATAGGAACAATCAAAGATATTTTGAAAGGAAAGTTGACAGTTTACTTTTTATGAATCGACAATTTTCATTGACAGTTGTAAAGTAGCGGCACGGATTGCCGCGGTAGCGTCTAAGTAACTGTGTAAAGGTAGGTTGACCACAAAATCTAGTACCGATCTATACATCACTCCCACTGTAATTTTCTCTGTCGGTGAATTTGATATGATCAATCTTAAATACAGTGAACAAACTATTAAAGTGATTGAGCGTACCTCCATATACCTTACACTGGTGGAAGACATTCCAATTCAATATCTTCATGATAAAACGCATATAGCCCACCTGGTCTCCCCTCAATTTCTCCAAGATAATTTAAGAAGTATTTATCTTCACGAAGGAAGCATCGGTTCCGTATAATAGCAAACTCACCTGTTCTTTTAAGGCGTACCACAGTACCAATCATATATGTATCCTCATCTTTCACTGGCATATCAAACTGATTTTACTTTTTTGATATATAGCCAATGGCCTTCGCTAGTTCCGGATTAGCTTTTAAGAAATCAGCAAAATGACGAACATCGTCAAAGCCTTTGATTGTTTCTCCAGTAGCATCTTGCCAGTAAAGCTCAATTTTAATCTTCTTAACCGGTGGGCGTACAAATACTTGATTAGTGGGTAGAGAGTAATATTGCTCACTATCTAACAGCTTGTCTTTTGGAAATTTTGGCATAGATGAATCAGTTTACTTTCTAGTATGCCTGATTTGCCATTCAGATGACTCAAAGATAAAAAAAGTAAGCAACAAATGCAGACTCATTTCGTAATAAGACAACCCGTCTTTTTAGCCAGCTATATTTGCTTGTAAGAACAATCTCAACTCGGGTCACCGTTCAGTTCTCAATTTCTTTGAATGAATTTGATGCCGGTCTCAATCTAAATTCACAAAATATAGCACCGCGAATCATAATTTAGGTTGAACATTTTTTCAATCCGGATCGAAGGTGCCCTATCATTATTTTCATGCTTCATTTCTTTCTCCCCGACATCCGGTAGGGTTCAACCTATATTGAGTGTTACTGAAGTGATTTAATACAATTAGTACAAAAAGTTCAGTCGCCAAGCAATCGTTTGCTTAACCTTCAAATATAGGAGAAAGTATATACAAACGCTGGTGCCTGACTTTTGTGATAGTTTGAAAAGTTGTGAATCATTATTTTATGATTGCTTTTCGTGCTTCAAGTATATCAATTCACAGACGGTCCTGTTAGCTTATGAAGGTTGATGACACAAATGATACCGATGACCTAATCCTAAAGCTGTTGGAAACAGATAATCCGACTGCGTCCAAGCTAATCTATACCTATCATTATAAGGCAGTATATACCTATATCAAAGACTTTATTTCAGATCAAGATGCAGCCAAGGATATCATACAGGAATTATTTACAGCCATCTGGATCAAGCGACACTCACTAAACCTGATCAAACCACTTCGAAGCTATTTGTTTAGTGCAGCGCACAACAAGGCGATCAATTATCTGCGTGACAAGGGAAGGCAAAACCGGATCATGGGAGAAATTGTCAATCGTTCGGGCAGTGGAAAAATGGCACCTGCTGCCGATGCTGAATTGCTAGCCAGGGAACTAGAAATACAAATCAGGCAAGCTCTCAGCCGGCTGCCTATCCATGCAAAAAGAGCGTTTCTCATGAGTCGCAAGCAAGGTATGACTTATAAAGAAATAGCAGAGCATTTGCATGTAACAGAAAAAGCGGTTGAAAAAAACATGAGCAAGGCATTGAGCCTCTTACGGCATTACCTGGGGATCTACCTGAAGATGCTGGTGATAGCCTTGATGGAATAACGACAAAAAAACACTCCCGACCAGTAGGGTGACAACAACATTTCGTGTGATAGTAGTAACAGAAAGAACAGCATATGCCTGCAACGGACTATATCATTCTCATTCATAGATACCTGACCGGAGATATTTCTACAGAGGATCAGAAACTACT
Source organism: uncultured Bacteroides sp. (assembly GCA_902168185.1). Classification (GTDB taxonomy): domain Bacteria; phylum Bacteroidota; class Bacteroidia; order Cytophagales; family Cyclobacteriaceae; genus Ohtaekwangia. The sequence goes on from CABHOV010000046.1 coordinate 400,735, forward strand.
TGAAGCGTGGCTGTCAGCGGCTCCGGAAAATCAACAGGCCTATGAGGAAATAAAACAAATATGGCAAAGTACCGATGATGAAGAAGAGATCACTGAGGAACATTTCAAAGACGAAATGGAAAAACTCGAAAGTGCTGTTCAGGAATCTGTGAGAAAAGATAACATGATTAAAACGTATCAACGAAATAACCGGGTTAGAAACATGGCATTGGTAGTAATGGTCATTGTCACCGGCTTTAGCATTGCGCTGCCGCTTCTGAGGATCGATACGGTCGATACGGTTACTTTTTCAAATGATCAAAACAAAGAACTTGTTCTGTCCGATAGCTCCAGGATTCTGTTAAATAAAAATTCGTCCATCACCTATAGCAGCTCTGCCAATCTGCGCCAGGTTAAACTAATCGGTGAAGCCATGTTCGAAGTAAAGAAAGAACGTAGACCGTTTCAGGTATCAGCAAGCAACGTTATAGTGGATGTAGTCGGAACGGCATTTATAGTAAAGGTATATTCAGATTCTCTGGTTGAAATCTTTGTGATATCAGGATTGGTGGAAGTTAAATACCAGGATAAAACAATTAAGCTCGCCAGAGGAGAAAAATTCCTAACAGGAGAGGCTGGCGGTCTTAAGAAGATCAAGAATGACAATCCCAATTTTAATTCCTGGTATACGCGAGAGTTGGTATTTAAAAATACGGAATTGGAAGATGTACTTCCGTTGTTAGAGGGGCTATACAACATTTCTTTCCTGATAGATGAAAAGAGAATACTGAACTGCAGGTTTACCGGAAAATTTGAAAATGCTAAACTGGAAGATGTACTCAAAACACTTTCCTATAGCATGGATATAAAATTTACTTCACAAATAGGAAACTACTATCAGGTTTCCGGCAGAGGTTGTGTGCCATGAAAATATAGTTCTATATGCGAATACTTTTACTGACTGCTTTATTAACAGGGAGCTTGACAGCGTACGCACAAGTAGATCTCACCAAGCAAATTACACTCGATGTCAAAGAAGTTACTCTGGATAAACTCTTTGAAATACTCGAAACATATCATGGAGTAGCCATCGCCTTCGGAATAGACAATATACCCAACACCCTCAAAATATCCTTGTCGGTTAAGAACAAGACGATCTTTGAGATCCTTCAAATGGTTTGCACCCAGGCAGGATTATCCTATCATGTAATCGATCGAGCCATCGTGTTTAAATACTCTCAACTCAATCATCCGCACAAAACAGCCAAGGCCTTGACTGTAAACACAGACTCATCAGATGTTAATAGTGGCATCGACTCACTGATAACAGACAGGGTTGACTCTGTAAAGCTCTCTTATAAATATACTATACCGAATGAAGCAGAGTTTCGACCTCCGAAGCCCGTGAGAAGACCGGACATGACAAATCTGACGATCGTTCCCTCGTTATTTTCTGATGGTAATAAACGTTCAAAAATAGGGTGTTATGGAGCCGGTGTGTTTTTCAATTATGCTGCCGACTATAATAATTTTCATTTTGTTGAGCGGAACATAGCATTCCAAAAATATAGGGTAGACTGGAACCACAGCATGGCAATTGGTGGCTATATAATTTTGTCGTCCAGGATTTATATATCACTTGGCGGTGCATACGCCACAAAAGATTTTGTGTTGAATTATAATTATCAGGTGCTTGACCCTGACGATCCTTTTCCTATACCGAATCAAACCAAAGTCAAAGTTCGATACCTGGAAATTCCGCTGACGCTGGGTTATGGAATTCTCACACGGAGAAAGTATTCATTGTGTGTTGCCGCAGGATTTTATCCATCATACCTGATTGAAAAGGGTGAGTACACCACGTACCTCAATTCAGGGAATCCTTCAACAACCTATTTCGTCAATGCCAATCGATCTACAATTTACAGCGGGACATTAGGATTCATTGCCCACTATTCAATCGGCAACGGCTGTGGTGTTTTCATTGAACCCGGCTATCTATACTTTATTAAAGCAGTCAACAAAGAAGCCATGCAATCAAACTCATCGCTTTACAGGATAAAAGCGGGGATTCAATTTTCATTATTTCACAAACATTAACTCCTCCCTTATGAAAACACTTTTACTGCTTTTTGCTTTACTCTTTTATCAGATACCTCACGGCCTGGCCTTGAGCGTCACGATAAATCAAACCGGAACTGCCGCCAACTCGTGTTCGCGTTCGTTAACCGCCGTAGTGAGCGATGGTTCCGGAAGCTATTCTTATACCTGGTCTATCGTCACTCCTGCAATCTCATGGCCCGGCCCTAATAACGTTGCCAGTGTTAGTCTCGCACTGGATCAAACGGCTGACGTGAATGTATCCGTTCAGGATCTGAATACAAATCAAATTACCTCTGCTACAGTAACCGTTTATCGAATCCTAACCGGGAGTTTCGATACATTCATACCTAACCTGATCACACCAAACGGAGATGGTTATAACGATGCCTGGATTGTGACTGATTCCGGAAAGAACTATAGCCCTATCAACGCCTATAGTTACACCCTTACAATTACAAATACCAGTAGTGTACAGGTATTTTCAGCCAGCACCACAGTGACTGCCAATCACCTGGGTATTCTTGGTGGTGACATTAACTGGAACGCCCGGGTAAATGGTACAGGAAATATTGTTCCAACGGGTGTGTATACCTACCAGTTGACGTTGGTGAACTGCTCTCAGTCTACCGCTTATAGCGGGCAATTAAATATCCTCTACTGACCAAAGTATATATATACTATTCAGTAGGGTAATCTATCAAAATCAGTGTAATAGAAATGCAAGGACACCAAAGCGTTCTTGCGCCTTAACGGTCTCCGTTATTTACTATGCATGAACGCGTCATTAAAATATGAATTGGAAAAGTTGGAGCAGATAATTGCCAACGATCTTCTTGCTGCCCGTGAGAAGGATGTTCATATCATGAAAGAACAACTCGACTCACTCAAAAATGTTTTACAAGACGAGACTGATAGGATTAAAAAGAAATTCGTGCATGAGATATATGCTTTCGAAGATGAGCGGCATCTTGAACGGTATATTCAACTCCATCAACAGGAGTTGATCCGGCTGATGGATCAACTGGCGGTAATTGGGAATCATAAAAATGTTGCCTATAATCAGGAGTATCACGAACTATACCGACATGCCTGCCGGGCAGTGGAAGAGTTACTCACCTTTATTGAACGTCATTTTACAAAGTATTTTGATCAGGATACAAAAGCTCCGGAAAGCTATATTACGCTTGCCGGCAGTGACATCGTAAAAAGTTTTGGAGAATTACAAGATCGTCTAAAAAACCTTAACGCGGATATATACCTCATCGATCTGGTACTGTATCCCATGAAGAAGTTTATTGAAAATATACCCTTGGGTGAGATCTCCTATCGAAAGATCATTTATGTTAAAGAAATTCAGAAAGACCTCCACCGAATCATTGCTTCAACAAAAAATGACACCACAATTGATGACGACCTCCGGCTCGAAATGCTTTACCTCAACTATAATACCATTAAGTACTTTCGTTACTATACCAACTACGTTGTGGCGCAGTTGGAGAATGTGGATTCATCTTCTGGAAGAATAGAAAGGCTAGCGTATTTTCTAAAGATGGTAAACCAAACGCAGGTGAAGCCAGGCATAGGGTATAACAGGACTATACACACACTAAAGGAACAGTTGGCTGAATGGATTGCAGAGGAGGTTTTCTATTTGGAAAAGATGCACAAGCTCAACGAGAAGAATGCCGTAGGCACAGCCCTGGCAGACGACTTCAAATTGAAAACAGAAATGTCAGTATCGCAGCTTGCTTATTTGCTACGGGTGTTCATTGAAACAAAGATCATCAACAATAAGAACGTGTCCGACCTGATCCGTTTCTTTTCAAGATTCTTTCAAACCAAACGACTCGAAAGCATTTCCTATGAAAGCTTCCGGGTGCGATACTATAATACCGAGGACGGAACCAAGCGAAGTGTTAGAAACTTGTTACTACTAATGGTTGACTATATAAACAAAAACTAAAATGCTACGCGTGATCATCATTTCATTTATACTCTTGACTCTGTTTGAGTCTTGTTCCAGAAAGGAAATAAGCCCGGAACAGATTAGCGGACGGTATGTACGAATTATCGATTTTGAGGTGCCTCATCTGGCAACGGGGAAGAAATTGGGAACGGGAACCATCCGCGATACCATTTTCATTTCAGCCAAACAGGATGGCTACGAAGTAAGAAACAACAAGTGGAGACGGAATGATTACGATACCCTTGGATGGCAGGATCTGGAACACGAAGAGAATCATCCGATGCCTACCTATCGGGTAACTTTGGACCCTACAGACAGCACCCTCAATCCAGAACTATCGGGGTTATTCTTATCTTTGAAACTTGACCTAAAGAATAACCGGCTACGGAAAGGGAAAAGTGAACGCAATGTTTACTCCAGGATCAAATAGATAGCTTCTTCAATTTCGCTGATTTAGGGTCGTAGTAATAATCATTCAAATTGCCCTGTTTCAATAGTTCAACAAATTCATCGATAACAAAGATTGGGACTAAAAACCATTCTCTTGCTCTCACTGGATTTCCGAAACGATCCTTAATCTCGATATCTAGCCTGGCTGAGTTAAAGAATTTATGAATGACATTCTCAAGCTTCACACGATTAATATTGGCAAGTTTATAGGTCGCGACAATTTCGACATCTGCCAAAAGAAATGTCGGGTCGAACTTAGCATTGGCTATTCGTTTCTCAACTTCTCCTCCGGTCACACCTATCTTATGAACAACTTCCCTTCTTTCTTTTATAGTCGGATGGTCTGATAAACTCCGAAGAACATAGATGGTACCGCTTTCTTGATCATCCTCACTGCTTTCACCTGAGAAGAGTGGTCCAGAGTTTGAATCTGTGATAAATCTACTTGTTTCATCCTTGTACATCGCACGTATTAACGACCTCAGCAATATGTTGCTTTCGGTGCCATTAGAATACACAACTCTCAATCGTGCATCATCCTCGCCATTTGGAGCTTTGAAAGTATCTCCAACTTCCGCTATGTACGCTGTTTGTCCACCGATAATAATGAACTTCTCTTTTCCAAGTGTCGTCTTTGTAAAGCCCGCATCCCTTCTAAATCGAATAGTTGACCTGAACCCATTGTCAATATCTTTTTTTACCCCCTCAAATAATGGTTTGAATTGCTCAAAGTCTTCACACACCTTTCGATTAGCAATTTCTTCTGCGGCCCTCTTTTCAGCACTGGTTCTTACGTGCTTTAAATTAGTTATGGAGTCTTCGTCATTTTCACCTACGCCAAGCTGAGCCAACAATTCGTCATCATCTATATTCTCTTCAATTCCTTCATCTGTATTGACTCCATCAACTAAAAGGTTCTGAAAATCAAAGCCCTTCAGTAGGTTTATACACTCGCTTAGTTTGCGAATTTGATCAAGTCTTACTGCAAAGAGTCGTTCAAAAATATCTTTATCCTCCCCATGTTCGGGCAGCCGTCCATGCTCTTCAACAAATTTTTGAATTTCTTCAAAACCAGCAATAATCCGTTCTTCACGGGGCGTATGCTTGACAGACTTTTTAGCCTCAACGTCTATTCCTAGTTCGGCCAATAAAGCATCATCTTCTTCAGTCAGTGTCTTTTTCTTAGGCATTAGCTTCCTCAGATTTTAATCTAGCGAGATAAGCAACTCCTTGTGCCATTCGTTGCTCCCATGGATCAGCAGATTTTATGTCTGGCAATCTGCCTCTTTCTTTCTTGAACTTCAATGCTCGTTTTGCCAATTCTCGGGCGTCCTCTAAAGTAAGATTAGGCTTGCGTGCAGCAATGACTTCTGCCATCGCTTTAAGGCTCTGTTCGGTCATGGCCTTTGACAAAATGGAATAAGCTTCACTGAATGGATTAATACTGTCAATCCAATCAACATCCAAATCTCTCACATCCATTGTGAACCTACGCACCCCTTCGATAAGAGCAGTACTTCCTCGACCTTCCAATTCAGGATTACTATTTAACACTTCCTTTGCTTTTTGAGTCAAGTTTAAGGCTGCTATGGCATGTTGACGCACCGCTTCCTGATCTTCGTCATCAAGCTGCGGATATTTGTCTTTAATTATTTTGCCCATTCTGATTTGTGTCAATTCTTGAGGCACAGTTTCTTCATCAAACAGGCCTCTTTCAATTGTCTGCTTATCCTGAGCAAACGCTGCAATTACTTCGTTCAGATCTTCTTTGCAAATACGTTTTGCATCCTCACTTTTAGGCACGGTAAGTCCTTTAATTTCTATTTGGTATTGACCCGTTTCCTCGTTAACGCCAATATTACATTTCATTGGATCGTATCCACCTTCTCCGTAGTAGTAGTTAGGGTCGGGTTCGTTTTGAGGTTTTTTAGGAACAAAATTAAATCTTGGTGCTAGCACCTGTTCCATCAGTAAACTTGCGGAAATGGCTTTGAGTGTATCATTAACAGCATCGGCAACCGCTTCTTCTGACGCATCAGGTTCTGCAATAAGATTAGTAAAACGCGAATGTGTTTTGCCAGGCGCATCGCGTGTTGCCCGACCGATAATCTGTACGATTTCTGTCAAACTGGAACGATAACCCACAGTAAGTGCATGCTCACACCAAATCCAATCAAATCCCTCTTTGGCCATACCAAGTGCAATAATGATATCTACATGGTCACGGTTGCTTTTTGCCTCAGGCTGTTTCAATGCAGAAGAAACCTTGTTCCTCTTAGTCGGGTCGTCATCTACAAGGTCCGCAACTTTTAATGTCTCTCCTTCCGATGTCTTTATTAAATGAAAACCTGTATGAGGATCTATTCCCTGCCAGCTCCCAAGCTCATCCATTATGTGATTAACTTCCTTGATCTTGTCACCCATACTTTCCCGTGAATTAACATTGGGTATATGAATGATGGTCTTTTCGTTAGGATCAAGGACATTTAGAATGTCTTCGACATATGATCCGCTGTAAAAGAAATACCCCAGGTTAAGCGTCTTGAGGTATTCGTAGCCATTGAGCTGTTCATAATACGTATAAGTTACTGTTTGGAATTTAGCTTCATCTTCTGGCATCAAAACCGGATTTGCGTCTCCCCGAAAATAAGAGCCTGTCATGGCTATGATATGAGCCTTATCCCTTCCTACCAATTGCTTTAGCCGTGATCCAAGCACATTATCCTCTTCCGCGCTAACATGATGAAATTCATCAATAGCGATTAGTCGATCATCAAAAACCTCTATCCCAAAACGCTCAACAGCGAAGCGGAATGTTGAATGGGTACATACAAGTATTTTGTCATCACCATCAAGGAAGGATTTAACGGAATTTACTTTGCTACCATCCTCGCCAGGTGAGTTGCATAAATTCCATTTTGGCTCCATCTGCCAGTCATAGTAAAAACCGAATTTGGAAAGAGGTTCGTTTGCAAAGCTTGACCCTATAGATTTTTCAGGCACAGCAATGATTGCTTGCTTAATTCCCTGATTATTCAGCTTATCAAGAGCGATAAACATCAGTGCTCTACTCTTTCCTGAGGCAGGAGGTGATTTGATCAGCAGGTATTGTTCGCCACGCTTTTCATAGGCTCTTTCTTGCATTTCCCGCATACCAAATTCATTCGATTTTGTAGAACTGCCGGTACTCTTATAATTGACAGTAACTGATGGTATGGTCTTGTTTCTCATGCAACTTTCCCTTTGGAGGTCATTTTGGTATAAAGTTCAAAAAGTTTTTCGAGGCGTTCGGTATCATTCCTAAATAGCCTACCAATGTAAATACGTTCCAGTACATCATCGTTACGTTCATGAGCTTGACGTAAATCTTCAGGCATTTTATCCGGATCATATAAATCGGCAATCGTGGCTGGGAAATATCGTTCTCGCGCAATGAGAATTTCTTTTGCACAATGCGTTAAGTCTTCCTTATTTTTTTGGGTGAGCATGGGCACCGGAAAAGTGTTCCAGCCGATTGTATTCGAATACGAAAAGCGCATTTCTAAACGCACACAAACGGTACCAACCCATACCCAATGCAGTCGTGAAACAACCAACGCAATGCACCAAAGTGGAGCATCATAAAGAGCATATACCTTGTTTGTAATCGTACTTCTATGATCAATTAAACCGCATGGCAAATACTGTCTATTTTCAGAAGTTATCGCGGGAATAGCTATTAAATGTGATTTTCCAATATTCATCTCTCGCATTTGGTGAGCGCGTCCTGCAAGTTCTTTTGCTCCATTGTCAGAACTCGACAATCTCATTTTACGTACTCCTTCAATGCGTGATGCTATAGCATCAATTTTCAATGCTTCATCTAACCATTCATTCTCAATCCAGAGGCAGTATCTTGTGCTTCCATTAATAAATTCTTCTGCACCATAAATCCTTCTTACAAATTTGGACTTCTCCTCCTTAGATAATCTCATTCCTTGAAGGTCAATTTCATTCATCAACAAATGACCTCCATCCACTGGCTTATTTCCAAACTTCATTTCAGAAAGCTTGCTAATTGGTTTAGCCACCTTGTTCACAATTACATTTTCGGTAGCAGTCAAGTAAGCATTGATATTACTGGCCCTTTTTTCAATTGTTTGACCATTTTCACCTGAAGAAAACAGACGTCTTGACGTACCGGCACTGTTTGATATGCCAACTATAACAACAGTCACTCCCGCATTGTAACTTGCAAGGTTGGACCACTTAAAAGAAGTATAGGCAAATGAGATTTCATGGCCCGTTTTGAAAATCAATGGCCAAAGAATGGGAACCTGTTGACCTTGACATATTGAGTTTGTTGACACAAAAGAAGATACAGTCTTAGTATGCTTTCCGTACTCCGCCGCCTTCATGAACCATCCGGCTACATAATCAAGCGATTTCCAAGTTTTTGTAAGGCTTTCGAAAATTGATTTCAAATCCAACTTCTGTTCTTTCGATTGCCATGTAGATCCTAAGTATGGAGGATTGCCGCAGATATAAGTTTCCCCACCTTCATTTTCGAAATCAATTTCTGCCTGATCCGTTGGAGTACTAAATAGGTCTTCCCTGAAAAGCTTTACACTTGTCCCAGTAGGCGGGCATATGCCGAGCCAGTTTATTTGAAGTGCATTGCCACAAGTGATCCAGTTTTCAGCGTTGAGAGGAAGAAATTCAGCGAGAGCTAACTTTTGTCCTCTATATAGGACATTACATTGGTATTCTGCGATGATGAGCGCCAGTCTCGCAATTTCTGCTGAGAAATCTCGAAGTTCTATCCCTCTAAAGTTGGTAAGAGGAATTTCAGTTAAATGATCATTTTCTCCGCGCCTCTTATTGATCTCATATTCAATTTCGCGTAAATGTTTATAGGCGATTACAAGGAAGTTGCCTGAACCACATGCCGGATCAAATACACGAATACGGGATATCCTCTTTCTAAGATTCAGTAGCTTTCGTGCATTATCACCTGCTTCATCCAGTTGCGCTCTCAAATCATCAAGAAATAATGGATTGAGGACTTTAAGAATATTTGGAACTGAAGTGTAATGCATGCCCAATGCTCCACGCTCCTCGTCATCTGCAACAGCCTGAATCATAGACCCGAATATGTCAGGGTTTATTTTCTTCCAATCCAGATTCCCAACATGAAGCAAATAGGATCTGGCAATCTTTGTGAACTTCGGTGTTTCTGTAGACCCAGAAAACAAATCACCATTCACATAAGGAAATTTATTTGCCCAGTTTTTAACATTTTTATCAGAACGTCCATCCTGCTTGATGTCCATCGCTCTGAAGATCTCGCTGATAATTTCGTGAGTGTCTGATCCATCGTTAGCGCTCATTTGGTGTACCGTAGAGGTAAACAAATCATTGCTAAAAATATCTGTATCGTCAGCGAAAAAGCAGAAAATCAGTCGAGCAAGAAAATGATTCATATCATGGCGCCTCTCTGCTGTTGCCCAATCAGGATTATGACGAAGCAACTCTATATACAGTTTATTAAGACGGCTTGTCGCCTTAATATCAAAGGCGTTTTCACGTATTTGTTTGACCGTGCTGATGCCCGCCAATGGCAGGAAAAAACCAAAGTGGTTATGAAAGTCTGAATAATCACAAGCAACTGTCTCTCCACTAGCTAAATCTTCAGCCTGAAAGTCTTTTCCGTCCGTAGCCAAAATAAACTTGGCCTTGGCCTTGGTTGTTGCCGGGCTTTCTTTTAACCGTTTTAGTGTTTCACTAACCTCTCCGTCATCACAAACAGCGATATGAATGTTGTTATGCTGTAGAACACCTTTTTCGATATCGGATTTGTTGTTATTACCTGTTCTGAGGCGCGCAATAGTCGTGGACTTATTGCCAAATGCTTCCAGAAAAGAATACGGGAATTCAGTCGGATTAAAACCTTGTTCCGATAATAAAGATATAGCCTCTTCAATTTCTACTGCATTCATTTATATCTGCGTATAAGAAAATCTTCGTTGGTTTATCTTCTATTGCTCACAATCAAATCTTTGACATCTACATCAAGGATATCAGCTATCCGATTCAAGTCTTCTAGGCTTGGTTGGCTTCTATTTTGTACGTACGAATTAGTCATGTTGTAGCTCTTGCCGAGTCTATCAGCCAACCACGTCTGCTTAATTCCCTTTTGCTTGAGAATATCTTTGATTCTATTCATGATCCAAAAGCTCTAAAATAGGGCATAGAAAATATCTCGAAATATGAGATGTTTTATACAAGGATCAAAATTCTTGCTTACATTGTTCCCAGGCATTCTCAATGTAAGTGAGGTGTGGGTTTCCGAAGATTAAATTCGCGTGATTTATGAAGAACTTGATACGACTACATGAAGCTGTTGCGATTGTCCTACTTGGAAAGCCGAACAAAACAGCCACTTTAGAACAAATTGCAAAGGAAATTAGAAGGCGAGAGTTGTTCCCCAATCGAAAAGGAGGAATTGAATTATCAGAGCAGATTCGAATAAGAACTTCAATCTCGTCCAGCAGATATAAGTCTTGGTTTCTTTTTACAAGACCGGATATTCTAAAACTGAGATAGTTGATATCAGCGTAGTGCAGACGGTGGATATTGTGTCAGGATTTGTCAAGTTAAGCTTAGTAATAATTCGTTTATAAGATGCAGTTTTCAAAGTCCACCATGTATGGCTTTTTTGATGGATCGAAAAAGTCATTCGTTATCCCAGTTTACCAACGAGCTTATTCTTGGAAGGAGAAAGAATGGCAAATATTTCTCGATGACCTAAAGGAGCAAATACAAGGTAATAGCAACTACTTCTTTGGTAACATTCTACTTGAGACAATTGAACAGGATAGATTGTTCGAAGTCATTGATGGACAGCAGAGACTTACAACACTAACAATCTTTATTCGATCAGTAATCAATGTACTGAAAGAAAGAATCGAAAAAGGCGAAACCATTGATGTGAGCATTGCCGAAAAAGAAACTACGTTCATCAATTGCTTCCATATCTTTTGCCATTACATTGACAGCATATACAATTAACTATGTAAAAAATAAAAACAAGAATTAGCGTTGGTTAGTCAGAGAGCATTAGTTGCTCCGGTGAGCAACTAATACATACTTGTCATAGTAATTGTACGTTTCTACAGTCTCAAAATCTCAATTATTCATTTTAAATTTTTCGATACTGGAATTTTGACTTCTTGTCTGTTGTCAGTTTTTCAACAAGACCTTTTCTCCTTAGTTCTTCAAGCGCATCAGAAATTCTCGTGGTCGTAAATTTCACATCGTACTTATCATGTAAATGGTCAGCAATTTCCTTCGTGAGTCTAGGAGTCTTCATAAATTTTGAGTTGAGAACCTTTTCTCTGATGGCGTACATCAGACTCTTCTTAAGAAAGACATGAGGATTGATGTCGTGGAGTAAAAGATAATTATGAATGTTTTTTCTCAGTAAATCAGAATTTGGAATTGGTTCATTGTACTGAAACAGTTGGAAATCCTCCACGCCAAAGAAGTCTGAGAGTGTAGACACAGTATCTATTCCAATACTTATTTTTCCAGATTCGATCTTTGAGATATGTGTCTGTATAATTCCCGTCGCGTAATGAATCTGCTCCTGTGAAAGATTTACTGATTCTCGAATTGCTTTAAGCCGGTCAGCGAACTTTTTACGACTGTTCTTATCATTAATTTTTTGCACCCAAGCAAGGTGCTTTCTATATTAATCGGATATTATTCACTAAAATACTTCAATTCCGATTCTTTTGTTATATTTGATTTAACAACACAATGAATGAATTGAAGTAATTGGTTGAATTAAATTATTTTAGCGAATTCTCAAGAAATTGACGCATTCGCACTTAGCGTCTCGTAAGGAAAACTGGTAATTTTCAACGGAAACGAGGCAATAAGTGAGGTGCTCACGCCATTGGCGTGGGCTCACTTATTCGTTTCCAGGTATACCAGTACCTCCTTACAGTAAGTTGGGTTCCACGCCATATTTTTTGAACTGGTATCCCCTTACAACAGGCGCTCATAAGTTTCTGTACAATTAAACAGCAAACAACATGAGCCGGTCAGAACAAATCTTCTTACTCTGTAAACGTCCTCCAAGTTAGGTTAATGGAGCCCTGTCCGGTGTATGCCCGGCATCCATCTTCAGTGTCGGTGCATCACCGGATTTATTTATCTCATTTTTCTTAACTAAAAATCAATACGCATGAAACGAATTTTATGCTGTCTGGCACTGCTATGTCTTTTTGTTAGTGCAGCAGCGCAGTCATTATCTTCCACGGCCAGTGGATTAGCCATTGGCGATTATGTCCCCGATGTAACTGTTACAAACATCCTAAACCTTCCGGGTGGCAAGGCTAAAATATCAGACTATAGGGGTAAACTTCTTATACTCGACTTCTGGGCAACCTGGTGCTCTCCTTGTATATCTATGTTTCCTAAATCAGATTCACTGAATACAGCATTCAAGGATAAAGCAGTAATTCTACCTATCACCTACCAGTCGAAAGAAGAAGTGATGAGGCTCTTCAATAAGTCCGTTCACCTGCGGGATATTAAAATGCCCATGGCTACAAGTGATACCCAACTGCGCAAGCTTTTTCCGCACAAGGAAATACCGCACTATATATGGATTGATGAGCAAGGGAAAGTCAAAGCGATAACGGGACACAGCGAGGTGAATGCTGCCAACATCAGTAAAATGATTGCTTCTTCTACATCAGCACTAAAAGAGAAAAAGGACATTGAGATTCTTCCCTATGATAGGGAATTACCTTTACTGTTCAACCCAGTGCAGATTGCTCCGGAAGATCTTCGATATGAAAGTATAGTTCTCGGCTATAAAGAAGGTTTCGCTTCCCGTATCGATGTACTTCGGTATCCTGATAACACCATCGCCCGGATAACCGGCACCAACCTTGGCCTTAAAACACTCTACGCATATGCTTTCAGTACCGATGAACAAGTCATCAAAGACAACCGGGTAATCGTGGAGGTAGCCGATACATCCAAGCTGGTATATCCGGATCATCGCACTACATCAGCAGAGCAGTTGCTAAGCTGGGTAAAGGTAAACTCGTATTGCTACGAACTCATGGTGCCCAATGCCATCTCAAAGAACTTTCTAACGATGATGAAGGAAGATCTTGCCCGAGTCTTCAATCTATATACCGCCTCCCTGGAGAAACGTGAGACAAAAGTATTGGCACTGGTTCGAACATCATCGAACGATAAAATAAAGACAAGTGGTAAGCCGCAGAAATTCAACGTTGACCATTTCGAGTTCACGATTACCAACTGTAAACTCCAGCTATTGGTAGCGAACCTCAACTACTCACTACAACTCCTTCGCATCCCGGTGATTGATGATACAGGCTATATCGGCAATGTAGATATGTCACTTCAAGCAAATCAATCGGACATCGAAAGCATCCGGAAAGAACTGCGGAAGTATGATCTGGACCTTGTCTACAAGACTAAAGCAATAGACATGCTGGTCATCCGCGATGCCCGCTAATATCTTTTATTATTTATATCTGAACCTAATTAATCGAGCTTATGAAAAAATATATACTATCCTATATTTTCCTTCTTTGCGCGGCTATACTATATGCGCAAGAGAAAAAGACCGTCACCGGAAAAGTCATTGCTTCCAGTGATGGCACTCCACTCGCCGGCGTGAATGTTATTATAAAAGGAACTACTTCTGGTATATCAACGGATGCAGATGGTAATTTTTCCTTAGAAGTATCCGACAACCAAACCTTGATGATTTCATTTATAGGATACAAGGCGGTGGAGGTATCGGTCCACAGTCAGTCAAATTTTGAAATCAAACTCGAAGAAGATATTTCAACGTTAGGAGAAGTCACGATTGTCTCTACAGGTTATCAGCAAGTCCCGAAGGAACGTGTTAACGGATCGTTCGTGCAGATCGATAATCAACTTCTTAACAGACGTGTAGGCACAGATCTGCTTTCACGAATGGAAGACGTCACCAGTGGATTGATATTCAACCGGAATATAGCAGGAAAGACGAATGACATTTCCATACGCGGCATGAGTACCATCAACTCGCAGTCACAGCCCCTCTTCGTTATCGACAACTTTCCTTATGAAGGGGATATAAATACAATCAATCCCAATGACGTGGAAAGTATTACGGTGCTCAAAGATGCTGCGGCAGCTTCGATCTGGGGTGCCCGTGCTGGCAATGGAGTTATTGTGATCACTACAAAAAAAGGAAGCTCAAATCAGGTGCCAAGGGTTTCTATCAATTCAAACATTACCATCACACAGAAGCCGGATCTATTTTATGAATCCAAGATGTCATCAACCCAAATGATTGAAAACGAACGGAGACTTTTCGAAAAAGGATTTTATACCACAGCAGAGACTTCTCATTCCAGTCCATTAACACCTGCCGTTGAGTTGATGATTGCAAACCGGGATGGTTTACTCTCTGATATAGATCTGGAAAATCAATTAACAGTCCTGGGGACGCAGGATATACGGAAGGACTATGATGCATATCTATATCGCAAAAGTGTCAACCAGCAATACGCTGTAAATCTCAATGGTGGAAACACCATGAACCGGTATTACCTTTCTGCAGGTATAGATAAGAATCTGGATAACCTGCGTGGCAATGAATACACCCGCGTCACCTTAAACCTTAATAACTCATGGACGGTGCTCAAGGACAAGTTAACTATAAACGCTGGTATATATTATTCACAAAATAATACACAAACCAACAACGGAGGTACCTCTGCGATCACCTACAACAATAGCAACCCTATCTATACCTATGCCAGGCTGAAGGATGACCATGGCAATTCTATACCTATAACAAAAGATCACAGGTTCTCTTTCATTCAACAGGCTGAAGAAAACGGGTTGTTGAATTGGGAATATTCGCCACTCGATGAGATTGAAGCAACAGACAATCAATCTAAACTTACCGACTATCGGATCAATTCATCGCTTAACTATCGTATCGCCGAAGGCCTGAACGCAGAGATACTATATCAGTACTGGCAAGGAAATAGTGAACGAAGAAACCTACATAAGGACAACTCGTATTTTGCTAGAAATCTAATTAACCGTTACAGCAGTATCGATGCAGACGGTTTTGTTACACGGGCCATTCCTATAGGGGGCATCCTGGACTTGACTCACGCGAAGTCCGAAAATCATTCTGTAAGGGGTCAATTAAATTTTAACAAAACTTATGGTGACCATTCGATTAGTGCCCTGGCAGGATATGAAGCACGTGAAGTGAACACAATCGAATCGACTGCAAGAAACTATGGATATAATGATGCGTTAGCCACCACACAGCACGTCAACTACACGGGGTTCTTTTATCGTTACGATGCGCCCTTCTCGGGTGGGACAATTCCCTATATCGATGCACAAGCCTCTCTGACAGATCGCTTCATTTCTTACTATGCTAACGCCAGCTATACCTATAAAAGAAAATATAGTATATCGGGGAGCGCGCGCAGGGATCAATCCAACCTGTTCGGGGTTCGCACCAATCAGAAGTCTGTACCACTCTGGTCAACCGGACTGGGATGGACGATCAGTGAAGAAGCATTCTATCAGGCATCGTTACTCCCCTATCTGAAACTGAGAGTAACCTACGGTTCCAACGGAAATATCAATAAACAAACTTCCGCATTTACAACAGCCTATAGTCTGGGGTAC
Organism: uncultured Bacteroides sp.; assembly: GCA_902168185.1. GTDB lineage: Bacteria > Bacteroidota > Bacteroidia > Cytophagales > Cyclobacteriaceae > Ohtaekwangia. The sequence continues at coordinate 416,969 of CABHOV010000046.1, forward strand.
GATGAGACAACAGGCTTGCCGTATAGTGTCATTCAAAATCCAGGAAACCCTGACTTGAAATGGGAGAAGGTAAATATCTATAACGCGGGACTTGATTTCGAAAGCCACAGCCGTAGGATATACGGAAGCCTTGAATACTTTAACAAATCAGGGGTGGACTTGATCGGCACAAGGTCGTTTGCTCCGTCATCCGGTGTGAGCACATTTACCGGGAACTTCGCCTCGACAAAGTCCCATGGCATTGATCTGGTCTTGAACGCTCTTAACATAGACCGGCAGTTCACGTGGAATACAACACTGCTCTTTAGCACTATAAAAGAAAAAGTTTCTGACTATGAATCAGAGACACCGGTCTCCTCTTTGCTGCAGAATGGTCCGGGGGTATCGGGATTTTTCGCCCCCTTAAAAGGCAAACCTCTTTATGCGATCTATAGCTATGCGTGGGCCGGACTGGATCCGGAGACTGGAAATCCGCAAGGGTATATGGATGGTTTACCCAGTACGGATTATAGTGCGATAGTGAGTACGACCACTCCCGATAAACTTATATACCATGGATCGGCAAGACCTACGGTATATGGTTCACTCCGAAACACACTCGCCTGGAGAAATATTTCACTCTCGCTAAATATCAGTTACCGGTTCGGGTATTACTTCCGCAAGAAATCGGTGCTGTATAATCAGGTGCTTAATGGATATGCCAGCCATGGCGATTATGGACTTCGTTGGCAAACGCCGGGTGATGAATTATATACTGATGTTCCATCCATGCCAACAACCTTCGACAATAACCGTGAATCGATCTATACTTACTCGGAAGCATTGGTGGAAAAAGGTGATCACATCCGACTGCAGGATATTTCCATAAGCTATATACTCGACAAGCAATTCGTGGAGAAGCTCTCTTTTGCAAGCGTAGAGATATACTCTTATCTGAACAATATAGGGATCATCTGGAAAGCGGCTTCAGGTAGCATCGATCCGGATTATCCGACACTGAAGCCATCCCGTTCCATCGCCTTTGGCATTCGAATCAACTTTTAATTGTGTCACCTAAAATGAAACAATCATGAAAAAATATTATATCCTATTCTTATGGACTCTAACCATTTGCTGTAGTGACGACTATCTTGAAAAGAAACCCAACAAGTCGCTGGTGGTTCCCTCAACGCTTTCGGACCTGGAAGCACTCCTGAACAATACAAGCGTTATGAACATAGGTCCCGGACTTGGAGTGCTGGGTGTAAATGATTTCTTTATGACGGATGAAGGTTGGCAGGGATTTACTGATCCGGTGGAGCAATTTGGCTATACCTGGGAAAGTGATATATACCGTGGCCAGGAATCATTCACCGAATGGTCTTATCCTTACCGGCAAATATTTTATGCGAACACCGTGTTGGATGCATTGTCAAACATCCAGATGAATTCAAGTAATGAAGCGCAGTGGAGAACGATTAAGGGAAGAGCATTGTTCCATCGCGCTATATCGCACTTTCAGTTAGCGCAATTGTTTTGCCTGCCCTATAATGACGAAACGCTAGATCAGCCGGGCATTCCATTGCGCCTCAATTCGGATGTGGATACGCCCGTTACCCGTGCCACCATCCAGCAAACCTATGATCAAGTCATTGGTGACTTAACGGAAGCAGAAACGTTGTTACCTGCTGTTGTCCCTTCGCGTACGCAACCCACGATAGCAACTGCAAAAGGATTGCATGGCATTGTAAGCCTGGCTATGAATAACTATACTGACGCTGAGAAATACGCCTCACAATCTCTCGACCTCGATAACAGTCTGCTGGATTATAACAAACTCAATAGTGAATCGCGCCTTCCCATCACACAGTATAATAAAGAAATCAGTTTTCACTCAGTATCCAATTACTATTCCTTCCCCTATTCTGCTCAGGCCTTTATTGACACGTTATTGTTCGATCAATACGATGAAAACGACTTACGAAAGAAAGTATATTTTCGAAATCGCGGAGTAAATCGCTATACATTCAAAGGACACTATTCGGGCCTGTACAGTTTATTTGTTGGGATAGGTATTGACGAACTCTATTTAGTGCGAGCAGAATCAAGGGTAAGAAATGGAAACGTTGCTGGTGCATTGGAAGATTTGAATTCACTCCTGATCAAACGCTGGAAAGCCGGAACCTATGTTCCTGTTACGGAAAGCAATGAAGAAGCACTTTTGCATATTATTCTTTCGGAGCGACAAAAAGAACTGGTACTCAGACCTGCACGATGGACGGATTTACGAAGACTTAACAAGGACGTTCGTTTTCAACGGACGCTGACTCGAAAGTTGAATGGAGCTATATATTCACTCCCTCCTAATGACAACAGGTATGTATATCCTATACCGGTGGATGAAATTATCTTTAGCGGACTAGAACAGAACCCGCGATGAATTGATGAGAATGGAAAAGAAAAATATACTCGTGGTGGATGATGAAAGTATAAACCACTTTATCTATAGAAAACTACTGAACACTATTGGCTGGAGTAACAAAGTATATTCAGCCTATAGTGGAAGTGAAGCCCTGGAAATAGTGAAAGATCATTGCCGGGGGCTGGTAAGTATGCCTGATTTGATTTTGCTGGACCTTCATATGCCCAGGATGAATGGCTTTGACTTCATCCGGGAATTCAATGCACTGGATTGCCTGGAGGGTAAACAAGACCGTGTCGTCATTGCCGTAGTGTCTTCTTCCCTTGATCCCGCCGAACATGAAAAGGCGAGATCACTCGGTGCACGTCATATTTTCAGCAAGCCGCTTTCATCTGTCCAGCTTGAATCATTGGCCGAGATAGAATTCAATTAGTTTTTAAAAGTATATATTAAAAAAGAAGAGCAGTGTTGCGCTGCTCTTCTTCGTTTAGATTAAGGAATAACGGTATACGTTCCAAGTACCTCCGTTCCGGCAATCGGATTTCCATTCGTGTCGAACATTTGCGTACACACTATAGAACTGGACGGGCATCGGTAGTCTGTGCCCAGCACCTGTCCGGTAATGTCTACCCATGTGCCGTTTTGATTGGCTCGTTTTGTCTGAGCAAAAGCGTCAGCGCTACGGGGCGCATTGGCAAAAGCAAGTGAAACGCCTAACACAAGCGCGAAGACAGGAAACAATTGAAGCAGCTTTTTCATAACTATTGGATTGCTTTTTTAACACTCAAAAAGCATCAAAACGTCTTTCAACTTTGAGAAAACTGTGCTTACTCTCTTACAGGTTTTCAGCGTTCCCCTGTGTCTGCTGATCAGGCAGACGCATCGCGAATATTTTCAGGAGGCAAACCATTCTTGCCTTCTTCTCTCTATAAGAAATCCAAGCAAAGCCAACGTGGTGAAGATCACGTTGACTATTAAATGCGTTGACCACGACATTCTGCTAAATATACCAGCGCAGGAGCAGGGTATATAATCAAACGACCGGAGTAAAATCATTCCGGTATAGATGGTAAAGACCAGTAAGAGAGCGAAGGAAAAAAGTAATCCGTAGAGACGGACTGATTTTGTAAGCAGCATCACTGCAAGAATCATTTCACTTGCTGGTATAAAGAAGACAAGTATATTCGTTAGCCATCGTGGTAATGGCTGATTATGCATTTCACCTGAAAACTTTGGAAAGTCAATCAGCTTGCTTAGGGCCGTATAAACAAAAAGTGCTACAAGGAGAGCCACAATTGGCTCAACAGGAATTTTACGAATCATCGGTAAAGAGTTTAGGGAAACTATATCAACTGCCTCTTTACCTATATAACAATCGCCAAAGCGTATACCCTACCAACAGCTGAAAAATTGATCTCAATTTCTTGAACTATACCATTTCTTTTTATTCGATCATGCAATTGATCAACAGATAGGAAATTTCCGTCAATGAGTTTATGAAGCATTCTATAGCAATTAGGGCAAACTAATGCTAAGTCATTCAAAGTCGTATTGGTAATACCTGAATGCGATAAGGGCGTTAGATGATCGCATTCAATAAAATCAATTTGATAGGTGTTGCGAAACGAAAATTCGCATACTTCGCATAGCAACTCTCCTTCATCCTTCAGCCCAATCTTTCCAACTAATCGAGCAATCGCTTGAAAAAGTAGTCTTGGAGGTGCTTGTCTGTATTCTTCTTCAGATACTCCGAAACATAAGTTCGAACCTTGGAATGCTTTTTCATCTCATTTATATAGTGTATTGTATCGTATTCGTTTATCCATCTAGGGTTAAATTTCGAGTAATCGAATGCCTCCATGTCCATTAGCCAGTCATAGTATGGGTCAATTCCCTTGAAGTCCCTAAATGTCTTCGAAGCTGTATCCTTATTGAGCTTAAAGGCAAGATTGAACACTGCGCCGATATGTGGAAATCGTCTATCCTTGCTGCCCATCAATGAACTGAAAGAGACTTGGTTCTCCCTCAACCTTGAATCTGTGAGGAATGAGCTAAATTGCTCATCAGTAATCGGGATTATATCGAGTATCGCTGCTAGGTAGTATAGCTGAGTGTCGAAAACCTTTGTAAGCCGCGCTAAAACACTTTCCCTAATTTGCTCTTGAGATGCAGGTTCACAAGCGGCGAAAAGATAAGTGAGAGAAATATATATTTTCTCCTCCTGATTATCGCCTTTAGTAGTCTTAATTAATTGCGTGATCCGGGTGAACTCTCCATTGGTAAGCGTATTTTTTGACACGCTAAGTTGACTAGCCAGCGTTTCTACGAAAGAAGCGCCGTAGAATTCAAAGTTATCATAGGTAATGTACAGTAATTCTTTCGTTGTATCTGGGTTGAGCATTTTACCCTTTCTTGCAATGAAGTATTGAACATATTGAAGGAAATGTTGACTGTCGATGACACCCGTTGGAAGAAATAAAGCCAATGATTTATAAAGAGTTTGTAGCGAGTCAGTGTCCAGCTTAATCATGCCAGCCAATGCCATAAGGGTTCCAAATGTCTTGTTACAACGCTGCTTGAAATACAAATTAGTTGTATAGTCGAGTTCGTGCTTAATTTTCGGAAGCTCAGTGAAAAAATTCTGAACCAAATTCACAAAGGAGTACTCGCTGTCTGACTCAATGGTGTAGTTTAATTCCTTTATCTCGTAACGCTTGAAAAGTTTAATAATGAAATCAGGGTCTCCGTAACGGATGAAATGGGTGATAAGGTTCTCACTGAACGATTCCATCCTGCTGCTTTGAGCTTCTGACATGGCGTAAGAGGCGAATGTTCCTTCAACAACTTTTTCGAAAAGAAATCCAAAATCTGAAAATCCCTCAAACACAATATAATTGTCATGGAGCAAAGATTCGAGTTGATAAAATTCGCTAAGGATTTCCCAGACGTACCGATTTGACGCTGAGCCGCCCCGCAACTGGCTCAAGTAGTGTTCGCGGATGTGTGTTGATAGAGTGCTGATTCGCGCAGTCGCGTTCACGAAAAACTTATCGGTTGAAAGGTCTTCCAGAAATTCGTGATTAGGTGTGTCTGTGTAGAGTCTGACTATTTCCGATAGATCGATGGTCCGTAAGTCGTCTGCCAGTTTTGTAAGTTTCGGATCACCCCAGGCGAAGTTGCTAATTGAAATACCGAGCTTTGTTAAATTATACTTTGAAATAAAGTACCATTCTTGCTGCCGACTTTCCGAAGACAGTATTGCACACTCTTGCATTATTTCAACGGCCCGGGTAAAATGACCAAATTTATAGAGCACATAAGCCTGTTTAAACTTGTCTGTTAATTCGACCGAGGAGGTTTGAGTTGCAGTCAATGCCTGCGCATATTTTAGTTTGCTGAATAGACATCGGATACAACTACAAGTGGTGTTGCCATCAGGATGAGGGATCTCGGTGTATTTTCGGTGATCATCCTCAAGGTAGAGGATACCAAGACGTCGGAATTGCCGCGATATATCCTTTAACTTTTTCTCGAAATCGTCTATTTGCTTGAGCTCTTCAGAATAACCACCTTGAACGATTCCGTCAATAAACTGAATCCTCTTAAAGAGGGTAACCAGTGATTTATTACCAGGCTTAAGAACGAATCCGTCGAAGTGCGAGGCTGTAGCACCCACTGTTGCCTCAATTGGGTAATAATTCATAAAGTAATCGACCGGTACAAAGTTCAACTCTTTAAACCGGAAGATTATATAGGCATGCAGTTGGTCCACAAGGTGTTTTTTGTGGTCTAGTATGAAACCTTTTAGCGGACGTTGCCAATTAAAATAGTGCGCCGATTTGCTTTTGTACCGATTAACCAAGTTTTCCTTAGAAGTTTTTATGTCGTCAAGAAACACTTCAAAGTTGTCTTCACTCGAAATACCGTCCTTGAGTAAAAATTTGCCGAGATCGAAATAGAGTTGCATCGAATCGGTTTTTCTAGTGCCTTGACTAAGATCATTTTTGATTCTCTTGAGCTCCTGAACATAACGTTCTGTATGCAATTGTATAGGAAGCCAGAATATCGATTTATTTGTAAGGTCACAAAGAAGAATTACCAGCGGTTGATCCACTTGGAGACAAAAATACTCTATGTGCCAAGTTCCTTCTAATTGAAAGGAAATCGACCCGGCGTTAGAACCCTTGGTAAGAGCGGTTAACGGCTCATCCGTTCCCTTATTTTGTACGTAAAATGTGCCATATTTCTTAACGTCAAGGTCTGGTGTCCGACTGATAAGCTCAATAACAAAGTCGATTCCTATTTCCACCTCCAATTTGTTAGGCAACGCTCTTAAATTGCTCTTTTGGGCAAGGTCCTCAACCGTATCCAGCATGAGGCGATTTGCGGCGCGTTCGATTTCGTCTGTTGTTCTCTTTGTCATTGACTTGTTTATGTCAGGGGAACCCTAGCTAATTACAATATACTTCAGAAGAGTTTTGCCGTGCTCTAGTCTTAGACCAGGATTAACAATCTCATCGCTTTTCCAATCAATCTCCATTCGGAGGAGTTCATATTTTGTAGAGCAGCATTTAAATCCCTGTCGGCTTCAACGTCATTAATCTGTTTGTCATAAAACAAGTCCGGGGAAACATAAAGTATTGTAAACCACAATGTTATTATTTCTATCATGGAAGCCAAAGTGCTAAACCACCAACATACAAAGGCATCTGTGTTTTATAATCGCCCACAGCAATTTCTTCAGTGTGAAGTGCCATACTGACGTTGTATTCTCTACAGTATTCTCGCGCTGCTTCCTGAGTATTCATTGATTTCCTTAAGTATCTTTCTGCATAACGTTCAAAGAAATGATCAGTATAAAACACAACATCACCAAGTTGCCCAACTTGTTACCCAGCACATACTTTTTTCTGAACGATACCAGAGTCCGGCTGCGAAATCAACATCTTTGTCATCTATTCTATAAATGTAAATAGTGAACAAAGTATTGGATCCGACACGTTGCTGGAACATGTAAACCTTCATTTCAGCCTTTCGCACTTTTTTTGCGAACTATGAAAACTTTGGTTTCTATTCGCTTTTTATTGTTGCGGACTTCAGAAAGCAAATGCGCTGCTATTTCCTTTCTGTCATTGATGGAACTATCATTTCAATCAATATTGCAATTCAAGATAAGACTTTTTGGTTATTGACTTTTTTCATTTGGGAGCTAAATCGATCAGTATTTTATGCAAGTTTGTTGACAATCAATTGAATTCCAAGATGAACCAAAATTCACAAATTAGCGCTCGACGCTTCCAACGTGAGGTCATATTCACGAAGCTGCCGATGAATTTCGGCTTTAGCTATCTCGACGTTTTTCAACTTTTTCCAGCTAATCTTAAGGGTCTGCCTAAGACAAAGATTGCGCATCCCCATCATCCAATGATACTAGAGTATTGGTACACAGACGATGAACTTGAAAAGGTATCAGTTGACGAGATGTACGAGGGCTTAGAAGACATCCACAGACTCACATCAGTTACCTGCAACAAAAAGGATTTGATAATGTCACTTCTCTCAATTGTTTCGACACATCAATTCTTCCAGTACTCGTCTCGTGATGCCAGGTGGGGGTTTCCAATACTTAAGGATGATGCGGGCACCGAAACTAATACGTGGAGTTCCAAATGGTGCTTAGCATGGTTCCATTGGCCTGAACGGCCTGAACAACTCAAAATAAGTGAGTTTACTTCTATAGAATTAGAATTATCAAATTTTATTCCGTGGGAGACATACTATCAACGGCCCACCTTTGACTGGAATCTCGAAGGAAAGGTCTTCCTTCCGACTTTAATAAAAGCATTCTTGGATGCCTATTTTGCAAAGGATTCTCAGACCCGAAAAAGTTTAGATTCTGCAATCGCTAGCTCGAATACTGCGATGGAGTTCATGAGTTCAAGAAAGAAACTTGCAGTGTTGTCAGCGTTCACAGCGATCGAAACAATGGTAGAATTGGATAGCAAAGATTTTGTACCCTCGAAGTGCAAAGAGTGCGGTCAAGATATTTATAAGATTGCGGCAAGGTATAGATCATTCTTATTGAAATACATTGGTGATTCAGAGGCAAACAAAAAGAAGTTTAATTCCTACTATTCATTACGATCCAAAATTGTTCATGCTGGACAAGACTTTCAAACTGAGAAACTATTTTCAGAAGTTGACCAAGGGATTAAAAACAAGGAACATTTGCAAATGGCTGAAATTGTGATCCTTAGTAAACTTGCAATTGTATTCTGGGTAATAAAAAATTAAATAGAGAATGAGCATCGAACGTAGTGATTTAGAACGAGTGCAACGGATTTGCCTGCATGAGGCAGGCCATTTTGTTGTTGCGAGAAAACTTAATTATAGGACATGTGGAGATGAGTCAGGAAAATTAGTATTGGAAAACTTTGATTTGATTAGAAGCCTCGGAGTGAGCCTTGCATTACAGATTACCGAATATTCTCATCGCTACTGCCTAACAGAAGCCGAGATTGCCAATGCTTTCCCTTCATTGAATAATTCGATTGGTTCAAGATAATGATCACTTTATGAAATTCGACGAAATAGAGGATCTTCTGGATGATTTTTTTCAGAAGCTTACTTCTACACACCTTAATGCTAAACAATATTCCAAAGAGAACTTAGTAGGATTGTTTCAGAAAATCTGCAAAGAAATTTCTGTCGACTACGCCACGTACAAAAAGTTTATCGCGAATCTGCTCAATATCCTTGAAAAGAATGATCAGACTTCCATTGTAATACTTATAGACAGCTATTTTTCTTACTATCAAAGTCTTTTGGAAGTCAAAACTCTCCAAAAGATTGATGAATCCGTTCTAACAGGTCCTTCATCAGATGATATCATAAAGAAGATTTTTGCGGCATATCGACAATCGATTACATACGGGCAACGAATACGACTTTCTGAATTTTCATTCGACAAATCCTCATTAACTAATGAGGATAAATTATCAATAATATCTTTTCTGACAACAGTATTACAGGAGAATACAAAAAAGCTTGAATGGGATAATGATACAGTGCAAAACATTTTGATGTACTTGCCTGTTCTACGCGATTTATTGAAAGAACAGGGGAATAGCTTTTCCTTTTTCATACTTACTGCGATGGTAATTGATAGGCTAAGCAGCTCCGAATATTTCCAGCCAGCGAGGGATTTTGCAGAAGAGATCAATTGTACGTCATATATTGATGGCAAACCTTATTTGGGTTTCTTCAATTCATTCCGCTGCTATTCGAACAATTCATCCGTGATTCCAGCATTACTGTATGGAAATTTGAGCGTTATATCAGCAATTAACTCAAAGGAGCCTATACCAGAAAAATTTGTTAAGGAAATCATTTGGCAGGGTATAAAATATTTTAGGAATGTCTCACTATTTCCGTGGGTGAGAGAAATTTATCATTCTATCCCCAAGCACATTGTATTTAGTGGACATGAGAAACGATCGCTTACTCATTCATATTTTTTAAGTTTGCTTTTGGTGGGAGATCCGAACCTACCATCATTAGCGCTTGATTTTCTCCATGAAAACCGGGAGGTCATATTTACAGGCGGAATCAATGATGCAACACCTTGGCTTTTGACGCTTTATAATATGAAAAGGATTTATCCAGATGCGGATTTCTCGCCAACTGGCCTAGGACACTATCTGAGCACTTTGGAATTCATTGTACCTGCTGAACTTGTCAGTGAGCAGAAGGCAATCATACAAGGCGATTTGATCCCCTTAAAAACTTTGCTTAAGAATTCGTTAGTGAAACTGAATGAGACCCGAAGTGTGACAGACGTAGTTCACGACAATGAATATGCTCTAAAAATTGCTGACAGAATTGTAGGAAAGGCCAGTGAAAAAAACGATGCTGAAGCAATTCTATTGGCAATGATTGTTAAGGCCGACTACAGCTTTGTTTTCATAGAAAAAGCAAGACAAGGGACATCCGAAGTAAAAATTCCGAATAAAGATCAGCGGTCATTTGAATCGATTTATGGCTCTGAATCTGAAATGTTCAGGGCCTTGACAAAGATAGGTGGCTACTCGTTCATATGGATGTTCACCGCGGAACGTAGATGGTATTTTCTCTTGATATCGGAGAAGGGTTTTTCAACTGAGCATTTGCCTGGATGGAACCAGGAGTTATTTCAAGAGTTAGTTAACTCCGGCTTCTTCTCTCAATTTACATTTGATGACACCATCAAAACCAAGTACGAAGTGCGCTCTGTTCTTCCAGAGGAGCACGTACAACATTCTGGCCAATTGCGGGGTAGGTTTTTATTCACAAAAATTACTAAGGACATTCAAGAACCTCTCCTTGCTGTGATGGATATTAGGCTGGCTGGATTTCCACACAATCTATTACTAGATTCAAGTGGAGATTTCATCTATCACAAAAGACCCATTTGCAATATTCTCTCTACCGAATGGTATCTCAGATATGCAAATAACACGACAATTTCGAAAGAGTTTTCAAAAGCAATCTGGATACCGACAGAAGGCGGTGACTTTACTCTTGCTCAGCTGCATTCTAAACTTGAAAGTAAGCTATCAGAGTATAAAATTAGCGTAACCCAGGCGTTGAATCCTCGAAATCCGATATCTTCTGAGTTGAACATTATCTCTTCTCATGGAAGCGACGATATTGCTCTAAAACAGGTTATCTATCCAGATGAAAACCCTCGAATGAACTTGGATACATACCTTGGTCAAGGTAAAGTACTTATCCTTTTTGTATGTCATTCGGGTTCATTGAAAGCAACTCCATTTAAAAACAGCATTTCCAGTATAGTAAAACAATACATTTCAAAAGGTTACAGTGCGGTAATAGCACCCTTTTGGTCACTTCATATTAATATTCCTCCAATTTGGTTACCAGTTTTCATTCAATCCTTAGAAGAAGGTGATGAAATAATTGAGGCTGTATTTAAAGCAAATTCTGAAGTGCATAAACACTACCCAACATTTGCCGCATGGCTATGCATGCATCTTTACGGAGACCCGCACATAAGAGTTAGTGGGAAAGTAAATGGTAGTATTATGGCACGGGCGTGATCATGTCAGGGTATATTTACCTGAACCCGCACTGTAACCCTTAGGGCGCGCCTTTAGCTGAGGCATCAACTCCGAAGTTTTCAATACTAGGAACCTGGAGCGCCCGTGAGTGTTGCCTCGTACCAATGTAAATACGTGAATCTACTTTTTGAATTCATCCGAATGGGATTCGTACCTTTCTGTTTTCTAGTGTTTCTTGGCGCGCCTGTGTCTAATGTATAGAGTTAGTTCACTCAAATCAGATAGGCCGGTCACAAACAATCGAATTAGATACTACCGTACTCCACATATCTCAATCGATTCATAGGCAACGTTGTCTTCCTGACGTTAACATCCAGAACCAAATCAAATCCAACTGTCAGGGTATGCTCAATAAGAGATATATCCGCCCCAGTATCAAATAAACCTTTCAATTCTACGGCATCATTGAAATCTTCATTGTCGCTTAAGTATATTTTGAAAATGGGTATTGAGATTGTTTTATCTTTCTCTGGCAGTTTTATAATCATAAACTCGGCTTTGTTGAATTGAGAGTTACTCGCTTATTTTTTCGATCTGCTCATTAAGCCCATGCTCATCCAAGATATCTAAAAATTCCTTCAACATTCGATACCCCGACTGTGGTTTGAACGGAAGTTCATGCAAAGGACCATCTAATATATCCTGTAAAGTCTTGTATCCATTAGCCTTGGCCATAGACTTAAACTCCTTGCTTACATCAAGGTTCTTGATTGCCTTATGCAGGATGGGACGAGTGATTTCCTGTGTCATAGCGTAAAAGATTTGGGTTGTTAATGTGAAAAAACCAACAGGAATTTTTGCGCTCTGCAAAAGTACGCATCTCGGTTTTTAGAAAATCTGTAATTTTTTTCTAACTGAATATGAGGAGGTTAGCAGGTGTCCTAGGACAGTTGTGACTGTTTTACTATGGGGTTACACCCGTGATTTGAACCAACAATTTTCAAAGCGGAACAAATCATGGCAACCAATATTATTACACCGGAAGATCTTCAGACATTCAAAATTGAATTGCTGGAAGCTATAGAAAAGTTGCTGTTACAACGACAGGCAGGCCCGATGCAACGCTGGCTTAAATCTCCTCAGGTCAGGAAGCTCCTGAACCTGTCTCCCGGAACATTACAGAACCTTCGAATTAACGGTACACTTCCCTTCGCAAAAATCGGAGGCGTGATCTTCTATGATTACCAGGACATCGAGCGAATCCTTCATGAACGCAAGCGTAATACAGAATCTTCACCCACAAAAAATCAACCACGAAGATCATGAAAACGGAAAGTAAAAGCTTATCGCAATTTGAAGAGCTGAACGCTCAACCCTGCGGTTTTCTGCAGGGAGCAAGATGTACAAATGTTAACACATTTGGAATCTTGCCTCATCCCCTATCGGCTCTTCGGAACGAAGCCTCGGAACTCGGCTTCTGTGGTTTGCCAAAATCAATAAGTCATGAGCCAACGCAAATACAATAAGACCGAGCCACTGGATCACCTCATCGGTGTACGTGTATCGGAGGCATTCTACAATAAGCTGGAAGGCCTACGTAAGAACAGCAACTGCCAAACCATCGGAGAATTTGCCCGCATGATTTTGCAAAAGGAACAAATCATCTGGTATCGCAAAGATGCTTCAGCAGATGCTATAACTGTCGAGCTGGCAGGGATCAGAAAAGAGTTGAAAGCCATCGGTATCAATATCAACCAGGTAACACGCTACTTCCATGGAAGTACCATTCCGAGTCAAAAAATATTTGAAGCATTGAAGATACTGGAAGAGTATAAAAAGATCTCGGGCAAGATAGACAAGCTGTTAACGGTTCTGGATGGAATACTAAAATAAATGGTAGCCAAGGTGATTAGCGGAAAAGATATACAGGGGGCACTCAACTACAACGAACAGAAAGTTATGGAAGGTAAAGCGCTATGTATTCAAGCGAATCTTTTTAAGAAGGAAGCAGGCAACTTGAATTTCTATGAGAAGCTCGCGCGCTTCACTGATCTCAATGAAAAGAATATACGCACCAAGACCAACACTCTTCATATCTCCCTGAATTTTGACGTGACCGAAAAGCTTGACGTACTCACGCTGAATCAAATTGCTTCACAGTATATGGATAAGATCGGCTTCGGAGATCAACCCTACCTGGTATATCAACACACTGATGCAGCGCACCCGCATGTGCATATTGTCACTACGCTCATTCAGCAAAACGGCAAGCGCATTCCTATTCACTACCTGGGGAAGAATCAATCTGAAAAAGCGAGGAAAGAAATAGAGACAGCGTTTGGATTGGTGCAGGCGCAAAGCAAGGGTAAAGAACAGAAAGAGATGATCCGTCCTGTAGATGTGGAAAAAGTGGTCTACGGAAAGTCTGAGACAAGACGAAGTATTGTAAACATCGTGCGCATGGCAACACGCTCCTACAAGTATACCTCGCTACCGGAATTGAACGCGGTGCTCAGGCAGTACAATGTTACAGCTGAGCGCGGAACGGACAAGTCAAAGATGTTTGCCCGAAAGGGACTGATGTATAGTCTCATTGATCAGAAAGGAAAACGTATAGGTATACCCGTAAAAGCCAGTGCTATATATAGTAAGCCGACGCTGGCATTTCTGGAAAAGCAATTCAAGCTCAATGAAGTACTACGGTTGCCGTTGAAAGAACCGATGAAAAAGGCAGTGGACAAAGTCTTACTATCAAAGGCTGTCACTACCAAAGAACAGTTTAAATGTGAATTGGAGAAAAGCGGCATCACTGTTCTCTTCAGAACGAATACAGAAGGAAGAACCTATGGGATAACCTTTGTCGATAATCAAAGAAGAGTGGTCTTCAATGGAAGTGACCTTGGTAAGCCTTATAGTGCCACCGCTATTTTAGAAAAACTATCGGCCAAAGAAGATACAGTAAAACCTTACCGTCCGGGATTCACGGACAAAGTCGCCTCACAGGAAAAGTATACTCACGAAGCCGTTGACGCCCCTACCAATTCAATGATACAGGATTTGGTAACAGCCGGGGACTTTGACAGAAGTTCACCAGAGGCAGCACTGAAACTTGGACGAAAAAGGAAAAGAAGAAAAGGACGTAACCTATAAAATTCATTGTCATGCAAACAGGAGAAAACGAACAAGCCTTGCGCAAAATTATTGATCTGACCAGGATTTGCAGTATGGTTATACTGCTCATGCATTTTTATTACTACTGCCACCATGCATTCTTTCAGTCGGGTTATACACTGGATTTTATTGACCGGGTGATGATAAATATTTCCAGCACCGGGTTGTTCAACACGATATGGAATTCAAAACTTCTTTCACTGGCATTGCTGATCGTTTCCCTTGTTGGGGCGAACGGAAAGAAGGACGAGAAAATCAGTCTTCAGGCTGCGTTGTCTTGTATAGGAATAGGACTCTTATTGTTCTTATTGAGCCACGCTGTTTTATACAGCAATATAGAAACCTTCACGGCGAGTGGTATTTATATAGCGGTTGTCATAACCGGATATATATTTACTCTTACCGGAGGTACATGGCTCTCGCGCCTGATTAGACTTCAGCTCCGAAATGACATCTTCAACAAGTTAAACGAGTCCTTCCCACAAGAGGAACGGCTGCTGGAAAACGAATACTCCATTAACCTTCCGGCACAGTATATATTGAAAAGTAAACTACGCAGGAGCTGGATCAATTTCATAAATCCTTTTCGGGCTTTGCTGGTTATCGGAACACCCGGAGCAGGTAAATCATACTTTGTTATCCGGCACATTATCACGCAGCATATTCGAAAAGGATTCAGCATGTTCATCTATGACTTCAAGTATGATGATCTTTCCATTATAGCCTATAACACATTGCTGAAGTTTAGCAACAACTACAAAGTGCCGCCAAAGTTTTACGTGATCGAGTTCGATAAGATCATGCACCGATGCAATCCGCTTGATCCTGTTACGATGGAGGACATTACCGATGCCAGCGAATCATCACGAACGATCATGCTCGGCCTTAACCGCGACTGGATCAAGAAGCAAGGTGATTTCTTTGTTGAGTCACCAATCAATTTCGTGACGGCCATCATTTGGTTCCTGCGGAAATATGAGAACGGGAAATACTGCACACTGCCGCATGTCATTGAATTGATGCAGTTGGAATACAATACTATGTTTCCGTTGCTTCGAACAGAACCGGAGATAGATGTACTGATTAACCCCTTTGAATCTGCCTATACCCATGAAGCCTGGGAGCAGTTGGAAGGTCAGATTGCATCGGCCAAGATCGGTATGGCGCGGCTATCATCTCCTCAGCTATACTATGTGCTATCGGGAAACGACTTCACGCTGGATATCAATAATCCAAATGAACCTAAGATCATCTGTATGGGTAACAACCCGCAGAAGCAACAGATCTTCGGAGCGGTACTCTCACTCTATATATCCCGCGTCATCAAGCTGGTTAACAAGAAAGGGAAGTTGAAAAGCAGTTTGATCTTCGATGAATTTCCAACGGTATATTTCAACAACATCGATAGTTTGATCGCCACAGCAAGGTCGAACAAGGTGGCAACTACCCTGGCCGTTCAGGATTATTCACAGCTTAAGAAAGACTATGGCCGCGACCAGGCGGAAGTGATCATGAACATTGTCGGAAATGTTATCTCCGGGCAGGTCGTTGGAGACACAGCAAAATTCTTGTCGGAGCGCTTTGGAAAAATCGTCCAGGAACGTGAAAGTATATCTATCAATCGCACGGATACTTCTGTAAGCAGGTCAACGCAACTGGACGCTGCTATACCACCGTCAAAGATTGCATCACTATCATCGGGCGAGTTTGTGGGAATGGTAGCGGATGACCCTGACCAGAAGATAGCACTCAAAGTATTTCATGCCGAGATACTAAACGATCATGCAGCTTTAAAGAAAGAAGAGGACGGTTATCAACCTATACCGGTAGTCAGGAACGTGAGTATCGACCAGGTGCAACAAAACTACATGAAGATAAAGGCAGACATACGCCACATCATTGAAGACCGCCTGCCGGATGCTGCGTAAACATTAAACAGATTATGGCTATGGATATTATAACATTCTCAGAGGGCTTGCAAAAGCGTATGAAAGACATTGAAGCGACCGGAACGGAGGATCTGGTTGCAATGGGTAAAGCGTTGAATACGATGCGTGAAATACTAACCGAATTGAAAGGATTTACCGTTACCTATAAATTCGCTGATGAACAACAAGAGATCCGGTTCTTCAAAGAAGTGAAACCCGTGTTACTAAGCCAGTATTATTACTACCGAAAGAAATTTGAAGTGCTATTATTTGATTCCTTCCGGGACAGAAAGAGTCGTATCGATAACTACTATAAAGTACTCCAGAAGCTTCAGCACTTTGCCTATAAAAATCAATCATTCTATGAGTACTGTATCTCGGGCGCTACTTACCTTGATGGTCAATACTTCACCCGGAAGGGCAGCCAGTATTTACCCGTTGAAAAGGATGAAAAGTTTTCAACTCGTTACGATGTAAAATTTGCCAAGATATTAGCGCATGAAATGATCAAGGATTATATACTTACTTCTCTCAGGAAATCAGAAAATAGCAAGGCTGATGCGTCATACAATCCTCTTCAATGGACTGCTCAAAAGGTGGCGCTGGTTGAACTTATATATGCGCTTCACGCTGCCGGTGTGTTCAACTACGGAAAGACGGATGTCAAACAGATGGTTGATTGTTTTGAAGAAGTTTTTTCAATTGATCTTGGAAATTATGCAAGGGTATTCTCGGAGATCAGAATCCGCAAGAGTGGGCAAACAAATTTTATAGATCTGATGAAAAATCGGCTACACGAAGTCATTGAAAGAATGTCATAAAAAAATTTAAACAAGTTGTTGCGTCTTCCGCATCCATATTTTTAGTTCATTTCCAATACATCTTAAAAATGTCTATGCTTAAATATATTCTTCTTGCAGTATTACTCGTATTCATATTCATAATATGGGTCTTCTATGTAGCACTAGCCCCTACTATCCGCGATTTTTCAGACACACCGGTATTCAAACAATTGATAGGTAAATCACTTGTCTTGCAACACCCTGCACGGGTGTATATTCTTCCGAAGGGGCTATACAATTTTTGTCCACCGCTATTAACCGTCAGGGAGATTCCAGCTTATCCGCTTAAATATGAGCTGCCTGCCGGCGCTCTTATTACCATCAGGTCGTTCAAAAGCTACAAGAATAACGCGGGCTCCGGCACAACGTCTTTCTATGCGTTAGGTGATTTTTTAGCAAATGATGGCGAGCAGGTAACTTTTGAGTATGCCTGGACTTATGAGCGTACAGTGGAGGAGGAAGATATGACAAAGTTACCGCTTGCCATCTGGCAGAAACCCGGTGAACCACCGATTGACTATCCCTATTCTGATTAGAAGGTCGCTACCAACAACTACCATAGCCGCCAATCTGTAAGCTTCCCTAAAAGTAGAAGTAACTGAATCAGCTACATTACCCCATTACGTACTATAGTTCCAAAGCCATTGTTAATTCGATTTAAGTCAATTCCTCTTCATCAAAATCAATCAGCCTCTTTCACTATAAAGATCGAAAATAACGTTTTTACTTTGCACCCTATGTTTAGTTACAGCAGGTCAGGAGTAGCGACGATAACTTTACTTCTATCAATAAGTATATGCAGCAATTTACAAGGGCAGAATATAGTGGACTCTTGTTTTCTATCTATTAAAACTCTGGGGAAATATGCTGGCTCAGCAGATTTGGTTAACGTATGTCATTGTGATAATTATTACGAAGCATCCGATCTTATGGAATGGAATGAAGTAACCAAGTCCTGGGATGGGAAACTACCCAATAACCCTACAGTTAATCTTCCCCCACCTCCTGGTGGTTGTTTGTCAAGAGCGATATGGGTCGGTAGTCCCGGATGGACACCCAATGGAGAAGCTTTTGCTCTACGTCTTGACCAACCCCTTGAAGCTGGACAGAAATATAGTTTTCCATTTACCTATGCTGCCGACGGCCGAGACTCTGAAGAAGGATTTGCACCGCTCATATATACTTACTATGAACCAAAATTTTTCTCAAATTATGCTTTGGACACACTACCAAAAGCACAAAATGAATGGATAACTAATTCTGTATCCTTTACTGCCGCTCAAAAACAGGATGGACACAATTGGTTAATTATACATGCCTATGACAAATCAGGAACAATCTTATCCGGATGCAAGCAACGGAATCCTATAAAGAAAAACTTTTTCGCCGGAGACACAGCGCTTTGTCAACAAGAGTCTATTCGCCTTCACGCTCCTTATGGGAATTCCTTTACCTATGAATGGAACACGGGAGACCAAAGCGATTCGATCGATGCCAACGAACCAGGGAAATATAGCGTTGCGGTAAAGTACTATAACTGCCAGGAAAAGGATTCCATTAATCTCATAGCCACAGACTGCGAAGTAAGAATGAATATGCCTAATATCTTTACCCCCAACAGTGATGGACTCAACGAACTCTTTCGGCCAATAAATTACAACTATATAAATACAGGAAGCCTTCAAGTATTCAACCGGTGGGGGAATAGAGTATACGAAGGAGATCTTTTTGTGGGATGGAACGGGAAACATCAAGGAGCCAATGCACCAACCGGGCCATATTACTATACCATCATATACTCAGATATGAAAAACAGAAAACATCACGATAAAGGTATTGTTACTATAGCCCGTTAAGCTTTTTCTTAGCTCTCCTGAAAGCGTAGTCTATGCCCATACGCACGTTTATTTTATTAGCTGCTGGAAGCTCGCCCTGGTACTCAACCCTATATATTGCTATTATGTTACCGCGTATGTTGCGGGTTATATTAAATCTTTTCCCTAGCCCAAAATTACTTTCATAGACGCGTGAACTTATAGATTCATTTGTATACAACGTATATGATGCATCCTGGTTTAGCGCTTCAAATTCACCATGTAAAAACATTCCCTTTACTATTAGCATGTCCGCATACACTCTCCCTCCAAAAGTGTTCAGACCTTTTACGAAAGAATCAAACTTCTTATCAAAGCCCACGCGATAAACTATACCTATTCCGGAAGTTAACCGAGGGGTAAGTCTATAGCCAATTTGAAGAGAAACATCAGACGAGACAAAACCTTTGTTATATATCTGCCAGTTAAAGCCAGGCACAAGACGTTGATAAAAACTCTTACCTTCCAGTTCATCGGATTGTTTTTTGAATATATCCCTGACGCTGCCAATACCCTGCTTCCTGTACTTCGATACATTTAATTTCTCGCGGGCTGAATTAACCTTTTCAGTTTGCTGCATTATATAGTCGTTTGCTACAGCCTTATACTTTCTATCGATTTCCTCCTGGATTAACTTTTGATCACGATAGCGTTGAATCATCGCTTCATATTTAGCCTGCTCCTCTGTCGCTTTTGTTATCCCCTGAGTAGCCTCATTAACTGAGGGCATCTCAGTCAGTTTCTGTTCAGCTAAATCTCCTAATTCGTTCGGGTCTGTAACTACGCCTTCTTTGATCTTTTGGAGGTCATCTTCAAAACCCTTGACTTCTGCAACATTTCCATCTATACCGGGTATATTTTCTGTTAACCCATCGACTCCGTCTATTTTTGAGATGTCTGGTTCACTCAGATTTATCCCATCCATTGCAGGTGTTGTTATTTTTAAATCAGAAGGTAAATTTAGATCTGCAGGTTCAACAGGGCCTATGTTTCCAACGGAAGAAATTTGCCCATCTATAACAGGTACATCTAACTGCTGAACTTTCCCATCAACAGAAGCTATCTTGGTAACACCTTTCATGTTGTCATTAACCTGCGATGTTGATTGTGCAATTTTGCTCTTCGCACTATCTAATTTATGACGGGCATAACCTTGTACTCGTATGGCTTTAGAATTTAAACTATCCAAATTTCTTTGAGCAGTGTCCTTCCTTTGTTGGATGTTATTTTTTATCGAATCGACTTTTGATAATCTGGAGTTTAAAATGGGGGCAGTAGAAGACAAAGAATCGCTGCTGCCGGTTAGTACACTGGCACTATCAGACTGTGCCAATATTGTATAGTGGAAACTATATAAAATAAGAAGTAACGCGATTCGCTGGAGCATATCTACTTCTTCTTATTATAAAGTTTAATCGCTTCGATGAAACTACCTTCTTCTATAAGCTCATGCACTTTTGGATTGTCATACTCGACTATTTCCAATAAGTTTTCTTTCGTGAGCGCTCTGATTGGGCCATCTACTCCGTCCTGAATTGCTATAGCGTATTCAGTTCCAAGTTCCGCCAGGAAAGAATATACGTTGATTTTCCCTGTATACGTTCTGAATAGCCAGCAGCTATCAGTGGGTACGCCTGGAATTTTTACTCCCTCCATGGTTATCCGTGTGACTGATTTTGTTTCAGAAGGACTGAACGTAATTTTCTCCTTTTTGCCTTTTATTAGAATAGTATGGTGCTTAATGTCCTTTACATTAATCTTTGCTTTTGATGAAAAAGTACTGTCATTTTTTAAAACAACACGGAAATCGTAAGTCATACTGTTGGGACGAGATTTGCCTCTCATGTTGAAGTTGTTATCCGGTATAACTAAATAGTTATCATATGGTACATTCCCATGCGGAGTATGCATAGTATGTTGAATTGATACCATTCCCTGCGAGAAGCAAGTATACGCGGATGTCAGAAGCAAAAAAAAGATTATGGGAAAGCGCATTTTTGTATTTATTGTCATATATAGCTTACATCAATACTCTTGGATACGGTTACACTCCTGTTAGCTTTTTTAGTGTATTGCCCTGATTAAAATATCTGCTCTCTTCAAATACCGAGATTCTACCCGAGCAACAGCTCCACATTCTTTACCATTATTGTCTTTATACTTCACTTTAAAAAAATGAACATAACAGATAGGCACTTTTCCATAATTGAGTAACCCAAAAGGCTTCTCCGGGAAATAATTTCCCTTGTCTTCATACTCAGGTTTAGAAACTTCAATATCAGTGTAAGCTTGTTCTTTAAGCTGTCGAACCAAATCCCTTCGACTTAATATAAAAATATCATAGATTGCTTTGTAGGTAAGGAAGACAACTACGACAAATAGGAACATAACGAAGAAAGATCCTGTCGACATATCTCTTAGTTTCTTAACCGCTAGAATTTGATTATAAAAAATTTAAGAACGAGAAGAAGAGTCACGTTACCTAGTATCAACACAACTTTTAATAAAAGATTAGATAGAGTGAAAGTTCTCAACTTATCAAATGTGTCTTTATAGACCAAAATAGAAGAAGGACTATGCCAAAACAAACCGTTAACAATTCTTCTCCTATTATTAATATATATCTCAAAAAAAAATCTTTTCAGTCTGCCTTGACCACCAAAGATCTTATGTTTCAACACTGGATAAGTGCTTACAATTGTAAATTCTTCGTACCTCTGGTATTGTCTTCCTGTGATCATTGTTATCAACTGCATACAAACAAATACCAAATGAAGGCACGGGAAAGCCCATACTAAAAATAATAGCTTATTATGTTGAGTGGTAACAAAAAGATCATGATAAAACAAATTTGTAAAATAAGAAGCAGGTATAAAAGCAATAAGAATTCGACCAAACCTATAAATCTTTTTCATATCTATCGTAAGAAGTATAATGCATTGTTAAGGTATTGAAAGTTACTTTTTAAATATATCTGGAATTTTTAAACGAAAGCGAACCCCCGCATTCACTTCAAATCGAATTCCACTTGTTCCCTTTTTAAAGCTTGGAAATGAAAAAGTTTCAGCTACTCCTCTGGCTCCTAGAGTATATCTATTTGTAAGTGGATTAAGGGTTGCATCTCCTTGAAGTTTATAGTCACCAATCGGTACCGGAATGTCACCTGCGGGAACGATAATCACACCTTTGTGCACTGTATACAACGTCCTAATTCCTGGGTCGTAATCTCCTGTACCGATTCCGTTTAATGGAATCACTCGAATATCCACGGGACCATTTTGAAGATTTGCGTATGTTTGTGCAGCGGTTACATAATCTGCCCGACCTCCAGTCTCTGTATTTGCAGACAATTGAATACCTCCAATCGGCACAACAACCTTTGAGCCGGCTACAAGATTTATCTCTGTTTTTGCAACTGCACCAATGTAAGCATCAACACTTTCCACCGGATTAATATCGGAAAGAAACTGTTGAACTTGAGACAAAAAGTTCTGTTCATTACCAACTTTACCACCAAAGTCACCACTAAACCATACCACTCCATTTTCTATTCCAGAAGTTTGATACCCCCAGTCTTTATTTATATCGTCATAAATTAATCCTTCTGAAGAGAATCCATTTCTCCACCAAGCTCCAAACTGTGAATACGCCCCATCTGGATCAACACCGCTTACTGGGTTGTTCCCCATACCTATATATGAAGACCAATACTGACCTGCCGGGTCTGTTGCAGTCCATCGACCTATAACAGGATCAAATTCCCTTAGTTCAAAGTGATTCCATCCTGTCTCTAAATCTCTCTCTGCAAATTGTCCCTGGTAATTATATCTATATATACTTTCATCGGTCTTCTGCTCCCTCATTACATCGCCCCAGGCGCTATAATCTGTAGCCTGCGTTACAAAGTTAGAAGTATGCGTTACACTAAAATCATCGAACCAAACTTTTGTATTCTCACTTCCATTGCTAACCCACGCGTAAATATAGCCTGGTTCTTTGATCGTCACATCCATTTTGAGTTTCTCAAACATATCGGGCACAGCGCGTTCATCTGGTTCAAAACCTGCTGCTTCGCTTACCTGTATTCTATCGCTGACAACAGCTTCCATCTTTGTGTTAAACACTATATAGTTCAGAAAGGCACGCGGCTGACTGGCATTAACACCCGCTCCCAACAACGATGGCAAGGCACCTTTAAATGTTTCAGTTGCCTGACTTACTGACATCGCATCGAAGCCTTGTACATAGGCAAATGAAGTTCCCAGCAACTGGGAGAACATCATCAAGGATACATCTTCCGTAAAATCTTCTTTATGCTCATAGCGTGCCCAGGTTTCCAGATTTATTCTATCACCGGCACCTACTTTCAACGCTATAGCAGGGCCCACGGATTTATCCTGTACATCCATACCTTGTGTACCACCTACCCAATACAAGTATGCCGTTTTATCAGGGCCCTCCACTGTCGCCAATGGTTTGGTGTGGTTCATCTGTACATCCTTCACTTCCGTATCAAATATATTCTGGAAGTAATTCATTTCTGTTACGCGCGGGTTGGTGAGTTCAGCTGTGCCGTTGTCTTCCATCGTGGCAGTATAGATGTTTACATTCTCACGTACCAGTGCGCGCACATTGCCTAAATGATCCGTGATTTCGTATGCTGCACTTCCATCCTGAGCCGGATAATATGTACCCAGTTTTCCAGAACCATAGATCGGTACTTCAACTTGTGTAAGAGAAGGCAGTTGTTTTTCTGTAGCATAAGCTTTAAACACCAGGTTACTAACAGAAGCTGTAGCCGCGTTCAAGTTAACTAAGAGCTGCGCTGTTTTAGCTGCAACTCCAACAATTTCGAACTGAACTTTGCCATTCTGCAAGAAACGTAGTTTATCACCTACTTTCTCCAGCTTGATCTTGTCTCCAATATTATAAGTGAAACCACCCTGGAATGCTCCATTCTTTCGGATGGTAATCGTTGCGTAAGGGCTTGGATAAAAATTGAACATGCAACTTCCCATTCCCGGAACATTAAACCCTATATCCTTAGGCTGAAATTTATCAACAATGGTATATTCTACATAACCGTCCTGATATTCGGCAAGTTTGTTAGCTGCCCAGGCACCACCCGTGGTAGCACCACTCTGAACCGTTAATGTCCCATTGGTATTCACTACATTGGTCAGTGTAGACCATTGTATCGGCCGTACAGGGTCTGACAAAACACCAGCCTGTTCATATATACTTAGTATATTACCGGAGGCATCGCGTATATACCAGGTTGTACGTTTATCCTGATAGGCAATTTTTGCAAGCCTGAAACCACGATCATCGTATAAGTACTCAACGTTGGGTACAGCTTTGACCGCATCCATAAAGACCTTCCGTACTTTACCGGTTACATCGTATTCTATATATTGATCTGCACCTGTAACCTTATCTTCTGCCGTCAACTGACCAATCTGGTTATACTTATACTTGTTCACATAGGTGTCCACATTATCCAGCCTGTTAGTATTGGCCAGGTAATTATAGACGAGGTTGTTCTTATATAGTCCATCACCATCAAAACGCTTCAGCGTAAGGATATTGCCATTAGGATCATAGCTCATTCCGGCAACACGATAATTATTTCCGGCAGGATCAAACATCTGCGTGGCTTTATTGAAGTCCGCATAATTAGCTTCTTTCAATTGGTACTTTTCATCATACGCATATTGATACCGACCGTAGTAGTCTCCGGTACCAGCGCTATAGGCTTCATCCGTACGCCACTGCACTGATGTGATCAACCCATTATATAGCACATCGTCAGTCGATGATGATTCCGGCAAAGCATCAACGGTTTGTACTTTGATTGTATTACTGATGATGGAAAGCGCTGTAATTTTTGATGTGGTTACTTTATACCGGTATATACCGGCATCAGTTGCGACAGGACTAACAATATTAAACACATCCGGGCTGGAACTTTGATTCGCTGACGTTACATCTGTCCACGTTGTACCGGATTGCTTCTCCCATACAAAGGAAGTGTTAGCAGTTTTTCCACCAGCCGTGATCATGAGTTCTTCGCCTTGAGGCACGGAGATTCGCATACCCGGATCTACAAGTTGTGGGGTCGCCATTAATGATTTAAATGCCGCTACATTTACTCCCGAATAAAGCGGCTCCAAGTCTGCTGCATCCAGGTAATTGTTTCGCACATATAGGTATAGTACTGCTCTGTTGGGAAGTGTAGAGAAGTCTGGTATATCATGCAGTTTATTTCCTTCCAGTATTATGTAGACAGCTTTTGTTAGATTAAGCAAAGAAGGAGGCACGCTGGTAAAGGCATTGTTATTCAAGTAACAATATATCAGGCTCGTCATACTCCCAACAGAAGCTGGTACAGTACCTGTAAACTTGTTTGTTGAAATATAAAAAGAAGTTGCTTTCGTCCAGCTACTAAAAATATCCGGAAGATCTCCCGATAGCTGGTTACTCGATACATTAAAGTATACAAGTTCTTTCAGGTTACTGTACGACTCCGGTATATTTCCTGTAAGCTTATTTTCACCGGCACTATACGTCTGTAGTTTAGAAAGTAATCCATATGAAGGCGGCAACTCACCAGAGAGTTGATTCTGATTGACATACAAAGTGACCAATTCACTAAGCTCACCCAGCGAAGGAGGTAAAGAGCCTTTTAGCGCATTGGTATTTAATGTTAGTACTTTAAGCTTATGAAGTGCACCCAATGAAGCGGGAATTGTACCGGTAAGTTTGTTAGCACCGAGATATAGGTTCTCAAGGTCGGTACACGCTGCTAACCACAGCGGAATTTCACCTGTAAATGCATTCGTACGCAGGTCAAGTGTTACGAGCTTGGTGAGTTTGTCTAATACGGGAATGCTACCCGATAGTTTGTTGGTATTGAGACTGAGCGTTTTAAGATTGGTCAGGGCATTCCACTCGACAGGTATAGACCCGGTAAAAGCATTATTATATAAATTGAGGTATACAAGATTTGTCATGCTCCCTATGAAAGGAGGCAAGTTACCACTGAGACCGTTTTCATCCAGGCCCAGGTACTGCAGTGATGTCATACCCGACAACTCCGAAGGTATAGTACCTGTCAGCGTGTTACGAAGCAGATATAGGTATACCAGATTTTTAAGATTACCTAATGAAGCAGGTATAGTACCCGTGAGTTTGTTGGCGTACAGGTACAACAAGGTAAGTTTACTCAACGAACCTATTTCTGTCGGTATACTTCCCGATATACTATTCCCTTGCAGGTACAGAGTAGTAAGCTCCGTTAGATTTGATATAGAAGCCGGTATAGTTCCGGCCAAACGGTTCGAAGGCAAACTAATAGAAACAACATCACCATTAACAACACTAACGCCAAACCATTTCGAAAACACTGCACTTGTTGCAGTGGCAGGCCACGTAGTAGGCCAGTTCGTTTTCTTTAACCAACCCGTACCTCCCAGGCTCGTGAATATATCTTTCAGCGCAGCGAACTCAACATCATCGGGCACGACATTCGTTTCTACCTCGGTATATAATACCGGTTTTGTTGAAGCAACAGCTAGCGTATCAGACACAGCAAAATGAGGAGAAGCTATTGATAACTCACCGTGCGGAATAGGCGCTGTTCGCTCCAACATTGGATCGTTCAATTCTAAATCCTGACCTTCATCCTGCGTATGCATTGCCTGAAGTTGCTTCAGGTTATCCAGCATATTTTCCCGGTAGGCTGTCTTAGGGTCAAAGGCCAGCGATGGCGTCCCATCATTCATCAGCATATGTGGCAGGTTATGAAAATTATCAGGATTGGGCACCTGCATCTTTTCATTCTTACCGAAGACATTAGCCAAATCATTCTCATAATAATTCAGGATCATCCCAAACACATCATTACCATCTTTACCCGGGTCTTTTGACTTATCCGGATGATTTATCTGGGTTAACCAGCCATGTATATTATACACAAAATCTACACCCTGCAGCTTGTCACCAAGCTCAATACGTTTAAGAGGACCATGCAGGTAGTATCTATAGGTAGCACGCAGTTTCTTATCATCTTCGGATGTTGCACTGGTATATACTTTACTTAGCCGGCCATCCGCATCATATTCATAATAGTGATAGAACTGCTCCAGCAATACTCCTCCCACACTATACGATAGGTTTTCTACCTTCAGAACATTTCCGATGAAACTATAGGTATATTTTACAGCAAACACTCTCTCAAGTCCAGTCGGTTTCTGTACCATCCATGTAACACGACCTAACTCATCATAGCTATACCAGGTCCTCATGTTTGCATTTTCTGACCACGACACAGTACCATCCGTAAAGTCCTGTCTATACAGCGATCCCAGATTGGTAGCGCTGTTAAAGCTGCCGTCAGGGTAGTCGTAATGCGTTGTAACCCAATCGCGTGTATCCGTAGTCGCAAACTGCACTTGGTTTTCAAACTCAAGCTGTGTACCTAGTGAAGCATAGGTATATTGTGTACCGGTATACTCACCTGATTCAGCCGGGCGGCCTATAGCATCATATAGTGTATATGAAAAATGTTTATTGGCTAACTGCTGTGCATTTTGAGAAAAACGTATACTACCGTCCTTACGATATTGATACTTTGTTTCTCCGGCATCCGTTTCGTTCATAGACATCAGCCATCCTCTGAAATTATACCGGTAAGTGGTTTTATCGATCTCCGAATATTTCGATTTTGCATCTGTGCTTGCTAACCATTCCTTCATTCCATTAGGTGATACTGACGAGACTAAACGGCCTGCATCATCATAAAACTGACACGATATATCCAGGAAATGATTTTTATACTTCAAACTAAAGTCACTATTTCCGGCAGATTCGATCTTATAAAAACCTATCGGCAATTTAGGACCCGTAGTAACACTATTAGGAACTACTATAGGAAAACGCTCACCAGTAATTGTATTTACGATAACTGCGGTTGTTTCTTTGGATGCTGAGAGCGTCACTTCCTGTTCATTTGTTAAATAAAAGGTTCGCTTCTCTCCTGACTTCCCAGGCGTATAGCTCACTATATTGTCAACTTTCAAAACATAGTTCTGAGGCGATCCAAAACGACCCGCCATAATTACTCTACCTGCTTTGTCAGTCCATGATACACTGAATTTCTTATTCTGATCTCTGCCGACCTGCTGCAACGATTGTTCCCCAAGAGTTGTAGCTCCAGAAATCCCAGGCAGAATAATACTTCTTTTTACTGCATAATCATTTAGTTCATTGTAAACCGGAAACGTAGCATTCCAGATTTCATTACCTGTTCCTAAATGCACCACGTCACCTGCTACGGCCATTCGTTTTACTTCCCCTGTTCCATCTTCATAGAACTCTGTCCGATCATAGGGATAAGCAGTTTTGGGAGTGAGTGGCTCCAATGAATTTCTTTCGCTATAGTACCAACCCAATGTACCTTCTTCATTACCAACGGCCAGTGGATTATTTATAGTATTGCCATTAACATTATCCGGATTTACATTATCGAAATCCGTATAATCATATATATCTCCTGCCGATGTAAGCATGAAGGCTCCATTATACTTAAAGTCCGTTGAATTTATTGGAGCTGGCAGCGTGGCACCCACCACACGATCATACCGGTCTCGGAGATTCTGTATAGCAAATATTTTATTTGTAGTAAAGCTTTTAGACTGCGTCTGCAGTACACTTCCTCCTTCATCAAAGAAACTTTTTGATTCTGCAATACTTTTCTCTGCAATCGAACCATTTATAGTCGTTTTGGTCCCGTCATAGCTAATTGAATGAGTCCAATTCAAATTTTCATCACTTCGGGTACTTACAGATAATATAAAAGTTGGGCCCCAAGTATTTGTTACCCGATCACGTCCTTTTAAATAGTAAGTTCCGTCCTTATATAATTTACTACCAACCACATTCAAATTTGAATTGTATGGTTTTAGAATCACAGGATTTTCCCCTGACCCATCAACCCAATAGTAGTCAGCATACGAAAATATATACTCCTTTTCATCGTTCGTTAGATATACTTCGTTGTACCCTGCCTTTTGCACTTGTATAGCAGAGGCCAGCGGTGGAACATAATCAACATCTACATGCAGCGGCCCTTTTGGAGCTGCCCAGCAATTCAGGGACTCTAAATAATATCGTATATAATAATCACCTGACTCATATACCGTATAATTACCATTTACAGGGTGGCTAACATCCGTCCCTTCACCACTTAACTCCCAATAATGGTTTACGCGGGAAGAGCTTGTTACTAAAACTTTTCGATGGTAAAAATTTTCCTCCTTCAACTGTGGCTCAAGCTCAGTCCTGCCGACAGACACAACAATACTGCTGCTCTCACTTGTGCACGCTTCTCCTGAAGCAGTCGCATAGAATGTCGTGGACGTTGATATATTATTAAAAGTAACCGAGCGACCTATGGCCGTGTAGCCTGAAGGAACTGATCGCCAGATATAGTCTAAGGTAGTATACTCTTCGTCCCCAACAACAGAAAGTGTTACATTACCGGTTTCGCAGAGTTGTCTTGCACTGGCTGTAATAGCAGGTTTAGGAACGTCCTCGATATAAACGCTAATCTGCCTAAATATAGGCTTAGGATAATCACACATGGTGCTGTTACCACAGGATGAACCTAACTTGACCGTATGACTCCCTTTCGTAGTGAATGTATGCGTATATGATGCACCTGTTTTAATAAAGGTCCCATCGATATACCAGCTAAAGCTTGTGAAACTATCATTGGGACAATCCGGATAAAATGTTATGGCCTGCCCCACACAATTGGAACCCGATCGCCTGATGTCACACCCTTGCTCGGTGGGTGTCTGGGCCTGTAACAATAAGCTTGTCGTGAAGAAACAAACTGAGAATATCGCTATATAAAAATGCTTCATCTTATCTCAATAATTATACTATAGACAATGTTCTATTCCGGATTGGTAGTGTTAGTACTACCTGGCTTACAGATACAGGTTGTATTTGAAGTATTAAATACGCAGCAATTATTCGTGGCCAAGGCACTAAGGTCACTTGGTATCTGGGCCTTTCTGGATACTTCAGTCCAAGTGCCTAAATTTCCGCAGACATCATAATAGGCATATTTATATCCGCCTTCATAACAGGTGTTACCATTAGCATCCATGTAGCTATTACACTCCACAACACCTGCAATAGAATTTGATGCAAAGTCGGCACGAATAGTGTGCGCAGACTGTACCTTTTGGAAAGTGACCGCTTTCCCTCCCGCTTGCACAAGAAGGACAGTTCCGTCTTGCAATTTTGTTGTGGGTTTACCTAAGTCGATTTTTTTTCCATCAATCAGTACCGCACCTAAAGTGTTATACTGGCACTTGTCGCGAAGTTCAAATGTGATATCCTTTCCTTGAATAACTGATGACGTCCCCGAGGGGTATATATATCCCCGGCTGCCAGTGCTGGACGCAGTAAGTGTAATCATAAAGGATTTATTTGATCCATAGTTATAGCGATTCTCTCCTGTTTTGACAACGCCTTCGGTTCCATATTCTCTCTGGAAACTTTCCTTGTAGGTGGATTGCAGCCTGCCTGCCTGATCGTAGCGATACTCGCTATATAAGTTATTGTTATCCAATATGTGTGATAGCTCGCCCCATTTATTATATACATAACTGGTCATGGCTGCATCTACAGGCTTGATTCTGAAATCGTCAAAATAAGTTGTGCTGTTGGCGGGCTCGCACCAAATCTCTAATTTATTGTGCTGCTCGTTTACGGCTATATCTGTCTCCAACAAGTACCAACTACCCGCCTTGCCCTTGTTACGTACAACCGATGAATTCGCAGAGCCATTATCAAACGTATACTTCATGGTACATGACGGTTCTGAAGACCACACACTAACGCGGTATGTACGCTGCTTCGGTTTCAGATAAAAAGTAAAAGCACGGTTTCCCGCAGAAGCGATCAGAGCTTTGTATCCGGTATGTGCATTCGAAGTGTATTGATTACTATTCTGGTAAACATCAGTACCAAACAGGTCATTTTGGGGTCTGTCCTCAGCACCTGAATATCCAAATTCCTGATATTCGGCATTGGCAACAGTAGCCATAACAACAGTCTGATCAAAAGACATTCTTGTAGCTGCATATTTACCATTGACATCCGTTGCTTCGAGGGCATGAGAGTTTACATCATATAAGGTAATGTTACCGTTGCGCTGCCAGCCAGTCGAAGCTATATCATTTACATTCCAGGCATTAAATGAAGCTACCTGATCTGCAGGGAAGAGACCATCGGCGAGCAAGGCTACATCGTCCATTCCTATAAATGTAAAGCCAGCAGATTTTCGCCATATACCACTCTGTGCTACACTCTCCGATAAATTCTTACCGGGTTGCATCGCTACAATCTGGTCACTCCATGTCTGCACAGATGCCGACACTAGTCCAAGCTTTTTATTACTCTGCGCGGGATCAATTTTATAGGCATAGGAAGCTGCCTCCTGCGTAAGCATATTTTTTCCTCCTGAACTGGCAAGCCCCATCTGAGGGTACTGACGATAAGCAGGAGTTATTTTTGTTTGATAAGCATTACCATATCCATCATAAGATATACTTTCAACAACCTGGCCTGAGTAATAGTCGAATGCAGTATTTACTGTTGAGGTCTTTATACCTGTCTTGTAATTAATAACAGTTTGTCCGGTCATAACAGAAGGAAATTGCTCGCGTTTACTGACTACACCCTGCAAGGCAAAATCATCTCCTTCTCTTGAAATGAACCTGGCATCAGTATACGTTTCTTCAATTACCCCTTGATTATTGAACTTGCTTTGTAAGTTGGTTTCGTAGTGTTCGATGTTTGCTTCCAGTTCATCATTGACCTTTCTATCATTATCGTCATTAATAAGTGAAGCGGTTATACCATCATGCAGGAAATGATTCTGAGTTTCTGATATTGGTTCTCCTTGTGCATTATAAAGCTTTACAGCTTTCAAAGCTCCAACGCGACTTGTATAGTCTTTTAAAACAACTGTACGTGTTTGTTTTTTATTGTATGATATATAGTCTTCATATGTTTGTCGCGAAAAGGTAGTAGTCTCATCCGACATATACTGGGCTCCAGCCATACCGGGTGTAAATACTTCAAAATTATATGTAGTGTAATTCGGTAATACTTGCTCAACGCCTGACTCAATAACTCTTTCCTTTACAGTTACATATTCATAAATAACGCCTGGAGATGGCACTTCCCTCGCGATCGACAAAAGGTTGTGTCCTTCTCCCAACTTGTTATCCTTATCAAAGTTATAGTAGGCATCTGTTCCACGTTCCCAAATATTGGGCTCATACGATGTACCGCCAGTAG
The DNA here is from genome assembly GCA_902168185.1 of uncultured Bacteroides sp. Classification (GTDB taxonomy): domain Bacteria; phylum Bacteroidota; class Bacteroidia; order Cytophagales; family Cyclobacteriaceae; genus Ohtaekwangia. The sequence goes on from CABHOV010000046.1 coordinate 449,624, forward strand.
AATTTCCATTTTGTGTATAGTCATAGGTTGTTTCTCTGATCTTACCCATATCAGAAAGTCTTATTGCTGACACACGAATTCCGCCACCAATTCTATTCAGAGGAATGGTGTATCCATAGGTAAATGTATAGTTGACAGGATGATCACAACCATTCTCTCGATACGTATATGACCTAAAAACCTTTTCCAACGCACTGCTTTCAACTTTTAAATGTATAAAGCCAGGTGAGTCGCTAATTTTTTCGCGAATTATACCATCGCCTTTGAAAACAAGATCGGAGAACTGCTGTACTTGATCTTGACAAGTGACTTCCTTTTTATTGATTGTTTTCATATATAGGAAGCTTAGATAAAGATCATCACCTACATTCAATCTTCTTCTTGGCTGTGATGGAGCATTCAGAAAGACATCAAACACATTGGGCTCTGCACTTTCCTTTATGGAGTGAATGGAGAACTCATAATTACCATTAATGGCTGCCCGGTTATAATCATCCGCCTGATAGTCAAACTGTAGCTTGCCTCCTAAAGAAAGTGTTACATCACGAAGCGACCACGCATCGACAGTTTTTGCTGAAGTCTCGGTCACGATTCTATCCATGTATATATTACTTGTGTTTACATAGTCAGACTTATACAGTCCCCACATATCAAAGGCATCTTTGTTATAGGGTGGATTCTTGGTGGTTCGGTAATTGAAACTTCCGGATACCGGCAAATTCTTACCGAGTATTTGTAGCGTGTGAGCGTTATCGGCTATAGATGTTACCACAGCATAATATTTCTTCGCTGCATTATTATTACTCTCAAAGGCAAGTATATCACCCGGTACAAGTCCCGAGTTTGTTTGATAAAATGTATATGCACCCGAACTTTCGGTAAGCACGCCTGACCCCCGAACCGGATTTTCCAAATCGTAATTAAATTGAATAGCAGGCATCAGGTCCGCTCCTCCTTTGCCAAGAAACTGAACATTCTTCAACGTTAGCTTTCCGTTTTTTGGATAGGCCGAGTCATCAACTGATGGATTTGAAGTAATTAATTTATAGTCGAAGCTATTGGGTGTCTCAGGACTCAGCGAGTAGTCCGTATTGAATTTTAAAGATCTCAGGGAAACACTATTCAGAGCATCTTTTACATTTGCCAAATCATAAATATCAAGTACGTTTTTATATAGATGATGATCGGCAACCAACGGAGAAAAATTACAATTTTCCTTTCCTGCCGGGAGTGCATCGTCTCGTGATACATTCCAGTTGGATGTAGTTTTCTGTGAATACTCTTCACCATCCGATTTGGAAACCGGGACCGTTTTTAAAGATTTGTTATCAATCAGAATAATAGAATTCAACTTCAGGGTACTTGTCGGCAACGAGTAATAGTCAAGTGTACCATTATCTATGAAAGTTTCACTCTGATGCTGTCCTGCACTTTGAGTAAAAATAGTACTACACGCACATCGCGCTGCTTTGGGAGTAAAGCCTCCCCGCCTGGTTTCGTTTATTATTTCTTCTTTTCTTTTTTCCTTTCCGGAATAGGTGTGTGAAATATTCCTTTCGAAGTGTAAGCTACTTTTAGCGTCATCCCGAATATCTTTGAAGAAAAGTGCTGTATGCGTTTTTGTGCGTATAGCATCCAGGTAGTATAACTCCTTTCTTCCTTCCGAGAAATTCTGGAAGTTCTTATCGATGTCAACATCCATCCCTTCAGATGGATTTCGCCACGCATATATATCGGTCCATTTTCCATATTCAAATTCTACCCAATAGCCCCAATCAAATTCATTCAGCTTTCCATCCGCATTTCCGTCCGATCCACGATCAACATAATCCGGTCCCGTGATGGCTGTCAGATACCAGGTATACGCGTAAGGGTCGCGTTTATAAAATTCATTATATGTTAAATCAGCACTCTTCCTTTCCGAATATATATAGTCATCATAGGAGTATGCCGGTAAAGCAAAATGATATTTTACGCCACTCTCGTTTACGATCGTAAACCCTCCAATTTGTTTGGGCTTTAAAATGTTATTGGAAGTTCCTCTGGTATATCCGGAGGAAACGGTTTCAATAAAGCCTGCGTCCGTAACCCGCTTTGCTTTATTGATAATTTCTTCATTTGTAAACCACTGAACACTTCTGGAACCTTGAACCAGATTGGATTCATAGCTATCCGTGCCATTCTCTCCTGCACGCAAGTCTGTTCCCGACTCAAAATGATATTGCATGCTTGGATCAGGGTATGGGGCAGCAAGGTGATGTATCCGATCAGGAGTATATTCAAAGCGATTTGAAAAGTCGTTTATAAACCTGAACTCCGCCCTTTTGTTTTCCTTGGTTTGATTACGGGCAAGGTCATATTGAATTGTGTGGAAGTCACGGCCTCCGTCGTCATTTTTAGAGTAATTATTTCGTTTACTCAAATGCTTTTGAAAATAATAAGGACGCATGGCGCCAAACAATCCTTGAGCATTGACATAATAATTGTCATAACTAGGAAACGATCCTCCTAGTGACTTATCCGGATTCGCTTTATCATCTGATTGTAACTGTAAATTTTGATCCGGCAACGAATACGTATCAAATGCATTATCCGTAAAATATTGGGTTTGAAAAATATCATCAGGATTACTGGGAAGTGTATAATACAACGCGCCGTTAACATTCGTTTTTTCATACTGATCTATCCAATACCGCTGATATCTATAGCCCAGTGTTATCGAAACACCATAGAAAATAGGAATGGGGACAGTAATCCCGTTTGAGAAACGGGAAACTCTTCCTGAACCACCACTGGAGGCAACACTGACACCTGAAGCGCTCATATTGCTACCGCCGTTCGAGCCTGTTGATATACTTGCATTAAATGCGTTAAAGTAATGGTTGCGTCCATTGTTTCTATACCCTATACTAAGACCGGCATTACCATAAGCACTTACGCTTTTGAAATTGGTCCTTAAACCAGCGCCTGTTGTCAGTCCCAATCCTAGCTTCTCTGTTCCCTTGACAGAAACACTTAGCCCTACACTTGCCTCGGGATCACCATACGGGCTCACTCCTGCCGATACACCCAATGATCCACCATCGAATAACTGTGCACCTACCCCTACGGATGCGCCCACACCACATCCCATGTATGTGTCCTGAGAGTACGATAACCCGGCAGTAACTGAAGCCACAGTTCCCGCTATACCAACCGTGACACCAACGGTATACGTTCTGGTTTCACCACCTTCCCAGAATAGTCTGCTGGAGTTCTGAACGTTACTGTGGTCATCCGCAAATCCATTGACATTTCTCGATATTGCCCCCGGATTCAATGTGAAGCCAAGTCCTGTCCAAGAAGCATCCTCATTAGGCTGAATACCAGCATGATACGAGAGAGACAAGGGATAGCCACCAGATGGTCCAGGAACTTCAAGTAGCGGTATATTATAAGCCATGTCACCCGTGGCAAGATTTACTATATCCGTAGTATCCACCGGCTCAAAGCTTGTTGCCTCCGGAGCGGTAGGGCCTGCAGTAAGTGCCCATGAAATAGTGGGCGCTACAGTACTGAATAATGTTTCGAGAATTAGAAAAACAGTAATGCTCTTTAATAGCAGGCGGTTTCGTATCATATAACAGCAAGTAGAATTATTCTATAGTTCGTTTACTTTCGTTTCAAATTTTATTTCAGGTGCATTGTCAAGGTCGCTTTTATTAAAACGAAAACGCTGCATACCTATACCTAGTCCGCACTCGTTCAGATTGAATTGTATCCAATCTTTATCTATTGCTTTCTCTTTACTAAACACAAAGAGTAGGTCAGTACTATTACCCATACCATACGTTCGATTCAGCATAAAATCACTCACCGGTATAGTATCGTTCTTGGAGGTTGTCAACGAAACATAATCATGCATGTGAAATGACAATGTCTGCACCAGATCACTGTACTGTTGTCCTGCCGACTGATGAAGCGTCTCTTTATTATCTGTAGAGAAACTTAAAATGAAGTATAGATAGGGACTATATTTCCCTCTGATGGTGGTAATTTGTTTTTCCGTCACGGAAACATTTGTCAATTCCTGGCTCACCCATAAATCTGTAGGGCGATAGGACACCTTGATGGTTGTATTTCCAACAATAGAAGATTTGCAAATACCGTTCGATTCATCAGCAATATATTTACCAAGCTCAGCCTCCGATAGCCGTTTAGGTCCACATCCGCAGAGAATGCCGGCAAATAGTATATATGTAAATGATAACCTATACATCACTTACCACTATATTCTTTATTCAATCCTTCCAGAACTTCATTCGTTATATCCAACCCTTCATCTGCATAAGCTAGATTGCCGTACTCCGTAGCAGCAAGAATTACCTTATAGCCTTTTGACCCACCATATTTTTTTAAATAGGCATTGATTTGAGTCACTACGTCACTTGTCATCTTGGTATCTTCTTGTTGTGCCTGTGTATTCATGGCTTGCTGGTAATCAGAAAACTGTTTCTGTTTATTACGAATAAGTTCCTGACTAAGCAGACGCTCCTTGACTGTCATCTTTGGACTTTCTTTTTCGTAAGTAAAAATTTGCTGCTGAACTTCGCTTGCCAGTGTATCTATATTTGCTTTCCAGGCATTAGCCTTCTGCTGGTAGGCAGCACGTGCTGCCTGCATGCCTTTGTAATTATTAAGAAGCTTGGAGGAGTCTACATAAACAACCTTCTGGTCGTTGGTGAATACGGTAACAGATAAGACAATAGTGGCTAATAGGTTTAATATCCCTATTCCCAAAAGGAAACGTTGTAACATAGCGAAACGGTTAGGTTATGGATAACTTGTTCTCTCTAAATTTTACATTAAAAAATCGATAAAGAGTTGTATGCGTCTACAGACTCAAAATTAGGACAACATACTTTTGATCACAAACTATTAAATACAGAGAAAAGGCAAAATATATACCGAATAGTATATCCGTATTTTTACGGATGTATGCAGAATATAAATACTATTAAGAGTGAATAAAGTGAGGATAGCCCAAACGTTAAGCATGGTTAAGCATTTAAAACTACGGCTCCAAAATAGTGTTCCATTCATCGGTAAAAGAATTCCCTGACGGAGCGTGAAGGCGAATAGACTCTTGTTGACAAAGCGCTGTGGCTCCGTAAAAAGTTTTTTTTAAATAGAATTTTTCTTGTTTGCTTCCGGCTAATATTGTTCCTCATTTATTATACGCATGTATAATAGGCAATTCTGTCTATCCTGTTTTGGGTGGCCAAGGATACTGAATCCGTTATCCATTCATTTGTGCTTTGGACATGGTGTCTAAAGCATAGTTTGATAAAGCTTAAAGGATCAGTGCCCTTAGTTATATATATAATGATTTCGCGTTACTTACTTAATTTAACTGCCAGCGACCGTCTATGTGTGGACATCAAGCTATTCTACTTTCGGAATGCAAATTTGACAAAGGCGAATAACACACGGATTGTATTTGCATTCTATCAAGTGTATATTTCAGCACAGGCAATTGTTTCAGTCGATGATCTTGCCATGGCGCGAAGCGTCATCAAACAATTCGTAACATTGGGATGTTTTTTACTATATGAATGATCTGATAGGTTGGAAAGAAAATTTCCGGAAGCTGAAAGCTTATTATAAAAAGTACAGAAATTTTAATGTGCCTTCGCAATGGAGTAAAGACAAACAACTTTCCACATGGGTAGAGAATATTCGTAAGCATCCCAATCGTTTACCCGGCAATCAATATAATGCGCTTGTCAAAATTGGATTTTCCTTCCAGGATCCTTCTGATTGGAACAGCCAGTTTTACAGACTAGAGGAATTTTATAAACAGCATGGACATTCCTACGTTCCATCGGATCAAAAGAAGTATGAATCTTTGTTTGACTGGTCGCACAATCAGCGACAAGCTAAATCACTTCTTACCGACACGCAGATTAAGAAATTAGACAGTCTGCAATTCGATTGGAATGCTTTAACCGATAAAGACATCAAATGGGAACAGATGTACCAGGAGCTGATGGTCTTCAAAAAGAAGTATGGACATACGAAAGTGCCTCAGGAACTTAAAGAGAATAAGAGTTTAGGCGCATGGGTCTCCAATCAGAGAAGTAATAAGACGAAAAAGATATTGTCAGCAGAACGAATAAGGAAGTTAAACAAGATTGGATTTCTTTGGAAAGAGGATATACTCAGGATGCGTGAAGAAGCCTGGGCGAAAAGATATACTGAGCTTGTCAGGTATAAGAAGGTCCACGGTCATATAGACCGGATCAAGGTTCGTCACGATCATTACCAGCTTGGTCTTTGGATTGAAACTCAAATCGTAAGACAAGATCAATTGTCACCTGACCGCAAGAGAAAATTAAACGCTATCGGATTGAAATGGGTGAAGGAAGACTATGCTGAAGAACGATGGAACGAAATGTATACGAAGCTTCAAGCCTATAAGAAGAAGCATGGACACTGCCGGGTTAAGAAGCATGAGGATTTTAAACTTGCTGTGTGGCTTCAAAGAAATAAACGTGATCATCAAAAGATAGACAAGGATAAGAGGATAAAACTGGAACACTTAGGAGTGAAGTGGCCGTACGAACTTTTCAGAGAAATTTGGGAAACCAGGTATAGGGAACTAAAACATTTCAAGAAAGTACACAAACATCTGCTTGTTCCCAGGGCTGATGCTATACTATATGAATGGATTCAGACGCAGAAGAAACTAAGAATAGAAAACAGATTAAGCAAAGCGCGGGAAGGAAAATTAAAGATCCTGGGCTTTATCTGGACGGGAGAGGCCGAAGCTACAAAACTCAAGGCGTGGGAAACCATGTATAAAAAGTTTAAAGCATTTAAAGAAAAGCATGGATCAAAGTATCATATAAAGCTTAAAGAAAATCCGGATTTAGAAGAGTGGGTAAGGCTTCAGATACATAGTAAAGATAAGTTGTCATCTTATAAAAGAGAGAAGCTTAATGCTATACATTTTTTATGGAATCGCGATGGATACTATTGGGATGAACGCTGGGAAAGGAAGTATGAGCAACTTGTAGCCTTTAAGACTAAATATGGCCACTGCGATGTGCCGCAGAAGTATCCTGCCAATCAGCCTTTAGCCAGCTGGGTAAATGGGCAACGCACTAAAAAACTATCCTCAGATAAAAAGAATAAGTTGAACGCGTTAGGCTTTTCGTGGAGAAATGAAATCAAACAAAACCGATGGAATCAAAGAGTCAAGGAATTTACAGAGTTTAAAAAGAAGAATAAGAATTTACCAATCCTTCATCATACCCCACTCTATAGCTGGGTATATCAGCAAAAAAAGAACTTCAATAAGCTATCTGCTGAGAAGAAAAAAATACTTAAACAAGCAGGAATAGTTTAAAATCATTGAATCAAGACTAAGATATTTTTCCCTGATGATACTATATTAAGATACTTGACGATATATCAAGGCAACGTTCATGCGGATTAGGTCCGCCAAGCGCTATTTATTACATCGCGTTGGAATTTTGGTTGCCAGACTCGATGAATTAAAAAAGACAAATCAGAAGTCAATAGAAAAATTCAGATAAAGACACATTATGTGGCAGTGTCCGATTCAAAACACGCACCTCTTCTACCCCGTTGTATGCTGCAGTGTTCGTAAATAAAGTCGTACTGAATTACCTACCTCTCGATAATAATGCATCTATATTTCACATGAAACAACATCAAGCGCAATCAATACATCGGCAATAAAATGACAAGCGCTATATCTTTCATAGGCGATGATCCGCATTGGTGTGATTTGAACTTTCCGTTGAATATATATTGCCTTTCCTTTTTTCAATCCTTGAAAAAAAAGTTTATCCGTATTCTGACAGAATTGTGAACACGGAATTTTAATCGCTCACACCTTAGCCTTCGAAATCAAAACACGAAGGCTTATGTTCACTTCTATCACCTGGGAATTTTTTCTTACCGCGCTTTTTGCAGCCATCGGTAGTTACTACAGTATTACTATGCTGCTGCTCTATCACCGCGAGATTATCCAATGGATAAAATCCAGTGGGCAGCAGCCAGTCGCTCCAAGAGAATCAACCGGGCTTGCAGAACCATCGCACGCAGTGATGGGGGGCATCCAAAAAGAATCAACACAAGAACTTCGCTCATCAGTCGCAGCAGCAGAGGAGATCCATGCTGACGCAACCGATGAAGAGCCTGAAACAGTGACATCACCCGAAGCATTATCCCGAGACAGCCTGCTGATCGGCAGTGTAGCGGACCTGCTTCAAGAAGTCAAAACACTTTCACAGCTTTTGGCAGAATATAAATCGGATAAAGCCGAGGGTGAATCACTTTTCAGGACGCTATTGCTTCGCTACCCTCATTTGCGTAGCACGACCTATCGCGATGCTATCAACTTTTACATTGTTGATACGGGTCGCCATCAATTCTCATTCGATCTGTCTTCCTCGGAGGTAAACGCCTGGTGGGAAGAAGAACGTCCTTCAAAAAAATAATCCACACTAAAACACCAATGTATCATGAAGACAAAAGTTTATTCAACCCTGAGAAAAGGAAAAGCAATTGCGTTAGCCATGGCTATATATAGTATCACCTATATCTATAGCTACGCACAGGATGGTAATGCCGGTATCAATGAGGCCAACACGCGCGTAAGAAGTTATTTCGATACGGGCACAAACCTGATGTATGCCATCGGTGCGGTACTCGGTCTCATTGGCGCTGTTAAAGTATATCAGAAATGGAATAGTGGCGATCCGGATACCGGACGCGTGGCCGCTGCATGGTTTGGTAGCTGCATCTTTCTGGTAGTGGTAGCCACGGTATTGAAGTCATTCTTTGGAGTATAAATATATAGTTATATGACTCCGAATGATAACCGAGAGGGCCCTTGAGAAGCTGGAACAAATGTGGGACAGGCAAATACTCAAAGGGGATGGTGATTTCTTAGAAAGCCGAATGCCATCCAAAACTGCGAAAGCGAAAACGGATTTGGATGACCAGGACAAACCTGTAAAGCCACGCAGAAGACGCGGAAAGAAATTTTAAAACGCAATTGCCATGAACAGTATATATAAAATCAACAAAGGCATTAACAAGCCGATAGAATTTAAGGGTCTCAAGGCACAATACATTGGCTATTTGGGTATAGGTATACTCCTACTCCTGATCATTTTTGCTATACTCTATATCAGTGGTATAAATATGTTTGTGTGCCTGGGGGTAATTCTCCTGCTGGGTACGTTGCTCTTCATGGGCATCTATCGGCTGAGTGACACCTATGGTCAATATGGACTGGTAAAGAAGCTTGCCAAACGCAACATTCCTGAATACCTCGTATGTCCTTCCCGGAAAATATTTCTGGGGTTATCCGCTAAAATGCAACACGTAAATTCTCAAAACTAAAGATCCATTCTATGTCACAACCCATTCCACTCCTGCAAATATTTCCGGTATATAAAGTCGAGCATGACTGCATGCTTTCCAAGCAAGGTGATGTCACCCTCGCCTTTGAAGCCACATTACCGGAGATATTTACCCTCTCCGACCAGGACTATGAAGCGTTTCACCAGATACTGGTAAAGGCTATAAAAGTATTGCCGAAGAATTCTGTCTTTCATAAACAGGATTGGTTCTTTGCTCAAAAGCATAAAGCCGATTTTGAAAACAGTGACCTCTCATTTTTAACGAGAGCCAGCGAGCGGTTCTTTCATGAAAGACCGTACCTCGATCACCGCTGCTATATCATGCTCACACAAAAACCGGCAGACCGGAAGCTTTCCACTTCGATGTTTTCCAATCTCATTCGCAGCAGCGTGGTGCCATCAGAGACTATCAATCCGCAGCGCATGCAGGAGTTTCTGGACAGTGCAGGACAATTCGAACGCATTCTGCAAGACAGCGGATTTGTAAAGCTCAGACGTATCAACAACGATGATCTGGCAGGCTCTGCCGGGCAGGCAGGGTTGCTGGAGCGATATTGCTTTCTTTTATCCGATACAGATCTCCCTATGATCAAGGATATCCACTTCAAGGACGGTCTGAAGATTGGAGATCAGTACTGCCAGATATATACCCTATCGGATGTTGAAGACCTGCCCGCCTTGTGTGGTTCCCGCATCAACTACGATAAATACTCCACGGATAAAACCAAGTTCAGCGTGGGCTTTGCTTCACCTATAGGACAACTGTTGTCCTGTAACCACATCTATAATCAGTATATCTTTATTGAGGATGCCAGCAAGACGATCAAGCAACTGGAAAGTAAGCGTCTGCGCCTCCAATCGCTGTCAACGTATTCGCGCGAGAACGCCATAAGCCGGGATGCCACCAACGATTTTCTCAATGAAGCGATTGGCCAGCAGCGGCAGCCGGTGAAAGCACATTTCAATGTGATGTTGTGGACGGACAACAAATCCGATCTGAAAGAATTGAAGACGCTAGTGTCATCAGCGCTCGCGCAGATGGATGCCGTTGCTAAACAGGAATCCGATGGTGCTCCCCAGATATACTGGGCAGGTATACCCGGCAACGAAGCAGACTTTCCCGTAAACGATACCTTCGATACATTTGCAGAACAGGCTACGTGCTTTCTGAACCTTGAAACCTCCTACCGTTCTTCACTCAGTCCGGTCGGTATCCGTCTTGGTGATCGCCTGACGGGCAAGCCGGTACATGTAGATATATCAGACGAGCCGGTTAAACGCGGCATCTGTACCAATCGAAATAAATTTATACTGGGTCCCTCCGGAAGCGGAAAGTCATTCTTCACCAATCACATGGTACGCTCCTACTATGAACAAGGCACACACATCGTGCTGGTGGACGTAGGCCATTCCTACAAAGGACTGTGTGATTTGGTGAATGGATATTACTTCACTTACGATGAATCCAATCCTATCAAATTCAATCCCTTTTTTATTGGAACGGGCGATACGCTGGACACCGAAAAAAAAGAAAGCATCAAGACCTTGCTGCTGGCACTATGGAAGAAAGATGATGAGACCTTTAACCGCTCGGAATATGTAGCCCTGTCTATATCTCTACAGATGTACTATGAGAAGTTAGGGAAGAACAAAAAACTTTTCCCATGCTTTGATACCTACTATGAATTTCTGCGCGATGAGTTTGTCGCTATACTTAAAGCAGACAAGGTAAAGGAGAAAGACTTCGATGCCGAGAACTTCCTGTATGTATTAAGGCCCTACTATAAAGGTGGAGAATTTGATTACCTGTTGAACGCTACTGAAAATCTTGATCTGTTGCGTGAACGCTTCATTGTCTTTGAACTCGACAACATCAAGGATCATCCCATCCTCTTCCCGGTAGTGACCATCATTATCATGGAAGTGTTCATTTCAAAAATGCGCAAGCTCAAAGGTATACGCAAAATGATTCTCATTGAAGAAGCATGGAAAGCCATTGCCAAGGAAGGCATGGCCGAGTATATAAAATACCTGTTCAAGACGGTTCGCAAATTCTATGGAGAAGCGATTGTCGTCACGCAGGAAGTGGAAGACATTATCAGCTCCCCCATTGTCAAGCAAGCCATCATCAACAACTCCGATTGCAAGATCCTGCTTGACCAAAGTAAATATCAAAACAAGTTCGATCAGATACAGGAACTATTAGGTCTGACTGAAAAAGAGAAAGCACTGGTGCTCTCCATCAACAAGAGCAATGATCCTTCCCGAAAGTATAAGGAAGTATTTATCAGTCTGGGCGGAGCACTTTCAAAAGTATATGCCACAGAAGTTTCACTCGAAGAATACCTGGCCTATACAACAGAGGAATCGGAAAAGATCAAGGTGCAGGCATACACAAAGAAATGGGGCGGTGACATCCGGAAAGGTATAGCGGCCCTTGCCAATGATGTACGCATGGGAATAGTATAACACAAAATGTAGTGAACATGAAAAAAATAGGGGTCATACTTTTATTAACAACGGTCTGTCTGACGGTGACACCAACGCCGGAAGTTAAGGCCGCTATACCGATCTTAAAGATCATCAAGGAGGCGGTGAAGAAAGTAATCAAGGCAGTGGACCTGATGATTCAGCGCTTACAGAACAAAACCATCTGGCTGCAAAACGCGCAGAAAGTTCTGGAGAACAAACTCTCTGAACTCAAGCTTACCGAGATCGCCGAGTGGACAGAGAAGCACCGGAAGCTATACCAGGAGTATTACGAAGAACTCTGGAAAGTAAAGAATGCGCTGGCAGCCTATCAACGCATCCGGCAGATCATGGATAAGCAGGTTCGGATTGTGGACGAGTATAAACGTGCCTGGAACCTGGTGCGGCAGGATGAACACTATACAGAAAGTGAGCTTGACTATATGTACCGGGTATATACCGGCATCCTCAACGAAAGTGTAAAGAATCTCGATCAGATCCTTCTTGTCATCAACTCCTTTAAGACACAGATGACGGATGCGCAGCGACTCGCCATCATCATGCAGGCCGGAGACCGGATTGAACAGAACTTCATCGATTTGCTGGAATTCAATATGAATACCTACCAGATCAGTTTGAACCGTGCCAGGACACAATCTGAAATTGATCGCGTGAAAAAATTATACGGCCTCTAATAGTGCAAGATCATGAACGAACACGAAAAAGATATTTCGCGACACATCGCCATGCTGATGGAAACCTGCTTTAAGTTCAATAGCCCCATTTGTCAACTGCACCTGATACGTGAAAAGATCAGCGCACGTGGCTATAGGCCCTTCGATAAAGTAGATATTATAGGTGAACTGGGAAGGATGCAACAACTCGCCGGCGAGCTTCACGAAGGAATGCTCAAGATTTATGAACTGATAAATGAAGACAACAAGAGACTATGAAAAAGATAGGGATACTCATGCTACTCTTGTGTGGTTGGTTAACCATCCAGGCACAAACGCCCAACTTCAACGAATGGTTTCGTCAGAAGAAGACCCAGCGCAAGTACCTGCTCCAGCAGATCGCTGCGCTGAAAGTATATCTTGAATACCTGAAGAAAGGCTACCAGATTGTTGACAAAGGGCTTACCACAATTGGTGAGATTAAGAACGGAACATTTACCATGGACAAAGACTATCTGAACTCTTTAAAACAAGTAAGCCCCGTGGTAAAGAACTCTCCCAAAGTGGAAGAGGTGCTAATGTATCAGCGTAGCATTGTCACGGATTTCAAGAAGTTTGTGAATGACTGCCGCAAGGATGAAAATCTAACTGCCGAAGAAGTCCGCTATATCGAAGATGTATATGCGAACATGCTAAAAGAATGTGACGCTTCCATCGATGAGTTAACGCTAATCACTACATCCGGGGAAGCAGAAATGAAAGACGATGAACGATTGCTGCGCCTCGACAAAGTGCACGATGCCATGCAGGACAAATATACCTTCACGCAGGACTTCATCGACAGCACGCGGTTACTTTCCCTGGAAAGGGCAAAGGAGAAAAACCAGATCAAAGGTTCCGGGAAATTATATAGCGAGGTCTAGTATATTAAAATGTAGATCATGAAAAAAATAACAACAATAGCAGGGTTACTGATCGGCTTGAGCTTTCCCTTGCGAAGTCAGGCACAGTCGCAGGAAGCCGTCCAACTCATTCTCAATTACGAAAAGCTCCAACAGCTCGAGGAGATACTCGACAATATGTACAAGGGCTATAAGATATTGACCAAGGGATACAACACAATCAAAGATATAGCCGAAGGGAATTTCAACTTGCACCAGGTATTTCTCGATGGACTCTTTGCTGTAAATCCAGCGGTGAAAAATTACCAGCGCATTCCCACGATCATACAGTATCAGCAGTACCTGGTCAGCGAATACAAGCGAGCCTTTAATCGCTTCAAGAATGATCCGCACCTGACCGTGCGCGAGATCAAATACCTGGAAAATGTATATAACAATCTTTTCAATCAAAGCCTGCGCAATCTCGATGAGCTGCTCATGATTGTGACAGCCTCCAAGCTGCGCATGAGCGATGAAGAACGCTTGCAGGCCATTGACCGGATTTACCTGGACATGGAAAACAAACTTGTTTTCCTGAAAGTCTTCAACAGCAGCACGCAGATGCTGACCATGCAACGGGCACGCGAGAACCACGATGTGGAAACACTACGGAAACTCTATGAAGTAACACCTTAAAGAAAAATGTATGAGACCATGTATAGTAAAGACCATCATCCTGATGGTAACAGGAATCTTATTTCCAATATTTTCCAATGCCCAGACGTTTGCCGGTGAAATACATAGCCTGCAAAGTGTACTCGATGAGCTATATACTGATATGATTCCGCTATGCAACCAACTCATTGGAGTAGGCAGAGGTATAGCAGGTTTTGCAGCACTCTGGTATATCGCCTCACGCGTATGGCGAAGTATTGCCAATGCGGAGCCCATCGATTTTTATCCCCTGCTGAGGCCTTTCGCATTGGGACTGGCTATACTCCTCTTTCCCTATGTCATCGGCCTGATGAATGGTGTGCTGAAGCCTACCGTAACCGGTACGGCAGCCATGATGACAAGCTCCAACAATGCGATAGCCTATCTGCTAAAGCAAAAGGAAGACGCCATCAAAAAAAACATTTCCTGGCAATTGTATGGCGACGAAGGAACCCATGGAAAATGGTATCGCTATACCTATCCGGATGGTGAAGAAGAATCGGGCGTGGACTTACTCAGCAATGGCATAAAATTTCTGATGGCCAAGACCGCCTACGGGATCAAGAATGCCATCAAGCAGTGGATGTCAGAAATACTACATATACTCTATGAAGCCGCAGCGCTTTGCATCAATACACTGCGAACATTTTACCTGATCGTGCTCGCTATACTCGGTCCGCTGGTATTTGGCTTATCTGTTTTTGATGGCTTGCAGCATACGCTCACCGTATGGATCGCCCGCTATATCAATGTATTTCTGTGGCTGCCGGTAGCCAACATTTTTGGAAGCATCATTGCCAAGATACAGGAGAACATGCTGCGCATCGACATCGAACAAATCGAGCTATATGGGGACACGTTCTTTAGCGCTTCCGATACGGGCTATATCATCTTCCTCATCATTGGCATCATCGGATATTTCACAGTACCCTCCGTGGCAAACTATATCGTACATGCCGGTGGCGGAAATATACTCTTGCACAAAGCTTCCAATGTGTTTACCGGTACGGCGCGTTCCGCTGCCGCCACAACGGTAGCCGGGGCAACCGGGCTATTGAGGTCTTCACCAGCATCGCAGGCACAATCCGGTTCATCCGCTGCGGGTAAATACAATACAGCATCGGGTGGGTATATGCACGATAAACTTTCCGGCAATAAATAAACAGCAGCATGTTTCAGCAACTCAAAAATATAGACACGGCTTTTAAGCACATACGCCTGTTCTCACTGGCACTTATCGTGGCATGTGCATTCATGTGCTGCTATACGGTGTATAAAAGCTTTCAACTCATCACGCAGACGCAGGAAAGAATATATATTCTCTCCAATGCAAAAGCACTGGAAGCATACTCTGCAGAACGAAGGGATAATATACCCGTAGAGGCGCGTGACCATGTAAAGATGTTTCATCATTACTTCTTTACCCTCGACCCGGATGATAAGATGATCCAGACCAACGTGAACAAGGCCTTGTACCTGGCAGATATATCAGCCAAGCGACAGTATGATAACCTGAAAGAGAGCCGGTACTATTCGAACATCATTTCAGGAAACATCAGCCAGGACATTGAAGTGGATAGCATTCACCTCGACCTGGACATTTACCCGTACTACTTCCGCTATTATTCTAAACAACGAATCATTCGGGCAACATCCGTAGTGATGAGAAGCCTCATTACCGAAGGATACTTGCGAAATGTAGCACGGTCCGACAATAATTCCCATGGCTTTCTGATCGAACGCTGGAACACCCGCGAGAACAAAGACATCAAAACGATAAACCGATAAATCCAATCGATATGAAACCATTTACAAAAAATAACAAGGACGATAGTCAATCCGGAGATCAAAGGATCAAGGGAAGATTTGCTGAGCGAATAGATATACTCAAGCATCAACTGGCAAACTTCCTGGGCAGGCAGAGCCAGAAGCTTTCATTACGCCAACAGAAACGTATACTCTTGCTGGCGGGTATACTCATGGGAGGCATAAGCCTTGCCCTCATCATACGCCCTTTTCAGGATTCAGCCACGCATTCATTCAATATACCCAAAGGCATGAATGCCAAAGCCTTCATCATTCCACCGCGTGAACGTAATGCCATGATCGCAGAAGAAGAGTATCTCATGCTGCTAAAATTTAAATCAACACTGGACAGTCTTCACAAAACTAATCGACCGGTATACGATGAAGTCCTTCAGGGACATGCGGGGCTACTGGACAGTATCAATTTCCTGATCAGCATCTATAGCAATAGAAAATAAAACAGATCACATTTCAATACTATATACTTCACCATTAAATACTTTTTATGAAACCGCATTCACAAAAATTCTTGCAGCAAAGGAGATTCTATATGGTCTTGCCCTTGCTCGTTCTGCCTTTCATTACCATGATCTTCTGGGCGCTCGGAGGCGGACAAGGTACACCGGTACAAGCGCAGGAGGTCACCTCCGGCCTGAACATGGAATTACCCGGACCGCATTTTGACAAAGAGGATGAACAGTGGAATAAGTTCGACTTATACGAACAAGCCAAACGTGATTCACTCAAGTTCGAGGAGGCAAGACGCAATGATCCCTACTATTTAATCAGCACCTTAAAGGGAAACGAGACCTCCGATACCATTCCAAAAGAAGAGAACAAACTCAACACCTCTCTGGGAAGCAAAGACAAGTATACGCAGATGGACAGGAACGAAAAGATGATCAATGAGAAACTTGCGCAGTTAACAACACAGCTTAATCAACACGATCAACCTATAACCGCTGCTAAGGAGACTTCTTCCACACAAAATATAGCAGCCGATTCAGGCACACCCATCACGGAAGACGTTGACCGGCTGGAAAAGATGATGCAAATCATGGCAAGCTCCGATACGAATGATCCGGAGATGCAACAGATCGAAAGCATGCTCGATAAAATTCTGGATGTGCAGCATCCGGAACGGGTGCGTGAAAAGATCCGGCAGCAAAGCCGTCAACATCAACAACAGGTATTTCCAGTCGAAGCGGTTGAATCCGAAGATAATATTTCACTGGTTGAAGCTGCACCTGTAAAACGTGATAGTATATACACTCCGCTATATGCAGTCGAGTCTACGCAGAATGGTTTTTATGGACTGAATGACGAGGTGATATCAAGTGATGAAAGTGCAAATGCTATCCAGGCGGTCATTCATGATACTCAAACCGTAGTAGCCGGATCGACTGTCAAGCTACGCCTGCTTTCAGACGTATATATCAACGGACAACATATTGAAAAGGATCAGTTCATCTTTGGCACGTGTGCCATCAATGGTGAAAGGTTAACCATATCGATAAGCTCAATACGCAATGAAAGTTCATTACTGCCTGTGTCTCTTTCTGCTTTTGATCTTGATGGCATGGAAGGGGTATATATACCTGGAGCTATCACACGGGATGCTGCCAAGCAAGCCTCCAGTCAATCCATTCAGGATGTCGAACTATACTCTATGGATAACTCACTCGGTGCGCAGGCTGCAACGGCAGGAATTGAAGCTGCAAAAGGCTTATTCTCCCGTAAAGCCAAGCTTATCAAAGTAACGGTAAAGGCGGGATACCAGGTATTGCTGAAAGACAAAAATCAACCGGTTCAATAAGTCACATTTAAAAACAGGTTAAAAGTTCCTTATGTATAGCTCTGATCAAACCGCAAGCAAAATAAGGAAAGCAACAAGGTTGTTATCTGCCACAACTTTTGTGACAATTCGCTGAGGGCAGAACGAGGTCCGGAACTCGGTATAGATACACCTGTCATCTGGCACGTGTCGCAGTCTCTGAGAAAAGAGATTATTGAGATCAGTATTTGGCCTGCTGCTGCTATAGATATATCGAAACGAAAGTCGTGTCTATAGCCTCGCATTAACCAAATGAATCCATGTACACTAAAAAAGTAAGACCATGAAAAGCACAGTGTTGACCTTGTCTATTCTGACATTTTTCAACAACCTATATATCAAATTACTGATGTTGGGTGGTTTGGGAGATCTGTTTTTATAGCAGACTTACCGTCATACAATTAGTTGTGGTAAGCAATTTACCACAACTAATTCACTCACTCACTTAAAAAAATTAAAACTATGATATACTTCTTAAACAACATATATATCAGAACCATTCTGGGCGGGTTCTTTGCCTTGCTGGTCGTAAACGCGAACAGTCAACCTTCCGTTGATTCTCAGAACGTTGAAGTTACGTTCAACAAAACGTCCAGTATCATTTTCCCGGCTCCCATCACCTCCGTGGATCGAGGAAGCCGTGATGTACTGGCTCAAAAAGCTAAAGGAGTAAATAATGTTCTTCAGTTAAAAGCCGGAAAAGTAAACTTCAAGGAGACAAACCTGACCGTGATCACAACCGATGGTAGGTTGCATCATTTTCTGATACGCTATGCAGACCATCCGCGTTCATTGACGACACAGGTTCATCAGGCCGGTATCTCTGAAAATAGTGAGGCACGCTTGCTCTTTCAAACCGAATTGACCTCGGATGAGATGCAGCGCATCGCCGAGGATATTCTGGATTCTCCTGAAAAACGTCCGGTAAAGTATACTTCCCATAGCGGCATGAAATTATCACTCCGGGGTATATATATCCTGGAGAACGTGATGTTCTATCACCTTAGGATTTCCAACAAATCAAACATTCCCTTTCATACTGATATGCTTCGCTTCTATGTGAAAGACAAACAAAAGATAAAACGTACCGCTTCACAGGAAGTCTCCGAAGAACTCCTCAATCAATATGGTAATGCAGCAGAGGTGAAAGGCAAAACTACACAAGATGTAATCATTGCCCTGGGTAAGTTCACAATACCCGATGCTAAAATGCTTACCATTGAATTGATGGAAAAAAAGGGAGGTCGCCATTTAAAGCTTACCATCCGGAACAGAACCATTGTACGGGCACAGCCAATACCTTCGGCTTAAGGGCATATATATACTATAAATCTCAAAGAGAATAACAACTAAACATTGTCAATCATGAACGATCAAAATGCTGAATTCTTAAAAGAGCGTCTTTTCTACCTGGGCTTTGGTGACAAGCTGAATGCAGAGTTAGAGAAGAACATGAAAGCAGGAAAAGAACAATTTCAGCTTCCTTTCCAGGGAGAATTTTCAAAAGGAGAAAAGAAAGATCTCGTGGACTATCAGGTCGATTTTTCCAAGTCCAAGCAGGGCGATATGTACTTTGTAAATAAATACCAGGCGACATTGAAAAACGAAGATCCCGAGAAAGAGAAGTCACAAACCTTCTACATAAACAAGGGTAACGGTGTAACGGCCAAAGAGGCCTATAACATGCTGGATGGCCGTGCCGTGAACAAGAAGCTGATGGACAGAGAAGACAATCCATACCAGGCATGGCTTCAGATTAACTTCAAGGAGAAAGATGATAACGGCCATCATAAATTGAACCGGTATCACGCTGTGTATGGATTTGATCTGGAGAAAAGTGTAGGGAGGCATCCGATCAAAGAGCTTGCTGATCCGGAGCAAAAAACTTCGATCATGAAAGGACTTGAAAAAGGAAACCTTCAACCCGTGACCTTCCAACGGGATGGCAAAGAAGAAAAGATGTTCCTGGAAGCCAATCCCAAAGACCGGAATGTGATTGTCTATGACTCTTCTATGAAGAAACAGTTTCAAGGTGTAAAGGAACATAAGGAAGAAAAAGCAGACGTTAGTAAATCGCAAGAAGACAACTCTTCTGAAAAAAAGAAGTCTGATAAGAAGGACGTTCAGGAGGAGCCGGATGCGAAAGAGAAAAAGTCTAAAGGACGAAAGATGTCTGTGTAAAATTTCTGGTAAAGGAAATTAACAGCTTGTTTCTTGGCGCGTTCCCTCACCGCTGCTCCACTGGTACACAATCCAAAGAAATACAAAACCCGAATCGTAATGATTCGGGCTTTTTTGTTTTAGATCACCCTCAAATCATACTATCCGTAAAGGGCAAATTCGGCGGGTCCTTAGGCCGCCATTTTTCTTAATAATATACATTCAAGTATATTTGATCTTCTGCCCACTTACAGTTAGGCAGGTTAGGAATCAAAGGCCGATAACTCCAGACGGGATTGATCGGCCTTTTGTTGTTATCGAAGACGCAGCCTAAAAAAATGTATGCATCTAAGCAACTGCATAAAGAGACTTATATTCCGCGATACCCCTCCGGAAATGTTGATAAATTGATTCACCACCAAGTTCCAATTGCATACGAGCTGTATTTATATACTCATGAAAGAAACAAACGCCAATTAAATTACTCACTATATACACCTACCGACACGTTACCTCAGTCGGTGTAAAAAATAACATATAATAAATGTTATGCTTGTAACCCCAAGCATCACGAAGGCTATGGCAGCTTTTGTTTGCGTTATTTAATTGACTATTGATGTGCTGTTCTGTCACTATATCTCCTTGAATCACGCGCTCATCAACGAGGTTGTTAAACGAATTTGATTTCGCCACCTCTTGAACTAACTCAACAGACGGGTTACTCCATACCTTCCGCTTTCCCTTTTTAAAATCAAAAATATAGGTGATCGTCTTTAGAGGGGTATAGACACGAACTTGGGTAAGGTAGTGATCTTTAAGTGTATAGTCTTTCCGTTCCCTTAAATCTAAATCATCAGGAATATAACTCTCACCGTTCTTACGAGGGTATTTCAAGTCATACAAGTAAGTAAATGTAATTGCCTTGTCATTATACAAGAATGTATAGATGAACGAATGCTCCCGCTGATCGCTTACCTCCGTTACACTTAACCAACAGTCATTCCTTTTCTCGAAGACTTGCTCTGTACGTTCTTGTTCGTTATGTATATACGCAATTATTTTTTTTGTACTGTCGACCATGGTAATACTAAAATAAGGATAATTACCTAACTCATCATTTCGCACTTCGTCAATGCCATCAAGCTTAAAATAATCTAGATCTTTATAATTAGATTCTACAATCGAGTCGTGGTTACACAAGGCAGCAGCACCAGCAACCCGATAAAGACAAATTAATACCATTAGCAATCGCATACCTTAAACTTTTATTCTTCACATAGCAATATCTACATTGATTAAGCTTAATCTCCCGTATATTCAGCTACATCCAACCCACGATTTGTCGCCTTTGAAAAGAGGATTGAACGATTCAATTTCGCCAGACCCAACGAAAAAATGTTTTCAAGGGATTTGCGTTCGATGTTTGGAGAATATATCAATGTTATCACCATCCATTTCAATTCACAAAATAGGTCTATATTTTTTAACCTGATGAGTCACTTATTATTTTGATTAACGCCAATTACGGCTAAAAGAAAGTAGTTAACCTGAGTGTTCAATCTGTATTATTGTTCTTACTTGCTCAAGCTAATGAAGCTAAGCGTATGCTTCTTCTTCGTGCTTTTATATTGAGAAAATGCTTGGTGTCTTTTGAGGAACGACGTTCATCACACTATTTTTACTTATCTCAGATTAATAATCAAGTATCTTGATTAGATCATCTTTATTTTGAATTAGATAAATCCTATTAAACATTTTATGGAGAATTTCAACGTACGAAGTAAAATGGAATAAGCGAGACGGCCCGTAAACATATTTGGGCGTAATAGTTATTGTTCATTTTTTCAGAATCCAACGTGAGATAATTCAATTAATATATTTATACGACCCCTTGAGGGGTACTCAAGTTTCGCGTGGGCAGGTGAACCAACGATTGAAATATAGTGCCATTATCAGTTGACACGGGGGTTCCGTTTAAAACTACATCTTAGTCGACGAATATAGGTAAATACTATTACCAGTTTCGAACTTTAACGATGATTTATAGTCTAAAAACGCTATGTTTAATGCTCTTTTCAAAAGAAGTTTCATAGTATATATGCGACCATTAACGATATGGTATATATTACAATTATCTCTATCAACTGACGGTTTCTGTCAAGCTATTGTCGATCCGTGCTTTGTTTCAATTCCAAACCCAGGGAAATTTGCCATGTCAGAAGATATCATTAATATGTCTTATGATTCCGATATTTATGAAGCCTCCGATCTATTGGAATGGAGAAATGGAGAATGGACAGGCGCACATGAAGGTAGCAACGTTAAAATTCCACCTCCTGGCGGATGCAATACAAGGGCAATTTGGATTGGTTATGAATCCTGGACTTACGGTGGAGAAGCCTTTGGCCTACGCCTGGACAAACCCCTAACGGCAGGAAAGACTTATCGTTACACTTTCACATATGCGGGCGATGGAAAAGGTAACAACCAAAAATTTGCGCCGACTGTCTATACGAATGGCGACCGGGAACCCAAGCTTGTAACTTCATTCAAGGTAGGTAAATTGCCTGTTACTAGTGACTGGCGGACTTCAATATTTGAATTTACAGCACAGAGTAAACAAGAAGGACATACCTGGATTGTCATTTACTCACCGGATTGTTCGGGAATATTTTTATCCAATTGCATTATTGAAAATCCCATCATTAATGATTTTCCTAACCAGGACACAACCATCTGCCTGGGCAGTAATGTAAAGATAAAAGCACCTGACAACCACAACTATCAATACAGGTGGAACAACGGTGACACAACATCATCAATCGTTGTAAATTCTCAAGGCCAATATGTTGTTCATATCAGCTACGGCTCATGTGTGGGAAACGAATCTGTTTATGTAAATGTCACAGAATGTATATCCAATCTGATCATGCCAAATGTATTCTCGCCAAATGGTGATTCATCGAACCCGCTCTTTATTCCAAAATCATACGATTTCATAAAATCCGGCACAATGAATATATATAACCGATGGGGTGATTTGATTACAACACTTAGGCTATTGGAAGGGTGGGACGGAAATGCAAAAGGTTCCGAATGTAGCACAGGTATATATTTCTATACAATTAGCTATGAAGATGATTTTGGGAAGAGCCATGTAAAAAAAGGAATGGTTACGCTGGTACGTTAGACTTCTTTTTCTTTTTAATTTGCATGTTTAAGCCAACCCGCAAATTTACTTTGCCCTGTTGTGGAAGATTACCTTCAAACTCTGCACGGTATAACACAAGCATATTTCCCCTTATTCTTCTGGTCAGATTATATTGTTTACCGACTCCAAAATTACCACCAATGACTCTTTCAGATGGCTGCTCATTTGAAGCATGAGCTACTCCAGATGTCTTTAACCACTCAGCTTCAGCGTGCACAAAGAAACC
Source organism: uncultured Bacteroides sp. (assembly GCA_902168185.1). GTDB lineage: Bacteria > Bacteroidota > Bacteroidia > Cytophagales > Cyclobacteriaceae > Ohtaekwangia. Next base: position 473,039 of record CABHOV010000046.1, read on the forward strand.
CTTCTTAACAAAAAGGTTAGTATAAGTACGAAGGCCATAAACATGCATACTTTGTACGTAAACTGAATAGTCCTTATGGAAACCGAAGCGGTAAACCCCGCCAACTCCTGTTGTGATTCTACCTGACAAACGATATCCAAGTTGAAGCCCGAAGTCAACAGAATAAACCTTGCGATTATATAATTGAAGCATTACACCAGGCACCAACCGCTGCACAAGTGGTTTACCCGCCATTGAATTATACTCTCGTTTCAATATCTCCTTTATCGAGGTTGATTCCTTTTGGATTTTCTTCCCCTTTAAAAGAGCAGCCTGAGCCTCTTTAATTGCCGGCGAAAACTTGTTGACCTCATCATTGGCAACATTGGTGATCTTTCGCTTAAGCTCCTCTTGAATCAGTTTTTTATCGCGATACCGCTGCATCATTGCATCATATTCAGCCTGTTTCCCAGAAACCTTTCCAGTACCTTGCTTAATGCTTTTTACCTCTTCTAGATTCTCAACTTTGTCTTCCGCTTCTTTAGCAAGGCTCTCAGAACTAGGCAAACCCTGCTCCTGGATTTTTTTAATTTCTCCTTGATACTGCTCTGCCCCGTTAAGCTTTTCAGTGACTGTTGCGGTCTTCTCCTTTACTTTACCGATATCATCCGACATCTGCAGATTATCTAGCTTGGGAATGCTAGCATGTCTAATGTCAGGGGAAGATATACCCGGAATAGATGTAGCTGGCATCTCACTAGCAGTGCGCTTCGTTTTAATATCTGGAAGGTTTGCATCAGGTATTTGTACATTAGGTACTGAGGACAATTCGCCTGTGGACAATTGAGGAAGTTTATCCTTTGGTATATTTAGCTGATCTGTGACAATACCATTTATCTGATATTCTTCTTTTTCAGCAAGGCCCTCCACCTTGTTGTGCAAGATGCCAGTAATACTGTCTGCCTTCGATTGAACCTTATCAACAGCCGCAGAAATATTCCTGTTTATCTGGTCAGGTCTACTTAATTTCTTTCCAGTTGTATCGCTATCTAATTGGATCGATGGCAGGATAGTTAGCTTTGTCAGCGAACTTACCTTTTGATCAAGTTTTAACTGGATAGAATCAACATATTTGTTAGGCGTATTTAATGCTATTGCGACAGAGTCTATCCGTTTAGCTAACGGATTAAGTGTGTCTATACTGTGAGCAATTCGATGTAGTGTATCTACGTCCAATTGCGGAATGATCTTATCTATTTTACCGGTTGTTGAAATCTCCTGAGACCATACATAACTGCACAGAAATATTCCAAATATGATAGCACTCCATTTCAACACCATACATTCTTGTATCCTGTTAGTCTTGCAAAAGTTTTAGACAACTCGTCTATTTCACCATTATGCCATCTTTCGTTTCGACACTTCAACAAAACTACCTCTGCTGCGTGCAATACATCTTTACGAGCTAAGTTCTTTAATTTTTCGGTATCTGCAACAAGTTGTTCATTGACTGCTTTTCTATTGCTAATAAAAGTAAAGCGACACTGATTCTTAACCCTGTCAAGTTGCACGTGAAAGGGCCCATCCATAAAATATAGATTTGCAGATGATGCTCCCAAAAAGAAAGATTCCAATTGAGGTATCCACCAATTTAAAAGGGTTATGACGGAATCATTCCATTCTTTTTCGGGGAAATATTCATTACTGACATTTATTGATATTCTACCAGTAATTGACCCCAACGAAGAAATTTCAATTGATTGGGGCTCTATACAAATGAAGCATCTAGGGTTTAAGCTCATACTTAGTGAATTGGATAAGCGGTTTCAATAGTTTTTGTTGCCTTGTTCAACCACATTTCAATTGTCGTACCGTTACTGCTGCCCCTCAATAAAATTCGATCCCCCTGAGTCAACAATTTCTTATGAACATTTCTGTAAGCACTCCTAACCATTTTATGAACTTGGTCCTTAGTCATCCCTTGTGGAAACAACGTTTTGAGACTGCTTACTCTGCTGCCCCCATGCATATGTCCAGATGCAATATGTTCGATGTCGACAGCTATGGTCTTCCACGCAGGTAACGTTTTTTTTAGCGCATTAGCTGCTCTAGCTGCTTTTGCGACTTTTGCGGCCCTTATAGCTTTTGCCGCTCGCATGGCTCTTGCCGCCTGAATTAGCCTGATTCCTCCGCCCATACCTCCAATAGAAACGTCTCCGGCGAGCATTTCTAGGTCTTTCATTATCAAATCATCGCCAGGATGAGCCACATCAAAATCTCGTATTGCTTGAACATAAGGTGATGGAGCTGGTAGAAAAACGGACGGGTCAATTGTCATCTGACCTAAAATTGAAGAGTAATCACCATCCCAATCGGCTGTTACAACAACGGGGTCTAAAATTTTACCTTTTCCCAAACATTCAAGACAATCTCTAAAATTAATTGGCTTGTTATCACCACCATCAGGGTCGATACCGTTAACTGGATTGTTGCCCATACCAACGTATGGGGACCAGTACTCTTCGAAGATATCAGTTGTTATCCATCTTCCTATGATAACGTCAAATTCACGCAATTCAAAATGATTCCACCCTGTCTCTAGATCCTTCTCACTAAATTGTCCCTGATAGCTATACCTATATACACTTTCGTCCGTTTTTTGCTCGCGTAGTATATCTCCCCATACACCATAATCAGTAGCCTGCGAAACAAAAATAGCAGAGCTGTGCGTAACTTTGAGATCGTCAAACCACACTCTGGAGTTCTCACTTGCATTGCTTACCCAAACATAGATATAGCCATCTTCACTGGCGATAACAGGTTCTGTAAGCGAAAGCATAACGGGATCCCCAAATGATTCTTCACCTGCGACAAATCCTGCTTCCTCAGGCACTTGTTCAGATTTCGCTCGAAGTTTTTCCAAGTTACCATTAAGCAGTATATAATTAAGATGTGCATACGGCCTCTCGTCATCGGAATCTTCAGTAAAAATTCCTGCAAGCGCATTGGAAAAAGTCTGACTTGCATGTGAAATAGGTATGCCATCGAGACCAATGGCTCCTGTATAAGCAGTTGCCAGCAAAGAGGCGAAAGTTGCCAGCGGAAGTGCAGTATAACCCACTGGCTTAATTTCATAACGGGTCCATACTTCAGCACGAATAGTGTCTCCGGCTTTAACACGCAACGATATAGCCGGGCCGATTGACTTTTCTGAGGGTGAGCTTTCCATCATTCCGTCAATCCAATACAACAATGATGATTTATCAGGAACATCCACAATCCCGGGCATCGAAGCCGTATGATTCATATGAATATTATCATCTTCAGTCTCAAAAATGTTATCGAAATAATTGATCTCCTGTACGCGTGGATTCGTTAGTTCTTCGTGTCCGTTATCCTCCATAGTGGCCGTATAGGTTATAATATTCTCCCGCACTAGTGCACGCACATTACTTAGATGATCTGTGATTTCATAATTGATGCTTTTGTCTTGAGCCGGATAGTATGTACCCAATTTACCAGAACCATATAGTGGCACCTCTGTTAACACCAATGGATTAGTATTTGCCTCGGCAGGCGCGCCTTCCTGCTCGAAAACGTTTAATACATTTCCAGAACCATCACGGATATACCAGGTGGTTCTAATTTTCCCATCTTCGGCGTCTGCTTTCGGGTATACTATTTTCGCCAGTCGGAAGCCCCGATCATCGTATAGATACTCCACTTTCAGCTGCTGAACATATGGCTCCTGATCGTCGTCAGGATTTTCAGGATCACCAACTGGCGGTGTACCCGGGAAACCATCGGGTGGTGGGTTTGAAAAAACTTTTCTTACTTTACCGGTCACATCGTACTCGACATACTGGTCAGCAGTGTCGTCGTCTTTATCCTCTCCTATCATCTGACCAATTGCATCATACTTATAGGCATTTGTATAGCCATTAACGCTCGCTAGTTTATTTGTATTTCCATCATAACTATATGTGAAGTTATGGATAACAGCTCCGACGTCATTATACCGCTTAAGGTTTTTGATATTCCCGTTCGGATCATACTTCATGTTTGTCAGACGAAACTGATTGTCCTGCACAGTAAACGTGTTTGTTCCATAATTCACTTTGGCAAAACTCGCATCCTTAATTTGATATTGATCATCGTAAGTATATATATACATACCGGTTAAATCGCTACCCGATACTCCATTGGCTTTTTCGGTACGCCAACGCGCAGAAGTGATAAGACCATTAAATAACTTTTCAGTAGTTCCCGAAGAAGGTGCATCGGTTATTACTACTTGTATCTGAACATTCACGACAAGCTCAGAGGCCCAACTGTTGATGACCTTGTAGCGGTAGTCGCCACGCCAGTCTTGAGTCACATTTGAAATTTCAAATACATTAGATACTGAACTCTGATTCTGTGCCGTAATATCAACCCAGATTCCGTTAACTAATTTTTCCCAAAGAGATACTCCATGTATACCTGCCGACGGAGCCTCAATTTTAAGAGTCTGGTTAAGTGACACATTAATAGATTGAGTCCACTCCATCCCCTGTTGGGGCTGATAACTAAATCCCTTAAATCTGTAAACACCGGCAGCTGTAAAATAACGTTCTATATCTTCCAGAGAAATTTTATTGCGAGATACATCAAGTGAGATTGTACCAATGTCATACCTCGACGAAACATCAGGTAATGTGGTGAGGTTATTGCCACGAAGTTGAATATCTTTTATGGTTGGTATTCTTAAAAGCGATTCTGGAATGGGACCTTCCAAAGGACCATTGCTAGTACTACCCCAGTTGTTGACCTGAAACTCCGTTAGATTGGTTAAATTTTGCAGCTCATCTGGAATCGTTCCGTAAAACACGCCGTCCATATAAAAGCTTCTTAAGTTCGTTAGATTACCGATGTACGGAGACATTTCACCCGTCATACTCGTGTTGCCTAAGGCAAGGCTTTCCATTTTAGTGAAGTCCCAAATCCACCCCGGAATTTTCCCTGATATACTAGTCCACTGAGCCCAAAAAACTCTTAAGTTTTTTAAGCTGCTCCAGCTAGTCGGAAGCTCACCCTCTATATTATTCTCGTTGAGATTAAGCTCCTCTAATCCGGTAGCGTTTCCCAAAGAAACGGGTAAACGTCCTTCAAAGAGGCAACTATTCAACCAGAGTATTTTTAGCTTGGTGAGTTTTCCTATATTTTCGGATATTACACCTCCAATTTTGGTATCGTTTATCTGCAATTCGGTAAGGTTCATAAGATTAAACAAACTGTCAGGAAATGTACCAGCTAGATTACTGTTGCTATAAAGCTTTAATGAGGTAAGCTTGGTGAGCTTACCTAAACTGGCAGGAATTGTGCCTATCACGCGATTCCTTGCTAACGACAATACTTCAAGGTTGTTAAGGTTACTCAAATGTGCCGGAATAGACGTAATATAGTTGCCATATAACGAAAGCTTCCTTAGCTTTTTCAGTCTTGATATACCTGCGGGTATCTTACCTTGCAGGAAATTGGCATCAACTTCTAGGGCAACGATATCGCCATTTTCAGTAACGACACCATACCAGGTGTCCATAGTAGCGGCATTTCCATACACTCTGTAGCCAACAATGTTTTGATTTACACTCGTACCAACAGGCCATGCTTTATTCCATGCGTAACCCTTGGTGCTATCACTTAAGTCTTTCAACGCCATAAACTCCCAAGCATCAGGAATCTCCCCCCGTGATGCTGGTATCCAAAATGAAGCAGTTGTCAGTGGCGATTTCCCTGTATGGATAAGAGATTTGATAAAATAGCTTTGTGTTACATCGGCATTCACCGACCTTATTTCTGCGCCATTTTTGTAATATCGAATTATACTTCCTTGTCGCTCCACCTTGAAGACATCCCCAACAGCCCACGTCCCCATATCAATACCCACTTCGCTAGATTCATGTATATACACCTTTTGGCCGCTTTGTGAATTGATCTCAATACCGAAGACAATACTTGGTAGCGTTAAATCAAGCACAACTGATGAAAAACCAAACGCATAACTACTTGAAATGCTGTTTTCGTCAACTACAAACTCAAACCATCCATCGGTATTTTGCTCCAAAGTATTTTCTGAATCAGACCTTGAATACCCCCAGCCCGTTTGCGTAGTCTTGGTTAATATACCCTTCCACTGGTTAACCCCAGACATTGAATTCCATATCGCTTCTCGTCCTACACGTACCGTGATCGGAGATGACTCTATAGCAAAGCCACTAAACAATGTGTTGGTCATCCGATAGCGAAATAAACCGTCATCAGCTGTCGTCATATTCGATTTCTTGAACGTCCGCTGCGTAGCATCTTCATTTTGTGCTGTAACGGTAATCCAACTAGAACTCCCCTCAAGTTTACGTTCCCATACAAGGCTTCCATTCTGACCAGGACTACGTGCGGGCAACAATAATATACTACCCGGATCAGCACGTTTATAGGTTATGTCATTTAGTAATTTTTGCGGGTTGTAAGTAAATGTTTTTATTCCTTTACCTATAAGCAATTCAAGCTGCGAAAAATCCAGCCGATTCTTCTGCAACTGGAGGGTAAGGTTCCCTTTATTAACATGTGTCGAAAAATTTGGAACTGTGACCAATTCATTTTCATTAAAACCTATCGTCGTTATAGCAGGCAGCCCCAGCAAGGATGACGGCAAGGACGTAAATGAATTAAACTCCGCCTGTAAAATGGTAAGAAGCGGCAAGCTGCTAATTGAAGCGGGAAATGCACCAGACAACTGGTTATGTCCTATCTGAAGCTGATTAACCTTATTCCACGCGCTTATATTAGGCAGTGAGCCCGTAAACTGGTTATTGCTTATGTCAACGAAAAGCAATTCTGATAGATTTGCCAATGTTGAAGGAAGTGCGCCGCTTAGCTGGTTATTGTTCAGGCTGAGATGCTGAAGATTAATAAGATTTCCAAGTGTGGATGGCAGGCTACCACTAAGCTGGTTGTTACGCAAGTATAAATACACCAGGTTTGTAAGATTTCCAAGCGTTGCAGGTACGTTACCTGTCAGTTGATTATAGTTCAAGTATAACTGCGATAGAGAGGCTATATTTCCAAGTGAAGACGGCACCTCTCCGCTCAGGTTGTTGTTATTCAGGAGAAGCCGTGAAAGCGTTGTTAGGTTACCAAACTCCGACGGAATGGAACCGCTCAATTGATTTTGATGAAGGTATAAATATTGAATCGAAGTCAAATCTCCAAACGAGGCCGGTATACTACCCGTGATGGCATTAGATTGCAAGTACGCATAAGTAAGTTTCGTGAGCTTACCTATTGTTTTAGGTAACTGCCCGGTGAGATTATTGCTGGATAAAGTAAGTCGCGTAATATCACCGTTGGCTACAGTAACGCCCTGCCAGGTTCCGAATTGTGCGCTGGTTGCCGAAGCTGGCCAGCTACCCGCAGCTGGCCAGTTGGTTTTGTTTGTCCAACCACTGCCGCCGAGGCTGTCGTATATATTTTTTAAAACAGCAAACTCAATATCGTCAGGCACAACATTGCTCTGTGCGTTTATGTTGGTAGCAATAACCAGTATACTGACAAGCAGCAGTATATACCGAGTGGAAGAGCGAAAGGTAATCATTACAGCCTTGCTATTAATTGGGTAGGATATTATAATACTTGAGTATTGACAATGGTAATCTCTAGAAGTGTTGGAGATTCCGAATCCACAGAAATCAAAATTTTTGTTTCCATACCTTCCTTTCTTATGGTAATGGTGCCGCTATATTTACCATTACTAACTTCATACTGTACATATCCTTCTACCCCTATATTAGACCACTCTCCGATAAGGTCGCTAACTTGAAAAATGTTTCGAAGACTTCCGTCATTATTGAACCATTCTATTCTATTGGAACCATGCGTTACTATATAGGTAGCTTGCTCGGACCATTGCCCTTGCGTGGCATCAAAAATCCGCTCCGCATTCCAACGCAAGGTCGCTGTTCTTACACTTTGTGCCTTACTATAGGAGGCGATCAAGAAAAATAGGATAAAGAGGGTTAAGAATATTTTCTTCATAGAGGCTATGTTAATGAGTCGTGTTTGTTCTGGATTGAAGCATTGTTTTATACACAGGATTCTCTGCACTATATTTCTTCATTAAACCCATATTAGGATCTGCCGAATCTGTATCAGCAAGTTGATTGAACCGTATCAGTGGCTGATGACTTGCCACCATGTGTTCTGAAAGAGTAGGAAGGGAATGTCTTATGAGTGGATCGTGAGTATTCGCTGAGGTCGTGAATAGATTGTCAAGATCACTTTCATAGTAGTCCAGCACCATGCCAAACACATCATTACTATCCCCGCCCGGGTCTTGTGCTGGATCGGGATGATTTATATGGGTGAGCCAGCCTTGGATGTTATAAACAAAGTCAACACCCTGCAATTTATCTCCCAGTTCAATTCGCTTAAGAGGTCCGTGAAGATAGTATTCATACGATGCCCTTAACCTTCTTGAACCACCTTCCTCCTCGCTCGTATACGCTTTACTTAAGCGCTTATCTGCATCATATTCATAATGATGGTAGAACTGGTGCAATAAATTTGCATTTAGGTCATATGCTAAATTTGCTACACTAAGGACGTTGCCCAGGAAGTCATACTTATACTTCACGACCATCACTCTAGGAAGAGCCTTCGGTTTTTGCGCCATCCATATTACACGACCTAATTCATCATAGCTATACCAAGTACGAATGTTTACATTCTCAGACCATGCTACAGTTCCTCTTAAAAAAGATTGCACATAGGATTGCGATGATAATTTTGTAATGGTGTTAAAGTCGGGATCTGGATAGTCGTAATGCGTTGCAACCCAATCACGTTTTTCAGTATTGTTGCCAATAGCTAACGATGGCAATTCCAAATAGTCTTTCAACGAATTAAAATCATACTGGGAACCTATATATTCTCCTGATTCTATGGGGCGATTTAATCCGTCATAATTTGTGTATGAAAAGTGTAGATCTATTTTTTGTTTGGCATTTTGAGAGAAGCGGATTGCCCCATCCCTGCGATATTGAAATTTAGCCTCACCTGCATCCATTGATTTTGTAGATACTAATCGACCTCTAAAATTATAGGTATACGTAGTTTTATCTATATTAGAATATGCTATTCCGCTCAACCACTGCTTAACACCGTTGGGGGAAACGGCAGATATCAGATATCCTCTATCATCATAAAATTTATAAGAAATATCTTTTAGATAGAGTGTATACTTTAGATTGATCGGATCACTATTGAACATTACTATTTTAAACAATCCGGGACCCCAGCTAACTGTACCCTGTGGTATTTTGTTAAAGTCCCGTTCCTTGACTAGAAGATCGTCCAATGCAAAACGGTACGGAGTAGTCACTGTTAAACTCGTACTCTGAATTAGCGGAAGATAACAAGTAGGTCGATAACTGTTTTGAACACTCGATGTAATATCGTTCTGGACAGCTAATATATAGTCTGTTGACGCAGCACTTCTCGCAGACATAATTTCGTTGCCTGAATTGTCGAGTATAACCATTGAGTACAGTCCGTTTTCATCCTTAAAAATCTTTAAACTGCAACCAGTCTTGTTATATACGTGCGGACTATTGGGGAAAAGCGTTGCCCGTTTTGCGATATAGTCATCAAGCTCATTGTATACACCAAATGTACCACCTGCGACACCATGTCCACTTGCTATACTTTGTGATTCCCCCAGACCTGAGGATACAGCAATTTCATCGGTCCCATCATCGAAATAGACCTGTTGGGCGAAGGGATAATTGCTAACAGGCGTATTACTTTGCTTGGTATTATTGCTACTATAATACCATCCCAACGTGCCAGGGGTGGTTGTATCCAGATAGCCGTATCCGCCACCATAAGCTTGATAGTCAACAAAATTACCGGAAGCACTCATAATAAACCGGTTCTTGTACTTAAAGTCGGGTAGACCTGTTGGGGCTGCCAGTGTAGAAATAACCGGCCTCCCATATTCATCCTTAACGGTTTCAGAGGTAAACACCTCTTCCCGACTCATGCTTTTGGTTTGCGTCTGAATGAGCGAACCCGTGCCATCAAAATAGGATTTACTATTTGACACCACCTTCAACGCTTCGTCTAATTGCTTGGTCTCAACGCGGTTAAAGTACGTTTCGCTATACTCCTTCACTGTAACCTGAAATGTTGCTGAAGTAGGGCCGTCTACAGGGCAATTATATTCATTGACAACTTTTGCCGTATAGCTATAGATACCTGGCTTGCTATTCCTTCCTAAATATAGTTGGCCGGTTGTTCCTAATAGAGCATTGTTTTGATCATACCAGTTAACGGGATTCGTGTATCCAGCAACGGTTAAGAGTAGATTGTCTCCCTCATAGAGCTCGATTTGTTGAGAAGCTGATATGGGAAGCGGACTGACATTCGGTTTTACACTTATTACTATATCAACCGGAGGCCTTGGTGTTGAACAGTTGTAATATGTCATCCTCATTATAAAGGACCCTACGTTCAACCACTTTATTTTTTTGGTCTGAAGGTATTCGCTCACTTCATAATCGACATTTAAAACGCCCGTTATCATCTCCAGTTTAGACAATTCGCACCCGCGCTCTAACGTGGTGTATAACTGTGTGCTGCCTACACAAGGGGTTGTATTTCCTTGTGCGACACAAACGGTATTTATTTTCAAGATTATTGCAAAAGCTATAATCCAATATCTAATAACACAATCTTTCATACTAGCTTGATTCTAAAATTTATACCTCATACTCTTAATCAGCTTGATTCTTGTATCTATACTTCGCCTCGTTCATCTTAATAACACCCTTTAGGGTTTCCTTGCTCGTGGATGTCAGCCTTCCCATCGCATCGTATTCAAACATGGTATAAAAGTTATTGTTATCAAGTATATGCGACAGTTCGCCTGTCTTTTTATAGACATAGCTATTCATATCAGCATCAAAGGGATGAAATCTGAAATCGTCGAAATATACAATGTGCGTGGGACCAGGTATAGCAGCCTTGCACCAAACTTTAACATGAGTATTGGTGGGTAGGATTGATGTATTAAAAAGATACCACTCTCCTACCTGACTATAACTGGTAGGAGTACAATCAACAACAGTTGAACCTCCATTGGTATATAACAATTGAATTTCAGGGCTGGAAGACCATACCGTTATTGCATAGCGTTTGTTTGCAGTTATGTCACTCTCAAATATAAAACCCGTGTCTTCTGTGCGTATCGAGTTAACACCCGTATGCGCCTTCTCAGACCTTATTTCTCCGCCATTGCCAATTTTGAGCAGATTAGAGAGTTTGTCATTCTTTTGCTTGCCTTCAGCTCCTGAGTAAGCAAATTCTGAATACTGTGAATTTGCAATGGTCGCAGCGACTTTAGTACCGTCATCCGTCATTAGGGTTGCAGCGTAATTACCGTTAAGGTCTTTTACCTCCAAGGTATTTGAAAATACATCATACAAAGTAACCTTACTGTTCATCTGCCATCCAATGGAAGTTGGATCACTTCGTCTCCAGGCCAAAAAATCGGTATAGCTGGTGGCTGGATACATTCCATCAGAACGCATTGCTATATTTTCATCACCGATGAACGTAAAGGATGCATTCTTTCTCCATATACCAGCTTGGGCTGTAGAGTCTGCAAGAGATTGATAATAGTCTATTGCGCATATTTGGTCACTCCACGTCTGTGCAGTCACACCCATCAGCCCTGGGTCGTAGCCAATTTGACTTTTATAGGTATAAGACGTGGCTTCCTGGGTAAGCATGTGCTTGTTCTTAGGATTCCTAATCTTAAGTCCCATTCCGGTCATTCCAGATTCAATCTGACTTGCACTCATACCCGAATACTCAGGCACAGTATAGGCCAGTTGCACAAAGGTTCGATACTGAATGCCGGATGGCTCCTGCGTTAAAATTTCCGTAGCACGTCCACTGTAAAAATCAAAATTAACGTACTGTATGTTGGAAGATTGTCCTGTCTTGTAATTAACCTCATTTACGCTGGTAAGCACGTTGGAACGATCCATTCGCTTGGTTAAAATTGCTTTATTCTTATCATGGATTGTGGTGGCTTTATAATCGTCTACGTCAAAGCTATACTCCTTCAGTGATATATACTTATGGAACGTTTGCTCTATAATTCCTTGCTTCTTTTGCTTTACCTGCGACTCAAAAGATTCGTCGTTCTCATCAAAGAGATATCCATATTTTGTTTCATGAAGAATTTTATCTTCGGAGGATATAGTTTGCTTCTTTAAAAGATTCCCCACATCTACTGTATTGTTGTGTACTGTAAATTCCCGCAGGTACTCATCGTTATCGTGGGAATAACGTTCTATTCCTACCATACTCTTATCGAAAGGTTTAAACTGATACAGTGTTTTCTGAAGCAAATCGTTGTCATCATAACGTTCCTGAACCGTTACATACTCGTACATCGAGCCGGGGCCGGGAGCCTCCCGACCGTACATTAAAACATCCTCATAAAGCCGGTTCATCCGGTGCAAGAAACTCGTTTTATACTCCTGCAATTTTAACCGTTCACTTGCCCAAGGATCCAATGACAGCAAATCGTTAAAAAACTTAATTTCCGTTGAGAAGTTGATTGCTACTGCATTGAAGGGTTGAAACGAAGTTACACCAGAACTTAAGGATGTACCGGGTTTGGTATAGTTATAATTTGTAGACCGTACATGGCCTCTGAATTCGTTAAGGGAAATTGATTTGACGCGGATTCCACCTGAAAATTTATCTGATGATTCATCCTGCGGTATGTATACACTACCAGCAATAAAATATGGAGTAACCGACCTTCTAATACCTGAAATTGTTACTTCCCTACCATCGAGCAACAACCCATTTAAGGCAGATGAATTAATTGTAATGAATTCGCTTCCTATATACGAAATCGGGTTGGAGGAATTTACATATACTTCCCCATAGGGCGCTATACCCAAACCAGTCTGATTTTTACTAATAATCAAAGATTGTACATCAATGGGTTTCGATTCTGAAAAGTAGGTAGTAAGATCGAGTCCTTTTTCTTTAAAATAAACATCAACCTGTTCAGACCCGCGTCTGACAAGCTTATCAATACTGAAGACCAAACTGTTGTTCAATATCGATCGACTGAAAGTATTCGGTTCATACACAATCTTCGTTTCCCCTCCCAGCGGCGAGGTAAAGGAAGAAAGCGACCACGCATCCGTATTCTGAGCAGAGGCTTCCGTTATCTTGCGAGTTCCTTTGTATAACTGATCTGTCTGATAAGTATACGTATTGCCGTCCGATTCAAATATTTCCGTTGCTCCCTTGAGTTCTGTTACATTTTTATAGTCGCTTTTATAGAAACCCCAATCGTCATATTTATCTGCCGAATAGCCAGGATTCTTTTTATACGCAAATGACGTTTCGGGAATCAAGCTAATGCCCCCATGACCCAACACTCTTAGCTTTTTCAAGGTAAGTTTACCCGTCCGTTGATAAGTTATGTTGTCATTACCCTTAAAATCACCTGTGCAATTTTGAAATCGCATATTGTTCAGCGGATCGCGGGAATAAAACGCCGATTTATCTTGCGTATACTTGGCATTTGCAGATCCATCCTGATTACTATAGTCACAGCAGGAGGGCATGTATCCTAAAATATTGTCATAGCATGCAGTAGAAGTAATGGCAGATGGCCACTCAAAATCGAAATCTGTTCCGCGCTTTGTACACGTGTACCCGTAATTGCTAAGCACATCGGAACATTCTTTACCTTGAATATTGCTAAAGTAATCGAAGCTATTTGGCACTCCGTACGAGAGCGAATAGTCCGTTTCAAACTCAATACTCTTTAGTGCTTTTTGTTTAAAATGATAGCTCTGTTCCTCCAGTATTGCTATATCTTCATCATCAAAAACCAAATCGCCATTGTGATATCTGACTTTTATATTGTCTTCGTTCGGCTTTATTGTTATCACTTGCCCACTACCCTGTGGGTATGGGAATTGATACCTATAGGATTCACCGGTATAATTATATACATGAGGGTTGGCAATTGAACCCTGATCATATTTATCACCAATCGCCTTGTTCAACGGAATCTCTGAAAGATCCTTTTTATCAAATAAATAAATAGCATCTAACTTCAAGGTACTTACCGGACTGACTGAATATGTGATCAAACCGCGCTGTCTAAACCCGGAAGGAGTACCCTCCTCTGCGTTATCGTCGTTAAACAAATACCGCATGGTATATTGACGAGGATTGCTGCCACCCTCAAGTCGTGATGTCACTCCCCTTGCATCTTTTCTTTTCGATTTAACAAAAATTGCTTTATGAGTTTTTGTCTCAACTGCATCCAGATAATAGAGTTCTTTTATACCATATGAGAAGGTTTCGTATTCGCTTTCGAAGTCCGATGAGTAACCTGTGTGTGGTGTTCTCCATTGATAGCTGTCACTCCATTTACCGTAATCGAATTTAACCCAGTAACCAAAGTCCTCATCGTCGAGAATACCATTCGCAGAACCATCAGCACTTCTGTCTACATAGTCAGGACCCGTGATAGCCGTTAGCAACCATGTATAGGCATAGGGTTCATCATTCCGCGTTTCAGTAATAGTAGCCGCGCCTTTTGCTGGTTTTTTTAATTTCAACCGCGTATACTCATTATGATTATAGACGGGCAATCCATAATGGTATGTAACTCCACTTTCGTTAGTAATCATAAAGCCCCCTACCTTTTCCGCCAGAGAGACCGTCCGTGGCTTGAGCGAGTTAAAGCGATAAGGTTGAGTATAGGTTGACTGGATGTTACTAGGATACTTGTCGGTAGTAATTATACCATTTGCTTTTCCTCTATAACTCTTACTGTAAACAGGAACACTTGCTTCAGGCTGAAGGTAGTTATCATAAATGTTCATAGTAAGACTCCGCTCTGTCCTTACTCCATAACAATCTATAAAACCACTATTTTTTGCCGTGCCGTTATATATTTCCTGATTTGTAAACCATTCAACATGCTTAGAACCGGCAAGTGCTTGTTGCGTTGGAGTGTCGATGTATCCAGCTTGAGGAGAAGTTACCGTGTTACTAGTAAGACTTAAATTGGAGCTTGTTGTACCTGAAAACGTGCCACCGGACATGGTCAAAGCATTACTGAAATCGTTCTTGAATCGATAGCCAACCTTTTTTCCATTTGAAAAATCGCGTAACGAATTATGCTTAATTGTTGGTAGGGCAAGCATCGGCCCACCGGTCGCAGGATGTCGAAAATAGGAATTTTGCCCGCGCAGAACTCCATTTTCAAAAATAGTCGGTTCAATTGCTCCCCCTATTCCTTGTCCGAGCACATAATACTGATCATAAGATGGAAGAGACCCACCAACTTGCCGGGTCGGACTCGCCTGGTCCCAGGCATCATACGTAATCAAAGGAGACCTGTATGGGTAATCCGGAATATCATAAATATCATTTGCATAAGACCTGAATTCAGAATCTCCATAATCAGGTTCGCCGTCATCAGGAACGCCGTTATAGTATTCGTAATGGTCTTGCTTATTGTTTTTTGAAAAGTATAGAGGACCATATGTATAAAGTGCATCCGCCTGATCTGACCAGTAACGAGTATAGTAATCCTTCATCGAGAAACTAAACATTGCCCACATGAATCCCCCCCTGTCGGTTGTTGTCGACTTTGAGAATATAGATGCAAAATTATTCTTTTGCCCAAAGGTGTGCCCAGCGATCGTTGCTGTTGTTTTAACGCCAGAAGAGCTGATTGAAAAGTCTATGCTTGTTCGCGGGGTCAGCGTTGAGGATAGAGCAGAAAAGTTGGCCGCACTCCCATCTTTTGCAGCGACAGAAGACGCCCCTCCGGATCTACCTGCTATACCCACTCCCAAGGCTACAGGATTAATACTTACACCGGAGTAATCATTTGCACTAAAACCTTTATAGGTATCACGCGTTATGGCGTAACCAAAATTAAACGAAACTCCGGTATTGGGAATGGATATACCAAGGCTATACGTCTTGGTGAGAGACTCGCCACCAGCCCAGTAATCCCGGACCTCCCTTCGTACATTGTAACTGTCATCTGCAAATCCGTTAACAGAACGATTGATGGCTCCCGGGTTCAATGTAAAACCGAGTCCAACCCATGATGCTTCATGCTCAGGCTTTACGCCCGCATGGTACGAAAGTGACATGGGATATCCCCCGGAAGGTCCAGGAATTTCCAATAGCGGCATGTTGTAAACCAAATCTCCCGTTGAAAGATTAACCATATCAGTGGTGTCGATTGGTTCAAAACTGGAGAATTCTGGCATGGAGGGACCAGCAGTCAATGCCCACGAAATAGGCGGAACGATAATATTGAATACAGTCTCCAAGAGTAAAAAGACTGTGATGGACTTTAATAAAATTCTATTTCGTATCATAAGTTATCTATGCCAACCTTGCGTTAATTCTTAATTGCAAAATCTATTTGTGGGGCATCCTCAAGATCACGCATCGCAAATCGTAGTCTCTGGTTGCCAGTTCCTAAACCAAACTCATTCAAATTAAATTGAACCCAATCCGTTCCTTGTGTCTTCTCTTTGCTAAAAACAAACAATACATCCGTACTTGTAGCCATGCCAAAAGTGCGATTGAGCATAAAATCGGCAACGGGTATAGTATCGCTTGCCGCTGTGGTAAGGGATACATAGCTATTCATTTTAAAAGACAGAATCTGAATCAAATCACCATACTGTGAACCGGCACTTTGATGCAAAGCTTCTTTATTCTCTATAGAAAGACTCAATATAAAATATAGGTATTGGCTATACTTTTCCCGGCTTGTCTCAATTTGCTCGGGTGTGGCCGAGGATCCGGCCAACTCCTGATGCACTAAAAGATCTGTAGGGCGGTATATAACTTCTATGGTAGTACCGGAAGATAT
This sequence comes from uncultured Bacteroides sp., assembly GCA_902168185.1. Taxonomy (GTDB): domain Bacteria; phylum Bacteroidota; class Bacteroidia; order Cytophagales; family Cyclobacteriaceae; genus Ohtaekwangia. Next base: position 490,011 of record CABHOV010000046.1, read on the forward strand.
TACTGATTTCCTCAGTCCATTGGATTCATCTGCCACATAGCTGACCAGTCGGTCTGCAGAGACATGATTTGGCTTACATCCGGAAAAAAGTGGTATAAAAAAGATAACGTAGAAATATTTCATATCACTTCCCGCTATACTCATTATTTAGACCGACCAAAACCTCGTCCGTAATATCAAGTCCATCATCAGCATAAGCAAGGTTTCCATATTCTGTAGCTGCAAGAATAATTTTATACCCCTTTGATTGTCCATACTTCTTGATATAGACATTAATCTGGGTCACCACATCACTGGTGAGTTTCGTGTCTTCTTGTTGTGCCTGAGAATTTAAGGCTTGCTGGTAGTCGGCAAATTGCTTTTGCTTTGTTTGAATAAGTTCCTGACTAAGTCGACGCTCATTGGCGGTCATGGATTTGTTCTCATGATCATATTTTAAGATCTGCTCTTGAACCTCCTTTGCAAGTGTGTCTATATTGGCCTGCCAAGCACTTGCTTTACTTTGATAAGCAGCTCGCGCAGCTTGCATACCTTTATAATTGTTAAGGAGTTTGGCAGAGTCTACATAAGCGACTTTTTGATCCCTTGTGAAGATTGTAATAGATAGGACAATTACTGCCAATAGGTTAAGTATACCTATTGCTAGGAGAAAACGCTGAAGCATCCACAAGACAGGTTAGAGTATATAAGATAATGATTGATTAGTATAAAATGCAGCTGAATAAACTATTGATACCCAACTTTACTCTATTTAAAGAATCATTTTCCGCCCTAAATATAGTTAAAATAAATTTATTACATCAAAGCCTATAATAAAAATGTCAGGGAAACCAGACAAATTCTTTTCGTTTTTCCATCACTTTGCGAGATAAGATCGTTCAAAAATATAGCTATGCAAGCGTTTACTAAGCAGTACCTTATCACATATAAAACAGCCATTATTTTACTGACTATTTTATATTTTATTTGACACTTTTTAAACGCTACCAAATGATTTTGAAAAATATACTATAAAAATGGGGTTGTCTTTCCGACTACCCATGGACTTTACATTCAACTGAGCGAATCGACACAACGGTTTCTTTCTTCTGTGATCAAGTCTTAACTACTACAAATCATATTAGATAAAGCATCTTTCACGCAATTGTTAGGATGATATATTAGGATTACCCACTAATAGGAGGCACATAATATAACCTAGAGATATAATTATCCCGATAGTACCAATAACTATAATTGCTCCTTGTTCAAAATTTAAATTCTTCCAGGACTTTTTCATTTTATTTTTTAAAGGGTTAGTGCTCGTACACTTCACTTCGTATACCTGGAGCTTACCATGCATAAAATCTTGTAGATTTTATGCATGGTTTCTCGAAGCGCTAGAACTTTCCCAAAAATGTATTCAGTGTTTATTATCCAGAGCATAAAAAACTCATCAGGCACTTCTCCGCAAAGCCAAAGTAAGTCCCGTTTCAAACCTGTGTCAAGGGTATATACACGTGGCAATGTAATCCAATTTCTTTCTTGGAATGCCACCCTTGACACAGGTTTGTAACAGGCTGATGGGCGGCTTATGGGAGAAAATGGCAGGGTAAAATCACTTTTGTTAGGGTGGCGCGTAGGGACCGTCAAAAAGGGAACACTGTCTTTTCCTGGATCTGTGGCAAGATTCAAAAATTGAAAATAATTTCTACCTCCATATAGGGTAAGATATACTTTCTGAGAGTATATAGTTGGAGGAAATTCAAAATGAAAACATCCAACTTTGAACACTTAATTCAACTATATATAGCTCGGGAAACCCGAAAGAACAGACAACCAAAATTGAAACAATGCTGGAGGTCATTAAAGAAAAGGACATTTATTTGATTTCGAATGAGACCGATGAACTTCTATTTCGAAAAATCAAAGACAGCAAAATTCCTCCAAGAGAAATAGGACGCTTTGTAAAAGGTTTATGTAAGCTTCGTGTTTTGAAGTGGATGAAATTTAAAGGAATGTATATATACTTCTCCAGGGAAGCTTACTGAAGATCTTTCGTGGTACGCCAGGCTGCCGCTACTCTGCCTATTATTTCTTGTGTTTTCCCAGTAAAGTATTAATCATGGTAAAAGTAGCTTAGGTGTTTCGTTCCTTGCAAAAGACTTCGGCATAAACGGTTTCCCCCTTACAACGTACGTTTCCAGGAACCCCCAATTATTCCGATTCCTTTTGCCGGAGCGTACACCTAAGCTTTGTGACGACCATAATTAATACTTACAATTATGGAAAGCACAAATGAAAAGAAACAATGGGAAGTAGCGGAAATTCAGCTCTCGTACAAATCGAATGTGAAGCCTTCACTAAGGCCGAAGATTACCAGTTCACGTGATGCTCATGAAGTTTTGAAACGAGTTTGGAATGATTCAGTAATTGAACTCTGCGAACAATTCAAAGTACTCTTTACAAACAGAGCTAACAAAGTCCTCGGTGTATTTGAAGTATCAACTGGTGGCATGGCTGGAACAGTAGCCGATCCGAAATTGATATTTGTTGCAGCATTAAGAGCCGGCGCGACTGGCTTAATTTTATCACATAATCATCCGAGCGGAAATCTTACACCAAGCCACGCGGACATTGAACTGACAAAAAAAATAAAAGAAGGTGGACGACTGCTGGAAATTCAGTTACTCGACCACCTTATACTTACCAGCGAAAGCTATTATTCATTTGCAGATGAGGGGTTAATTTAATCCCGCATCATTTATTAATACAATTAAAGCGGATGATGCAATGAATATATACTATTGATTGATAACTCGCAGGAACCCTTTGTCTATATTATCCGATGCTAATTTCTCTTTCAGTGTTTTCATGTCAACGCTCAATTTTTGTTCAATCACTTTTGCATAGACTTGCGTAGTCGTGATTTTTGAGTGCCCCAACATTTTACTTACTGACTCGATCGGTACGCCATTGGTAAGCATGATGGTCGTAGCAAAAGTATGTCTGGCTAAATGAAAGGTAAGATTCTTGTGAATGCCGCACAGGTCTGCTATCTCCTTCAGGTAACTGTTGAGCTTTTGATTCGAGATCACGGGAAACAATGTACCTTCAGTCAAAGCACGAGGATGGCCTTTATACTTATCGATGATCTGCAGGGCTTTTGGAAGCAGTGGCACGCGTACAGGATTACTTGTCTTTTGACGCTTTGTGATCAACCAATATTCACTGTCAATGCCAATGGTAATATTGGCCGGAGAAAGTCTCATGGTATCAATATAGGCAAGTCCTGTATAGCAGCTAAACACGAAAAGATCACGTACCCACTGCAGGCGAACAACGGACAGTTCCCTGTTTTCAATTTTAGCAAGTTCTTCTTTGCTCAGGAATTCACGGTTTACCTTATCGAACTTTTGTTTATACTTAGCAAAAGGATCTTTGTTAACCCACTCCATGCGTACAGCCATGTTGATCATCTTTCGAAACCGTTCAATGTGTTTCATTACACCATTATTTCCGAGAGGTTTGTGATGATCCAACGGTTTGTAGTTTCGTAGATAATATTCAAAGTGTACTATGAACTTGTAGGTGAGTTGAGACAAATATATATCCGGAGTTCCGAACTTCACTTTCAAAAACATCTGAATATACTTCTGTGTGGTAAAATAATTTTTCATTGTGCCCCAGGCCAGCGATTCCTTCATCTGTGTATTGTGATAGTCAATCACTTTGCATAGGGTATAGTCTTTCTCATCGGTTCCAAGAAACTTATTTTTGATTTCCTCGGCAGTGATGAGCTCTTTGTTTATCTGCATCTCCTGGTAGGCGTTCATTAATTTTGCTTTGACTTCTTCCAGATAGTGATTGAGTGATTTTATTTCTTCGCGAGTGCCTTTAGCTAAACCTTTTTTGTTGTTCCACTCTTTGGGATCAATCCATTTCTTCAGAGATATTTCAACCCTGCGACCATCAACCGTTACCCTGCTATATATAGGGGCTAAGTTATCTTTGGCCTTATTCATACGGATGATGAACTGAATACCGAATGTGTTTGTCGTTCTCATAATTGTTCTGTTTTGAGTTTGAATAGTTTCATTTGGTGACCTGCTTCAAAAAGTCATTCAGAATGAAATCAAAACGAACCGATAAAAATGATTCAATTACCTGACTTACAGATAGTTGTACGTCTTCCAGTGACCTCAGGTTGCTTCCCGTTTTTAGGTCACCGTTTAGTTCTCATTTTTGTTGAAATTGCTTGTTGCTGATTGGCATGATTACAAACAAAAAAGCCTGCAAATCGTATAATTTGCAGGCTTTTAATGATACATGATGGTATCTATGTCGGGGTGGCCAGATTCGAACTGACGACCTCTTGGTCCCAAACCAAGCGCGATACCGGGCTACGCTACACCCCGATTGTTTAACGAGGTGCAAAGATACACTTTATCTTTTTACCTCCTAACTTCTGAATTCTAATTTTATGAATTCTTCTGTTGTGATCCGGCAGGGAATCGAACCCCGAACCCTCAGATTAGAAATCTGATGCTCTATCCAGTTGAGCTACCGGACCTAATATCATTCCGAATGACTCCTATACATGCCCAGCAGCATCTTCGAAACCTTCTCATAACGATCATATAAATCTTGAGCTTGAGCCAAAGGAATTGAATTCAATTCACCAAGAACCTGTAGGATCGCTACGCATTCAAAAACTGCACTTCGTGCTATCGTGATGTAATGCTTTTTGTCAGCACTGGTCATACGTCCAGTACCTTCCGCCAGATTCAACAGAATATCCATGCATGCTTTCTTCCACTGGTCCTTGATATAAGGATCAAGCTTCTCATTGGAGAAGATGATTTTCAGTGAATCGGTTACCAGGTTCTTTGCGATCTGGTATACTTCTAATTTTTCAAAATCAAACATGGCGCTGTTTTAGTCACATCACAACCGCGTTAAGCGGAGAGGGGGGGATTCGAACCCCCGGTACCGGTTGCCCAGTACCGCAGTTTAGCAAACTGCTGGTTTAAGCCACTCACCCACCTCTCCGGGATTTCAGCTTATTGTTTAGACTTTTCAGTCTTATTTGTTTGCCTTCTTGATAAGAAAAGGCTCGTTTTGATTTAAATCGACCCCTTTTCAAAAAGGAAGTGCAAATATATAAGTTGCCGGTAAACTATCGCAAACTGTTTCAAAATTGTTTTTAAAACAGTTCCATATTGTTTCCGATTTTTCCTGTGTCCATAACTTCGAACGCAGGATGAATATACAAATGATCGCGCTCATGTCGAAAACTATCCAACGTGACAAGTAGATTGAGATTCCATGGTACCATTGTCATTCAAGTTTAAAAGCCTGATGACAAGAACAGACATCAGAAAATACAATCATCCCATGGCCACAAAAGAAGTATCACTAACCTGAATATTTCTGGGCATTCTTACTTTCACAACACTGCCTTCATAGACTATACTCCTGACATTGATACTCCCTCCTATTTTCGAAAGCGCCTTCGATACGATGTATAGTCCTATGCCGCTGCCTATAGATCGCTCACTGAAACGTGTATAGGCTTCGAAAATTGACGTCAAATACTCTTCTTGGATTCCGATACCATGATCCTCAATATTAACGGATATATAGTCAGCATCCCCTTCAATATTTACATTAATCCCTGAATCAACATGACGAAAAACACAGGCATTCTCCATGATGTTCAAAAAGATCATATTAATAAACCTGATGTCTGATGTCAAAACTGTATCACCGGATTTCGCTATTTGAAATTTAGCGGACGGATAAAATTTAACGAGGTCCTGACTTAACACTGAAACATATTCATATAAATCAAAGGTTTGCTTCTCGACTGATGCTCTTAGTTCATAGGTCATTTTCAATTTATGCAGCATCTTGTCCATGTCACGAGCAGTGGCGATAATTTTTTTCCGTATATCGGATTGCTCATGAATATCAATAGCAAACTCTGCTATTTGAGCAAGACCGATGATCGAAAGTATCGGTCGCCTTACGTCATGCGAAGCACGGTACAGGTATGTATCGAGTTCTTTATTCGTCTTTATGAGTTCCGTGGTGCGATGCTTTATTTTTTCCTCGAGATCAACATTCAATCTCGTTAATTGTCGATTGAGCTTTCTATTATTTCGGTATAAAATAAATAACAACACCAGCGCACACGCAACGACACCAATGCATAGCTGCCAAAGTCGTACCTTCTTTGTTTTATACGTATTCTCCATACGCAGCAAATTTATATCTGTAAGCTGTTTCTCAAGGCGTGCTTTATTTTGTATCTGTTCAATCCCATTGCCAATTGTGGCACCTTGCAATGAGTCGCGTAACGTTATATATCGTTGAAAATATATATCGCCATCTCGAAAGTTTTCTTGATTGCGATTAAACTTGGCCAGAGTTCTATAGTACATAGCAAGAACGGGCTTACTTTTAGACACTTTCTGCAACTGATATGCACTATCATAGTATAGGGACGCTTCCTTTTTTTGGTTCCGCGATGCACATATATCCCCCATACTAAGCAAGGACACAGCCACCGAGACATCCTCATTAAACTTACGGCTTGTATTTATATCAATCCGTATTCTTCTCTCCGCTTCTTCCATATCACCTTTTTCAAACAATACCTTGGCAGTATTTCCATTCACCAGCCCAATCCAGAACTCCTCCTTCAAATCGGTTGCCATGCTTCGTGAATATTCAAAATACTTCATAGCACTATCGAGCTCATGAATCTGCTGATAGGCAAGACCAAGTGTGTTATAGATGTTTATCAAATCAACGGAATCTGTACGCAAATGTATTTTATTGGCAGTTTCTATAGCTATGGCCCGCTGTCCGTTTTCAATAGCGAGTTTATAATTGCCGACTCTGAATTGGACATTGGTTATGCCCCTATAACACTTGGCTGCATTGCGTTGCAAATCAAGTTGAAGGTATATATTAATACTCTTGTAGTAGTCAATTGCCGCCGGTTGCTCTTCACCACTAATCACACAAATGTTTCCTCTTAGTTCCAACAACTTAGCTTGCTCAAGCTGAAAAGATGAATCTGTCATCTGGCTCAATAAGTGATTTACAGATTCCTTCGCTTCATCAAATTTCATATGGTTAAACAGCCCTCGCGCACGAGCATATTCATGCCATATTTCTGTATCTATATCTTTGATGGTGTCAATTAGAATATACTGTTTATAACATACATTATCCAGGGAGTCAGTCACGTTATCTCTGCACTTATCAACCGCTGCATCCATCTGGTCGAAACAATATCCTATATACTGGATATCCACTGACTTCTGCCTGGTGTCGCATGCAAAAAACAAGGGGACACAACACAGACAATAAAATACTTTAAGAATGAGGTTTTTCATTTTATATAATCTATCAAAACCGGTTCGATAGCAATTCTTTTTTGTGAATAGAAAATTGTTTTGTCGTTGTTAATTCAGCTACATCAAATGTCAAGCATCATTAGGCATGGTGAAACTGATTTTGGTTCCCTTGTCCAGCTCGCTCTCCACTGTTATGGTACCTCCATTTCTTTCTGTAAATTCCCTGCACAGACTAAACCCTAAACCGGAGCCTTTCTCGCCCGATGTACCATATTTCGTAAACTGTTCATTGCGGAAGAGCATTAAAATTTCATCCTTTCCCAAACCAGTACCCGTGTCTTCTACAAAAATCATAGTATACTCTTGATCACGATTATAGCCGATCATTATTTTTCCACCGTTGCTTGTAAACTTGATGGCATTACTAATCAGGTTACGAAGTACCAACCGCATCATATCGCTGTCAGCATATACCCATAGGGTAGGCTCCACAAAATTTGTAAGCACAATGCCTTTGTTCTCAGCCATTGATTTGAAGAGTCTAAAGTTCTCCTCTACAATAACACGCAAATCGAAAACGGAAGCTTTTACTTGCAGACCATCCATTTGTTGCCTTGCCCAGTATAATAAGTTCTCCGTCAGGTTTGATGTATGCCGAATGTTCTCCCGAAGTCGCGGCATCATTGTTTGAAATTCGTCGGCAGATATATAGTTCCTGTCCATCAGGTCCAATACATCCTGCACCTGCCGTACCGGTCCCCGCAAATCGTGTGACACTATGGAGAACAGTTTATCCTTGGTAAAATTCAGTCGCTCAAGTTCTTTTGCCTGATCACTGATCGCCTCATTTTTGCTATATACTTCTTCATTGATAGCAGACAGTTCCTCATTTTGCGCAAGCAATTCCTGATTTTGCAAATTAATCCTTTGTTGCAATTTTATCTTCTGGGCTCTCACGCGCCATGTATATACCTTCGCAATGATGTACATCAACGCTGCTAGTAAAAATACATCGGCACAGTACGCCCACACAGTTTTGTACCAGGGTGGGTGTATGTAAAATGAAAATGTAACGGGTTCGCTGATCCGATCATATTGATCTTTTGCTCGTACAGAAAACGTATAGCTGCCTTGCGACAAATTTGTATATATAGCTTCATGTGATAACGTCCAATCCGACCATTTATCATCAAATCCAATCAGCTTATGCTGGTAGGTGATTTTTTCCGGGTCTTCCAAAAGGAAACTCGCAAATTGAAATTTAAAGTTGTTTCTCGCAAAAGGCACCTTAACCGATTGATCGTTCCTGTTTTTTAAAATAAGAGAGTCACCTGCCCATACATTTTTAATAGCAACATATATCGGCTCATCGTAAAATGACTTTTGCTTTGAATCGTACGTCACTAACGTTAGATCATCACCGAAGTATACATTCCCATCCTTTGAGATTAGTATTGGCAGATCAACATCAACGCGAAGTTCCTCTATCTTTTTAGCAACCTTATTAAAGGGTGTTAAGATAAGTTTAAAAGACCCGTCCGATTGCTTTTTTAGTAACCCTGGCGTTTGCTTTACATGAGGTATGGCACCACAAAAATAAATATCACCAACTTGACTTTCTGCCAGGGTATAAATGCAAAAATTTGGACCTAAAGCAGTATTGATCTTTTTGTCTGCCTCTATGTGGTCCGTTTTATCGTTGTAAGTATAAATTCCGTCAATAGTCGCTACAACTATTTTATTACTTGTCTCAAGGCGATATACTTTGTTATTAAGGTTGGATGGCAATCCATTACGACTATCGAAAAATTTTGATTCAATTACAGAATCCATCGCCTCGTTAAGACGGAGTTTATAGATCCCTTTATTGGGATGACTTGTCCATATATATCCGCGTTCATCATCTGCCGTGACTGTGTAAGGAATCGCGTCAAATCCTTTTACTTTTTTCTTCGTCCAACGACCTCCCTTCTTCTCCATTAAAAAGATACCGGGTGCCTGATCGATAGTATAGATTAGTCGACTCTTTTTATTTTTAAAACCACATATTGACGAGACGTCGTCCTGATCATCTCTTAGTAGCATTGCTGTCTTTCCCCGTACTTCCCAAATACCTGCCCCGTGTGCTGCGTATAGCTTGTCATGAATATTATATAAACCCCAACCTGTGCCGTCCACTCCTCGAAACGGAATAAATTGCGTTGTCCCTTTCTCTCTATAGTAATACCCCCATCCTGATCCTACATACTGAAAATTCTCCGTCTCCCCCACCGAAAAAATTTTATGATGAATACCATTTAGGTCATTGTAATAAGACAAAGGTGAACTCGTGCAAATCTGCAATATCTCTCTTCCACATGCAAACCACATGTTATGCCTGTCATCCTTAAAAATCTGGTCAATGTATATATACTTCAAAACGTCAGGACCGATATGATGAGCCATGGTACCATCCTCACGGAAAAAAACAATATTACCTTGTGCTACGATAGCGATCAACCCGTTATCAAGATACTCTACATCGTATACCTCTGCGTCTTTTACATAAGCGTGTATATTTTCCGACAATAACTGTCTTCTAGCTGCTTTATCAGCGGCCGGATCAATCACCCAGAGCCGATCATCCGAATCAAGAGTAAGGAATCGGTTGCGCGAAAAACCTGATATATATTTGATATCACTCGGATTGTCAATTTGAAAATCAGAAAGTTCAAAATCACCATTCTTAAAAAAGTATAGCACGTTGCCCTTAAAAATGTAAACGCGATTGTTAATTTTAAAAAAACCGGGATAGTCTAAACTTAGATCATGAACTTCAATTTCCCCATCTGTATAGACGTATATATGATCTTCACTTCGAAATAAAATATAATCATCTACCTGCACTATATCATATACATTTGATACACGCTGGTGCTCCAGAGGGAGTAACGGTACTAGTGATTGATATTTATACCTACCAGAATCATTCCTTTGCATATATCCAAAATCCCCTGTAACAGATACGTATATCTGCCCTAGCGAGTCAACGGATAGCCCTGTAGGAGGCTCGTGGTTTGGCAGTATGATGGTTTGCCATTCATGCCCATCATAACGAAGTATGCCATCGCCATTCAAAACATATAACACACCATATTCTCCTTGCTTTATCTCATAATTCATACCTGCCTTGTATTCGTCAGCACCATATCTGCGAATGAATAGCTGTTGCCCACATGCATTCAAATGCAGCAGGCAAAACAACAAGCCCGTTACTCCTATAAGAAATTTATTCACTTTCTGGCTATTAGAAACTCTATGAATTGATGTGATTTTATGTTCAGTCTTTAAGCATGCAAGACTAGGTGCGTTTATCTGGCAACAAATAACATAAATTCCCTACACTTTAGGATTACGTTTAATCATGCACATTCGTATCCGTATTTTTACTTAGAATAAGGCCAAACAACTATATAGATAGACTTTTTTACTCCTATAGAATGACCGTTTGGACATTCCGGCTGAAATGAAATAAAAAAAGCTGACCGGTAAGATCAGCTTTCAGTAACAAAAATACACGTTATATACTATACTTTCTCGGCTTTATAGCCAGCCTTTTCCAAAGCTTCTTTGACCTTGGCTTCGTTCGTATCTGCTGTCACCGTTAGCACCTTCGAAGGATCGTTCAGATCTACTTCCCAGTTCTGTTCACCAACCGCGGCATTTAAATGTGGTGTGACTTTCTCCACACAGCCGGAACATTTTATGTTGGTTTTGAATTTAATTGCTTCCATATCGATTTTAATTTAAACGTCTATATATACAAGAAACGAAATACAATGATTTTTCGATTTACATTATCCTAAGAAAGGTTTATATAATTTATGAACCGATGTCCCATGCTCTGTACCATTTAAAGTTTTACAGCTTTGAGTCGCAAGCTGTTTCCCACAACGCTTACGGAGCTCAGCGCCATGGCTGCACCTGCGATCATTGGATCCAGTAAAAAACCATTCACAGGATAAAGAACCCCAGCGGCTAAAGGTATACCGATCAGATTATAGATAAATGCCCAAAATAAATTTTGCCGTATGCCCCGTACAGTTTTGGTCGACAAATTAAATGCCTTCGTAATTAGTTGCAGGTCTGAAGTGATCAGTGTCATCTTGGCGACATCCATGGCTATATCCGAGCCCTTGCCCATAGCGATACTTACATCAGCCTGCGCTAATGCCTGCGAGTCGTTTATACCATCGCCTACCATCGCTACAATTTTTCCATTTTGCTGAAGCTGTTTCACAAAAGAAGCTTTATCATTAGGGAGAACCTCGGCACGATACTGCTTCACTCCTACTTGTGCAGCAACGGCTTTAGCGGTTTGCTCATTATCACCTGTTAACATATATACATCGATGCCTTTCGCCTGAAGGGACCGTATAGCAGCGGCTGACGTCACTTTTACTTTATCCGCTATCGCTACTATAGCCAATATGTTTTTATCATCTGAAAAATATACCACCGTCTTGGCCTCTGCCTGTAACTTTGAAGCGGAATCAGCGATCGCCGTACTCACGTTGATTGCATTTTCTTCCATCAATTTCCGATTGCCAATAAAATACGTTGTATTCAGATGACTCCCTTTGACTCCACGCGCAGTAAGGCTTTCAAATTTTTCAATTGCTATACCCTGTATGCTTTCTTCCTTTAGTTTATTAACTACCGCATCGGCTAAAGGATGTTCTGATTTTGCTTCCAAGGCGAACAGGATCTGCTTATCTATACTTTGCTCTTCGCCGAGCACTTTCCATACTATATCCGTTACGATTGGTTTGCCCTCGGTGATGGTGCCCGTCTTATCCAGGATGATCGCATTGACGCGATGTGCCAGCTCGAGACTTTCTGCATCCTTGATGAGTATATTATTTTCTGCCCCCTTACCAACGCCTACCATGATGGCGGTAGGAGTCGCCAGCCCTAAGGCACAAGGACACGCAATGACCAGTACGGTGACTGAAGTGAGCAATGCATGTGTGAAAGCATGATCGCCACCGGCAATCATCCAGGTAATAAACGTAACAATGGCTATACCGATCACAACCGGTACAAATATACCGGCAATTTTATCGACTAGTTTTTGTACGGGGGCCTTGCTGCCTTGTGCTTCCTGCACCATCTTAATAATGTGTGCCAGGATTGTATCGCCTCCTACTTTCTTCGCCTCGAACTGAAAGCTTCCTTTCTGATTTACAGTGCCTGCAAAAATCCGATCACTGCTCTTTTTCTCTACCGGTATAGGTTCTCCGGAAATCATACTTTCATCAACAAAAGAAGAACCCGAAGTAACAATACCATCAACCGGGATTCTTTCACCGGGACGAACGATGAGCATATTACCGACCTTTACCTGGGCTATCGATAATTCCTGTTCCTGTCCATCTACAATTACGCGAACTGTTTTCGGCTGCAGTCCCATCAGCTTTTTTATAGCAGACGATGTATTGGACTTCGCTCGCTCTTCGAGTAATTTTCCAAGCGATATAAACGCTATTACAACCGCAGCTGCTTCATAGTATACATGTGCATGCAAACCACGTGCGTGCCAAAACTCCGGAAAAAAAGTATTAAACGTGCTGAATAAAAATGCTATACCGGTGGATAAAGCAACCAGTGTATCCATATTCGCTTTACCATGTTTAGCTTGCTTCCAGGCATTGATAAAGAAATTTCTTCCCAGATAAAAAACCACTGGAGCTGACAGGATCATCGATATATAGGTTGCATACGGAAGGTCCATGAAGAACATTCCAAGACTCACAACGGGAAATGCAAGTACAGATGACCAGATTGTACGATTCTTTATTTCTTCATAATATTTTCGCTGTGCTTCTTCCTTTACTGCCTGTGGATCTTCAACATCTACCACCAGGTCGTAACCGATAGACCGCACTGCATTTTGAAGATCGACAGGTTTGGCGAGGTGTTCATCGTATTCAACCCACGCAGATTGATTCGCAAAATTAACTCCAGCATTTTGTACACCCGGGGCCGATTTCAACATCGACTCCACACTCACGGCACACGCCGCGCATGTCATTTCCAAAACCGGAAATGTGTTGCGCACGATCTTTGCGTTTTTATTTTTAATTGTAAGACTATCGACTGACATGATTTCAACTACTTTAAATCAACATTTGCTACACAACAAATATACTGTGTGTAGCCCCGTTAAGTTTTATACAATAACGGCTTTGATTTATATCATTTCATATCGAAGAAAAGGTTGTGCTTATACTGGTAACTCAAATGCAAACAACGATCCTTTCCCGAGATCACTTTCCACCGTGATCTTTCCACCTTGCGATTCAATAAACTCCTTGGAGATTGACAAGCCGAGTCCCGTTCCCGATGGTGTGCCCGGTACTTGAAAAAACTTTTCGAATAAACGGTTTGTAAACTTTGATTCTATACCCGGACCGAAATCCTGAACAGAGAACACTATAGCATTTTGCTGACGATGACATCGGAGAATGATCTCTGCTCCTTCCGGGCTATAGCGAATGGCATTGGTTAGTAAATTTATAAGTACCCATGTAGTCTTGTCCATATCTGCATGAACATTATCAACGATCTGCGCAATATCTACCGTGATGGCTACACGCTTTCGCTCCGCTTGAAATTTTATTGCGGCTTGCGCATATTCAATAATCTCCCGTGGACTCACCGACCGGATATTAAGCTTTATATTTCCTGTTTCAACTTGCGCCAGGTCAAGCAACTCATGTGTAATTTTAGATAACCGGTTAATCTCATCCAACATCGTTTCAGTGATACTTCCCTGTTCGCTGTTCAGCTCTCCAACCCGTTTATCGCGCAACAACTTCGTACACATTTGCAGTGAAGCGATAGGAGTTTTCAGTTCGTGAGATATAGTTGCGATAAAATTAGTCTTGGCAAGATCAAGCTCCTTGTACGGTGTAACATTTTTCAGAAGCAACACTTGTCCTATAATCGCGACATTCTTTTCACCGGTAGGTATATATTGCACAGTGATGTTCTCTTTCGAGAAATAATTTTCCTTTCCTTCCAAAACGATCTTGATAATATTACTTTCAGTATCTTTTGCTGGTCCTTCGCGAATCAGATTTCGAAGCAGATCATTTTCAACGGCAACATCCGGAGCGTAACGTCCCACGAGTTGTTCCTTCGGTATATTTAAAAATGCCAGCGCCTGGTCATTTGCAAAAACGATTTTCTTTCGCTCATCCAGTCCAAGCACGGGATCAGTCATACGGTTAATGATCGCCTCGATACGTCTCTTTTCAAAAATTACACGCGCCAGGTTGCTGTGCTCATACTCATCAAGCTTCTCCGCCATCCGGTTGAAAGCCTGTGCGAGTTCTTCAAATTCATCCTTCCGATCAAAATGCAATCGCTCCTCATAATTTTTATCAGCGATGGATTTTATACTGTTGGTAAGCTGTATAATAGGATTGGCTACATATCCCGGAAAGTTCACAATGAAGGTGAACGCCAGAATAGCAAACACAGAAAGGATTATAACCACATAGGTAGACGCACGCGATGCTGTAGCTTGAGCAACTTCATTTTTACGGGTGATCGCACTCAGGTTTATATCTTGTATTGCCAATGCCGTGGTGCGCAACTGTGCCAGTACTATACTATCGTTTTTCGCTACTCTATACTTTTCGAAAATGCTCCGCAGCTTTATAGTCAACTCCCGCTCTCCGGGCTCTGTAATATTTGATTCCTGCCGCAAAATGTTTTGTTCAATTGAATCAACCGAGAATGCTTTGCTGCCATTGGTCAGTGCAAGGATTCGCTTGGTATACTGAAGTGTTTCATAATTATTGCGAATGATATTTTGTGTGTCCCCAGCCAGTTCATGCAAGTAGTGTAAACCTATACCACCGATTGTAAGAATCGCTGCAAACAGAAATGCTACACCCAGCGCCACCTTGGTTTTTATACTCATGACAGAATGATTAGATCGGTATCCGAATTGGAAAGTTTGTTCAAAAGTTGGTTAAATGTATTGGTTTTCAAAATCACTTGCCAAAGATGAAAGTGAGGTTTACCGATACACACAGTTGTGATCTGCTTTTCATCAACAATCTTTACCATGGTTGCCGGTATATTTTTACTCCTTACCTGTAGCACTTCTGCACCAAGCTCCGTTGCTAACTTTAAATTATTGATCAGGTGCCGCTGTACCGAAAGCTTAATACGATTGGCATCCTCTCGAGGCACCTGCACATAGAGTACATACCATTTCGAATTATAGTAGCTCGCCAGTCGTGCTGTTTTACGAATGATCATCCGCGCAGTCTCATGATTGCTACTGATACACGCGAGAAAGCGCTCGTGCCGAAGTCTGATATCGATCGCTACTTCCGTATCAACCTTTCGCTCTACTTGTGAAGCAACTTCTTTTAGCGCAAGCTCACGAAGTTGGAGTATCTTTTCAGGCTTAAAGAAATTCCAGAGCGCCACCTCTACTTTATCCGGGTGGTATATTTTGCCTTCCTTTAGTCTTGCAATCAATTCGTCTGCTGTGAGGTCTATATTTACAACCTCATCGGCCATCTGTAATACTTTGTCAGGAACGCGTTCCCTTACCTGTATACCCGTGATTTTGTAAACTTCCTCATTTATGCTTTCAATATGCTGGATATTCAAAGCACTGATCACGCTGATGCCGGCCTCCAATATATCAATGACATCCTGCCAGCGCTTTTCGTTCTTCCCACCGGGAATGTTAGAATGAGCCAGTTCATCTACAATAACAACTTCCGGATGCTGACTCAGGATGGATTGAACATCCATCTCTTCCAACTCTTTGCCTTTATAGAAAACCTTCTTGCGTTCTATATAGGGAAGCCCGTCCGCCAACGCTGCCGTCTCAACGCGATTATGTGTTTCTATATACCCGATCTTCACATTCACACGGTTCTTTAAAAGACTGTGCGTTTCCTGCAGCATCCGGTATGTTTTGCCTACACCGGCACTCATGCCAATATATACTTTAAACTTGCCACGCTTTGATTTGCGGATAAGATTAAGAAAATGCTCAACCGATTTTTCTTTCTCCTGGTCTTTCATAGATCTTACAACAGCAAGTACTAAAATATATCTATTTCATTTGATCAAGTGCAATGTTTAGCTCAAGAACGTTTACAGTTTCTACTCCAAACACATCAAACAACGGCTTATGAGTATATTTATGTAACAGGTTTTTTAGTCTTTCTTTAGATATACCTCTAATCTTTGCAATCCGGTCTACCTGTATGCGCGCAGCGCCCGGAGAGAGATGAGGATCGAGTCCGCTCCCCGAAGCTGTTACCAGCTCTGTTGGAATCTGGTCTCTCTTTACAGCAGGATTGTGTACCAGGAAAGTATCTATGCGCGCCTGTACCTGTAGAAGATATTCCGGATTGCCAGGGCCTTTGTTACTACCGCCAGAACCTGCTGCATTATAGTTTACGGCAGAAGGACGTGACCAGAAATATTTATCGGCTGTAAAGGCCTGTCCTATATTTGCAAATCCATACTGCTGCGAGTTGCTACCATAGAATATTATTTCACCTTTGCCTTGGTTCGAAGAAGCTTGCGCAACAGTCCATACGGCTGCCGTATATATACCACAAAAGAAAACAAGACAGCAAAGGCTTAACAGTATAGCGGGGAAGATTTGATTTTTCATGTTCGTTAGAGGATCGTTGATATCAATACATCAATAAGTTTTATTCCCAGGAAGGGGACTATAATTCCACCCAATCCGTAGATGAGGAGATTTCTGCGAAGCAATGCCGCGGCTCCTATGGGTTTGTACGATACACCACGTAACGCAAGCGGTATCAGCAATGGAATAATAATAGCGTTGAAAATTATCGCTGAAAGAATTGCACTCTGAGGACTGTTCAACCGCATGATGTTCATGCTCTGCAACGCTGGTATAGAGGTAATAAAGAGTGCAGGTACTATGGCAAAATATTTTGCGACATCATTTGCTATACTAAAGGTGGTGAGTGTTCCGCGCGTCATCAGCAACTGTTTGCCGATCTCTACTACCTCAATAAGTTTGGTAGGATCATTATCAAGGTCAACCATATTACCTGCCTCCTTGGCAGCTGCTGTACCACTGTTCATAGCTACACCTACATCCGCTTGCGCCAGTGCCGGAGCATCGTTGGTTCCATCGCCCATCATTGCCACGAGCTTTCCACTTGCCTGCTCCTTTTTTATATACTCCATTTTGTCTTCAGGCTTGGCTTCTGCTATAAAATCGTCTACGCCTGCTTTTTCTGCTATATATTTAGCGGTTAACGGATTATCGCCCGTTACCATAACGGTCTTCACTCCCATCTTGCGCAAGCGTTCGAATCGCTCACGAATACCCGGCTTGACTATATCTTGTAATTCAATTGCACCTGCAACTTTATTATTTTGAGACACCACGAGTGGCGTACCGCCATTGGATGAAATCTTCTCCACTATATTCCTTATATCCGCAGGAAAAGTATTGTTCGCTTTCTCAACCAATTTCTTGATTGCGTCGTAAGCACCTTTGCGAATGCTGCGGTCTTCCAGATCTATACCTGAAGTACGCGTCTCTGCAGAAAATTTTATAATGCGCGATTGCGGCAGCCCTAACGTCAGATCAGCAGTACTTCCCAACGTGGCCGGATGGCGGAATCCTCTAATGGCGGCAAGCTCAATGATCGATTTACCTTCCGGGGTTTCATCGGCCAGTGAAGCAATGGTGGCACATTCAATCAGGTCATCTTCAGATATACCTTCTGCAGGATAGAAGTTTGTTGCCTTGCGATTACCAATGGTTATCGTTCCAGTCTTGTCCAGTAAAATGGTATCAAGATCACCAGCAGTCTCTACGGCTTTACCGGATTTTGTAATCACATTTGCGCGTAGCGCACGATCCATACCTGCTATACCTATAGCGGAGAGCAACCCGCCTATAGTAGTTGGAATCAGGCAAACAAACAGCGATATAAATGCCGCTATCGTAATGGGAGTATTCGCATACAGTGAAAAAGGCTGCAGGGTTAAACACACGATAATGAAGATGAGCGTAAAGCCTGCCAGTAAAATTGTCAATGCTGTTTCGTTGGGTGTCTTTTGGCGTGACGCATTTTCTACCAAAGAGATCATCTTATCAAGAAAGCTCTCGCCAGGCTTAGATGTTACAATTACTTTAATACGATCGGACAATACTTTTGTACCTCCGGTCACTGAAGATTTATCTCCACCGGATTCGCGAATGACTGGTGCTGATTCTCCTGTGATCGCGCTCTCATCAATAGTTGCTATACCTTCTATAATCTCGCCATCGGCAGGTATAGTATCACCAACCTCACAAATGAACACATCACCTTTTTTCAACTGACTGGATGATCGTGTGGTGATGATACCATTATTGTCAATAACCTTCGCGGGCGTTTCTTCACGTGTCTTGCGAAGTGAGTCAGCCTGGGCCTTACCGCGTACTTCCGCTATAGCCTCAGCAAAATTTGCGAACAGTACGGTGAGCAGCAGAATTAAAAAGATCGTAAAGTTATAAGCAAAACTACCTTGTGAATTCTCGCCGGCAAGCACCCAGATGCAAACCACCAGCATTACCGCTGTCCCAATTTCCACAGTGAACATCACTGGGTTCTTAACTAAAATTCGTGGATTCAATTTTATGATCGACTGCTTCAACGCTTCGTTTACAAGCGCTCTCTGAAACAGTGGTGTCTTTCTTTCTCGTGGAGACATATATATATAGTATTTTTTATTGTGTGATCAGGCGATGCTGAAATATTCAGCAATCGGTCCAAGGGCCAGCGCTGTAAAGAATGACAAGGCTACAAGAATGGCGATGACAGCGAGCACCATTACGCCAAACGTTGCAGTATCAGCTTTAAGGGTACCTGCACTTTCCGGTATATATTTCTTTTCAGCGAGGATTCCGGCAATTGCTATAGGGCCAATGATGGGAATGAAACGCGCGAGTAGCATAATGATGCCACAGGATATATTCCACCAGGGTGTGTTGTCACCCAGTCCTTCAAAGCCACTTCCATTGTTAGCCGAAGCGGAAGTATATTCGTATAGCATTTCTGAAAATCCGTGATAACCTGGATTATTCAACCATGCATAGTCGGGATGCAGATATATCAAGTAGGAAGACATTGCCGTGCCTCCAAGAATGAGAAAAGGATGAAGCAGAAATACGAGCATCGCGATCTTCATTTCACGCACTTCAATTTTCTTTCCTAGAAACTCCGGTGTTCGTCCTACCATCAACCCGGAAATAAATACAGCGATAATAATGAAGATGTAAAAATTTAGAAGCCCGACACCTTTACCTCCGTAAAAAGCATTGATCTGCATCCCCAACATAGTAAACATACCAGAGAGTGGCGTAAGACTATCGTGCATAGAATTTACCGAACCGTTCGAAGTACAGGTGGTAAGTATAGCCCACAACGCAGAGGCTGCACTACCAAAGCGCACTTCCTTCCCTTCCATGCTACCAGTAGTCTGATCAATGCCCATGCGGGATATAGCCGGGTTACCATTCATCTCAAGGTATATAGTTGGAATCAGGCATACCAGGAACCCAACGGTCATCACAGCAAAAATCATCCACGCAAGTTTTTTACGCTTGAGATAATAACCGAGAGCAAACACCAACGCGATTGAGATGAGCGGAATTGTAATGGTCTCAACAGAATTCGTAATGAAGTCGGGATTCTCCAAGGGATGCGCGGAGTTTACGCCAAAGTATCCACCACCATTTGTACCTACTTGTTTTATAGCGATCATGGCAGCAGCAGGTCCGCGCGATACCTGGACGGTCTCACCTTGTAATGAAGTGATCGTATCCTTTCCTTCGAAGGTCATCGGTGTACCACTGAATACAAGTATAACTGCCACTATAAATGATATCGGTAATAAAATACGAGTACAGGATTTCAGAAAGTACTCGTAGAAGTTACCAAGCTTATCACTGGTACGTTCGCGAAGCGCGCTGAACAAAACAGCCGCGACTGCCATTCCTGCGCCTGCACTCACGAATTGATAAAACATCAACGTTAACTGTCCAAAATACGAGAGCGCTGACTCGCCTGAATAATGCTGCAGGTTTGTATTGGTAATGAAACTTATGGTTGTGTTAAATGCAAGGTCAGGTGACATCGAGGCATTGCCATCCGGGTTTAGTGGAAGCCGTCCCTGGTTCATCAACACCAACATTCCCAGGAAAAACCATACTATATTTATAGTGAGCAGTGCAACAAGATGTTGCTTCCAGGTCATTTGCTGTGCACTGTCGATGCGACTGAACTTGTAAAATAATTTTTCAATGGGATTGAAAACAACATCCAGGAATGTGCTTTCACCGGCATAAACCCGGGCTATATATTTACCCAGTGGTATAGCCAATGCAAGTGTAACCAGGAGGATAAGGATAACACTGATAACTTCAGTATTCATAGTTAGAATTTTTCAGGTTTGACGAGTACATATAGCAGGTATATAAACACTGCCATGGAAAGAATGAGGAGTACAATCATATAGGTCAGATGTTTTCGAAGTATTCAATGGCTTTAAAGAATAGCGCGAAGCATACCAGCCCTGCGGCAGTAAGAATGCATGTAATCATAGATATAGCTTTGTTGTCGATAGATGGATCATGGCTTTGCATGTTTACACCACCCTCGACAAGTCCTATGCCCTTTTAGCAACAGCGCTTTGAATCAGCGACTTACGGTATTGGCGCATAAAAATACCCTTCGGAATCCGAAGGGTATTTCAAAAACGGAAAGACTGAAATATAATGTTTTAGGTTACGAAAGATTATAGTCCTTGATCTTCTGGTACAGTGTAGTTAACCCGATGCCTAGCAATTTTGCAGTTTGAGTTTTGTTCCCTTTCGTATAGGCGAGTATTTTTTGAATATGTCTCTTTTCCGCGGAAGCGAGATCAAAGCTTCCGTCTGTCAAAGTATCATCATGTAAGTTGAAGTCATACGGCAGTATATCTGCTTCCAATACAGGCTGGTCATTGAGGATCACACATCGTTCTATTATATTTTTCAATTCACGGATGTTTCCCTTCCAGGCGTGTTGCTGCAATGCATTTAAGAATGCTGGCGACATTACTGCAACAGATTTGTTAGTCTTATGTGCAAATTGATTGATGAAGTAGTCCGCCAGTATCTTTATATCATCCTTGCGTTCGCGTAGCGATGGAAGTGAGACTGCAAATACGGAGAGCCTGTAGAAAAGGTCCTGTCTAAAATTTCCAGCTTCCGATTCTTTCTCCAGGTTGCGATTGGTGGCTGCTATAAATCGTACATTCACCTGTCGTATTTTGCTCTCGCCTACGCGATAGAATTCTCCACTCTCTAACACGCGAAGTAATTTTGCCTGGAGATCTATATTCATTTCGCCGATCTCATCGAGGAACAATGTACCTTCATTCGCTTCTTCGAGATAGCCCTTCTTTGATTTTGTAGCACCTGTGAAAGCGCCTTCTGCATGCCCGAACAATTCACTCTCAAGAAGATCTTTTGGAAACGCACTGCAGTTAACCGCTATAAATGGTTTTGTCTTACGCGGACTTTCATAATGTATAGCCTGCGCAAATACTTCCTTGCCGGTGCCCGTCTCGCCCAGTAGCAATACCGTTGTACTCGTTGCAGCAACCTTCCTGGCCAGTGCAACACGCTCAAGCAGCATTTTGTTTCCTCCTAATATATTTTCAAAACCAAAACGATTTTGCAGTTTGGATTCAAGTATATATATCTTCTGCTGTAATAATGCTTTCTCAGATGCCTTGCTTAACAACGGTAGTATCTTTTCCTGATGCTCACCTTTTGTAAGATAATCAAACGCACCATTCTTGATCGCCTTTACGCCATCCTGTATTGTACCATAAGCTGTTAGCACAATAATCTCGATAGCAGGATACTCTTGTTTAATCCGGCTCACCAGATCGACTCCATTACCATCGGGAAGCTTAACATCCGATACTACAATGTGGACATTCTCTCTGGCTAATAATCGCATGCCTTCCTGTATGGTGGCAGCCTGGTATACGCGATGACCTTCGAGCTCGATAACGCGGGCCAGGAGCTTCCGAAGATTTTCTTCGTCATCGATTATGAGAATGTTAGTGTTGTTCAAAATACAGTCGTATTTTTCAAGTGTTATGGTATCTGATGTAGTATAATTTTATACATGTCTCACTCAACATCAGTCCTGAAAGGAGATGCCGGCAAGCCATCAGCATTTTGCAAATTAACAATCGGTACATTTTCCCAGCCATAACGAACCGCCACAGGCTTAGCGATACTTTTACTGGAGACTATTACAGATTTACCCTTGATAACTGCTTGCGCAGCGACAAATTTTTTATCCTGCCCTGCTATTGTAAATCCTGTAAGTGCATTTTTATCACTGGTTACAAGTCCTCGCCCTGTATGACTAAAGTGCAAAATGACTTTATTGCCTTTTATAGTGAAGGATTGATAGGTTGGTCCCGCATATTCCACGGAGTGCCCATACGCCAATCCACGAGCCGCTAATGAAAGCCTCTCCCCGACCGGTTGCTTGTGTGAAGGATGTATATCATTCGCATCGCCGCAATCAGTGGTTACAATCAAGGTAGTTTGCTTTACGTTTTGCGTTACCAGGAATTGCGCTTCACGGATCTCGGGGCGCATGTCTTTGAATGGAGCGATTTGCACTATGAGAAACGGAAGATCACCTTGTCCAAAATCATCACGCCAGTTTTTAACCATGTTCGGCAATATAGTCTGATATTCTTTCGCGCGATCATTGTTCGCTTCACCCTGATACCACACTACGCCTTTTATTGCATACGGTATCAATGGGAAGATCATTCCATTGTAGAGTCCGCTCATTACTTTACCTGCCGGTCTATATCCCTCTATGCGATCATAATTCTTTACGAGCTCGGCCAGTGCAGGATTTCCTTCCAGCGCCTCGCGACTGGTCCAGTCTTCTGCAGGCGTACCTCCGAAGGCAGAGAATAATATACCGATCGGTACGTTTATACTGGCATGCAAATTCCTGGCAAAAAAATAACCAACTGCAGAAAAGTCAGAGACTGTCTGAGGCGAACATACCTTCCACTGGCTGTTTACATCCTGAATCTTATCGGCAGAATATTTCAAAGGCACATAGTATTCCCGAATGAGCGGATAGTTCGCGGCATCTCTTTCTTTCTCCCAATTCGTAATGAGCGGCTGCGGTGGACGCGGCCCTAACTGACGCTCCATGTTCGACTGACCACTACACAACCATACTTCCCCTACAAGTATATCACGAACGGTAACGGTATCATGACCCATGATCGTCATCACCGAAGGCGTAGTAATATAGGGTAACGGCTGAAGTCTTACAGTCCACTTGCCCTGTATAGTCTTTGCAGAAACAACCTGACCATTGAATTGAACTGTTACTACCTCGCCGTCTTCTGCGGTTCCCCATACGGGCACGACAACACCTTTTTGTAAAACAACATGATCACTGAAAAGACTACCTGGCCTTACGTTCGCTATACCCAATTGCAACTGCAAAAGCAAAACGAGTGTTGAAATAGCTACCTTCATGATATACCCAGTTATAAATATATACTCTATTGAAAACGTATCGTTGTTGCTTCTCCTTTTTTGAGAGTAATATTGAAAAAATCTCCTGACGTCTGAACCAGAATATATTTACCCTTCTGAAGCACTTCAGCTTTTGAAACCTGTGCTGGCATCTTAATAGTAATTTTTGTATCCGCTACGGCATATATATCTACCTGGCTTACGATCATGTTATGCCATGCGGCAGATACTTCCGCTCCGGGCACACACCATCTGGAAAAGCTACCATCTTTCCACAATGAAGGTGTTGCGGGTAAAAATTCAACATAGCCATTATGACTTTGCAGAAGCATTTCGGATATCCCAGCAGTTGTACCAAAGTTACCGTCAATCTGAAATGGCGGATGCGCACAGAATAAATTACTATAGGTACCGCCTCCAGTATGCATATCGAAGCCTTGTACATTTGTAGGCCGGAAAAAACGTTGCAAGGTTTTATAGGCACGTTCACCATCATGCAATCTTGCCCACAAATTTATCTTCCACGCAAGTGACCACCCAGTGCCTTGGTCGCCTCTCTTTTCAAGACTCGCGCGTGCAGCCTTTGCCAAGTCTGGAGTTTTCTCAGGTGTAATCTCATTGCCGGGATATAGTGCCCACAAGTGTGATACATGCCGGTGCTCCGGATCTGGTTCGGTATACTCTTGCAGCCACTCCATTAAACGCCCGTCTTTACCAATTTGATTCGGAGGAAGTCTTTGAATCGCTTCTTGTAATTTTTTCCGTAAAGCTTCATCTGTATTTAGCTCGCCCGATGCTTGTATCACATAGCCAAACAATGCGCGGATGAGTTGGTTATCCATCGTTGGTGCTACGCATACATTTGCCATTTTCCCTGGGGGAAGAATGAAAGTATTCTCCGGTGAGTTGGAAGGTGCTGTTACAAGCCAACCGGTAGCCGGATCTTTTATCAATGTAGCCAGGTAAAAATCTGCGGAACCTTTCAGGATGGTATAGATCTTCGATAAATAGGTTTTATCCTGAGTATATATATAGTGTGTCCATAACATTTGACAAAGCCATGCGGAGCCAGTGTTGAATGATCCCCAGGACGGATGTTCACCCGGAGAAGTATAGCCCCATACATTTGTGATCACGTGTGCTACCCAACCTTCTGCATCGTAATATACCTTCGCTGTTTTCGTACCGGGTTCTACCATATTTGCCACAAGCGAATAGAAAGGCTCATTCAGCATGGGCAGGTTGGTTACGTTCAGCGGCCAGTGATTCATCTGTATATTAATGTTGAGATGATAGTCTCCGTTCCAGGGAGTGTTGATCGAATTGGCCCACAAGCCCTGAAGATTCGGAGGAAGCAGCCCCGGACGTGTACTACAAATCAAAAGATACCTGCCAAACTGATAATATAGTGCCGCCAAGCCAGGGTCATTCGAATCAGCAGCAAATGCCACGAGACGCTTATCGGTTGGTAGTGATTTTTTATCGTCATTTCCCAGTGAAAGTTTCGCGCGGTTGAAAAGCTGCTGATACTTCTGTACATGAACATGTTTCGCTGCACTATATTTCTGATGCATAGCCGAAGTCAGATTTTTCGCAGATTGATTCTTAAAATCCGGATTCCGGTAGTCGGTAGAAGCAGCGAGATATATAGTTACTGCATTCGCATCTTTCACTTGCAATGCCCCCTTACCTGCAGTAAGTTTTCCTCCTTCTGATTTTATTCTGATGCGCGTGATATACTGCATTCCCTTTCCATTGGTACCATTCTCAAGCTGTCCGGTCATTTGAAGTTCATCCCCCTCCACGGCTGTTTTAAATTGCTCGGGACGATCAATCGACAGCGCTATATTTATCTTTTTTAGTTTATCGGCAGTAAGCCGGATGATCAGAACATCGGTATCAAAACTTGTAAAGTATTCACGGGTATATACCGTACCGGCTAAAGTATAGGAAGTTCTGGCAATAGCTTCCTCCAGCGAAAGTTCACGCATATACTTTAATGGCTTCGCGGATGCAGTATCAACACCATAATTATAATCGAGGTGTAAATTACCGAGTACTTCATATGATCCATACGGCACCTTCGCACCATTCCCTTGTCCAGAACCAGCACCCTTACAAACAAACGACTTATACATCAAGTCCTGTGCTTCATCATTTTTACCTTCAAATAACAACTGACGTATAGCGGGGAGATGTTTAGCAGCTTCCGGAGAATCTGCATCCTGTTTGCCTCCCGACCAGAGTGTAATATCATTCAACGTTATATTCTCCTTCAATACCCCACCATCAGGCATTGCTCCCAGCCTGCCATTACCAAGCGCTACACATTCTTCCCAGCGCGATGCTGGTTGCTCATACCACAAGCGAAGCGGTTGCTGCTGTGCATGCGATAAAAGTGGTGAAAAAGAAAACAAGAAGGAGACTAGAAAAAGAATCCGAAAAAATCTGTTCATAGAAGCGTACGCGATAAAAATTATACTCCGCTTTGCACGTTTTCGTTGCTATATCAAAACATCCTGTATAGTCAGTTTACAAAGCGACCTAAAACTAAGTAATAAGTATGGGTATAAAATTGATGACGTAAATTTTTTATCAACGATTCATAAAGAATAATACTAATATCGCGCGACAAGGATCGGTGTCTTAAGCAGGTGTTTGTTCACTAAGCCATTTCCTGGCATCTTCTTCTGTTTTAAAAATAGCAGTTGCAAAAAGACCGTTCACTACTTTTACATAACCTTCCAGTGAGAGCTGAGTGAAAAGATCCGATGGCATAATAAACGCTAAAGCACTCAACCCGGCCTGTGCCGCACGCGGGTTCCAATCCTCTTCATACCAACGATTCGCATGTTGCCATGGGCCGGAAACTTTTCGGTTATCGACCAATAGTTTTGTGCACTTGAATTCCTGAATTAACAACAAGGTCTCCTCAGAACCATTCATGATTTCCGCTAATGAAAGGAAGCCACACCAATCTACATTAATAAGACCATTCGACTGTTCTAAGGTCAACGTCAGATAAACTCCCTTCCTCTTATCCCTGTAAAATTCTTTTATCATAACATTTTCAATTCAGGCTTGCTAAAACATTAATAAGGAACTTTAACGGTACTCAAATAACGCACAATATCTATAGAGAAGAATATAAAATCCGTCATGTTATAACATGCATACCAAAATATTGTTTGAATCTGTGTGCATATTCTTCACGTCTAGCGCTGTAAAACATTATGCCGCTGTTCAATTCTTTTGGTTAGAAGACACGGCATTAATTCTTGCGTTGCAATTTAGGATAAGCGGTTAATAGCTTCTTTGAATATGCCATTTCGACTCAATTCAAACGATTGAAACATGGATTTAATGAAATAAATTCATTTACTTCCCGGTTGAAAAATGTATGCGTTGAAGACATCCCGGCTGCTCGCAGGTGATTTAAGGAAGGCGATATATTCAGAACCCACGATCACGCAAGCAAACCATTCGCAACGGAAACTTTCTTCATTATCAGGTGTCTTGCCGCAGTGGTATAAATGTATCGTGAAGTAATGAACATTTCCTTTTCGCCCGCAATTTGCAAATCGATCGGTATACTATATATCGTGTTGTCTTCATTTTGTTCGTGGTCGCAAGTGCATGACTATAGATTCCGACACATTACTCGAAACGATGGTCTTTCGCAAAGTAACGTCACGTGCATTATACAGGACCGGGAGGGCTTCATGTGGTTTGGTACAAGAGATGGACTGAATAAGTATGATGGATATAAGATCACTATATATAGGAACGATCCTTCCAATCCAGGAAGCATTAGTCACAACTATATCCGTGCGTTGTATGAAGATAGAAAACACAGGCTGTGGGTGGGTACAGAAGACGGCGGCTTGAGTCTCTACAATCGCGAACGCGATGACTTCTCCAACTTCATGCACAACCCGCGTGATACAGCAAGTATAAGCTCCAATAAAGTAAAAGCGATTGCAGAAGATTCCCACGGTATACTTTGGATTGGAACCGGTGGTAGTGGATTAAATCGTTTTGACCCTGTCAAGAATATATTTACCTGCTATCGACATGCTGTTACAGACGAACATTCCATTAGTGGAAATGACATCGAGGACATTCTGGAAGATACACAAGGCAATCTTTGGATTGCCACCTGGAATGCCGGACTAAATTCATTCAACCCTTCGCGTGGAAAATTTAACCGGTATAGGGCAACCCCGCATTCAACTCATGCACTGAGCTCCGATTTTCTTAAAAAGCTTTTCATTGATTCAGATCAAAACCTATGGATCGGCACGACAGAGGGTGGACTAAACCGGTATGATCCGCGAAGCAATACATTTATACAGTATAGATATACTCCTGGCAACCCGAACGGACTCAGCAACAACGATGTATTATCCATCACCGAGGACGCGCACAGAAATCTGTGGATCGGAACACAAAACGGTGGCATTAATATATTGGATCGAAAAAACAGCACTTTCTCATATATAACGCAGGATGAAAAATATCCGGAAGGCTTAAACAATGGTTCTGTATACTCCCTGTATCGTGATCGCCAGGGAAATATGTGGGCAGGTACATTCAGTGGGGGTATAAATTTTCTGGATGGTGCTCCGTCCAAGTTCCGGCATTTTACCAATGACGGAACGCGCAATGGGCTGAACAACGAAAATGTGCTTTCCATTTATGAAGACGCATCTGGAAATATATACTTAGGAACAGATGGCGGTGGACTGAGTATTTACAACAAACACCAAAAGCGGTTTACACACTTGCTTCATGATCCGCGTGATAAAAATAGTATCCGAAGTAATTATCCGCTTTGCATGTATGAAGATCATAATAAAAATCTGTGGATTGGATGCTTTTATGGTAAGGCTGCCGTTTTTGACCAGCACTCGAACAGGTTTCATAGTTTATTAACTGATACCGATATTAAACATGTCTCTTCGATTTGCGAAGATACCGTTACCGGGAAAATGTGGATGGGAACCTGGGGAGATGGTTTGGTGGTATATGATAAGGATACTGACAAATTCTCTGAATATATACCTGACCTGACCAACCCACACAGTATCAGTAGCAGTATTGTATTCTGTATATATCAGGACCGGGCCGGACAACTTTGGGTTGGTACAGAAGGTGCCGGGCTTAATCTGTACAACCGGGAAAAAAATAATTTTATCCGGTTTCAATCGAACACCGAAAGTCGCCACAGCATTAGCAGCAACATCGTCAATACGATCTATGAAGACCGGCATAGCAATCTCTGGATCGGGACCAATGGTGGATTGAATTTATATATTCCTTCCACACAAAGTTTTATACACTATACCATCAGCGATGGGCTTCCCAACAATGTGATTCAGGCTATCACGGAAGACGGCAAAGGAAACTTGTGGTTGAGTACGAATAAAGGCATTTCAAAATTTAATCCTCAAAAAAAGACTTTCAGGAATTATGAAATTACCGATGGGTCACAAAGCAATTCCTTTAACCGCCAATCGTCTTTTAAAAATGACAATGGTGATATATACTTTGGAGGCGTCAACGGCTTAACTTACTTCCACCCCGATAGTATACAGGACAATGACTTTACACCTCCGGTATATTTTACGGAACTTCAGGTGTTTAATAAACCCGTTAACTTCCGTGATGAAAGCTCTCCCCTCTCCCGACCTATATCGGAAGCTAAAGAAGTAATTTTGTCTTACAAGCAATCCGTGTTCTCGCTTGAGTTTGTCGCACTCAATTATTCATTGCCTGAAAAAAATCAATATGCTTATAAGCTGGAAGGATTTGATGACGACTGGAACTATGTGGGCACACAACGCAAGGCAACCTATACCAACCTTGATCCCGGCAGCTATATACTTCGGGTTAAAGCTTCCAACAACGATGGCGTGTGGAATAAACATGGTAATACACTCCGCATCATCATTACGCCACCATTCTGGAAAACATGGTGGGCAAAAGTTGCCTATATCATTATACTGCTGTCTTTTCTTTTCATTCTCCGGCAGGTGCTGGTGCAGCGAATGAAAGTACGGAATCGCCTTGAGATGGATGAGATCAAACTTCGTTTCTATGCAAACATTTCGCACGAGTTCCGCACACCGCTTACGCTTATACTCGGTCCTTTAAATCATCTTACCACTTCGGCTACAACCTTCAATGCGAAAGAGCGGCAACTGATACAGCTCATGCACCGCAATGGTGAGAATCTTTTAAAGCTCATCAACCAGTTGATGCACATCTATGAACTCGATGCCGGCTTTATGAAACTCAAGGTGATGAAAAGTAACCTGGTAACTTTTACGAAAGGCATCAAGGAAACCTTTCAGTTCACTTCTGAAAAACGAAACATTCACTATCAGCTTATCTCCCCTATACCGAACGCCGAGTGTTATTTTGATCCTGACAAGCTGGAAAAGATATTGCTGAACCTGATTTCAAATGCATTCAAGTATACACCCGATCACGGAACGATCACAATCGAACTTTCCTTCCACGAAGATATAGCAGGAGTTCCTGTGCATATTCTTAAAAAGAAAAAGTATGTTAAATCATTTGTATGCATTCAGGTTGTCGATAACGGAGCCGGAATCTCTACACTATATCACGATAAAGTTTTTGATCCCTTTTACCGGGTGGAGAAAGAGCAGCAATCAAAAGAAGGAACTGGTATAGGGCTTGCACTGGCGCGTCAGCTTGCGATTGTACATTATGGAGATATACTTCTGGAAAGTACCGTTGGACAAGGATGTAAATTTTCGGTATGGCTGCCAATTGGTAAGGAAGCATTCAATAAAGATGAGATCTCTATAACAGAGTATGATTTTGAAAACAGGTTACAGGACTCGCAAACAACTTACGGAATCCTCGAGAATAAAATCACGATAGAATCTACTACCAATGAAAATGATACCCGGCCTGTATTACTTGTGGTCGATGACAATCACGATATCCGCCAGTTTTTAAAACTAAATTTTGATTCAACGTTTCAAATAACAGAAGCGGAGAATGGTGAGGACGGATTTAAAAAAGCATGTGATCTTATTCCTGATATAATTCTCAGTGATGTAATGATGCCGGTACAAGACGGTGTGGAGATGTGTTCACAACTAAAAAACGACATTCGTACAAACCATATACCGGTGGTGCTGCTCACCGCAAGAGTAGATGAGGATTTTCAATTGAATGCGTTTAAAATTGCGCTGGCAGATGACTATATCGTTAAACCCTTTAGCGCAAATATACTGTTGGCCAAACTTTGCAATATCCTGGAGTTGCGCGAAAATCTTAAAAAGAAATACTACCGTGATTGTATGATGACGCCTTCAGCTCCAGCTGCGTCCACGCCTTCCCTAAATGAGACGTTCCTTAAAAAAGCAGTGGAAGCCGTGGAGACTAACATAGACGACCCGGATTACAACGTTGAAAAATTCTGCAGAGACCTGGGCATGAGCCAGACGAATTTATATCGCAAACTTCAAAGTCTGCTGGGGATTTCCGGCAATCAGTTCATCAAAGATATCCGGATGAAAAGAGCGCTGCAGCTTCTATCGCAAGGACAATACCCTGTACATGAAATTGCAGGCAAGGTTGGTTTCGCTGACGCGAAGTACTTTAGTAAGTCTTTCAAAAAACAATTCGGTGTGCTGCCCTCTGCGTATAGCCTCTCCGAGAAAAAGATCCTTCATTAAAATTTCAGAATCTTCATCTGCAATCAGTTTGGAAGGATTTTCCTCCTTTTATGCAGGTTTTTACTCCCTCGTTTTTAACATCCACTCCTACATTTAATCACGTGCTATAGGCCGATTGATAAGCCTTTGATCTGTAGTCGCAAGCCTATACGCGCACAATTCTTTGTTCAACCAAAATTCATTTTTATGAAAACCAGACGATTATACGCGCCTCTGAAACATTGTCTTTTCCTTCTCTTCTTTTTAGTAACACTCACGCTTGTACACGCGCAAAAGCCGTGGCTGCATGTTGATGGAAATCAGATCACGGACCCTGCAGGTAATCCTGTCACCTTGCGCGGTGTCTCCGTTCTTCCCAGTGAGCACCAGAATGAATGCACTACCTGCAACAACAAGCCGCTGAGTGAAATGATAGCATGGCAGGCAGATGCAAGCCGCGGATGGTATTCGCGCGTACTGCGACTTCCGGTAACAACAGCCAAAGTAAAAGATCCGGCCACGAGCTTTGCTACACATATAGATCCGTTTGTTCAGCAGGCGATCGCACTCAATCAATACGTGATCGTTGATCTGCATTTGGTGAGTAATTATGATGTGAATGGTTCGGGAGGTGTAAAGCAGCAATTCGTGCTGGACTTCTGGAATTATGTGGCACCACGGTACGCCAATACGCCCAACGTGATCTTTGAAGTATTTAATGAACCGGTAAATCCCGACAATTGGACATCGTGGAAAAACTATATACAGCCGGTGATCAACGCAATTCGTGCAGTCGCTCCGAACAACCTGATATTAGTGGGGAGTCCACAATGGAGTACGCGGGTGAATAATGCTGTGACGGATCCTATACTCGGAAGCAACCTGGTATATGTATACCATATATACCCGAACCAGGGCGCTGCCACTGCCACCAACCTCAATGCTAAATTTGGCAACGCTGCCAATACTATACCTGTGATTCTTACGGAATTCGGATGGAACCAGGATCCCAATTATTCGGATGGTGTTACTTATGGAACGACCGGAGGCTGGGGTACACCGTTTCGTAACTATATAGATGCACATCCGTGGATCAGCTGGCAAGGTTGGATCTTCGATAACTTCTGGAAACCACAGTACTTCGATTGGAACTGGAATTTGATGGCTGGTGAGAACCAGGGAAAGTTTATGCAGAACTGGTTCTTTGATATGCAAAATCATAATCAACCCGGAGGCAGCGGTGGCACGGGTACACAAACGCCCTTTGTAGCGCAGACTATACCCGGTAAAATTCAGGCAGAGGATTTTGACAATGGCAATCAGGATGTAGCCTATCATGACACTGATCTGGGCAACAATGGAAGTACATATCGTACATCGGATGTAGACATTGGCACTACCACGGACGTTGGTGGCGGACATACCGTTGGCTATATTGTGAATGGTGAATGGCTTGAATATACTCTTTCCAATGTCGCCAGTGGCACATATACTATATCCTTCCGAACAGCCAGCACCAGTACACAGGCCGGTAAAAGTATAACTGCCAAACTGGATGGGGTAACGCTGGGCACGGTGAGTCCAACGAATACGGGTGGCTGGGAAACATGGGAGACTTTAACGTTGAATGGTATAAATATTACCGGTGGCACGAACAAGGTACTTCGCCTGGAGTTTGGTGTTGGTGGCTTCAATCTGAATCACGTTGAATTTACTGCTTCGGCTTCTACCACTTCTACGGTTGTAGTCAATCAACAACAAAATGGGAACGTATGGAATGCCGTTGGAACATTTCCTTTTTCAGCGGGTTCTTCCGGTTCTGTAAAGATCCGAACGGATGCTACCAATGGTTATGTCATCAGTGATGCCGTGAAGTTTTCAAGAAGTGGTCAGCCGGATATTATACTGGATAGTGAAAATACTGCCGGTGTAAATATATCGGGAAGCTGGACTGAAAGTACTTCCAATGCGGGCTATATAGGATCAAATTACAAGCATGATGGAAATACAGGGAAGGGAAGTAAATCTGTAACCTATACTCCTACTTTACCGGTGGCAGGCGATTGGACAGTATCGGTGATTTGGACTGCCGGTACGAACCGTGCTTCCAATGTTCCTATAGACATCGTTCATGCTGCTCCCATTGTTGATACTACACCACCTGCAGCCCCTGCTGGCTTAACAGCTGTTGCCAGTGGTTCTTCACAAATCAACCTCAATTGGAATGACAACACAGAGCCCGATTTGTCACATTATATTGTGAAGCGCTCTACAGTAGCAGGTGGTCCGTATACTCAGGTTGCCACCGGGTTAAATTCAAGTATATATTCCGATACAGGTATATCAGGCTCTACAACGTACTATTATATTGTGACCGCAGTTGACTTTACTGGAAATCAATCCGGTATATCAAATGAAGCGAGTGCCAGTACCGGCACCGCTACCAGTTACGAAGCGGAAAACACGAGCCGATGGTCCAATGGTGCCACCAATTCCGTTACGAGCAATGCTGCTGCCAGCGCAGGAAATTTTGTGCGGCTTACTTCCGATGGTACCGGAGATTTTATAGAGTATACTATACCGCATACGGGTACTGTAAACTATATACTTTCCTTGGGTTTCCGGGCAGGACCGGATCAGGGAACCTGTCAGCTCTATAAAGATGGCGCGCCTATTGGATCAGCCATCGATCTATACAGTGCTACAACAGAATTCAAAGAAGTACAGATCGGCAGTCTTACATTCTATACCGGAGATCAGAAAATCCGCTTTACCGTGTCCGGGAAAAACGCAAGTAGCTCCGGATATCAGCTTACGCAAGACTATATTAAGCTTTCAACTACTGCAGGCGCACGAATCTCAGCGACAACGCCATACGATAAAGTAACTGACGCCGCGATACAAGTATACCCGAACCCGGCAAACGCATCCTTAATGCTAAACGGACTTCCTGCAAATTCGAAGATCACCATCCACGACCGGATGGGCCATGTATCGATGACCCTTGATTCACAAGACCGAAGTATATCCATCGACATTCAAAAATTAAAACCAGGGCTGCACATCATCCGGATAGAATCCGGCACACAGGTATACAGCACCAGTTTTCAGAAAGAATGATATGATATAAACAACGGACCATAATACAAACTGTACAATAGAAGAAAGAGTATTGCAAATAAATTGCAATACTCTTTCTAATTACTAAAAGCTCACGCAGCAATTATTCTATATCATTAACTGCTAGCTCGTATTAATAATTTTTACCGAATTACTAATAAGCAGATAACTATATATAATAATGAACACAACTATCAAAGTGCTTTATCACTACTAAATGAATCGCGAAACATCTTCCATCCTTCCGGTGTCTTCTTCCACAACACAAGATATTTACCCTGATCAAACATCACGTTGTTCTTATCGAATGACTGCCACACACCTTCTTCCGTCACGAACTCTTTGCCATCACCATATATCTGTGTTATTATAAATTTGCCATTTCGAAGTCCTATCTCATCGTAGGCGATTTTAAAAAAATGAAGCGGTGCACTCTCTCCGCAAAGTGTAGGTGCATTGGGCGCTAGAATACAACAATCTTTTGCATAGCGGTCTATAAATATAGAGGAGTCTCCTTTTACAAAAGATGTAAAGTAAATTTCATTGCTCGCCTCTATAGCTTTCCTGGCTTCATCCAGGTTGGATTGTTCCGTTGAAGGCGCACTACAGTTATAGAGAAACGTTGCAGCGGCAATGATTTGAATCAACGTAAGTATTTTATTTCTGTTCATATAGATATACCGTGATGTTGTATTTTATGTTTAGTTATGCACTTTGCTATTTTGAAAAAGGGAAGCAAAGCTTTGATCCTGAAATATAGCCGTACCTACATCCTCCAGCTTTTTGTTTATATACCCATGAACGAAATTGCCCATGCTAATTCTTTTTACCCCCAATGACTTCAATACGTCAAAATCGGGCAAGTCGGGCATGCACATTACGTTAAGCGGAAGGCTTGTATTGTCCAGTACTTCCTTTATATCACTTTCAGCTGTAATACAGGGAACAAAGATTCCATTAGCACCTGCGGCTTCGTAACGTTTAATTCGTTTTAACGTCTCGGTAAGAGCCGTGGGCATTCCGAGTAAATAACCATCGGTGCGAATGTTCAGAAATATTTTCATGTTCTTCTGAATGATATACTCAGTTATAGCGGCTATAACTTTCTGGAAATCATTAACCGACTGCAACTGACGCGACTTATCTGCGAGCGTATCCTCCAGGTTTATTCCGACTACGCCAACATCGTGGAGCTTTTCTATATTCTCAATAATGCCAACCGTAGTGCGGCTATAACCTGCTTCCATATCCACAGAAAAAGGAATATGCACTTCTTCTGCAACACGTTTAGCAAGGCGTAATAAAATATCAAATGGCAATCTTTCTCCATCGTCATAGCCGAAAGAATTTGCTACGGCTGCGCTCGAGGTACCAATTGCTTTAAAACCAATACGCTCAAATGTTTTGGCGCTGTTAACATCCCAGATGTTTCCAATCAATAAAGGACTTGGCTGATGATGAAGTTGTGAAAATGTTTCGAAGGAATTCATACACTGTGGGTTTGCTGTTACAATTAATGTTCAGCAAAGAAACCACTTCAATAAAACGGGTAATTGTAAAAAAGCGAACAGAATTATTTTCCTGAAAAAAATTCTGTGGAGTTGTTATTGAACCTGGGAAGGCGTCATGCCGGTGAAGTTCTTAAATTCTTTTATAAAGTGTGCCTGGTCGTAATACCCACATTCATGGGCAATGGCTGTGAGGGAAGATCCGGACGATCGCACAAGCTCCAGGCTGCGGTTGAACCGCTGAATATTGAAAAAACTTTTTGGAGATATACCTATAAAATCGGTGAACAATTTCTGGATATAGCGTTCGGAAAATCCATACTTCGATGCTAAGTCTTCGACATGGAGAATGTCGCAATCAAAGGGTTGATTACAAATGCGCTCGACAAGCCTGAGCTTCTCTTCACTTCTTCCTTTCTTTAGCTTTTGAATGAGAAACGCCTCAAGCATATTGATCTTTTGATCTATAGTTCTTTGCTCCATCATGCGATGGTAAAGTTCTGTTGCTTCATTCTTGAAGATTTCATTCAGATCAATGGAATCGTTGGTAAACTCTGATACGTGATTTGGAAAGAAAAGTGAAACGGCATACGGATAAAACCGGGTAACTAGCAACGTACTTCCTTTCGTAGCGATAATCCTTCCAGGTATAGTGAGTTGTCCTAGTACTTCCACCGAAGGCATTTTTATAGCGCGATCGTTTAAGATGGTAGTAACTTGCCCATCCGAAATGTTAATAGCAAGCTCGACACAACCACTCGGATAGATCACATCTGTTGAAGTGTCTTTATCAGTGGAGTAGATCCAGTGGAATTTAATATAGGGTCTTAAAATTTCGGATGGAAGAAATTGCTGCAATCCCATGGCTGCAAGATAGTGTAATTGGCTTTATGGAATCATGTTGACTGCATCCTGAGACTTACTCTATTAGACTTGCCCTACTATAATAGAGAACAGTTAGTCACTTTCTTCGCATATCCCGAACGTTGTGGAGTTTTTTCTCCACTTGAATCACCTAAACTTATTCTGGAATTTTTCCCAATTTGATTTATAACATCTTAGAAACGGAATAATCTCTTGTAATCATCGTGATAAAAAATCGCAATTCATTTCGTTTGAAGTGCAAAAGTTACATAGCTAAACTCCGGAGCGAAGCCTATATCGAAAGCGTTAAGGCACTTTCTACAATTAAAAGTTGACATTTTCAGTATAATTCTTTCTCCCTGAAATCTCGCCAGCTATTGATTCTATTGACTTATAACTGCTTTGGTCAATTTCTTGTCAACCCTGATGCAGAGAGTAAAATGTAATGAGAAGAATGAGAACACCAGTTTACGTCATCAGTAAGATAAACATCAACATCTTGTTTATCTTCCTTCTGTCCTTCGGATTTTCAATCCGAGTCCAAGCACAAAACGTTGGGATAAACGCCACAGGCGCAACGCCAAATGCTTCTGCCATGCTAGATATATCTTCTACGAATTCGGGACTATTGATCCCACGTGTAGCCTTGACAGCATCTAACGTAGCGGGTCCTATAGCATCACCTGCAACAAGTTTGCTGGTATATAATACAGCCACAGCCGGCACAGATCCGAATGCAGTTGTACCCGGATTTTATTACTGGAGTGGCACTGCATGGATTCCTTTTATGGTGCAGAACTCTTCCGGTAATGGAGGTTGGTCATTGAAAGGTAATGCAGGAACGGATGCTACTACTAACTTCATCGGTACTACCGATGATAAGCAAGTCACTTTCAAATCTAACAATCAATCATTTCTCGAACTTGGAACACGCCAAGCTTTAGGATTAGTACAGAATTATAGTGACTACACGGATGGCACTGAGAAAGTAAGCTATATACGTACTTCGTTACAGTTCGAAGCAGCAGCTGCAAGTTTTTACAAACCTAAACTCTTTGTGGATGCAAACGGCAACTTCCGTATGAAAGGTAGTTCTGCTAACTCTGACTTCTTTGAATTCGGAGCTACCGGAAGCAATAACAACGGTGGGTTGGAATTTACCGTGGGCGATGATGGAAATGAGCCTATCGTTTTTAACAACTATAACTTTCAAAACAATGCTACTACTGAAATGATGCGTATGCAAAACGGAAGAATGGCATTGGGTACTGCAACGTTTGACGCAACAAACCCTGAGAAACTTGTAATCGATGCGGGCACAACAACTTCGGTGAATGCATTAAGTTCAAAAGGATCTATCAACAACTACTTACAATTCAATATTCAGAATC
Organism: uncultured Bacteroides sp.; assembly: GCA_902168185.1. GTDB lineage: Bacteria > Bacteroidota > Bacteroidia > Cytophagales > Cyclobacteriaceae > Ohtaekwangia. Next base: position 528,579 of record CABHOV010000046.1, read on the forward strand.
AATCTGCAGGAGCAAACGCATCATCTGATATAGTGGCCACTGCAAACAACGGAACGGAGACTTCCAATTATGTTGACCTTGGTATCAATAGCGGAAGCTATACCGGTGGTATTATGGGATCTTCCAATGATGCTTACCTCTATAACTTAGGACAAAACTTTTTGATTGGTACAGGTACAGCAGCAAAGGCGCTGGTGTTCATAACCGGTGGTACATCTCAGGCATCCAACGAACGCATGCGCATTGACGGCAACGGAAATGTAGGTGTTGGTACAACCACACCAACGGCTAAGCTAGACGTCGCAGGAACCTATAAATTAGGAACCACAGGTACCGTACTGACAAACATGATGAAGACCAGCGCTTCAGTTAACGATAACACTACGTTTGCCTATACTTCTACGCGCCAGGTATCTGTAACGGTTACAGGTGCTACACCCAATGCAACTGTAATTGTAAACCCAAGAACAGCTTTACCAGCGGGTATCGCCATTGCCTGGTCGCGTGTAAATAATAACAACACCGTGATCATCGGTTTCATTAACTCCGATGTTACGGCTCGTGCCATCGGCAACGTTACATTCGACATCACGATCATTCAGTAAGGAACGTTAACCTGCTATACCATGAATGCCAAAAAGATATATAGTATAACTTCGCGCACCGCATCGGTTGTTATAGTACTGTTGACCATAGCACTATACGAGGCTCCTGCACAAGGAAGAGTTGTACTGAACGGAGCAAAAGTTACCCTGGCAAATGGGGCAACCGTTGTGCTCGACAATCCATCTTCCAATGCAATTACACGTGTAAGCGGACATATCATCAGCGAAGGTGAAAACAACATTCTGCAGTGGAACACCGGTACAACTACCGGTAGCTATACTGTTCCCTGGGGCTTTGGCAACACAGACTATATTCCGCTTACTTTCACGAAGGCATCGGGTGCCGGCAACGGACGCTTTAAATTCGCTACCTATCACACCACGTGGGATAACAGCAGTGATCTACCAACTGGCGTTACGAACATGAATGGAATTCCGGGAGCAGATGTATCCGCTTTCGCGGTAGATCGCTTCTGGCAGATCAGCGCGGAAGGCTATACCGTAAAGCCGGTTCTTACCAATGTATCTTTTTCTTATTTGAGTACGGAGTACGATGCTCCTAACAATACCAGTCTTGAGAGCAGGTTGACAGCACAACGGTGGAACGCTTCGGCGAGTAGCTGGAATGACTATACTTCCGGGGGTATAGCGAATGCTTCGGCAAATACCGTTACTATATCTTCTCTTGATGCTGCCAATTTATACCCATGGTGGGCATTGACATATCCTGGCTCGAATCTTCATTGGGTAGCACCTTCAAATTCAGTATGGAACAGCGCATCGAACTGGTCAACCACAGCAGGTGGTGCGGGTGGTGCAGGTGTTCCGACTGCTGCCGATGCGGTCTTCTTTGAAAGTAATAGAGTAACAAACTGTACAGTAGATGTAAATGCTATAGTATATAACATGAACGTTCTCCCTGGCTATACTGGAACGATTAGCCAGGGAACGAACACGATGACCATCGACAATGCCGCCACCTTGGGCGGTGGTATATTTCAAGGCGGTGCTTCGGATATAACTGTGAACGGCCAGTTTACTATAGCAGGTACTGCGTTCACAGCTCCTTCAGCCGCGCTGAATCTTAAAAATAATTTTTCACTTACCAGTGGATCTTTTGCACATAACAATGGTGCACTACGTTTATCCGGAACCAATGGACAACAAACTATCACTAGCTCACGCGTTAATACGTTTAATAATATAGTCGTAACAAATACATCAGCAACGCCTGCAGTAAGTATAGAAAGCAGTCAGAACCTTTCAGGTGTTCTGACCTTGGCGAATAACGTAGTGTTTGATGCAGACGGAAGTCAGAACTCGGCTATTCTAACACTGATTTCAACAGGCGACAACCCAACGAAAGATGCAGCGATCGGCGTACTCCCCAGCGGAGCAAGTGTTATCGGAAATGTTACGGTTCAACGTTTCATGGCGATTGAAGGTCCCAGCAATGGTAGAATTTATCGTTACGTAGCCTCACCGTTGCAGAACGCTATAGTAGCCGATGTTCAAAAAGAAATTCCGGTAACGGGAGCATTTACCGGCACCAGCAAATGCAGTGGCTGTGGAACCGCGGCTTCCATGTTTGCTTACAACGAAAAAGCAATCACCGATACAAACAAAAGCGGTGCAGCCGATTATGATGACGGTTATGAAAATTTCCCGGTAGCATCCAACTCAGAAATACTGACACCTGGTAAAGGCTATGCAATGTTTGTGCGCGGCAACCAGATCACATCAGCGTTGTGGGATGTGCGCGGTATCATCAACAGCGGTAATGTAACTCCGGTTACACTTCCGGTATACTATACTTCAAGCGGCAAAGCTGCCAATGATGGTTGGAACCTGGTAGGAAACCCTTACCCTTCTACCATTGACTGGAATGCTGCCAAAGGCTGGATCAAAACAAACGTTGATGCCGCTATATATATACGTGATAATGCTTCTGTGAATACACAAGTTGCAGCGTGGAATGGTGTTGTGGGTACGAACGGTGGTTCTAGTACAATCGCATTGGGACAAGGCTTCTGGGTAAAAGCAAATGGCAATGGTGTACCCGTTCTTCAAGCTGACGAAAATGTTAAAGCTGCTGGAACACAAACTACTTTTTTCAAAAAAGCGGCTCCCACAGATCTTCTCCGTATAACATTGGCGAAAGGCACAACCCGTGATGAGACAATAGTACACTTTAGAGAAGATGCTACCGAAAATTATGACTCGCACGCAGACGCCTTAAAGTTAGCGAATGCAACCTTCAACCTTTCTACATTGATGAGTGGCGGTAAAGAATTTGCTATCAATTCGCTGGCACCGTTCAACTGCAGCAGTACGGTGAAGTTAAATATACAAGGTGCAGCGGCTGGAAGTTATAGTCTTGATTTCTCAGGCTATGAATCATTCCCAAAAGGTATAGAGATCATGCTAACGGATAATTTTACAAACAACGTTATCGATGTTCGTAAGACTACATCTTATAACTTTTCTGTAACAGCGCAGGCAGCAAGTACAGGTGCCAACCGGTTCCTGGTAAGCTTCTCACAGCCTACCGTTCAGGATAAATTTTCAATTGCGACACAGAACATTTGTTCAGGATCAGATGCTGTTGTAAACATCAGTAACTCACAAACAGATGTAGCATATTCTGCGCATTCAAAAAATTCAAATATACTTTCTTCTTCCGTTCTAGGTAACGGAAATGAAATACAAGTCCGTATACCTGCCGGAACTCTGTTAGCAGGTGTTGATACAATCCTGGTAACGGCAGCCGGTAACAACTGCAGCCAGCCCGTTATAAAAAGTATTGCGCTGAATATTGAGAAGAAAGCAGAGATTGTATCGGTTGAAAACAGTAAGCAATGTGAACAAGGTGCTGTAACCCTGCAGGCAACCGGAGCTCCTGAAAAAGGATCGTATCGCTGGTATACTGCTGAAGCGGGTACTACACCTATACCGGATCAACAAAGTTCAACCTTTACTACACCATCGCTGTCAGCATCCCAGGTATATTATGTATCAGCCGTAAGTGCATTGGGTTGTGAAGGCAGCAGAAAGCCAGTGCTTGCAGAAATTGTAAAACTGAGTGCTTCAATCACCGAACGTGGGGATTCACTGATCAGCAACTACACCAACGGAAATCAATGGTATCTGAACCAGACATTATTACCAGGTGCAAACACACAATCCATTAAAGCAGAGAAGTCGGGTGTGTATCAGGTTGAAGTTTCGTTACACGGTTGCACTACAACAGCAACGCGGGAACTTACCGTCACCGGAACCGAGCAGACTACTTCAGCCATCGCTATATATCCAAACCCGGTTGCCAGAGAGTTGCATATTGAGATACCGGCTTCGTTCAGCAGCCTTACTACTTTCAAAATATTGAATATGGTAGGACAGCCTATCGGTATATTTGATCTGCACCAGGATAATAACATGCGCACGGGAACTTTCGACATGAAGAATTACCCTTCCGGGGTATATATAGTGCAAGGCTCCAATGCCAGCTCAGTTGTAGAGTTTAAAATTGTAAAGGAATAAGTTTCCGATCAGATAAGGTGTAGAAAATACCGATCTCTACATATAACAGAGCTTCCAACAATGTTGGAAGCTCTGTTTTTTTAACCCGAAATCGCATCAGAGCTGCAGGTCATACAGATAATAATGGCTGAATACATCAAAAAATAAAACCTGCGGCTCCTCGGTAATTTTACTGATAATAGTTACTAAAAAAACATCTATACTCCCGGCCCGGATTCGCCCTATATCTATGAAATGGTATCAAACATTTTATCTGCAATGCCTTCGATTGTAAAAGGAAATGCGCGCGAAAACATCCACCCTGTCCTAAATATTTCATCCCGGCTTCAATCTGAAGGAATGGTTTTTGTATCTTTGTCAGCGCTTCTCAATGACGTTCCAGGATACGGTTAAAAACCTTTGATGGGGTCGGAGAAGTGAAGGCAGTCCAATTTAATTTTCCATATAAATCATTGATATCAAGATATTTATGAATTAAAGGACGTTGGCAGTTCCCATGAAAATGGAAGCCTTTAAATCGTTAGGTTTGAAGGCTTTTAAGTTTATTAAACTCTCCTACCATAACATCAGGCGATAAATAAGCCCTCGGGATACCATGGTCTGATTGTTATATAATGAACAGGTAATTATCTTACCTCCTTTGATTTTGTTTGACGTGAATAGCTATGCAAGAATTTCTAAATAAACTGATAGGTAAACTCCGATACATCTATACCGTACTGTATCAAAAAGCTGAGCCGGCTATTCAGTATATCAAACAACGCTACCTCCAGGTACGTGAATACTACAGGACACATCCGAAGGCGCGCAGGTGGTCTATTATAGGTGCTATTATACTGGGGCCTCCCCTTTTGCTTGCGATCGTTGTGTGGGTTGAAATACCAAGCAAGAAATCACTCCGTAATATTCAGAACCAGGTTGCCTCTGAAGTATATAGTGCCGATAGCGTATTGCTGGGCCGTTACTATATACAGGACCGAACTGAAATAAAGTTTGAAGAGATCTCTCCCCTGGTGATCGATGCGCTCATCGCTACAGAAGATGTCCGCTACTATGAACATAGCGGTGTTGACTTTGAAAGTTTAGGAAGGGTATTCATCAAATCTATACTTCTTCAGGAGGAATCAGCTGGTGGCGGAAGTACGATCACGCAACAGCTTGCCAAGAACCTGTATCCGCGGAAGCGTTATTGGATTTTATCCATGTTGATTAACAAGTCGCGCGAATTGATCACTGCGCAACGTCTTGAAAATATATACTCGAAGAAAGACCTCATCACACTATATCTGAATACCATTCCGTTTGCGGACCAGACGTTCGGTATCGAGGCCGCCTCCAAACGCTTCTTCTCGTCCACGGCAAAAGACCTTACCGTAAATCAAGCTGCCGTATTGGTAGGCATGCTGAAAGCAACGAACTCCTACAACCCGCGCTTATTCCCCGAGCGATCGCTGACGCGGAGAAATGTAGTACTCTCGCAGATGGTGAAGTATAATTACCTCACCAAAGCAAAATTGGATTCATTAAAAGGGCTGCCACTCGAATTAAAGTATAATACATTATCGCATCACCAGGGACTCGCTCCCTATTTCCGCGAGTATGTAAAAGCAGAATTATTGAACTGGTGTCGGGTGAATAAAAAACCAGACGGTTCTCCTTACAATATATATACTGACGGACTTAAGATCTATACTACAATCGATTCGCGCTTGCAGGAGTATGCTGAAAAGGCCGTGACACAGCAGATGACGGAAGTACAAAAACAATTCTTCGATCATTGGCGTAAAGAAAATCCATGGCAGAAAAATGAAGAAGTTATTCAGGATGCTATACATCGCTCGCAGCGGTATCAACGCATGAAGGAACAAGGCCTTTCAGAAGAAGATATACTCGTGGCATTACAGAAACCTGTACCCATGCGCGTGTTCTCGTGGGAAGGTGAAAAGATTTTAAAGATGAGTCCGATCGACTCTATTAAACACCACATTCAGATTTTAAATGCAGGCTTCCTTGCGATGGAACCTCAAACCGGTAAAATTAAAGCGTGGGTGGGTGGTATAGATCATGACTTCTTTCAGTATGATCACGTGAAGACTTCTACAAAGCGACAAGTAGGTTCAACTTTCAAGCCTATCGTTTACGCTATGGCTATTGAAAAAGGGTTTGAACCTTGTGATTTTATCTCTGCCGAAAGAAAGACCTATATTGATGAAGAAGGTGACAAGTGGACACCCCGCAATACTCAGAACGATTACCAGGTAAAATACTCGATGCGTGGAGCGCTTGCTTATTCGGTAAATACGGTATCTGTAAAATTGATTGAGATGGCCGGTGTTGACAGCACCATTGCGCTTTCGCGGAAGATGGGCGTGATCAGTGAAATGAAACATGTTCCTTCAGTTGCACTTGGTTCTTCTTCCGTATCATTAACAGAAATGACAACTGCATATTCCTGTATAGCGAATGAAGGACTCACCGTTTTACCGTATCACATCATCGCTATAAAAGATTTATACGGTAATATATATGACAACTTCAAGCCGAATAACAAAGGGATTCGTGCAGTATCAAAAGAAGCTGCTTTACTGGTAAGACAAATGTTACAGACCGTTGTTCATGAAGGAACAGCTTCACGCTTGCGCTGGAAGTATGGTATATTAAATGACGTAGCCGGAAAAACAGGAACAACACAAGCTAACGCGGATGGATGGTTTATGGCTATAACACCGAAGTTAGTTGTTGGCTCGTGGGTGGGCGCTGATGATCCACGCATACATTTCAGAAGTACAGAACTTGGTCAGGGTTCCAGCACGGCTTTGCCGATGTTTGGCTACTTCATGAAGCAGGTAAATGCCGACAAGCATTTCGAAGATATATCTGAAGCTACATTTTCACGCCTGCCTTACGACTTGCAACAACGACTGAGCTGCGACCTATATGAACTGGATGATGCTTTACTTGCTGAACTAAAGCTGATGGTGATGAAGCAGGATTCTATACGCCAGGCCGATACGCTTGCCAACCTGAAAGAATCGTTCATGGAAAAAATATACAAGCGCAAGCTTAAGAAAATGCAAGCCAACCAGCCCAGCGACAGCACTACGAATGATGTAGAGGGCTTGGAGAATCTAGGAGGATAGTTCGAGTTTACTCATTATCCGTAAAGTATAATTGCCTCACTTGGTGCTTTCTTTTTGGGAAGACTTAAGTGAGGCTTTATAGTTTAAGATGCTTACATATAGTTTATGAAATCCCATGGATGCGGGAAACGGACGCAACCTGCTTGCTGAAAAGAGTAAAGAATACTATCGACGTGACGGGTGGCGTTAACTTTATTCTGTAATACAGTTAATCGTGACGCGCTATTCGCTATTCTATTCATTGTTATTCACTTCTATGTGGATGCGAGTAACAATGATAGATAACCTATACCTCTACACAGGTGCTTTACCACCAAACGCTAACCGCACTGTGGGATAGTTAAAGAGTACCAGGGCAATTAAGATGATAAAGTATCCGGTAAGCTGAATTGCATTTACTGTTTCTCCAAATACCATAAACGCTACGGTAAAATTAATCAGCGGGTTTATATACATCAGTATACCGATGGTTGCTGAATTGATCCGGTTCAACGCAAATAAATTCAGGAACAACGGCAATACTGTAAATATGACAGCGATAGCCATAATCAATCCATAAAATTTTGCAGTTGATGGTATCTGGTTGATCAATTGACTATAGAATATATTTAGTATAACAAACGAGAATAATACCTGTATTCCCAGAATGATCATTCTGTCAAAACCCTGATTTTTACGTTGCGAGATCAGGTATAGCGCATAGGTGACGGCTGTAAGAAAGCTATAGCCTAATTCAAGTGCTGAGTTCATTCCCATCACCACACAACTCAGTGTACACAATACAACAGCAATCCACTGCAGTGTGGTCATCTTTTCCTGTATCAACACATACCCTAGTACAGCTGTGATCACCGGGCAGATCAGGTACGAAAAAGAAGCTGTCTTGATATTAATATGGTTGACTATATATATAAATGTAAGCCAGTTCACAGTAAGCAGTGCGCCACCCGCGAGTGTAAGCAGAATAACATTTCTTCTTTTATCGGGCGTGAATGATTTCAGAAACGCAAGATCTTTTCGGATGTCGTTACGCTTGAATCCAAAAATGATTATCAGTAAAACGATCGATGAAAATAAAATGCGAAAGTAAAGAATCTCTCCTGCGGAGAATTCTTTTAATGCTCGTAACGGGATTGTAAAAAATCCCCACGTTACAAACGCTGCTATCGCAGACAAATAATGTTTCCTATTATCCATGAGGAGGCGAATATAAAGATTAAAGTATACCATTAAAATGCTTTATCGTTGTACATTACTGCAAACGTTTTTACATTTAAAAATTCGTTACTAAAACTATCCCAAGATTATGAGTCGGTTTTATATCGTACTGCTGTTCGTTTTGTTCGTATCCTGCAACAAGAAAGAAACGGTTGTCATCACGCCTGAAAACATCCGCGAGGTATTGACACAATACGGCAAAGAGAATCCTGAAAATGAAGTAATCATTGAGACGAAGATGGGCAACATCAAGCTGAAGTTGTTTGAAGATACACCCCTTCATCGCGCTAACTTTATCAAGTTGATCAAAGAAGGATACTATGATGATGCAGACTTTTACAGGATCGCATATGAGTTTATGATTCAAGGCGGTGATCTTAAAAAGAAACTGAACTATCGCATCCCGTCAGAATTCAATCCAAAGTATTATCACAAAAAAGGAGCGCTGTCCATGGCACGGGTCGATGATAACAATCCCAACCTTGAATCATCGGCAGCCGAGTTTTTTATTGTACATGGAACGCGCTACTCCGATGAGGACATCGACATCGAAGCAAAAAATCTCGGTATATCCGTAACGCCAGAACAACGTGAAGCCTATCGAACGGTAGGTGGCTATATGACGCTGGATGGAAGGTATACTGTATTCGGAGAGGTAACAGAAGGTCAGGACGTTGTCGATAAAATTGCAAGCGAAAAAGTCTTCAATACCGATCATCCATTACGTAAAATTCCGTTCACGATCCGGGTTGCAGAATCAAAGTAAACATTGATCTGTTGAAATGCCGTTCATTTTTCTTTTAAGGTTTAAAAAATTACATCATCTTCGCGACAAATTACCATTTCATGAGCCAAGCCACAGACATCCAAACGCTTAAAAAAACAAGTTCACAGATCCGCAGGGATATCGTTCGTATGGTACATAGCTGCCAGTCGGGCCACCCGGGTGGATCGTTAGGTTGTACGGATTTTTTCGTTGCCTTGTATTTTAAGTTATTGAAACACGATCCGAAGTTTAATATGCTCGGTGCCGGTGAAGATCTTTTCTTCCTTTCGAACGGTCATATTTCTCCGGTATGGTACTCTACGCTGGCGAGATCAGGTTACTTTGATATAAAGGAGCTTGCAACATTCCGTAAGCTTGATTCAAGGTTGCAAGGTCACCCTGCTACGCACGAACACCTTCCCGGTATTCGTATAGCTTCCGGTTCGTTAGGACAAGGACTTTCTGTTGCTCTTGGTGCAGCACAAAGCAAGAAGTTAAATAAAGATGATCGCTTTGTATATGTATTGATGGGTGATGGCGAGTTGCAGGAAGGACAAGTATGGGAAGCAGCGATGTACGCAGGTCACAATAAAGTTGATAACCTCATTGCTACTATTGACTATAACGGACAGCAGATCGATGGACCTGTTGATAAAATATTATCGTTGCTGAACCTTCGCGCGAAATGGGAAGCGTTCGGTTGGATCGTTCAGGAATTCAATGGCAACGTGATGGAAGAAGTTGTTACAGGACTTGAGAATGCACAGAAGCTTGCCAAACAGGGTAAACCTGTTATGAACCTGATGAAAACTGAAATGGGTTTTGGTGTTGACTATATGGTTGGCTCACACAAATGGCATGGCGTTGCTCCAAATGATGACGAGTTAAGCAAGGCGCTTGCACAACTTGAAGAAACACTGGGTGACTATTAATATCACATTCGATATACTATATCATGAAAAATGCCGGCATCTATAGCCGGCATTTTCTTTTTGGGCAGATTATCCATTTACTACAGACAGGCTAACAGAGTATCATTGAGAGAGGTATATATCTAAAGTACCGATCGGATCAACGTCATCATCCCTTCGGGATTTACGCCAATCCAAAATAAAGAAAGCACCAGTATAGCCATCGTGACGCTGCTGACAATATATACCAATGGGTGAAGATCCTGCGATGGGCGGGGCTCCTGCTTCTGATCAAACATCACGGCAATCAGCTTGATATAGTAATATAGCCCGATGACGCTGTTGATCACGAGTATAATTACTAGCAACCAGCGGTGCGTATGTATACCAGCTGCGATCACATAGAATTTCCCAACAAAGCCTGCCGTCAGCGGTATACCGGCAAGCGACAAAAGCATAGCACTGAATACAATTGCAGTGAGCGGTCTCTTCCAAAGGAGTCCGCGATAATCTTCGAGTAATTCGGCATCGCGATCTTTATCAGAGAGTGTTGCCAGTATACCAAAGGCGCCAAGCGTTGTAATAAAATACGCTACGAGATAGAAGATCACCGCTTCCATACCCAGCTTCTCTCCTGCCAGAAACGCTACCAATACATATCCCAGGTGAGCTATAGAAGAATACGCCAGCAGTCGCTTGACATTGTTTTGCCGTAGTGCCAGTATATTTCCGATAAACATAGAAGCAATCGCGAGGATGGTAAACACCAGCATAAACGTAGTATACTGATAGCCATTCAATGTATTGAAGAAGCGAACAAGTAATGCGATCATCCCTCCTTTCGAAACTGTGGCAATAAAAGCAGTCACCGGTGCAGGGGAACCTTCATATACATCCGGTGCCCACATGTGAAAAGGAACTATACCAAGCTTGAATCCTATACCTACGATCATCATACCAAAGCCAGTTATAACCATCACCGGCATTTCATGAGCACGTGTGATCCACGCGGCTATACCTGCGAACTCCATCGATCCGGTAGTAGCATATACCAGGGCCATGCCGAACAACAGGAATGCGGATGAAAATGCTGCGAGGATCAGATACTTGATACCGGCTTCGTCTGAGCGTTCGCGTTTTCGCAAGTAGGCTATCAATGCATATAGCGATACACTAAGAATTTCCAGTCCCAGGAAAAGCGAAACGAAATGTTTACTGATCACCAGCATGATCGCCCCCAGTGCCGCGAGAATCATGAGAATATAGTATTCTTCCTTTCGCTCTTCACGTTGCTCAAAGTATGCATAGGAGATCAGCGTAACGACTAATGTTGTAAGGAGTATAAGGCCAATGTTAAAAACGCCAAACCCATCGATGACGAGCAATGGTTCAATGGAATGCAAATGATGAATGCTATAGGTGGATACAAAAGCAAAATCCGCCATCAGCGAAAGCACAGTAATAACAAAAATTACTTTATGATTTCGTTTTATCGAAATTGAAAAGAATATCAGGATGGCTGCGCTGGACAAAATCCACAAGGGTGCCAGGCTGATCATATCATATATAGTCATGGTTCCCTCCTTTCTGTGTTGAATGCTGATGTATTCGGGACTTCTTCTTGATCTTGCTTTTGATGGATTGTTGCATGATTGCCTGCATGCATCGTGTTTGCAACGGTAGACCTGGCTGTATTGATAACCTGTTGTGGAAATAATCCCAGCCAGATGATCACAATGCACATAGGGACAAGGATCAGTTTTTCACGCAGGGAAAGATCTGTCAATATATACCCTTGCATGCTGGATCCTAAATATACCTTCTGCATGATGCGAAGTGAATACGCAGTAGCCACTACAAGTCCTGCTGTAGCCAGAATGGTGAGCGGTTGATTCGCTTGCCACGAACCAACCAGTATCAGAAATTCGGCCACAAAATTTCCTAGACCAGGTAAACCCAGTGAAGCCATTACAAAGACCATTGCGGCTACGCCCATGAAAGGAACTTTGCTCCAGAGGCCTCCCATCTGGGTAATGTCGCGCGTATGAATGCGTTCATATAGTATACCCGCCAGTATAAATAAAGCACCGGTGCTGATACCGTGTGTGATCATCTGCATCACAACACCTTGCGTGGCAAGCTCATTGAAGCTGAAAACTCCGAGCATGATGAATCCCATATGACTCACGCTGGTATAGGCAACCAAGCGTTTAAAATCCGTCTGCGAGTATGCCTGGATTGCGCCATATAGTATACCTACTACACCAAGCAACATTGCCCAGGGAGCTATACTTTGCGCAGCCGATGGGAACAGCGGTATCACAAACCGGATCAGTCCATAGGCACCTGTTTTTAAAAGTAATCCGGCCAATAGTAAACTTCCGGCTGTAGGTGCTTCGGTGTGTGCATCCGGAAGCCAGGTATGCAACGGTACAACAGGAAGCTTCACGATAAATGCAGCGAGAAATCCCAGCATCAGCCAACGCGCTGTATCCGGGGATAATGTTGTATTCAGCAGTGCGAAATAATCGAAGCTATAGATCCCTGTTTGTTCACCATGGATAAAGTATAATCCTAGAATAGCAAGCAACATTAGCAAGCCGCTGGCCTGCGTAAAAATAAAAAACTTATAGGCCGCATACTGCCTATTTTCATGCCCCCATATACCGATGAGAAAATACATCGGTATAAGCATCACTTCCCAGAAAAAGTAAAAGAGAAAAAGATCCATCGTCAGGAATACACCTGTGATGCCGGCCAACACCCAAAGCAAGTTAAAGTGAAAAAAGCCAACACGGTATTGAATCTCTTTCCAGGAAATCAATACGGCGAGTATACCCAGGAAAAAAGTAAGCACCAGCATCAGTAAACTCAGTCCATCGAGTGCCAGGTGAAAGGATATACCGAAGCTCGGAATCCAGGGAATATGTGAATCACGAAGCCACGAATCTGTCAACGTCATGGAAAGCCCTTCTTCTATCCAGATGAAAAGAATGATGGCGAAATCAACCACCACGGTGATCAACGATAACCACCTGCAGGCCGCCTGATTCCAGTACGCTATAATTCCAGCAGCGATTCCTCCGGTTAAAAGTATAATGATCAATAATGGCAGCATCTATATATAGTTTAAGGCTGAACAAACAAACTGATGGTAATAATCAGGATCGCCCCGACCACAATCCCCATCACATACCATCGTAGTATACCGCTTTGCGTTTTTACAAATACGCCATTGAAGAATTCTGTTGCACGCACCAACATCGTATAGAACTTGTCGATCACATCATTCTTATTAAGCGTAGATATATAGACAAAAGGCCGCACAAAGAGAAAGTTATACAGCGCATCCACATTCCAGCCTTGCAGCCAGAACTGGTGTAAAACATACGTTGAACTTTTAATCTCATCGGAAATCCGGGGCGATCGAATGTAAAAGACATAAGCCATATATACTCCTGTCAACGCCAGCAAGCCTGCTATACCTTGCAGAATCCATTCACTGCTCTCCACACCTTCCCGCAAGGAAACCGAAGGAAGCAGCAGAGAAAGAAAATCCGAGAACAGTGTAAAATGTCCTAAGGTATGAGGCAGTTCGATAAATCCGCCGAACACAGACAATATTGACAACACAACCAAGGGTATGGTTATGCGCTTTCCGGGAACATGGCTCACCTGTGTTTTGGCTTTCCCAAAGAACGTAATGAATACCATTCTAAAGGTATAGATAGCGGTGATGAAAGCTCCTGTTAATGCAGCCAGAAAAAACCACACGTTTCCCTTTTCACCAGCCCATGCCAGCCAGAGAATCTGATCTTTACTATAGAACCCCGCAGTAACAAACGGCAACGCAGCCAGGGATGCTGCTCCTATTAAGAACGTCCAGTATATAACGGGCAATTTATTTTTCAATCCGCCCATGCGGAACATATCGTGCTCATGATGCAACGCCATGATCACAGCACCTGCGCCCAGGAATAAAAGTGCCTTGAAGAATGCATGGATCATAAAATGAAATACAGCTGACGACCACGCACCAACACCCATGGCGAGAAACATATACCCGATCTGACTAATGGTTGAATACGCCAGTACACGCTTCAAGTCAAATTGTGTAAGCGCGCTACAGCCTGCAAGTAATAATGTAACGGCTCCAATGATACCGACCCAGAGCTGTGCTAACGGGGCAAGCTCATATATAGTATGCATGCGTGTGATCAGGTATACGCCTGCCGTTACCATGGTAGCAGCATGAATCAGTGCGCTTACAGGGGACGGCCCGGCCATAGCATCCGGCAACCAGGTCTGTAACGGTAACTGTGCTGACTTTCCTACTGCTCCTCCCAATAATAAAAATGCGATCACAACCGCCATGGATGTACCCGCCACCCATACCTGCGGAGCCTGCGTAAGTATATCCTGTATATTCAGTGTATGAAAAATACTGAACAACATAAACAAGCCGATTGCCATCGCGGTATCTCCTACCCTGGTAATGATAAATGCTTTGCGTGCGGCATAACCATTTTTCGCTTCGCTATACCAGAAGCCTATCAACAGGTAGCTGCATAAGCCGACACCTTCCCATCCCAGATATAGCAGCACAAGATTATCCGCCAAGACAAGAATCAACATGGAGCAGACAAACAAATTCAAGTACGCGAAGAAACGTGCAAAGCCTTCATCTTCCTTCATGAACTCGACAGAGTATATATGAATCAGAAATCCAACGAACGTAATCACGAAGATAAAGATCAATGACAACGGATCGAGATAGAAAGCAAAGGACGTTGACAGTCCTGCTACATCGAACCAATTCCAGGCTGTATATTGATAGGCACCAACACCTGAATTTAAAAAGTCATATCCCACAGCCATGGTTAACAAAGCAGCGAGGCCTACACTGCCAGCACCTATCCGCGCAGCAACCTGTCGCGATAAACGCGATCCCACCAACACCAGGATCAAAGCCCCGAGAAAAGGAAACGTTGGTATGAGCCAGAGAGAATTAAGCATTTTTATATTTGTTTAGTGTGTGATATACCGAGAAGAGCTCGCTTTGTATACTATGTATACACTATATTTATATTGAATTTACCCATTCATCCGATCAGCAGCATCGCTATCCAATGTTTTAAGATGATGGTATATTTGAAGAATAAGCGCCAAGCCTACGGAGACTTCTGCAGCCGCCATCGTCAATATAAAGATGAACATCACTTGTCCATCGGCTTGCGCCCAGCGTGAGCCTGCAACAATAAATGCAAGACCAGCGGCATTGAGCATAATCTCCACCGAGATCAGCATGAATATAATGTTGCGCCTGACCAATACGCTGATCAAGCCCAGCGTAAACAAAACGCCAGCCAGCAATAAACCGGATTCAATGGGTAATGTTTTCATTCTTCTGTACTTTGAAGGAAACGATGAAGTACTTTTCTTTTCTGTCTTCCTAAATGATAGGCACCGACAATGCCCGCCATCAGCAGTAGTCCGCTCAGCTCTACACCAACTATATAGGGACCGTACAAGGACAAACCAACTTCTTTCGCATCCACTACTTTATTATTCAGCAGCACCGTATCGGAGGCTACCAATATATAGATCAGTTCACCCAATAAAATAAACGCCAGTATACCCGGACCGATCCATATATTCCTGGTAAACCATTTACGCTCTTGCTCAACAGACTCTTCTTTCAGGTTCAGCATCATGATCACAAAAATGATAAGCACTACAATAGCCCCTGCATATATAATTACTTCCAGCGCAGCCATAAATGGCGCACCCAGCATAAAGAAAATTACTGCTACTGCCAGAAATGAAACCACCAGGTATAGTAACGCGTGAATCATATTATACCGGGTAATTACCATAATTGTGGCAAGTATAGCGATGGCCGATGCGATGTAGAATGCCATATTGTTTGGTTAATTGTTATTGATGATCTGTCAATTATTATTCATCGTACATAAAACAAGGATTACAATTTGCTCTATATACCTCTGGGTCTTCTTTGTGCCCTTTGTGCAAGGGATTTACTGCTACGGCAACAAGCTGTGCACATCAACAGGTGCCAGTTCGTTTGCACCCTCGCCCTTGTCTTTACCTTTAACAGCAAGACCAGCTACGTTGTAGTAATTATAGCCTGGATATTTACCCTCACTGTTAATCAGCAGGTCTTGCTTTTCATATACGAGATTCTGACGGTTATACTCTCCCATCTCAAAATCCGGTATAAGTTGTATAGCATACGTTGGACAAGCCTCTTCACAGTAGCCACAGAAAATACACCGCGAGAAATTTATCCGAAAGAACTCAGGGTATCTTCTCCCGTGCTCATCTTCGGTTGCCTGCAGGGAAATGCAATCTACCGGGCAGGCTGCAGCACAGAGATAGCACCCCACACATCGCTCGCCCATATCAGGATCACGCGTCAACACAATACGGCCGCGCCATCGTGCCGGGAGTTTTATTTTCTCTTCCGGATATTGAATGGTAGCGCGTTTATGAAACATGTGCAGAAACGTAAGCCACATGGTGCGAATGATGCTGATCATGATATTTTTACTTAATGTATCTTTAACCAATCCACTTTCATACGCTATATATATTTGCGTTGAAAGTATAGTTTACTCACTAGCTTTCATTCCAAAGAATGATACCGGCTGTTACTACCAGGTTCAGGATAGACAGTGGTAATAATATTTTCCATCCGAATTCCATTAACTGATCATAACGGGGTCGCGGAAGTGACGCGCGGAGTAAAATGAACAGTCCAATGAATGCGAACATCTTCAAAGCAAACCACACGATGGGTGGAAGAAAAGCTGGTCCCAGCCAGCCTCCTAAGAACAAACACGTTACCATACACGAGATGAGCATGATGCCTATATATTCACCTACGAAGAACATTCCGAATTTCATTCCCGAATATTCGGAGTGAAATCCTGCTATAAGCTCACTCTCTGCTTCCGGTATATCAAAAGGCAAGCGATGTGTTTCGGCAATGCCTGCTATCAGAAAAATAATAAAGCCCAGAAACTGTGGTATAATAAACCACATATTTCGTTGTGCCTCTACAATATCATGCAGACTAAACGATCCGGTAATCAACACCACTCCCATCAGTGATAGTCCCATGAACACTTCATACGAAATCATTTGCGCAGCACCCCGCATAGCGCCAAGCAGTGAATATTTATTATTCGATGCCCATCCACCGAGAATTATACTATAGGCTCCCATAGACGACATCGCCAGAAAAAACAGGACACCTATGTTCAGGTCAACGACTATGATTCCGGGTGAAAACGGGACAATAACAAAACTCATCAACACCGTGATGACTACAATAGCAGGTGCCAGTACAAAAACTTTTCGGTCGGCAAACGGTGGTATCCAGTCTTCTTTGAAAAATAATTTTAATGTATCCGCCAGTACTACCAGCAGTCCCAACGGACCTGCGCGATTAGGACCATAGCGATCTTGCCACACTGCCAGTAATCTTCGCTCCACCCAGATTAACCCGGGAGCGATCAGTAGCAGACCACCTAATACGCAGATTACAATCAGTAGCGGAGACATGTTCTTTTATTTAAGTCTGTTTAACATTTACACGTGCGTGTGTATATACATTGATCTGTGATTCATCCTTCAAGGTTGCCCATTCGGGGAGTTCGGAGCAAGGTATAGCCTTGATGCCGTATGGCACCGCTGCAACTCCATGTGGAATAGCAGTCGTTATCTTTACCGGTAAACTATATGTATGATGCCTTATATAAAATGTGAGCGGCTCATTTTCATGAAGTGCCAAGTTTGCTGCGTCTTCTGCGTGGATTAATATATAGGGGCTTGGAATACGTTTTTCGACCGATGGCGACTTAGCGCTCAATTCTTCCGAGCCAAATATATGGTGGAGCGGAAGAATCCAAATATGATCTTCCAATGGTTTAAAGGCTTCGGGTATACCGTGAAAATATAGAACAGGCTTCGTTGCATCCGGCTCCAGTAATCGCAGGCCCGGATCACCCCCACGCAATGGCCCTCCTACTGTTTCCTGATATTTATTAACGGACTGCACCGAGTTCCAACCCGGAGACCAGAAGAAAGGGATCATGGACGAAGGTGGTGCGCCACGATAACCTTCCATTGTATAGGATAATGGTGAGTCAGCGTCTTCCGGTGGTTTCGGTTCGCTGACATTGTCTTTCGCATTCATCGAAGTACGACCGCTATAGCGGTGTGGCTCTCTGGGAATACGTTGCCCTGCTAATCTGAATTGAGGCGATGGCGTTATTGTATCTATACCGCGCAGCAAAGGTTCTTCATTGGCTATAGCCTGGGTTATATCCTCGAAATTCTTCCATGCATTTATTCGCATGTTGCCCATGGCTGCCCCTATATTTAGCAGCCAGCGCCAGCTTTCACTGATCACCTCGTTTGCTTCATATACCTGGAAGAAGCGTTGCGCTCTTCCTTCATTATTCACCAGGGTACCGTCGGATTCCGCAAATGTACCAGCCGGTATAATGATGTGCGCTTTTGACGAGGTGGCATGCATGGAATGATCCAATACAATTATATTCTTGCACGCAGCCAGAAATGCATCGACATCCGATTTATTTCCATGCCGGTATAGATCGTTCTCCATTACAATTACGGTATGTGCATGTCCATTCATAACCGCATTGAAGGCAGCCTGAAGGCGATGCCCCCCCATCATGGCAAGGCCCATGGAGTTGCACTCAAGCATAGTATATACAAGGCCGGTCTGTTCGTTTCTCTTTTGCAAAGCCCAGGATATATTGGCAGCAGCCTTCATCACCGCATCGCTCTCACAGCCAGCACCGGAAATGATCACCGGCTCCTTCGCTGCCAATAATGCACGGGCAATTTGTTCTGCGAGTTGATATTGGTCATCAGTGAGATTTTCTACGACCGGCGAAGATTCATCCAGTATATGTGCTACCGCAAAACCGAGACGTGCAATATCATCAGGAGTAGCGCGATAGGTGGCGGCAGCCAGTTCATCCAGTTTGGTGGCGTGTATACTCGCTATATATAGCGGACCTTTTCTATCCTGTACGATGCCGCGAACCGCTGCATCATTCCATAGCGGTATATTTACCTGCACGGCTTGTGCCGATGGTTCCTGTTTAACAGACTGCCGAACGGCCAGCGCAAGTATAGGTGCCGTATTGGTTAAATCTTCTCCTAAAATAAAAACTGCATCAGCGGTTTCAACCTCTTTTGTAGAAGGAGTTCGTACCGGTCCTTCATTCAGAATTTTTACGGCTAATTCAGCAAGGTCATGTTCATTGTCTGAAACACCATGATAAAAATTATGTTCACCAACCAACGCCTTCAATGCAAAATTTGATTGCAGGGAAGCACGGGGTGAACCTATACCAATTACACCGGGTTGCTTCAAGAGTATAGATAATTCATGGATGATCGTGGTGTGATCTACTTCCTGATGGCGCATCATCGGCTTGCGAATACGATCCTTTGCATTCACGAATTCATAGCCAAACCGTCCGCGGTCGCAGAGAAAGTAACCGTTAACTTCTCCATGATACCGGTTAGCAATCATGCGCAAAGAACCATAGCGCTCTCCGGCTATTGTATTGCAGCCTATACTACAATGCTGGCAAACGGATGGTGCCATCGTCAGGTCCCACTTGCGCGTATAGTGTTGCTTCAGCGTCTTGTCGGTAAATACACCCGTAGGACAAACTTCCGCGAGATTGCCACTGAATTCACTTTCCAACACACCATCTTCCGCTCTGCCGAAGTATACATTATTCTTCGAGGCGAATACATCCAGGTCTTTACCTCCCGCATAGTCTTTATAGAACCTGACGCAACGGTAGCACTGGATGCAACGGTTCATCTCATGATTCAGAAACGGGCCGAGATATTGATTGGTATAGGTACGTTTCTTATACTTGAATTTCCTATAGTTATGACCAGTCATTACAGTCATGTCCTGTAAATGACAAGAACCACCTTCATCGCATACGGCACAATCATGCGGGTGATTCGTCATCAGCCACCCAACAACCTGCTCTCTGAATTCCTTTGCATCGGGATCACTGATCGAGATGCGTTGATTGTTTGCAACAGGTTCCATACACGACATGATCAACCTGCCTTTGGTGTCGTTCTCGTCTTTATATACTTTCACCGCACATTGCCGGCATGCACCGACCGAACCCATCGCAGGGTGCCAGCAAAAATATGGAACGTCAAATCCCAGAGTAAGACAGGTCTCCAACAGGTTTTTACCAGTCGGGATTTCGTAAGGCTTATTATCGATGTATAGGATTGCCATGAATTTACGTATCAGTTGATATACATGTCAGTGTGTACGTGTGATGATTTAAAACTTAGATATATCGGTTATAAGTCGTTGCTTCCGTTCGGCCGGTAGCCCCTGCGCTAGTGTCTGCAATTCAGCTGCTATATACTGTTCAAAATCCGCACGAAAATATTTCAGCGCGCTTTGCAGCGGTTCCATTGCACCGGGTGCAAGCGCACAGAATGTATTGCCCGGCCCTAAATATTTAGTATGAAAGTCCAATAGCTTCAAATCATTTTGTTCGCCATCGCCAGCTTCCAGCGATCGCAATATTTTTTCAATCCATGGTAAACCTTCGCGACATGGTGTACAAAAACCACACGACTCCTGTGCAAAGAATTGAATCAGGTTCCGAACAAAACCAACAACAGAGGTTTTATCATCGAGTACAATCATGGTGCCTGTGCCCAGTCTGCTTCCGGCTGCTGCTATAGATGCATAATCCATTTTTACATCGAGGTGCTCCGTTACAAGAAAATCTGTAGAGGCACCACCGGGTAATGCACCTCTGAATTTTAGTCCAGCTTGCATGCCGCCGGCATGTTCTTCCAGGAGTTCACGCATTGTTATCCCCATGGGCAACTCCCACAATCCCGGATGCTTTACCTTACCACTTACACCAAAGAGTTTTGTGCCTGCATCACTCGTGCGACTTAACTTCTGAAACCAATCTGCGCCTTTATTAATGATGTGCGGTATACAACTCAACGTCTCTACATTATTTACGATCGTGGGCTTACCGAACAAACCACTCACCTGCGGAAACGGTGGTTTCGCGCGAGGTGTAGCACGCTTCCCTTCGAGTGAATTCAGCAACGCAGTTTCTTCACCACACATATAGCGTCCTACTCCCGTATGCATATGCATTTCCAGATCAAAGCCTGAACCCAGTATATTTACTCCGAGGTATCCTGCATCATATGCTTCCTGCATCGCGAACCGAATGTTGCGTGCTGCTTCTTTATAAGCCCAGCGCAAAAAGATAAAGGAGGTATCGGCCTGAAGCGCAAAGGCCGATACAATCATCCCTTCGATTAATTGGTGTGGTGCACTCTCTAGTAACAAACGATCCTTGAAAGTGCCGGGCTCCATCTCATCGGCATTTACAATAAGGTATTTGGGTTTAGGAGCATCCATTGGAACGAAGCTCCATTTTAATCCGGTTGAAAAACCAGCTCCACCTCGGCCACGCAAATTTGATTCCTTTACAACGGATTGGATACTGGCCGGAGTCATCTCCTTCAGCGCTTTCCTCACAGACTGATATCCTCCGGTTTGCTCATATTCGCGGAGCGTTAGCGGGCGGTGATCTTTGCGGATATGTTCTGTGAGTGGACGTTCCATAGCGTTCCGTTTTTTATACTATATTTTAGTTGGCCTCATCCCAAACCCTTCTCCAAAGGAGAAGGGCTTTTAAAGTCCCTCGCCTTGGGAGGATTTTGGGTGAGGCTATATATCAAGTATATCTATTCAAAATATCATCTAGTTGGTCAATGGTTACATCACGGTAAAGATCGTGGTCGATCATGAGTGCGGGAGCGTGATCGCAAGTGCCGAGACAAGGATTGGGTAATAGCGTAAAGCGACTGTCGCGAGTGGTCTCACCATAATTAATTTCCAGACGCTGCATTACCGCATCGCGGATATTCTCATATCCCATTACCCAACACGATATACTATCACACAGCAATACTATGTGTCGACCCACAGGCTTCCTATAGATCATATTATAGAATGTAGCCACGGAGTCAAGCTCCTCTGCCGACATATCGAGGTGTGCCGCAATTTCCTTCAGACTTTCGTCTGAGATCCAACGGCGATGTTCCTGTACAATTTTGAGCGCTTCAATGCAAGCCGCTTTTTTATAGGGAACAACTTTTACCGCTTCATCTATTTCATGCACTTCTTCGAGCGTAAGCATTGGTATGTATTTACGTTTTGATATAGTATATTCAATAACCGTGATCTATATCACGACATCGCATTCATCGATCAATATCCGCCAGGACATAATCCATTGCTCCCAGTATACTCAGCATATCCGCTACTGTATATCCTTTACTGATATAGGGCAGCATTTGCATGTGGGGAAATGAGGGAGTTCGCACGCGTACGCGATACGGTGATGTGTTCCCGTCACTGACTGCGTAATAACTATTGGCACCTTTCGTTGCTTCTACACAACTCATGGCCTCACCGGCAGGTATAACAGGCCCCCAACTCACACCGAGAAAATGTGTGATGAGTGTTTCGATATCCTGCATGGTATGTTTCTTCACAGGAGGCGTGGTAAGCGGATGGTCCGCTTTATACTCTCCTTCCGGCATATACTTCCAGCATTGCTCGATGATGCGCAGGCTTTGTCGCATTTCTTCAACGCGTACAACGGCTCTATCATAGCAATCTCCGTTATGTGCTATCGGTATATCAAAATCGAATTTATCATAACCGGAATACGGCTGTTTTTTCCGGAAGTCCCAATCGAAACCACAAGCGCGAAGTCCGGGCCCGGTAACGCCCCACTCTATAGCTTCTTCTTTTGTAAATATGCCGATGCCGACAGTACGCGCTTTGAAGATGCTGTTCTTCATCACCATCGCATCGTATTCGCGTAATCGCTTTGGGAAATAATCAATGAAATTCTTAACCACTACATCCCAGCCTTTCGGAAGATCCTGTGCTACACCGCCTATACGAAACCAGTTGGGATGCATGCGTCCTCCACAAATCGCTTCTACTATATCAAATATTTTTTCTCGGTCGGTAAACATATAGAAGACCGGAGACAACTGTCCTATATCCTGCGCAAAGGTTCCGTACCATACCAGGTGACTCGCTATACGGAACAGTTCACACATCATCACGCGAATTACATTGGCGCGCTCAGGGATCTCTATACCTGCGAGCTTTTCTACAGCAAGCAGATACGCCAGGTTATTATTTACACCCCCTAAATAATCTACGCGATCGGTATAGGGTATATAGGTATGCCACGATTGTCGCTCCGCCATTTTTTCTGCCCCGCGATGATGGAAGCCTATATCTGGCACAGCATCGACTATATCTTCACCATCAAGCTGCAACACGATCCGTAATACGCCATGTGTACCAGGGTGCTGCGGACCAATGTTTAGAAACATAAAATCAGAATCTTCACTGTGCGTTGCCAGTCCCCAGTCTTCGGGACGGAACTGCAACGCTGCCTGCTCTCGATCCTGCTTTTCATCGAACAAGCGAAATGGTCCCATCTCTGTAGCACGTGCGGGGTGCTCTTTTCGTAATGGATTTCCCTGCCACGTTTCCGGCATTAAAATTCTTCGCAGGTGCGGATGTCCTTCGAAGCGAATACCAAACATGTCGAACACTTCACGTTCATACCAGTTTGCATTGGCCCACAGTTTCGTAATGCTCGGCACCGTAGGAAACTCTCCACGCAGTGCAATCTTCAGTCTGATAAAACTGTTTCGCTCAAATGAAAAAAGATGGTATAGCAATGTAAAATTGTCCGAAGGATAATCCAGATCTTTTTTACGACTGCGTTCATCAATCGCGGAAAGATCAAACAATAATATATAGGGTCGTTCAATTTCTGTCTTCAGGTATAGCAGTACATCTTTTACTTTATTCAATGCCAGCCATAGTGTCGTAATACCATCTTTAGCCGGCTGAGACACGAAAGATGACTCTCCGAATTTTTGTTTCAGGCGTTCTGTTGGATCAAGCGTTGTTTCCATAGTTACGTGCTATAGCAATGAACCTATATTTCTTCCGGAGTTCGGAATGTTACCATTTGTTGCCGCTGCTCACGCTTCGTTTCTTTTACTGAAATCTTTTCAGGACGTATCACGCCTTGCTCGCCAATGACCCAGCTGAGTGGGCGCTGTTCTTTACCTACGCTTTTCGAGAGCAGTACAAGTCCTTCCATAAATGCATCTGGTCTCGGAGGACAACCGGGTACATATACATCTACCGGCATAAATTTATCTACGCCCTGTACCACACTATATATATCATACATGCCTCCTGAATTTGCACATGACCCCATGGAGATCACCCAGCGCGGTTCCATCATTTGCTCATACAAACGTTTAATTACCGGGGCCATTTTTATAAATACAGTTCCGGCTATAATCATGACGTCTGCTTCACGTGGTGTACCACGAATTACTTCGGCACCAAAACGTGCTACATCATATTTAGGCGTCATGCTGGTGGCCATCTCTACAAAGCAACACGACAAGCCAAAGTGAAAGGGCCACAGCGAATTTTTTCTTCCCCATGCCACCAGGCTTTGCACACTCGTAAGCATGACGCTTTGTTGTACAGCTTCTTCCATTGAGCTCGTTCCCTTTACGGCTTCAGCGGAACCATTCGTATGCGAGAGCCACCAGTTCATGTTGTTTGCTTGGTTATGCGTTTATAGGCCTTCAATATTTTCTTTCCATCCGGACCAAAGTCCAATGCACCGGCACGCCACTCATATATAAGTACGACTACCAGGAGTATAATAAATACAATGACACCGGCATATCCATACCAGCCCAGCTCGCGAAATGCTATAGCCCAGGAGAAAATAAATATAGTCTCCACATCAAAAATGACGAAGAGCATGGCTACGAGATAAAACTGAGAAGAGAAACGGATGCGCGCAGAACCTGCGCTAAGTATACCACCTTCGTATGGATCGTTGGTGGCACGCTCGTTATGACGTTGTCCTAACACGTACGAAAGTCCGAGCATGACGCCTACCAGACTTAGTACGATCATTCCGTATAGGAATAAAGGCCAAAGCGGAACACTATTTTCAGTTGGAGTATCCAACGTAGTGGCTTTAAAGAACCTTAAACCGAATACTTTTACTTTATGCCGGTAAGAACAGCACAAAGAAGTGCAAAAGAAAACGCGAGTAATTCACTACTCGCGCTATGTCATTCTTACTGATGATGACCTGTGATATAGAATTCCAGGTCTTCGATGATTCCCCGTTGTTCATCCATAATGTAACGAACAACGTCACCGATCGAGATCATACCAACGAGCTCCCCATCATCTACTACCGGTAGATGGCGGATGAAACGATTGGTCATTGTTTTCATACAATCTTCGATGCTGTTATCAGGAGATACAGTAACGGGATTTTCCGTCATGATCTCTCCTATCAATGTGTCTTTCGAAGATTTACCTTTCAGGATTAATTTACGTGCATAATCACGCTCTGTGAAAATGCCGAGTAATTTTCCATACGCATCGGTGATCAAAAGTCCACCGATATTTTTGAGTGACATTAGCTCGATAGCCTTATAGACTGTTACCGTGGGTGCAACGGAAAAGACAACATTTCCCTTGCCCTGAAGGATGTTTCTAACTTTTCCCATACGAGTGTCTGTTTGATTGGAGTAATTGAAGATAACACTTTTCAACAGACTAATGCAAGCGATTGAAGTATAAAAATTTCAATCTTTTAAAGTATATGGCCTGAATAACGTCCAATCACACTTTATACTTTTTAGCGGTTCAACGTAAAGCTATACTGTATTTATATAGCACAATATATCTATGTTCAAACTATTACCTTCGCTCTGATTTACTTTTCTTTGGTAAAACCAGAACCGCAATCGCACTTGTCCTTTTGCAGGAGCCTTTCGTGTTTTCATATACCGCAACGAAAGGTATATCTCCGTTGTCCACAATGCTTGTTCTCTATACCTGCGGTGCTACAAGCATTGTAACTTAATCATTACAGACTGTCCTTTGTGTTAGGCTGATACCTGACGTGCGCGAAGTTATTAAGTCTACCTCGGTATAATCTACAAAGTATAAATGTAAGTCATGAGCTGAGCTTATATGACAAGGCTTACGTTCTGTCTTTTCGTATGACGGGATATACCCTATATTTTACAACATGAAAAAGTATAGATATAAAGTGAAAGTGCAATACTAAAAGCCTGATTGTAAGAAATCTGTTTGTTAGTCTAAAAACCTTTACTCAAAATCTTCTTTTATTTAACAATCTCACCGACATTGCAGCGTTTATTACTGCACATGAATTTCACAAGTATATCCTACAAGGCATCAGCATCCATATTTTTTATCATCCTGCTTTGTTTCACTGTGTCTTTTGGTCAGAAAAAAGTTCAGCAAAAAGTACCCGAGAAGACGCGTATACTTTTTTTGTTTGACGGTTCCGGCAGTATGCTTGAGTCGTGGGGAAGAGCAAATCAGTACAAGATCAACATTGCCAAATCTATACTCACACAGATTGTTGATTCGCTTCAGCAAAATGATAAGCTGGAGTTAGCTCTCCGTATTTATGGGCATCGCTCTCCGCGTGAAGCCAATAATTGTAAGGACACGTGGCTCGAGGTTCCGTTCAAGCCTAAAAATCACAAACTCATCATCGATAAGATCAATGAAGTAAAACCGAAAGGAGTTACACCCATTACGTATTCGCTCGAGCAGGCTGCAAAAGATTTTCCTGCAGGCGCAGGATATCGAAATATAGTCATCCTGATTACCGATGGTATCGAGTCGTGTGGTGGTGATCTTTGTGCTACCTCACGTGAGCTTCAGAAGAAAGGCGTTTTCCTTCGCCCCTATATTATCGGATTGGGATTGCGTGCTGAAAAAACACTGGACTGTGCCGGTAAATATATAAGTGCTGAAACTCCCAATGAATTTCACAAGGAATTAAACAAAGCGATTCAAACTGCTTTCTCTAAAACTACAGTGAGCGTTGAACTGCTGGACGCACGTAATCAACCAACAGAAACTAATGTGAATGTGAGCTTCGTTAATTCACTTACCGGCATCAGTATGTATGACTTTGTTCACTATCGTGATGCGCAAGGTAAACCTGACTCCGTACAAGTAGATCCAGTGGTTGATTATGACCTGGTAGTGAATACAGTACCACCGATGGTAAAAAAGAATATAGCGATCGAGATCGGCAAGCATAATACCATCCGTATACCGGTGCCACAAGGAAATATAGTCATTCAACAAGAAGGGCGAAAAGATAATGGGCTCGAATCGATCGTTCGCGAAAAAGACAAAACCGATGTAATCAATGTACAGCGTAGCAATGAAACATTTCGTTACCTGACCGGTAAATATGAAATAGAAACGCTTACGCTTCCACGAAGAAAATTCACGATTGATGTGCAGGCTAACAAAACGCAGAACATTTACCTGCCATCGCCCGGTATAGTAAATTTCAATACTATATCTTCCGGATACGGCAGCTTGTACGAGGTCCGCGCAGACGGTACACAACAATGGGTTTGCAACCTTGATAACCAAAAAGCAAACTTCACCTTAACGATGTTACCGGGTCGGTATAAGATTGTGTTTCGCGTACGCAATACTTCCGGCAGCAAGTTTACCGGGTTCAAAACTTTTGACCTGGCATCGGGCGAAACGAAAATGGTGAACGTCTTTAACTGACCTAGGACAGAAGAATCCAGGGCAGCAGCGCGAGCAATAGTGCTATAATAAACCAGAATACAAGTTTTCGATTAGACTTCTTTTCGTCTGATGATGAGGCTGATTGGTGGTGCATAGGGAATGTATAACATGCACCTTTACGGATCGCGGTAAACGAATGTTCTTATGCCTTTGGGGTATTTTCATTCTTTAACAAATCATTAACAGTTTATGGAGGAGTGTGCTGGAAGAACCAAATTTATTTACGACTTTCGCACCGGTTAAAAGTGCTCACGTGCTGGTTCGCGCAGTGTTGATATGAAGAGGCACTCCTTATATTGTAATTCGTATTCGTAATTTATATGACCAAATTCACCTTTACAGAAAAAAAAGATACACGCTCAGGTTTTGGCGTGGGCTTGCATGAGCTTGGCAAAAGCAACTCGAATGTAGTAGCACTTTGTGCTGACCTTACGGGATCCTTAAAGATGGATGCTTTCAAGAAAGATTTTCCGGAACGTTTCTATCAGATCGGAATTGCTGAAGCAAACATGATGGGTCTTGCTGCAGGTATGACCATCGGTGGTAAAATTCCATTCACCGGAACGTTTGCTAATTTTTCTACAGGTCGTGTATACGATCAGATCAGACAATCCATAGCATACTCAAACAAGAATGTAAAGATCTGTGCTTCACATGCTGGCTTAACGCTTGGTGAAGATGGCGCTACGCACCAGATCCTTGAAGATATAGGGATGATGAAAATGCTTCCGGGCATGACGGTAATTGTTCCTTGTGACTATAACCAAACGAAAGCTGCTACGATTGCTTTGGGTTCTCACGTAGGCCCTGCATACCTGCGCTTTGGTCGTCCGAACTGGCCTATCTTTATGGCTGCTGACAGACCTTTTACCATTGGTAAAGCTGATAAACTTATTGAAGGTAAAGATGTAACGATCTTTGCGTGTGGCCATATGGTTTGGCAGGCTGTTGAAGCGGAAGCTACACTTGCTGAAAAAGGAATCAGCGCTGAGGTAATCAATATCCATACTATCAAGCCACTTGATGTTGAAGCGATTCTGACATCGGTAGCAAAAACAGGATGTGCTGTTACATGTGAAGAACACCAGATCAACGGAGGTTTGGGAGACAGTGTAGCACAAGTACTCGCACGCTTCAACCCATCTCCTATCGAAATGGTAGCAGTAAATGATTCATTCGGTGAAAGCGGAACGCCAACACAACTCTTGAAAAAATACGGACTCGGTCCTGAAAATATAGTTGCCGCTGTTGACAAAGTGTTAAAGCGAAAAAAATAAGAATATATTTCCAAGAAGATACCCCGCTAAAACGGGGTATTTTTTTTCATAGCAGCTTTCGCGTACTTGTTATACTTTATATAAACAGCTACGGTTATGGAAATGCTTGACAACGCGATCACCTGGTTTGAAATACCTGTGCTTGATTTTGAACGCGCTAAAAAATTCTACTCTGCAATTTACGATTATGAAATGCCTGAAGCGATGGTAGGCGCCACTCGTATGGGTTTTCTATTATACGAACAGAAAGACCAACGTGTAGGGGGTGCGATATGCTTTGGTGAAGGCTATATTCCCACTCAGCAGGGAGCACGTGTATACCTGAATGGTGGTTCTGATTTAAGCCTTGTCTTAAATCGTATTACTGCTGCTGGCGGAAAAGTAATTCTTCCCAAAACATTAATAAGCGAGCAGCATGGATACTTTGCTCTCTTCAATGATACGGAAGGCAACATGCTCGCCCTGCATTCCAGGAAATAAAGTATAGGTATACTGGCATGACTTCATAAAAATCATCGTCGGCTATATGGAATCAGAATATATTATCGTAATATCACGCTCATGGGAGCCTCTAAGATCGATAATTTTACGCCTGCCCAGATTCACCTGGCAGTATATGCAAAAGCATTGGGACATCCGGCCCGCATTGCTATTGTTCAGTTTCTCGCGCAACGTAAAGCTTGTCTCTGTGGAGATATAGTCAACGCGTTGCCCCTCTCGCAGAGTACTATATCTCAGCATTTAAAAGAATTAAAAAATGCAGGGCTGATCCGTGGAAATATAGATGGCCCCAGTGTTTCATATTGCATTGACGAAAAAATTTGGAACAGAGCGAAGCGGGCGCTTGGTAATCTTTTCGAAAATTGCGATCCTGCCAATGAATTGAATAGATTTCCTGAACCCAAAAGTATGACCGTATGACTTTAACGTATAGAACTATACAAGATATAGAGAGCTTTGAAATATTTCGCTCATTGCTGAAAGCATCCGGATTACCGGCCGATGATCTTAACTTCGAGCGTGACTTACTCGTAGGATATTACGAAGGCGATCAACTTGTAGGCACCGGTGCACTTGAAGTATATGGTGACTATGCTTTGCTGCGCTCACTGTCTGTGAAGCTCGGTATTCGCGGTCAATCTGTTGGCACCACCATTACTGACTACTTGCTTGACGAAGCGCGTAAAAGAAATCTGAAGGGCATTTACCTCCTCACCGAAAAAGCAAGAGGCTTCTTTTTGAAAAAAGGATTTCAGGACACAACGCGTGCACTTGTCCCAAAAGAACTTGAAGCATCCTCTGAATTCTCACACGTCTGCCCTGCATCGGCAGTCGTTATGCACCTTGAACTCAAGGCATAAGGCTTAAGCAAAAGGAAACTCGAAGTGTGAAGCTGTAGAAGTAAAGAAAACTTTGCTTTACACTTCGAGCTTTATATACTTCTACATTCACATTACGCCACTTTAGCTTTCTCTGCTAAGTTTCTTGTTATATGGCTTTGAGAACGACCATCCGTTAGGAGAATAAAAAACACACATCATAAATCATAAATCGTAAATGATAAAGTACATTTGCGCTTCATTTTTTCCAACCTTATGAAGTTGAATAAATATTTTGTTATCGATTTCGACAGCACCTTTACAAAAGTAGAAGCATTCGATGTTCTGGCAGACATCTCTTTACAGGATCACCCTGAAAGAGAAGACCGCAAAAAGCAAATTATACAAATCACGAATCAGGGAATGGATGGCTCCATCTCGTTTCGTGAGTCGTTGGAAAAAAGATTGAACCTCCTCGCTCCCAGTCAACATCACTTGCCTGCACTTATTACCAAGTTGAAAGGAAGCGTTTCTGAATCATTCAAGCGTAACAAAGAATTCTTTCAACAGTATTCTGATAACATCTATATTATATCAAACGGCTTCAAAGAATTTATTGAGCCGATCGTTACGGAGTTTGGTATCAAACCTGAAAATATACTTGCCAACGAATTCAAGTTCGATAAAGATGGCAAAGTAATCGGCTTCGATGTTGAAAATCCGCTATCCGCTAATGGTGGTAAAGTAGAGCAGTTGAAGAAGCTTAATCTTCCCGGTGATATTTATGTTATCGGTGATGGCTATACCGATTATGAAATCAAGCATGCTGGCCTTGCCAATAAATTCTTTGCGTTCACTGAAAACGTTGAGCGTGAAAATGTAAAAAGCAAAGCAGATCACATCACGCCTAGTCTCGATGAATTTTTATACCTCAACAAACTGAATACTGCAATCTCTTATCCCAAGAACAGGATCAATGTATTGTTGCTGGAAAACGTTCACCCGATCGCGGTTGAGCTACTGAAAGCAGAGGGTTTCAATGTTGAGACCTACCACGCAGCGATGACGGAAGAGGAACTGATCCAGAAAATTAAAAATGTTTCTGTGTTGGGCATCCGTTCCAAAACACAAGTAACGGCTCGCGTACTTGAGCATGCGAATCGTTTGATGGTGATCGGAGCATTCTGCATCGGTACCAATCAAATCGATCTGAAAGAAGCCACTAAAAAAGGTATCGCTGTTTTCAACGCACCGTTTAGCAATACCCGTTCCGTTGTAGAGCTGGCCGTAGCAGAGATGATCATCCTGATGCGTAACATCTCGGATAAGTCTACCAAAATGCATAAGGGCGTTTGGGACAAGTCTGCGAAAGGAAGCTTTGAAGTGCGTGGAAAAAAACTGGGTCTTATCGGTTATGGAAATATAGGTACACAACTTTCAGTGATTGCAGAATCACTGGGGATGAAGGTGTTTTACTACGACACAGAAGAAAGACTTTCATTGGGTAATGCGGTTAAATGCAAAACGATGAATGAAGTGCTGGAACAAGCCGATGTTATCTCTATGCACGTAGACGGACGGAAGTCAAACGCAAATCTTATCGGCACAAAAGAATTCAGCGTCATGAAGCAAGGTGTTATCTTCATCAACCTGAGTCGTGGCCACGTAGTAGACATACAAGCGTTGCGCGAAAATATACTCAGTGGTAAAGTTGCAGGCTGCGCGATTGATGTATTCCCTTATGAGCCGGTAAGCAACGATGAAGAATTTATGAGTGAGTTGAGAGGATTGCCCAATACAATCTTAACACCACATATAGGAGGAAGTACACTCGAAGCGCAAGAGAACATTGGAAACTTTGTTCCGAGCAAGATGATGGACTATATAAACACAGGCAGTACATCTAATAGTGTAAACTTTCCGAACCTCACATTGCCAATCCTGAAAGACGCACATCGTTTGATCCACATTCACAATAACGTGCCTGGTATACTTGCCAAGATCAATCAACTGTTGGCTGATCACGGTATCAACATCGTAGGCCAGTACTTGAAAACAAATGAGTTAGTGGGTTATGTGATTACCGATATCAACAAGCACTATGATAAAGAAGTGATTGCCAAGCTTCGCGCCATTGAGAACACGATCAAATTCAGAGTACTCTATTGATCTATATATAGATCGGTATATAAATGCAAGAGCCTGTATGATTCATACAGGCTCTTGTTATTTTCAGGCTGTTACTTTGAAAGTTTCTCAGTTACATTTCCGGAAGGGCAATAAAAAAACCCGAGGATTTGGTGAGGTGTTTCTGAACCCCATAAAAGACAAGTTTTGAGCTGCCGCCAATCGCAATCTTCTTCTGTTAACCTGCTTTTTGGGCGAGGTCCCGATAAATATCGGGATGAGGCCTGATTTTGATCGAAAGCTTCACTCGGTATTGTTTATAATTGTTAGGTTCAGCAAACGTGTCCCAAATCCAAGGGAGTGCGAACTTATACAAAACACTCTTTTTTGCAAAGATTGACTTCCTGATATTTTTTCCCTAAAGCCGCCAGGCATTGCTGAATGCGGGTTATCCTACATTATCTATCTTTAATTTGTTGTAAAAAAAGCGTTTCATTTTTAGGGAACTTTTAATTTTTACAAGACACGGATACAAGCATATACACTATTTTTGCGCCCGACTATGAATCCAAAAATCAACTTTACGCCTGGCCCTTCTCAGCTTTACTTTACTGTTGAAGATCATGTACGCACTGCTTTCCGCGATGGTATACCCTCCATCTCACATCGCAGCAAACAATATGAATCTATCTACAAAAAAGCTGTCGACGGTTTACGCGCATTGCTCGGGCTTCCTGCGAATTACCACGTGTTGTTTACAGGTTCTGCAAATGAGATCTGGGAGCGCATCATTCAAAACCTGGTGGAAGAAAAATCATTGCACTATGTAAATGGTTCATTCTCCAAACGCTTCTTCGAAATCGCGCAGCTCTTGAATAAAAAGCCCGAGAAGATTGAAGCCGCCATGGGACAAGGTTTTAATATTTCAGATATAGTCCATCCGGGAATCGAACTCGTAGGTATTACACACAATGAAACAAGTTCAGGGGTTTCCGTGCCGCTTGAATTCATATATAGTCTGCGCAAGCAATATCCCGATGCGTTGCTCGCGGTAGATGCTGTCTCATCTCTGCCCTACCCCGACTTCGACTATAGCAAGATTGATTCTGCTTTCTTCTCTGTGCAAAAAGGATTTGGCTTGCCTGCAGGACTCGGTGTATGGCTCGTGAATGACAAATGTATCGCGAAAGCAGAACAGCTGCTGTCCAAAGGCATTTCCATTGGCTCCTATCACAGTATACCTTCACTCTATACACACGCTGTTAAAAATCAAAATCCTGAAACGCCAAACGTATTGGGAATTTACCTGCTGGCACAAGTTGTAGAAGATATGGTGAGAAGAGGTATAACAGCCATCCGCAAAGAGACCGAATATAAAGCGGCTCTTTTATACCAGGCACTTGATAGTCATGGCGCATTAAAACCTTTTGTTCAGGATAAAGCTTTTCAATCTAAAACGGTTATCGTTGCTGATTGTGGAGAGCATACCGAAAACATCACGAAGCTTTTACAATCGAAAGGTATGCAACCTGGTGATGGCTACGGTTCATTCAAGAAATCACAACTTCGTTTTGCCAACTTCCCTACGCATTCCAAAGAACAATATGAATTGCTGGTAGATACGCTGGCAGGTTAGTACCGAATGCGGGAAAAAAAATCTTTTCCCCGCATTAAACCAATGCCACGATCTTTTGTCTAAATTCCGATATCCACCACGTTCTCCTTGGAAGATAAAGAGCTTTTAGAAAAACTACGGAACGCAGAAACGCGGAACTATGGCTTTAACCTGTTGGTGCGTGTATACCAGCAACGGGTTTATGGGCATATCCGTAAAATGGTTATTGACCATGATGATGCCAACGATGTTACGCAGGAGGTCTTTATCAAAATCCATAAGAACATTGAAAATTTCCGGGAGGATTCTCAGCTCTATACCTGGATCTACCGCATCGCCACCAATGAGTGTCTGAGTTTTCTTCAACGCAAGAAGAGAAGATTCTTTTTACCCATTGCCGATGTCGCCAAAGAGCTTAGTGCCAAGCTTGACAGTGCACCACATATTTCAGGCGATGAGATTCAAATGAAGTTGCAAAAGGCTTTGCTCAGACTTCCGGACAAGCAACGTATGGTGTTTAACATGAAGTATTTTGATGACATGACCTATGAGCAGATATCAGCGATTACCGACACCAGTGTTGGCGCGCTGAAAGCAAGCTACCATCATGCTGTAAAGAAAATTGAAGATTTCCTGACGGTATGATTAAACTTTTTATAACATTTTAAGTCGAAGATATAGTATGAAGCTCGAAGACTTGCCAAAGAAAGAAATATTCAATGTACCCGAAGGCTATTTTGAAAAGCTGCCGGGTATCATTCAGGCACGTGTGGCTGAACAGCAACGACAGCCGGAGTCTCGCCCGGTATTGAAATATACCTTTCAATACGCGCTGCCGGTAGTGGCGTTGATCATGGTCGGTATATTCTGGTTCAACAACCGCGCAGGTCAGGCTACCACGGAATCTATGCTTGCCGAAATTCAGACTGAAGATCTGATTGCATATCTGGATAATACCGAAATGTCGACCGATGAACTTCTGGATCACGCATCACTGGATGCTGCAGATGTTGATGAAATTGAAAATGAAGTATATGGTTTCGATCTGGATGACGAAACACTCGATATAATTACCGATGAAATTGATCTAAATAATTTGTGATGAAGATACTAACCAACATCGTTGTTATGCTGCTGCTCTCTGCCTCGTTGTATGCGCAGGACGAAGACTTGCAGCAAGAGCAAGATCCGAAGATAAAGCAAAAGATACAGGCTGCACGTGTAGCCTATATTACCGATCAGCTTGCGCTTACACCAGAGGAAGCCGAGAAGTTTTGGCCGGTATACCGTGAGTTTGCTCAGAAGCGTTTGCAACTAGTGAAACAATACAGGGAAGCAAAACGCAATCCTGATCCGAATAAAACAGTGGAGCAAAATGATAAAGATCTCGTTGATCTCAACCTTCAACTAAAGCAGCAGGAAGTTGATCTTGAAAAAGATTATTCCGGTAAATTGTTGAAAGTCATTTCTGCGCAAAAACTACGGACGTTGCCGGAAGCGGAACGAAAATTCAGGCAGATGATCCTCGACCAGATCCAACGCAGGCAAGGGCAACGCGAAAGACTGGATCAGATGCGCGACCGAAAACAGCAAAAACTTCAGCAACGAAATAATTAAAATCAAGGTAAAGCAAGCCGCCAATCCTCTACCCGTTGCTATAGCAACGTGATTGGCATCACGATGAATTCAATACGGAGAACGATTATTCTGCTCTTGGTATGTTCCTGCTCACACGTTGCAGCACAGGACAGTGAATTTATTTTGTCGGGTTCCGATTCGCTTTTTTCGTATGAAGATTCCTTGAATGTCTTTACACTCATCGACAGCTTGCTACAACTGGAGGATATCGGTGGCTCACAATTAGCAGTGCGTGTTGGCTATAACAGCAATGTGCTTTCTGCAGGAAGAACATTAGGCATTGATAACTTTGGACTCGCTCCTGGTATTTCATACTATCACTCCACAGGACTATATGCCGATGTCACCGGGTTTTGGAGTAAAGACTTCGAACCGTCCTATTACCTCACCGTTGCATCAGTGGGTTATCTTCATACATTCTCAAAAAGATTTTCGGCAATGGCTGGCTATGATCGTTACTTCTATTCAGAAGATAATGACGACAACTATATACCCTATAAAAATACACTGTCACTCACACCAATCCTGGAACTGCATCCTGTTACGATATCCCTGAACTATGCATATTACTTTGGTGATGCGCAGGTTCATCGCATTACACCGGGCGTCAGCATCATCTTGCAGAAACGGAACTGGAAAGGCATCAGCAGAATTGCAATCACTCCCGCGTTCTTCGCGTTGTTTGGAAACGACATCATCACGGAAGTGCGTTACCCGGAAACAGTACGCGAACTTATACGCAGGGTGCGGCAGGGACTTCCCTGGTACGAGGTGACCGAGCGAAATGAATTCGGCCTCATGAATTATACCATCAGCGCCCCGTTGAGTGTTACGTATAAAAACTTTAATCTGACCTTTACTTACAACTACAATATCCCCAAAGCACTCCCCGGAGAAACACTTACATATTCCGAAAGCAGCTTCCTCTCCGGAAGCCTTTCTTACTTTATTGGCCTCAGGCGGAGTAAAACTGGTTTGTAATATTCAAGTCTTTAGATATTTTGCCAGATAATCATTAACCAATTATCATGCTTCATTGCAAAAAACTTGTTTTAGTCGCTTTCGCCATGGCATCCGGCATGTTGAGTGTTGCTCAGGACTATCGCTGGCAACAACGCGCTGAGTATACTATGGATGTGCGCCTCGATGTAAAAACGCATAAAGTTACAGGCACACAAAAGCTGACGTATTACAACAACTCAAAGGACACACTCTCGAAAGTATACTATCACCTATATTTCAACGCCTTTCAACCGGGCAGCATGATGGATGTTCGTTCACGCAACATTGCAGATCCTGATGGACGCGTGAAGGACAGGATCTCGAAACTGAAAGATGACGAGATCGGATACCAGCATATACTTTCATTGAAGCAGGATGGTAAAGATACCCGCTATAAAGTGGATGGCACTATTCTCGAAGTAACCTTACCGAAAGCTATACTTCCCGGAGCAAAAACGGTGTTCGATATGAAATTCGAATCGCAGGTGCCGGTACAGATCAGAAGGTCAGGACGGAATAATAGAGAAGGTATAGCATACTCGATGACGCAGTGGTATCCTAAACTTGCAGAGTATGATTTTCGTGGATGGCATGCCTATCAATATGTAGCCCGCGAGTTTCATGGTATATGGGGTGACTTCGATGTGAAGATCACTATCGATCCTTCATTTGTAATTGCAGGCACCGGCAAGTTAGCAAACGCGGACAAGATCGGATATGGCTATGAAAAAGCAGGCACTACTGTAAAGCGTGCTGAAGGCGAAATCACCTGGAATTTTGTAGCCAAGAATGTAATTGACTTTGCATGGGCTGCTGACCCCGACTATATACATGACCGCGCACAGGTACCCAATGGACCCGAGCTACATTTCTTCTATCAGAACAATGACAAGATCATTGAGAACTGGAAAAAGATGGAAGGCTATGCAGTGAAGCATTTCGAATTCATGAGCAAAACATTTGGAAAGTATCCGTACGAAAACTATTCAATCATACAAGGTGGTGATGGTGGTATGGAGTACCCGATGTGCACATTGATTTTAGGCGAAGGTAATCTTGGTGGCCTTGTAGGCGTTATGGCGCACGAGGCAGCGCACAGCTGGTATCAAGGTGTACTGGCTTCAAATGAGTCGCTATATGCATGGCTTGACGAAGGCTTTACTGATTTTGCAAGTCATGAATCAGAAGCATTACTTTTCAACACCTCCCTTGCAGAAGCACATGCAGGAAGCTACAATGCATACTTCACGTTGATCAAGCGTGGCTTGCAGGAACCGATCAGTCAGCATTCCGATCATTATACAACAAACACTGCGTATGGTACTGCTGCGTACGCGATGGGTACTATATTTCTCCACCAGTTGAAATATATTATAGGTGATGAGAATTTTTACAAAGGTATGCGTCTGTATTACAACAGCTGGAAGTTCAAACATCCCGAGCCGAATGATTTTATTCGTGTGATGGAAAAAGTATCCGGCATGCAATTGAAGTGGTATATGAGCTATTGGGTAAATACAACCAAGAAGATTGACTATACTATAAAAACTGTTCTTGAAAAAGAAGGCAACACCTTCGTGACGCTGGAGCGTGCAGGCGAATTCCCAATGCCGGTTGACCTGGTGGTAACCTATAAAGATGGCAGCAAAGAACTGTTCTATATACCGTTGAATGAAACTCTAGGTAGTAAACCGGTTGAAGACAAAAGTATTAAGCGTACGGATCTTACTGCATGGCCGTGGGTAAATCCTCAATATACTGCGCAGATCAATCGCAGGGCGGATGAAATCGCCACGATTGAAATTGATCCAAGTCAACGCCTCGCAGATGTAGAACGCAAAAATAACATCGTTGATATTTCGCAAGGTTTAAAAGCTTATCAGAACGCAACGCGTTAAAATATACCTATACGTTGGAGTGTCTTATGAATCATAAGCCTCCAACGTTTTTTCTTCCAGTACACAGACACTTTCTGTCTTAATCTCAACATCTTCTCTTCTCTACTCTTCTTCGCTCGTAGTGTTTATCCTGCAGTTCGTCTTGTCCTTATTGTATTTCGGAATGCATCCCATAGCCTTGCACATTTTTTTAAAGTGCATGTATACCTTCAGAGGCACACTTTTTTAAACAACTGATTTATCCTCCACACTGTTAAAATACCTTTGCTCCCAAACAGCATTGTGTTTCAGCCGGTGAGTTTCTATTTTGGTAATTCACGTTACGATCCCCTGTGCAATGAAGCTTTTACCAGCTATATTATTTTTTATTTTTTGTAGTCTCACAGCCTATACACAAGATTTTTCCATTTCAGGAAAAGTTACGGATGAACAACAACACCCTATTCCATTTGCCAGTGTAGCGATTCATTCAGTTGCAGATTCATCTTTAGTAGCGGGGAATATATCCGATGATCAAGGTGCGTTCAACATCAGCGTAAAGCCGGGCAATTATTTTCTCAAGATCACATTCCTGTCCTATACAGAAAAGACAATTACAGGTATAGTAGTCGCTAACGCGGATGTTACCGTAGGGACTATATTTCTGAAGCCATCCGCCAACATGCTAAAGGAAGTTGTGATCCAGGGAGAGAAAGCACAAATGGAATTGCAACTTGATAAACGTATTTTCAACGTTAGTGAGGATTTGGGAAATGTAGGTGTAAATGCAGCAGATATACTCGGCAATCTTCCTTCGGTAAATGTTGATGTAGACGGAACTGTAAGTTTACGTGGAAGTGAAAATGTAAGGATCCTTATCAATGGAAGACCTTCCGGTTTAACGAGCCGTGATCCGGATGCCTTGCGCAAACTCCAGGGCAATATGGTCGAACGTGTGGAGGTAATTACCAATCCTTCCTCCCGCTATGATGCAGCCGGGGAAGTCGGCATCATCAACATCATTTTAAAGAAAGATCAGGACAAGGGTATCAATGGTACCTTTACAGCCAATGCCGGACATCCGTATTTACTAGGTGGTTCCTATAGCATCAACTTCCGTAGAAATAAAGTAAATATATTCTCAAGTTATGGCATCGATGATCGTAGAACTCCAGGTGTAGGCTCCTCATTTCAACGCTATAGCAGCAGCGATACCAGCTTCGTATATGAACAATATAACGATCGGTCGCGGGGCGGACTAGCGCACAACATTATGGCTGGTGTAGATTTTTTTCTAACCGACAAAAGTTCTCTCACGGGCTCCTTCCTTTTCAATCCTTCATTTGGTGTCAATAAATCTACCAATGAATATACAGACTACGATGAAAATGGTACGCTCATCAGAAATGTAATTCGTACGGAGCGTGAAGAGGAAGATGAAGAAACCATAGAAGGAACGCTGAGCTATAAAAAAGACTATGAAGAAAAAGGGAGAACTTTCACAGCAGATTTCAAATGGATCAAAGGTGTAGATGATGAAAGTACAGACTATACCGAAGGACAACCCGGTGGTGCGTTGATCCTTCAACGCGCTGTCAACAATGCGAACGAAGTGAACTGGCTTGTGCAGTCAGACTATATACATCCGTTTTCAACCAATGGAAAAATCGAAGCCGGTATAAAAACTGCAACGCGTATTATTAAAAATGATTATTCATTGGAGCAACTTGATTCAG
This sequence comes from uncultured Bacteroides sp., assembly GCA_902168185.1. Lineage (GTDB taxonomy): Bacteria > Bacteroidota > Bacteroidia > Cytophagales > Cyclobacteriaceae > Ohtaekwangia. The sequence continues at coordinate 569,177 of CABHOV010000046.1, forward strand.
AGTCCGATGCTTGGGTCGCTCTTCCCGCATTCACAAACAACATGATCTATACCGAACGGATACATGCTGCCTATTTTATGGCGAGCAATACTTTTAATAAAGTATCCGTGCAAGGTGGATTACGCGGTGAGTATTCTGATATAACAACTGAACTGACACTAACCAACGAAGAAAACCCTCGCTCCTATTTCAATTTATTTCCAAGTGCCAACCTTTCCTATAAGCTAAAGGAAAATAATACACTGCAATTTAGTTATAGCTATCGCATCAGCAGACCGGACTTCCGGAATCTTCTGCCGTTCTCTGACTTTCGTGACTCGCGCGTATTCTTTGTCGGTAATCCGAATCTCAAACCAGAATATACCCACGCATACGAAGCGGGTTATTTGATCGATTGGGACAATGGATCTATACTTTCAAGTGTATACTATCGCCACCGTACAGATGTGATTGAACGAATTGTTACCAGTGTTGATTCCTCCGGGAGAACACGAGTTGTGCCAATCAATCTCGCAGAAGAAAATGCGTATGGCGTTGAATTTAATTTCTCTCTTACGCTGCAGAAATGGTGGAGGATCAACAGCAGTGCTAATTTTTATCGCGCCATCACAGATGGTTTATATGAAGACGAGCGATTGCACAGTGATACCTATACCTGGTCGTCACGCACAACATCACGCATGACATTTTTCAAGAATCTTGATTTCCAGGCATCCTTTAATTATCGCGGGCCACGCATCACAACGCAAGGTAAAAATCTCGCTATCTATTCACTTGACCTTGCCTTGTCTCGCGACATCCTGAAAGGTAAAGGAACATTGTCAGCATCAGTCCGTGATCTCTTCAACTCACGCATCCGTAAAAATATAGTGGACAGTGAAGGATATTATTCAAGCACCCGGTTTCAATGGCAGTCACGCCAGTTTCTTGTAACTTTTACCTATCGTCTCAATCAAATGAAAGAGAAAGAGCGTGAGCGTGAAGGAAATGAAGAAGAACTATAGCACTACAACCATAATCACATCAAAGTATAGATCAAATACTTCATACTTGAGCGGCCTATAGATAAAACAATCACCTATATAGATAAAACTAATCGTGGTAACATTTTATTCTATAAGTCCTCGCTTGTTGAACTGAATAGAGAAGTAAGGAATAATTTTTTCGCCTTTCGATAAAATATTTTCCACTCCTAAATTCAGCACGTATGATTCTAAAGATCGATCGGCTTCCCATTGAGTTGCCCACCCCAAACAATCCTTCTCCCAATGACGCAGCAGCGGTTCAGGAACTGCTCGGTGGTAAATTTGGGGAAATGTCTACCCTGATGAACTATACCTATCAATCCTTTAACTTCAGAGGACGAAAACGTCTCAGACCTTTTTACGATGTGATCGCCAGTATAGCTGGTGAAGAATATGGACACATCGAAGTTGTTTCGTATACGATTAACCTCCTCTTGACAGGCGTAACGAAACGAGGTACTGATCCATCCACGGCTCCGTTAAAAGATGCAGCCGATGCTCGCAACTCGTATCATTATATAGCGAGCGGTCAGGCTTCGCTTCCGGTTGACTCGATGGGAAATTTCTGGTCGGGTCAGAATGTATTTAGCAGTGGCAACCTTAAGCTTGATCTTCTGCATAATTTCTTTTTGGAATGTGGCGCCCGCGCCAACAAGATGAGAGTATATGAAATGACAACGGACCCAACAGCGCGTGAAATGGTAGGTTATCTTTTAGTACGCGGTGGTGTTCACATTGTAGCGTATGCACGAGCGCTGGAACATCTCACAGGAGTGGATGTGAAGAAACTTGTACCGGTGCCTGATTTAAGTAACAAAGCTTTTCCGGAAACACGCAAGTATGAAGACAGCGGTGTGCACCGGATATTATATACCTTCAGCAAAGACGATTATCAGAAAGCAGGCATCATCTTCAACGGTCCACATCCGGAAGATGGCAAGCCGCTTGAAGTTGTATTCGGAGCACCGGAGGGCGCTCCTGCACCTGACCTCGATGAAGAAGTTCAACTGAACGCTCCGGGTGCTGACGACTTCGATACAGGAATGTTCGCAGACATTGCAAAAAAATTAGGCATTAAGTATCCATAAAGTCAACTGAAACAAAACGCCACGGTCGATTGAATCTCAATTGATCCGTGGCGTTTTCATTTTTTGCTATAACTTTAAGCGCTTAATTTTCAGATATGACCTCTGCACAAGCGCTTACAGAAATACAACATCTCACCGATACGATAAACTATCATAACGGTCTCTATTATCAAAAAAATAAAACAGAGATCAGTGACCGGGAATTCGATCTTCTTCTGAAGAAGCTTGAACATCTTGAAAAAGAATTTCCAGAATTAAAACAAGCAGATTCTCCAACACAACGTGTGGGCGGAAGCATCACGAAAGAATTTGCGAACGTATATCACAAGTACCCGATGCTCTCACTGGGCAACACGTATAGCCAGGAGGAGCTGGAGGATTGGGATGCCCGTGTTGCGAAAGGACTCGAAGGTGATGCTTATGAATATTTCTGCGAGTTAAAATTCGATGGTGTCTCCATGAGCCTCACCTACGAAAATGGAATTTTGGTGCGAGGCGTTACGCGCGGAGATGGTGTGCGTGGCGATGATGTGACGAACAACATCAGGACAATCCGCTCCATTCCATTGAAAGTAAAGAGTAAAGATGTGCCTGCATCCTTTGAAGTTCGTGGTGAAGTGTTTCTTCCGAAAGATGTATTCATTCAACTGAATAAAGAACGTGAAGACATCGGTGAAGAACGTTATGCGAATGCGCGCAACACTGCATCGGGCACGGTAAAGATGCAGGATTCAACAGAGGTTGCTAAAAGAAAACTGGATTGCTTTGTATACTCTCTGTTAGGAGAAGATATAGCAGAGACACATGAAGAGTCTATAAAGAAATTAGAGGCCTGGGGTTTCAATGTATCGCAGACCTATAAAAAATGTAAGAACATACAGGAAGTACTGAAGTATATAAACGATTGGGACACTCAACGACAAACGCTGCCGTTAGAAACGGATGGTGTTGTGATTAAAGTGAACAGTCTTGAACAACAGCAACACCTTGGCTTCACAGCAAAAAGTCCGCGGTGGGCAATTGCCTATAAATACAAAGCACAAAGTATCAGCACGCGTCTCAATGGGGTAACCTATCAGGTTGGAAGAACAGGCGCTGTTACTCCAGTGGCCGAACTCGAACCTGTATTTCTTGCCGGCACTACGGTGAAGCGTGCATCTCTTCACAACGCAAATCAGATCGCACAACTTGATCTTCGTATAGGTGATTATGTATTTGTTGAAAAAGGTGGCGAGATCATTCCGAAAGTTACCGGAGTAGAATTAGAAAAAAGAGAACCCGGGTTGATCCCGATCAAGTATATAACACAATGCCCGGTATGTGGTACTGCGCTGATCCGCACCGAAGGTGAAGCGGCATTCTATTGTCCGAATATAAATGGTTGTGCTCCGCAGATACGTGGACGCATTGAACACTTTATTCAGCGCAAAGCAATGGACATTGATTCGCTTGGTGAGCAAACGATCAAGCAGCTATATGAACTTGACCTGGTGAAAAGTCCTGCAGATCTATATATACTTAAACGCGAAGACGCACTTCGTCTTGAAGGATTCAAAGATAAGTCTGCCAAGAACTTATTGAGTGGTATAGAGAAATCTAAATCAACACCGTTCGAGAGTGTTTTGTATGCTATCGGTATACGCTATGTCGGAAAGACGGTTGCTGAAAAACTCACGCGTTACTTTAAGTCGATCGACAAAATTGCACAAGCATCCGTTGAAGACTTATTGAAGGCACCTGAAGTTGGTGAGAAGATCGCGCAAAGCGTTTATCAGTTTTTTCAGAATCCTGAGAATCAAAAAGAGATCGCACGCTTGAAAGAAGCAGGCCTTCAGTTTGAGAGCACAGCAAAAGAACCAGAGAAGTTAAGCGATGTGTTAGACAACAAATCATTTGTGATTTCAGGAGTGTTTGAGCACTACGAACGTGATCAGTTGCAGGAAATAATCATTCAGAATGGAGGCCGGGTTGTATCTTCTGTTTCCGGAAAGTTGGATTATTTGCTGGCAGGTGATAATATGGGGCCCTCAAAGCGTGAGAAGGCAGAGAAATTAGGTGTAAAGATCATCACTGAAAAAGACTTTGAGAGACTATTGACGGGACATACTTTATAACTTTAGCGATGAGGCTTAACTTTCTGAAATTCAAAACAAATGCGATTCTTAAGAAGAACAAAGCTTCACGTGCTAATGTCGGTTATAAACAAGCTAAAACTGTAGGGATAATCTTTACTGTTGAAGACAAGCAGAAGCATTACATCGTAAAAGAATTCATAAAAAAACTGGAGCTTGATGAAAAACATGTTCAGGTACTGGAATATCTTCCGGCCAAACATGAAAACTACGAATTCAAGTTTGATTTCTTTACGGAGAAGGATCTTACCTTCTGGGGAAACATAACGTCATCCAGTGCACAGCAATTCGCGCAGGCACCGTTTGATTTTTTATTCTACGTTGACCTTACTCCAAATGTACTCGTGCTACATTTGCTGGCCAAGAGTAAAGCAAAATGCCGCGTAGGCAAGTTCTTCGATCAAGGGCAGCTATACCTCGAACTTATGATCGAGTCTGTTGCCAACACGCAAGCACTTGTTGACGGCATGTATAAATATGCAACCCAACTGAAGTAAAATACATTTACGAATTTCAATACCACTCTTTATGAAAAAGTTTTATGGAACAGGTGTAGCGTTGGTTACTCCGTTCACGGAATCACTGGAAGTAGATTACAAGGCCCTCAAAAAATTACTCAATCATACGGCCAAGGGTGCGGATTACTATGTAGTGTTAGGCACTACGGGTGAATCGCCAACCGTTACCAGTGAAGAGAAGAAGAAGATATTGCAATTCGTAAAAGAGAATAACAGTAAGAATCTTCCCATCGTGTACGGCATCGGGGGTAATAATACTGACGAAGTACTCGAAGCTATTCATGATGCAGATCTGAAAGGCGTGGATGCTATTCTTTCAGTTAGTCCGTATTACAATAAACCTTCACAGGAAGGAATATACCAGCACTTCAAAAAAATTGCTGATGCGAGCCCTGTTCCTGTAATGTTATATAACATTCCGGGAAGAACAGGTTCTAATATGAGTGCGGAGACAACGCTACGGCTAGCCGAACACAAGAACGTTATTGGCATCAAGGAATCATCTGGCAACCTGGAGCAGTGTATCAAGATTGCGAAATATATGCCGAAAGATTTCCTGTTGATTTCAGGCGATGATATGCTGGCGATTCCACTTTACTCGATTGGTGGTAAAGGGGTGATCTCGGTATTAGCGAATCCATTCCCGGCTATATTTCGCAAAACGAAGGAGTATGTTTTTGCCGGTAACTATTCAAAGGCATCCCAGGAACTGTACAAGCTCTCGGATATTAACGGACCTGTATACGAAGAAGGAAACCCGGTGGGCGTGAAATATATACTGTCCTTATTAGGCATCACAACACCATTCTTACGGTTGCCACATACGGCTGCATCGGATGCTTTGAAAAAGAAGATTGATGCGGCTTATGAGCTGATAAAGAAGTAATCATTTTTAGCGTCTGTTCTTCTCAAAGAACAGACGCTATATATACCTCCTACCAAGGAGATATTACTTTATAAATAACTTTTCAGTATACACGGAGTCATCGAGTATTACCTGTAAGATATACATTCCCGGAGTTGTTGCTGGAAGATCGATCGTTACCTCGTTATTCTGAATTTCACTGGCTGCATACCGTCTCGCGTATAGTTCTTCACCGGATGTATCCATCACTTTTACATATACCGGGTGCTCACTTGGGTTTGTAACGTGTATCGTAAACTTTAAATCTTGTGCTGGGTTGGGAGAAATCACAATCTGCTCCTTTGCTTTGAGCGTTGCCGCACGTATACCCAGGTACTCGTAATTTCCATCGAGGTCAGTCTGCTTCAATCTATAGTACGACAATCCCGTGAAGGGCATCGCATCCAGTATACTATACGATTGTTTTGTATTGGTAGTGTTCGCGCCTTGAACGCGTTCAACTTCCTGATATGTATATCCGTCTACTGATCGCTCAACCGTAAAGTAATCATTGTCACGTTCCGTAGCGGTAGCCCATTTTACTTCGACTTTACGCTCTTGCTCAAGCGGAGATACCGTAAGGGATATTAATTCCACCGGTAATGGTGTTTGTGCAACATTGGAAGTACCGAGCGTAAAACGCATGTTGTTAGCAATTGCGCCCACACCTGTAAAAGCATATATATTACTGCCGAGCGATGTTGCTCCGGTAATGGGCGTCTCGTCTGCAAAAATTCCATCGTTATCACTATCTACCAACAAGCTCAGGTCTGTAATTACAACTGTACCCAGATCAGAAAGATCGAACCTGATATCTATACTTCCAACATCTACTGATGCACCCGCAGAGCTTGATTCACTCACTCTCCATACGCGTGCAAACCTCGCGGCAACGCCAGCCGGAACATCGGTTGTCTCATTCGCCAGCAACACACCGTTATTATGACCCCATATAAAGAACTCATCGTTGCCTAAGTCTGTTGCATTGAGTATACGTACTATACTTGTACCGCGTGAATCACTTTGAATGTTTGATGCGTCTGTCCTTCCAATACCAGCAACTTCATAATCAAAATTGCTTCCGGCATTGTCTTCGTCATATATATCCGAAGTCGAAAGCGTGATGTTATATTTCGCAGCCAGGTAATTATTGAGTATAATTCGTTGTGCAGTGTTAATCGATACACTATAGATAATGAGTTCGGCAATCTCACCTTGAAAACTTCGGCCACTGAAATTTGCTGCGCCTAAATCATAGGCGTTGCTCACAGGCCAATCCAGGAACGTGCCGGTAGTATTGAGAATGTTGGTGTTGTCGTTCCAGCCATTTACAGCTGTTCCGTTTTTACTCAGCGTTCCTACATGCCAGGCATCTTGCGTAACCGAATTAATAGCAGAATAAGCGTTGTTCCCTCCGTTACGTAATCGTAGTCTGTCATTCGTTACAGTAAATGTCCCATAGTCCACAGATTCTCCTGACGAAGGTCCCATGATCTCACAGTTATTCACATTAGCCGTAAACTTGAATACATATAGAAACGTCCGGTTGTCAGCAGCAGTGATCGATGTGATTGTATTGCTCAGGTTAAGTCTTTCAAAATTAGACTGAACAAACCGCATGGCGCCATGTCCATTCACAAAGCTGGTTATAAACTCAGGGACAGCCGTACCAGTACCCGTCATGTTCAAGCCATTTCCCGATTGATCGGCCCAGTTTGTAACATCGGCAGCACTTCCTCCCGAGCCGGTATTATTGGTTGTGGTTATACCTTTATCAATGTCAAGCCAAAGCTCCAGCGTTGAAGAACCATCGCTTGCACCAATCCCGGCAGGGCCTGTTTGTGACCAACCGAGGTATGGCATAAATGCCAATGATACAACCATCCAATTTCTGAACATAACCACGTATAATTAATCCTGCCAAGGTAGGTATTACGACAGTTTTCAGTGATCCTGAAAATCACTCATAGACGCATCAGTAATAATACGTAGAAATAGCTACGTCTAAAAGAAAGAAGGCCACTACCGCAGCGGCCCAACCTTACATTCTCCACTTGGAATTGATGACCGGACCTCCAGGCTATTCGTCTAAAAATCATTTGCATAACCAATTTCGGAATTGTTAATTGCTGATTGTAAATACAATAAGCGTGGCCTGGTATCGTGAATTTGGACTAACGGAAATCATCTTTATCACATTGTTCGTGATATTGTATGCCCTCTATGTTATTCGTGTCGTTAAAATTGCAAGAGGTTTAAATACACCTTACTATACCATCTTCTTCAAGCTGGGTATTCGTATTTTATACTTTGCTCTTTTCATAATTGCCATGTTGGGGCCTTCATTTGGAGGCTCTAAAAAAGAAGTGAAGTCAGTAGGCAAAGACATTATGATCTGCATCGATCTTTCCAAATCGATGGATGCGTTTGACATTCAACCGACACGATTGGAAAAGATCAAGTTCGAAATGAAAAGACTTGTCGAAGCATTTAGTTCTGATCGCATTGGAATTATCATCTTCAGCTCGGAAGCATTCATGCAATGCCCGCTTACATACGACCAAAATGCTTTGAATCTTTTTATTGAGACTATGAACTCAGGCCTTGTGCCAAGCTCGGGTACTGACTTTGGTCCTCCGCTGCGAATGGCTTTACAGAAACTTGAGGATGACGACAAGAGCGGACCCGCCACACAATCAAAATCAAAAGTGATTATTCTCATCAGTGATGGTGAGGATTTTGGTGAAGAGACTGAAGAGGTTTCGCGCGATATAGAAAACAAGGACATCAAATTGTTTACCCTTGGGGTTGGCACTGAATCGGGTGGTAATATTTATTCTGGCCGGGGACTTAAAAACGATAAGAACGGAAGGCCTGTGTTATCGAAACTGAATTCCAAATCTCTCCGTGAGCTTGCCAATAAAACGGATGGCCAGTATTTTGAGATCAATGAAACTAAAAATGATGTTTCGCGATTGATAAATACAATTGGAAAGATTGAAGGTGAACTGCGGGATGCGCGATACGTTGATGTAACCGCGAATAAGTACTTTTACTTTCTGGCAGCAGCAGTGGTGTTGTTATTGCTGGATGTATTGATCAACGTGCCTACTTTTAAAATATGAATTCATTCGCACACTATACATTTCACACAACAGCTTATTAACGTTTTATAACACGTACACATGAAGTATATTTTTGTTTCTTTATTTGTGATTGGCTTCTTTACTGATCCCTTCCGGATCGGCAGGATCAATCATGCAAAAACAGAAGCCAGAGAAGCCTATACTTCCGGAGACTATAAAACCGCTATAGGAAAATTTCATCTGTTGATTGACTCGATGAAAATAATGGAAGATGAGTTGCAGCTTAACCTCGCCAATTCATATTTTCAATTGAACGACACTGCGAATGCTGTGATCACTTATGAATCACTTACCGGAAGCAGGGAGAGTGAAGTACGTTCGAAAGCGCAGCAACAACTCGGCATCATAAACTATCGCAAGCAAAAGTTTGAAGAGGCACTGAATAATTTCAAGCTTGCTCTGAAAGCGAATCCCGACAACATGGATGCCCGCTATAATTACGAGCTCTTGAAAAAGAAACTCGATTACCCGGAAATGATTATGAGCACGGTAAGATCGCTCGTGAAACAACATAAGTATAAACTTGCTTATGATATACTTCAGGAAGCCATTCAGAAAGATCCTGAAGTTGACAAAAGGAATCCGGGTTATTCACAACGTTTAGAGAACATTGTTAAAATAGATAATCATGAATAGACTATTGCTAAGTATATTTCTTCTCGTAGCCGTTGTTCATGTACAGGCGCAGTCTCTTGCGGATGGAAAATTTCATCAGGCGTCCAATCTGTATGTTAACAACGATTTAAACGGAGCACTCGCATCTGTAAAGCAAGGCTTGAAGGAGAAACCTGGTGATAAAAAACTGGAAGAACTGCGAAAGATCCTGGAGAAAGAAAAGGAGCAGCAGAAGGAGCAGGAAAAAAAGGATCAGCAACAAAAAGATCAGGAGAAGAAAGATCAAGAGAAGAAAGATCAGCAGAATAAAGATCAGGAGAAGAAAGATCAAGAGAAGAAGGATCAGGAGAAAAAAGATCAGGAAAAGAAAGACCAGGAGAAAAAGGATCAGCAGAATAAAGACGAGAAGAGCAAAGAAGAGCAGGAGAAGGAACAGAAGGAAAAAGAGCAGAAGGAAAAAGAAGAACAGGAAAAGAAAGATCAGGAGAAAAAAGAAAAGGATCAACAAAATCCTGAACAGAAAGACGACCAGGAAAAGAAAAAACCAAATCCTCAGCTATCTGAAAAATTAGAGCAGATGAAGATGAGCGAACAGAAAGCGCGCATGATCCTGGAAGCTATGAAGAACCAGGAAATTCAATACCTGCAGCAAAATAAACGCAAGGCTACCAAACCACGAGACAAAAGTAAGCCTGACTGGTAATCTCATCTGAATATATAGCTGGCGATCTATAGTCGCTGGCATTGACTATAGATATGCCGTTGGCAATGCTATAGTTTATCATCATTAAACTCATTAACCCATGAAAGAAGTATATATCATTTCCGCTGTGCGCACTCCGATCGGAAGTTTCGGAGGAAGCCTGGCATCGTTAACCGCTACTGCGTTAGGCTCCATTGCCGTAAAAGGCGCTATTGAAAAAGCAGGCGTTGATCCCAAACTTATACAAGAGGTATTTATAGGGAACGTTATCGCAGCCGGGTTAGGACAGGCTCCGGCTACACAAATAGCAGCAGGTGCCGGGTTAGGTTTCGAAATTCCCTGCACAATAATAAATAAGGTCTGTGCGTCCGGAATGAAAGCCATTATGGTTGGGGCACAATCTATAATGTTAGGACAAAGCGATGTCGTTGTTGCCGGTGGTACAGAAAGTATGAGCAACATTCCATACTATCTTTTAAAGGCACGCTATGGATATAAATATGGTAACAGTGAACTGATCGATGGCTTGCAACATGACGGCCTCACGGATGTATATAATCATTGTGCGATGGGCGTTTGCTCGGATAACACAGCAAAGGAAATGAATATATCCCGTCAGGATCAGGATGCTTATGCGATCAATTCGTATAAGCGCTCGGCTGCATCATGGGCTGCTGGTAAATTCAAAGACGAAATTATAGCTGTAGAAATAACAGATCGCAAAGGCAACGTAACACTTTTCACAGAAGACGAAGAGTATAAAAGTGTAAACTTCGACAAGATCCCCGGATTGAAACCTGCGTTTACAAAAGATGGCACCGCTACAGCGGCAAATGCCTCCACCTTAAATGACGGTGCTTCTGCTTTGGTATTAATGAGCAAAGAAAAAGCCGAGGCGTTAGGCTTGAAACCCATCGCTAAAATATTAGGGTTTGCCGATGCAGCACAAGACCCGATGTGGTTTACCACTACCCCATCTATAGCTATACCAAAGGCTATAAAACATGCGGGCATCGATAAGAAAGATGTTTCGTATTATGAAATCAACGAAGCGTTCTCGGCTGTTGCGCTTGCCAATAACATAAAGTTGGGACTTGACAGTGAGAAGGTAAACATAAACGGAGGCGCTGTTGCATTAGGACATCCGCTTGGTGCATCGGGTGCGCGTATCACCACTACACTCATCAACGTTCTTAAACAGAATAACGGGGGTATAGGTGTAGCCGGAATTTGCAATGGAGGTGGTGGAGCCTCCGCCATCGTAATCGAAAATATATAAAGCAACATCCCGGGAAACCGGGATTTGTTTTTATAGAGCCTTCAGGATATATATTCTTTTTTTGCAATTCCTCACTCGTTCATACATCACCACATTCTATACAAAATAACCCGCTCGTCTGAACGTTTAAAATGCATACTTTACGGCATCAAACAATTTAAAGGATCATGAGATTAGTCTGGTTACTGGCATTACTGCTTCCTCTTAAAACTTTTTCCCAGAAAGAAGTAAAGACGTATTATGATCCTCAGAAAAAACATATACAGGAAATCTATATAGCCGCTGCTGAAGACGACCAGAAGATCGCTGGTAAATACCAACGGTATTACGAGAATGGAAACGTAATGATGGAGGGTATATTTGACGAAGGTGTTAAGTCGGGGCTCTTTACAGAGTATCATGAAAATGGAAAGCTGGCGCGAAAAATAAGCTTCGTCAACGGACTTCGTCACGGGCCGGTAGAAGTATTCAACGAGGAAGGCAAAGCAGTACAAAAAGCGTATTATCAAAATGATATACTTACCGACAGTATCCAGTTTTACTTCGACAATGGTAACCTGAAAAGTGAAAGCTACTTTGTAAAAGGTAAACCCGAAGGGTTGGTGAAAGAGTTTTTTACATCGGGGAAATTAAAAAAAGAGATCACATATAAGAATGGAAAACCCAACGGTATAGCCCGTACTTTTTTTGAAGATGGCAAAATAGAAACCGAAGCGAATTACAAGGAAGGTATATTAACAGGTTTCTATAAAAATTACTATCCGAATGGGCAGCTTGAAACAGTCTCCACGATGGCTGAAGGTTCGCGCAATGGACAATTCAAAACGTACGACCGTGGAGGGCACCTTATAGCGGAAGGAAGCTTTCTATATGGTAAACTTCACGGAGATAACACGGGCTACTTTGAAGATGGTTCAATCCGGCATCGTTTCAAGTATAAAGAAGGAAAGAAAACAGGTGTCAATTATGAATACTATCCATCGGGAAAAGTAAAGGTAAAAGAGCAAGTCGCATCCAATGGCATTGACGCAACGGTAGAGGTACTGGCCGAAAACGGAGCCCTTCAATCCATCAAAAAATTCAGAAATGAAAAACCACACGGCTTGTGGACGATCTACTACGAAGATGGAAAAACAGTAAAAGAGAAGGAGACTTATGAAGCCGGAAAACGGAACAGCATTCGCTATAGCTACTACCCTTCCGGCAAACTTCAACGCGAAGAGTCCTGGAAGTTTGATTTGCTTGCAGGGCCATTAAAAACATATTTCGAAAGTGGAACACTTCAATCTTCTTCCGAGTATCGCAATAGCCGCAAGCATGGGTTATATACATTATACCATGAAAATGGCAAAGTGAAAGAGCAAGGCGAATATACCGCTGACAAAAAAAACAAGGAGTGGAAAGAGTATGATGCTGATGGGAAACTTGTCAGCACTTCGATGTATCGCGCAGGCAAACTCGTAACTGGAAAGCCCTGACTCGTTCTTACTCCTTATATTTAGTGTTTAAACTCATATCATTGATTTAACGCTTAAAGGCACGGATAGCGACTATATCTTCATTTCCAACAATTCCCTTACCTTTGCGATCTTAAATTCAATCGAATGCGCTATTCAAAAATTGTCGGCCTTGGTCATCATGTTCCAGATACTGTGATCACGAATGAATACCTATCTACGATCATGGATACCAATAATGAATGGATCGTTGAACGCACTGGAATTCATGAACGCAGATGGATGAATCCTGAAAAGGATACCGTTGCCAACATGGCCGCGAAAGCCACACGCATGGCGCTTGAGCGTGCTAAACTAAAAGAGACAGATATAGACTTCATTGTATTCGCTACGATTACACCTGACTATTTCTTTCCCGGCTCCGGAGTGTTGTTGCAACGCGAGTTGGGCCTCGATGGAAAAATAGCTGCACTCGATATTCGTAATGCCTGCTCCGGATTTATATATGCGCTTTCCGTTGCCGATCAGTTTATAAAGACCGGGATGTATAAAACCATTTTAGTGGTGGGCGCAGAGATACAATCCACAGCCCTCGACATCACGACACGCGGAAGAAATACAGCCGTTATTTTTGGTGATGGTGCAGGTGCTGTTATACTTCAGGGATCCGATAAGCAAGGTATACTTTCCACGCATCTTCACTCCGATGGAAACTTCGCGGAAGAACTATATGTAAAAGATCCGGGCAGCAGTCGCCCGCACACAGAAAGACAACCCGAGCAAATTACGGATACCTCCACCTTTAAAGTTGTGATGAACGGCAACCAGGTTTTTAAGCATGCCGTGGTTCGGTTCATGGAAGTGATCCAGGAAGCGCTGGATGCAAACAAGCTCACAAAAGATGATATCACCCTGCTGGTGCCTCACCAGGCTAACCTGCGCATCAGTCAATATATTCAAGAGAAACTCGCGCTCACAAACGATCAAGTCTATAACAACATCATGCGGTATGGAAATACTACTGCAGCTTCTATCCCGATTGCATTAAGCGAAGCGTGGGCTGAAGGTAAAATCAAAGAAAATGACTTAATTTGTTTAGCCGCCTTCGGCAGTGGGTTCACATGGGCCTCTGCGTTGATCCGGTGGTAGAGCCATTATCCGTTACTGGTTATATAGTTTGTATAACTCCGATCGCGATTAATGCATAAACCGGTAACGACTGATGGATAACTGAAAAACAAATAACCAACAATGAAGACTTCCTCCTATAATCCAAGTCCGATTGAAGTTGATTTCGCCAATGCGCTATATATTCTTCAGAAAGAAATTGAAAAGCATCTCCAGGACAATCAGGTAATTCATGTAGAGACCAACATTCGCAGAGACAATCCGATGGTTCGTTTCAGTTTGCTGGATAAAGATGGCGATCCACATGAAATCGTACTTCGTATCATCCAGGTACCTGATAAGTTTTAAGCTACAAAGCTATTTTATTTTGCGACATGTGTCTTCTTCCTGGATCTTTCAGGAATGAGGCCTGTTTATATATACTATACTATACTATACTATACTATACTATACTATACTATACTATACTATACTATACTATACTATACTATACTATACTATACTATACTATACTATACTATACTTCTATTCCAATTTATCATCTCCCCTACTTCTTTCGGATATAAATATGCTTTACATTTTTCCGGCCGGTTTCGCGTTCTTCGATCTCAAATTTACCGATGCTTTTGATCAGCGATAACATCTTGGGATGTCCATAATTCCGGGAATCAAAATCGGGCTTCTTCTTTTGCACCAGGCTTCCCAGTTCTGCTAATGACGTCCAGCCGTTTTCATCTTCGAGGTCGTCTACACTATACGTTAGCAGTTTCACAATTTCAGGATCAACCCGGCTTAGAGGTTCTTTAGAAGATTTCGTTGTGTTTTTAGATATACCCTTATTACTGGTTTCTTTCTGCGGCTCAGCTGCGGGCTTTAGAATTTCTATATAAATAAACTTGTCACACGCTGTGATAAATGGATTCAAGGTCTTCTTCTCCCCTATACCTATAACTTTCATGCCCGCCTCACGAAGCCTTGTGGCTAGCCTGGTAAAGTCGCTGTCGCTTGAAACAATACAGAAGCCGTCTACCTTGCCGGTATATAAAATATCCATCGCATCAATGATGAGCGCACTATCAGTGGCATTCTTTCCGGTGGAATAACTATATTGTTGAATCGGTGTAATCGCATTCTCAAGCAACACATTTTTCCACCCCGATACAGTTGGCTTAGTCCAGTCTGCATAGATCCGTTTGAATGTAGGCGTTCCGTATTTTGCAATCTCCTCAAACATCTCCTTCACATTCGCGTACGGCACATTATCAGCATCAATCAGCACTGCCAGTTTCAGGTCGTTAGTCGTTTCCATTTGTTATTGAATAAGGTATATATTGACTCCTACACGGTGGTAAAAGCGAATAAAGATCGTAAAATCATCATAAGAATTCCCATAAAAGCAATTTGTAATATTTTATAGTGTGCTCGGCGCACATGAAATGCGGAGCATGATATCAAGACAGACCAGCTTCAAAACCAATCTCCGCTTCATGATCAATTCATTCCACTTAAAAAACTTCGCTGCATATTCCTGATATTTTCATTAGTTTCGTCAACATCAACCAATCATTAAACCACTCGCTCAACGATGTCGCTGATCATTATAGTAATTTGCATTATAGTGCTGATAGCACAAATCGTCCGCTTCAGAGCATCCCGTTCCTTTCTAATCCTGTCAATTCCGTCCGCTATATATTTGAGCATCAAAGCACTGATGAGATTGAGTACAGTATTGAGTCCACAGGTGATGTCACTGGTCATCATATTCTATTGTATCGTTCTCCTGATTATACTAATCTCATTGTGTAAAGTAAATGCGTTCCTCGCATTCCTGATCATTTCCATTGTAGCCGGTGCGCTGCTGGGTATAGATGCAACGCAGATTACACGCTCTGTGCAAAAAGGCATTGGCGACATGTTGGGGTCGCTTGTAATTGTCATTGTATGTGGAGCGATGTTGGGCAAGCTTGTAGCCGACAGCGGTGCTGCACAGCAAATTGCCTCGTATATGGTGAAGCTTTTCGGACAACACTATATTCAGTGGGCACTCATGCTGACAGGCTTTATCATTGGTATACCGTTGTTTTACAACGTAGGGTTCGTACTTGTTGTACCGCTGATCTTTTCAGTGGCATTACGCTATAAATTGCCAGCAGTATATATAGGATTGCCCATGCTCGCATCCCTTTCCGTTACACACGGCTTTCTTCCGCCACATCCTTCGCCTACCGCACTCGTTGCTCAGTTCCATGCCGACATGGGTATGACATTGCTATACGGTGTGATCATTGGACTGCCAACCGTAATTATAGCTGGCCCCATTTTTTCAAAGACATTGAAAAAGATAAATCCTCCTGCACCCAAAATATTCGAGAATGCGGCTGCCGTTGCCACAGATAAATTACCCAGTCTCGGCATCAGTATATTTTCTTCACTTCTTCCTGTGATATTGCTTGCATTCACTACACTGCTCGCTTCAAGCGTTACAGAGCCGCAATTAAAAGATGCGATAACATTTATAAGCGACCCTGCGATCGTGATGATTATTTCATTGACAGTAGCCACGTTCACCCTGGGAATCCGCCAGGGTATGGATATGAAAAAGGTAATGGATATATATGGCGAATCGGTTAAAGATATAGCGATGATCCTGTTGATCATGGGAGGTGCCGGTGCGCTGAAACAAATTCTTATCGATAGCGGTGTAAGTAATAATATAGCGGTGTTGCTAAGTGATGTTAACATACATCCGTTAGTATTGGGTTGGACGATTGCGTGTCTCATCCGTGTTTGTGTTGGCTCTGCAACGGTAGCAGGTTTAACGGCCGCAGGTATCATTGCTCCGATGCTGGCCGGTATGAATGTAGACCCTAACCTCATGGTACTTTCCATCGGTGCCGGCAGCCTGATGTTCTCGCATGTGAATGATACCGGTTTCTGGCTATATAAAGAATATTTTAACTTAAGTATACGACAAACAATTCAATCCTGGTCGCTCATGGAAACCATTGTATCGGTGTGTGGATTGATCGGTGTGCTCATCATTCAATATCTCAAATAAAAAATCGAACATCATTGAAATCTTTAGCGTGCTTCTTACGTTCCATTGAAAATACAAGATTTCGAATTCATGGGAACCGCTGTTAGTACACGAAAAGAAGAATTAGCAAATGCTATTACACACGGGCTGGGCGCTGTACTCGCTATTGCAGGTCTCGTGCTTTTAATTGTTCTTGCAGTAATCAATGGAAGCACGTTACAGGTCGTGAGCTTCACAGTGTTCGGAGCAACCATGGTGATGCTATACCTTGCCTCTACACTGTATCATAGTATACCGCATCAAAGGGCCAAAGTATTTTTCCGCAAGGTTGACCACATGTCGATCTTCCTGCTTATAGCAGGTACCTATACTCCGTTCTGTCTCTCGCTGCACAACTGGATTGGCTGGACGATGTTTGGATTGATCTGGGGCTGTGCGCTCGTTGGTATAGTACTTAAGGCTTTCTTCACCGGAAAAAAAGAACTGCTCTCCACCATTTTATATGTTGTTATGGGGTGGCTTGGTATACTCATCTTCAAGCAACTATACGACACTATTCCTTTTTCAAGTTTTGTATTTCTGATTTTAGGAGGAGTGTTTTATACCGCAGGAACATTCTTTTTCATAAAAGATAAAACACGATACTTCCATAGTATCTGGCATTTATTTGTGCTTGCCGGAAGCACGGCACATTTCTTTTCCGTGATTGGGTTGCTCGGGTAATCATTGAATGATTATCTTTTCAGCTCAATTTAAATTCTATGTCAACAGTTTCCCCCGACCAACGCTTTGAAGAGCTAAAACTAACGCTACCTCCTGCCCCTAAACCTTTAGGTGTTTATAAACCTTTTCTGATTGTCGGTAACATGGTATATGTATCCGGCCACGGAACTGTAAAAGAAGATGGTTCGCTGATCATCGGAAGAATTGGAAAAGATCTCTCCATAGACGAAGGCAAGCTGGCGGCACGCCAGGTGGGCCTCGCTATATTAGCAACACTCAAAGCCAATCTCGGCAGCTTTAATAAAATCAAACGTGTTGTTAAAGTTTTAGGAATGGTAAACGCTGTTCCTGAATTTGAACGTCATCCTTTTGTTATCAATGGCTGCAGTGAACTTTTCGCCAGTGTATGGGGCGAAGAAAACGGTATCGGTGTGCGCAGTGCTGTAGGCATGGGCTCTCTGCCGGATAATATACCGGTTGAAATTGAAGCCCTGTTCGAACTCCAATAAACTCTATAGCAATGACTCAACCGGAATGGTTCTCTATTCAGAATATAGATATGCTGGATACCCCAGCCCTTGTCGTTTATCCTGATCGTGTTCGTGAAAACATCCGCATTGTGAAAACATTTGTTCCGGATGTAACACGTCTTCGGCCGCACATGAAGACGAATAAATCATCGGAGGTGGCAGCGATGTTGATCCGGGAAGGAATAAAAAAATTCAAGTGTGCAACAATAGCGGAAGCCGAGATGCTGGCGCAAGCTGGCGCTGAAGATATACTCCTCGCATATCAACCCGTTGGACCAAAAGCGAATCGTCTTGCTGAGCTTGTTAAAAAATTTCCAAAGACGATCTTTGCTTGCCTTGTCGATAATCTGCCAACCGCACAGCACATCAGCGCTATATTTGAGCGCGATAAATTAAAGCTTAACGTTTTCATCGACCTGAATGTAGGCATGAACAGAACCGGCATTCGTCCTGCCGATGCGCTTTCGCTCTATAAGCAATTACTTTCGCTTCCAGGTATATATGCAAAAGGCTTGCATGCTTACGATGGACATTTACGTGATACAGATTTCGAAGTCCGCACAAAAAAATGCAATGATGGTTTTGCACTTGTAGAAAAGCTGCGTGAAGATATACTTCAACAGACCGGCAATACTATAACGGTAGTAGCCGGTGGCACGCCTACATTTCCAATTCACGCTAAGCGTGAAAACGTTGAGTGTAGCCCCGGCACCTATATATATTGGGATAAAGGGTATCAAAGTACTCTATTAGAACAACCATTTTTATTTGCAGCATTGGTTGTTACACGGGTGATCTCTATACCAACGGAAGATACGATCTGCATTGATCTCGGACATAAATCAATAGCATCGGAGAATTCACTCAACAACCGGGTAACGTTTCTGAATGCCACGGAACTGGAGCCAATTGGCCATAGCGAAGAACACATGATCTTACGTACTGGCGAGACAAATCCATTTAAGGTTGGCGATGTACTCTACGGTGTACCATACCACGTATGCCCTACTGTCGCGCTGCATGATCGGGCCGCTGTGGCGATCAACAACACCGTGAAAGAATACTGGAATACGCTGGCGCGGAACAGAGTGATCACCGTGTAAGTATACATGTGCCCCGTCATATATATACTGATGATACAGTTTTAGATTAAACAACATCCCTCAAACTATATAAAATGAACGCTCCTTTTATCATCGATGCTCACCTTGACCTGGCGATGAACGCCATGGAATGGAATCGCGATTACCGGAAATCAATCCATGAAATCAGGAACCGCGAAAAAGCATGGACCGATAAACCAGATCGTGGCAACGGTGTAGTTTGTTTCGAAGAATTACGAAAGGGAAATATAGGGCTAGTAGTCGCCACTCAAATTGCACGCTATGTAGCACCCGATAATTCATTACCCGGATGGCACTCTCCCGAGCAGGCCTGGGCACAGACACAGGGACAACTCGCCTGGTATAAAGCGATGGAAGAAGCAGGTGAGTTAATTCAAATCACTAACCTGGCAGCACTGGAGAAACATCTGCAACTGTGGAATGACGGAACGCCAAGCGATAAAAAACCAATCGGGTATATATTAAGTCTTGAAGGTGCTGATTCTATAGTATCGGTTAATTACCTGGAGCATGCCTATAACTATGGACTTCGTGCTATAGGACCAGGACATTATGGACCTGGCAGGTATGCACAAGGCACAAATGCAACGGGTGGTATAGGGCAAGCGGGTCGTGAATTATTGAAAGAGATGGAGCGTCTCAATATTATACTCGATGCTACACATCTTTGTGACGATAGCTTTTGGGAGGCCATGGACCATTTCCATGGTAACGTATGGGCGAGTCATAATAATTGCAGAGCCGTTGTAAATCACAATCGTCAGTTCAGCGATGAACAGATCAAAGAACTGATTAGTCGTGGTGCCGTTATTGGTGGCGTAATGGATGCATGGATGATGGTGCCTGAATGGATCAAGAAAGTATCGACACCACTCAGCATGGATTGTGGATTGGAGAAATTGATCGATCACATGGATCACATTTGTCAGATTGCAGGGAACGCTAACCATATAGCAATCGGCTCCGACCTTGATGGCGCCTTTGGTAAAGAGCAAAGTCCTTACGACATAGAAACTATAGCTGACCTGCAGAAGCTGCCTGCTTTACTATCAAAACGCGGTTATACCGATGATGATATCGCGAATGTATTGCATGGTAACTGGCTTCGCTTTCTTCGTAAAGCGTGGAAATAAACTACTATAGTTAACAATATAGACACAAGCTATACAACAGAATTCTACCACTTATCATTTTTATTACATCATTTGTAGCGAATGCCACGTATCAGCGACCAATGTGCGTGATCCATTCTTAACTACCCATGATTTATGAAATTTAAACTTTTGTTAGCGCTCCTCTTTGTCAATGCAGGTGCAGTTTTCGCCCAGGTCGACACCATAAATACTAAAAACCTAAAGCTAAATATAGCAGCCTTAAAAGAAGGCAAAAGCTCGTATGCAGTATACTTTGAGGATAGTCTTGGAGGACGCCTGAGCTCTGCAGCGCTCTGGGATAGAAAAATCAGTTTCTCTAAAGACGCAGCCGGTAAAAAAATATATCACTTCGGGTGGGACTGGTATCAAAAGGATTCGTTACTCGCTCATGTTGAAGCTACCGGAGAATTACCTTCCCTCAAACCAATCTCGCATTATGCGAACTATAAAAAGCGAGGCAAGTTTACCTATATCTTCAACGGGAATGTCGTAACGGTTCCGGATTCTTCGAAGCATACTAAAAAGGACAGCACCTTTCAAGTTGTGATGAACCCTCCTGCATTTGAATTCCCAATGGATCTTGAAATCTTTCCGTTACTCCCTTTCAAGAAAGTTGGTCAGCAGTTCGCCATTGCATTCTATGAACCTGGCACTCCAAAATCAGATTACTATTTATTAACCGTTACCGGTAAAGAAGATCTTCAGTTGAATAACAGCGTTAAAGTTTCATGCTGGCTGCTAAAGATTAATTATGGCCGAGGTTCGTATGCTACGTTCTGGATTGCAGATAAATCAAGGGAAGTATTGAAAATGAAAGAGTACTTCAGAGGTCGCTACCGGATAAAAGTAAAATTATACTAAAACAAAAATCCCTCCGGGAATTACCTCGGAGGGATTTTATTATCTATACCTATATCTGGTATCTATTGATTTGGTTTCTCCAGGTCAATCTTTTGAACTTTCTCGTAGCCGAAGATCTCATCGAGAGTAAGCTCTTTGACTTCACCATACTGTTTCAGTTCCTTGAAATTGATCTTTTCTCTATTTCCAATCAGCACGATGTTATAGTTCTTTCCTTTAATATACTGCTCCTGAAACTTCTGAACATCTGCCAGAGTAAATTTCTGTACTTGCTCGTATACATCTTTACGTATATCTGAGGTGAGCCCACGCTTCTTCGCGCTTTCATAATCGAAAAGAATGCGCGCCTTCGTGATGCGTTCGCTTTCAATCTGGTTCAATATAGCATTGCGGGCTACTTCAAAACCGCCTTCTGATTTCGGGAAATCTGTTAACAACCCCTTCATCGCTTTCATCGCTTCCGGTTGTTTATCAGCCTGCGTTCCTATATAAGCGTAGAATAAATCATTGCCTACAGGTTTATCAGCAGTACCATAATATGCAAATGCGGAGTATGCCAGTCCTTGTGCTTCTCTTAATTCCTGGAATACCGGGGAGCTCATATTACCGCCGAAGTATTCGTTGAACATTCTGCTGATCGGCATGCGCGTTTTATCAAAACCATCACCTTTGGAAAGGAACATGATTTCTTCCTGTACCATATCATAATCAGCCCAGTATACCGCTGGCTTGCTTACGTCTTGCATTTTGAATTCAACCGGAGGTGGTACTGGTTTTAATTGATCAGGCAACGTATGATATTGATTGAGGGAAGCAACTACTTCTTCGCCTTTCTTCGGACCATAGTATAGCACGCGATGCTGCGTCTTTGTAAATTCTTTGATAATGTCAATCAACTCATCAGCCTTTACTTCACGAAGTTCTTTATTACTCAATACATTGGTGAACGGAGATTTCGGACCATATAATCCATAGTTCATCAATCCCTCAAACATAATAGTACCCTTATTCTTTTTACTGTCTTCACGTTTCTTGAAGATGCCATCCAACATTTTCTTCAATGCTTCGTCATCTCCTTTAGGAGCTGCCAGCAACTTTTCAAAAAGCTGCATCGCTTTGTCCATATGCTCACTAAGACCAGTAAGGTATATATAGGTTTGATCCTCTCCTGCTGAAACACCAAAGTTACAGCCCAGTTTATAAAACTCTTTCTTGAAATCTTCTGCGGCCATCTCCTCTGTACCCAGGTACTGCAGATACTCCACGGCTACGTTCATTTTCGGATTGTTGTTACTTCCCACATCCGACAAATAGTATAGCGAGAACAATTCATTTTCTGTATTGGGAGTATAAAGCACCTCAACATCCTTATTCATCTTCAACTTCTGTATATCTTTTTCGTAATCGATAAATACAGGCTTCAGCTTCTCGGCTTTATTTTTAAGGATTGTTTCGTGGAAAGGAGATTTGTCCTCTTTGTTTAACGTCACTTTCGTGATCGTTGGCTTATCTACCTTCAGCGCATTTGGATCTTTACCACTGCGTTTATATACCACCACATAATTATCCTTGTAATTCTCATTGGCAAACTTCACAATATCTTCTTTGGTGATCTTGCGCAGATCGTCTGTCTCCGAAATATAGTTTTGCCATGGTATATTATTGGTGAACGCCATCACCAGGTCATTTGAGCGCGACCAGTTACGCTCAGATCCCTGGATCTTTGATTTCTTCAAGTCGTTGATGGTGGCCTCCAGAAGCCAATCTTCAAACTCGCCTTTCTTTACCAGTTCAACTTGTTCCAGCAATAACTTCTTCACGTCTTCCAGACTTTGTCCTTCCCGTGGACGACCCGAAAATGTATGGATCGCATAGTCGTTAAGTTGGTCTACATACGTTGATGGCTCTATTACTTTTTGTTTCTGTTTCAAGTTTATATCGATAACTCCAGCCTGTGAATTGGACAAGATCATGTCCGTTAACGTAAGCAATTTATAGTCCTCGCTATTTCTTCCATTGAACCTGAAGCCGATGTTAATCCATTCTGCATCCGGGCCATATACTTCTTTTGCTATAGGGCTTGCAATCGGATCTTCATCCACTTTACTCCATGTCGGCAGTTGCTCATTGGGTTTCCAGTTACCAAATGATTTATCGATCAACGCTATCGTTTTATCATAATCAAGATCACCACTCAAACAGATCGCCACGTTGTTCGGACGATAGTATGTATCAAAGTAATTTTTGAT
The DNA here is from genome assembly GCA_902168185.1 of uncultured Bacteroides sp. Lineage (GTDB taxonomy): Bacteria > Bacteroidota > Bacteroidia > Cytophagales > Cyclobacteriaceae > Ohtaekwangia. The sequence goes on from CABHOV010000046.1 coordinate 592,850, forward strand.
TTCGGTTATGGAAGGATTTTTAAGATGATCGATAGTACCGATAACCGTTTGAGTACCGTACGGGTGCTTCGTAAATATAGCGCTGTATAACGTTTCGAAAGTCTTCCAGTAATCATTGTCCAGACTTCGGTTTTTCTCTTCATATACGGCCTCGAGTTCGGTGTGGAATAAACGGGGCACAATTTTCTGAAAGCGATTTCCCTCCAGTTGCAACCAGTTTTCCAACTGATTCGCAGGAATATCGTTGATATATACTGTGCGATCTTCCGAAGTATAGGCATTGGTACCACGCGCTCCCAGTTCGCTCACCATTTTATCATACTCGTTCGCAATAGCATACTTGGATGCTTCGTTAGATACCTGGTCGATGAGCTTATAATATTTTACACGTTCGATAGAATCTTTTAAGGTTCCATAGTGTGTAAACATATGCTCAACACTGTCGAGGTATACCGATTCTTTTTTCCAATCGAGTGTACCAAAATCCGCAGTACCTTTAAACATAATGTGTTCGAGGTAATGTGCCAGACCTGTGTTGGTGGCCGGATCGTTTTTACCACCGGCCTTCACCGCAATCTGAGTTTGAATACGGGGCTCCGCATTGTATTGGCTCAGGTAGACTTTCAAACCGTTCTTTAACGTATAAATTCTTACCTTCAGAGGGTCGTTGGTGACATACTCATACGAGTAGCCGTTGCTTTCACCTGTTTTGAGCTCATACTTACTGTTTTCATTTTGACAAGCCCATAAAAAGAGCAGGGCGACTATAGCAGTACGCCAAAGGGTTTTGATCATTGAATAAAGATTTTTAGGAATCGATAAAAATAACGAAGAATACCATACATCCTTACACTTTTTACCTTTAAAATGATGAATTTTCCAGTCCTTAAATTAAAATCATTCGTGAGCTAAGATTTTGCGTAGAATAGAATTACCCATGATTACAAGAAAAAAATTATTCGCCTTCTCCATTGTTCTGGTTGCGCTGGTAGCCCTGTCGTTCACCAAACCGGCTGAACGCTATTTCGAAATCGCCAAGAACCTTGACATATTCGCGACTCTCTTCAAAGAGGTGAATGCGCTATATGTGGATGACGTTAATCCCAACAAACTCATTCGCACCGGTATAGATGCGATGCTGAATTCACTGGATCCATATACTAACTATATACCAGAGGATGAGGTGGAAGACTATAGAACGGTAAATACGGGACAGTACGGTGGCATTGGTGCTATAACACGGGAAATCGGTAACCGTACCGTTGTAACGATGATTATGGAAGGCTATGGCGCACAGAAGGGCGGTTTAAAAATCGGAGACGAGATTCAGAAGATAAATGATATAGAGCTTGCAAAACTTACACGTGAGGAATCTGGACATTTGATGAAAGGCCAAGTGGGAACACCGGTTACACTTACTATAAAGCGCAAAGGTGTAGAGCAACCGTTGCGTATAGAATTCAAGCGCGAAAAGATCAAAGTAAACAATGTACCATACTATGGCATGGTGGGCAATGACGTGGCCTATATCCAGCTGTCGGACTTTACACCCGATGCTGCCAAAGAAGTAAGGAATGCACTTACGGCATTGAAAGAGAAAGGCGCTAAAAGTGTGATACTCGACCTTCGCGGAAATCCGGGAGGACTTTTAATTGAAGCGGTAAACATCACTAACCTGTTTCTTCCAAAAGGGAAATTAGTGGTGAGCACAAAAGGAAAGATACCAGAGAACAATCTGAACTACGAAACTTTGAATACTCCGGTGGATACTGAAATCCCGGTAACGGTTCTCATTAACCGCGGCAGTGCATCGGCTTCTGAAATTGTTGCTGGTACCCTACAGGACTATGATCGTGGTGTGATCATTGGAGAAAAGTCGTATGGTAAAGGACTGGTGCAGGTAAGTCGTCCTCTCTCCTATAATTCACAATTAAAAGTTACAACAGCAAAATATTATACGCCTACAGGCCGCTGCATCCAGGTGCTGGACTATACACATCGCAGGGAAGATGGAAGTGTTGGCTCTATTCCGGATTCTATCAAGCGTGCATTCAAAACCTCTTCAGGGCGCACGGTATATGATGGTGGTGGCATTGACCCGGATATTAAAACAGAACCAAAAGAAGCGCACGTGCTCACACAGGTTTTATTTGAAAAAGGATTTCTGTTTGATTTCGCTACACAGTATGCATTCAAACATCCGGAACCTGTAAACCCGCGCACGTTTTCTTTAACAGAAGAAGAATACCAGCAATTTATAGTTTGGATGAAGGACAAGAACTATAAGTATAAATCATACCTCGAATACGAGCTGCAGGAATTTTCTGAAGAAGCGAAGAAAGAGAAATACTATAGCGAACTGAAAGGCCAGCTCGACCAGATCAGCAATCGGATTGCTGAAAGTAAAAAGAATGAATTGGTGCTCTACAAAGATGAGATCAAGTTGTTACTGGAAGAAGATATAGTTGCTCGTTACCATCTTGAAAAAGGAAGCATTGAAGCTGGCTTCAAGTATGATGACGATGTGAAGAAAGCCACTGAAATTCTGCACGACAACGCAAAGTATAAAAAGCTGCTGAACCTCTAAGGTCAACAGATTTAATTTAAAGCCCTTCTCCAAACGAGAAGGGCTTTAAATTTTAAGAACGTTTCGTGCAAGCCTGATCACGACAACCGCTTACGAATAATCATTCACTGCTATAATAATTAACGGACAGGACAATGAAGCGAATAAAGATCATCATCCTAATCGTGTTTGTTGCTATAATGACAGGTATGCATGCGTGCATGACGTTTCGCATGAGTCCGAAAGAAGTCGACAAGTTTTTTACGGAGAATAATATACAGGGATCACAACACTCCTATAAAAGTGGCTTTCGCGAAATACATTATGTTGAAGCCGGTGATACATCCAAGCCTCTTGTGTTGTTCGTTCACGGCTCTCCCGGTTCGCTCAGTGCCTTCATTCATTTCCTGAAAGATACAACGCTATTACACCAGGCGTTATTAATTACAACGGACAGGCCAGGGTTCGGCTACTCCAACTTCGGTAACGGAGAAGGTTCACTGCACAAGCAGGCTTCAGTACTGAAACCTATACTTGAAAAGCATAACGCGAATCGTCCGATCATACTGGTGGGTCATTCATTAGGAGGTCCACTCATTGCACGGATGGCTATGGATTACCCGGAGCTTGTAGATGGACTGATCATCGTAGCCGGGTCTATCGATCCGGAACTGGAACCTGATGAGACATGGTTTCGTGCGCCACTTGCTACACCTTTTCTCAGCTGGATTTTGCCACGATCGTTTCGCGCATCCAATGAGGAGATCTATCATTTGAAACCTCAACTGGAAGAGATGCTCCCGTTGTGGAAAAATATCAAGTGTCCTGTGATTGTTATACAGGGACAGAAAGATGTATTGGTTGATCCTGCGAATGCAGACTTTGCAAAAAAAATGTTAGTAAATGCGCCTGTCGATTTCGTGATGGTGGATAGTATGAATCACTTCGTTCCATGGAGCAATCCTGAACTCATTCATGATGCCGTTGTAAAGATGCTGCATACGCATCAGCAGTAGTCTGCTAAGGCAACTTAAATTCAGGGTTATAAATTATACCGAGTATATTTCCCCATGGATCTTTTACGGTTGCTACCATAATCTCCCCTCCTACATTCTGAGGCTCTTCATGATTCGTAGCGCCAAGTTCGATGAGCCGTTTATATTCCTGATTTACATTTGTAACACCCCAGTATACCACTACGCTTTCATTCTTAACGGTAACAGGAGTCTCTTCCGGTTGCAAGCCTAATTCATAACCACCGATGTTATAGCCTATATAGAACGGCTCATCAAAGTAGGGTTTTGTATTAAAGATTTCAGTATACCATTCCTTTGCTTTTTGCAAATCGGATACCTTATAGATCGCTGTACGAAGTCCAAGCATAAAATGAAGAGATTATTTTATGCACGAATATCTTTTTTCCATCGTACTATTCAAATCACACGATGAAATAAATTCTCTTCTGACCTATAAATAATTTCATTTAGAGCAAAGATCGATTGATCAATACGCCTCCCGCCATCTCTCCCTGTTTACGAAGAGCTTCTTCCAGTTGATCTTTCATATCTTCTTCTTCTAATCTACTCTCCTTCTGCTCAAGCACTTTGCCATACGCCTTTAGCTCCTCTTTTAATTTGAAAATCTGCTGCATATACTCTTTTTCTTTGCGCGCCAGTTCTTCTTGTGTGGCCTGCATTTCTTCCATGCTCTGACGCATCTCTTCTTCCTGTGCGTGTAGTCTCACCGTTTGCTCCTGTGACTGGTATAGCAACTCTTTCGTTTTCTCGGCCGTCTGCACATTCGCCAAGGTAGAGGCTATATTCTCTGCAATCTTCTCCAGAAAATTTAGCTCATGGGATTCTATATCCTGAAATGAAGCGATCTCGATCATGCCATAAACGACTTCATTTATTTTCAAAGGAAGGATAACAAGATTGCGTGGTGCCGCAGTACCAAGTCCTGAAGTGATTCGTATGTAGTCGCCTGGTATATCCCGGAGATACATCATCGAACCCTCCTGCCATACTTGTCCCGTAAGCCCATTTCCTTTTTCAATCTCATGGTGTCGTTGCTTCTTTTTATCCCATGCATAGGCGGCCTTTAGCAAGAGTACTTCCCGATCTTCTTTTTCTTCAACAGTATAGAAAAAGGCTTGATTTACTTTCAAGTATTTCACCAGATACGAAAGAACATGTTCAGCAAAGCTTTCGATGTCATGTGATTCCCTTCGGCTGATCTCCACATACTTCGCCATGCCATTCAATGTCCAATTACGCTTTTCATCTTCCTGCGAAACCTTCTTCAGATTATTACGCATTTCCAAAAGCGAGTGTCCTAATTGATCGTGCGCACTTAAAGCTTTATACTCTGCATTCAGATTTCCTTTCCCTACCTGCACGGCAAACTTCACAGTCTCGGTAACTGAATCAAGATAATTATTCAACGACTTCAACATCACTCCCACTTCGTCTGATCCCGTAGCATCATTTCGTTCCGGAAGTTTTCCTACACTCACTTCCGAGATAATGTTGCTGGCGCGGTTGATCCGTCTTGAAATTCTATTCGAGATTAGTATACTTATGACAATCGATCCTAATATTGAGAATATAGAAATTGAAAATATACCAGACAGCGATGCCTTTGCTGTTGAATTACTTTCTTCTTCGAGGGTAGCATAATTTCGTTGAATGTTCGCGTTCAATACATTCATCGGCACCACAAGACTATTGTATAATGCCGGGAAGTCATTTATAATAAGAAAGGACTCTGCATCACCATCCATCTCCTTTGAGAACAGTGTTGTTGAGAAAACAGCGAACTCCTTTGCCTTCGTATTAATCTGACTCAGTAGTGAATCTGTATCATCCATTTCAACAAGCCGTTCCGTATTGGAGATAAATGCATTCAGCTGTGCCTGGAATTCATCTTTAATTTCGGTGACTTCTTTCTCATTGGAGCGGTCTACGGCGAAACCTCTATAAATAATTCCACGCACATTGTCGCGCATGTTCTGCGCTACCAGCAGGTAGTTTAATTGTCTTGCTTTATGTACAAAGTTATCTCTCGCGCTATTGATATTAACAATACCAGAATAGCTGATATATAGCACCAGTATAATCAAAACCGAATTAATACCAATCAATAATAGAATCTGTTGACGGATGTTGAGTTTCATGTATCAATAAATTAAGTATTACGGACAACCAATATGGAATAGTAATGCCAGTCTGCACAGTATATATGCGCAGATGTATAGCAGAGAAAGTATCTAATCTAAAGATCTCCCGGTGGCCCGCAGGGAATGAAAAGAAAGTGCATTGCAGGAAGAGGGAGTTGTTTATTTGTTTTCATATAGCGGAAAATTCATTTACATCGGCTATCATATCCCGAAACTTTTTCCGGGTAGAATAACAAGGGGCACAACGGGTAACTCCTGCATTCATGAAAGTAAACTAACAGAATTCCTGGAACTTTAGAATCAGGGATAGACTGATTTTTGAATTTAAGTGAAAGGATTAGCCAGTATACCTGCGTTTAAACATGGTATATGTATAGGGGATATCCTGATCATTATGCTTCGATAATTACTGACCTTTATAATAATTATAGGCAACCTTTGCGATCTTCGCGATAGCCTCCTCAGCTTTTTTCTCATCGGTAGTTCGCGATATATATACTGCAATGGCAATATGTTTACCATTCGGCAAGGTAACGATACCAACATCATTGATGGCACCTATAACACCTTTATCATTCGGTCCACCTGTGCCGGTTTTATGTGCAACAATGGTTCCTGACGGTAGTAATCCTTTAATTCTATGCGCACCGGTTGGAGTTTCTGTCATCCATTTTAAAAGCAGCTCGATGTTATCTTTGGAAAGTGCTTTCTGTTTATACAAAATATCGAGCAACTGTACCATGGCGACCGGCTCACACCAATTGGTGAATTGTACATTCCATTCACGGTGCATCTCTTCCTCTGTAGCAACAATAGCGATTGATTTTACACCTAAATCATGAATATACCGCTGCACATTCTTAACACCTCCCATTAACCGGAATAGTATATCACACGTACTATTATCGCTGAAGGATACGGTATACATCAGCAGCTCGTGCAACGGCACGTCTACATTTCCCTCAGGATATTTCTTAGCCATCGGACTCCAGGTATTAGCAAGCAGGTCTTCTTTGCGGATATGAATTTTTTGATCAAGGGTAAATTTACCTTCCTCTACCGCATGCAATACAGCCATCGCTAACGGAAATTTAAAGACGCTCTGCATCGGGAAATGCGCTTTACCATGAACCGATACAGTATCTCTGTTCTCGATATGAAGTATAGCAACTCCGACATGCGCATCAATGGATTGAACAACCTGATCAATCTCTTTGGCAAGTGATTTCTTTTGAGCATTACCATTTGCAAGAACAGCAAAAAGTATAATGACAAGTAAGATGGGTTTAATCCGGGAGGTAATCATATAGATACATCAAGATGTAAGTATACGCTTCTATCGAACGAAATGAAACAGATATTATATAAATCCAGAACACAAAGAGCACTAAGGAATGCACACAAAGTTGCACAAAGACGTCTTTAAATATCTCTATGTAACTTTGTGTCTCCTTTATGTCCTTCGTGCACCGGGTTTATTTTACTTGACAACCTCTTCACTCTGTTCTCTCAAATACGAAACCAACATAGGCAGGTCTTTCCTTCCCCCTCCTGCAGCAATGATTGCTTCAAAGTGAGTTCGCACTACTTCCGCCAAGGGCAACTGGGCACCAACCTCTGATGCAGTTTCCTGCGCAAGGCGAAGATCCTTGTTAGCGAGTAGCGTTCCAAAGCCATTGGGATTGTCTTCTTCTTTTATAATCAGAGGGCCGTAGACCTTTACCACGGGAGCACCATATATAGTATTGAGCATGGTGTCTAACAATATATTTTTGTCGATACCGGATTTCTCTGCCATCAGCATTACTTCACTCAACAGTTCTACGATTGTAAAGATCATGAAGTTCATCATAAGCTTTACAGTATGCGAAGTATAGGGCGCGTCACCGAAATCAAAAGTTCGCTGACCGATCGCACCAAGTACCGGCTTTACTTTTTCCCTGGCTGCAGCGTCACCCGAGAGCAGTATAAATAGCTGCCGCGCTTCCGCAGCCGGTGGACGGCCCATAACGGGTGAAGCGAGATAGACGGCACCGCGTGCTTCATGTTTTTTCGCCAATTGTTTTGACGTGTCCGCTTTGATAGTACTCATCGACAAATGTATACTTCCCTTCTTGAGTGCAGGAAGTATCTCTTCAGAGACTGCGTTTACGGCATGATCATCGCTTAACATCGTAATGACTATATCCGCAGATTTAACGGCTTCGCCTATCGTTGCAGCGGCATGACCACCCAATGCAACCAAGCCTTCTACTTTCTCCGCGGATCTGTTATATAGTTTAACCGTATAGCCACTGGCGATTAAATTCTTAGCAATGGGAGTTCCCATGTTGCCCAATCCTATAAATGCAATTGTTTCACTCATGCTGTTTGTCTTTTAAATTTAATCTCTTATAAATAAATATAGGCACAGCTATACTTTCATTAATGATTCACCATCTTCAAGGCGCCTTCACTGTACCGGTTGCCTATATTTGGAAATTCATTTACCAATGCTTCCAATGTACGCAGATCTGAGGGCGTCAATATTATGTCCGCTGCTTTTGCATTTTCTTCCAGGTACTTTCTTTTCTTCGTACCCGGAATCGGGATCACATCATCGCCCTGGGCCAACACCCATGCTATAGCAAGTTGTGCCGGTGTACATTGACGTTGCGCAGCAAGGCTCGCAAAACGATTCGCCAGTTGCTCGTTGTTATCCCAGTGTTGATCATCGAAGCGCGGCAGATTTCTTCTGAAATCTGTTTCAGCAAGTGAATCCTTGTGTACCGTGTTGGTGACAAGGCCGCGCGCCAACGGACTATATGGAACGAACGTTATACCCAACTCACGACACACCGGAAGAATTTCTTTTTCAACATCGCGCGTAAGTAGCGAGTATTCACTCTGCAGTGCTGCGATGGGATGTACAGCATGTGCCTTGCGAATAGAAGCTACTGATGCTTCGGACAAGCCCAGGTAACGCACCTTTCCCTGCGTAACAAGATCTGCCATCGCTCCTACCATTTCTTCCACCGGTACATTTGGATCTATACGATGGGCATAATATAGATCGATCACATCCACCTTCAATCGTTTCAAACTTCCCTCTACAGCAGTACGCATATATTCCGGTGAACCATCAAAATAGGTAGTCTTGTCTTCGCGAAAGCGAAAACCGAATTTACTCGCGATGAAAACTTTATTACGGTTTGGTACGAGTACCTGTGAGATCAATTCTTCATTCGTATACGGTCCATACATATCTGCCGTATCCCAGAAATTTATACCCAGATCCAGCGCCCGATGTAATGTTGCAATCGACTCTTTATCATCAGTTGCTCCGTATGCAAAACTCATTCCCATACATCCCAGCCCTATAGCCGAAAGTTTCTCAGGGGTGTTGCCTAATTTTCTGTACTTCATGGTCTTTCTTGTTTATGGTTACTAAACGGAGTCAGTACTATATATAAAATTGTTCCCCGCAGATTACACCTGGTGCTCAGGATATCAATGCCACCAGAAGCAGCGGAATTAACAAGAACAGGTTGTACTGACTTCAAATCGATTTAACACAACAAATGTATCGGATCACCAAATGGCCGGCTTACAATTTTCAAACCATTTACTATAAAATTCGAACAACTTAAAGTGACTAGGTAGTCCTGCCGTTGCTAACAAAACCGCGTCAGAATTCACGGGAATCTACACCTTTAGAACTTTTTCTGCTTTTAGATCATCAGCATTCGGTACCTTTGGATCTTTAAATTATCATCTGGTTGAAACAATTCTTTATAGGTATGGTTCTGGGATTGCTACTCGCTGTTCCGGCCTGTGTTGCCCAAAAGCAACTTGTGTTGCTGAAAGGTGAAAAAATAAAACTGCGCCTATATATAGGCGATGAGATTATCTACAAAGTAAAAGGAAGTTCAAACCGCAAAAGAAGCTACGTCAGCAATGTATATGATACGGCTGTGCTGGCTCATAAAGATATAGTTCCGTTCCATTCCATCGAACGTATTTACTTTCATCAGCATAGTTTCAGAAATGTAGTAGGTGGACTACTGGTAATCGGCGGTGCCGGGTATTTTTTGATTGACCAGATCAATGTTTCTATCGTAAAGGGGGATCAAAGTTTTGATCAGGATGTTACGAGGGCTTCCATCATTATGGTTGCTGCCGGATTGCCAATGATGCTGATCCGGAAAAAGTCACAACGCATTGGTGGCAGATATAGGTTGTTGTTAGTCGAGAAGGGCTCACCTTTCTATAGGCCGGATCTGAAAAGAATGGAGTCGATTATGGATAACTAGCAGGTTCACTTCTAATACATCGCCCCTACTTTTACATAGTGCGCATATAGCTCCTCAACCAGTTCTTGTGTAATAGTTTTTGCCTCCTCGGGAGATTCAATCTCTACTGTATTCCCTTGCTGTAATACACCGCGACAAAAATGGCGCAGGTTACCAACCAGGAAATTCATTCGTACTTTATCCCCGAGATCTTCCTCTGACACCAAGCCATAATAATGTTTGGCATAAGACATATAACCCGTTACCGGTTTATCAAAAATTAATTTTACTTCCTGCATGTCCTGGTTAGAATGCTTGAGGCTCTGCAGATATTCTTTCAAGGTATAGCGATTGCGATCATCAAACGTTGACCCTGTATTCTTCAGATTCATGATGCGATCTGTTCTGAAATCGCGGTAGCCATTTCTCAATCTGCACCAGGCTATAAGATGCCAGGCAAAGCTATAGTAGAACAATCCGATCGGCTCAATGATACGCTCCGTGACATCACCTTGATTACTGCTATAGTCTATCCGCACAACGTGTTTACTGACGATAGCTTTCTGTATATCCGTCATGAAGTTATCCGGGAATTCATTTTTCTCAGAAGCGAACGACTTATATACCTGTATATAGGTCTGTAAATTTTCGAGGTGATCTTTTTCATTGTCATTCAAGACAGCTTTGATTTTCATCAAAGCGGACTCAAATGTTTTCTGGATCGACTTATCCGTCATGCGCTCTACCAGTTTGGACGCTACGAGCATGGCACTTGCTTCTTCCTGTGTGAACATGACGGGAGGAAGATGGAAGCCATCGACAATGAAGTATCCTTTACCAGCTTCAGAACCAATCGGAACACCCGCCTCCATCAAAGCCTTCACATCGCGGTAAACAGTTCGGAGACTGATTTCGAATCGTTCGGCCATTTCTTCCGCCTTTACAACGCGTTTCGTCTGAAGGTGAATTAATATAGCGGTAAGTCGGTCGATACGGTTCATAATGTGAAGATAAGAAGTTATTGTCAGAAGTGGTAGGTTGTGTATGAGTGATTATTTCTATTTTCTTTTTGAATGATGATTTGTAAAATCAGTTTTTAAGGGCTCGTTTTTCGAGTGAGCGATTTATTTGTTCATAAAGTAAGTTGCGTTGGGGATTGCTTGCGTTGAATAAAGCCTTCGTTATGGAAATCGGCGGGTTGCTCGAATGGTGGTGCGTTGATTGCTTGATGTAATTTTGCGCGGGAATGATATAGTTTTTCATTGGCAAATCGCTAGCGGTCTGTAAAATGGTGAAGTATATTTCATAGTAGTGAAGGTGCTGGGCATTGCTTATCCCTATGAATAACATTTTCTCTAATCGAAGACAGCAACGTGCACGAATGCAAAAGCATTGATTGCTTAATATAACTATACGCGGAAGCAATATACTTTTTCATAGTCAAATCGAAGGTGTGCATTAAAAAAATGTTGGTTCGCAAATCGCTGATTTGCGAACCAATCATTTTTAACTTTCTTTGACCGCTAGCGGCCAAAAGTGTTAAATGTATATACCTCATAAAGTAATGAAGCTGACTGGCAATTGCTTGCCATCAAAAAATAATATCCCTCTACAATAGGTAAGTAAATCGATGTGCCGCATTGATGCTCTGATTATGCGCTTGGGACAATATATTGACTGCTCGACATGCTATACGCGGGTCAATATATTTTTACAGCAAATAGAAGGACGCATATTTACGCGTAGCAAAATTGAAGATCACTAATTCTTCAAACTATCGCGTTTGTATTTCCGGGAAGATGCCCTTGGAGGATTACAATATCACGCTAAAACTTGAGCTCAAAGTATTTTAAAAAAATTCATATTGCATCTCTTTTGTAGACCGCCAGCGGTCTGCAAAAGTATAGAATATCACAATGCGCGACTGCGCTATAACTATGAAATGAAATATCATTACCGCCCATCGGTTATGCAAAATGATCCGAACAATCGTCCCAGATCGAAAAACGTATTTATACCAACACCTATATCTTTAAAAAACAAAAGGCCCGGATAAATTATCCAGGCCTTTTTATTCACATCATCAACATTAATGACAATCCTGTTTACCAGAATACAATATATAGCATCGCTAAAATTCCTACTACGATCATAGCACCAACGGCGAAGGCACCTTTTGGTTTGAACATGCTCGCATCCACTTCGAGGCCTTTCGGATTTTTCTTGCTGTTCGGATCCATCAACGTTAATACTACCATAACGAAAACACAGATGAGGAATACAAAACCCATCCGGTCGAGGAATGGAATTTCATAGAGACCTGTTTCAGCGTTCAGCGCCGAGAAGCCACTGCCGCTCAGGAATGACAAGTCTGTCATCTTTGGCAAGAACTTCAACAGGATTGATAACGGGAACGTGATCAACGCTGCGGCCATTGCAGCTGCAGAATTAGTACGCTTCCAGAAGAAGCCTAAAATAAAGATGGCAAATATACCCGGTGACACGAAACCGGTATATTCCTGGATATACTGGAAGCCGCCCTTCTTATCGATGCCGAGGAATGGTGATATAATGATCGCGATGATCATCGACACTACTACAGCTACACGTCCGATGTATACAAGTTGTTTTTCTGAGGCATTCGCGTTGAAGAACTTCTTATATATATCCAGCGTAAAGATGGTAGATATACTGTTTGCTTTCCCTGCAAGGGATGCAACAATCGCGGCTGTTAACGCTGCGAAGGCAAGTCCTTTTAATCCTACAGGAAGCAAGTTCAACAATACGGGATATGCACGATCCGGATTCAATTCACCGTTGGCAAGCATATCCTGTTGGAACATTCCATCCTGGTATAAAACATAAGCCGCTATACCGGGAAGTACTACGATGATCGGCATCAGCAACTTCAAAAACGCTGCGAACAAGAGACCATTACGCGCTGTAGGAAGATCAGCTCCCAACGCACGTTGTGTTATATACTGGTTGCAACCCCAATAGTTCAGGTTTACAATCCACATACCACCAATTAAAATCGTAAGACCGGGAAGATCGAGATAACTCGGATTACTCTTATCGAGTACCATGTGAAAATGGTCGTTCGCTTTAGTCATCATCAGGTTGAAGCCCTCTCCTACACCGGTTGTATTGAAATGTTGTGATACCAAGTCCATGGCGAGATATGTTGTAGCAAGTCCACCGAGGATCAGGAAGAACACCTGGATAACATCGGTATACCCGATCACCTTCATTCCACCCAGTGTGATAAAGATTGCAAACACAGCAAGACCGATCATACACGTCCAGAAAGGTATACCGGATACGGTGGTCACGGCAAGTGCTCCAAGATATAGTATAGAAGTAAGGTTCACGACTACATATAGCAACAGCCAGAAGATCGCCATGATGGTACTTACTGTCGGACCATATCGCTGTGTGAGGAACTGCGGCATGGTATAGATCTTATTTTTAAGATAGATCGGCATGAAGAAAATAGCCACGATCATCAGCGTAGCGGCAGCCATCCACTCGTAGGTTGCAATGGCGAGTCCCATTTTAAATCCTGAGCCTGACATCCCGATAAACTGCTCGGCAGAAATATTGGAAGCAATCAGCGAAGCACCTATAGCCCACCAAGTGAGCGATCCTTCTGCAAGGAAGAAATCTTTAGAATCGGTAGCTGTTTTTTTCTTTTTGTGATAGATCCAGTAGCCATAACCGGCCACGATGACGAAGTAAATCAGGAAGACTACGTAGTCAACAGTTTGTAATTGTCGCATGGTTCAGGAAAATTCAGTTTGGTTTAGCAAAATAATTATAGGTAAAGCGCACTTCACACGTTCGTTCAATCGATAAAAATGAATGTTCTTTTTGAAACGACAAAATATTTCTTCGTTGTATTCCACATCTGGCAAATTTTTTAATGACCACCGGCAAAAAAGAAGCTGTTCCTGAAATCATATTCAGAAACAGCTTCTTTTTTATTCTTATACACAATCAATTACTTAGTCGAGAATTTATAGGTAGTCTGCGTGGAGTATGTCTCCCCCGGGTTCAGTACTACGCTGGGAAAAGCAGGCTTGTTTGGTGAATCCGGATAGTGCTCCGTCTCAAGGCAAAGTCCGTAACGATGCTTATACTGTACTCCGCCTTTTCCGGTAAGGGAGCCATCCAGGAAATTTCCTGAATAAAACTGGATTCCTGGTTCAGAGGTATATACTTCCAGGTGGCGGCCGGATGTAGGTTCATATACACTGGCAGCAAGCTTCACGCTGTCGCTTGATGAAAGCACCCAGCAATGGTCATAGCCAAGTCCTAGTTCAAGTTGTTGATCTTTATCATTGATTCTCGCTCCGATGACAGTTTCATTTCTGAAATCAAAAGGTGTGTTGGTCACATCTTTTAATTCCCCGGTAGGGATCAATACTTTATCTACTGGTACAAGCTTATCAGCATGCAAGGTGAGTTTATGCTCGAGGATGTCACGCTTTGCATTTCCCGTAAGGTTGAAATAAGAATGTTGTGTGAGGTTAACAATCGTCTTCTTATCCGTGGTGGCTTTATAGTCGATCTTCCACTCGTTGTTGTCGGTAAGTATATATAGCACTTCAACGTTCAGGTTACCGGGATAACCTTCTTCCATATCTTTACTGAGATACGTAAGTTTCAGCGCTACACCTTCCGTGGAAGATGCTTCTTCTATATTCCAGAATACTTTATCAAAGCCTTTCAATCCTCCATGAAGATGCTGGCCATTGTTATTCTGTGCAAGGGTATATTCTTTACCATCGAGCTTGAATTTACCTTTGCCGATACGGTTTCCATAGCGCCCTACAACGGCTCCAAAGTATGGAGCAGGCGTAAGATAGCCGGCTAATGAATCAAAGCCGAGTACGATGTCTTCCAATGTACCATTCTTGTCAGGTGCTTTCAGTGAAGTAACAATAGCACCGTAGTTGATCACTTGTAATTCGATGCCATTCTTATTCTTCAGTGTATATACACTCACCTCTTGTCCATCGGGTAACTTTCCGAACGAAGCTTTGGTAACAGAGGCTTTCGCAACGGCTACGGTATCGGCCGCTGGAGTTTGTATTTCTTCTTTCTTTTTACAGGCTTGTGACATAATTACACTTACGAATAAGGTATAGATAATAAGCTTTCGCATAAACTTAGGGGTTTGGTATCTCAGAAACTACTCGATTTTTGAAATGAATATCAGAAAGTGAACGCAGGCGATCAGCACTGAATTCAGGGGTAATGTCTCTTTGCGGATTGGCCAGCATTTCATATCCCACCATAAACTTCTTCACGGTAGCAGATCGCAACAACGGAGGATAAAACACCATGTGCCAATGCCATTCGGCATGCGCTTCTCCATCACTGGGTGCCTGATGTATACCTGCTGAATATGGGAACGACACTTCAAACAGGTTATCGTAACGCGCTGCCATTCTGCGATAGGCATCTGCAAAAGCATCGCGCTCCGCTTCAATCATATCCGTGATACGGGCCATGGCACGCTTCGGAATGATCATGGTCTCAAAAGGCCATATGGCCCAGAAGGGAACGACTACAGCAAAGTGATCGTTCTCGAAAACAATACGCTCTTTATATTTCAACTCCAGATTCCAATAATCCGAAAGTATAGTCTTCCCTTTACGCTTGAAGTATTCAAACTGGTGCTGCTGCTTTTTAGCAGGCTCCACAGGTATAGATTGCTGTGCCCAGATTTGTCCGTGCGGGTGCGGATTGGAACATCCCATCACAGCACCTTTATTTTCAAAGATCTGGATATACTCGATGTTCTTGTTTTTGCTGAGCGTGGTATACTCTTCAATCCACAGGTCTACAACGCTACGGATACCGGCCGTATCCATTTCGGCTACCGTGAGATCATGACGAGGTGAAAAACAAATAACACGGCAGATTCCTGCTTCACTTTTCGCTATGAGTAATTCGCTGTCGCGGAATTCACCTGTTGGAACATCATCTACCAATGCAGCAAAGTCATTTGTAAACGCATAGGTTGAAGTATAGGCAGGATTCACTTCTCCGTTCGCCCGCACATTGCCAGGACAGAGGTAGCACGTTGGATCGAATGCAACCAGCGTCTGCGTACCCGTCTTCTCAACCTGGCCTTGCCACGGCCGCTTTGAACGGTGTGGTGAAACCTGGATCCACTCTCCGGTCAACGGATTATAGCGTCTATGGGAATGATCCTTTAAATCAAACTGCGTCATCGTTCTTCAGATATATACTTTAAAAATCCATTTCACAAGTGCATGATAGAGCACCCGCATCATGGAGGTATTTATACTTTTGCAGCAAGTTTCTGCTGCCACTGCCACGCTGAGCGCATCATCTCTTCAACGCCAAGTTTGGTCTCCCATCCCAGTTCTTTATTCGCCAGTGTAGTATCTGCATAGATCTTCTCTACATCGCCTGCTCTGCGGTCTACAACTTTATAGTTTAGCTTGAGATTGTTTACTTTCTCAAACACCTGGATGAGTTGCAATACTGTTAAGCCTTTGCCTGTGCCGAGGTTAAAGAACTCGTAATTATCTTTTTGTTTCTTATCGATCAGCCGCTTCAACGCGATGACGTGGGCAACAGCAAGATCAACCACATGTATATAGTCGCGCATAGCTGATCCATCCGGAGTATCATAAT
Source organism: uncultured Bacteroides sp. (assembly GCA_902168185.1). GTDB lineage: Bacteria > Bacteroidota > Bacteroidia > Cytophagales > Cyclobacteriaceae > Ohtaekwangia. The sequence continues at coordinate 609,537 of CABHOV010000046.1, forward strand.
CTTTACCGAACACCATTAACTGCTGACGTATACCGGCAGCGGTTTGTGTAATGAACGGAACAAGGTTTGCCGGAACACCATTCGGTAATTCACCGATCAGTGCAGACTCATGCGCACCTACGGGATTAAAATACCGTAGTGATATAGCCTGTATATCTTTATTTACGCGGCAAGTGTCGCGAAGAATTTCTTCTCCGATCTGCTTGGTATTTCCATAGGGAGATTCAGCAGGCTTAAAGGGTGTTGCTTCAGTTACGGGAAGCTTATCCGGTTGACCATATACGGTGCATGAAGACGAAAATACGATGTTTGGAATTTGATACTTCTTCATCGCTTCCAGCAACAACACCAGAGAGAGCACATTGTTCTTATAGTATAACAACGGCTTCTCTACCGATTCACCAACAGCTTTGCTTGCTGCAAAGTGAATGATCGAATCTATGCCTTTATTTTTTTCGAAGAAGGCTGTGAGTTTTGCTTCATCACAAAGATTGAATTCGACAAACTCAGGACGTACTCCGGAGATCTTTTCAATGCCGTTCAATACGTCTGCCTGTGAATTGGAAAGGTCATCGATGATGATTACATCAAAGCCGTTCTTAATAAGTTCTACTGCGGTGTGAGAGCCGATGTATCCCGTGCCACCGGTTACTAATACTTTTTTTTTCATGCCCTAATGTAAAGTAATTTTCTCGATTGACTTGCTAACGCTGGTGCCATCTTTAATATTAACGATATAGGTTTCCATGGCAATGCCAAAGCGGTCTGAATATGCTTGCCTTACTGTGGACAGGAATGATCCGACTTCTTCTTTCTTTACCAGGTTGATGGTGCAGCCACCAAATCCTCCGCCCATGACACGTGCACCCCATACTCCTGAAAAAGCTTTCGCCTGTTCTACCAGGTAGTCCAACTCGGGACAACTTACTTCATATAGTTTCGATAATCCTTCATGTGTCTCAAACATCTTTTCTCCGAAGGCTTTCAGATCATGACGCTCGAGGTCCTGACTTGCTAGCTGTACACGCGCGATCTCTTGTACTACATATAGGCAACGATCAAATACTTTTCCTTTCAATTCATCTTTGTGCTTCCGCACCATGTCTTCCGTTGCATCGCGCAAGCTGTTAACAGAAGGGTAATATTTTTTAAGAATCGCTACACCTTGCTCGCATTCATTTCTGCGTGTGTTATACTCGGAGTCAACAAGAGAGTGCTTTACTTTTGAATCGCACAGCACAATGGTAAAGTCTTTTAGCTCCAGAGGTGAGTATCGATATTCAAGCGAACGGCAGTCGAGCAGGATCACGTGATTTTCAGAACCCATCATGGAAGCAAACTGATCCATGATGCCACACTTCACGCCAACAAAATTATGCTCCGACCACTGCGCTATTTTTATAAGCTCTTTCTTGTCGATGGCATGATGATTCAATTCATTCAACGCAAAAGCAAATCCACATTCAACAGAAGCAGATGACGACAAGCCTGCACCCATGGGTATATTTCCACCAAACACACAACGGAATGGTTTCAATGTATACCCTTTATCTACAAACTGACGGATAACGCCCAGTAAATAATTCGCCCAGGCTGGAGCCTTTACAGGTTGCGGGTTATTCAGATCTACAGAATAATGTTGATTATACTTGATGGAGTATATCTCTGATTTTCCATCGGTTGATTCGCTGATCGCAAAAACTGTTTCGCGGTCTATAGCCGCTGGCATTACGAAGCCATCATTGTAATCGGTATGTTCGCCTATCAAGTTGATGCGTCCCGGTGAGCGAACTACCAGCGGCTCTTTCTGGTATAGTTCTTTGAACTTGCTCTGTACATCCTGCACGGTCAATTCCACAAGTAAATTCGGTTTAGGTGTTCTCTTAAATAGTAACCGGAGATCAAACTTCTTTCGATCTCCGGTACTTAACCAATCAATTAACCCAAAATGTTAATGACTGGTGTGAAGTACTGAATTCAACGCGACATAATAAACAAAACACGCGTTTCCAGTTTAAAATAACGTTTCCGGAAACGTTATTAAGTGTTATTTCTTCAGTGGTCAGTCATCCTAATGAGTCCTACAATACTCTTTTTCAGGCTATTCTTAAGTCGTGATGAAGCTATTTTCCTGTGAGCTTCTTAATCAACGCTACTTCTTCCTTGCTATAGGGCGTACCATCTTTACGGAAGATATCATGGAACCATACCTTCGGCTCTTTACCATCCGGCATCGGTGTGTCCCACGCATAAATCGTATTGGTTTTACCGGCTACCAATCCCCAGTTATAGGCCCCTATATTTTCTTCCTTCAAGATGGGAAGCACATTGTCAAAACGACTGTTACGTGTACGCGCCATATACTCTGTGCAGATTAATGGACGGCCAGTGGTACGCAAGCTATCGATCCATTTTTTATGCTCTTGTGGTTCAGCATAATTGTGATAGGTTGTCACATCAGAGTTGTCAAGCTGATAATGGTTCAGATCAACGAGATCTTTATTCCATACGCCAACCGATAAAGGCTGTGAAGGATTTACTTCTCTCCCCCACTGGAATGCTTTCTTCAACAGCGGCATCGACTTGTTACCATAGCCTGAGTTACCGGGTTCATTGTATAGATCCCACAACACTATACGCTTGTCATTTGCAAAATGAGAGAGTATATCTTTCGTATACCGCTCGAGGGTGATATATAGTGTTGAGTCTTCATGAATTTTATCACCGGGATCGCGCACCCAACCCGAGTTGTGAATGCCGGGTTTAGGATCCGGTTGCTTGCCTGCCTTATAGGTTGGATTCCAGCAATCATCAAACAGAACAAACAATGTAGAGATCTTATGCTTGTCTGCGATGTTGAGGTATTCATTTACCCTGTTCTTGAATCCAGTGGAGTCTACCTCCCAGGCAAGATGATGCAAGTATACACGCATGGAATTAAAACCGATCGATTCGGCCCAACCCAATTCGCGGTTTATAGTAGCGGTGTCAAAAGATTCTGCTTGCCACATTTCAAGCTGATTGATCGCTGTACTCGGAATGAAGTCACTGCCGCGCAACCATCCCCATTGCTTATACCATTCATTGGCTTGCTCTTTCGACCATATCTGCCTTGCGGCAGGTACCGGTACCGTTGTATCCTTCTCCTGAACGGTCTCTTTTCGTTGACATCCCGCGAACATCATTGCACTGACAGCTACTGCCAGCAGTAGTTTACTGATTTGTTTCATAGTTATTTAGTATTGATTTTCTTTTTGATAATAGGAACTGGTTGGGATTGTATACCCGGACTTTGTGTTTCGATGAAAGGCCAGCCGTCTTTATATTGCAGCCGGTCAATAAGCATGATTCGTCCATTTGATTTTAACGCTGCATCACGCGCTATAGCGTGATATATGATCCAATCCTGACCGGCATCATCGGTGATTACAGAATTATGCCCGGGCGCCAACCACGTTTCATTTTTAACAAGTATAGCACTGCTCTCCTTCCCTTGCACTTCACTTAGTCGCTGAAACGGTCCTGTTGCATTTTTAGCGCGTGCTACCATCACTGCATAATTTGCGCTATCACCACAGCAATTATCTCCGGAATATAGCAGATAATAATAACCAGCATGATAATGCACCCATGAGCCTTCAATGAGCTTGCTATAGGTTGCATCTTTACCCGGTGCTACAACATCTACAGGTGCCGTGCCCGGCTTAAAAGCGATTCGATCCTCATTTAACTCCCGTACTTTTATAGGTTTGAAATCGGATCCCCAGTATAAATATTTTCTTCCCGTTGCCGGATCATCAAATGCCATCGGGTCGATGTTGATAAAGCCTTCTCCACAAACCAACGGCTTCCCTATATCAACAAAAGGTCCTGCCGGATTTTTAGATACAGCTACACCGATACATTTACCGACCTTCGCATCAGGTGACTCCCCGGAATAGTATAGGTAATATTGGCTGCGCTTACCATCATATTGTACATGAGGCGCCCAGAAATCCTGATCGGCCCATTGCGGTTTAGCAGGAAGCGCATCTCCCAACAGTGTCCAATGGATAAGATCAGGTGACTTTGCTACCTGAATATTATATACAGTATCATTCAAAGATGTATTGGTGCCGTAGGCATAGAACCAACCGTCATTACCACGAATCACGGTTGGGTCAGCAAAATCCGATTTATATACTGGATTCGTATAGGTAGCCTGAGCACCTGCAAAATCCAGTTGAAAAAACATTATTACGCATATATATAATTTGCTATACTGCATACACTATTTCCTATCAGAGGGTATAGCAAGCACAGCTCCTTCACGTACGGGTATACCGAAGTTTGGTGTGCCATCCGGATTCCAGGTGAATTTCTGTGCACGCGGAGAGCGATTCTTACCACAACCTTGTCCCGGTTCTGAATTTGCGTGATATAAAATCCAATCTTCCTTTCCATCCGGAGATTTAAAAAAGGAATTATGCCCGGGGGCATATACTTTTTTTTCAGAAGATTCTTTGAATACAGGCTGTGGAGATTTCTTCCATGAAGCAGCATCCAGTAAATTACTATTGGCAGAAGCAGTAAGCATACCCAGTACGTAAAAATCCGTCCAGCAACCGCTCGCAGAGTAAATAATGTATAGTCTATCTTTATTTTTCAGTAACTGTGGCCCCTCATTTACATCTACATGTGGTGGGTTATTCGGATCATTCAGATCTCCGTGTCGTTCCCAATCATGTTCCGGATGTGAAATCATAACACGCTTCTCTTCTATAGTCCACGGATTCTTAAGCTTCGCTATATATAAATCCTGCCTTCCGTTGGTATCGCCCTCCCACCCTGACCAAGTCATATAGAGTTGCCCGTTGTGCTCAAAGACAGAACCATCAATGGCCCATTTATCAGAGGGATCTGAAATCTTTCCTTTGAAGGTCCACGTTCCTTCAAGTGGATCCGGTGAAGCATTCTCCAACACGTATAGTCGGTGATTGTCATTTTTTCCATCATCCGCAGCAAAGTATACATACCATTTTCCCTGGAGGAAATGAATTTCGGGTGCCCAGATTTCTTTCGAATACAACGTGTTCGCGGGAGGTGTCCAGATTGTTTTACGCTCTGCCGTTTTGAGATCAGCAAGGTTTTTAGTCTTCCAGATATCAATGCGATTCCCCAGGGTATTGGTATAATAGTAATACCCATCCTTATATATACTCCACGGATCGGCTCCGGATGGTAGCAACGGATTTGTAAACGTTGACTGCGCAAAGCCTGTAAAGGTCAACAACACCAAACAAAGAGATATATACATTCTCATCATAGCAACTCTGTTCATTTGTAAAGCATCAATTAACTTCGAGGTCGTTTTTCACAGGCAGTTTGGGAAATGACACATGCGGTTCAGCCTGATACCAGAACACCACAGAACTTATATCGGATTGCTGTGGTAAATATCTTCCTTCACTGCGCCATCCTAAATCCTGTATGGTGATCTTCAACTCTTTTTCAAAACGCACCGGATCTACTATATGCCAACGATACATCCCAAACCGCTGCTGCGAAGTATATACTCCGTCAGGTCGTATTACCTGGTGTAGCCCCGCATAAGCCGTTGAGAATTCCTGGTACTGGTGTGTCTTTTTGTTTTCAAAATTATAGGAGCCGCAAAAGTAATCTTCAGTACCCGTACCGTTGATAGTCGGAAACTTTGAATCACCATCCAGATAGAATTTGATTTCACCCTCACCCCACCAACCGTTGTTATTTACACCCCACGCTATATACGTACCAACATACTGTCCTTTGCCTTTGATACCATCCACTAGAGTATAGATCGATCCTTTCGTAGGATTGCTCCTTCTGAATTGTGCATGAAAGTACGCGGCATCCGCAGGAACATCTGTTAGTGTATAGTCTATCTGGTAATACAGGCGCATCTTTTCGGTTGCTATATTTTCCATGGTGATCCTGCATTTCTTCCGGAACGGCATTACCCAGTAACAATTGAAAGCGCTGCCCGGGTTAACTGTAACCGCCAATGAATTCAGCGTTGCAAACTCGCCCCATCCCATACCGAAAAAATCTCCGACAGGAACTTCGATGGATGCCTCCTTTTCATCATCCCAATAAAACCGTAAAACAGAATAACGCCAGTTGCCGGTGGGTGTCATCCAGATGTGTTGTATAGCACCCGAGCCATTGATCTCTGCAAGTGTAAAAGTCTGACCGGGTTCGATGACTATAAATGGATTTACTTTCCAGCCTTGTCCTAATTCGCGCGCCTCATGGCCTGCACTTCCCTTTTCCGGTAATGTCATTCCGCCTTTGCCGGGCTCACCGGTAAAATTCTCAGGACTTATCGAACGCGTCTTTGCATCCGACAATCGGTATAGGTTGCCGAGGTTCATGTGGAGTCCATCAAACGATTCGGATTTCTGCGCATAGGCCGACCGTATGATCCCTATAGCAACAAAAAGAAAAATGATATACTTCATGACTATCGTTGTTTAAGTTTATTTAACAGAAGAAGGCGCGGGTTGCAGGGAATCTATTTTTACCGGTATACCAAAATCAGGTATACCATTTTCCTTCCAGTGAAATTGTTGCATGCGTGGTGATCTGCGATGATCACATCCCTGACCCGGACCTGTATTGGCATGATACAAAATCCAGTGCTCTTTTCCATCCGGTGATGTGAAGAATGAATTGTGACCGGGTGCAAATACATTATTCCCGGGCGACTGTTTGAACACCGGTTGTCCCGATTTTGTCCACGAAGATGGATACAAAAGATCAGACACTTCATCTGCCGTGAGTATGCCCAGAGAATATTCATCAGCCCAACAAGCGCTCGCAGAATATATAATGAATACCTGCTTTTGATGATGGGTGAGAAACTGCGGTCCTTCCAGGATTTCGCGACCACCGAATTTCTCCCATGCTTGCGTCGGCTTTGCAATCACGATTTGTTGATCAGCCAGTGTCCATGGATTTTTCATTCGGGAGATTACCAATGCGCTTTGTGGCCCTATATACGCCGAGTAAATAAAGTAGCGTTGGCCCCGGTGCTCAAATACAGAACCATCCAATCCGGAGTATACGGTATTAACTTTCCCCTTATCGACCCATGTTCCGCCTAGCGGATCAGCGGATGAATTCTCCAGCACAAATATATACCGTGAGGCATCGCCAGCGTTGTTGACATCGGTGGCTGTATAGTATAGATACCATTTGCCGTCCAGGAAATGTAATTCAGGGGCCCAGATGGCTTTTGAATTAGGACCTGTCGATGGCGGTGTCCAAACGGTTTTAGGAGTAACGTTCCGAAGATCCTGGAGCGCTTTAGTTTTCCATAGGTTAATCTTCGTACCTACTGTATGGGTGTAGTAATAGAATCCATCCTTATAGATAACCCACGGATCGGCCCCGGAAGGAAGTAATGGATTTTTAAATTCAGCTTGCCCAAAGGAGCTGACGGTTAGCAGAATAAAAAAGGACAGTACGCTATATTTCATCTTTCAATCATCACTTTCATGGTAAACTCTTTTTGGTTCGTTCGTACTTTCAACAGGTACATACCTCCAGGAATATTACTGGTATCTATAACAGACTCATCTTCTGTATCAATAACCTGTTCATGATATACCGTTCTGGACAACAAATCTGTTAACATCACTTCGTGCAGTATGACAGAATGCTTTTTTTCTATGACCAGAGAGCCTCTGACAGGATTCGGGTATACGAACACAGATGCCGCTATATTTTCCTCGGAGTCTGTTACTACTTCGTCAGAAGCTATAATATACCAGCGTTGTCCATCGGCAGCAGACCAGTCCTGTTGTAAAACGTTAGCACCTTCGGCAGTAGAATTCGTCACCACCGTTAAGGCTTTATTACTATTGCGCGCCAACAGACGATACGAGCCATCGCCTGCATCTTCTATTTTCCATTGCTGGCAGGGAGCACCATTGGGTGCCCAGGTTTGTACATTGGCGAAATTGTCATTTGAGCAACCGGCTACATCCAGTGCCAGCCCACCTTGCAGTGATGTCAAAACAAAAAAGCCATCGCCCGTTGCCTGCACATTCCAGCGCTGACAATGCTTACCGAGCCAAGTGTTTTGAATTACATCCGCACCAAGTGCAGCCGAGCACTCCGCAATATCCAGCACTTTTGTACTGGCTTTGGAGACAAACCTATATATACCATTCGGCAGTGTTACAGATATAGGTACATCGATTTCTCCTGCCGGGGCGGCAAGTGTGTCACCCGCTGTTACCGGTACTCCAAAATCGGGTGTTCCATCAGGCTTCCATTCAACCTTTTGTGCTCTCGTTGTGCGCGTGAAATCGCATGCGCCTGCCGCTACCGTTGTGGCGTGGTATACATTCCATATCTCCGTTCCATCCGGTGATGAGAAGAAACCATTGTGCCCGGGACCATATGCATTCGCCGAAGCACGGGTACTGAAAACAGGCTGCGCGGATTTTGTCCACGAAGCTATATTCATCGGGTTGTCCGCTTCGTTCATCGTTAACATGCCGAGTGCATAGTCCGGGGTCCAGCAGCCACTTGCAGAATACACCAGGAACACTTTGCCATTTTGTTTCATCACCACGGGACCTTCATTTATTTCGCCATTTCGCTCCCAGCTATAGTCCGGGCTTGACAGTAACACGCGTGGCCCTGTCAACGTCCAAGGGTTACTCATTTCAGCTATATATATGCGCTGTATGGTGTTAGACTCGTTGCTATATCCCGACCATAAGAAGTAGTCTTTAGTATTGAGCGATAGAATCGAACCATCAATCGCCCAAAAGTTTTCAGTAGGATGAAATATTTGTCCCTTGTTAGCCCAGGTGCCCGTTACCGGGTCATCGGATGAGTTCTCAATTACCCAGGTGCGTTGTGAAGCGAGGTTTGTGTTTGTTCCACCGGTATAGTATATATACCATTTGTTATCGATGCGATGTAATTCTGGTGCCCAGAAATTACAACAGGGTCCACCCGAAGCAACTGTGAAGACCACAACACCGGCTGCAAATTTTAAAGCATTGAGTGTTGTCGCCTTTTTTACGGTGATGTTATTGCCGGTCGTCCCGGTCAGGTAGTAACTACCGTTATAGTATGTGATGTGCGGATCTGCCAGGTCTGCTATAGGGTTCGAGAATGTCTGTGCCTGAGTTACTGTTTTGAGTACAAGTATCATCAGTACCATTATAAACAATCGCACTCTGAATATATATCTTGGTATCATGCTAATCTGTTAAAAATAAAGGTGACCACGTATAGGGAGCATCGGCAACATTTCCCGATAAGGGTTCTATATAATCATGCTTTATGCCGTTTGACGTTTCGCGTAACTCGGCATGAAATCCAATGCGTGTATCTTTTTCAGGACGCCCGTTCAGAGCAGACCAAGGTATAGCGGCTTCTATACTATATCCTGACTCCGTTGCCGAAACTTTCATTTGAACGCCGGCAGGATTCCAATCCACCCAGTGGCCATCTTTACCCTGTGTATAAAATATCTTACCACCGGCCGTCATCGTGAACGAAAAGACATTTGCCACAGGCGCTATGGCGGCCAAGTTCTTCGGATCAATATATACTTGGATACCATCATCTTTTTGCGCATCACTGGAAGATGCAAATACGTTTTTATCGTTCACCTCCGCCACTAGATAAAGCATGTCCTCGCTCCATGCCGTATGCATCCTAACAGATGTGCTTCCGTATCCGCCTATATATACAGATGGTGTCCCGTTCCAAAGGGGTTCTGATGCTGAGCCATCCACCGTAATGATCGTGCGGCGAGATTTTATAGGATGCAACACTCGACCTTTGATCATCCATACGGCAGTCTTGTCTCCGAACCCATTGGTTGAACCCAGTGCGATCACCGTTGTATCATTTTCGATTGCGATGGAATTCCATAGTGAAGTCTTCGCGGTATCGGATATATAAAAAGGTATACTCTTCCGGTTAAAGTTTCTCCCATCGGAAGATCCTATGGCCACGATCATGTCGCTGCGATCCCATTGGTAGTCTTTACGATATTCATTTCCCTGATACGATAGCAATACCTCACCTGAAGAGAGCTGACGGATATAGGGGGCTCCCGCATACTTTGTAATCGGCACGCGATTCAATTTATCCAAAGCATGTTCACGATCGCTGCTGGATGCCAACACCGGTGCGTTGCTCCAACTGTTGCCTGCCGTTGTGCGGATGATTACCGGTTTAAATTCTTTCGGATCTATACCATTGTCTTCAATGGCAAAAAGTATAGTTTGTTTATTTTGCAATAACAATGGTACAGGCATACCATCGCGATAGCCACTTCGGAAACTTACCTTCTCCCCGGCTGTCCACGTGGTGCCGTTATCAACCGAACGGAACATCGTAATCTCTTGCTCATCACTTTGTGTATAGGGACCTTCATTTGCTATATATAGCTGGATCTCTCCGGATGGCAATTGAATCTGGGCCGGCTCCCAACAGCCGTTCTTAAATTCATGCCCGGCAGTATATACCTGTACAGGCGATGACCAGTGTTTGCCGCCATCGTCACTACGTTTTACCTGTATAGCAAATCGTTTGTCAGGATTTGTGTTATTACCAGTAGGCCGCAGGTTGTATGAGACCAGTATACTTTGATTCTGCAATTGCAGAACTTCAGGCACGGCACGTGCTATATCATTTTCACGCGCGGCAATCATCACAGGTTCACTCCAGTGTTCACCACCATCGTTGCTGGTTACGGCTTGTGTGTTACCATCACTTTCGAAAACACAGAAAAGCGTACCATCGTGGAGTTTAATCATGCGTGCATAGCCCGCGTAACCGGCTTCTGCAGGAGACACTTGACGGAGCGTTTTATAGTCCCACGCAATGCGTATACCATCCACCGGTTCTTCCGACTCTATAGTCCTCGGTTCGGCATGGTCTTCGTTCTTACAACTGCTTACGATCAAAAAAATAAAAGCGATCGTATGAATTCGCTTTACGACTTCATCCATAAAGATTAGCAAAGTAAATGAAGATGAAAGGGAAGCACGATCTATAGTGTGCTTCCCTTCAATCCATTAATAAGGTGTATTCTGATTGAGGTTTGTATTATTCTCCACCTCGATTTGAGGAAGCGGCAAACGATGATGTTTACCCAGCACAAAATTATTGAAGTCAGGATCACGTGTCTTCAACTCATTTATACCTTCCTGCGATGTAAGATCACCCCAGCGTTTCAAATCCATCCAGCGTACGCTCTCGCCTGCAAGCTCCAGTACACGTTCTGTTTTCAATCGGTCAAGGAATTTATCATGATCTGTTCCGATCTCAGGATACGCTTCTTCAAGCGGAGCCATGTTTGCACGGGCACGCACTATATTTACATATTGGTATGCATCGGCTGTGGCGCTAAGTTCATTCAGTACTTCTGCATAGAGCAAGAGTATATCTGCATAGCGAATGACACGCTGATTTATCTGTGAATAGTAATCTTCATTGGTGCGATAGTAATCACGCTGATATTTTCTGAACCAAGCTTCATCCGCTCCCCACTCCCAACTTCTGCCATACGTCTTGTCTCCGAAATCCGCCTCGAGCGAACTATAAAATAGTGTGTGACGTAAACGCTCATCTATATCTCCATTGACATCAGATTCATTCTTGAATTCACTTACCAACCAGATGCGTGCCTGTCCATCAGACCATCCTATACTTCGGGGGGCAAAGAATTGTGCACGGGTATTCCCCATCGAAGCATTAGGGTCGTCTGCATCGCCACCTTTGTTTACATCCGAAAACTGAATCTCAAAAACTGACTCAATGTTATTCTCATTGGTATGCGTGAAGTTGTCCTTATAGTTCGGCACAAGCCCATAAAATCCTTTACCTTCTCCAATAACCAGATAGTCCAATGCAGCTTTTGCTTCAGGCCATTCATGTTGTTGCATGTGTGCTTTTCCAAGCAACGCCAATGCAGCGCCTTTCGTGGGTCTTCCTACTTCACCACTTGTTTCCCATTTGCCGGGTAACACTTGTGATGCTTCGGTAAGATCCTTTTCAACCTGTGCCCATACTTCTGCCTGTGTATTTTGTACCGGCAGATCATCGGGCTCGGATGGCTCCAATACCAATGGAACATCTTCCCATAATATAGCCATGTTGAAATAATAAAACGCGCGCAGAAATTTCGCCTGTGCGAGGATGCGCTCTTTTTTCGTTGCGTCAAATTCAATCAGCGGAACATTCGCCAACACCTGATTACAACGAAACACAGCTTTATAGTGATCACGCCAGCTGTTATTATTCCCCTCCCAAAAATTATAGTTTACATATTGAAAACGCGTCCAGTCGGCAAGCTCTGTCCAAGGACTATTGCTAAAACCTTCGTCGGAGGTGAGATCATACCGGAAGTACATCCAGCGTGACCATGAACCTGTTTTATAGAACATCGCATACGCGGCATTCAATCCGTTCTGAGCATCTTGTTCTGTTTTCCAAAACTCTGTAACCGTTAGCGAGTTCGGATTTTTCTGATCCAATAGATCTTCGCTGCAGGATGCTGCCACCCCTAGTATTGCGAACAGTGAAAGGATATATATACTCTTTTTCATAGCCGTTGCATTCAGTAATTAAAATGTGAATTGTAAGCCCAGTGATACCGTTCTCACATTGGGAAAAACACCAAAGTCATAACCTTTCTCATAGATCGTAGGACCATTGAATTCAGGATCGAGTCCTTTATACTTGGTAAACGTGAGCAGGTTCTGTCCGGAGATAGAAACCTTTGCAGACTCTATTCCGATTTTGCTGATGAGCGCAGTAGGCAACGTATAGGCTATGCTCACAAACTTCAGGCGTGTAAAGCTTCCGCTTTCGAGCCAGCGATCTATATCTCCGCGTGAGTTGAGTGTAGAGGCATATAGCGCGCGCGGTACATCCGTATTGGGGTTCTCCTCCGTCCACGGCTGAATGCCTGCACGGTAGTTTGAGTTATCGTCAAAGCGATCCATTACACTGCGCGGACCGTTGAATATTTTTGCTCCGTACGATCCAAACCACGTCATAGTAAATTCTATACCTTTATAAGACGCTCCCAGGTTCAAGCCTAACTCTATATCCGGCCACGGGCTTCCCACTACTACTTTATCTTCGTTGTTTATCGTTCCGTTGTCATCGGTATCTTTAAAGCGGATGTCACCAGGTTTTGCATCCGGCTGTATAACGGTGCCGGTGCTGTTCCTATAGTTTTGTACTTCTTCCAGATTTTGAAACAAGCCATCCGTTTCCAATACATACCACATCCCAATGGGCTGTCCTATTTCTGTACGCGTGTTGCCTACATATATATCTGTTCTGCCGTAACCTAAATCTTTCACTTTGTTGTTGATCGTAGTGAGGTTAGCTGTTACAAAGTAATTTAGTGGACGAGCGCTTTCACGATACGTCACAGAGAACTCGAAGCCTTTGTTTTGCAAGGATGCAGCATTCACTACCGGGTTGCCGCCATCATTACCGGTGGTCATCGCGATGGGCATTTGCGTGAGTACATCTTTCGTATCCGATATATAGTATTCGGCAGTAACGCTGATTTTATCATTCAGAAAAGCTCCATCTATACCGAAGTTCTTTTGTGTAACGGTTTCCCATTTCAAATCAGTGTTCACTAGTTTTACTTGTGTAGCGCCTGTTTCAGTATGCTGATCATTACCAAAAGCAACGGACGAGAATGTATTGACTACGGGTTGATAATCATATGGACCAATGTTACTGCTTCCCAACGTTCCATAGTTTGCACGTATTTTCAGATCGGAGATCCAGGACACCTTGAAGAAATTCTCCTGGCTGATTCTCCACGCTGCAGATATAGAGGGATAGCTGTTCCAGCGATTTGCTTTACTCAAGCGTGAGCTTCCATCTCTTCGCACCACCGCACTGAATAAATATTTATCATCATAGTCATACGTGAGTCGCCCGAGGTAGGATAGCAGTACCGTTGTATTCGCATACCCACCGGCTTGTGGGTCGGTAACTCCGGCATCTAGTACAGAGTAATATGCGCCACTTGAATTTGAGATCAGGTTTCGCTTTGTTCCCCAGATCTGTCCATAATTATCTTTTTGAAAAGTTTGTCCTGCCAATATATTCAGACTATGCTTCCCGAATTCTTTATCGAAGGTCAGCGTATTTTCTACCAGCGCCATATAGGAGCGCGCACGATTTTCATTGGCGATGGATGGATCTGCAGGTTGATTTAAAGTCCAGTTACCAACCTTGCGCAGATACCTGTAATTATCACTGCTGGTTTCATAACCGAGGTTGATCCTATATTTCAAATATGGACGCAGCTTTAACTCCGACCATACATTTCCACGTACCCGGAAATTCTCGTTGGTGCGATCTTCCAAATCCGCGATAGCGATCGGGTTTGTTCCAAACGTACGAGCCTTGGCTTCATCACCATAACCGTATCCTCCGGGATGACTCGCATCGTATACCGGTATCGTTGGGAGCAGGCGTACTACATCTAATATAGGGTTGCCCGACATCTCATCGGCTTTTGCATTACTGATGGCTATATTTTCACCAATGCTAAATATACCTTTGGAAGCTTGTGTGTTAACGCGGAAACTCAGTCGCTCGAACGCGGTACTGATCACTGTTCCTTTATTGCTGAAATAATTTCCGGATACCAGGTAACTACCATTTTTACCACCACCGGAAAAACTTAAATTATAGTCTTGGATAGAGCCCGTCTGAAATGTTTCATCCTGCCAATCGGTATCAACAGAAAGATCAAGGTTCTGACGAGTCTTCCCTGCATTATCATACGCCATATAGTTCAATCGCGAGAACTCTTCGGTGCCGGCAAGATCATAACGTGGTATAGTTTGAACACCGGTCTTTCCGGAGAACTCAACTTTCATCGGTCCCTCCTTTCCTTTTTTCGTAGTGATGATGATAACACCGTTGGCAGCACGTGATCCATATATAGCCGCCGCGGATGCATCTTTTAGAATTTGTATAGACTCTATATCATTCGGATTGAAATCGCGATTGGCAGTTGATACCAACCCATCGATAACATATAGCGGGTTCGCTCCGTTGAAACTTTTCAAACCACGAATCTGTACTTGTGCTTCCGAACCGGGTTGTCCTCCTCCACGAATGTTAACACCGGTAGCCAAGCCTTGCATCGCTTCGGCAATGGTTGTGGCTTGTCGTTGTTGTACAGCTTTCGAATCTACAATGGAAACAGCACCGGTGAGATCTTTCTTTTCCTGTTCACCATACCCGATCACTACGATCTCCTGCATGGTGGTGACATCCTGAATCAATTGTATACTCAGTGAAGTTTGTGATCCTACCGTAACTTCCTGCGAGGTATAGCCTATAAATGAAAAGACGAGCACACTGTTTTCGTCCTGAACCTGCATGGTAAATTCCCCGTTCGCATCGGAAGAAGTTCCATTCGCCGTCCCTTTCTCTAGTATATTTACACCGGGTAACGGATCACCGGCATCATCTTTTATAGTTCCTCGTATCGGTATAGCAACCTGTACGGCTTTAACGATCCGCGCTTCTTTGGTAGTAACCGAAATGGTTTTGTTGATGCGCTTGAATTCGATAGACGCTTGTGCGGAAAGATCTTCCAGCACCTGCCGAAGCGAAACATTTTTATAGTGCAAGTCGAATGATTTATCGACCGATCCCAACTGTGCGGAGTACGCGAACACGAATCGTGTTTTCTCTTCCAACGCTTTAAACACAGTAGTAAGCGAAGCGTCATCCAGCGAAAGCGAGACTTTTACCTTGTCCAGGCTCTGGCTGTTGGTGGACGCTGCAAAGCCCAGATTCATACAAATTACCTGTATGATAAAAAGGCGCAATGTGTACTTCGATATAAGCATGAACAGCTTACGTAAAAATTTCATAGGTTTGTTATGGTTTGAGTTTTATCACTAATTCTCAGGCTGTAGTCCGGGCAACCATCGGCCAAAATGTTTGTACCCGGACTATCTTTTACTCTCAACTGTGTTGAGATCCTGAATATCTACGGAGGATTCAATCTGATCTTTTCGGTCATATATTGTTTTGTTTGGGTTTCATGTTGCATCCGTTGCCCTGCATCACCACGGTGTTTCCTTTTTGTGTGCAGGTTATCTTGAGCATATACTCCATACTTTTCAAAATATTCGGCAGCGTTTCTTTTTGATAGGTGGCGTTGATCACGCAATTACCCAGTGCAGGGTCTTGAAAAGTTATATCTACATTATACCACTGCTCGAGCAAAGCGGCTGCCTCGCGCACGGTGATGTTGTTGAAGTGAAGGATGTTGTCTTTCCAATCTATATAGTAGGATACGTCTACTTTTTTTGTAACAATGGCTTCGTTATTTCCGCTGACGATAGCTTGCTGATTGGGCGTGAGAATAACTGCATGTACCTGTTTGGTATAAAGGCCTGAACCTACATTTACCTTTCCTTCTACCAGGGTTATCTCTGTACTTTTATTTGCCGATAATGATCGTACATTAAAAGATGTACCCAACACCGTTGTGTTTGCAGATGCAGTATGTACTATAAATGGTTTTGACGAATCGTGTGCTACATGAAAGTATGCTTCGCCTTCCAGGTATACTTCGCGCGTTGTACCGGTAAACTGCTGTGGAAACCTGAGCTTGCTGTTTGCGTTGAGAACCACTTCACTGCCATCGATCAACTCGATCTTTAATCGTTGTCCGGGTATAGTCTCGGCAGTCTGCTCCTGCATTACAAGTACTTCCGGCTTTGCCATCTCCTCCTTCTTTTTATATACCAGGAAATAGAGCATGGTTATACACAACAATACCGTTGCTGCGATAGAGTACCACGGTGAGAGTGGAAGTCTGCTGACGGGTTGGCGGTCTTCCAGTTTCCCGGAAAGCTTCATCCATAGCTCGTGTTTGATTTCATCATCTTTCTGCGAGATGCCCTGTTCTGCTTCCGGGTAAGAGGCAAAGAAATCGTCCAGCAGTTTTTTTTCAGCCGGAGAAGCTGTGCCTTGAATGTAGGCATCCAGCAATTTCTGGAATTGGCGTTCGTCTATTTTCATGATCTGTACTATAGTTGCACACGATTGTGTTAGCCCCTATCGTCAGATCAGATTTTTTTTCAGGAAGGAAAACTGAGCAGTACGGAAGCCAGCATCGCGAGTTTATCCAACGAGAGTCGGAGCATGCGAAGTGCTTTTGTTATTTGGTTCTCAACGGTCTTGGGTGAGATGTGCAGTTGCTCTGCAATTTTCTTATTGGGAAGAAGTTCGTATCGGCTCATGTAAAATATCTCGCGGCATTTTTCCGGAAGAGTCGCGATGCTTTCTTCCAATGCTGTTTGTAATTCAGCAGCATGAAGTGTTTCCTCTGTTTCGTTTGCCGTGGCAACGAGGTTAATATGTTCGAGATGTTTTTTGGAGATAGCACCAGAGCGTATGTGCATAAAACATTGCAGCCGTACTGCCTGGTATAGATACGCACCGATGTTGAGTATATTTCGATTGCGTCCTTTTTCCCATAGCGAAATGAGTACATCCTGCACAATATCCTGTGCCACGGTTTCATCTTCGATTACGCGACAGGCTGCCTGGTAAAGTCGTTTCCAATGGCGATCAAAAAGGATGGAAAAAGCGCGTTGATCGCCTTGACATACCCTATCAAATAATTCCTGATCGTCTTTCTTATCAAGCATAGTTTGGGTTTAGGAAAGAAGCCTCTAACCGAATAAAAGCTTCGAACTTGCACATGGCGAAATAATTGAATTGTTTCAATTAGGACGCTCACGCGAAATTATATTTTAAAAATAACGATTCCGGAAACGTTGTCAAACAAGAATTTATCCATCATTTCAGAACATTATTCTGGAAATCGTTTGCATATTACAACACCTTAAGCGGTTTTGATATTACCTTATGACCTTGTACTATTGAGCCATTTTCTGAAATGAAAAACCCCCAGGCTACCATTCGCGATCTCGCTCTCAAGCTTAACATTTCTATTTCTACGGTTTCTCGTGCACTTCGAAATGCTCCGGATGTAAACCCGGAAACTAAAAAAGCTGTGCTCGAACTGGCCAAGCAATTACATTACGAACCAAATCGTGTAGCACAAAGTCTCCGGATCAAAAAGACCAACACCATTGGTGTTGTGGTTCCCGAAATCGCGATGCATTTCTTTTCATCTGTGATCAGCGGCATCCAGGAATATTCTGCCAAGCATGATTATAGTATTATGATCTGTCAGTCGATGGAATCATTGCGCACAGAGAAGTCAAACATTCACATGCTGGTTTCAAATCGTGTGGACGGTTTGCTGATCTCGCTTTCAAGTCAGACAAAAAATGTAGAACACCTCGAGCACCTCATCGCGAAACAAATTCCAATTGTATTGTTTGATCGTGTTACCAGCGACCTCGATGTTTCCAAGGTGGTGGTGGATGATCACAACGGTGCCTTTAAAGGTGTCGAGCACTTGATAAAGACCGGATGTAAACGGATCGCATTTATAGGAGGACCTGATTCACTATATGTGAGCGATCAGCGCTTACGCGGCTATCGCGATGCTATACGAAACTATAATATAGCGTTTGATGAAGAGCTGGTGATACACTGTAAAGATCTTCACACCGATCCTACCGAAGCAACGCATAAACTTCTCGATTTACCACAACGACCTGATGCTATATTTTGCATGAACGATCCTGTGGCAATTCTGGCAATGCAGGTGTTAAAAGAAAAAGGTATACGTATACCGGATGAAATATCATTGGTGGGATTTACAAATGAACCGGTATCGCAGTTCATTGAACCATCGCTTACTACCATCGCACAGCCTGCTTACCAGATGGGACAAACGGCTGCTAAACTTTTCATCCAACAACTGGACAACAAGCAAGACTTCAAGCCCATCACGAAAGTGCTGCCTACGGAACTCATTATCAGAAATACTACGAGGAAACTTTAATGATGCGTTGGTGTGTGCGTGTTGGTATTATGCGACTATAAATTAGCAGGGTATAATTATACCCGATCTGTAAATACTTACTTGTTTTCTTCGCTGTGCGTAATAAAATCGCAATCTTTGATTTATACTTTATCAATATTATAAAATGGCAAAAGGTTTATTAATTGACATGGATGGCGTTGTATATGGTGGTGATATACTTATACCAGGCGCAGATGAATTTATAGCCATGTTACTGGCAAAAGATATTCCCTTTATGTTCATGACGAATAATAGTCAGCGTACGCGACTTGAAGCTGTGCGTAAATTAAAGAAGCTGGGTATTAATGTTGATGTTAAGCATATCTATACCAGTGCTATGGCTACCGGTAAATTTCTGGCAGGACAAATTCCGAATGGCTCTGCCTATGTTTTGGGTGAAGGTGGGTTGCTTACCAGTTTACATGAAAATGGAATTTCATTGGTGGAGACTGATCCTGATTTCGTGGTGTTGGGTGAGGGAAGAAATTTTACGTTGGAGATGGTACAACGTGCCGTGGATATGATTCTTGCCGGTGCTAAATTTATCACAACCAATCGTGATCCTTCTCCGAAAAAAGCAGGCTGGGCTAATCTCGGTATAGCGGCTACTACCGCGATGATTGAAGAAGCATCCGGTATAAAAGCGTTTGTGATCGGTAAACCTGGTCCGGTAATGATGCGCTCTGCACGTAAAGCGCTCGGGCTTGAAACCGCTGACACCACTGTAATCGGTGATACAATGGATACCGACATTCAAGGTGGTGTACAGATGGGATATAAAACTATTCTTACGCTGAGTGGTATCACTCGCAAGGAAGATTTGATCAAGTATGCATTCAAACCGGATATGGTTGTAACCTCCGTTAATGAGATCAGGTTACCGCTGCCGTGGTGGGATTAATCTCACAGTGCCTTCCGTGCTGCAGGTGCAGTAACATTTTCTACCATGGCCTTAATGTGCTTCTTCGATGAGAATATATTCTGATACATCGCGAGAATGGTATGATCTTTATCCAGCAGATACGTTGTACGCTTGGTAAACAGCGGCACAAAAGGCAATTGCGTATCGTATAGCTCGCAAACTTTCCCTCCATTATCGGCTAGTAAATCAAATGGAAGTGCCAACGTCTTTTTAAACTTTGCATGGCTTTCCAGCGTATCTCTGCTGATGCCGATAATCGTGATGTTCAACTCCTTGAACACTTCAAATGTATCTCTGAAACTACACGCTTCGTTGGTACAGCCTACTGAGAAATCCTTTGGATAAAAATACAATACGCACGGTTTGTTCTTCATATCCTTGTACAAGGTAAAATCTCTTCCGTTGGTAGACCCTAATGTGAAATCCGGGGCCTTGGTTCCTATTGCTAGTGGCATATCGTGTTGTTAGATTCTGTTATCAAAATTCGCAAAACCTTTTTAAAAAACTATTAACTTCTTCACTTACGTAATAGAAAGTGAACATGGTTTTCACTTCGGAAAATATATTCCTCTGTTTCATTACGGAATACTGGGTATCATAAAAAAAGCGGCAGACTATTATGTCATGCCGCTTTCCAATAAACCACTAAGTATATAAAGTCGCAATCTTCTTTACGTCAGCCTTGAAAAATATAGGCTACTTCTTCCTTACATAAATATCTCCGTTGTAGTTCTTCAGCGTGATCTCAGCTCCTCCCCCATTTACATCACCACGTTTATAGTCATCGATCGTTACGCGGTATACACCAGACTTCGCATCTTTCTTCTGTACCGGACCGGTGTTGGTCATTTTCATATCGAAGCCGGTAAAGATCTCACCTTGTTCGGTTTTCATTTTAAAACTCGCTTTCATCGTTGAAGGAAATGTAAGGTCTATATCTCCATTGAAAGTAGAGAATGACATTGGTGCACCTTCTTTTACTTTATCGAATGTGACTTTCACTTCGCCATTATAGGTTGTTGCTACAACAGATCCCGAAATATTAAGAGCTGTAATTTCTCCGTTGTAGTTCGTGAGTTCAAGTTCTCCTTGCACATTGGTGATTATCAAATCGCCATCGTTATAAGTATGTACTTCCATATCGAAACCAGAAGGC
Source organism: uncultured Bacteroides sp. (assembly GCA_902168185.1). Lineage (GTDB taxonomy): Bacteria > Bacteroidota > Bacteroidia > Cytophagales > Cyclobacteriaceae > Ohtaekwangia. Next base: position 630,624 of record CABHOV010000046.1, read on the forward strand.
ACTTCAATTTCAAGATCAAGTTTGTTGTTCCATGAATTGGACTGAACTTTTACAAAGTTGCTCGCCTCTGTTACCTCCAGATCCATACCTCCTCCACCAATCTTACGAAGTCCTTCTGTTCCTTTCGGGTCTTTGTCTTTATTTTTATTTTCACCGCGATTACGATTATGGTTGCGATCGTGCTCCTTTGTATCGTCATCACAATCTTCGCAGTCGCCATCCTCTATAGCTTTATATTTTACCAATACATCTTTTCTGGCCGTTCCTTTTACCGTGATCGATCCATAGTTCAAATGTGCCTTAAGCTTGCCTCGCTTAGCCGGATCACTCAGTGGCACCGTGAACTCATTATTACTTTGAGCATTTGTAATGGATGATGTTATCAATATCAATCCGAAGGTGATCAACGCCAGGGCAATTGCCAATACTTGATTTTTCATATAGTCTGTATTCTCTTTTTTCTGATTCATTTTTACTTTCCAAAAGGGCAATCCTATAGCGGACGCCTTCCGGTATAAAGACACTTTATCTTCTGATGTATATATTTAGTTTGTTTTTTCTTTCAGGTATACATTACCATTAAAAGTTTCGAAGTCGAGTAGGATTCCGCCTGTACCAGCCTGGTATCGGTTACCGTTCACTTTGAAACGTATACCCTCTCCTTTTTGACTCTTTTCGATTTGTGCAGGCAGTGACTGTAGTTTATCGATGTTGGTATAAAAATTACCGTTGAAGCTTTCGAAACTTAAATTAGCAGCGAGTCCTTTTTGAAACCATGCGTTGATATCTCCATTGAGCGAATAGAAGCGACAGTCTTTCTTCGGGTTAGCAGCATACTCTACATCCAGGTTTCCATTAATAGTGCTCGCCTCTGCTTCGCGTACCAGGTTCTGCAACTTGATGCTGCCATTGATGTTATTGGCCATTACTACACCGTTGATTCCCTGCACAACTACATTGCCGTTGTTGATGGTACTTACATCTATATTTACATGCGCTGGTACTTTCACTACAAAGTCTAGTTTCCAATCATACTCTGCGTGGCATTCTTTACAGTTGTTATTCCAGTTATACCGCCAGCTCTTTTTGTTTTTACTTCTGTTGTTTTCAGATGTACGTCCAAACGAATTGCATTCACCTTCAGCATACAGGATGATTGTATCTACAAGGTCAATTACACCAAGCTTGATTTCCTGTTTGCCTTTTTCAAGACGCTCTTGTGTTTTAGCCGTCACCGTTTTGGTAACTTCTACCAGGATCTTATCTCCGGTATATCCTTCCACCTGTATATTTCCATTTATGTTGGCAATCATGAGTGCGTTGGCAACATCTTTTTTCTCGAACGTAAATTCCTTTGTTATTTTCTCCGTATGAGTCTGCGCCTGTATCGCTATAGCACAAAGCATCATACAAACTAATAGTATCGTTGTTTTCATATTTCAGTTTTTTTAGTAAACCAACTATATATTTCATTCTTCCTTTCAAGCAGTCCGGGCATGCACCGGTTGCTATCAGATAATTACTTGTATACTTTCCTGTATTTTCTTCTTTACTTCTTTGGGAGTGTTCTTGTCCTGCAAGAGTTTCTCGAGTTCTTTTACAGAAGATTTAGCCTGGAGTGCTGCCATCAGCTCGGCAAGCTCAAGCTGCACCAGCGGTGATTCTTGTTTTGCTATCGAGCGGATCAGTTCTTCGCGCACAGCGCTTTCTTTTGCGTATGCTTTCAGAGCATCCAGTGCCGCGAGCCTTACGTTTACGTTACTATCATTGTTAAGCGTTTCCAATAAGGCAAGGGTAACTTTGTTGCTTACCTGGTCCATATCCTGTGTGAGACTTACAGCCTTCAACCGATCCGTTGCCGATTCTTTTTCAAGCAGTGAAAGCATCATCATCTCTTTGAGATCTGTAACCTGCTGGCTCAGCACAGCAATCTCTCCTTGGTTCGCATTACCTGCAGGTTGCTGACGAATAAAGTATCCTGCAGCAAGCCCGATGATTAACGTTACCGAAGCAAAAGCAAGACGTGGTATAATTTCCGGCCAGGCAAAGAACTGCTTCCATGAGAATGTTTTAGCTTGTTTTTTTTCCTGCGCCAGCATGTGATAAAAGCGATCATCCAATTGTAGAGAAGGTGAAGGATCTTCTACATGAATAACTTGTTCGTTCAACAAATTCAGGTCATGAAGATCTGCCAAATCGATCACGCCTTCTTCAATGCATTTCTCGATCATCTTTACCTCTTCTGCATTTGCCTGCCCTGCATTATACTTCGTTAGCAGCGCCCCTATATTTACCTGTTCCATAATCTTTCTTTAAATCCCGATCGGATATAATCTTTAGTATCGCGTCTCCAGTTTCTGATACATCTCCTTCAAGTCCTGTAGCGCTCTGAAAACTTTTACCTTCACGGCACCTTCCGAGCACCCGAGTATCTCGCCGATCTCTTTATACTTCTTGTCCTGAAATTTGCTGAGCAACAAGATCTCTCGCTTTTCTTCCGGCAACCTGTCCATGGCCATGGAAAGTAGTTGCATCTCTTCTTCACGCTGCATGACAGACGAGCGATTCTCATCGCTTCCGAGTTTGTCTTCCCACGCTTCCAGTGAATCTTTGGCAGCGAGCTTGTTCTTCCGGTGATGGTCGTGACTCACATTGCGCGCGATGTGAAACATCCAGGTTTTAAAGTCGCCCTCTCCGCGGAAGAGATAGCGATACTTCAGTATCCGGAAAAAAACATTCTGCACTAGATCTTCACTGAGCTCGGAATCTTTATTCATGTGGTAGAAAAAACCGAACAAAGGTTTCTTATACCGCTCAAAGAGCAAGCTCATTTTGTCGAGATCGCCATCCCTGACTTTCAGCATCAAGGCATTGTCTGTAAGTGCGTCCAATTCAGAAGATAAAGTTTTCAAAAGGGGTAACTTAAGGATTGCAGTTTGGTTACACGGTGCGGGCAAAGTTTTTTCTAAAATTTAGCTGCCGCAGATATTTAGTACGATTCACACTTCATTTATAAATGTATAACCTACATCATAAACCTGGATATTTTATAGGTCTTCCCGAGTTTTTGTATTATCTTCCTCTGGCCCATCCAAATGAAAACCTACAGCATTCTCATATTGCTGGTAAGCTCTATAGTACTTACCGGAATAAGTGCTGCTATAACGCACTTTGCAGTCCGCGACAGCCGGGACCGTGTAGAGTGGGTATTTCATACGTACCAGGCTATCGGACAATCGTCAGAACTCCTCGCGCTATTAAAGGATATGGAATCAAGTCAACGCGGTTATATATTAACCGGTAACACCGACTACCTTAAAAATATAGAGAGTAACAGCCGTATATTAATGATTACGGAAGACTCGCTTCTTCATCTTGTCTCTGATAATCCGCAGCAGACATTATTACTCACAAGCAAACTTTTTCCGATCATACAACAAAAGCATGACCTTATCCGGGACGCGATCCGGTATTATAGTATATATGGACAAGACAGTGCATCCAACTTTGTAAAAAGAGGTAAAGGAAAAACACTGATGGATAGTATACAGGTACTGAAGTCAGCCTTCAGTGGACACGAGAAAGTACTTCTGACGGATCGTCTGCAACAAGTTATGCTTACCAATAAACGGCAGTCGATTGTACGCTATAGCAGTTTTACGTTGATCGCATTGGTTTCTCTTCTGGCGCTGATCACCATTGTACAGAAAGATCGCAAGAACAAAGAACTGATCGGTCAGCTTAACACGGCTAATGAAGTGCTTGAACAAAAAGTAAAGCAACGTACGCTTGAACTTCAACAACAATCTGACTTAACGGAACAGCTAAATGAAGAGCTGCAACAAAATATGGAAGAGCTGGAAACATTTTATGAGACGCTGCAGGTGCGGCATATCAAAACAGAAGATGCTTTGCAGGAAGTACAGGATCTCTACAACAACGCTCCCTGCGGCTATCATTCGCTGTCTCCGGAAGGTGTCATTATCCGGATGAACCAGACCGAATTAAAATGGCTTGGGTATACCAAAGAAGAAGTACTGGGTAGCATGCAGATTACAAATATACTTATACCGGAAGAACATCAATCTTACTATGATGACTTTGCCAGTTTTAAGAAGACAGGAGTCATCCATAACAAGGAGCATACTTTTCTGCGGAAAGATGGAAGCACGTTTCCTGTGCTGCTAAATGCCACTGCTATATATAACGAAGACGGTACATATCTAATGAGCCGCGGAAATGTGACAGACATAACTGAACGAAAGGAGTACGAACGACAATTGATGGACGCCAATAAAAAGCTTGTACACTTTAATGAAGAGAAAAATAATTTCCTAAGTATAGCAGCACATGATTTAAAAAGTCCGATCAATAATATTATAGGTCTGATCAGCCTGATCAAAATGCAAAAAGGAAATGATCTCTCCAGCGATCAGAGTGAGTATATACACTATATACAGCAGGCTTGTAACAACATGCAGAACCTCATTATCAATCTTCTTGACATCAATAAAATTGAACAGGGTATAAATGATGTTAATCCGGAGAAAGTAAATATGAGCAACCTTGTTAAACATCATCTCCATGTGTTTAAAGAAAGTGCAGCAGCAAAGAATATACAGCTGACGTTAAAAGATCACTCCCCGGATATAAATCTGGTCATTGATGTTTCTGCGATGCAACGGATACTTGAAAATCTTTTGTCCAACGCGCTGAAATTCTCTCCTAAAAACAAGGAAGTTATCATCCGCATTTTGCAACACGAAGACGTTGTGAAAATCGAAGTAGAAGATGGTGGCCCTGGTATTCCTCCCGAGGAGATCGGTATGTTATTCAAAAAATTTAAAAAGCTCAGTGCACGGCCTACCGATGGTGAAAGCTCAACAGGCTTAGGACTTTCAATCGTGAAAGAACTTGTGCACTTACTCAAGGGGAAAGTATATGTTGAAAGCGAAGTAAACAAAAGAACCGTGTTCACCATCGAATTGCCATTCGAGAATATCTCGTATTCATAACTCGTCTATAAAGACACGTATAGGAGCAAATCTCGATAGGAATCAAAAAACAGATGTCTATACAAACATCAATTATGAATTGCGTATAGATGAAAGTTTATTGCGTTCGTCTTGCAGTTCGCGTGAAAGCTTGGTTTGTTTCTCCATCGCTCTTCGTTTATACTCTTCGTATTCGTTGGTGAGCATATTGATGGTAAGCTTCTTTTCGTGAAGTGATTTATTGATCATCTTCATACGGCCCGCCAGGGTAACTATAACAAATGCCAACGCTACCAGCAAAACAGCAAAGATGGTAAGGAAAGCACTTTTTTGAATATCAATTCCCAGTACAGAAATATGTGTACTGTCGTGAAGCGTTGCCGCCATCGACTGTTCTTTTTTCTGAAGAGAATCCTTTACCTGTGCTACCTGCTTTTTTAACTGCTCAATGTTTTTATTGGCAGCCAGAATGGTAACATCTTTTGCCGCCAACGAATCGCGCGTAATTTTCCAGACGCCATCCATCACGCTTTCTTTCACAACCTTATATTCTTTGAAGGATTGTGACTTCGCCTTCATGATGCTATAGCGCTCACGCAACGTATAGTTTTCAGGTTGCGTCTGTATCGGAGTTTCTTCTGCAGGTTGTTGCGCAAATAAAAATTGAAACGCCAACATACATACCCACAGTGCAACAAAGTTTTTCATTTTCATAAGCGGTCTTTGGTTGATAGATTTTGCAAAATACGCTATCCCACAACTTTTTTACTACCTCGTTTATTTCAGCAGTGAATCTATTCGATTAAAGCTTTATGACAAGGGATGAAAGGTAACCATTCTAAATCAAAAAAATAAAATTATGCAATACGTTTTGCTCTCCCCTCTTCGATGCCCAGGCCGAACAACGCGAAATCATACTTCACCGGATCGGCCGGATCAAGTGCACGCAGACGCGCAGTAAGTTCAAGTGCCGTCTGCCAATCGGTTTGCTTTCGCTTGATGAGTTTGAGTCTGCGGGCAACGCGATCCACATGCACATCACAAGGGCAGATCAGCTGTGACGGCTTGATTTTTTTCCAGATGCCGAAGTCCACACCCTTATCATCATCACGCACCATCCACCGAAGGTACATCACCAGTCGCTTGCAGGTAGATTTTCGCGCAGGCGATGGAATGTGTTTTCGTGTACGGTGTGGTGCATCATCAAGACTAAAAAATAATTCCTGGAATTGGTTGAGTCCCTGCTCCACAGTGTCCACTTTATCTCCTGCATAAAATGCATCTTCCAGCGAACGATGATTTTGATAGTACCACTTCAGCGCCTCAACAAAATACAACGTATCGGTAGCATTGAAAGTACGATGCTTGAAAAGAAGCAACGGCTTTAAATCTTTCTCGCGATGATGAAGAATAAATTCATGTGGATCATTGTCCATCATCGCCATGAGTTGCCTGCATTTATTGATGATCGTTTTGCGCTGACCCCACGCCAACACTGCTGCAAACAATCCTGCAATTTCTATATCCTGCTTTTTTGTAAAAGCATGCGGAATGGAAACCGGATCATTTTCTATGAAGTCCGGTCGATTATATAACACTACCTTCTGATCTAAAAACTCTTTCAGCGCAGCAGCTGTGAGTTTGCTTCTGTTTACGGCCACCCCAATATTTTCTCAATAATACTAGAATTAATGTAGACCACATGATGCTATTTCAAAACGAATAGTAGCTTTGTTAACACACGAAAATTTTAACATCCGTCATGAAGAAATTCTTCCGGTATCTCGGCATCAGCCTTCTTGTAATCATTGTTGCTGCGCTCACCTATATTCTGATCTTCTTTCCTACTATTATGACAGGCATGGCTGCGAAGACCATGTGCTCCTGTGTATATGTTACGAATCGCACGCCAGAAAGTGTAGTACAGGAAGAGTTCCAGGTTTTTCCCGGAATGCCATCTTTACCGTATGAAGTAAACCGTGAAGATTCTTCTGTATCAGTCTCCATGTTTTGGAAAACAAGTAAAGCTATATATAGGGATAGACTGGGATGTACCTTACTCGCAGAGCAGGAAGAGGACGTTGTAAGAAGTCAATCTATTAAAAGACCGCCCGTTGCTGCAAACCAGGATTCGCTCGCATGGCCTTCCGGAAATAGTATAGCGGATACCGTTCTGCAAGGCGTTGACTATACCAAAATAAAAGAAACCGTAAATAACGCTTTCGCGGATATAGATCCTGAAAAACCGATTTATACACATGGCGTTGCTGTAGTATATAACGGACAACTCATTGCCGAGAAGTATGCAGACGGCTATAACTACAACAGTCGCTTGATGGGCTGGTCGATGACCAAGAGTATAACCAACGCATTGATCGGTATATTGGTGAAGGAAAGAAAGTTAAAAACAGAAGAAGCTGCACCAGTTCCCGAATGGAAAGACGATGAGCGCCACAACATCACCTTAAACAATTTACTACAGGCCAGCAGCGGAATTGAATGGTCGGAATCCTATTTCTCACCCACTGCCGATTTCCACCAGATGTTTATCAAGAGTGATGATAAAGCAGCCTATGCAGCGTCACGAAAATTAAAACACGAGCCGGGCACATTCTTTCAATACTCAAGTGGAACTACAAATATACTCTCACGCATCATCCGGCAAACCGTAGGCGACACAGCATACTATCAGTTCCCCTATAAAAAACTTTTTCACAAGATCGGCATGAACCAGGCCGTGATCGAGCCGGACGCTTCCGGAACATTTGTGGCTTCGTCTTACTCCTTTGCTTCGGCCCGTGATTGGGCACGCCTCGGGTTGCTATACCTGAACGATGGCGTCTGGAATGGAGAACGAATCTTGCCGGAAGGATGGGTGAAGTATTCGACAACACCGGCACCTGCAGCAAAGATCCGTCAGTATGGCGCACAGATCTGGCTGAACCTGGGCAATCCCGCTAATCCCTCAGAAGTTGAATATCCCGGCTTGCCCAATGAAGCAATTGTATTCGATGGCTTCGAAAAAAACTTTGTAGTCATTATACCTTCTAAAAATTTAGTCGTGGTGCGCCTGGGAGTTACACACAACAAAAACTTTAGCATGGCAAACCTGGTGAATGGTGTTATCGAAGGACTTCCTGACTGATTACAGCATATGCCGGATACATTGATTGATATATAGTATACAGTTAATCCACCGTATACTGTACACCTGCTATTTTACGAACGCGATCCAATGTGTCCATGAGTTGCAAAGTATCCTGATGTGTCATTACAGGACTTTCAGTAAGTCCGCTTCGCAGGCACTCGCCTACATGGCGCGCTTCGAATTGATAGCCATAGCCGTCTTCACGGTGTACATCTATAGTCTGTGGTATATCTTTTCCCATGGCGACCTCCACTATACCAATGGCATTGTGAAAACGATTCTTCAGCATGATCCTCCCCTCTGTTCCCGCGATTACAGCCTCTACCGGTGTATGAGCCGATAAAGTTGACGACAAGTTGGCAATCGCTCCATTGGAAAATTTCATCAACATCGCACATTGTTCATCAACCCCGGTTACAGTAGGCGTGATCGCTGCTTGTATCTCTACAGGTTTACCTAACAATGATTGCGCGAGAAAAACGGGATATATACCTATATCCAGCAGCGAGCCTCCACCGAGCAACGGATCAACCAACCGTTGGGGTACCGGTTCCCCGGGATTAAAACCGAAGTCTGCCTGGATCCACCGGATCTCTCCCAACACACCTGATTGAATAATCTCAATAACTTTTTTATACTGTGGCAAAAATTTAGTCCAGAAGGCTTCCATGATAAAGACTTTCTGCTCACGCGCAAAGGCTATCATTTCGTTTGCCTGCTTGCTGTTGAGTGCAAATGCTTTTTCGCACAACACGGCTTTATGATGTTTGAGGCAAAGCATAGCATGCTCGTAATGCAGGCCATGCGGCGTGGCTATATAAATCACGTCCACATCTTTATCGCTCACCAATTCTTCATAGGTGGTAAAGAAGCGCGCGGCATTGTACTGCGTTGCAAATTCCTGCGCCTTGCTTTTATCGCGCGAAGCAACCGCTGCCAGCGTTGCGTGCTCGACAAGCTTCAGATCGTTTGCGAATTTATTGGCGATCTTTCCGCAACCTAAAATACCCCAGCGAATTATTGATGACATATTTATCTTGAAAATTTGATGTTCGTTGTAAATTAAGAATATTGGCGCATGGCAAAAAGCGGCACGCACTTTCACTTCAAACAGTTTTCCATTGCCCACGACCGGTGTACCATGAAAGTAGGCACCGATGGTGTACTATTGGGTGCATGGGCGAATGTAGAAAAGAAAGATTCCATCCTCGACATCGGCACGGGCTCTGGAGTGATTGCGTTAATGCTGGCGCAACGCTCTGCTCCTGGTGCGTGTATCCATGCCGTTGAACTCGAGCAACAGGATGCCCAACAGGCAATGGAAAATGTAGCGGCTTCACCCTGGCCCCAAAAAGTGAAAGTATATAATACCGCCATTCAACAATTTGAGGGTGAAAAAAAATATGATCTGATCCTGTCCAATCCTCCATACTTCATCAACAGCCAGGAACCACCAGATCAAAGACGATTGCAAACGCGTCATACAACGGCATTGAGTTTTTCAGATCTGCTCTTGGCCGTTACACGTTTACTCAAGCCAGAAGGCAGCTTCCAGGTTATACTTCCCTATACCGAAGGCTTGCAATTCATTGCATTAGCGCTACAACACGCACTGCATTGTACCCGGCAATGGAGTTTCAGAACACGGCAGGAGAAACCAATCGAACGCTGGCTGCTGGAATTTTCGACTATACCGACAACTGTTGATCGAGGAGAAATATTGCTATACAAGCACGATACCACCTGGGATGATTCATATATAGCGGTGACCCGTGATTTTTATCTCAACATGTAAATATGGATTGATCATCCATGAGGAAGAAGAATAAAGATCAAGTAATTTTTGTAACTTGTTTAAATGTATTCGCTAGAGTAGCTGCGAATTCACTTTATTTTAAAACCCCTCTATGAAAAAAAACATTCTCTTAATTCTGTTAGCACTGGCGACCAATGCCTTTGCACAGACAACCTGGAATATTGATAAGCCGCATTCGCGAATCAGTTTTAGTGTTGCTCACATGGTTGTATCGGAAACCGAAGGAAGCTTCAAGGACTTTGATGCAAAGGTGATCAGCAAGACTCCGGACTTTAATGGTGCCGATGTTGAATTCACTGCAAAGACTGCTTCGATCGACACGGATAATGAAAAACGTGATACGCATTTAAAAGGTGATGAGTTTTTCAATGCTGAAAAATATCCGGAGATAAAATTCAAGGGCAACCTGGTAAAGGAAAGTGATAAATATGTATTGAAAGGAAATCTAACGCTACGCGATGTTACAAAGCCTGTTACGTTCGCAGTAGTATATGGAGGCTCGGTAAAAGCATTTGGTGGTGAGAAAGCAGGTTTCAAACTCAACGGAAAAATTAATCGCCAGGACTACGGATTAAAGTGGAGCAAGACAGTCGAGTCCGGTGGACTTGTTGTAGGTGATGAAGTCGAGATCATCTGCAAAGTTGAGTTGAACAAAGCTCAATAACATTACGTTCGCAAGCGCAGCACAAACAATTACATTTTCAATTGAAGATGAACATTGCGGAAGTTTCGCGCATGCGGTCTGATTTTTTATTGACAGTATAGTACAGTTATGTCGTCCACTTTAATGAAAAACCTTATGAAAATTGAGGAAGAGATTAGCCAGCCTAAATTTCGAAATGCGACTCAGAAGGCACTTATCAACGTGATTTTTACTTCACACTGGATCCTGGATAAGCAACAGAGTTTTTTCAAGCCCTTCGGAATTACATCGCAGCAATTTAATATTTTGAGAATCCTGAGAGGACAGTATCCTCAAGGTATATCTGGCGCTACGCTGAAGGCGCGTATGATGGATAAAAATTCGGATGTATCGCGACTCCTCGATCGGCTCGAAGTAAAAGAGCTTATCGAGAAGAGACTTTGCCCTTCCGATAAGCGTGCTACAGATATATTCATCACACAGAAAGGATTGGACGTATTAGCCGAACTCGATAAAAATCAAACCGAGTTCGATGCTATACTTGCCCTTACTGATTCCGAAGCAATGTTGCTAAGCGAATTGCTGGATAAAGCGCGTGGTTGATCAGCTCTTGTTCAGCTCGTCTTTCACGAAGTCCATCAGTTCTTTTATATAGGCTCTGCTAAAATCAAATTTAATACCGGCAGCCTTATATATTTCGGGGATGGAGCGAAGGTACCCGAGCTTCAACGCATTCTGATATCCTTGCAATCCTTTCGCAGGATCGTTCCGGAAATTGCGCCACACCGCTATAGCACCAAGCTGCGCCATACCATATTCAATATAGTAGAAGGGCACTTCGTATAGGTGAAGTTGCTTTTGCCACAAGTAGTCTTTTGTTTCTTCGAGACCGTTCCAGTCAGTAACAGTATCCGCAAACTGGTTGAATATTTTATTCCACTCGCGCTTTCGTTCTTCAGTCGAATGGTTAGCGTGTTCGTAAATCCAGTGTTGATACTTATCGATGGTGGCAACCCATGGCAATGTCTCAATCAGGTCTTCGAGGTGATCGCGTTTAGCACGCTTCAATTCTTCAGGATCTGTAAAGAATACATCCCAATGATCCATCGAGATTAGTTCCATCGACATGGAAGCAAGCTCTGCTACTTCAGAGGGAGTCGATTTAAAATCATTCAACTCCAGATCACGCGTTAAAAAGTTATGTATAGCATGTCCACCTTCATGCATGATCGTCACCATATCACGCAACGTAGATGTGGCATTCATAAAAATGAAGGGCACACCAATTTCCGATAACGGATAATTATACCCTCCGGGAGCTTTGCCTTTCCGTGATTCAAGATCGAGATGTCCCATCTCTTTCATGATCGCTAAACACTGTCCCAGAAACGGATCGAGTCTCTTGAAGACTTCAATTGTTTTTTCTGTTAACTCTTTTCCATTGGCGAAAGGCTTCAACGCTTCGCGACCTTCAGGGTCAACCGCTTTATCCCACGGACGAAGTGAATTTACTTTCATCATGTTCTTGCGCTCCTGTGCAAAATTGTTTAGCAATGGCACCACTTCATTTTGAATAGCATCATGAAATGCAAAGCAATCCTGCGGAGTATAATCAAAACGTCCCAATGACTTAAACATATAGTCACGGAAATTTGTGAAACCTGCATTGACAGAAACCTGGTGACGCAATGCAACCAGTTTACTAAACAGATCATCCAGTGTAACTTTATCTTTTAACCTGCGCTCGTTTATTTTATAGTATACATCTTCGCGCTTCTTGCGCTCGGTGTCCATTAACACAACAGAAGCTTGCGGCAGCGTAACTTCTTTTCCCTCCCACTCGATCGTCATAGCGCCAGAGATCTGCGCATACTTTTGTGCCTCTGTACTGATTTCGGTATATAAAGGAACGTTCTCTTCTCTGAAGATTTCGATTTCCTTTTTCAACCCGCGGATCATAATATCATATCCTTCATCTTTCGCCAACGTGTCGAGCAATGGGGAAGCCGCAGCTTTCTTGTTCAACTGATCAGCTACCGGTGCAACCTGTGGTTGAATGTTTTGTATAAAATCCTGGTATGCTTTGTTATAGTCTGCGTTATCGGTATAGCAGGTCATGCGGATATAGCGCCACGCCAGGTCTTCAGAGATCACCGACTCAAGCTCACTTCGATCGCGAAACCATTGTTTCAGATCTTGCAATGAACTCAAATCACGGTTCAGTAATGTATCAAAGTATGGTTTCAGTTCTTCCCAGGTTGTTACCTTAAATGCATCCGGTAAAAATTTGCGCGGTGGGCGCTGTGGTATTGCTATAGCTGTCATATCGTTTCTTCTTACGTAAATAGTAAATCAAAAATACACAAAGAAAATTCCCGGTTAGGGCACGAATGTATATTCTTTGCCGGGTTCAGTCGCTACATCGTACAACATGCTGACAGGCAACGTTGTTTTCCGAAGCTGTGCCTGCGGAGAAATGATTGGAGCACGTAACGTTTCAACCTGGTAAAACGGATTTTTGTTTTCACCAACGGCATCCTTCATCACAAACTTTCCTCCTGCTTTTAACGGTTGATGAACGCGCACGCGACATACTCCTCCAAGTTTAGACCTGATCTTTAATGCAGTAATTTTTTTATCCTTCCAGGCAATGTCCACTTCATAACCACCGCGTGCTACAAGTCCTTTTACTTCTCCATCTTTCCACTGATCAGGCAATGCGGGAAGTATATACAGGGCTCCATCATGCGACTGCACAAACATTTCTGCTATACCGGATGTGCAACCAAAATTTCCATCGATCTGAAAAGGAGGATGCGCATCAAACAAGTTTGGATATGTACCCCCACCTCCGGCATTGGTTCCAACCGGACGAAGCTGATCCGTTATTAATTTATAGGCATGATTGCCATCGAGCAGACGTGCCCAGAAATTTACTTTCCAGCCCATAGACCAACCGGTAGAAACATCACCACGTTGTGTCAGCGTATTTCGTGCCGCTTCAAACAACTCCGGATTTCTATAGGGAGAAATCTGTGCACTGGGATATAGTCCATAGAGATGTGAAACGTGACGATGTTTATCATTCGGATTGTCCCAATCGTGAATCCACTCTTGAAGCTGACTATTTTTACCAACCTGCATAGGCGCGAGCTGTGACTTCAATTGTCTCAATGAATCGGCAAAAGATTTATCAAGCTTTAAAATTTCAGCTGCTTTTATAGTGCGTCCAAAAAGATCGAACAGCAACTGGTTATCCATCGTGGTACCCGCAGTGACGGAGGCCCGTTGTGTTTCATTGTAGCTATAGGTATTTTCAGGAGACACCGAAGGGCTTACCACGAGCCAATGATGCTCGGGGTCTTCTTGCAATACATCTACAAAGAACTGACTCGCTCCTTTCAATACATGATAATATTGTTTGAGAAAATTCACATCACCGGTAAACATATAGTGTTCCCATAAATGTTGCGAAAGCCACGCACCACCCATCGGCCACATTCCCCATGAATGTGCACCATCTACCGGATCGGTTATGCGCCACAGGTCCGTGTTGTGATGACATACCCAGCCCTTCGCTCCATAGGTTTTGGTAGCGCTCTCCCTTCCGGTATGCGAAAGGTCGTCCAGCATTTTAAACAATGGATCATGTAATTCACTGAGATTGGTTACTTCGGCTGGCCAGTAATTCATTTCAGTATTAATGTTCACAGTATATTTACTATCCCATGGAGGCATCAAATGATGATTCCATATACCTTGTAATGTACCGGGCTGTCCACCGGGTTGTGACGAGCAGATCAACAGATAACGCCCATACTGAAAATATAGGGCTGACAGGTGAGGATCATTCGCTGTAGCGAATTCTGAAAGACGCACGTCCGTTGTTTTTTGAACCGATGGCGTTGTGCCCAGATTCAGTTTTACACGATCAAAATACTTTTTATAATATTTTTTATGTTCTGAAAGTGCTATAGTATATTTCTTCTTTAATGCTGCCTGAAGGTATTGCAATGCTTTTTGATGCTCGTCTGCGCTAATGTCGCGGTAATTTTTAAAGTTGGAGGCGATCGATATATATACTGTAGCTGCAGTAGCTTTTGTAATGGAAACTTGTAAGCTGTCCGAAGTAACCGTTCCACCTTCTGTTACAGCATGGAATTGCCCTTCGAATTCAACTGCGCCTTTTACACCTTCGTGATCGCCTGTGATACCCGTAAGAACCAACGCATTCTTCTCACTCCGAACGACGTGCTTTTGCGGACTCTTCACTGATAATGTACACGTGATACTTCCTGGTTTATCCGCGGTAAGTCGCACGATAACAACCTGGCCTGTGAATGAAACAAAGACTTCGCGCTTATACTTTACTCCGTCAGCTTCATACGATACGGTGGCAACGGCATCCTCTATGTTAAGGTCACGATAATAGTTTGTTACATTTTTATATTGGGGAAAACCGATAAACAAACTTCCCACCGATTGATAAGGCATTCCATCATTCAGCGAGTGCACATTTTTATCGGCTATAGCTTGTGCCTCTGCATATTTACCTTCTGCTATAAGTTTTCGTATTTCGGGAATAACCGTTGCTGTTACCGGGTTTATATTATTATTCGGACCACCGGCCCATACAGTACCTTCATTCAGTTGCAGTTCTTCTTGCTGAGGATTGCCGTATAGCATTGTGCCCAACCGTCCATTACCAAGAGGCAGCGCTTCCTCCCACTTTACCGCGGGCTTATCATACCAAAGCTTAAGGGGTACATTTTGTTGTGCCACACTACGTATGCAGATTAACCCGCATATCAGCAACATGCTATACTTAATATAAATTTTATTCATACGAATCGGTTTGTTATTAATCTCGCAACCGTGAATATAAAACAGACAATCAAAACTTTTCCCGATTAAAAGATTTTTTATAATAATATTTTAAGCGCCATTATTGTATCGGCATGAGTGATTCACAAGAAGAACATAGAAAAAAAGTTTTAACCAATCCCTTTCAATGGCTTCAACACTTTGGACTTGACGGATTTATACTTGCACTGGCAGGGATGATCATGCTTGCATATTGGTGGCCTGAAGGCGGTACTGCACAAGGTCGTTTATCATTGTCGCAACTCGCAAACTATGGCATATCGCTGATCTTTTTCTTTTACGGACTTCGTCTCAGTAAACAAAAACTTCAACAAGGTCTTGGTAACTGGCGGCTTCATATACTGGTTCAGGCAAGTACTTTTATTCTTTTCCCGTTGCTTATATATCCTTTTAAGATGATCGCTACAGACCATCTCGCACAGCTTCTATGGCTCGGCACTTTCTTTCTGGCAAGCTTGCCGTCTACTGTATCTTCATCTGTCGTAATGGTATCCATTGCCGAAGGAAATATACCTGCCGCTATATTTAATGCCAGTATATCCAGTGTCATCGGGGTATTTATCACACCGTTGTGGATGGGAATGGCTCTCTCGAACTCTTCGGGGCAGGTGGATCTGGGAAGTACCATTGGCAAACTAACTCTGCAAGTGTTATTGCCTGTGGTTGCTGGTATACTTCTTAATCCACGTTTAGGACAATACGCGGAAAAGTACCGCAAGCAGTTGAAGTATTTCGATCAGACTATTATCCTGATCATTGTATATACTGCATTCAGCGAATCGTTCGCACGCAAAATGTTTAGCGATTTAACAATTACAGAATTACTTCTATTTGGCATCGCGATGCTTATACTCTTTTTTATAGCATACGGCATTACTACACTTTGTTGCAAGCTTCTCAGGTTTAATCGTGAAGATAGCATTACCGCGGTATTCTGTGGATCGAAGAAATCACTTGTACACGGCACCGTTATGTCGCATGTACTATTTGCCAACAGCACGATGACGGGCATCCTGCTTTTACCACTCATGCTATATCATGCTTTACAATTGATCGTGGTAAGCATGATTGCGCGAAAAAAGGCAAAGCAGCTGAAAGAGAAGAATATATAACCTCTGCTAATGTACTTATCTAAGCAACGCTGAATATATACTTCCCTGATATGCGGATGGAACTTCATGTAGCAATTCTACTGAAGCGAAACCCGCCTCTCTTGAAAAGGTCTGCAAGGTGGAGTAACTCATGGGATAAGGCACCCAACGATTGCCGTGGTCTGTATTATACTCTACCAATATTATCCTTGCTGCAGGCTTCAGATTTTTCCGGATACGTTGAATAAACGCCAACTGATTTTCCACAAAATGAAGGGCATTCGCCATGAGTATTCCGTCCAACGGCAGATCGAGTGCATCCTTTACAAAATCTTTTTGGAAAGTGTGGAGTGTTATCGTTGGCTCAATAGTTATTGAACGGAGTGCAGCGCCATCTTTATCAACCGCATAGATTGTGCTGCCGGCAGATAAACATGTACTGAGTGCTTTGGTAAACATGCCCTGACCTGCGCCAAGATCAGCCCATGTCTGTTGTGACGAAGACATCACGCCTTCTTTGATAAGATCAACCGCTGTTTCTATTTGCATAACGGATGGCGCACGGATTACAAGTATATATCCATCAGCAATCGCTGTTAATTTTTATATACCTGTACAATGAATACGTAATCCTTCCAACGCTTAATTTGCTGTACACGATTTGAATTCTTTATAGTATTATACTTTGGAAGTACAAGCGGTCTCTCGAGTGTATCCAGTGAAGCGCGAGTGATCGCATCCATCACTACCGATGACTTGATCGCAAAGGCAGCTCCAAGTGTTTCGGTTTGAACTCCACTGATAATGCCCACCAGGTCACCGCTTTCATTGAAGAGCGGCCCACCGCTGTTGCCTGGATTCACCGGCACAGAGATCTGGTATGCATTTGGGTTCTGACTATATCCGGTAGAAGCGCTGATAGAGCCTTCACCAAAAACTATATCTTCACGTGGAAACCCAAGAGTAAATACATGTTCGCCAAGATTTGCCTCATCTTTCACAATGGAAAATGGAAGTATACGATTTATACCTGTAACAGAATCATTTTGCAGCTTTAGCACTGCGATATCATTTGCAGGATCACTCAATACTACAGAAACTTTCTGTCTGCCAAATTTTTCATTCTCGATATAAACCGAATCAGCCTCCTTTACAACGTGATAGCTGGTGGCCACATAACCGTTGGACGAAATCAGAAAACCTGTACCTGCATATTTACTGGGCACGGGCTTGCCTTTATCTATAGACTGTGCAATGTCTTTCATCAGCATTTTTTGTGAATGCTTGATTTGATCTACATTTCTGCGCAACTCTTTATATATAGCAGTCTGTTTTGTTTCGAGCGAGCGCGTCATCATCAACGTCCCCACAATACTAATCAGGGCGACCGAAGCGGCAACCGCTGTCATTGGCCAGTAGCGTTTCCATCCGCTTACCGGATTTGCCACTGGCAATGTAACCGGTGCAGTCTCTTCTATATCCAGGTGCGCACTGTCCAATACTGCTTTCAGCTCCATGCGATTACCGTAATGCTTCATTGCATCACGCATCGTTTTGTGCTGCTCCGCTTTCGCGCGGAAATCCGGTTCATTTTTCAATTTATACTCTACGGCATCGGCTTCATCGACAGATAACTTCCCGGAGAAGTAATTGTCCAATAAGTCGTAGAGTGATTGTTCGGCATTCATGAGAGGTCTTCGTTTTTATACTTTGCAAAAAATAATTTCTTCAGTCGTTGCAGACATTTATACTTCTGGTTTTTGGCATTATCAGCATTCGTGTATCCGAATTTTTCGCTGATCGCTTCCATCGACAGATCATGTATATAAAAGTCCTCAATAATGCCGCGGCAAGGTTCCCCAAGACCGCTCATGGATTCACGCATACTGGCAAACTTATTTTCATTCTCTGCGATGGTTGACATTTCTTCTTCAATACCCAGAAATGTCTCCGTCTCCTCTATATTACCGTGGTAACGCTTTTTCTCGGCGAGCCGCTTCAGCCACAGCCTGCGGCATACAGCATAGAGATACGTTTTTATTTTACAGGTAAGGACAAATCCTTGTTGCTGTACTTTCTCGTAAAACGCGATCACAGCTTCCTGATAAACATCCTTCGCTTCCTCCTCCGTACCATTGTTGGAGCGCACCAGATTTACAATCATCGGATAATGTGTTTTGTAGAGCTCCCGGAGCGCTACCTCATTTTTCTTTTTGATCTCTGAAACGATCAACTCGTCAAAGTAATACACCACGTTCAATAAGGTCGATTTTATACAAAAGTGCTGCGAAGGTAACCCAAAGAAAAATATCTTTTATGATGGGTGACCTTTTGAATGTTTTTGTATGAAGGGAAATTTTTAAACCAATAAGTCATGAAAAACACAATCAAATTAGCTTTCGGAGTACTTTGCGTAATCGCTTTGGCATCTTGCGAACCAAAAAAGACTACTAACGAAGCTCAGGAAACTGCACCTGCTGCAGATACAACTGAAGTTGCTCAACCTGACACTACTCAAGTAGAAACTCCTGCAGATACTGCAGCTGCTGCTCACTAAAAAATATGCTGATCGGGCTCAATACCCGATCAGCTTTTTTTCTCTCCTTCCGGTGCTGTTCCGGAATATTCGTCTCTGAATAATACTTGAAAAAGGTAGTTCTGCTTTTTTCAATACACACCAACGTATTTTAATGCCGTTATTTTCTGACACAACTTGTGCCGTTGATAGTCTATTGCCCACACGCGTCTTCTTCATCTCTACCATTTTAAATCCTTAATCATTATGAAAAATACAGTGTATATTTTCCTGGTATCGCTATGTCTTTTTTCTGCGTGTGGCGCGAAGCAAACTTCTATGGAAGCTGCTGACACCATGGACGTTTCTGATGAAAGCCTTCGTAAGGCTGAAACATCGCTCACACAAAATCAACTGGCCGCAACACCGCATGAAGATCTTTACTCAAACGGAAAAGTAAAGCTCATTAAAACCGTAAACTATAGATTCGAAGTTGAGAATGTAAAGAAGGCTTCCGAAAATATAGAGGCTGCTATAAAAAAATACCCGGCATATATAGCTTCGTCCAACCTGCGTTTGGAAAATCCAATCCTTGAAAACAAACTTTCGATTCGCGTGCAGAGCGAATACTTTTACGAGCTTCTGAAAGAGATTGACAAGCAGCCACGGTTTGTAAACTTTCGTGATGTTAGCACCAACGATGTATCAAAAGAATTTGTTGATCTGGAATCGCGCCTGAAAACGAAGCGTGAAGTAGAAGGGCGCTATATGGACATTCTGCGAAAGAAAGCTGGAACAATTGAGGAACTGCTCCACGCAGAACAACAGATCGGTGAATTGCACGAAGAGATCGAAGCCACCATTAGCCGCATGAATTATCTGAAAGAACAAGTCAGCTATAGCACTATAAATTTGGAGTTCTATCAAACTGTATCACAGGAAATATCCGCTGCTGATACTATAGGAATGAAAGACAATTTTTCAGATGCATTAAAAACCGGATGGCAAGGTTTACTCACTGTTATACTTGGCATTACCTATATATGGCCTATACTTCTGATTGCAGGATTAACTATTATATACCTGAAGTTCATCCGGAAAAAACAACCGGTGCCCTATAAAGAAATATAAAAACAAAAAAAACCGGCAGTAGCCGGTTTTTCTTTTAAAATTTCAGAGAACCTTATGGTCTGCTTGAACCACTTGTACCAGGATCCTGAATGCGTTTTCCGCCCTTATCAAAGTAGTAATTTTTAGTTTGGTCGCCTGAACCTACACGAACCATATAACCATTATTAGATTTGTTACGGTATACTGAACCACTTTCCCATCCTGTATATTCAGAACCTTTCAATGTTGTTCTTAAAGAAGATGGAACATCAGTAGATTTTACCATCTCGTAATCCTTCTGGATGTACTGATCTGATTGTGTTGCGGATGGTTGTGTTGCAGATGGTTGTTGTGTTGCGGAAGGAGTCTGAGTTTGTGTACCAGTCGTATCCACTTGTTGAGCGTTCACTGCCGCAATGCCTAACATAAACACTCCGGCAAAAAATAACATTAGCTTTTTCATAGCACTGTAATAGTTTAATAGTTTGTTGTTTGAATAATTGTGATTTTGTTACACGTCATTAATACAAACAAAACTATGCCTGACATTTGCGCATTGCAAAGTGTGCCAAATCATTTCGCTATTGAGGAATGGTGTGGACATGTACTAAGGGCGACTGTGGTAAAAACGGGCAGTTCATTTTATTTTCGATATACTCCTGTAAAACCAGATAAGATTAGGAACCTGTTTGCAGGTAAATAAGTTATCTTCACTATTTCAAATGTATACGTATGCGAAGTATTCTTATTCTTATACTGACAGTTACTATATCCTTAAAATCGTTTGGACAAAATCCGATTGTAACCGCACCTCCGGATACAACGGCAATTCTGTTCGGTCAAATTCTGCAGGATACGATCAAGCGTGATACAACAGAGACACCGTCATCAGTGCCTGCAGGAAATATGCAACTCACCGCTCCGAGTAAATATTATAGTCTCATCAAACCAAATGCGATAACACGTAAAGGTTTATTCACTGTCCACAAAGTAGATGATCAGTATTACTTCGAAATCCCCGACAGTCTTTTAGGTCGCGATCTTTTAGTAGTGAGTCGTATTGCTCAGGGCGCAGCAGGTGTACGTCAGGAGTATGTAGGATATGCGGGAGATCAGATCGGCAATACCATTATACGTTTTGAAAAAGGTCCGGCTCATAAAATATTTCTTCGAAGAATTTCTTATCAGGACAATGCCGGTGATAGTACGAACTCAATGTTCAGTGCCGTGATCCGTTCTAACCTCCAGCCCTTGTCAGCAGCATTTGGTATTGGTGCGTATTCGCCACGAGGGAAAGGAAGCGTTATCGATGTTACCGATTATGTAAACGGCAGCAATGATATATTCTTCTTCAGTGCCACCTCGCGCAAAACCATGCGCATCGGAAGTATACTTTCCAACATGAGTTATATAAAGGATATAAAATCATATCCGCTTAACCTGGAGATCAGAACCATCAAAACATACAACGAATCAACCAGTGATAATACGTTTACGCTGGAGCTTAACACATCTCTTGTATTATTGCCCAAGAAGCCGATGCGAAAAAGATTTGCAGACCGAAGGGTTGGTTATTTTACGGAACGCTATACCGACTATGATGTAAATCCTCAAGGTGTTAAAGTCATCAACTATATAAAGCGCTGGCGGCTTGAACCTAAACCAGAAGACATGGCTGCCTATAAACGTGGAGAACTTGTAGAACCACAGAAACCAATTATATACTATATAGATCCGGCTACTCCAAAAAAATGGGTTCCATATCTAAAGCAAGGCATCGAAGACTGGCAGGTAGCATTTGAAAAAGCTGGATTTAAAAATGCGATACAGGCACGTGAGGCACCAAGCCCGGAAGTAAATCCGGATTGGAGCCTGGAAGATTCCCGTCACTCTGCTATAGTATATAAACCTTCCGCCATCGCGAATGCTGCAGGTCCTATTATTACAGATCCACGCAGTGGCGAAATCCTGGAGAGCCATATTAACTGGTATCACAACCTTATGTCTATACTACACGACTGGTATATGGTGCAATGTGGTGCCAGTGATGTGCGTGCGCAAAGAATGAAATTCGATGATGAGTTGATGGGCGAACTGATTCGTTCCGTTGCAGCGCATGAAGTAGGACACTCGCTGGGTCTTACTCATAATTTTGGAGCAAGCTCTACGGTACCGGTAGAAAAGTTACGTGATCGCGCGTGGTTGGAAGAAAATGGACACACTCCTTCTATCATGGACTATGCGCGCTTCAATTATGTAGCGCAACCACAAGATAGTGTTACCGAACATGGACTTATTGCACGGATCGGTAAATATGATTTGTGGGCAATTGAATATGGCTATCGCTACTATCCGGATATACCAACTTCTGAAAATGAAATTCCTTTTTTGAACGGCGCTATTGTAGAAAAAATGAAAGACCAGCAACTCTGGTTTGCCTCCGAGTTTTCAACGGACGATCCACGCGTACAAACAGAAGATATAGGGGATAACGCCATGAAGGCAAGTGAATATGGAATTAAAAATCTTCAGCGCATTGTTCCCCGTCTCAATGCGTGGACCTATGTACCGAATGAAGGCTATAAAAATCTCAATCAGCTTTATAACGGTGTCACCAATCAATATAATTATTATTTGGGACACGTCATGTCCTATATTGGTGGAACGTACGAGACCATAAAGTCATCGGAACAAATCGGGCCGGTATATCGTGTAGTACCCGCAACATTACAACGTGAAGCGCTCAACTTTTTAAATAAGAATATATTTCAGCCTCCCATGTGGTTGCTCGATACCGTTATTCTTGCGCGAACCGGTCAGAACGCTTCGCAGATTATAGCGCAGTCTCAGGAACTGGTTTTAAATTCACTTTTAAGTTACAACACACTCACTAAACTCGCAGAGGCAGAAGCGCTATACGATACGCGTGCCTATCGAATCATTAACTATATGGATGATCTTGACCAGATGATGTGGGCAGAGCTTAACACATTTTCCACCATTACTGTTTACAGGCGATACCTGCAACGATATTATGTTGATAAACTCATTGAACTTTCAAAAAACACAACGGCTCTTTCCGATGCAGACGCGGTGATTAAAAATAAGTTAGGAGAAATAAAAGTACGATTGAAGAAAGCGATACCCAAAATGAAAGATTCTATGACGGTGTTTCATCTAAAATATCTGGATGACAAGCTTAGCAAGCTTCCATGACTTTCTTATGCTAAATTTTTAGCTGACAAAATTCTTCACTTATCTTAAAGTGTAGAAAACAAACCATCATTGTGGTTTGACCCACTATGTATATATTCTTTAGCATGAAGCCGGTATAATAATTTACCCATCTCTTCCTAAACACTTTTATTATGGGAAAAGACAGAGAAGGGAAATTCCATCCGGCAAAAGGAAAGCCTACGGGTTCCGGTAAAGAGAATAGTGTTGAATTGCATTTCAAAGAAGATGGTGCATTAGACCAATATCTTGAAACTGCTGAGAAATATACTGATGGACAGGAAGAAATGCCTGCCAACGTGAGAGTACGACACCCGAATCGTAATGTTGACAAGCATGTGGAGTATGCTGAAGACGGCAAACCAAATAAGCGCTTCAGAAAAAGTTCTTCCGCAAAAACTTCAAATACATCTTCTGGTAGCAATACACTAAACGGCTCTGAAAGTGTCCCAACGGAGGGGCTGGAGCTTTCCGGGATTTTGACGAAGCCTTTATTTGAAGAGCTTGCAAACCACAAAGCCGATATATATATAACGGCCTATCTGCAGACACACGCTGCCGGTGTTGAAGTGAATGAAAAACAGGACATTACTGCGTTCAAAAATGTTCTTCAACAGATTTCATCACAGCTGAAGCAAAACGGTGTGAATGAAAATACTATTACCAGTATGCTGACCCCTGGATACGATCTTATAAAGGACGATACATTCTGGAATAATCAGCAAGCAGGACTGGCATTGTTTATATCGGATAATTTGTTCCGCTATGTGAAGCTGCCCCTCGCCCCTTCCGAAGGGCTATTGATGGGGCCATCGTTTTTCCTGAATCCGCTGATTCCGCTGATGACCACGCGCGAGTATTTTTACTTGCTGGTAATCAGTAAAAAGCAATCGAAGCTGTTTAAGGTAGATGCGTTCGGCATTCAATATATAGATATACCCGAAATACCAAATGGTATAGATGACGTAGTTCATTTCGAGGAGAAGGACGATCAGCAATTGTGGAGAACCGGAAGCAGCGGTGGTGGTGGCGGAGCAAACTACCATGGTATAGGAGCCGGTAAACCTGATGAAAAGGAAAATATAGCGCTATACCTGGAAGAAGTAGACGAGACGATCTGGAAAGAAATACTTCACGATGAAAATGTACCCTTGTTGCTTGCCGGAGTGGATTATTTGCTACCGATCTATAAATCCGTAACTGACTATAATCATGTATGTGAGCAGACACTGATTGGAAGTTACGAACATGAAGATGTTCGCACGCTGCATCAAAAAGCATTGGAGCTTATGACGCCATACTTTCAGGGACGTCATCAAAAAGCGCTTACAAATTATGCGAACCAGTCTGCTACGGATCTGACATCTTCTATTCCTGCAGATGTTATTCCAGCGGCACATTATGGTCGCGTTGCACATCTCTTCATTCAGAAAGATGAACATATCTGGGGAACATTCGATGAGATGGCCAATACGCTAACCATCCATGAGACGCAGGAAAAAAACGATGAATGTTTACTTAACAAATCCGTCATTAAAACTATACTGACTGGTGGTGAAGTACATATCCTGGACAAAGAAAAAATGCCTGCCGACAGCAAGATTGCAGCGCTATTACGCTACTAAAAAAATTATATTATGGAAACAACACTGATCAAAGATCCCGCTGATATTAAACCTCAGCATCAGGACCGGCAACCCGGAATTGAAAGTGAAATGTCGCCTCGCCCTATATATGATACGGATGATGAAGGCTATGGACGCTTGCGCGGAAAAGTAGCAATCATCACGGGTGGAGACTCCGGTATAGGTCGTGCTGTTGCTATACAATTTGCCAAAGAAGGTGCAGATGTTGCAATAGCATACCTCGACGAACATGAGGATGCGCAGGAAACCGCAGAAGCGATTCGGAAATATGGTAAAGAAGCTTTGCTTATTTCAACAGATGTCTCGCAGGAAGTAAACTGCAAGAACATAGTTGACCAGACGCTGGAAAAATTCAAGCATATAGATATACTTGTAAACAATGCTGCTGTTCAGTACGAACAAAAAGATGTGCAGTCCATTACTGCTGAACAATGGGAATATACTTTCAGGGTAAATATCTTCGCATACTTCTATATGGTGAAATATACTGTACCACATCTGCGCGATGGTTGCAGCATTATCAACACCGCTTCTGTTACTGCCTATAAAGGGAATCAGACGCTGATGGACTACTCTTCTACCAAAGGAGCGATCATCGCTTTCACCAGAAGTTTATCGCAGTCTCTGGCAGAGAAGGGAATTCGTGTAAATGCTGTGGCACCGGGTCCGGTTTGGACACCGTTGATCCCTGCGTCATTTGATGATGAGAAGGTAGAGAAGTTTGGGAAAGATGTTCCGCTGGGAAGACCAGCACAGCCAGTAGAAATTGCTACCTCCTATGTATTTCTTGCATCGAAGGAAGGATCATTCTTTACTGGACAAGTTCTACATCCGAATGGAGGATCGATCATCAACACGTAATCTATTTCAAGGATAAACTAAGATACAATCACGAAGGTATATACTGCCTTCGTGATTTCATTTATAGCGCTACCTCCAGTAAGAAAATGATGGCGTCATTGGACAACGCTTCGAATTCAACTTGCTCTACATTCCATAACGCCAATCCATCACGTGCGTGAAGAAGCCGGTTCGCCACCTCGAAGGCGCCCTCTACTATAAACACAAAAACTCCATTAGCAGAATTCTTTGGAGTATATATACCTTCTTCTCTTCCTTTGAATTTACCGATATAAGGTGCAATGTGTTGCTTCCCTCCTTCTAATACAGCCAATGGAATTACACTATTTTTATTTTGCTCCAGGTCGAGTTCAATCTTTACAGGTTCGATGGGGTACCCCGCAGGGTGCGTATACCATACTTCAAGAAAGTTGATCAACTCATCTTCGTAAGGATTCATCATCTCCATAACCGAATCCTTAACAACGGAAAGTATAGCTACTTCGCCTGCGTCCACCATTCCTTCTTTATGAGTAGGTGTACTATATTTCAAGGCACCAACAATCGGCAGTATTAAAACTGTGGCGTCTTCCTTGGCTAAACGGCTTATTGTCCTCCCTCCTTTTAATGTGTTTTCATTTAATGTATTTAAACTTCCGAAAGGAGTTCTGTTCTCATTAAAATACTTTCCATAATTAAATACGTGAAAACTTCGAAACCAGTCCTCTTGTGAGCAACCCCGTTGATTGGAGAGATATATAATTGCTTGAGTCTTCGATGTCATCATGCAAAATTAAGCGTTGATGGATTGTTGAACAGGAACTTCTACCAGCTGAACATTTTTCAACTGAAAGGAACTGATGCTAAGGTATGGACGTAAAGCGAGCATGTCCGTATCGATAAACTGTCCTGTATGCATTGCTTCCAATTGATCTCCGGTTGCCAGCAACAACTGGTTACCGATGGTATCAATCCACGTCATCACTTCGCTATAAAAATGTATCGCGACCCTATGCTGACTCTGGTCTTTTACATGTGATTGCAGAATTTCAAATCTGAAATTCTTAAAAGGAAGAAACAGTTTACCAGATCCGTTTACGACATCAGGTATGCGTTCATTGAGTTGCCGTAAATAACCTATAGCTGCAGTGCTTACCAGGTAATGAAGTTCGTCCGCTTTCGGATCGTTCTCAAGGATCTCACGAAATGTTAAAAACTTCTGTTGTTGATTGAAGTACTGCGACTGCATGAAGAATTCTTTATAAGTATCTTCAAACACATACTTATCCCACACACCTGCCGATGAAGCGTCTATTATCTTTGAATAGCACAATCGTATCAAACCTTTTACCATAGATATAGCATATATACCAGTCTCTTTCAAATATTGAAGACCAGTGATCAAAAGAAAATTAGGCGTTCACAACAATGGTGTGCGTAAGTACATATCCATCTGTAACATTGCCGGTTACAGTGCCCAGTTCGTTTGCTATTGAATTTGAAAAAATAGAATCAGCCGTGTTGGATGTATCCTGTTCTCCTTTAGTATAGTACTGCCTGGCGGTAGTATATACGGTGTCTGTTACATCGGCAGGAAAAGCGATCTGTGTAACCAGGAGTGAAGTTCCACTGGCATTATAAATATGAACGTGAATGTGTGGCGCCCGCGATGGGTACCATCCCGGAAATATAGAGGTAAATCCTACGAGACCATTACTATCCGTTGTTTGTCTTCCGCGAAGAAAATGCACCGAGGTGAAATTTACAGTCTGCAGGGTAGTACCTCCGTATTCGGAATAGTAACCATCTTTATCACAATGCCAGATGTCTACAATGGCATCTGCCAAAGGAGCACAATCATTGTTTTTATTTTGGATGATAATCTTTATTGTGAATGGCACACCCGTTCTGTCGGAACGAATGTCAACGAGCTCTAATGACGATGGATCTTTTGTAGGAAACGGACCCGCTGTCTCTGATGATGTGGAGGTGCAATCTCCTACATTTATTGTCTCATCATCGTCACTACTGCAAGCCTGGAGTAAGGGAACAATCAGACTGCTCATTCCAAGACGCTTCAAAAATTCTTTTCGTTCCATAGGGTAATATAGTTTAGAAGTTTATTCGTGGCTCACTTCGCGCCTTACAGCTCAATTAGGCCTTATGTCCAAAAGCATCAATATCTTCCTTTCATTTTGTGTATAACGATTTAGTAAGCCGATTTCTTTCCAGTCAGCATTAAAATGAGGTGAATACTTCTTTTTCTTCGGTGACTTCACAACCGCAACCTTGGTGGAATTCAATCCGGGTGTTGCCGATTACTTTTAAACAAGCAATTGAGGAACATAGATCATACAATTCCAGACACCTGTATTTTAGAAAAGAATCAAGAGGTATATATTCGCAGTATAGGAGGATCACGCTGTAACCACTTCTCCGCTTGCACGCATTCTCAATAGTAATTCTAAATAACTGATGGCCTCACAATACAATTTACATCTATTTTAACAGTCTTTATTATGGTTTGCTGCTTGAGACACAATACCGCTTGAGACATTCACATTCATTATTTTTTTGAAGATTAGGTGCTTTCATCTATATTTATAATTGACCGTCCAATTGTCTATTCTGGCATTTGAAAATCTTCAAGGTGAATAGCGAATCACCTGTGCTTTAGCCGGTGGGTTGTGCCGTCAGTTATTATTAATTTATTGATTCAACATGCTATGAAGTTAACGTTGGATAGAAAAATACTTTTAGGTTTTTCCATTTGTTCACTTGTCTTGCTTTTGGTTGCGGTTATTTCATTTAACAATAGTGAAAAACTGATCACGACAAACCGTTGGGTGAATCATACCCATGAAGTACTATATGAGTTTGAACAAGTCCTCATGTATTCAGTTGATGCCGAAAATAGTATGCGTGGATTCGTTATTTCCGGCAATGAAGATTTCCTGGCTCCTTTCTACAGCGCCAAACTAAATTTATCAGATCACGTCAACAAGATACTTGAGCTAACACGCGATAATGCCACGCAACAAAGAAATGCCAAGGCATTGGACAGTCTAACGCTTTTGCATATTCAAACACTGGAAGACGTTATCGGACTACGAAAGAGTAATAATGAAACTGCCAGTGTCGCTGTAATGGATGGAAAAAGCAGAAGCAAATTAATGTCCATCCGCACGTTGATTCGAAAAGCAAAAGAAATTGAACAACGATTGCTTACGGAACGAAAAGAAGCGAGTGAAGCTGATACAAAAGACTTTAATATCATTTTTATTGTATTGGTGCTGGTTATAGCAGCTGTTTTGCTGGTGATCTATATGATGATCACAACCAATCTGAATGCATTGAGGCGTGCACAAATGGAAGCGGCTAACAAGAACTGGAACCTGGAGGGAAGCCGTGATCTTGCACGAAGTATACAGGGAAATAAATCATTGCACGAGCTTGCCGACATTGTGATCAATCACCTAACTATATATTTGGAGGCACAGGTCGGAGTCATTTATCTGGCAGACAGCAAGGAGGCAATACTGTTACCTGCAGCAGCGTACGCGGCCGATCAAGATAAAAAGAAACTACGTGAACTGAAGTTCGGTGAAGGATTGGCTGGCCAAGCGGCTGCCAATAAAAAATCTATTTTACTGCGCGCCATTCCTGAAAATTACTTTCAGGTTACAACAGGCTTTGGACAGGTAAGTCCCAAAAATATTCTGGCTACTCCCTTTCTCTCCGATGGCGTTATCGCAGGTGTGGTAGAACTTGGAAGTATATATGATTTTACAGAAGCGCAACAGCAATATGTAGAGCTCGTAGCCAATAGTATAGCGATCGCGATTATTTCGGCACAGGCGCGTGAAAGAACGAAACAACTCCTGGAAGAAACGCAATTGCAAGCGGAAGAACTAGAAGCGCAACAGGAAGAATTGCGTCAGGCAAATGAAGAGCTTCATGCGAAAACAGATCTGCTCACTAAATCGGAATCAGAATTAAAAGCGCAGCAACTATCACTTCAACAAATAAATGTAGAGCTGGAAGAAAAGTCTAATCAGCTGGAAGAACAAAATGAATTATTAAGTGATGCGCGCGCAAATCTCGAAATCAAAGCGAAAGAAATAGAAATCACGAGCAAGTATAAATCAGAGTTTCTAGCAAACATGTCTCATGAGTTGCGCACACCTCTTAACAGTATTCTTATCCTTGCGCAATTGCTTTCTGAAAATAAAACGAATCGCCTGGGTGAAAAAGAAATTGAGTACTCCAAAAATATACACACCTCAGGAACGGACCTTCTTAATCTGATTAATGAAATACTGGATCTTTCAAAAATAGAATCCGGTAAAATGCAATTGGAAATTGAAGACGTTCCCTTCCGGGAAATGATAAGCAGCATCAATGCTACATTTGCAGAAGTAGCCCGAAAAAACAATGTAGCATTTGAAATACATTTCGATTCAAATATACTACCGGAAACACTTACAACGGACAGGCAACGCGTTGAGCAGATCATCCGGAATCTTTTATCGAATGCATTCAAATTTACCGGCCAGGCTGGCAAAGTAGAACTGTCCATATACAGGCCCACGGCTGTTGACTATAGGAATAAAGATCTCAACTCCATTTCGAATATGGTCGCCTTCTCTGTATCCGATACAGGTATAGGTATACCAAAAGAAAAACGCGCTATCATATTCGAAGCCTTTCAACAAGCGGATGGTTCTACGAAGCGAAAGTATGGTGGCACAGGACTTGGCCTCTCCATCAGCCGCGAACTTTCACATGCATTGGGAGGAGAAATTCAGCTACATAGTGAGGCTGGTGTGGGCAGTACTTTTACACTATATCTGCCGTTGCACTTTGATCGTTCCTTCAGTTCTTCAATTGACAAGCAAGTTGAGATTAAAGAAAAAGAACCCGTTAAAAATGACGTTGTATATATTCCTACTGAAATGCATACTACAGAAAATGCAATACAGGACGACCGGAATACTATAGGGGAAAATGATCGCGTGATTCTGATCATCGAGGATGATGAAAAGTTTGCGAAGGTATTATTGGATTTTATCCGTGAGCGGAATTATAAAGGTATTGTTACCAGCCAGGGCAATGCCGGTATCAGTTATGCGCGTCACTATAAACCCGATGCTATACTTCTCGATATGAAGTTGCCGACCATCAGTGGTTCTGAAATATTAAAGCAGCTCAAGAATAATCCGGAACTGCGTCACATTCCGGTACAAATTATTTCAGCTTACGATCAACGCAAAGAAGGTTTGAAGCTTGGAGCGTTTGACTATATCCAGAAACCTGTAACGGTGCAGGACCTTGAACGCGCTTTTGAAAAAATCGAAGTCTTCTCCAATAAAAAACTTAAGAAGCTTCTGATTGTAGAAGACAACGAACAACACAACAAAGCAATACGTGAGCTGATTGGTGATAATGATGTTACCTGTTCTTCGGCCTATAGCGGAGAAGAAGCCTTTACAATGTTGAACACTGAATCGTTTGATTGCGTCATTGTTGACCTGGGGTTACCGGATATGAGCGGGTTTGAGCTGCTTGAAAAAATAAGAGCGCATGAGAAATTGAACCTGATTCCCATTGTTGTATATACCGGGAAAGATCTGAAAAAAGAAGATAGTATAGCCTTGAGTAAGCTGGCCAACACCGTGGTGCTCAAAACTGCCGACTCGCACGAACGTCTGCTGGACGAAACAACACTGTTCCTCCACCGTATAGAGTCCAAATTACCCAAGGAAAAACAACGCATCATTCGCAGACTTCATAAGTCGGATGAAGTGCTGGAGAATAAAAAAATACTTCTGGTAGACGATGATATGCGAAATATATACTCGTTAACCAACGCATTGGAACAAGAAGGTCTTCAATGTGTAACTGCCGAAAACGGAAAGATAGCACTGGATATAGTCAAGCAGGATCCTACCATTGACCTGGTGTTAATGGATGTGATGATGCCTGAGATGGATGGCTATGAAGCGACCACAGAGATCAGGAAAATAAACTCGCTGAGGTCGCTGCCCATCATTGCGCTTACTGCCAAAGCGATGAAGGAAGACAAAGAAAAATGTTTTGCAGTCGGTATGTCCGACTACATTTCGAAACCTGTTAATGTTGAACAACTTCTCTCGCTGATGCGGGTATGGTTATATCGCTGAAATAAAGATGTCCATTACGATCGACCATAATGAATATAAAGAACTGCTGGAATCGATTCGCTTTATATACGGTTATGACTTTACCGAGTATGCCGAATTATCGGTGAAGCGAAGGATCATTCACTTTATGAAGAATAAAGAAATTTATGCTCTTGATAAATTGGGGAAACTTCTTTTAAAAGATGAGCGCATCTTCGAAGAATTTGTGCAGGAGTTGTCGGTGACCGTTACTGAAATGTTTCGCGACCCCACTTTCTATAAAAGTATCCGCGATAATCTTGTAAAGCGGCTGGCGACTTATCCTATACTTCGCATCTGGATTGCGGGCTGCGCCACCGGGCAGGAGGTATATTCAATGGCTATACTTTTAAAAGAAGAAAACCTTCTCGAACGATCGATCATTTATGCCACAGATATAAATCAAAAGTCGCTTCAAACCGCCCGTGAAGGCGTATACTCCCTCACAAATATGAAATTATATACCAGTAACTATCTGGATGCGGGAGGAAAAAAATCATTCTCAGAATATTATATGGCTAAATATAGTTCAGTGATGTTTGACAAATCCTTGCGTGAAAATGTAGTCTTCTCTCCACATAACCTGGTTGCAGATCAGTCATTCAATGAGTTCCAACTGATCATTTGTCGCAATGTAATTATGTATTTCAATCAAAACCTTCAAAACAGAGTGGTGGACCTATTTTATGAAAGCCTGTGCCCGTTTGGCTTCCTTGGATTAGGAGACAAGGAATCACTTTTGTTTGCTGATAAAAAAGATTACTTCGAAGAGACTGATAAGAAAGAAAAAATATTCATGAAGATAAAGTAGCATGCAAGAGCAGGTAACTATACTAATGGTTGATGACAAACCTTCAAATCTTTATGCATTGGAAACTTTGCTGGATAAACCCGGGCGTAC
This sequence comes from uncultured Bacteroides sp., assembly GCA_902168185.1. Lineage (GTDB taxonomy): Bacteria > Bacteroidota > Bacteroidia > Cytophagales > Cyclobacteriaceae > Ohtaekwangia. Next base: position 663,646 of record CABHOV010000046.1, read on the forward strand.
ATTTCTAAGTGCTACCAATGGAAATGATGCACTAAAGCTCGCTCTTAACAATGACATCGATTTGATTATACTCGATGTACAGATGCCAGAAATGGATGGTTTTGAAGTAGCACAAATTTTAAAACTCAACAAAAAAACAAAAGATATACCCATCATTTTTGCATCCGCTGAGAAGAAAGAAAGGCAGTCGGTTATGAAAGGATTTGAAGAAGGTGGTGTAGACTATCTTTCAAAACCACTGGATCCCGAGCTTACAACGGCCAAGGTATCTGTGTTGCTCAAAATACAGTTACAGAAAAAAGAACTGTTGGAAAAAAATCAGTCTCTTGAAAAAGCAGATGCACAGATAAAAAAACTGAATGCAGATCTGAACAAAAATCTCCTTCAGTTAGAAGAAGTAAATAAAGAACTGGAGTCCTTTTCATATTCAGTGTCACACGATCTTCGCGCACCCGTGCGGGCACTGGTAGGCTTTTCTAAAATGCTGGAAGAAGACTATCAAGGTTCGCTGGACGATGAAGGAAAGCGATTGCTTGGTATCATTCGCAAGAATGCGCTCAAGATGGGAACGCTCATTGACGACTTGCTGGAATTCTCGAAGATGGGAAGAAAGGAAATTAAAAAAACAAGGGTAGAGGTACAACCCATGGTCAAGAGTATATCGGATGAGATTGTGGATGTCAACAAATACAACGCAGAAGTAATTATAAATCCGTTAACACCGGTGCAGGCAGACCAGGCATTACTCACACAGGTATGGATAAACCTTATCTCCAACGCATTGAAATACTCGGCAAAGAAAGAGCAACCTAAAGTAGAAGTCGGTTCGTATACTGATAAAAACGAAATTATATACTATGTAAAAGATAATGGTGCAGGCTTCGATATGGAGTACGCTGACAAGCTGTTCGGCGTGTTTCAGCGGTTGCACAAGGCAAATGAATTTGAAGGCACAGGCGTTGGTCTTGCCATCGTACATCGGATCGTTACCAAACACGGCGGGCGCGTATGGGCCGAAGCAAAGCCCAATGAAGGTGCTATATTTTCGTTCGCTCTGCCAGAGTAAGAATCCCGGATTTAAAGACCTGTATATTCAGGTTGTGATATATAGTGTATCCAGGAACTGCTAAGTTAACACCGGTTTAAGCAGGTACTTTTTCTTCTTTCTCATACGCGTCAACACTTTTCAAAAGTTGTTCGGTGTGATTAAAAATATCATCGAGCCTTTGAAGTTCATGGCGAGTCTCATTCTTGGCATCATCGAATAACCCCAGGTATTTCTTTGTACCATTAAGCCATAAGCGACATAAGGGTTTACGATTGTTATCGTCCAGCAAAATGCCATAGTATGCTTTCGTGTCTCGTCCTACGATTCGCTGCGCATCAATTCTTTTCCGGATAATCGATTTCACAATCATGAAGCCTTCAAGCTCCTGAGCCGTTGTTTCTATACTCTTGTCTTCTTCTGGCTTCACAGCAGTCTCACTTACCTCTCGTTGTTTTTCAGTTTCAGCATCTTTTGCCAAAGCCGCCTTCAGGCGATCACTAATCATATCGCTGATCAACTGTCCAATGGATTTCTTAACGATGCCTGTAAATTGAGACACTACTTTCGCCATTGCTTTTCCGTCATATACCTTCGAGATGAAAAACCGAACGAACTCTTCCGATGGTTCTTTGAATTCTGATGACAATACAGCTTTGATCTCGTTCGAATACTTTAACTCGCTTGCCGTTGTAAAAATGCTTTCAAGATTGAAATATGATTTATGGAATTTCTTAAGCTCATCCACTTCGGCTTCTTTGATCTCGGTGAGCAGAAATTCAAAAAAAGGTTTCTCGTCCATTTTGTTAGGCTCCACCAGGTCAGTATAGAATCTATAGTGTAACCCGTTTGTGAGCAAACCAAATTTAGCCTTGGTAGTATGAAAGTAGCGAAACAGCTGGGAGTTGTGTGGATCAAGTTTCTCCTGATAGTGCTTGCACTCAATGAGCAAAATTGGTTCACCGTCTTTCATGATGGCGTAGTCCACCTTCTCACCTTTCTTTATTCCAAGATCGGCCACGAACTCCGGGTTCACTTCCGATGGATTAAAGATGTCATACCCGAGAATCTGAATAAAAGGTAATGTAAGAGAAGTCTTGGTAGCTTCCTCCGTTTGTATCTGTGGCAACATCTTCGCTACGCGGTCACCCAGTTGTTTAATCTGATCCTTGAAATCCATGAGACAGTTAATTTGGACAGTCGTTACATTGACAGAACCAAACTAACCACGGGGTATATCATGATTTAATTTACTTTCCGAATGCCGGGAATTTGTTTCCGGATGGACAGATTTCTTTTCCGAACATTTTCCACCACAACTTATGTATCACATGTAATCCTTCCGGAGCATTAATTACCCATAACGCTAAGCCATCACAACCAGAAGCAAGGGAATAATTTTTTCGAACCTCGGCTATACCACCGTTCTCCTCCTCGTCCCTATATATACATCTCAAAACGATTTTTGTATGAAAGAAAAATTGACCCTTTTTTATCGCCTCCTTTCCTGTACTTTACTCCTCTCCTGTTTAACGTTGGTTGCCTGTGACGATTGGTTCAATGATGACGATGATGGCGATGATGATGACGTTCCGGCATATCACGATGAGACCTATGCAGATCATCTGGACACTCCTTGGGAAATGATGTTTGCACCGGATGGCAGATTATTTTTCACACAACGGCCCGGCAGTGTAGCCGTGGTTGACAATGGAAAAGTATCCGTATGGCTCGGGCTTGATTCCGTTGTACTGGAAGTTGGTGAGTCAGGGCTGTTGGGACTTACACTTGATCCGCAGTTCAGTCAAAATGGATATGTATATATAGGGTATACTTACGCGGCTTCCAAAGCTCCGCTGAAGCTTGTGAACAAATTGGTTCGGTATAAAGAGAACGCTTCCAAAAAACCTGTATTTGACAAAGTATTGATGGATGGCATAGAAGGAAACTATGTACATAACAGCGGACCGCTGGAATTCGGCCCGGATGGTATGCTATATTGGGCGGTGGGCGAACGCTATATGCCAGATCTTGCTCAAGATCCGAATGTGCTCAATGGAAAAATATTACGGCTTACATCCTCGGGTGAAATACCATCCGATAATCCAAATCCACAGTCCTATATATACTCGCTGGGACATCGCAATCCGCAAGGACTGGCGTTTCATCCACAGACTCAGGAACTTTGGTCTACAGAACACGGACCGTCCGAAGAACAAGGTTGCTGCCTTGATGAGATTAACAGAATTTTACCAGGCCACAATTATGGATGGCCGATCATCCGCGGTAGCGAAACAAAACCAGGATTAGATGCACCGGTATATCACAGTGGAGATACAACGACATGGGCTCCTACCGGAGGAATTTTCATAACACAAGGTGATTGGCAAGGGTCGCTGGTGTTTACCGGCTTGCGTGGTCAGGCGCTATACCGTGCCGTATTTGATCCTTCTGATGCCACCAAAATCCAGCGTGTAGACCGCTATTTATACCAGAAGTTAGGGCGCCTCAGAAATGTAATCCAAGGTCCGGACGGCAAGCTATATATAGCGGTGAGCAATCAAGACGGACGTGGTGATCCACTTACTGTTGATGATCGTATCATTGCACTGACTACGGATCAGCTTGAAGATTCCAACCAGTAAATATAGCAACGATCTATATAGCGTAGGATGACTTCGCCCTCGTGGGTTGGCACAATATTTTACAGTTTTCGTAATTATCCTCGACCCAAATGAAAGATGTCGTTAAAAATGTAGATGATCTGGTCAGGCTTATCATGGCCAATCACGAGCGCGAAGAGTTCTATAAACATGCCGCTTTGATCACTAAAAATGCTGCATTGTATAGCCTTTTTCATGAATTTGCATATCAATCACAGGTCTTTAAAGACCACCTTTCCCGGTGGCTGATCGCATATGGTTCAGCCCAGGCATTGGATCTCACGAAAGATACCATGTATCGGAAGGCATTGCGTTGGATGAAATTTGAGGTTGCCTATAAGCGCAGAACGCTGCAGGATTGTTGTTCAACTGTGGAGGCCATGACACAAAAGGAATATCAATCTGTGGTAAACGACACCACACTTTCGCAGGCAACTTTGCGGGAGATCTCACAACATCTTTCAGGACTTGAAAGTAGTGCCAAACAACTTGCAGAAATGCTGATACGCTCTGTAGAGAATGAGGCCAATAAAAACAGTTCTGTTACCGTAGCGTAACGTAGTATATCAATTATAGGGTATAGCATTCAATGCAGCAATAACGGCATCCGCGGATTGCTTTATAAAACTTCCGCGCTGCCCGCACGGCTTCATAACAGGACGGAAACGGCCCGAGGTCTATCTTGTCTTCCGGCATATAGGTACATCGTACCTGATGTACTTCGTGAAACCCTCCTTCCCGGACATCTGTATCTACACAATAGAAGTTCATATATATTCAATGCTATATCTTATTATTGATGTTGCCAGCATTTACCATTGGTTTTGGCATTGCGCTTACAGCGTGTGCCAGTCTTTGTTTGCGCAGTGCATCGCGTTGACAGGTTCGTCTTTTTCTTGACTTGTACGGTCTGCTTTACATGCTGGGGTTGTTGAAGCGCAGGTTCCGATTGACGCGGTGCCGGTGGAGTTGGATTCTTTACACGAGATGGATTACAAACGCTACACGCGGTATAGCCTCTTTCGTTTGCCTGCGGAAGGGCTATCGCTACATGACTATACTGCAGGTATCGGCACTTGCTGGTGTGATACTTCTTACCGGTAGCAGTGATATATACTGTTTGAACATCCGTCTGACTAAACGCGCAGCTTTGAAGTAATACAAGAAAGAGAAGAACGACTTCAATTTTCTGAACTATTCTTCGAAACTGCATGACGATGTTTTAAATTGATCGATAAGTAAGGTGGTGCTTGCCTTCCTAAAAATTATTTTTTCCCGGGGGTATAAATTATTTTCCGAACGACCTGTTTTTCTTTCCGAATGTTATCTCCTGTACCTACTCAGCATATATGGCATATGTCCAGCGATCACCAGACTTTGTAAATATATAGCGCTCCGTAGGCCGGAATCCCGTAACATCCATCTCATGACGCTTCATACCTTTTGCATTCTCTTCCGGAGAAGAAAAAATCAACGTAGTACGAATCAGTCGTATATAATTGGTATAGCTCACCTCTGCGGTATACTCATAATCCGAAAGTGGTTTTACTTTCTCAACCGTGGTAACAACCGGATCTTTGTTCACAATGAAGTATACCATCGTCTCCTCCGCATCATTCTTAGTGAGGTATAGTGCAGGGTCGGTAAAGCCATAGGCATTGTATGGATTTAGTAGTTCTATATCTATACCTAGGGCCGTTGATACATTTTTCTTCGAGCGAATAGTTTCCAGCCCGGTATGAAGCATATAGTCGTTACGGTAATAGGATTCGAGGTTTTTAAAATCCGTATATATACCAATGATCGCCTCCTCGGTGGTGGGCTTTGCACGGTGCGAAGCACGCTCCTCTTCTACCATGAGGTCGGCCTTCTGCTGAAGGGTTGCGAGACGATTTTGAACACAACGCTCTATAAATGCAGCATTCGGTCCATCAAAAAATATTCTATTCGTTATATAGAACCCCGCAAGTATACACAAGCCGAGTAAAACTGCCACTGAGATTCTCTTGACTTTTCTTTTTATCTCTAGCCTCCGTTCGTACTCTGATTTCCGGATTTCAACCTGCCGCTGTTTGTTAATTTCTTCGAGCAACAGCTGCGTTACGGTTTCAATACCCCGGCTCGCACGAATGGCAAATATATCTGCTATAGGAAGGTGTTTTACGGCAAGCTCTTCGGGAGTAATTTCAAAGAGCACAGGGAGTATAACTTTTCGATTCTCCCTTTCCCTGGCCAGCAGCGCATGAAATTCATGCAGCGTCCACATTTTAGATATATAGTTTTGACTGAAGATAACCACGCCAAACCTGCATTGCTCGATTCCCTCTACGATGGTTTTGGTCAGATGATCTCCGACACTTAACTCATAACCAGAATACCATACTTTCAAGCCCGCGCTTTCGAGCCGGGCAGAAAGCTCGTTCGCGATGGGAATTTTATCTTCCACTGCGTGCGAAATAAAAACGTCATACCGATAGCCTGAAGCATCCATGAAATACGAAAAGCGAATTATAAGATCTACGCGGTCTTTATTCAAAGTATTTTTCCGAAAGCACAGAAATACTTTCCCGAAGGCTACTTAATGAACTTCAGGCGGCTCATGAGTTCATTCTTAAACTCTTTACTCATTTGTACTTCGAGCGTACCCAGCTTTATAAGATTACCGTCAAACGCGGTAATCTTATTTATATTCACAGTAAACGATCGGTGTACTTTCATAAAATCACGGCTGTTCAGTTGATCGAGTACGTGACTCATACTACTCGCCAAGGTATATTTCACGCCCTTCACACACACCAGACTGCAATACGCCCGGTCCGCCTCGAGGTATAGAATATCTTCCATCGCCAGTTTCAAATACGATTGATTGTCCGTGCGCAGAAATACAAAGTTATTCAGCGCGGATGGTATAGCTTGTTTTCGTGCACGTGCGTTGTGAAATGCCAGATCGATAGCACGAATGAGATCAGCTTCTTGAAATGGCTTCGACAGATAAGCTGCCGGCAAAGTCTTCTTGGCGCGATCAACCGTTTTACTATCCACGAGCTCACTGAGGTAAATAATCGGTATATCGTGCTTATCCTGAATTGCTTTCGCCGTAGCAATACCATCCAGCGTTCCCGATAAATTAATATCCATCAGGATAAGGTCTGGAAATATATACTCGATGGAGGCAATCGCTTCCTCTCCTGAAGAACACGTTCCGGCAATCTCAAGTTCGTGCTTCTCAAGCCGTGATGCGATGTCTTCGGCGATCAGCAACTGATCTTCTACAATTAATACTTTGATTTTTTCCATTAGTGCGAAATAGGAATGTTCAAACAAAACGAAGTGCCATTTTCTGTACGGATGTCGAGCGTACCCTTTAGTTCCCTGGTCAAGGTCTTTACCATTTTCAAACCAAACGCTCCCGATGCAGTATCTACCGCAGCCGGTATAAAGCCTATACCATTGTCACGTATAGATATGGTGATCGTTCGATCCTTGTTAACCTGCAGGTATATAGTCAGGGTTGGATTTTCATGATCTATATAGGCATACTTAAAAGCATTGCTAACCACCTCATTTATAATCAAACCGAGTGGTATAGCTTTATCTATATCAATCCGGATTTCCTCTAAATGCAACTCCAGATTAAAATCTTTCTGCGAAAAACCATACGTATGAATAAGATACTGCACAAGCTCCGTGATATACTCTTTGATATTGATCTCTCGATTTTGATCGCCGGTATATAATTTTTTATGAATGAGTGCCATGGCATTTACCCGGCCCTCACTACTTTTAACTGCCTGAATGGCGCTCACGTCCTTTAGTTGCTGTGACTGAAGACTCAACACGCTCGATAAAATTTGTAAATTATTTTTAACCCGGTGATGCAATTCTTTTAGCAGCATTTCAACGTGCTCTTTATTTCTTCGTACCACACGAGAATTATAGTATACCAATGCAACGATTATGGCAAAAAGACAAAGCCCTATAATCAATGCATCGATAAAAGTCTGTTTGGTCTTTATCTCCGCCTGGTTAATTTTCTGTCGCTGCTCCAGCAAAACAATTTGCTGTTCTTTCTTTTCGGTGTCATAGCGAAGCTGCATCTGCATCAGGCTTTCAGCACGCTCTTTGGTCATGAGACTATCTTTTATAGCCAGCAGCTGTTGTGCATACTGAAAGGCCTGCCTGAAATCATTTTTCAGATTAAACAAACGAACCTTTAATTCCAGGTTTTTGCGAAACTCATTGAGCGCACCAGACTGTCGTGCTAATATTTCTGCTTCTTCCAGATATTGATACGCACGATCCGTATCGTTTGCTTCCAGCGCAAGCTTCGCCAGGTTGTTGAGAGAGATTGTCTGGCTGATTATATTCTTGTGTTCGCGACTAATGGTAAGCGATTCACTATAATATTGCCTGGCGTCTTCGTATTTTTTTTGCTCCAGCAACACATCACCTATATTATTGAGTGTGCTGGTAAGCGCCTTGCGATCGCCCGTACAGCGCTTGATGGCAAGCGAACGTTCGAGGTTTACCAAAGCACTATCATATTGTTTCATGCTGATAAAAAGCTCGCCGAGATTATTATAGGATAATCCAACCCCTTTTACATAGCCTATAGCCTTTCGCGTTGACAATGCTTTATAGGTATAGTATAGCGCGTTATCATACTCGCCAATCTTCAGATAGACCAGCCCGATGGTACTATAGCAAGACGCTAACGCGATGCTGGGTTCTTGTGTCTCCAGTCGTTTGGCTCCATTAAAGGCGTATTCCAACGCTTTCTCATATATACCTTTGTCCTTATATATAATAGAGAGGTTCGCTTCCAGCACCGTAGCATGCACAGTATCGTTTAACTGCTGGTACAATGTCAGGGCCTTCGTATAGTAATGTATACTGCTGTCGGGCACTCCCCTGCTGCTATAAATAACCCCTATATCATTGAAATTAGAGGCAATAAGGGTGGTGTTACGGATAGCGTCACGTTGCCGGATGGCCCTATAATAATATTCCAGGGCACTATCATACTGCTTATTACTATAGTATTGAAAGGCTATATGTGTCAGGTAAAGCGCAGCGTCAGCGGAATTATTATCTTTTATAGCGGTGTGAAGTAAAGCGCGTAAACTATCTTTTCCGGATTGGCCAAAGCATAGTATGGGCAAAAAAATACAAATTAGCAGCCAACGAGTAAGCTTCATGTCAGGTAGGTAGTAGCTCTTAAATTGGAAGGTACTAAAAAAAATGAAAACGGTGAAGTTTGTCAGACTTCACCGCTAAATATTTACTGAGGAAGATTCGAAAGTGTATCCAAAGCCACTGTACTTTTTGTCTTGGGTGGTCCGATAATGATCGGGTCATCATCATCGTCTCCATCATTGTTGATTACAGCTTCATCATCGCAGCTAAAGGCAGAGATTGCTATAAACATTACGAACAAGTATTTTAAAAATTTCATAGTTTTAAGAGTTTGAGTTTTGACAAAAGCGGGCGCGCACGGAAGGGCATAGAGCTCCTGTGAAGTGATGTTTACCAATTCAGCGTATGGATTCGTAAGTCCGGATGTGTGCGGTTACCCGCGACTACTGTGATGGAGTGTTGTAGTCTTCAGATGGAGATGTATACTTTCGGCCACTCCTCGCTTGCCTTCGGTATAGATCTTTTTCTGAGAGACCGTTGATTGATCGATCGGTATTCTAGAAAACCTAAGTAAAGGTGATCAATCACAAAGAGTAGCTAAATCAAAACTGTTCGTCTTATTACAGAATGTTTTCGGATCTTTTCAAAATTTATTCAAGACCTAATTTTTTATAGTCATGGAAGTAAAAGTTGAGCACATCGAAAAATTACTTCATGCACTATCTGCTCGCACGAGGCAACCATTGGATTTTCACGGCTTCGATAAAATGAGTGAACTGGTAGAAGGGAAAACAAATGCCAATGTGAGCAAGCGTTATTTGTATGAAACGCTTTTCAGAAAAATCTCACAGGGCAAAAACCGAAAGGGCGAAAAAATAAAAGTGCAGCCCTATAAACTCGATAAGATTTCTGAATACCTGGGCCACGAGAACTTTCAGTCCTTTATACATGCCGTGGATAATCCTATACATCCTGTACTGAAAGGAAGTATAGGTACATATCATTCATACTTGCGTAGGAACAGTGCAGATGGTGTAATCTTTTGTTCGCCCGTAAAGATTATAGAAGCCGATCAGAAAATACAATTTCAGTTAAAGGGACCTCTTCAAGTATATATGGGAGATGTTGAATTCAGAAATGGCTGCTTATTTATACTGATGCAGACAGACAATGGTAAACAGTTTCATCATGTATACCAGGTCGGGCAACGTGAAAAGCCGGATGTACTGCAGGGGATTTTCTCGGGTGTATCAACAGCGTTTGAACCGATTGGCGGGCGTGTTATTCTAATTCGTACAACAGAGAAGTTTGAGTCGCTTAAAAATCACCAGGTTGAAATCAGTCAATTGAAAAAATCAAAAAACCTGCAGGACAGAAGGATCGCTGAATACTTTCACGACTACCTGAAGAACAATATAAGCATCCGGAAAGCCGGCACCTTCGGTATAGCAGATCTCGGTGAATGTAAATAAAAGTAATGCGCGCTCGTAAAATATAGTGCCCTCATGAATTCCTGTCAGCTTTCCTGGCACTGTTTTTAAACCCACTATAGGAAAGAAATTATTATGAAAGCTATAGGACAAAAAATATGGGCGATTGCGGAGGGATATATACCTTCATATAGTACAGGACCGGAACCAGCCATGACCAGTCATGAAACAGCCTGTATCCTGAATACAAGTGACGAAGTGGCGCATGTTACGTTTACACTATATTTTAGTGATCAGGATCCGATTGGTCCGTATTTGATTGATGTTCCAGCGCGGCGCACCAAACATGTTCGGTTCAATGATCTTAAAGATCCTCAACCCGTTCCGCTTGCCACAGACTATGCGTGCCTGATTGAATCTGATGTACCCATTGTTGTGCAGCATACACGACTCGATAGCCGCCAGGCAGAAAATGCATTGCTCAGCACAATGGCATTCCCTGCATCGGGCTCTATACTATAGATTTCAACGCTGGTAAAACTTTTTCGCCAAAATCTTTTATGAATACCTCCTGGCTGCGATTCACATTGTGTAACAACAGGTTTGTGAATCCAGCCTCTATATATTCAGCCAGCCAGTCCACATGCTGCTGAAGGGAAGAACTTACCAGCACTTTGCCTTCGAGCTCATGCAGATCAACACATTTACCGGCTGCATCAAATTGTGCAGGCGTTCGAAGTTCTGTCATCAAATCATTTTCAAAAATATTATTGCGCCACTGCAGCAACGCTTCACCACGTGCTTCTTCTTCAGTGCGATCATAGGAGAGCTGCACCTTTATATAGATCGGTTTGCCCTCGCCCCCACCCTGTATAAATTTATCGCGCATGCGCTTTAAATCATCTACTGGTCGAGATGTTGTAATCAGTCCGTCAGCCCAGTTTGCAATCCACGCTGCCGTTTGCTCGGTAACCGCTGCCCCGATGAGCATTGGTTTCTTTGCGGGCAAAGTATATAGACGTGCCTCTTCAGTGACCACCAGCCCTTGCGTTGTAACAGTCTCACCAGCCCAAAGTCTTTCCAGAATGGTAGCACATTCAAGAAGTCGCATATTACGTTCAGTTTTAGAAGGCCAACGCGTTCCGGTAATATGTTCATTCAGGTTTTGTCCACTGCCGATAGCAATCCAGAAACGCTCCGGGTACATTTCAGCAAGTGTCGCACAAGCTTGTGCTATAATAGCGGGATGATACCGCTGACCGGGAGCATTTACAATTCCGAAATCAATGTTGCGGGTGGCCTGCAAAGCTGCGCCCAACCAAGACCATGCAAAGCCACTTTGTCCTTGCTGATCACTCCATGGAAAAAAATGATCGGACGAAAGCACAGACTGAAACCCGGCATCCTCTGCCTGAATTACCCACCGCAGCAACTCGCTGGGAAGAAATTGTTCGTGAGAAGCATGATATCCGATTCTCATATTTATACTATATCTATACTGTCTTTAACCAAGCATATCCATACCGGCCAAGCAAAAGTTTGCTGCCGTTTATAACTCCATTGCCGAAGCAAGAAGTTAACCTGCCCAATCCATCGGGTAACTCGCATGTAACAGGCGTTTCGCTCACATTGTGAAATGTAAGAAATCGCGTATTATACTCTTCATACATGAAAGCAATCACTGCTTCATGTTCAGAGTCAAGCATCACAAATTTACTCATGCTGGTAACGTTCAGTTCCTTCCTGCAATGTATCATCCGCCTCATCCAGTGCAGCATGGAGTTATTCTCTTCAAGTTGGCGGGCTACATTTACGTTTTCAAATCCGAAATCACCTCCGCTGATTACCGGAGTAACCAACGCATGCGTCTTTGCCGTGGAAAATCCGCCATTCACTCCAGACGACCACTGCATCACTGTTCGAATACTTTCTCTTCCCTTCAAATGTAAATTTTCTCCCATCCCGATTTCATCGCCATAGCGGATGAGTGATGTACCCGGCAAACTAAACATCAGACTATACATGACCTCAATCTTCTGGCGGTCGTTGTTCAACATCGGTGCCAATCGCCTGCGTATACCACGTCCATAGATTCGCATTCTTTCTTCCGGGGCGAATACATTGAAAACTTCCTCGCGTTCTTCCGGCTTTAATTTGCCAAGATTCAATTCATCATGTTTGCGTATAAAATTCACGTAGTTACATGACGATGGTATAGGTATAGCAGCAAGTTGCTGAATTGCTTTTTTCAATGGTATAGTGGTATGCGTTGCCAGTGCATGAAATACATATTGGTTGGATATAAAATCAAAAAGTAAATGCATCCGGTCGCCTTTTCCAAAATACCGGGAGAGCTTTTCTATATCATCATTCGCTTCTGCCAGCAACACTGCCGAGGGATTCGATTCTTCAATCCATCGCCTCATGTCGTTCATAATCGTTTCGTTGTCGGTTGGCTGTGGCTGATGTGGAAGATCTACCTGGATGAGTATATGTACAGCATCGACACGAAAGCCTGCTATACCTTGTTCAAGCCAAAATTTCATGATGCGTCTGATCTCTTCCTTGACTTTCGCATTGTGAACGTTCAAGTCTGGCTGCTCTTTATAGAAGCGATGTAAATAGTATTGCCCTGCCTGTTCATTCCACGACCACGTTTGGTCTTCTTCTCCTGGAAAGATTGTTTCATGCTTTCCTTCGGGAATATGATCGGACCATATATAGTACTCGCGATAGGGAGACTGACGATCGCGGCATGCTTCCTGGAACCACGGATGTTGCTCCGAAGTGTGATTTACCACAAGGTCTATCAAAACATATATACCATTTTGCTTCGCTTCCTTCACGAACTCCTGAAAGTCATGAAATGTACCTAACCTGCTATCTACGGAAGTGAAATCTGAAACATCATAACCGTTGTCGCGATTGGGAGATGGGTAAAACGGAAGCAACCAGAGACAATCTATACCCAGTTGTTTCAAGTAGGGTAATTTCTGTGTGAGTCCTCTGAAGTCACCTATACCATCACCATCAGAATCAAAAAAAGTTTCAACATCAAGCGAATATATCGTAACGGATTTATACCATAAGTCCACGGTCGTGCGTAAAAGTTAAATGAGTCGATAATATACAGTAAGATTGTGTATAGTATACCCTATACTTGGTGTATTCTCTTTGTTTTATGATTCTTATGCCTCTTCGACAATGAGCGATAACACGATGTGACTGTCGTCTATCTTCTCATCAATTACGATTGGCTCGGAGACAATTTTTGCCATCGCAGTTTTATCCGCGAACGTGATTTTTACAGGGCTTCCTTTTTCAATGCGCTTTTGCTCATCGTTGGATACGGTAACACGCACTTGTATAGAATTCCCCTCTTTCAAATCACGAAAGGATATTTCATCGGTAATTGGAACATCAATGGTCTGCATAACTAAAAATCGTTACGTTAAAAAAATCATTTTTACATTTCTACCCGGTACTGCACCGTGTTCATTACTAAGTAAAAAATCATACCGTTGATATTCTGCAGCATGTATATAAAAAAAGCACCTGTGATCCGCAGACCACAGGTGCTTTTATGAATTGATTTATACGTATTTCTTTATCTGCTACACTTTACTTTTTGTACTAACTGTTGTGCCATCTTTAATTTCCTCAGAACCTGTAGCAACAATTTTATCGCCTGGATTTAAATCACCAAAGATTTCCGTTTTTCCCTCGGAAGTACGTCCGATTTTTACTACGATACGTTCCGTCTTTGCATCTTTCACACGGATCACAAAAATACCTTCAGCTGAATTGAGCACCGCAGCTTTGGGAACAATGAATGTACTATCGCGTGCCGGCAGTGGTATCGTTACATCAGCTACCATGCCTGGCAATAACTTCTTGTCATCATTCTGAACATCCATCTCCACGCGCTCTGCACGCAGCCTTGTATCAAGCGCCCGGGCTTGTCTCTTTACAGTTGCCTTGAAAGTACTTTGTGGCAATGCCTTTACCTGGAAACTTACTTCATCATTCTGTTGCAGATATGATATATAGGCTTCGGGCACGGATACCACCAGTCGCAAATGTTTTTGCTCTTGCAGTGTAAATAGCGGACGCTCCGATCCTCTTCCGGAAGGACCTACATATGCACCGGGATTTACATTGCGCGCTGTGATCACACCATTAAACGGTGCGCGAATTTGCAGGTAATCAAGGTTGTTTGAAATTTCACGATACCCGGCTTTCGCTGCCTGTAATTGATCATAGTCGGAATTCATACGTGCTTGTGCCTGATCGAGATCGTTCGGAGATATAGTCCCCGGAGTCTTACTCGTTTCAAGTAAACGCTCATAGCTTGCTTTGCTTGCTTTATATACTGACTCTTGTGATTTCCAACGCGACTCTGCTCCTGCTAACCGTGATGTAATTTCAGGTGCGTCCAGTGACACCAGCAGCTGACCTTCTTTTACCTCAGAGCCTACATCTACGTGTAACTTTTTAACGAAACTTGTTTCGTGCGCATATAGGTCTACTTGTTGAAACGAGAATAACTCTCCAGGTATTTGTATTTCAGTAGATAACATACCTTTCTCCAATGAGAATGTCTCCACAACAGGAATAACAGGTCCTGCCGTTTTTTTTGTGGAAGCGTTCCCTTCCGAATGGCTGCAGCGACTGAATATACTCATCAGTATGGCAACACTCAGTGCAGTTTGTAAAAGTTTTATAGGGTGGTTATTTCGTTTCATACGCTGACGGTATATAGTGTTTACTTTCTTTATCTTCCGGATCAAGTGATACTGATTGTATAGAGGTCCTTTCCTGTAACCATGCAAATACAAGCGGTAATATAAGCAATGCAGCAAAGGTAGAGGCGATCAATCCACCAATCACGGCACGCGCCAGTGGTGCGACCTGGTCTCCTCCCTCACCATGGCCGATGGCCATCGGAAGCATCCCCACAATCATCGCTATACTGGTCATTACTATAGGACGCAATCTCAGGGCTGCTGCTTCTTTTGCAGAATCCCATGCTATACCATTTATTTTACGAAGCTGCTCGGCATTGGTAATGAGCAACACCGCGTTGGCGATGGATACACCTACTGACATAATTATACCCATATAGGATTGCAGGTTCAGTGTCGAACCTGTCATCAGCAACACGAGCAGTGCTCCTAAAATTACTGCAGGTACTGTTGTAAGTACTACCAGTGAAACTTTAAACGACTGGAAGTTTGCAGCCAGCATCAGGAAGATCACAATGATGGCGACCAGCAAACCAGATTGAAGACTGTCCAATGTTTCGGTTAGTACCTGACTGAGACCAATCGTTTCGATGCTGAGCCCGCGTGGCAATTCACCTATAGATGCAATTGCTTCTTGTACATCGGTCGTAGCCGTGCCAAGATCTTTATCGTTGATGTTTGCAGTGACCGACAAGATAGGCATAGCTCCTAAGTTGTCGTTCTCACCATATATAGTATCGGTTTCCACCGTAGCGACATCGGCAAGTATAGGCCTCGTTGTATTTCGCAATACCGGGATCTGTCCAATATCATCTACAGAGTTCATTTTATTTTCAGGCACCTGTACTTGCACGCTATAGCTCAAGCCGGCTTTCTCATCCAGCCATACATTCTTCTCGGTATAGCGTGAGGATGAAGTGGAGGCAATCAATGAGCGGGATATATCTGTCATATCAACCCCCAGCTGCGCGGCACGGATTCGATCGATCGTTATATTCAGAGCCGGATAACTTATAGACTGCGCAATCTGTACATCGCGCAGGTATGGAATCGCTTTCAGCTTCTCTACAATCTTCCGCGCATATACTTCGTTTTGTGCTTTGTTACGACTCCCTACCCGTACTTCTATAGGTGTTGGCGATCCCTGACTCAGAATCTTATCAGTAAGTTCAATCGGTTCGAACGACAAGCGTATTTCGGGCATTTGCTTTTTCATCTCCTCACGGAATCTTTCCTTCAATTCGTCCATGGTACCCTCAAAGTCTTCTGTCAAGCTTACCTGCCATACCGTTTCATGCGGACCGTTGGTAAACAGATATATAGGGCTGATCGAAAATAACGCAGGGTGCTGTCCTACATATGCAGAGCTTACTGCAATCTTCTCCTTCCCTACCAATGATTCGAGTATACGGGTTGCCTTGTTTAGTTTTTCTTCTGTGCGTTCAATACGTGTTCCATCCGGAGCACGAAGGCGCACCTGGAACTGACCTGAATTAACCTTTGGTAATACATCACGCCCTATATTCATCAGCAACAATACGGCTGCTCCCATTACTGTGACCACATATATAATGACAATGAGTTTACGATATGGAAATACGCGTTCCAAAAATGATATGAAGCGATTTCTAAACCGGTCGAAACGCGATACTTTGCCACCGCTATCATGCGCGGCATGTTCGAGTAAATGTATCTTCTGTTGTCCTGCATCGAGCGAAGGATCGAACTTTACACCGGGATGATCTTTCGTATGATCCTTCATCAGCCAGTTCGCCATCACCGGTACAAATGTCTGCGAGAGTAAATATGAAGTGATCATGGAGAACCCGATTGCCAGGGCGAGTGGAAGGAATAAAGATCCTGGTATGCCTTTCATCGAGAGCGCAGGAGCAAACACTGCCAGTATACAAAACAGGATGAGCAATTTCGGAAAAGCAATTTCTTTACAGGCGTCCCATATAGCCAGTGCTTTCGGTTTACCCATCGCCATGTGCTGGTGAATGTTCTCGATCGTTACTGTGGACTCATCTACCAATATACCAATCGCCAGCGACAGTCCGCTCAACGTCATAATGTTTATAGTCTGTCCAAAGAGTTCCAGGAAGAGTACACCGGATATAATAGAAGTAGGAATAGTAAGTATAACAATTAATGCACCGCGTAAGTCACCCAGGAATAATACGACCATCAATCCCGTAAGGATTGCTCCAATGATCCCTTCGCTCATCAAACTTTTTACCGCGTTGATTACATACGTTGACTGATCGAACTCATAAGAGAGTGTTACATCTTCCGGAAGCTGCGCCTGAAATTTGGGAATATTCTTCTTGAGATTCTGTACTACTTCCCATGTAGAGGCATCTGCAGACTTCGCTATATTTAAATATACCGATCGCTTGCCATTCACTTGCGCATAGCCCACCGTTATATCGGCACCATCTTCTACGGTAGCAACATCACCCAGATACAA
This sequence comes from uncultured Bacteroides sp., assembly GCA_902168185.1. Classification (GTDB taxonomy): domain Bacteria; phylum Bacteroidota; class Bacteroidia; order Cytophagales; family Cyclobacteriaceae; genus Ohtaekwangia. The sequence goes on from CABHOV010000046.1 coordinate 681,135, forward strand.
ATTTTCCACCCCTCCTTTGAATAAAGGTATCTTTTCAAAATCCTTTATAGTCTTGATGATTGTGTTGGAAGGTGTCAGGTAATTATAGTCTCCTATACGTACGTTACCGGAAGGTGTAGTTTGGTTATTCAACCGAAGTGCTTCTACCAACTGATCGGGCGTAAGATTGTGTGAACGCATCAATTCCGGATCGGCTTTGATAACGATGGTACGAATGTTACCGCCAAAGGGTGGTGGTGCTACCAATCCCGGAATAGAAGTAAACGATGCGCGCACATATACATTGGCGAGATCGAGCAATTCATTATTGGATCGGATGGGACTGCTTAACACCAACTGTCCTACGGGAAGTGTTGATGCATCAAACCGAATGATGAACGGAGGCTGCGATCCCGGCGGAAATATAGCTTGAATCCGGTTGGCAAAAGCACTCAGCTCGGCCGCTGCCTGCGCCATGTTTGTCCCTGGATAAAATGTAATTTTCATCAGGGTTAAGCCCTGTATATTTCGGGTCTCTATCGTCTTTACACCATTTACAAAGAGCATGATGTTGATATACTGCTTGCCGAAAAATGCTTCCATCTGTGAAGGAGTATATCCTCCGAACGGATGCGACAGGTATATTACCGGCAGGTTCATGGCAGGAAATATATCTACCTTGATGGTGCGCACAGCATTTATTCCGAAGAATAACATGCCGGCTACCAATACTAAAATGGTAATGGGTTTACGAAGGGCGGATCGTATTAAATTCATTGCGCTTGTGCCTGGTTACTGAATAAATTAAAATCTCCGGAGGCAGCAGCTTTAAGTAAAAGTGCTTGCCATACATTGAGGAATGCAACGCTCCTGTCAATCTCTGCACGGTTCAACGCGTAGATCGCCTGCTGTAAGTCAACAAGTGTAGTAAGGCCGTTCTTATATAGTACACTCTTTTGTATATAGGCATCGGAAGCAGCCTGATATTGGAGTGGAACTTCCCGTATACTGAGTAAGCTATTTTCGATACGCTGATCTGCAAGAATCAATTCACTTTGCAATTGTACCGATACCTGGTCATATTCATTTCTATAGGCTTCGCTTATAAACTGCTGCGACCTGGCCTGCTGCCGTACTTTTAACGGACTCACTAAATTCCACGACAAGCTTACACCGGCTACATAATTATAGCGCGATGGATTTATACCATCGGAATAACTTTTAGAAAAGCGATCGGGAAACTCAGGTGTATAGTTATAGTCAAAACCCGAAGCACGCGCCTGATATACACCGAAGAGTGTTAAGCCCGGCATGATGCTTCGTTTCACAAGCCTCGTATTTTTTTCAGCCTGGTTGATGCGCGCCTGGTAAAATTTTACCTGCGGATTCTGCGCCATTGTAACATCCGTAGTAAATATAGTCGGTGTTCGTGTAAAGAATGAAGTATCAAGTATAGACTCCACTTGATTCATGGCGAGAAGTTGTGCGAACTGACTACGCACTTGTTGTTCATTGTTGCGCAAGTCGATCAACGAAAGCTTCGCGCGTGATACTTCTGCATTTGCCAGTGCCGAGTCTACACCTGGATTCAACCCTGACAGTGCGCGGGCGCGAACTGTCCTCTGTACAATTTCGGCACGTGTAAGATTAGACTGTGCTGTGCGAATCAATTGCTGTGCTACCAACAAGTTGAGATACGCTCCTGATATTTTTATACGGTGTATAAATTCTTCCTGGGCAAGATCTGCCGAGTCGCGTGATACTTGTGCTTTCGCTGCGTCTATGCGCGACCTTACACGACCGAATGTAAATACCTCCCAGTTGGTACTCACTATATAGAGTGCACCGAACGCTGCGTTCCAGCTTTCTTTCTCATATACAGGACCAGCCGATGCCACCCCCAATACACCTACCGCACCCAGCGGACCAAATTGTCCGTTTATAGTTCCGTAGTTTTGTTGAACAGCTGCGATAACATTCGGCAGGTATTCATTGCGCGCATTCCTAGTGAGTGCTTCGGATGATTGAAGGTAATTTCGCTTCGCCTGAATTCGCTGGAAATTTTTGACCCCGATCTGAAGTGCTTCATCCAGCGATAAAGATGGCCGGGTTTCCTGGGCACGAATGTCAGTCAGTAAAAAACAGGTTAGTATAAAAATCCAAATCGAACGGGAAAACGTACGAAAGGTTGGTGGTGCAGCCATCGCTGCTCGCATTTCAGTTTGCATTTTCTTACGTAAATCAGAAAGTATATTTAAAAATGGCGTATACCCGTACTGTTGTAGCAATCGATTTCTATAGGTATAGCTTGTGTGATGGGAAGTGCTAAAGCGTTTATCCTTATGATTTGTCTTCACCATTCGTTGTTCTTACTAAAGAAAGTCAGATTGAAATCCGATGCGTGAAAGCGGATTGCTGTAACCGAAATTATATACGGTATGCAAGGCCACCTTGCTTTTTTACAGCATCGGTTATTCGTAGTTAATTCAAGGAGGATTTAGGTGACAGGTCTTTCTGGAGGCCTGCTATGGGGAACAAAGGTATAAGTATGTCGTTTTCTCAAGCTTATACATTTCAAACTAAAAATTATAAAATTCAAACATTACTTCCGGAGCGATCGCGGTGTAAAGCTTGTCTGTTTTTTAAAGAAATTATTAAAGTAAGCCGGATATTCAAACCCCAGACAGTAAGCAATCTCGGAAACACTCCAATCTGTATGCATCAGTAACGCTCTCGCTTCTTTAACAATTCGGCTGGTAATATGTTCGGTTGTAGTCTTACCGGTTACTTCGCGCACTGCGCGGTTCAAGTGGTTGGGATGTATTGATAAATGCGTAGCATAATCATTGGCTGTACGCAGCTTCAACGAATGTTCGAGCGAATCTACCGGGAACTGTCGTTCGAGTAACTCTATAAAGAGTGATGTGATCCGCGAAGACGCACTGGCATGGTGATGTATATCTGACGGACGGAATTTTAACGCTTCATGAATGATGAGATTAACATAATTCCGAAGCAAGTCATATTTATAAATATACTCTGAATCACGCTCAGAAAGCATTTTTTCAAAGATCATGCTGAGATGATTCTCCTGCTTCTTATTAATAAAGAATACAGGATTACCTCCAATTTGAAACAACGGAGACTCAAGGATACTTGCGTTACCGTGTGCATGAATAAAATCGGCAGTGAACAAACAAAAGTATCCTGACTGATCATCCGAGGTCGCTTCCCATGCATATGGAACCTGCGGGTTAAAAAACACCAACGCGTTCTTGTTAATCTCTATAGTCTTATCGGCATAATATAAATTGCCACGACCAATGATCAGCGATATTTTATAATAGTCTCTTCTGTTATAGGGTGCATACTTCGCGCACGACTCACGCAGATTTATATTAAAATTACCCAACGCCTGACGTGGAATTGTAGGCTGCACGGGATACGTGCCCGGGTATCGCTTGTAAAAATCCTCTAAAGTCTCGCTCTTCAGCATTTTGCAAAACTATAAAATTCAAATAGATAATTTCAAGTTTTTGGGAGGGAGAAAAAAGTCGGACAGGGGGTGATACCTGTTGAAGTCTAAAAATTAACACTCGTCAGTTGGTGAAGAAAGGAAATAAAAGATAGAAGTAAGGATATTAAACCGGTTGAAAGGCTTACGTGAGTTGGTTAGACCGAACGCGTACACGTGGCCGTGGTTGTAAAGATTTTTGTTTTTTAACCGGCATTGCATTCTTGTTTTTACGACCTAACCATAAAATGACACCTGTAACTGGCAACGAAGCGCATACCAGGCTAACCATGACTGCAAGCAGCTGCGTTGGCCAACCGTATAGTTTTCCTGTATGTATACCATAATTTGTATTCCGCCACTTCATGCCCACAGATTTACTTTCGTGTGGGACAATCTGTGTGACTTTTCCATCGGCACCATTATAGTATATATAGTCAGTGTCCGTCCAGGCCGAAGGACCTTCGTACTGTACAAATGCTCCTGCCCTGCTGTTTTTACTGGTCGGGAAATTAAACGACATTCGCTCGAACTCCTGATAGCGGTTTAAAGCATCTCTCCAGGCTAGTGTAACGCCACGTTCGGATGCCGTATAGGTTGTATCACGTTGCGTTAAAAATTTAGCGTCTTTCTTCGAAGATCCTAACATACTATATATACCATTCTCCCACCAGTCAAACGACCAGACTAACCCGGTCGAAGCAATGATCGTAGCGATCAGAAAAATATAGAAACCGAAGACGCTGTGCAGATCATAATTTACTCTTCTCCAGCGTGCTTTCAATTTTACCGTGAGGCGCTGTTTCAAACCAGCCATGCGTTGTGGCCACCAAAGCACAATACCACTGATCAGGATTACCAGGAATATCAATGTAGACGATCCTACAATCATGTTCCCTATATCTCTGCGCAGCAACAGGTTTTGATGAATCCGCCTTACTACATAAAAGAACTCAGTTTCTTTATCAACTACACCCAATACCGCCCCGGTATAGGGGTTAACGAAAACCTGGTAAAAATACTTGATCTCATCTTTATCCCACAGGCTCGTGCTCTTGGCATTTCTTTCAAATGCAGAAAAACAATACGCGCGATCTGCATCATCATCTATGAAGACAACGCTTATATTCTTGTCGCTTCCTATACTTGCTTGTGCTGCCTTTTTAAGTTCGTTAATATCCACCAACTGTTCGCCAGGTTTGACATATACTATATCGTGGTGAAAGACTCTGAACAGTTCTTCTTCAAAAACAAAGATGCAGCCCGTGATGCTGACGATGAATACAACGAGCCCACTGATTATACCAAGCCATCGATGAAGAAAAAGAAGAACTGCTTTAACCATAAAAATTGCGATTAAAAGGTATAGCCTAATGTTACGAGAAAATTCCTGGGTTTACCTGGGAATATACGTAGGTAATCGTACCCTCCTACCCAATGCGTTTTATCGAAGATGTTATTAAAGTTGAATTGAACACGCACTTTGTTAACCGTATAGTAAAGCGCGGCATCAACCAGTACATAACTCGGAGCAGTTTGATTTGCGTTGATACTCAGAATACGCTTGTCTACAAAGTTTGACCCGAAACCAAATCCAAGGCCCGCCAGCTGACCATGCGGAATTGAATAGCGCGTCCATATACTGGCGGTGTTAGCCGGTGCATTAGGCTTCTGACGATCGATCTCTTCAGCAACAGGACTTTCTGTAATAACAGCTTTGTTATGAGAGTATGTGGTAAGTATACTCCAATGCGGTAGTATATGACCGACTATATCAAATTCAATTCCTTGTGATTTTTCTTCACCTACCTGGCGCAACAGGTCAGGGTTATTTGCATCGCTCGCATTATACAATGTATTCTTCTGGATAATTCTATATACTCCTACCGTTACAGCAAGTTGTTTATGGAACCATTCACTTTTTGCTCCTGCTTCAATCATGTTACTCATCAGCGGATCGAAAGGCCCGCCTGCATTTGGGTTGGAGATAGAAGATGCTGTTTGTGGATTGTAGCCTTCTACATAGGTGCCGTATAAATTGATTTGAGGAAGTAATTCATATACCAGTCCTACACGTGGAAGGAACGCTTCTTGTCTTACTTTCTTCTCTGTAGGCTTCAGGTAATTTTCCTTGTCTACATACTTTTCATATCGAAATCCTAACAGCGCCTGGAATTTTCCAAGCTTGATGAGATCCTGTGCATATATACCATGAAGTTCATAGAACGTAGGATCAAAAGAACGTGGTGCAAAGAAATACTTGCTTACATCCTTTAACAACTGCGAACCAATAGGATCTGCCAGGTTAAAATGTGCAGCATTGGGAACCGGATTACCATTGGCGTCCAGCAAGTAATTAGATTTCTTTTTCGGATTATAGGTTGCTATAAATCCGGTATTGGCGGCATTCCTATATCCACTTGCAGTAAGCTGTGAACCTCCTGCCGGAACCTGGTCCTGGGAATAATCATATCCTACTAACAGCTTGTGCTCAAGTGCACCCGTTGTAGCAGCATAGTTAAAGAACATGGAGACGTTATCTATATACCTTCTACGCTTGCGCTGAAAAACCTGCATCGCTACTTTGTCTTCGATCAAAGCACTGTCAGCATCTACAGCATAACCATTCGCACTTCTGTGCTCCAGCAAGTCTTCATTATACCCGGTCTTCAAATAGGCCAGTGTAACCGAAAGCTTCTCGGTGAAGTAGTGATTCAAAGAAGCTGAAATGTTATAGGTATTCTCATTGAGATAATCGTTCGCAGAACTCAATGAACGCGTTACTGGAGTAGAGTATAAATCGTTGTTGTTCGCTGCCTGTCCGCGATCAAGTCTGCTATTGGACTGGTTGTATATAATATCAAAGTTCAGACGTGTCTTGTCCGTGGGGAGAAAAGATACAGAAGGAGCTATCACGAGGTTCTTGTCGAACTGAAGGTCACGGAATGAGTTCGCATCCTCGTAGCCAATGTTCAATCGGTATAGCAACGTCCGGTCGGCATTCATCGGCCCTGTAAAATCTGCCAACGCTCTGAATGTATTAAAACTTCCGAATGAAAAATCAAGCGACTTACGATTAAAGTCCAATGGCTTTTTCGTAACACGATTCAACACGCCTCCTGGTGAAGCATTTCCAAACAATGCTGATGACGGTCCCTTCATCACTTCAACACGCTCGAGATAATTCGCCAACGGCTGCTTCCAAAAACCTGTAGAAGTACGAAGCCCATTGATAAGTTGTGTGTTGCTTTGACCGTTGATTCTGAATCCACGAATAGTGATGTCATCGTAAAATGTAAATTGATTTACACCACTCATATTTTTAACAACTTCGCCAACGCGCATCTGTCCCTGGTCGCTGATCAACTCCTTCGTTACGAATGATACAGATTGCGGAAGGTCTTTGGAATTCAATTCTGTTTTTGAACCAATGAAGGAAGATGTATTCTTATAAGACCGTTCTTTACGTCCGATGATTTCAACTTGCTGCAAAACATTTTTACTTTCTGTCAATGGGAATTCAACAGTCGTTACCTGACCTTCTGTTACCGTTGCATTAGCGTTTATAGATTCAAAGCCAACCATCGTACAAGTCAACCGATATTGACCGGGCTTTAACGTGATCTCAAAATTTCCCGAAGCATCAGACGATGTTCCCATCCCACTGTCTTCAACAAGTATAGTTGCACCAGGCAGCTCCTCTCCGTTTGCGTCTTTTACTGTACCTTGTACCTTTCCGGACTGTGCGTATGCTGTGTGGGCAAGAAATAATGTTGGTATAATTAAAATAGAGTATAAATACTTCATAAGCGACTGCTTTTATATAGAATTGCTAAACAGCCGCAAATATTAATTTGCTATAGAATGAAAACAAGGTTTATTCGTTGCGCACGTGAAGAATACCTTCACGAAGCGATAGCCATATACCCTCTACAGGTTAGATGACCATTCACATTGTGTACTATATCTAAGTGAAAGAAGGGATGTACAGTAAAATTTACGAATACTGAGGTCTTACACGATGATCCCTATTATGACACGATGCACGAAGGTTTGCTGTTACTGCCCGCTAAACTCCTGGCGCAAACGCTTGTTCATGCGCTGAAGATTATAGTCAGATATAACCCAGTTCATTGGATAATGAACGCTATCACGCACAGTACCGTTGTTGGCATATTTCTTATATAGATTAATATCCGGATCGATCACCATGTTTTCCTTTTCACGAAAGTAATTTATCAATCGCTGATCATTTACAGTGGTCTGAGAGCTATAGGTATTCAACACCGTTAACAACGGAGCTGCGAGGTCATTCACCAACGGATGAATTGTTTTGAGTGGAATAGTATCCAACGGTGTATTTGTAACGTGTACGAGGTGAAATTTTAGTTTGTTATAGAGTACCTTATTCACAGTATCCTGTTCCATAATTCGCTGTAACTCTTGTAGCATTTCATGTACTACACCGGAACCTGAATTATCAAAATATCCACCGTCTACAAAGTAATATTTATGAATACTACCGGCAGGCGAAATATAGGGAAAGCGAGCACTAAGTATAGTAGCAGTACTTAACCGGATATCGCCATCACCATCTTTACCGGTCGAATCAATTTCCGTTAACACATCCATGCGCTTGCTAAAGTTCTGCAATAGTATGGAGCTCACTACAGCGGGAGTACCGCCCTGTACTTCGGTGGTGTTCAGAAATAAAATCGGAAGCTTACCGGATGTATCGATCACTTCACTAACTGGTTTACGAAACGCACTGTCCAATGGTTCATCGGACGCTTGCTCGAGTACTTTCTCTAACGCTGCAGCACGGTCGGTAAATGGAATCGGGATAGCGTGTCGCAGCAGGTCCGATCCAAAATAATGCGCGATGCAATACGTTAAAAAATCGGTGCGCAAGAATTGCTGTGCATGACCTGTGAGTTTTAAAGTACTTTCGTGTTGCTTATTTTTTAACAACGCATAAAACGTAACGTTGCCGACACTTCCGCCGGATGTACCCGATAAACACAAAAGATGATTCGAAAATGCCTGAACAGAATCCCTGCCGGGAAGATCTTCCCAGGCTGATAACACAGACGCTACCCAGTAACCCGACCGTGATGCGCCACCATCCGACAGGATAATATATACCGGGAACTCCGATGACTGTGCTATATCTTCCTGCCGATGCGTTACCCAGCGATTAAAGTATGTTTTCAGATCAGGTCGGTTGCTATATATATTCCTGGATTCAGCTTTTATCAAGCGTACTCTATATAGATCGGCAAAGTCAAACCAACCGATAACAATTACCCAAAGAACGATCAAAAAATGAAAATTAAAATTTCTGCGCACCGATTGATATCCTACCATGTTTGCCAATCCTACTAATATTCCAAACGCAAGCAACGCAAACGCGAGTGGTCCTACTGTATCGGCAACACCTATAAAAAGAATTCCGCTTGCGAATACCAGACCGCCAATCAAGGATATACTATTGAATACATTAAAGTATAGCTGTTCAACAGGCCACGAAGATTTGGGTACTTTCAATACTTCGCGACCGAAGAGCCGTATATAGTCGCATTCCTGATCTCCGATGCGATCGTTACTTTCCTTTTCATTGATATAGCGTCTGCGCAAAATAAAAAACCACACCATCAGGATCTGGAGTACAAATAATCCAAGCGCTATAATGGGAAGATAAAATTGATGGCGGAGAAAGGAGTCTACATATCGATGTGACCAGCACAGCCAAAACATCAATGCTACGTTGCCTGCGAGGATCAATATGAGTATCCATTTGGTAACTGGATATGTATAGCCTTCCGTCCACAGGTGACTTAACAGGAAATATAGTGTAGTATGTAGCACTATAAATATAAGTATATACTCCGCAGACAAGTTTAACATGGTGGGTAGCGTAAGGATCCCCAACTGCACAGTTACCAAGGCATTATATCCGAGTAAGCGAGGTACATGCCTGTAAAATGCGGCTGGTATAGTAGCACCTTTATTAACCTTCATGTAGCTGACCAGCTTGGAGCTATACCAAATAAAAAATGACCACACGAGTACACTGATAGTTGAAAATACAAAAGCGCCCGGACTCTCCCCGATGCGAATAATCAAGTCTTGACCTTGCGGAAGCTTCATTAACAAAAAATAGCCTGCTATAACAGAAATTAATCCGGGGGCATAGAGCCATATAGCTTTGGGAAGGTATGTTAAAAAGACACGCAACTGTGAGTACATGAGGGCTTCAGTAAGGGTTAACTTTGAGTTAGGCAACTCCGCTTCGCATAGCAGAATTGTACGCGAAGGTAATCGTTTACAGAAAAAATAAAATCACATAAACAGATGGTGTTTATAAAAAGAAAATCACATGATGCAACACACAGTAAGGTTACTCATTTGATTTTCCAAAATAATATTGATGTGTCATGAATGCGAGTGGTAAGCCAATGGCCACGATCAAAATACCAATGTTTATAGCGGCATGAACAGGTTTGAATGGCATGAGCGGAATTTTTGAAGAAGGAACAATTATCAGGTTCATGACGATCCAAACAAAAATGCCGTATAGCATTCCCGCAGCAACTTTACTCTTCTGTAAAAAAGGAAGCCTAGGATAGAGTATAAAGAAAAGTATAGTCCAGCCAAAAGCAATGATATAGTGAAACGCCAATCCCATCAGTGACATCACCAATCCTCCTGCATAGGCAGTTTCCTTACCGAAGGCGGCACTGGCTATATATTTCAGAATCAGGTCGGGGCTCTTGCCACCGGAAACAATTGAAAAATATATGATGGCGGAGACGATGTCGAGTGTTCCGACCAGTAGCCATAACGTTATAACAGTGCGCAATGCACTTTTTCCAGTCGCGTTTTCTGAAGATAAATTTTGTATCATGTTACTGAAGTTGATCGAGGAGAACGTGTTGCTAAAAACTCATGAATGACAAACGCGAGTGCCTTCTTCCTTACCGGACTTCTCCCACAACACTTTAACCGGAAGCACTTATCTGGTAAAACTCACCAGCGTTTACTACACAACTAATTTAAGTGGATTTATTCTTTTCCGGATACATGCAGATGAAAAATTTATAATGATGACAGATTTTTGCGGATGCAAGGTTCTTTTACAGGATAACGAGGTGGTGTTTTCGGGTTCGGAATGTTATAGGAGATACCGTGTTTAAACTCATACTACATTGCAGATAGTATAAGTGCTGAATAATAAAGTATACTTCACAATCTGCGTAACACGCAAATGCTTTGCAGGAATCTTAAGCAGACCCTTCCCTGTCTCCTGTTAACAAAAGTTATTCTGCGTTCTTGAATTATAGCAGTTCTGAACATTTAAATCTGCGATGCATATTTTTCTGGTATATATATTCCTTACGCTATACTTACACATTCAGAGAAGCTGCTAATTCTCTTACAAAGTAGCCAAACCGTTCCCGGATGCCACGTTAAGAATCCGTTAAATATTACCTTGTCACCATTAAAAAGGTGGTTTTTGATAACCCGCGTCAGGGGAGAGAAACTTTATTTTTAAGCAAATTTTAACTCAAATCAATACTATTTTACCCCTCCGATTGCTATTTGTTAAATAATTGTGAATATTTTGTACTGATTGAATTTTACCCGCCTATGAAAATTCTACCGTTCAAAATTCCGAAGACTTCGCAAGAGTCATTCCGGTTGCAGGAAGATCGTGAGCATCATTTTTACGATTACCTTCATCAGCATCCGGAAGTACAGCTTACCTTGATCCTCAGCAGTGAAGGGAAAGTTATAGCCGGTGATTATATCGGTACCTTCAAGCCGGGTGATATATTTCTGATCGGCGCCAATCTGCCACATGTATTTCGTAACGATTCACGCTACTACGAGCAAGGCGATGACTCAACAGCCCACTCCTATACAGTGTTTTTTGAATGGCAGTCGTTCGGGGAAAAATTTTTATCGTTGCCTGAATTAAAAAGGCTGCAGGAGTTCACAAAAGTTTCAGATCGTGGACTATATATTAAAGATCCGGTTCGTAATCGCATTTCGCAGTTAATGAAGCAGATGTTTCGTACCAGTGAAATGGATCGCCTGATCGTATTATTAAAAATCCTTAACATTCTCTCTCATGCAGAGAGTATAGATCCTCTTGCTTCGTCGGGTATATATAATGACTTCGATGAGATCGATGGCAAAAAACTGGCGGACGTTTATCGCTTTACCATGAATGAATATCATCGTAAAATTCATCTCGATGAAGTAGCCGATGTAGCGAACATGACTACAAATTCATTCTGCAGGTATTTCAAGAAACGCACACGTAAGTCCTATATAGATTTCCTTACAGAGATCAGGATTGGGCAAGCCCGTAAACTTCTCCAGCTCAACGATCTCAGCATTTCACAAATCTGTTTTGAAGTCGGCTTCAACAACCTCTCTAATTTCAATCGTAAGTTCCGTGAGCTATGCGAAATTACGCCTACAGAGTTTAGAAGATCACAAATGCAGTGAAAGCCGAAAGCTTTAAGCTTTTGGATAAACACCATATAGTCGATTTATAGTTTGATATATAGCTGATCCAAGCACAGTGTAAGGATTCTTTATACACCTTTACATTGCACTACGATTTTAGCTTAAGCATTAACTTTTTCAGCTTGAGTTATTGCGCAAACTTCCAGGTGGCTTTGTGATCTTCCTTCAATGGCTGGTTCGTTAATATAGCGCGCACCAAGTCTACAGGTATATTTCCTTCATGCAGAATGCGGTCGTGAAAATCCTTCTCAGTCATCTTGCCAGAGTCGACCAGTTCTTTTTTCAGACCGTAAAATTGAAGCCCTCCTACCATATAGGCAATTTGATACAACGGTCCGTATCCGCCCGTAAATGATCGCCTAACTTCCGCGGCAGCATTTGCATATTCATGACCAACACGCTCTACCAAAAAATCTATACACTGTTGTGGCGTCATTTTACCAAGATGATAGTTCAGGGAAAAGATGATTCGGGCACACCGGTGCATACGCCAGAACAACATGCCGATGCGGTCTTCCGGAGTTTTAGGGAAATCCTTATCCCATAAATTAAATTCCCAGTATAGTGCCCAGCCTTCGATCCAGAACGGTGTATCAAAAACGTTTCGATAAGGTTTATACCTTTCGTTCATAAACTGTTGCAAATGATGGCCGGGGATCAACTCATGTTGCACGGTTGCGCGTGAGAAGTGTGGATTGTTACCGCGCATGCTCATCATTTTTTCGCGGTGCTCCATCGTGTTGGTCGGATATGAAATAATGATCTCTTCGCCTCCCAAAAAAAATGGATTTATCTTTTGTGCCTGCGGTGACATCATGCGCATACGCCATGTCTCCTTCGCCAGCGCGGGTACTGTTATTAAATTATGCTGCTCTACAAAACGAATCGCTTCTTCTGCCAAGGAATCAATTAAGGCTGGTTGTTGCCCTGCGGGAACATACGTGTTCTTTACTTTCTCCATAGCGGCTTTCCAGTTATTACCAAAGCCCATCGCTTGAGACGCTTTCAACATTTCAGCATCACACCAGGCAAACTGCTTCTGTGCTATAGCAATTATTTCTTCTGGACTATAGGAGATAAATTCAGTCTGCAAACTCTTGATCAGCGCTTCACGTCCTATAGGGCGCCCGATTATGCCACTGCCGTCATCTTTTACAGATGTATTTACATAATGCTTTCTCAAAAAATCCTCATATAGTTTCAGGGATACAGAGAGTGTATCGTATGGCTTTTCTACCCACCATGTAAAGAGCGGTTCATATCCTTTATAGAACTCGCAGGACTCTTTTAAATTTTCTCGCAGAGAACGTACAACGTCCGAAGCCTTATCTGCTTTTTGCCAACTGGAAAATGGTATAGCCTTACTGATCTTTTCTTTCGAACCCTTTATCGCCCCAAGCATCTCGTCAAAAGTTTTCGCGAGCGCTACAGCATTGACGGGGGCACCCCTTCGTCTCTCTCGTATAAAGGTATATATCGGAGCTGCAAACTCCGTTACATAAGCAACTTCTTCAAAGTCCTTTTGTTTGATCTTTAAAAAGTATAGTTCTTTGTCAAGCTGATTCTTCAACAGTATATAATCCACCTTGCCTTGTTGTGAAAGTTTGTCGAAGGCGACTTGCTTTAACGCACCTGACCAGTCGGCATAAAATTTCGAAAACCGTTCATAGTATTCTGCCGACTCCTGAATGGTATACTTCCGCATCAGTGCGTATTTGTCCGCTTCGAACTGGCTGATCATTTCATACAATTCATTCGCATGCGCGGTTTGAAACGTCAAAGACGAAACGAGGACTACGAAGAAGAAAACTCTTTTAAGGATAGGCATGTATAGTTCAATAATACGTTTAAAAATAAGAAAGCTTAACATACAAGACGTTAAGCTTTCCCTATATATATAAATCTTTATTCTTTTACAAGCCGAACTCCATATACGGGGCCTGCTTCATTATTGGGTTTTGCTTGAAACGTAACCGTAACTGTATTTTTACCCTTTGTAAGTTTGGACGGAATGGGATAACTGATGTCGTAAAACTTACTGTCTTTATATTTATTCAGATCATCACTTCCAACCTTCTCGCCCTCTACCAGGATGTCAAAATTTCTGCCCCGGTTGTCCATTCCCCAATAGGTAGCAATTATACTGTGCGAAGCTTCCGGGTTTACTTTCATGGTAAAGACAAGTTTACCGCCATCGCGTGCTACGCGGAATTTACGTGTGTGCGATTCACCTGCTTCCGTTTTCTCCCCAGAGAAGTTATGATCACGCTCAGGCTGCATCTCTCCTAATCGTATATAGTCCGTTGTACGCTGCTCGAGTGCATACTCTTCTTTCTTCTTTTCTTCATATACCTTTTGTTGCTCTTTCCAGGTTTGCGGAGTGAATACATCCCAGTATACATTGTAGTGCTCATCATCCAGCGCATAAAAAGGTTGAAGCGTTACATCTGTTGGGAAGCCGGCCTGGTATGTTTTGAAAGTTAGCGGATCTCGATCATCCTGTTTCAGCCACTGCTTTATATCACTCCCTGCCGTTACCAGCACAGGTATACCTTTCATGGGATCAGGTTCTGTTGTCCCTAAATTTCCCGCGAGCAATACGGGGCCATAAAAGAACGCCTTGCGCGATGCATTATCAGGCATTTCCATCGCATGTAATGTAGCAGGAAGCACAACTTCAATCACATCACCTTTTTTCCATTTTCTATTTACAACCCAGTATCCTTCTTTGTCAGCTGCTATATTTTTAACAACCTCTCCATTAACTTTTATCACGGCACCTGACTGCAACCAATACGGTTTACGAATATGAATCGGGATAGCCTGAGGCTTCGCTGTGTTCATTGTAAATTTTACTGTAGGATCTGCCGGAAGATTCGCATTTAACGTAAGTTGAAATTCCTTATCTCGCCAATTCAACTGCGAAGGTATAAACAGATTTATATAGAGACTTCCATCCTTTCCTTTAAAATAAATGCTCTCGCCATACTTCACATGATTCTCTATACCTGAACCAACGCAGCATGTAAAGGTATTGAATTGATCACTGAACTCTTTCCGCGTACCCATGCGCAACGGTACAAAGTAACACATCATTCCATCGTTATGGTTTTGAGATGCCAGGATGTGATTATAGAGTGCGCGCTCATAGAAATCCATATAGTGTGCTGACGGTTGCAACGCAAACAAGTGCCGGGTAAGTTTCAGCATGTTATAGGTATTGCACGTCTCCATGGTATTATCGGTGAGCTTGTCATTCAAGGCATCGCGTTTGCTCAGGTATTCGTAATTACTGTTGCCACCGGGTGCGAATGTATGGTGCTGAACAACGGTGTTCCAGAAAAAATCTCCTATAGCAAAATCACGTTTGTCACCGGTAACTTCATATCGTCTCACCGTACCGATCGCTTTTGGTATCTGCGTGTTTGAATGTTTACCCGGTAATACATCTATAGCCACAGCAAGTGAATCGAGTATACGTTTGTCATGAAATTTATAGGAGAGGTCGAGGTATTTTTTGTTTTGTGTGAATGTATAGGTGTTTACCAGTACTTCATTCATACCACCGTATTCGCACAATAACATTTTTTGAAGTTGCTCATCATTCAGATTCTTCAAAATCGTTTCCGTCCAGTCTGCTACACCTTGCTCAACCTTTAAAGCCTTATCATTGTTACAGTATAAATATGCATCCAGCAGTCCGGCCATAACTTTGTGCACGGTATACCAGGGCGACCAGGCGCCATTCAAATCAAATCCACGTGACCGTATATTTCCCTGTGATACTTCCAGAAATACAGTATCCTCCTTGGGTATAGCACCCACGTATCCGGTCTTGCGCGCTTGCTGACATTCGGCCAGTTCATCTACGATATAGTTTACCCGCTTCAGATACTCCGGATCTTTCGACACCGCGTACTGCATGGCACATGCCGATAAGTAATGACCGAGTGTATGTCCTGCCAAACCAGAATCTTCCCAACCACCGTACTTCGCTCCTTTTGGTTTCAAGCCGGAGTGCGTTCTGAATTGTGATAGCAAGCGATCAGGTTCTATTACTAACAAGTATTTCAGATCAGCTTCCATCGCTTTCTTGAACGGGCTTTCCAGCAAGACAACATCGTTCAAATGGAAAGTATATGCTTTTACATCTACGACTGGCTTTATCTTCACACGATCGTTACTCAGCTCCGGCACGTACGATTGCGCAATGACAAGCTGAGCGAAGACAATCAAGAGCAGGGTTATTCGGGTTCTCATATATATTCGTTTTCTATCTATATCAGATGTATAGTTGGTAAATCAGTTTACAATCCATTCCATGATTCCTCCGGAATGATCCTTCATTGTTACTTCGAGGCGCAAGGCCTGCGTTGTTACGGATTCAAAAGAGACTTCACTATACATATCTTTCTTCACATCATAAGCCGTTTTGTTCTTCACGGGTTTCCACGATTCACCATCTTTATACAGGAGTCGCCATCCTGCCGGTATACGACATCCTCCAAATGGACCATCGTCAAACCAATATACTTTAGATGAAGAGACGGAGGCGGGCTTCTCAAAATTATACTGTACCCATTGCACCGTATCTTTCAGCGGCCACCAGTGGTAGAAGACTATGGATTGATCAATGGAGCTCTTTGCTTCCATTTGATCGTTCAGCGCCATGAGTGTGCGCGTCTTGTGAGAAGCTTCAATTTTACTGGTAGATGCAATGGTTGGAGCTGGCAACGGTCTCGCGGCACCTGCTATATCTGGAAGCCAAACCATCATTTCTCCGGCACCGCGGTGTGCCCATGCGTAATAGGGGATCAGTTTTAATTCAGTATCAGTCGTTTTTGTTTCAGTAGACGAAACACGGGAAGCAGATTTTCCCGCCCCGTCAATTTCATATATACCTTTGAGCATGTCCGGTTTGAAACTTCCTGTCAGAGATGCTGTCGTAGGAAGCACC
This sequence comes from uncultured Bacteroides sp., assembly GCA_902168185.1. Classification (GTDB taxonomy): domain Bacteria; phylum Bacteroidota; class Bacteroidia; order Cytophagales; family Cyclobacteriaceae; genus Ohtaekwangia. Next base: position 698,123 of record CABHOV010000046.1, read on the forward strand.
AGGTTCAGTACGCGACTATCTTTGCTATCCGGCCACTCTGCACAATATACCAGTGGACCGCGTTGTATCGCTAACTTATCTTTGTCAGCTTCTACCTTTGCATTGGCTGCAATTCTGCGAATCGGCATCGGAAGCTGTATGCGGATGCGATCGCCTTTTTTCCATTTGCGATTAAAGACTATATATCCTTGCTGCAAGGTCAATGCTACAGGCTTATCGTTCAGAAATATTTTAGGTTGTTCTTTATTTGCATCTTCGAATGTATAAAGGTCGCTGGGTATAGGCTTGTTCACAGCCCATCCCGGTATACGGACACGTACTTCAAATGCTCCTGATTTTTCGGGGGTAACAGAAACCTGGATATCACCATCCCATGGATAGTTCGTTTTTTGTTCCAGTGTAACAGTGTTAGCAGCAAGTTTAAATTTTGCAGTACTTTCAGCGAATAAATTTACATAGAGCGCTTTATCTTTTTGTGCATAGAAATATCCGCCAACAGAAGGAACAAAACGCGCTACGTTGCCGGGGCAACATGCACAGGCAAACCACGGGCTACGTGCATGTTGTCCGTGTGACTCCAATGGATTGGGATAAAAGAACTTATCGCCTGTAAGCGCCACACCCGACAGAAAAGCATTATATAGGGTGCGCTCCAGTACATCATAATATTTAGCGTCTCCGTGCATCAGGAACAAGCGGTGATTCCAGTATACATTTGCAATCGATGCACACGTCTCATTATATGCCGACATGTTCGGAAGTTCGTATGGTTTACCAAACGCCTCTCCGTTGCCTGTGGCGCCTATCCCTCCCGTTACATATATCTTCTTTGACACAACATCTTCCCATATATCATCGATTGCTTTAATATAGGAAGGATCGTGTGTGAGCGCTGCTATGTCCGCCATGCCGGCATACATATAGGTAGCACGCACAGCATGCCCTACAGCTTCATGTTGATCTACGACCTTGAGGTGCGCCTGATTATATTCATCTTTACCGGGACCACGTACATCGAGGAAAAACTTTCCGGCATCGAGGTATTTTTTATCACCGGTCACCTGGTATAATTTGGCCATCGCTAATTCAATAATCTGGTGACCAGGGAATATCTGTAATTTACCAGGACCAAAATCCGCGCATACCCGGTCGGCAGCCTTGATTGCTATATTCAGAAAAGTCTTTTTACCTGTTGCATGATAGTGGGCTACTGCAGCTTCTATCAAATGCCCTATATTATACAGTTCATGACTCAGGTCTTCCTCCATTTCCCAACGTTTCTTACCCGCCCACTCGTGCGCATTATCGCCCATAATGGTGCGGTTGGTATAGATATAGCCATCCGGTTCCTGCGCTTTGCCGATGAGGTCGATCAGTGAATCAACTTTTTTCTCGAGTGCAGGATCGTTGAAGATCTGAAAAGAGTAGCATGCTCCTTCAATGATCTTGTAAACATCGGTATCATCAAATGTAAATTCAGTACAGAAAACGCCAGTCTTCAATCCGGCAGCGATCTCAAAATTTTTGATGCGCCCGGTCTCCTTGCATTTACCCAACGTAAAAGGAATGGTAACATCGTGATTCGTTTTAATGCGTGGCGCCCAAAAGTTATCCGACAATTTTACGGATGTAAACAGAATGGGATGAATGGGATAATCGCCATGCTGAGCATTGGCGGTAAAACCAGCAAGCCAGCATGCTACATAAAAACAGGAACGAAAAATTAAAGACTTTTTCATGATTTACTTTTTGTTGAATGCTCAGCCAGTTTTATTGAATGTGTACATTCCGACCTATCACAAACATACAGGAATGCAGAGGAGAGTTTTTTGTCGATCTTATCTCTTGCTGATAAAATATTAACATGGAACAGATCGCGATAAAATGATTTTTTTCACAAAGCACACGTGAAGCTTCACCTTTCAGGAGTGCTATGCGTCCTTGAAAAAGCAGATTGTCCTTTCACTTTGTTTTTTAACCATCCATACCAAAATATGTTAAGTCGAGTGGTGCTTCGTGAGATGAGCTCAGAAAGAATATCAACCAGCCCTATAATATAGCTAAATCATTTCTATTCTAACGGATCGGTTAAATTGCATAGAGCAAGCCGAAGATAAGCTTTGTCGGTGAATCGTTACTTTTCTGAACAGATTGTAACAGCTATATTTATACCCAAATGACAACAACCTCTATACCATTGCGAACTATGAAAAATACGACACTCATTTCATCGTTCATTTTCCTGGTGATGATCATTGCCGGATGTACAAGCCATACTAAAACACAACCTCTTTCTGATAACACTAAAGTTGCCGACATGCAGTATACTGAAACCTTCCAGCTAAGCACCTGTGATAAAATCATTTTGGAATACTATAACAAAATGTCTGACCAGCCCAATGGCATTGCGCCTTTGAAAAAAGCTTCAATTGTAGCAAAAGATTCCATCGAAAAAATAATAACACTTGTTCACGCGTTGCCTGATGAAGGCGACATGATGGTAAAGATGGGCGATGTACCCATTTTGAATGTTACACTGGTATACCCTGATAAAAGTGTATTCTTTACCTACTATGAAAATTCAGTAAAGACACCGGCTACATCTTTTTACTCAGCACCACCGAAAGAAGAAAAAATTCTATTCGAATTGCTCATGGCGACTCTCAATCCATAGCTGTACTAATACAAGCTATACTTGTATTCAGAGCACTCATTCCATAGGAATCAGTTTGTTTTTAATCGCGTACTTCACAAGCTCCGCAGTGTTCTTTAACCCGAGCTTGTCAAGTATATGTGTTTTGTGTGTATCCACAGTCTTCGTACTGATGAATAATTGATCAGCAACTTCTTTATTGCTTTTACCATTGGCGACCAGCGCCAGCACTTCACGTTCACGCTTTGTGAGATCGGTAACTTTAAAATGTTGCTCCGCCTGCAATGTACTCTTCTCTTTTTTATAGAAGTCTTCAAACACGAGACTGGTAATTGCTTCATTAAAATATTTACCACCTTTATATACCGAGCGGATGGCATCCAGCAATATGTGGCGCTCAACGTCTTTCGGTAAATATCCATCTATACCGGATTGAATTCCTGCGGTAACAAATTCTCTTTTCACTTCCATAGACAAGAGAATTATTTTGATCCGGTTATTGCGTTCTTTAATCCAGCGCGTTGCTTCAATTCCCGTCATGCCTTTCAACATGATGTCCATCAGTATAACTTCCGGAGCAAGTGAACTTACTTTATTAACAGCTTCTTCACCACTGGAGAGTGCGCCTACTACTTGTATATCATCAACTTGTTTGAGCATGATGGCCACTGCATCACGTACTAACGTATGATCATCAACGAGCAACACTTTTATGCGTTCGGTCTTATTCATTGGTCAGCATTCTAAATATGGAATCCATCAGATAATCATCATCAAAAGGTTTTGTAAGCAACAGGTCTGCACCGGCTTCTTTTCCGGCTTGTGAACTTTCTTCACTTGCGTCCGCTGTCAATACAATTATAGGTATAGCACGATACCGTGCATCAGACTTCACATTACGAATAAAAGAAAGACCATCCATCTCCGGCATCAACAGGTCGGTAATAATCATGTCCGGTATTTCTGTCGCCATCATGTTCAGCGCCACTATACCATTCTTCGCAATCTTTACTTTGAAGTCTTCCATCTCCAGCATATCAGCTATACTTTCCGCCAATAGTTTTGTATCTTCTACAATCAGAATATATTTTTTCATGTTCAGCCAACGGGTATCATCACTGTAAAAACTGTGCCTTCACCAGGATTACTGGACACTGAAATTTTTCCTCCCACTAAATCAACAGCTTTTTTAACGATAGACAATCCAAGTCCTGTTCCCTGTATTGTTGAAACATTTGCACCCCGGTGAAAGGGATCAAAGATTTTGGGAAGCTCTGCTTCCGGAATGCCAACACCCTGGTCGCGCACAGTAACAATTAACATTTCTCCTTCCTGGCGTCCTTCTAAAAAAATGTCTTCTTTTCCCGGTGAGAATTTGATAGCGTTGCTCAACAGATTTATAAAAATATTACGAAGTAAATCTTCATCAGTCTCAATTTCACTTTGCTTTAGATTCAACGTCCGATGAATAGTATGCGAGCGTTTAAAAATGTTCTCGACTTCATGCTGTATACCTTCCAGAAAGGTACTGAAATTTACCTTTCGTTTCGATATCTGAATTTTACTTTCTTCCGTTCGCCCTAACGTGAGCACTTCTTCCAACATATGCGTCATGTGATCGACTTGTTGCTGTACAACTTTTATCTTATTATCAATCGCTTCTGCATTCATGCGACCTTTATATCGCTTGATGTGATTGACGGATAGCCTTATCGTTGCAAGAGGCGTACGAAACTCGTGAGAGACCATCGATGCGAACCTGCTTTTTAAAGTTACCAGTTCCTTTTCTTTTTCCAACGCTTCTTCCAATTTATGCGTCCGTTCTTTTACCTTATCTTCGAGCGACTGACGGTACTGTGTTAGCTCTGTTATATCTTGTCCTACCGCTATGAGTCCAATAGTTTCTCCGGAAGAATTTCTTCTTGGAGTTGCACTGAGCAACAGAATAATTTTATTACCTGCTCTATTTACAATGGGAAATTCATAATGACTTACAGGATATCCCTGCAACACCGATCGGAGCAACAAGTCAGTATCTTTCCACTCGTCCGGATGAATCAACAGCTCCATTATTTTTTTACCAAGAGCATGCTCCTTCGTATAGCCAGTAACAGAAATAGCAAGTTTATTCCATTCGTTTATCTGCCCGTTTCCATCAATTCCTAAAATTACTGCATTGGCATTTTCAATTAACTCGGATAACTCTTTGGCACTCGCTATAATTTTACGTTCATATTCTTTATGAATGGTTACATCTGTTTCAACAGATATAAATTTCGACAACTTGCCGCGTTGGTCGAATACCGGATTTATACTCATCTTCAACCAGAATTTTCGACCATCTTTGCTATAGTTCAATACTTCTTCGGTAACCGGTACGCTGGCATCCAGTTTCTGACGAATACGATCGAGCGTTGAACGATCCGTCTCCGGTCCCTGCAATATCTCTTTCGGTTTACGTCCAACAATTTCGTTTAATCTATAGCCTGTCAGTTTTTCAAAACTTTCATTTACCCATTCAATTTTCTCTTCAGCATCGGTGATAATTACCAGGCTGTCCGTTGCACTGGCCACCATGGAGAGACGTCTGATCTCGTTGTTGGCTCTCGTGAGGATATCAATATCCTGCATAGCACCGATCATGCGAACAGGTTTTCCTTCACGAAATAAAATATAGCCACGGTTGAAAACATATTTATAGGTACCATTCGCACAACGGAATCTATAGGTAGCGGTCATGTTCGTATCGCCCTTCATAATATAGGACGAAAGTTCATCGATGACGCGCTGTTGATCGTCTTCATGTATATTTTCAATCCACCAGTTGCCGGTATATACACGCATCTCTTTGCCATATCCGAAAATAGCCTCAAGCCCGTGATTCCAGATCACTATATCATCTACCAGGTTCCAATCCCATACGGCATCATTCGTAGCACGCGAGAGCATTTCGTATTGCTCATTCATAGCCTGGATGTTTCGCTCCGTTTGCTTGCGAAGGGTTATATCACGTGAGAAACATCCAACACCAATAACCTGGTTCTTTTCATTATATACCGGATTGAGTGTAACTTCGAAACATAACGGCTGGTCCGGCTGTAATCGGTTCTCCTCGTATTCTTCCGTGAAGTGTTCACCGGATAAAGCTCTTCTATAAAATTCGGACCACCTGACACGCATCTCTTCCTGCAAATCAGTAAAGAGCAATGAGTCGCCAATCTGCACAGTGATGTTGTTGAATTGACGCACAGCTTCAAAGAACGTGTTATTTGCTTTTACCAATTTCAATTCATAATCCACAAGCCAGATCTGATCGGGTGAACTATTGATGAGTATATCAAGACTTCGCTCACTTTCACGAAGTTTTTTCTCTGCCTCTACTCTGTCCGTTATATCATTTGCCGTGGAGATGATCATCGGGCCATTCTCCATTTCAACAATGTCCATGGAAAATAACACATCAATCACGCGATGTGTTTTGGTATATAGCTTGATCTCCTTATTTCTTACTACCTCACCATTCTTGAGGTCCAGAACGAATTGATTGCGGCTTGCAAGATCCAGCCAGATGTTAAGATCATCAACATGTTTACCAATAACCTCCTCACGTGTATAGCCCAACAGTTTTAAAAAAATTTCATTTACTTCTATATAAATCCCTTCAAAAGTAGAAAGCGCTAATGCTACAACCGGGTTGAAATGAAATAACTTCGCGAACCGCTGCTCGGAAAGCTGCAGTGACCTATATGCGCTTTTAAGTTTAATATAATTTTCGTTGCGCTCAATCGAGTGGAGTATAGCGCGCCTCAGTATGCGCTTGTCCAACTGATTTTTATTGATATAATTTTGAGCGCCTTCGCGAAGTACCTGAACCGCCATCGCTTCATCATCTTCTTGCGTAAGTACAACCACCGGACTCAAGGGATACGATTCATTGATCTGACGCAACATTTCAATGTCCGCTATATTTACAAGGTCAAGTCCAAACAATACTACATTTACGGAAGACTGTCCTACCGCAAATTCAACGGCTTGGGTAATCGAATTTTTAACAATCAATTCAGCACTCGAGTATTCTGTATCGTGCAATAGTTGCTGAATGAGTGTAACATCATTCGGATTATCCTCCACCAACAGTATAGCAATGTCTTTATACATCGTTAAAATAAAATTCAAACAAACTCATTTCTATCAAGACAATCATGACGGCTTTTTTGCTAACTCGCCCTTACATGATGTGATTTTCTAAAAGCACATTCAGATTAAGTGCTTGAAGAAAAGGAATTTAAAAGCATTGTATCAACCAACCCAAAACACAACAATGATTAATATAGTAATTTCCACAAACTAATCATTGTTGATTACGATTTGATTCAAACATTTCAGCCCAATGATAGAATGGTTCTGAATAATGGCGAGATATTACGTTAAACAACATCCAGGTGATGCTAACAAGGACACAAAAAAGCAGTGAGCTATACCAGCTCACTGCCCGATGAGTCAAGTTACTTGCTCGCTATAAAAGGCGATTTGCGCAGATAACGTTGATCCGAAAGTTGTTGAACAAGGAAATTTGGCTAATGCTGATGCACTTATTTTCTTTCCCGGACAATCGTGCAAATCGACTATAGGATTTTCGGCTTCCTCTGTTTGTTCAATGAATGGAAGCCGCACCATTGTCCAATCAACATCGCTTGCCTGCAGCATGGAAAGTTCTTTTTGTTTATCAGCGATGATAGCCGAAAAAATCCATTTCATGATGCGCGAAGAAAGTCGTGTGCGAAAGCTCTTTCGATCGTAAGGTGCATCGATGCTCAAGCCGGTTACAACAATATACCTCATGATGTGCTGCGCGTGCATTGCCTGTATGACGTGCCCGGTTGCCTGGCTAAATATAGGGGCCTCCCCTTTCGACTGTCCTAATGTGCTGATTACAGCATCACAATTTTCGAGAAGTGTATACACATCGGTATAGTTGCGCACATCGCCCTTTATTACTTCTGCCAATGGATTGTTGTTGAAAATTTATCAGGATTCCGTACAAGGACTTTGATGGAGTATCCTTGCTCGAGTAAGTGCTTTACAAGGTATCGCCCTGCTTTACCTGTAGCACCTATAACAGCTATTTTTTGATTTTGTTTCATGTTGCTCTATATAATATGGTAATGAATTAGGATAACTCTGTTTCGTTAGAACAAAGCGGGGGGCATCGTCAGAAAAGAATTTCTGCCCCTTAATACATTATGATTTTATATTAGAGCTTTTTGATAAGAACAAATATACAGCGGATCGGAAAAGATCCGCTGTATATAGCTATCATTTTTCGATTACCACTTTGTGTACAGTGATGCGGGCCTCCTGTTGAATCTCCAGTATATAAATCCCGGCAGCCAGTGAAGCTGTGTTAAGTATGAAATTTCCGTCCGTTTCCGTAAACGGAACCTTTAAGATATAGCCCATTTCGCTCCGGATTTTGATCGCAGCAATGCCAGCGCCATTAGATTCGATTCTTAAAAAATCTGATGTGGGATTTGGATAAACAGTCAATACATTGTCAACGCTTTCAACGAAGCGCACTTTTGAATATGTACTCGTTCCATCAAAATCAACTTGCTTAAGTTTGTAATATGAACTGCCTGCAAACGGTGCGTTGTCTATATAGGTATAGTCTACGCGGTTTGCTGTGTTGCCTGCGGCTTTTACCCTCCCGATGGATTGGAAATATTTTCCATCTTTCGATCGCTCTATCTGGAAATAATCACTGTTGATTTCGCTGGCGGTAGACCATTTCAATTGGACATTATTTTCACCGTCTTTTACAGCAGTGAAACTCAGCAACACAACCGGTAAAGGATTGGCCCCTGTTGACGATGAAAGTGCGAACGGACTAAATGATGTTACAGCAGCACTGGTAATTATGGTGCCCGCAGTAGTGTTTCCAGTAGTCCCTCCGTTGCCGTGATCTTTCCATCTGCCGAGACTCGCATCCCAACGGGCTACACGCAATGCACTGAGATCATTAACAATACCACTGTTCGTGTCCCAGCTAAGTGTAACATTTACATTGGACGTTCCTCCGGTACGGTTCAGTGTCCAATATTCTCCACCGCTTACGTGATCAATGGAAGCATCACGTTGTGAGTTCGGATAGATCACAGTGGGGTTCGAATATAAATATTGTGCAGTAAAATGATCGGTAGTCAATGAAGGCGCAGACATAGAAATGGGACGATAAACACCGTTATCTCCGACCGGGAATGTAAAGGCCGTGTTTCCAATTTTCTTTATATCACCATCTACGTGGCTCGCATTGCTCGCTCCCGTTACACTCGCTCCGTTCAGAATCTCAAGTATACCATTTTGAAAAAGGATTCCATTTGTAAGCGTTAACACGTTGCGCACTTGTTGTGTACCGGAAGATATAGTAATGTTATTGGTTTTGTTGATCACCAGGTTGTGGAATGTTTGTGTGGCAGCACCGCTGATCGTGCTCGAAGCATTCGTACCAATGAATTCAACGGTACCGCTATTGGCCGTGAAGCCTCCGTTGTTTTGCCAGCTTCCATATACCTGTAAATTTAAAGTTGTGCTGGTAGCCAGGGATGCTGCCGGTATTGCACTGTTATACGTTCCTACCGCTACAGCACTATTGATCGTGATGTTGCGGCATACTGCACCCGAAGCTGCAATCACCGGCATATTGATTGGACCTGCTGACGGAATCAAAACATCGGTTGTAGTGGTTGGCACTGAACCACACCAGTTACTGGCGGTAAACCAATCTGTACTGGTGGCTCCTATCCACACCGACTGTGATGCAGGTTGCGTTACAGGAACAAATTGTACGTTGAGATAAGCGGTACCACCACCCTGAAGCAATCTTAATTCAACAGTTGAACTGGTATATAAAGCACCTGTCCATATAGCTGTGTGGGTATCACAACATCCGTTGTGTTGTGCGACTTGCGTACCGTTGATCAATAGTGTAAAGTTATCATCGTGAGCCGGTATATTGATCTGGTATATACCACATGTAAAACCCGTTCGTTTAAAACTAAGTGTATAATTTGATACACCGAGCGCACATCCCTGGTATGCTGTTCCATTGGTTGCATTGGCCGTAGAGGGTGCTGCATTGTTTGTCCAACGCGTAGTGGTGTTAAAATCATAACCACTCGTACCCGAACCATTCTCGGTATAGTATCCGGAGTAGTTTGTTCCAATCACGGTAGAATTAAATGCATATACATTCCATGTACCGGTTGGGAATGTAGTGATAGCCGGCAATGGGTTGATGGTAATAGTAACTGGAGCATCTTTTGTATTACAGTTATTACTTCCGGTTACAGTATAGGTTGTTGTTACCGTAGGGCTTGCTGTAACCTGGAATCCTGATGTAGAACTCAATCCTCCGGAAGCTCCTGTATTGGCAGACCATGTATAGCTGCTCGCACCACTCGCCGTTAAAGTAAACGGAGTACCAGGACAATATGTAGAACCGGTTGTAGGCGTTACGGTGGTATTTGACAGCGGATCAATTGTCACCGGCACGCTTGTAGTAGCAGTACATCCGGTTTTGGCGGCATCGGTCACAGTGGCTATATATGAATCTGATACCACCGGACTCACCACGGTGGTGGCGCTACTTGGTGAAGCTACTGTACCATTGTTGGCAACGTCACTCGGTGCCCAGCTATAGGTAGCTCCTGTAATCGCCGATGTGGCCGTAAGCGTTGTACTCGTACCGGCACAAATTGTAACGGGTGTGTTAGCCGATACCGGTGTTGATGTGGATGGGTTCATAGAGAATTGAAGACTTCCTACACCGGCATTGTTGATCAACCTTAACTCTACTGTAGTTGTTGGGCCTATAAATCCCGTCCAGGCATTGGTGTGCGCATCACAACATCCGTTGTGTTGAAATACCTGCGCGCCATCTATATATAGCGTGATATTGTCATCATGTAGTGGTAAATCGATCTGGTAATAACCACAGGGTATATTTGTACGCTTGAAGCTCATGGAGTAATATGTACTGGCTACCGAACATCCTGTATAGGCAACGCCTGATGATGCATTCGCGACAGAAGGCCCCACGCTGTTTGACCAGCGACTGGTGGTATTGAAGTTCAGATTGTTCTCTGTGTAGTATCCATAGTAGTTACTAAAGCCTGTACCTTCATAGCAGTATATATTCCAGGCACCGCTACCAAAAGTACTTGGTGATGGTGCTGAACCCGGTGGCGTATTCTGCACGGTGATAAGGCGTGAAGCCGTTGAGGTTGCACAGTTGTTACTTCCTGTAACCGTATAAGTTGTAGTAACCGATGGATTCGCTATAACTGTATTTCCAGTGGTTGTATTTAACCCCGTACTCGGAGACCATGTATAGCTGTTTGCTCCGGATGCTGTTAATGTAACCGTTGTTACACCGGAACATATAGTAGATATAGATGGCGCCATGGTAGTAGTAGGTGAAGCGGCAACCGTGATCAATACATTGCTGGATACAGAGCAACTTGTTGTAGCATCAGTTCCTGTAACGGTATAGGTTGTTGTAGCGGTAGGTCTTGCTTCAACACTTGCACCGGTTGATGTTGTTAATGTAGCCGTTGGTGTCCATGCGTACGACAAGGTAACCGGAGATGAAACTGTTAAAGTTGTTGGTGTTCCCGAGCAAACGGTTGCCGGTGGCGACAACGTCAGTGGAATGGTGGATGTGCTGAACTGCATCGACAAGAAACCATTTCCTGCTCCTACGTTTTGTACACGTGCCTCAACAGAAGATGAAGCCCCGAGAAAACCACTCCATACATTCGTGTGTGCGTCACAGCATCCAACGTGCTGGTATACTTGTACGCCATCAATGAAGAGTGTTACGTTATCATCATGTGTAGGTATATCTATTTGGTAATAGCCGCAGGTAAAACTACTTCGCTTGTATATAAAGGAATATGTACTGGCACTGGTGATAGGACATCCCTGATAAGCTTGTCCGGATGCGTTATCAGCATTGGATGGACTCGTTGTTGCCGCCCACCGGTTTGCTGAATTAAAGGAGAGGTTATTCTCTGTATAGTATCCGTAGTAAGAAGTAAAAGACGTACCGGCATACGCATATACGTTCCACACACCGTTTCCGGAAACCGCAGGATCGCCACTCGGAGCCGCTATAGTTAAGTCGGTTCCATTTGTAGCGCTGGTAAGAGCAGGGTTTGATGAAACAATTCTGATTCTATAGGCACTTCCCGCAGGTGTACCTGCAGGTATAGTAGCACTGATCGTACCGGACGCAACCGAGGTATTCGTTCCGATCGTTACAGGACTTGCAAAGCTGCCGACAGCATCTGACAGTTGTGCTGTAAATGTATTTGCTGTGGGTGTATTTGCAAAATTACAGTTGGTGGTATAGGTGATCGTAAAAGCCTGGCCTTGACAAAATGCTGTGGATGTAAAAGTAGGCGCTGCTAAAGCGAGTGCGTTGATTGTAAGGTTTGAACCGTTGTTACTACCGGTGATTGCAGGTGTTGAGCTTACAACCCTGATCCTATACGCCGTACCAGAGGCTTGTGTAAAAGGAATAGATGCTGTGATTGTACCGGCATTGATAGCGGTGCGTGTACCTATTGTTACGGGGCTTGTAAAACTTCCGGAAGCATCTGATAGTTGCGCCGTAAAAACATTCCCCGCTGTAAATGTACCACTGATGGTATAGGCTACACTCACATTTGCTCCGGCACAAAACGGAGAGCCTGTAATAGCCGATGTGGTTATGGATTGAGAGAAAGCCGCCGAGGACAGCAATACAAACATCCATGCAGATGCGACTCGTACTAAGATTAAAGCAGGTTTCATTTTGATTGTATAAGTTTAAACACCTTAACAAAGCCCAATGCCATACTGTTTTCCCATCAGCGTACTGATGGAATTTACTTAGTAACCAATTTGCATAGAGAAACTGAAAGAATTGGGCTTCACAGTCTTACATTAAAGGTACATCAAAAGAGTGCCCGATTTCATTTCAACGGTAAAAAAAGTACAAAACACCTCAAAAAGCGCATTTAAACGATAATAATGAGTTCAAGTTGCCATTCGTCCCTCATCCCATTAAATGGACAATCCACTCACATTTCCATTTCGGGGAATAAATGCTTGCAATTTCTCTCAATTGTGCTTTAGTATATCTTCATACTGTCCATGAATTCTACTTTCGAATAGGAATAATCCGTTCGGAGTTTCTAAGATTTTGAATTGGCTTTTTCAAAATCAAGCAGCCATTTTTTGCGAGGGAGCCCACCACCATAACCGGTTAAATTTCCATTTTCACCTATAACGCGATGGCATGGTATTATGATCGAGATTCGGTTATGTCCGTTGGCAGAAGCTACAGCACGAATAGCCGTAGCGATGTTCATATCATTCGCGAGCCTCTTGTATGATCGCGTTTCTCCGTAGGGTATACGTTGCAAATTGCTCCAAACATTTTGTTGAAAGGTTGTTCCCGGTGCATGCAACGTAACTGAAAAATCTTTACGCTCTCCATTGAAATATTCATCCATCTCTTTTTCCAATTGCACGAGATGTTTGTTTGTTCCGGGAAGGATAACGGCATTCAATCGCTTACACAAATCTTTAAATTCTGTCTCCAGCATTTTACGGTTTGTAAACTCTACCAGACATATACCTTGTGTAGTGGCACAGCCAAACATAGGACCCAATGGTGTGGTAAAGCGAATAAGATTAATGACGGTTTTTTCTTTTGACTGCGATGGGGCTTTACCAAAAACAGATCTATACCCTTCACTAAAACCGCTTAGAGAATTATACCCACTGTCGAAAGCCGTATTCGTTACAGATTCCCCTACTGTAATTTTATTAAACGCTGAATTAATTCGCAGCATTCGCTGATAGGCATGAAAGCTGAGGTTATGATGTTTCTTAAACCAACGCCTCACCTGGCTCGGTTCTATACCGCGCGCTCTCAAATCATAATCCTTGATTCGTATATAGGGGTTGCTATTCAATTCTTCGATCAGGTCATGTATAGGCTTGGGAGCCGTGCTCGCTTGTTCCATGGGTTTGCAAATTTTACAAGGACGGAATCCATGCTCAATCGCCTCCTGTGGACTTTCATAGAAAACTACATTCTCAGCTTTTGGTTTGCGAGCCCTGCATGCTGGCCGGCAAAATATACCAGTAGTTTTCACGGCTGTAATAAAGACTCCTTCGAATGAAGGGTCTTCACGCAACATGGCATTATACTTATCCTGAAAAGATAATGCTTTCCTTGTATGAACCTTATTTACTATGCTCGGCATCATTTCTGAAACAGTAATTTAAAATTAATTATACGGCAAAGAAAAAAGAGCTGCTACAGACCCGCAACCGAAAAATTGACAAGTATTTTTTTCTGTACATGCACAAAAATGCTTTCCATTGAAAAACACTAACTTTGATACAATTTAAACGTGCATGCAGGATATAGCCCTTTTAATATTCATTACAGCCCTGGTGATCATTGCGATACTGGGAGCCGTTATTATATACCTGCTACGGCAACTTCGTAATGCCGACAAAACCAGAAATGACGTCCAAGCTAAATTTACCACCCTTGAAAATAAAGTAGATAGCCTGCAACTGGAGACGCTTGAATCGCGACTCAATCCTCACCTCTTTAAAAATGTGTTGAACTCCATTCAATCGCATGCCTATCAAACGTATTTTGCGCTAGACAAACTCGCCAATGTATTAGACTATATATTATATGAAAGCCGCAATCGGTTTGTGACACCGCAAGAGGAAATTGAATTTGCACTTAATCTCATCGAGATCAATAAAATTAAAGTAAGTCCGTTGTTTGAGTTGAAAGTGAAATCAAAGCTTGACGATGAAGATCCGCTATACACACAACGGATTATGGCGCCCCTCATCTCAATCGACTTAATTGAAAACGCTTTTAAACATGCAGACTTGCAAAGTGCTGATGCGTTTATATCCATTGTATTCGAATTTAAAGACAGTACTTTTTCGCTGACAGTTTCGAATAAGATTTCTACCAAAACAGCATTGCGAAAAGAGAAAGGCGGCATTGGTTCCGAAACGTTAGAGCAACGTCTGAAATTAATTTACAAGAATAACTTCCGGTTAGACCGATTTAAAGAAGAAGATGTTTTTATTGCACACTTAAAGATCAACTTGCTTGAGCACAAAACTCAGATGCTTGCTACTCGATGACGAACTTCCAGGGCTCACCTACCTGAAAATGCTTTGCGAGCAGATTCCTGAACTCGAAGTTGTAAAAGCTTTTAACAGTCCCGAAATTTTTCTACAGGAAATTCCTTCCCTGGATTTCGATCTTTGCATTCTCGATATTGAAATGCCTGCCATGAATGGTTTGCATGTTGCTAATCTCTTGCAAGGCAAGCCTGTTATTTTTGTAACAGCCTATAAAGAATATGCAGCAGAAGCCTTTGACCTCGATGCCATTGACTACGTACGTAAGCCCGTAAAGAAAGAGCGCCTGCAACAAGCGGTGCAAAAAGCCGTGAAGCGCATTGGTAAAATAAACACTGCTAAAAATTTCGTTCAGCTAAATACAGATAAAGGAAAAGCATTACTCTTCTTCGAACAGGTATGCTATATTAAAACATCCGAATCCGATAGCCGTGATAAAGCAGTACAACTGGTTGATGGAACTATACTTACCCTAAAAAATATATCATTCGAAAAACTTCTCGAAGTACTTCCTTCCGATCAGTTTTCGCGCATTAACAAAAAAGAATTGGTGGCCATAAAATCCGTGCACTTTTTTTCGCATGACGAAATCACCACCAACATTGTACAGCCTTCCGGCAAACCCCTCGTTCTATCCCTCAGTGAATCCTATCGTCAGGAATTTATCAACAAGGTGAAAGAGTAGTTTCGTTACATTTTTTTTCACAGTCATTACAATATCCGTCTCTTCGTTCACAAACAATGATTATCGTTCATTGTATTGTTCATATTTGCACTCGCAAAATGAAGTATACGTGACGAAGTTTTTTCTAATGCGTTCTCCTTCAACGAGCAGGTTGTTTTGAAGCAGCTCAACTGTTTTGTTATCGCTGTGATAGCAATTATACTTTAAGGGTCGGGCTATGGTGGTTTATTTTTATCAAAGAAGAAAGAATGAAAAAGTTTAGAAATTTATTTTTTTACATTTTTATCATCGGAAGTTTCACTGCGCTGATGTATTGGATTGTGCTATACGGCACTAAACTCGAGGCAGGAAGAAATATAGTCATACCGGTTTCCAATAATACGCAGTGGCAGGAATTTGTTCTCTCACTTTTGCACAACCTCAAGCATCCGCTCGCTATACTATTAGCACAGATCGTTACCATCATCCTTGTATCACGACTCTTTGGATGGATCTTCAAGAAAATAGGACAGCCTACTGTTATAGGAGAGATCATTGCTGGTATAGCACTCGGACCTTCATTGATGGGAATGTACTTTCCGGAATTCTCGGCAGCTTTATTCCCTGCACAATCTTTAGGTAATCTTCAGTTTTTAAGTCAGATCGGTTTGATCCTTTTCATGTTTGTTATTGGCATGGAGCTCGACCTGAAAGTATTGCGTAACAAAGCGCACGATGCATTGGTAGTAAGTCACACCAGCATTGTAATTCCATTTGCTCTCGGATTAGGCCTGGCATATTACATTTATCAATCTTTTGCACCACCCAATGTTCAGTTCTCGTCTTTTGCATTGTTCATTGGCATCGCGATGAGTATCACAGCATTTCCTGTACTTGCACGCATTGTGCAGGAAAGAGGCATCCATAAAACTCGTCTCGGCACCATCGTTATCACTTGCGCTGCTGCGGATGATATTACCGCCTGGTGCTTGCTCGCTGCCGTTATCGCCATTGTAAAAGCCGGTACATTTGTAAGTGCACTATATATAATTCTACTGGCCGGTATATATGTGTTTATCATGTTGAAAGTGGTGCGCCCGTTCCTGAAGCGAGTAGGTGACCTTCACTCATCACGCGAGAACCTGAGCAAATCTGTAGTCGCTATATTTTTCCTCACGTTGTTACTATCCTCTTATGCTTCTGAAGTAATTGGTATACATGCATTATTCGGAGCTTTCATGGCCGGTGTGATCATGCCGGAAAACATGAAGTTTAAAAATATATTTATTGAAAAGGTGGAAGATGTTGCACTTGTATTACTCCTGCCTTTATTCTTTGTCTTTACAGGATTGCGTACACAGATCGGACTTCTGAACGATCCATACCTCTGGAAGATTACAGCGCTTATCATTACCGTTGCCGTAGTTGGTAAATTTGCAGGAAGTGCTCTGCCTGCAAAGTTTGTAGGACAAAGCTGGAAAGATAGCTTGATGATCGGTGCGTTGATGAATACACGCGGTCTGATGGAACTCGTAGTGTTAAATATAGGCTACGATCTTGGTGTACTCACACCACAGGTATTTGCAATGATGGTGATCATGGCACTCGTTACTACCTTCATGACAGGGCCCGTACTGGATCTCATCAATAAGATATTCAAATCGAAAGAGGATGTTATACCGAAGGAAATAAGCAGTAACGGTAAGTATAAAATTCTGATCTCCTTTGGAAATCCTGAACGTGGAAGATCTTTATTACGACTGGCAAACAGTTTCACGAAAAAACTGAATGGAAATGCAGCGATCACTGCGCTTCACCTCTCTCCCACCAACGAGCTTCACTCTTTTAACCTGGAGGAATACGAACAGGAAAGTTTTGCACCGGTTATTGACGAGTCAAAAAATCTGAATCAGAAAATTACAACCTTATTCAAAGCATCCAATGATATAGATGAAGACATCACGGAAGTAGCCAACAAAGGTGATTATGACTTACTCCTCGTAGGTTTAGGACAGTCCATTTACGAAGGTAGCTTACTCGGCAAAGTTCTTGGATTTACAACGCGCATTATAAGTCCCGATCGTTTACTCAATACCGTTACCGGGAAGGAAAAGTTATTCGAGCATTCTCCATTCGATGAACGTACACGCGTAATCCTTTCAAATAGCCACGTGCCAGTAGGTATACTGATCGATAAAAACTTTGAAAAAACGGATCGCGTATTTATACCCGTTTTTCATGCTTCAGATCTATACCTGATCAAGTATGCGCAGAAACTTATTCACAATGCAGGATCACAAATCACGATCATCGATGCTGCCGGTGAGGTCAAAAACAATACGGAAATAAAAGAAGCAATCCGTGCTATAGAGCAAAATGCACCCAATCATATTACCATCGCAAGCGATAAAACAATCGAGAAAGAATTTCTCCAGACGCAGGATCTGATGCTGATCAGTTTTGATAGTTGGAAGAAGCTAATAGACTCGCGGAATGTATGGCTCAACAGTTCTCCTACTACGTTAATTATCAAGCCTTAAAGTATAGATATATTCAGACCCATTATTATATAATAGAAAGGGTTGACCTCGAAGAGGCCAACCCTTTTTTACGCTGTTAAATCATACTTATTACTCTAACACAAGCATCTTTTGTATTAATACTCTCTTTGAATTTACCGCTTTCAGTATATATACTGATTCTTTCATTTCATAAGATGCAGTATTATATGTAGCCGTCCGCTTTAATTTAAGCTCGTCGGTAAAAATCTCTTTTCCCGCAAGGTTCACAACCTGTAGTGTGATCTCCTCTTGCGGAGAAAATCCACTTAGCTCCACCGTGAAAGATCCTCTTACAGGATTTGGATATATCTGTAATTTTGATTCCTCTGTAGCTATACGAGCATCCGTATCCATCAATGTGACTGCCGATGCTGCAGCAATTGCCTCGAATGTAAAGTGCTGATTGGTTGCACTTGTGCTACAGGTAAATTGTTGCACGTTGGCGTCATCTGCTGTACTTGCACTGGCTACTCCGAGGCATTTACCACTGGAACGTGATACGATCTGATAGTATCCACTGCCTATACTCACGAATGACCATTGCTGATTGTTACTACCGCTCCAGGTATACTGAATGATGTTCGCGCCATCGGCTGTAGCATTACCCGTTACATCAAGAGCTTTACCCGTAGCATGTTGAGGAGTGAGTCTGAAATACGTTCCATTTGCTTCTGCCTTGAATTGCTGATGAGTTCCGCTTTGATAGGTATACTGGGTAAGCTGCACGTTATTGCCGGTAGCGCCTGTTCCACCGCGCATACAAAAACTCTTACCGCTATGCCGGGCTGTGATCTTATATATACCTCCTGCTACCGGACCTGTTCCTCCGGAGCCTGCTGTAGTTACCGATAACGCTCCACTGGCTGCCGATATATTTCCAGCTGCATCTTTTGCTTTTACAGTGAATGAATAGTTTGTAGAAGCGGTAAGCCCTGATAGACCTGCCGTTGTACCAGTCACGGTCTGCACAACGGTTCCGTTCTGCAATATATCGTAACCGGTTACTGCTACATTATCCGTTGCAGCAGTCCAGCTCAGTGTAACGCCCGTACTGGTAACATTTGAAGATGTAGGTGTACCCGGTATGGACGGCGCTTGTGTATCTGCGGTTCCACCACATCCTATTGCTATCCAACTCATTTGTGCATCGGTAAATTGCGTGTAGGCCGCATTCACATCCGTGTTGGAAGCATCGCTCGCACCTTTACCGTCGCACTCAGCGCGACCATTGTTTGGATGCGGAGTTTGCAAATATACTCCTGCAGTAGAGCAGCTTCCGAGTTCGGCATCTCCACCTACCACTACACCATTTCCATAAGTCGATCCCCAGGCCAATGCATTTCCTTTGATGATCGCGTTGCCGGAAGCCGAGCAATCATTTAATATAGCACGCTCCTGTACTTGTACGGCGTTGGTATAGGTACCACCAATCACATTTACATCACCGCTGAATACAACGCTACCGCTGGCAGTCACGCGTTCCAGTCGTGCGGTACCTTCTACTCTTACATTGCCCGACAAGTTAGAGGTACCAACTACCAGCGCTTTCGGTGCTACATATACCGATGACGCAACGGTAGCGGTATTGGCCACCCATCCGCCACCGTTGGAATGTGTATGCCCCGCATAGAGTGCCCGCACGTCATCCCGATATGTACTTTGATATCCCTCGGGAACTGCATTCTCAATGCGCAACTCATACGGATAACGTTTGATCTTCGGCCAACCCGCTTCCCACAGATAGCTCGTATGCGTAGTAGGTGCCCCGACTACAACCAGGTATAGCTGGGTTTCATCCGCTGCTAATGTAAAGGTTGCTTCACCATCACTAGCATTCGACATCGTACCATAACGCACCGTGGTTCCATTTGCCTTTACCGCTACGAATCCCCACCGCCAACCGGCAGTGCTGTTCACTTCCGTATGACCTTTAAATTTTACATGAACAGTTTTACTGGCGCAGGTAGTATAGAGCGGAACGATATTTAGTCCATAGTCCTGTGGTGCCGAATAATCCGGAACGATATAGCGACCACTAGAAGCACTGACCTGGTTCAGCAAAGTATATACCCGCCACAGGTAATGATTCTCTCCTGCATTTGTCTTAAAGGTATTGCGTTGCGTTCGCATAGCAGTTCCGAAACCTTGGGCCGGGTAATCGAAAATAACTTCACGCTTCGCATAGTCATACATGAAATCATTTAGCTGTGTCTGACTCCATCCATTCAATCTCCTGAACGTTACTACCGGATGCTCATTTGCTACAGACTCCCGCCACATACGGTTCACCATGTTGGTACCGCCATAGTTCTGCTGAATGTTCATAAGCCATTTAAAGGTTGTATAGTGATGGCGTGTAGAGCTCATGTGGTAACTACTGGTAGCCGTCCAGCGGGGCATATCATCAGCCGCGAACTGCGGGAACTCAACACAACGCATATAGTTTGCATGACATTCCCAGAACCAACCGGCAGGATCATACCCTACATATCCACCACCGGTTGTATTCTCCTGGATGGAGATCTGTCCTTGTAGAGAGTGCGCAAATTCATGGCTCAGCACATAGGCATCCCGTGTCGCATTGGGATGAACCCACATGGCACCAATCGTATTATCGTATGATCCGCCAAATGCCCAGCCAGTCGGACCGTTCGCTCCGTTATAGGTGTCATTCATTACAATAATGATTTTGTACTGTCCGAGTTGTTTTGTGGATGCGTTCGAGACAAATCCAATCTCCGTTACAAACTTCGCAAAACTTGCTTCGAGATAACCTGCTACGACAGCCGGATCGAAACGAAGGTTTACATCCGAGTAAGTCGCTGGATTCGTTCCAACTTTATTTCCCCAAAAAATACAAAAGTTAGCAGACTGGTATGTTTTGCTCCAGGACCATTCGTTCCAGGGCGCCTCACTGAACTGGGTTGGTATATATACAGTTTTTTGCGCGTATGACAATGAGAATGCCAGGAGTAGCATTCCTATTAATAAAGTTTTTTTCATAGGCTTAAATTTGACCAAGTGATAATTTTATTAAGTCAACTACAATACAGATTATACACATCATGATAAATCAAGGCATCCCGTACACTATTTAAGAAATCCGAGCTTGTACAGCGATAAAAAAACCACGGAGTTTCAGAGACGTTACCTTAATTTTTCGGCATCAACATTCCTGTCGCTTCTTCAAGCGTTGATACCTTTTGCTGCATAGGCGTATGATTAAAATGAAACTAACTTCCGAGCGGAAATTTCAATCGCCTCTATCTTTGTAAAATACTATTTCATGGGCTCTGCTTTATCCGCAATATTGTAACAGACCATGGCTGAAATGAATAATCAAAATCGCTTTTATATCCTGTGAAATTCCGTTCTACCGGAATATATTTAACCGGTGCCTCCATTGTATTCTCATCTTCCGGCTTTTCACTGGATAGTGTTATCGTCCTACCAATCGCGACAGGGTTACTTCCTTTTAATTCAATGCGTGTGGTATACTCTTCCTTGCTGGCATTAACAACTTTTACAACCACCTCTCCCGTCTTTTCATCCAGGCCGGCAATACTAAAAAATCTGCGTGGCTCTTTATATACCATTACTTGCTTTCCATCCAGGTAACACTCTATACTTGACTGATTCACTTTGATCTCGATATCATACCAGCGATTTGTTTCAATAGGATTTTCAAGTCGCACTGGCTGTGTTACCATAGCATCTGTACCATTGGTAACCATTTCAAATGCACTCACAGCATTCCACCACGCGCCTATATGTGCGCGCAGGTAATTATTGTTATCCTGAATGGCAATGGGAATCATGAAGGCATTCGGGCCACCCGTTTTACGAGCTTTCAGTCTCAAGGTGTATATATCAAATGAGCGATCGCTTAATATAGCCATCGGCCACGCACCTTCTGTTGATTGTGCAAGTGCCTGATCATTTACCTTCCAGCTCCCTCCTTCCGTTTTCCATTCATTCCTGCGGTTTACAAAATCCGAAGTATATACTACTTTATCATTCTGGAGTACCTGTACATCTTTAAATTCCGCATAGGTATCCCATGTACTTAATCCGATTTTGCCGGTATAAAGAGGTACCTTGGAAGCTTCAGTTTCCGCAAGTTGCAGATCTGTTTTCAGATTAACGGACGCCCGGTTCTCATTCATCATTTTTATAGTATAGTATGATATCCTTGCAAGACTTTTTGCATTATCAAACCGGATGAGGTTTACCGGCCAGTCGGTATCATTTATATTCTCAAGCAACGGAGCGTAGCTACTCATGGTAATCAGGTCAGCGTTGCGCTCCATTCCCAGAATGAAGGTAGCATCGTTCAATGCAGCCATCATGTTTCCGCTGCCCACACCACTGTTGCACGCATACTCCCCTACATATAGCTTCCAGTCTTTCCGTTCATATTTATCATACCAGTCATGATAGATCATGGGCCAGTATACACCTTTGTAGGCATGCTCATCGGCTATATCCATTTTCGAAATAGCATTTACCGTAGGTTTATGAAGATGTGCTATACCCATGGCAGCCATCACTTCCAACTGCGGATACTTTTCCTTTATAGCCTTATAGAAAATATTGAAGCGCTTCGCATATCGTTCTCCTACTTGTTCGTTGCCAACTTCTATATACTTTAGTGGAAATGGTTCCGGATGACCATTCTGAGCACGAACCGCTCCCCATTTCGAACTGACGGGACCTATAGCGTATTCTATACCATCGAGTATATCTGCAATGATACCGGGGATTCTTTCATCCGGAGAATATACACCGGCACGCATCTCGCAGGAGACACCACAGTTGAATACATACATAGCGTCTGCACCGATGTCTTCACAGAACTGGAGGAATTCGTGATACCCGATTCCATCTGAAGACCAATATCCCCACGGGCTATAGGTACCCGGTCGCTCTGTCAACGGCCCTAGTGAGCGTTTCCAATTAGGAGCACTCTCGGTGCTGATGCCTTCTACAAAACATCCACCGGGCCAGCGAATGAATGAAGGCGTGAGGTCTGCCAGATAGTTAGCAAGATCAACGCGCATGCCGTTAGGTCTGCTCTTAAATGTTTTTGCAGGGAACAACGACACAAAATCAAACCATACTGTACCGGGCGCATTTGTGCTCAGGTAAAATTTAGCATTAAAATCACTGTCCGATGCTTTCAGTATACAGGTGTATTTCTTCCATGAAGAACTTTTCACATCATCGAATGTATAGCTTGCCAGTGTTCGGCCATCTTCAGTTTTCAGTGAAGCCGTTATGGGACCGGAGAACTTCTTTGTGCGGATATAGTATGTGAGATTATACGATTCTCCTTTATCAACCCGAATTCCCCAGAAGCCATCGTTTACAACGGATACACTACCGGCCTTATCAGCAGCCTTGATGTCGAGTTGTAACGAATGAGGCGTTGCTGCGTGAAGCGGTTGTTTTGAGGACAATGAAACCTCTGCCTTTGCCTTTCCGGTCGTTTGAAGAGACCACGCTGGCCATTGACCGATCGCTTCCCATTTCATTTTCCAATCACTGACTGCGTTACTAGAAAAATGCGGTGTACGCGGAGGTATAATCCAACCTGAATCCAATGAGCAGCCGGGTGGTATATTACTTTCCTCAAAGCCCCTGTTCTGAATAAGTTCTGCATATAATCCCCCCTCTCCTCCATGGCTGATTTCCTCAAAAAAGATTCCATGAAGACTAGGCGAAATTTTTGCTCCTTTGTTATTAACATCGATGGTGAGTGTTGCCTTTTGAGCAAAGGTTTTTACCTGTACCAACAATATCATCGTCAACCCCAAAATGTATACACCTGTATGCAACCCTATATTTCGCATCGTTATATTTCTATTTTTCATTGAAGAAAGGTGTGCCACTGAAAAAGAAGATTATTGACAAGGCAATTTTCATATAGAGTGATTGCGGCAAGGTATAGATGTTATAGCAGCCGTCCATTGGAACGACCACTATTTCCATCCACCTTAATTAACCAAACCAATAAATTCTACTCAATCTATTGAGAGTATAAAGTACGCGATAAAAATAAGTGTTGACTTTACTGATATTGACTGGTGATAATATTATTTTACCTTCTTGAAAGAAGATTCAGAATCTACGCAGAAACATTCATATCATTTCTCAAATATACTTACTGTAAATATACCTGGCCCAACAGGTATATACTCCGCGTTCCAACCTGCATCCGCTATATTTTGTTACTATGGCAGCGCTAAGACACATGTTCACCAAGTCGGTGGCTCTACGTTGAGAAGATGCTTCACAAAAAAATCTTTGCGTTTGTGTTCACCAAAATCACCACCACCCGAGTGGCCCATACCGGGCACCACAACAAGTTCAAAATTCTTTTTTGCTTTGATCAGCGCATCGGCTACCTGCATGGTAGATGCCGGGTCTACGTTGTCATCCAACTCTCCTACAATGAGCAGAAGATTTCCCTTTAACCGATATGCATTTACTACATTCGAGCATTCGGCATAGTGTGGCCCTACCGGATATCCCATCCATTGTTCGTTCCACCACATTTTATCCATGCGATTATCGTGACATCCGCAGGACGCAACAGCTGCTTTATAAAATTCAGGATGAAACAACACTGCACCCGCTGCACTCTGCCCTCCGGCAGATCCGCCAAATATACCCACGCGTGCTATATCTATAGCCGGATACTTTTCTGCTGCTGCCTTCAACCAGGCTATGCGGTCAGGAAAACCAGCGTCTTTCAGGTTTTTCCAGCATACATCGTGAAAGGCTTTTGAACGCCACGAGGTTCCCATACCATCGATTTGCACGACTATAAATCCAAGCTCGGCCAATGCATAAAGACTCCGGTAACCCGGACTAAAGCTCTTGGGTACAAAAAAACTATGCGGCCCGGCATAGATCATTTCAATCACCGGGTACTTTTTGGAAGCATCAAAATTTGAAGGACGAATAATCATTCCCCATATATCCGTTACACCATCACGACCTTTTGCTGAAAAGACTTCCGGAGCTTTCCATCCCGCCTTTACCAAATCACTCGCATCGGTTTGTTGCAGTGTCATTATCTCTGCTCCATTTTCTGTGCGGTATAGCTTTGTTACGGAGGGAAGATCAATCCGTGAATATTGATCTATAAAATATGTATAGTCTAGTGAAAATGTAGCCGAGTGATTTGCGTTGGAAGACGTAAGGCGCGTAAAACCTGTTCCATCAAAATTGATTCTGCAATAATGCGTGAGGTATGGATCCTGATCGCGATCTATACCACTCGCTTCAAAAAAGATCTGCCGTTTTTCTTCGTTCACATAAACGGCACGTCTCATTACCCATTCGCCTTTTGTAATCTGATTTTTTACTTTCCCGGTGATGCCATCATAGAGGTATAAATGGTTCCACCCGTCACGCTCGGAAGCCCAGATAATTTCTTTTCCATCTGCTACATCATATCTGTATTTCTTCCCGCTGTAATCGATAAACGTCTTGCTTTGCTCATCTACGAGTACATTGACTTCACCGGTTGGCGCTTTTACTTCGATGATGCGATACCGTTGATGACCGCGTTCATTATACTCAAATGTAAACGCGCGGCTGTCATGCGTCCAGTGTATATCTTCAATCCAGAATTGATTCCGAAACAACTCATCGTCTATGGGCACATGCTTCTTTTCATCTATGAGAAATAACTGTGGTTGCTTTTGTGGCAATACATCACCTGCCTTAAGATATTCACGTGAGCATAATTTCGGCTGCAGCTGATCTTTGGGTGATGACTCCACAAAATAGATCATATGTTTTTCTCCGGGCGTTACTTTATACGCCATCAGCTTTTTACTATCGGGCGACCACTGCATATAGCTGGAGTAAAAATTACCGGCCGCTCCATCATAGCTAAGCTGGTATTCCTCCTTCGAATTCTTCTTCCTGATATATACATTGTAGTTTTTAATAAAACCAATCCAAAGACTATCCGCCGAAGGAACAGGCTTATTAGAGCTTTCATCAAAACTATTTCCCCAATATGCATTATCGCTGTCCTTGTCTTTCACAATCTCTTCTACTATACAGGTATAGGAAGATAGATTGCAACGCCACCGCGCACTGTCGATCCGGAATGTAAAAGACTTCAGATCATCTGAAAAATCAACGTGATCAAATGGCAATGCTTTGGCATCAACTTTCTTCCCTGATTTCTGACTCAATACTTTCGCAAGGCGCACTTGATCAAAAAGAGGGCGCTGCTTTTTTCCGGCTACATCCACGAGTATAAATTCCTTACCTTGACGTGTCGTGTTGAGGTACCAGATTTTTTCAGACTTCAGCCAATGAAAAGATGATGGATTGTTAAATACTTTATCCTTATACAACTTGCTTACGGCTTCAGCCCGCTCGTAATCTTCTTTAGTACCTTGTGCATGGCTGTGATGTGTTATTGTAGCCAGCACAAAGAAAATGAATGCAACTGTTCTTCGCTTTATATACATACTCTTGTTATCGTAAAATGCGTTGTACTACTTATAAGAGAAGCTAAATTACAAAGCCCGGCTCATTACCCGAATAATATATAATATTATCCAAGTAAAAGCCGGGCTTATTATACTACTTCCAATGTCTATCAGTATCCTGGATTATGCGACAAATTTGGATTCGCGTCCAGAACGGATTGAGGTATATCAAATATTGTCCGGTGATCACCATTGGGTACGTGGGTCAACCAGGACTTCGAGGTAAATACGCCAAATCGAATCAGGTCTTGTCTGCGATGAAACTCGGCAGCGAATTCATATCCCAACTCGTCCAGGAATCTACCGTATTGTATATCATCGCCACCTTCCGTAGTGAGCATTACACCAGCTTTATAGGTGCCATAATTATACTTACTTCCCTCCTGCAACGCAGCTCCCGTTACGGTTGCTTTATCAGGGTCCGTTGAGAATGCGCGTTGTCGTACGGTTGTCACGATTTCCGCAGCGGCATCAGCCTGACCTTTTCTCAATAAACACTCTGCTTTGATCATGAGCGCATCGGCATAGCGGAAAAAGGGCACATCATTGCTGATAGCATTTCCAGTTACACCACGTTCAATTTCAAATTTACCTACACGGTATCCTTCATATTCCTGGGTTTCATCAACATTACCAATTTGTTTGGTATAGTTGAGTTGTACATTTACCAATGCAGGATCCATCGAATTATATACCGGGCTGCCATCACTCGCAAACTGTAGACCACGTATCCATATATTCAGGCGGCTATCATCCTCATCATACGTATCAATGAATTGAGGAATAGCACAGCTTCCACCCCAGGGCTGAGAGCCCAGATCGTATGTGGCAGCGCTTGAGGGATGCAACGTCTTCCAGGGATAGTGGAACCAGCCTGAACGTGTTGCATCGAAAACAATCGAGAAAATTTGTTCATCGGAGTTTTCGTTCTCTACTATAAAATTTGATTGGTAGTTACTTTCAAGCTGGAAACCTCCATTCGTAATAATATCATCTACTTGTTCAATGGCTTGGTCCCATTTTGTTTGTCCTATATATACCGAAGCGTTCAGGTATACCTTTGCCAGTACCATGCGAGCAGCCCACTTGTTCATTTTACCATATACCTTTTCTTCACTAAGGACAGGGATTACCTCCAGTAGTTCGCTCTCGATAAAGCCGAAAACTTCTGCGCGCGTATTCTGTTCAGGTAGAAAATCTTTCTTCGACAAATCATCCTCCGTTACTATAGGAACATTGCCAAAATTATCGAGGAGTAAGTAATAATAAAATGCGCGTAGCGCTCTTAGTTCCTCAACGAGTGTACCTACGTCTTCCATACTTTCATATGTACCGATAGCGCTGTTCAAAATATTCAGCGCATTATATACTCTGCTCCACAAAGCACCGGGCTGAGACTGAAATGAATTCCAGGTATGCATGTGCATAGCCTTATAGGTACCGCCATCCACCCAGCCATTCGGGCGTGCAGGTGTAACAATAATATCTGAGCATTCTTCCTGCAGATCAAAAAAGCCATGCCATCCAAACATAACATTGGTAAGGCTGGTATATACCGGGGCAGTAAGTGCCTGCAAGATCTCCGGGGAGTTACCTAAATCTTTATCTGTCAATACATCAGTTGGTGTCTCATCGAGGTCGGTACAAGAGCATATAAAGCTTAGCAAAAAAAACGATGCTATAAATATCTTTCTATTCAATGTTTTCATAAAGTGATGCTTTAGAATTAAAATGTGAGATTAACCCCAAGCGTAAAAGTTCGGGTTGTCGGATACTTGTCACGATCATCGTTACCAGGAGCCAGTCCTGTGCGGGTTACCTCCGGATCTATACCCTTATAGCCCGTGATGGTTGCCAGGTTCGAACCTGCTATATATACCCGCGCGTTTTTAAAGGTCTTCATCTTGTCGCGATTGAAATTATACCCGATCGTCACGTTGTCGATCTTCCAGAAATCGCCATCCTCTATATAATAGCTTACGTACGATTGAGGGCTCGCCAATGTAAGTCCGTCAATTTTATCGTATGATGTACTAAGCCTGTTATATACTATCGTTGGATTCTCGTAGAACATCCGTTGAAAATTCAGAACCTGGTAATCAAAAGCACCACGCATGGTTATACTCATATCAAAGTTTCCATACTTCACGTAATTGTTCCATGCGAGGTACCATTGCGGCAATCCATTTCCAAGAATCTGGCGATCATCTTCTGTTGCATCTGCAATCGGCTTAACCTCACCATTCGCTCCCTGGATAAGCCATGTGCCCTCTCCTGCATTGTCCGGATCTTCTTCCAACCCAACACTTTTATAGCCGTAGAAACTTCCGATCGCTTTTCCTACTTCAATCTTATGTGTAGTCATCTGGATCGGATCGCCTGTATATCCTGCATAGAAAAAGTCGTTCTCTACTTTGAATTTTTCATTGGACAATGATTTGAGTTTATTCTTGTTCAATGAATAATTGAAATTTGTGGTCCACTCAAATTTGTCGCTCTTTACCGCTATAATATTCAGCGATATCTCAACACCTTTATTCGTCATGGTGGCAGCATTGGCACGCGTAGTGCTAATCAGGTTTGGTGGCACCGGAACAGGATAATCAAACACCAGGTCTTCCAGCTTGCGATCATAATAATCAATTGTACCGGAAACCCTGTTATCAACGATACTAAAATCAAGACCTATATTATACTCTATATTGGTTTCCCACCCCAGATCAGGATTGGTATTTGCCACAGGCTGAAGTATACTTACCCAATCAGTACCATTGAAATAAAATTGTGAAGCACTATATGCATAGCGTGTGAGTGATTGGTAAGGATCGGTTGATATAGATCCTGTACGTCCATACCCTACACGGAGCTTCAACATGTTGATAGCCGTTACATCAGAAAGGAAACCTTCTTTACTGATCGTCCATCCTGCAGAAACGGAAGGGAACAATCCCCACTTGTTATCATTTCCAAAACGCGAAGAGCCTTCGTAGCGAACACTCGCCAACAGGTTGTATTTGTCATTAAATCCATATCCTACACGTCCGAAAAAACCAATCAGTTTCCAATCGGATTTATAGCTATCAACACCTGCTCCCGCAAGACCTTCCCTTAAAGCTCTTCCCTGTTCAATGCTGTGATACGAAAAGTTATCGGTTGGAAAATTAAAGTTCGTTATGGATGATCCTGAGTTTGTATAATCTATATAGCTATAGCCTAACAAACCTGAAATTCTGTGCAGGCCAAATGACTTGGTGTAGTCTGCTGTTAAATCCAGGAAGTTCTCGGTCGTGGCGCCATTGCCTACGTAGGCTACACCGTTTCTTCCATCGCGAACATTGGAGATATGTTTCTTCGTTTGATATGTACCTGTCTCATTACTCCATTGATGCTGTGAGCCAACAATTTTCAATTCAAGATTATCCACGGGGAAATAACTCATGGAACCGGTTAACCATGTCCACTGTGATTTGTCGTCATATACCTGTTCCTTTATTAAGGACAATGGATTTTCGTATTGGAATTGATCACCGTGTTCAACCCAGTCTCCACTTTCATCTTTCACGGCATCTGTCGGATTTCGGATCAATGCTTGTCTATAGGTCCATCCATTGAAACTTCCATACTTCTGAAGTCCCTTCAGCACGTTGAAATTTACTTTCAACTTGTCTTCTATAATATAGTGCGTCAGATCCATTCTTAATTTGAACTCTTCGTTGTTGGACCCGATAAACATACCATCTGCTTTTTGATAGCTCACGTTCGCAGCATATTGTGTCAGGCTTGTTCCTCCGCGTAATGAAATGTTATGGAAATGATTGACAGGCTTACGCGTGATCTCATCCATCCAGTCTGTGGTTGCACCGAGGTCATAAGAAGGATCAATTACTCCTTCGGCTATACGCGTCCTTACGTCTCCGGCATCCATAAAATCAGCTTTCCTGTTAAAGGACTCGGTCGCTACATATCCGGAATACTCTACAACAGGCTGAAGACCTGCCTTTGCTTTTTTAGTTGTGATTAAGATGACACCATTCTTACCGCGGGTTCCATATATAGCGGACGCTGAAGCATCTTTCAAAACATCAATGGACTCTATATCATTCGGTGATATAGAATTCATATCTCCGGTATATCCGTCAATTAAAACCAACGGAGCGGAAGATCCATAGATCGATGTAATTCCTCGCAAAAGAATTTCTACTCCTGCATCCGGATCACCTGAAGAAGTACTCAAGGTTAATCCGGCAACTTTACCACGCAATAATTCACCAGCATTGCGCACCGCTCCGGGAACAAATTCATTGGGCTTAACTTGCGTCACGGCAGTGGTCACATCTTGTTTACGTTGCGTTCCATAACCTATAACAACGACCTCCTGCAATGAGGATATATCGGGTGTCAGTCTCACATCGATTTGAGATTGATTACCCACCGTAAACTCCTCTGTCCCATATCCAACAAAACTTATTACAAGAACGGATTCCGGACCGGGCACAGTGATTACAAATTTTCCATCGACATCTGTAGTTGTCCCATTAGTGGTTCCCTTCAGAACGATGTTAACTCCAGGCATGCCTTCATTGGTTTCGGACAGAACAGAACCATTCACGGTCTGTTGTGCGTAACCATTCTTCGCGGCTATCAGCGTCAATACCCAAAACGCAAGCCGGAACATTTTTTTTGTAAAAAATTCCCTCATAGAATAGTGTTAATAGTGTACGTCATTTATATATTAAATGTAATACTGACACCATACCATAATTCACGCTATATTAACTAATGCTAATAGTATATTATCCCTCGATTAAGGGCATCGAATAAACACATCGGCAGATGTATTTATATATGTATAGTATAAGTATCATAACAATTTATACTCTATACGATAGACAAAAATGAAGACGTATTGATAGCGCGCCAGAACAGCATGTTATGGCAATAAGATTATCAGGTATATATTGAATACTATACCGAAACAGAAAAAAAATACTATTAACGAATTTACTTTACTATAGAACAATAGCTCATAAGATATTATCTCATTGTGATATTATTTTATCACAAACTATATGCATGTAATGGATACAACTTCTGAACACAACAATAATCCCGGAAATAAAAAAGGCCAGAAAAAATTCTGGCCAGCCTGTTATGATCTCTTACTGAAATCTCTCCGGATCAAACGGGTCCAGCGGTATAGCGGTCTTCTCGTTATTAACCAGTGATGTTATCAACTGACCAGTGCCGGGTGCGAGGCTTAGCCCCATCATAGAATGGCCGGTGGCAATTACGAGGTTTTTAAAACGTGTCGACCGACCTATATAGGGTAAACCATCCGGTGAACACGGACGCAGGCCACGCCATACTTCTTCTTGTTTAGGGACAGCAACATTCATCTCGGGATAGTACGCAGGAATAGTATTTACAATACCTTTCACGCGCTTCATGTTAATAGATCGGTCTACGCCGTTGATTTCCATGGTGCCGCCAAACCTCAATGAACTTCCCATTGGCGTAACGGCTACGCGTCCTTCCAATAAAATAGATGGTATATGTATATTCTTCGGAACATCGTTTAGCGTGAAGCTATATCCCTTGCCCCCCTGAAGCGGAAGATCCAATCCAAGTTTAGAACTGAATATACCAGACCACGCTCCTGTGGCTAATATATATTCATCAAAAGTCTGATTCTCGCCAGAAGCTGCCATACTCGCAATAGAATCACTTTTAGTAGTGAAATCTGCAACCGGTGTGTTTGTATGGAATGTTACATTATTCTTTTTCAGATAGCCGATTAAATTCTTGACCAACTGTTGAGGTATTAGGTGCGCATCTCCGGGAAAGTATACTCCACCGCGTGCTGTTACTTTTACTTCCGGTTCAAGTTTTTGGATTTCTGTAGCGGAGAGAATCTGCGCCTCAATGCCATTCTTGTTGGCTATATGTGCAGTCTCTGCTTCCTCCTTCTCCGTCTCTTTGGTTTGGTATAGCATTAGCAAACCACGCTCCTGGTAACTGAAATCAAATGGATTGTCGTGCGCCATTTGCTGGTACATGGCTTTACTATATATACTGATATCTTTCAATGCCGGGATTGCGCGTGCTACGTGATCGTGTGTGGCGTGCTTGTAAAACTGAATGCCCCACTTGATAAGTTGTCCATTGAGACGAGGCTTCACATAGAACGGGCTCTGTGAGTTGAACATCCACCGTATACCTTTCGAGATCATGCCTGGTGCTGCCAAAGGTATAATATGGCTCGGAACAATCATCCCTGCGTTACCGACAGAACAATTGTCCAACAGATCGCCCTGATCAAATATAGTTACCGAGTGACCAGCCTTTACTAAATAATATGCCGTACTTAATCCTATAATTCCCCCGCCTATAATGGCAACGTTCTTCATGTGCTGATCTGTTGATAGTTTATATATGATATACAGGTAAAGCTATATTACCTGGAAGCCGTGTGCATACGGGTCTTCATCATCATCCATGATGATGCTATTATACCCGGTAACTACAGCCCACCCTTCGATACTGGGTATAATGGCAGGCTTGCCATGGAGATCGGTTTCTTCTTCCACACGCCCTATAAATTTTGAGCCGATGATACTTTCATGAATGAAAGGCTCACCTTTCTGAAGCTTGCCTTTTGCATGCCATTGCGCAAGGCGTGCAGAAGTTCCCGTTCCACACGGTGAGCGATCTATAGCTTTATCTCCATAGAACACTGCATTACGGGCGGTTGACGATGAGTCGATCGGCTTGCCTGCCCATAGTATATGACTGCATCCGTTAATAGTCGGATCATCCGGATGAACAAAGCTATAGTTCGCATTTATATTCTTCCGCAGTGTACGGCTCCAGCCAATCAGTTGCTCGGCTTTGAAATGTTCCAGGCCCGGAAAATTTTCCTGTACATCTACAATAGCATAAAAATTACCACCATAAGATACGTCCATTGTTAATGGTCCGAGATCGGGGCACTCCGCCACTATATTTTCAGCTGCGAGGTATGCTTTTATATTCCGGATCTTTACCGACTTTACTTTCTTGCCTTCTTGTTTATAGTCTATAGTAATGATACCAGCCGGCACTTCGAGGCGCAATGTGCCCGGAGTTTTGGGTGTGATCAATCCTTCTTCTATAGCGATCGTTACAGTACCAATTGTACCATGACCACACATCGGAAGACAGCCGCTGGTTTCAATAAAGAGTATACCCATGTCGTTCTGCGGATCCGTAGGCGGATATAGTATACTTCCACTCATCATATCATGACCACGCGGCTCAAACATCAGTCCTTTACGGATCCAGTCATACTCCCGAAGAAAGTGCTGGCGCTTCTCGCTCATGTTTTTACCTTCCAGAATTGGGCCACCACCCGCTACCAGTCTTACCGGGTTGCCGCACGTGTGTGCATCGATGCAAAAAAAAGTCTTCCTCAAGCTTGTTGCAGATTAAAAGTTTCTATGGCGTTGTGTGTCCATGTTCCGTTCACACATCGTAAAATGTTCAATTCATTTTTATTTTTCAATTCGAGTGGCAGCAGTTCTTCAGGAAAATCCTGGTAACACACCGGGCGTACGAAACGATATATAGCGTCTGTTCCCACGGATGTAAAACGACTATCAGTACTGGATGGAAAAGGACCTCCGTGATGCATCGCTTTCGTTACCTCTACGCCAGTAGGCACTCCGTTGAAGATCAGCCTTCCGCAGCGAGCATGCAACGAATCAACTACATTCTGATAGCCTGGTAATTCCTCTGGTAATCCAAAGATGGTGGCTGTCAATTGTCCTTTCAGTGATTCTATCACCGCAAGGAGTTGCTGTTCATTTTCACATTTTACAATCAACGAATACGGACCGAATACTTCTTCCTTTAAAACTGTATTTGCTATAAAGTTGTGAGCATCTACTAATGCAAGCCCCGGTGCGCCTTGCCTGTCCGTTGTCTCTGCTATACCTTCTACTAACCTCAGCACGCCTTTCTGTTTTAGCGCTTCCGATCTTTTATGTTTGTAACTGGCTGCTATACCGGTGTGCAACATCGTACCCGGAGCTGCCACGGCCATTTCAGCTGACAGCTTATGGAGGAAAGCAGCGAGTCCGTCTGTATCGATCGTGATGAGTAAGCCCGGGTTCGTACAAAATTGTCCTGCGCCAAGCAAAATAGAAGAAGCCAGTGTGGCTGCCAATGTTTTATTCTCACTTACAATACCTGGCAATACAACCACGGGATTTATACTTCCCATTTCAGCAAAAACAGGTATAGGCTCTTCACGCTGGTTTGCTATATCAAAGAGTGCTTTTCCTCCCTGGTATGATCCTGTAAATGCTACGGCCTTTGTAAGCGGATGCTTCACCAATTGCTGACCAGCTTCTATACTGGTATCGGTTACTTCCTGAAATATATCTTCATGCAAGTTGCATTGTTGTAAAGCGGCACGAATTGCATTGGCTACGAGGTTCGATGTACGGGGATGTGCCGGGTGGCTCTTCACTACGACGGTACAGCCAGACGCCAACGCTGATGCAGTATCTCCACCGGCGGTAGAAAATGCCAATGGAAAATTACTCGCACCAAATACTACCACCGGCCCCACCGGATATAGCATCTTACGCAAATCCGGTTTCGGTGCAGGTTTGCGTTCCGGATCACCGGTATCAATGGATGCCTGCAGCCAGTCACCTGCCTCTAATAATTTCGCAAATGATTTCAACTGATTGGTTGTGCGTCCGCGTTCATTTTTCAAACGCGGTTCCGGCAGGCATGTCTCTTCCATCGCAGCCTGAATCAATGCATCCCCTAGCAGATCAATCTGTTCTGCAATAGCGTACAGAAATTCCGCACGCTTCTGTGGTGTTATCTTCTTATATAGTTGAAAAGCTTTCTCTGCACGATATAGTACATCTTCACGTTGGTCACTCATCTTTATACTTGTATTGCTTTTTCTTTCTTTTTCAGGTTGAGATAGTCTGGTAACGCTGGGCGATTTTCAATTCCCTCGCGGATGATATGAAGAACCTCTTCACGTTCTTTACCAATAAGCGTCAATCGCGGTGCGCGCACAGTTTCGGTACCGATCCCGGCTTCTGCTTCCGCAAGTTTTATATACTGCACAAGCTTGCTATAGGTATCTAGCTCAAGCAAGGGCATGAACCAGCGATTAATCTCTACAGCTTCCTGTATACGACCGGCCTTCACCAATCTATAGATCGCGACTGTCTCCGCAGGGAAAGCACACACTAATCCGGCTACCCAGCCTTTTGCTCCCATCACCAGACTTTCCATCGCGAGGGTATCAACACCACTCATAATGCTGAAGCGGTCTCCGAAGCGATTGATCATGCGCGTAACATTTACTACATCACGTGTAGATTCTTTTACAGCATCTATATTTTTACAGGCTGCCAATTCTTCAAACATATCCAGCGTAACTTCAACTTTATAGTCTACCGGATTATTATAGATCATGATCTGAAGATCAGTGGCTTCTGCTATAGCTTTGAAGTATGCAACCGTCTCCCGGTGATCTGATTTATAGCGCATGGGTGGCAACATCATCAATCCACTGAGACCTGCCTTCGCTGCAGACTCGGCAATCTTTACCGCTTCACGTGTTGAACCTTCTGCAATGTTTAACACTACCGGAACCTTACCCTCTACTTTTTCAAGTGTATATTTCAGTAATGAATTCTTTTCTTCGTTTGTCAATACGCTTGACTCACCCAGCGTTCCTCCGATGATTATTCCATCTACACCGGCATCAAGCTGTTTATCGATGTTCACACCAAACATATTAAAATCCAACGTGTCATCCTTTGTAAACTTCGTTGTAACGGCTGGAAAAACCCCTTCCCATGTAATCTTCATAAGCTAGTCTATTTGGTTATATATGGCACAAATTTATTAGGACACGTCACGTAATTTTTTACCTCGATTAGCAGGTAGTAATACTATATTATCATTGGGAAAAGTAGTGAATTTACCACTTTTTAAAACGTAAAAAATACACTTGTTGTAATAAAAAATAACGATCAGTTCCTCAGCCAGTCTTTTAAAATCAAAGCCTGAAGTGCATCCTGTGTTTTAAAAGGTGCCATCTCAAACGTATGCAATATACTTTCTTCGAGAGTTATCGCCACATCATGCTGTCGTCCACGGTGTGTATACTGCAGTTTTACAACATCTCCTGCATGAGATGATTTAAGAATTTGCTCAACGTTTTGCCGGGTAGCGTTTTGTTCGTTTACCTTCAGTATGATGTCCTGACTGCTAAGACCTGTGTGCCATGCCGGTGAATTCCATTCTACCTGGCTGATGATAAGTTTGTCACTTTCACTCTGAAAAGAAACGCCCAGATATCCTCCTGAAGCTTTCTCTGAAGTTACGTCTATTGATAATCCTGCATATGCAAGGTACTTACTATAGTCAATCACCTTGGTGGTGGAAGCATACTCAAAGATCTCTTGCAAAGAAGTACCGGCTACGGTCTCACAGGTTTGTCTGAACTCATCGTCTGTAAATCCGCGTTGTTTCTCTTTGAAATATATTGTATATAACGAACGCATCACATCGTCCAGCGATTTTCGGTTTTTGGTTTCATGTCTGATCTTTAAGTCCAGTAGCATGCCTAATACGGCTCCTTTGTTATAGTACGATATAGTGGTGTTAGCCGTGTTGTCGCTTCGGTTAAAGAACTGGATCCAGGTATCAAAACTTGATTCTGTAGCGGATTGAAATAATCTTCCTGGTATATTTTCATATTGAAGTATATCGCCTTGCAGAAACTTCAGCACATCATTTCTGCTGACCAACCCGGCCCGGTTCAATATCAGGTATTCATAATATACCGTAAAGCCTTCGGACACCCAGAGCATGTTGGTATAATTTTCCTGGTCGTAATTGAAAGGCCCCAACGCTATCGGCCTAATGGATTTGATGTTATATAAATGAAAATATTCATGCGTCAGAAAATTAAGCCATCGCTTATAGCCTTCAGTATCTGCATTATTATAAACCGCGCCATTGGAAAACACCGCCGTTGAGTTACTGTGTTCCAGGCCGCCTCTACCCTCTCCCATGATAATGAATGTATAGTGTTTGTACGGAATATCGTTTACAACTTTTACAGCACTCTCGATCATTTGCTTCAGATCGCTTGCTAATTTCTGCTTGTTAAATTTTTCTGGTTCTTCAAACGCTATATAGTGCGGTATACCCTGTACATCAAAAGACAAGATCTCCTGGTTGCCAACAAGGATCGGGCTATCGTATAGCACATCAAAGTCTGGCGCTATATAGGTGTTGCTTTTACCGGGTACTAAATCAAGCCCTGCAGTAATTTTATTCCAGGATTTATACGGTTTGATTTCGATGGTAGAAGGGTGCTTTAGTGCTCCATCTATATACATGAAAACACCTGCCGGAGAAATATAGCCTCGTGCTTCATCGAGAAATGGCTCTGCTACAGATTGGGTATTGGAGTAAACATCATATCGGATGGTTACTGCCTTTACTTGCTTTGTTGTAACACGCCATGTGTTCTTGGTGGTCTTCTGCCATGAGAGTGGTTTACCATCACTCGTCTCTGCACGAAAGCTCACTATATTCTTGGCAAAATTCACAAGCCAATAATAACCTGGCGTCCAAGCAGGAAGTTTGAAATCCAGATATTCACCTTGCACATCCTCACACGTAAGTGTTACATGATAGTAATGTGTATTGGGATTCTCCATAGAGACCGAAAATTTCATGGCACCGCCAACGGTCTGTGCCTTCACCTGGAAGACGGCGAATAATATTACAATGGTTAAATACTGGAAGTGTCTGCTTATTTTCATTACGGTTCAGTAACAGGGATTACTTGATTTTTTCTTTTCAGGATAAAGTAATATACCGGAATGCCCGCCAGGATTATAGCCAGTCCGGGAAATGTATACCGGGTCTCGAAGATGAGTAATAAGACCGCTAACCCGGAGGCCACGATGATGTAGATGGCAGGTAGTACGGGGTAACCAAGAGCTTTATAGGGGCGGTGTATTTCAGGTTTTGTCTTTCGAAGAATATATATACCGATGATGGTGAGTACATAAAAGATGAGTACACCAAAGATTACAAGCGCCAGCAGATCATTATACTTGCCGGTTAAGCACAGCGCTGAAGCCCAGATACATTGTAACCACAAGCTATAGGCAGGCACTTCATATTTGTTCAGTACACCCGCTTTGGCAAAGAAGAGGTTATCTTTTGCCATGGTATAGTATACGCGTGCACCTGCCAGGATCAACCCATTGTTACACCCAAACGTGGAGATCATGATGGCAATGGCAATGATCATGGTACCCGCAGGTCCAAATATATATTCCGCTGCTACAACCCCTACGCGATCACTTTTGGCAAAGGCTATAGCATCCAACGGAATTACCGCGAGATACATCAGGTTGGTCAGTACATAAATTACGGTAACGATCAGGGTGCCCAGCATCAGGCTGAGGCCTATATTTCGTTTTGGATTCTTTACTTCACCGGCAATGAAGGTGATGTTATGCCACGAATCGCTGGAAAATAAAGAACCTTTCATGGCAATGGCAATCGCACCAAAGAATGCAAGGCCCGATAGCGCTGAAGACACGATATGTCCATTCTCCATGGAAAGCCCTGATGCTGTCCACGGATTCTGCCAATTCAAATTCCAGGTCTCTGCTTTTGCTCCCCATATAAAGCCACAGAGTATCAAGGCTGCCAGCGAAAGGATTTTAATGATCGTGAGAAAAGTCTGAATGAACGCTCCATTTTTAACACCTCTGCTGTTGATATAGGTTAGCAATACAATCACAGCAATAGATACAAGTTGAGATGCTTTTAATTGGAATCCGCCAACCGACAACAGTATATTTTCTTCGCCCACAACCGGGATGAGATATGAAGTAAATTTAGCAAACGCCACACCTACTGCTGCAATCGTACCGGTCTGGATAATGGTAAAGAAAGTCCATCCGTACAGAAAACCAATAAGTGGACTATAGGCTTCCCGCAGATATACATACATTCCTCCTGCTTTCGGGTACATTGCCGAAAGTTCACCGTAACTCACAGCGGCAATGATTGTAATTATACCGGTGAGCACCCACATCGCTACCAGGTATCCTGCCCCTCCTACACTGCGTGTAATTTCAGAAGTAACAATAAAAATACCTGAACCAATCATTGATCCTGCAACGATCATGGTTGCATCAAGCAAGCCTAGGCGAGGTTTAAAATCCTGTTTATTTTCGGTCGTCATGAAAAAATAAATTTTATAGGTGCGTGTTAATTTATGAGTATGGGTCACAACAAAATTAATCGCAAAACGAAGTGCTATAGGACGTTAATTACCTTCCTGTAATACGATTTTCACCTTTGAAGGAAGTAAATGCTATACATTGAAATTCACAAGCACATACACAACAGACAGACGCTATAGCAGCGCGAGTATTCCGGAAGGAAATGCTCTTTAAAAAGACAGCAAAATTGAATAGGTGAATACTAAAAAGCCAATACTATAACAAGAAAATAATGCTACAAAAAACTCGATAAATTCAGAATATACATGTTATACTAGTCTACTCCGACTGAAACCAATTTGTCATTCAGCGCTTTGCGAACGGCTTCTGATTTAGAATTGACGTTAAGTTTTTTATAGATATTCCGAATGTGTGTCTTGGATGTTTCCACCGCTATATTTAGCTCGGAAGCGATTTCTGAATAGGTCTTTCCCCGTGTGATCAGTTTGAGTACGTCCGTTTCGCGACTGGAGAGTGGTGTATAGGGATTCAGGTGAAAAAACTCAAGCACCGTTTTAGCAATAGAGGGGCTTAACACCGCTCCTCCATTTACAATGAGTTCCAGGGAATGAATAAAATCGGGCAGGGCTATATCTTTCAAAATATACCCACAGATACCGAGGCTCAATACATCATTAATGATCTGAGGAGAATCTACTTCGGTAAATACAATGATGTCTGCCGGATACCGGCTTTTCAATGCACGTATTCCTTCTACGCCATCCATATCAGAAACTGCTATATCAATGATCACCAGATTAGGGCAGTCGCGATGAACTTGCTTTACAGCGTCACTATAAAATTTATAGGAATTCACCAGAGAATAAGCTCCGCTCCTTTCGATGGTAAAGCTAAGGCCTTCGCGAAGTTTATCATCTTCTTCAATCAGCACAATCCGCTTCTTCAGTTTTCCTATCATGGTTTTTTTTATTCTAATATAGTATACCTTAAAGAACAGTACCAACTAAATAGACAAAATAACCTAAAACAATTACTAGCATGATCTTTAGCGGGATAAGCTGAATTATAAAAAAACGTCCACTATACGGTGACAGCTTTTCATGAACATTGCATATAGTATCAAAGAAATCGTTTGCTGAATGTATACAGCCGACTTATCGTTTCTTTTCCGTGTGTCCGTTTGTACAGTTCAATACATCCGTTTAACACTTCACTACAATACCCTTTCCAGCCTTGAATCTTATCCCCATCCTTGTACCGTTAATAGACTACAACAAATACTCAGTATATGAAATATCTTTCGCGCCCCGTGTTACTCATGCTTCCGCTGATCCTGATGCTTGTACGATCAGCACTTGGTCAAACAGAATCGGCATCTTCCAGCTCTAACTATACGCATATAAAAAACGGACGCTATTCGTATTCATCTTCCCGCAATGGAATGGAATTTAATATAGAGATGCGCGGAACCGTTGAGGTAACGGACGATGATCACGACATCAAATCTATCTCAGATGATGGCTATCTTGAAATCAGCAAGACTTCTTTCGGCAGTAAGCGAACGATTAAAATCGAATCGTTGGGTGGCGGCAAAATGAAAAAAGAATATTACGAAGGCCGTACACTTACATCCTGGGAGCAAGGTAAATCATGGCTTGCTGAAATTCTCCCCGAAGTTGTTCGCTCTACGGGCATCTCTGCAGAGAGTCGCCTGAACCGATACTATAAACAAGGTGGCACCACTGCTGCGCTTGCCGAAATCGAAAGATTGGAAAACGATGCTATACGGATCAAGTATGCAAACCTGTTGATGAAAAAACCGCTGCAGCAGAGTGAATATACTTCCGTTTTAAAATCAGTAACCGATAAAATAGATTCCGATCATTACATCACAGAATTTCTGAAGGCCAACATCAGTAAATTTCTATTGACGAAAGAAGGTGCAACGGCAGTATTTGCTGCTACCAATAAAATGGAATCCGACCACTATAAAACGGAGGTGATCAAACAGGCGCTCCAGGGAACAACCACAACTCCTGAAAACATCACGGTTATCCTTCAATCCGCTGCGAAGATGGAGTCCGACCACTATATCACGGAAGTGCTAACCACTTTGTTAAAGCAACCGTCATTTAATGATGCTATACTTGCCGAGTTGATCAATACTACAAAATCGATGGAGTCTGATCACTATAAAACGGATATACTTACCAAGGCTTTAGATAAACCCGGCATCTCGAAGACTTCGTACCAGCGCCTGATTGAATCCGCAAAAGATATAGAGTCGGACCATTATCTTACGCAGCTTATTGATCACATGGTAAAAAACAAACTCACCAGCGAAACCGTCACGGCTACATTTACAATTATAGCTACCATCGAGTCAGACCACTACCGTGCTGATGTGCTCACTACTCTAATACAAAAGCAAGGATTAACGGAAAGCCAGTTCACCAGTGTGTTGAACTTATGCGGATCTATAGAAAGTGATCATTATAAAACACAAGTGCTTCAAAAGGCACTGTCATTAAATACGATCAGTGAAAGTCAATTGATCAGCATCCTGCAGACCACCAAGCGAATCGAGTCCGATCACTACGCAACGGAGGCCCTACTGGCTGCTGCACCAAAAGTGAAAACAGGAAGTGGTCCCCTAAAAGACGCATACCGTGACGCGGCCCGCTCGATCTCCTCCGAATCATACTATGGCAGAGCTGTTCGCGCCATTGATTAAGCG
This sequence comes from uncultured Bacteroides sp., assembly GCA_902168185.1. Classification (GTDB taxonomy): domain Bacteria; phylum Bacteroidota; class Bacteroidia; order Cytophagales; family Cyclobacteriaceae; genus Ohtaekwangia. The sequence continues at coordinate 740,786 of CABHOV010000046.1, forward strand.
AGCTATATCTTTCATTACAGTTTCCTTGGCACCCAAAGAAAGCAAACTAAAATGATGAAGATTAATAAACAATACATGATGAGCAATTCTTATTTTATAGGTACATTGGTCTGCCATGAATCAACCCGCTTATTCTACCAGTATGCGTGAAGGTCTTCGCAGGATTTTTGTGATCATGCTCTTGCCGGCAGTATTTTCGTTTGCTCTTTATGCCTATCTACACTTTAGCGAAACAGAACGTCCACCCGATGTGGAGACAGATGCGTTGGGAATATTGTTCAGTATTCTGCTGGGTTGTTTATGCGGTGTAGCTTTAAAGTATAGCAACCGGAAAATTGACCGGCTGATTCCATGGAGTAATCAATTCGCAGCACGACTGCTTACCGGATATACTGCCAATGTATTACTGGTTGGTATACTCATCTTCGGAACCGGCACAGCACTGATTTCTGTAGCAGGACCTGACAGCATCTGGCGAGGATTCTCTTCCAAAGATGAAGACCTCGTGCTAAAAATTGTTATACTCCTGCTTACGATCATGTTCGTCTATAACATTGTGTATGCATTGCTCTTCTCTTATCAGCATTATGCTATCACACAAATAGAAACCTTGCAACGTGATCGCAGGCAGTTAGAGTTGCAGTTTGAAGCATTGAAAAGTCAAATCAGTCCACACTATTTATTCAATAGTCTCAACACTATATCATCACTCATCTTTAAAGATCTTCCTTCGGCAGAACAATTTATTCGTAGACTGGCGCAGACGTATCAATTTATACTTACCACGCAACACAAACGATATGTAACGTTACAAGAGGAAGTAGACTTTGTTCAGTCTTATTACTATTTACTCCGGATTCGCTTTCAGCAGCAATTGCATGTAGAGATTAACTTGCCTTCCGGAATTATGAAGAGCAAGATTCCTCCCCTCACTTTGCAGATGCTGGTTGAAAATGCCGTGAAGCATAACCCGATCCGGAGTGACAAAAAACTTTTCATCTATATCAGTGCACAGGATAATTCTTACTTGAAAGTGGTGAATACGAAAACCGGTGTTATTGATAATGTAACATCTTTCCGTGTAGGACTTGAGAATATTCAAAAACGATATCAGCTCTTTACGGATAAAAAAATAGAAGTACGCGATGATGAAAAATTCAGCGTGTCCCTTCCACTTATTCTTTTGAACGAAAAAACAGAAAGATCTTTCCTGAGGCAAGCCTAGGGGCAAACCCGGAATAGTAAATATATATGAAACAGTATTTTATAAATCATCCCGTTTTCCGGATTGTAGCACCTGCCGTATACGGTGTGCTTATATACCTGCTGACGTTGATGATCAACAACACCGTGGCCCAGGTAAATGACCTCTTCAAAAGCGAAGAAGTATATGTATTCATCGTGCTCACATACCTCACGTTCGAAAGTTGCCGATTCATCATTATCCTGCTAAGGAAATATACCACGCAAAAGCAAGTACGTTTCCTGGTGCTTATACAAGTTATTACCACAACCTTTATTTCTGTCGGTTTGGTAATGATCTCGCTCAGCCTTTATTTTCAATATGTAGTTGGTTTCTCCATGAGCGATACCCAGGCACTCATCTTCATCCTTATATTTGTGAGTACAACGCTGCTCTATAACATTCTTTACCTGAGCCACTACTATTTGCAAAAAGAAAACACACTGAAGATACAGTCTGAGATGCAGCAGCGTGATATACTGGAAATGGAGATGATTGAATTTCAGCAGGACATTAATCCGGAGTTGCTATATGAAAGCCTGGAAAGCCTGATCGGTATTATGTATCGTGATATCGATAAAGCAGAAGACTATATTGACTCACTGGCAAGTGCTTACCGGTATGTATTGACCAACCGTCACCAGGAACTTGTGGCGATCCCTTCTGAAGTTGAAGCCGGCAAGAACCTGATCAAGATTCTGAATGAAAAATATTTTGGGCAACTGGTCTTTGAGACATCCTTGAAAGAAACAACATTGGATGCACGCCTCATTCCCGGTTCACTTCCCATCATCCTCGAAAGTATAGTCCGTAATAGTATCATTACGCGCTTTGAGCCGTTCGTGATTCAGTGCTATATGGAAGATGAATATATCATTATCCAAAGTAAATTAAACGACCGGCTACTGCCAGATCAAGGAAGTAAAATTGCATTTAACAGGTTACAGAAATCATATTCACTCTACAGCGATCTGCCATTGATCCAAGTGAAGGCATACCAGGAAAGCTATATAAAGCTGCCAGTATTAAAAGTTGAAGAAGGCATCGCTATAATTAAATAACATGAAGGTTGTTATCATCGAAGACGAAATACCTGCGGCAGAAAAACTCGAGCGATACCTGCTGAAATATGATGCGACTATACAAATTATAGCGCAGCTTGATTCTGTACAGAGCTCTGTTCCGTGGCTCCAGGAAAACCAGGACAACATCGACCTTATCTTTATGGACATCCAGCTCACGGATGGCCTAAGCTTCCAGATTTTTCAACAGGTGCAGGTGCGTAAGCCTGTTATTTTTACAACGGCGTATAATGAATTTGCGCTGGATGCTTTCAAGGTTAATAGTATAGATTACCTGTTGAAGCCTATTACTTTTACCGATCTCTCTGCAAGCCTGCACAAGCTGAGTGTACTGCGTGAGCAGTTCAGACTATATACAGATCAGTCGCAACGGATCCAGCAGGCGTTCACGGCTTCACGAAGCAATGCGTTCAAAAATCGTTTCATGGTGAAAGTTGGCGAGCATATTCGCTCCATCACTACCGATCAGATCAGCGTGCTCTATGCGGAAGGCAGAGATGTATACCTGGTAACAAATCAGAATAAAAAATTCATCATCGACTATACACTTGAATCGTTGGAAGATGTGCTTGATCCGCAGGTGTTCTTTCGCATTAACAGGACCTTCATTGTAAACATCAATGCGATTAAAGATGTATTGATTTATTCCAACAGTCGCTTAAAGATTACACTGCTTCAGGAGTTTGACAAAGAAATCATTGTAAGCCGCGAAAAAGTCCAGGACTTCAAAACGTGGTTTGATGGTGCAACAAGATAATCGACATCCCCTATATATGTGATCTGGCGGGTATAACCTTACAGCAAGAAAGTCGTATTTACTTGGCTACACTACTATACCATGTCGGACCTCACCACATCTTTTTTGAAAACGGAAGCAGAAATTCTTCATCTGATCGATGGCTTTAAAAACCGAACGTTACCAATAGAGCAATGGACGCACGAAGCGCATCTCATCACCGCGCTTTGGTTCAATAAAAATTATTCTGAATTTGAGGCCATCTGTTATTTACGAAGCGGCATCATTACCTATAACATCAGTGCAGGTGGCGAGAATACACCTGAAAAAGGATATCACGAAACGCTTACACTTTTCTGGAGCAAGATCATACGCGATTTTATATTGAAGAATGTAAACCTGCCGTTGATAGAACTTTGCGATACACTTTTCAAAAGTGAGTGGACTTCAAAAGAGCTTCCGCTTCAATTCTATACCCGTGAACTTTTATTCTCGGTACGTGCAAGAGCAACCTGGGTGGAGCCTGATAAACTAAGCCTTCGGTAGTATATATAACATTTCGGCTATATATACGTGACTACACATCCCCCTTCTACTTCCAGTACATTTTGAATTGCATTTCGCCTACGCTACTACTACTCTATCCTGTCGAATTCAGAGGCAGTCTCTTCTGTTTCCTCCGGACATATCAGCGATGCGCCAAGGCCGGTGGCGGGCTGTGTGAACTCACCTTTCGGGAATCCTAACTCGGAATGACGATAAACCTTCGTCATGAATTTATCGAAGACCGGAAGCGCTGATTTCCCACCGGAGCCAAAACTCCAGGATGGGAAATGAATACTCCGTTCGTCACCACCAACCCATACTCCGGTAACCAGATTATGTGTTATACCTATATACCAGCCATCGGAAGCATTATCAGTAGTACCCGTCTTGCCACCTACTTGATTGTTATCTACTACTGCGCTGCTTAGTACGCGTGAACTGCCACCTTCTTCTTCAACACCACCGCGAAGCATGTGGACCATTTTATACGCTGTGCGTTCATCGGTAGCCTGCTTTTTCTCGATGGTGAAATTCTGGATAACGTTTCCGTACTTGTCTTCAATGCGGGTGATGTAATACGGCTTTATATATATACCCAGATTGACAAAGCTGCTATACGCTCCTGCCATTTCGAGTAATGAAACATCGCTCGTGCCGAGGCCGAGTGAATATACCGGATCAAGCTTGCTGGTAATCCCCAGTCGTTCTGCAAAGGCTGCTATATTTTCGGGTTTCTCACGCTCCATGAGTTGCATGGTGATGGTGTTCAACGACCGCGCCAAAGCTTGCCGCATGGTATATTTCGTGCCTGTCCCATACGTTCCATTCGAGTTCGGCACCCTATAGATCGTTCCGTTCACTTTAATAGAAGGCGATATATCCTGGAACAGATCGCAGGGTGAGTAGCCATCTTCTATAGCCTTGCCATATACAAATGCCTTAAATGTAGATCCTGGCTGACGCTTCGCCTGGCGTACGTGATCAAATTTGAAATACGTATGGTTGATACCTCCTACCCATGCTTTGATCTCACCGGTCTTTGGATTCATAGACACCATTCCGGTTTGAAGAAAACGGTTATAGTATCGTAAGGAATCCATTGTGCTGAGCAATGTATCACGATCGCCACGCCAGGTAAAAACACGCATGTGCTTTTTACGATTCAGTTCGATGCGGACCGAATCATCATCTTTACCATAGTGCTTCACCAGGTTTTTATATAGCTGCAGTCGCTTCACTTTCCGCTCAAGGAAATCCTTCATCTCCGTGCCCTGCGCATTTACCCACGGATTGCGCGACCCCCAGGCCTTGTCAAAATCGTGTTGAAGTTTGCGCATATGCTCAGCCATTGCTTCTTCTGCCAGGCGCTGCATGCGACTGTCAATCGTAGTATATATTTTCAATCCGGACTCAACAAGGTTATAGTTATGTTCCTTACACCAAGCTTGCAAATCGTTCTGAAGGATCGTCCGGAAATAAGTTGCTATACCACTGTTGTGCGTGGGCACAGAAAAATTGAGCTGTAACGGAAGTGCACTGAGTGAATCATACTTCGCATCAGATATATAGTTATGCTGCGCCAGCTTATATAGTACATCATTGCGTTTCTTCTTGGCGCGCTCCGGATAATCGATTGGATTAAAACGGCTGGTTCCTTGCAACATTCCTACCAGCAGTGCCGCTTCTGGTATCGTAAGCGCCTTCGGCTGCTTATTAAAATAGGTTTCAGTTGCTATCTTGATTCCGTATGCGTTATTATTAAAGGGCACCGTATTCAGATATAGGGCAATGATCTCCTCTTTTGTAAAAGTCTTTTCAAGCTTTACAGCAATGATCCATTCTTTTGTTTTACTGATCAGCAATTCTACCGGTGTACCCAGCGAAGACAATTTACCCTGGAGTTCTTTGCCTCGTGTTCTGAATAAATTCTTTGCTGTTTGCTGTGTTAACGTACTTCCCCCTCCTTGTGAATTCAATGTTACAAACCCTTTGAGTACGCGCAGATACGACCAGAAATCCATACCAGCATGTTCATAAAAACGATGGTCTTCAGAAATCAGAAGTGTCTTTACCAATAGCGGTGGAAGCTGTTCAAAAGTTACCTGACTGCGGTTATATGTAAAATACCGTCCGAGTGAAGCGCCATCTGCCGAGATGACTTCCGAAGACAAGTCATTCTCAGGGTTCTCGATTTCCCGCAAGCTTGGCAGCGGCCCGAACAGATCAAATGGATTTTCGATGACGAGGTATACATACAACGGCATGCCTACTACAAAAGCGAAGAAGAGAATCCAGATGGCTTTGACAATCTTTTTGAACCAAGGCTTTTTGATTTGTAAAAAACGACTCATTCGAGACTAAAGGGTTTATGGCAGAGAGATTTCAACAGGTCAATTATCGCCTGAAGTACTTTAATCTTTTCGGAGAAAACAAGGGGCTGGCTATATTTCAAATCGACCTCCGGGGTATGAGCAACCTTATGAGATGAAAACGGGAAGAATTAACATAGCAGAATATGTGCTGCTGGAATATATAGTTTCAAAAACGATTAAAAAAAAGGGGCTGCCAAGTAGTGTTGACAAGCCCCCCTAACCCAAATCAAATTATTTAGTAACCATCATTTTGCTCCAGTAAAGGATTCAATTGCCTGGCGTTAGTCGGAATCGGATAAAGACGTTTTCGCACATCTGAATCTGTTTTGAATCCCCATGAGTCCTCGAACTTTCCAAAGCGAATCATATCATTCCTGTGCCAATTCTCTCCTACAAATTCGCGCGCACGTTCTTCATATATAAATTCAAGATCTACGTCTGCCAATGCATCTGCAGTCGTGCGCTTGCTGCGCACTTCATTCACCAACGATACGGGTGTATGTCCCTGGGTTGCCGTTCCGCCACGCAAAATTGCTTCCGCTTTCATCAGCAATATATCTGAGTAACGGAAGACCGGTACATCTGTATTTTGATTCCGGTTCGATGAAGTGCTATCCGGATAATACTTTATACTTCTATACCCCATGTTCCATGACTTTTCATCGTTACCCGTATCAAACGGACGTGTACCGCGAAGCTCAATATTAGGTGTCAGTTCAACGTGATACACAATAGGGTCTTTTGCATCCGATCCGGTATACGTTTCATCAAAACCAATTTTAGTAGTATTCACGGTAATGGGTGTGCCATTGAAGAAGTATTGCTTACCCGTTAACCAAAGTTGTGTACGGATATCATCCGGGTCATCGAAGTATGCATAGAACGATGGGATCGTACTCATCGGTGCACTCGGATCGTAGTTCAAACTATATTTCTTTCTTAAGGAACGTGGCAGCCAATACCGGTTATGAAGCATATAGCCATTGGGTGTTGTGGGATTAAAAGGAACTGCAAAGATGAATTCCTTTATGGACGGACCGTTGTTAAAGAAAAACATTTTCTTATAGTCACTCTCCACCTGGTAATCTCCTGCGTTGATCACACTGTCGCATGCAATGATAGCATCGTTCAACCGATTCGTTCCGTTATATACTGTAGCATTGAGATACATCTTGGCAAGCAAGGCATAGGCAGTATATTTATTCGGACGTCCATACGTTGGCAAGCCTGTCTCACTGCTTAAGTACGGAAGTGATTCCTGGATTTCATTTTCTATAAATGTAAATACTTCTTCGCGTGGCGTTGTACCAGGAGGTGTAACATCACCAAATTTTGTCACAACCGGTATATTTCCCCACAGGTCCATCATCATATAGTATGTCAATGCCCGCAACACGCGAAGTTCAGCTATCGCTTTAAGTCTATCGGCATCATCACCTTCACCGATGAGCTCAATCACTTTGTTTGTATTGGCAATCACGTTGCTCAAATAATTCCAGGTATCCAATACAAAACCGTGATCGGCTGTCCAGGTATGTTTATGAAGTTGCTCATAGCGCCCTTGATCGTACCAGTTTCCACCGCGTGCAGGCATAATGGCTTCATCGGTGCTGAGTGTTTGCAAGAACCAATACTTGATCGCATAGTCAAAACGGAATGCGCTATAGGCAGCCGCTGCTGCTGCTATATAGTGTTCTTCACGGGTGGGAAAGTTGTCCTCCGTTAATTGTGTAGATATATCCAGCTCAAGATCATGACACGAATTGAGTGTTGTAGCGAGAATGATTACGAGTATATATTTTATACGTTTCATTGGATTTATTTTTAGGTTCAACTCAGGCCGCATTAAAAAGAAGCATTTACGCCTACCAGGAATGTGCGAGTCTTCGGATAAAAATTCCGGGCATCTACACCGGGTGCGGTACCACCCTGGTTGATCTCCGGATCTATACCTTTATAGTTGGTTATCAAAAACAAGTTATTAACCGAAACGTATAGGCGTAATCGTTTAACGTCTTGTCCCAGGTTTTTGAAATTATACCCCAGCGTTGCATTGTCCAATCGCACATAATTTCCACTTTCCATAAAGCGTGAAGAGTAACGATACGAGTTAAAATCATTTGCAGATTCAGACGCAGCATCCACAGGGATGTTGTTGATTGTTGCTGTACCGGGTCTGAATAAATCAGCACGCGTTACGTTCATGATCTTGTTTCCAAAAACGCCACGAAAGAAAAGATTCAGATCGAAATTTTTATAGCGGAGATTATTTGTCCAGCCCAGCAATAACTTAGGTTGTGCATTGCCGAGAACCTGGTAATCAGCAACAGACAACTGCGTTGGATCCGAAGTTAACGTGCCATCACTGTTTACATATTGCGAAACACCACTCTCATTTTTTCCGGCATATTTATAGGTATAGAATGTACCGATCGGTTGTCCACTCATCAAAACCTGGATTGATGCCCCGGATTGTCCACCGCCATCAGGTGTAAAGATCCGTATACTATCGGCTTTGAAAACATCGTTCGATAGCGTTACAATCTTGTTTTTATTATGCGCCAGGTTAAGGGTGGTGTGCCAGCTGAAATCAGCTTTGCTCACTACGTTCGAACTCAGCGATAGCTCATATCCTCTGTTGGATACTTCACCTACGTTCGCAACCAGTTGTGAATACAAATACTGGTTCGTATTTACAGGGTAAGGATATATAACGTCGGTTGTACGTTTGTCATATACTTCCAACGAGCCACTCACCTTATCTGATAGTATAGAAAAATCAAGACCTATATTGGCCGTTGCTGTTTTCTCCCAACGCAAATCAGGGTTTTCATTTTGAATAGCACTAATGGCATTGATCGTGTTGCCCAGGTACTCCGTAGTGCCTACAAAGCCATAGAGCAATCTTGAAGTATAGGCGTTAAACCCTGATGAGTTCCCTGTAACACCGTAGCTGGCGCGCAGCTTCAGGTCACTAACTATACTTACATTATCCATAAATGCTTCTTTGGAAATTCTCCATCCTGCACCAACGGATGGAAAGTATCCCCACCGGTGATTTACACCAAACGCAGATGAACCATCTCTTCGCACCGATACCTGGAGTAAAAAGCGTTCGTCATAATCATATTTAACGCGAACGAAATCAGAGATCAACCGTATTTGATCATATAGACTTGGTCCGTAGTTCACACGAAAATCTTTGATCGCATAGGGATTACCGAGACCTAAGTTATTATAGGTTAAATCATCCGTAAGAAAATTGGTGCTGGAGGTTTGAAAGCCATCACCATTTGTATTCTCTTGCCAGGAATAGCCCAATACAGCATTCACAGCGTGTCTGCCAAATTCTTTATCCCAGGATATATAGTTCTCAAAAATGATATTGGTATACTGATACGTATTGCGCACGGCTAATCCATCTCTACCAGAGATATTAATATTCGTTGGATTTTCCGGAGGATCGGGTGTACTTCTTACACTCTCAAATGTATTGGTAAAGTAACTGTTATAGTAAGCGCCATAATTTGTTGTTAACCTTTGATAAGAAGCCTGAAGATTATACTTCAGGTTGAAAGGTAATTGGAGCTGTGCGCTAAACGACCCTAATATAGTATTGTACTTGGAACGCTCCTCTGCATTTTCCAGCATAGCCACAGGGTTGTAATCGGTGTTGTGGTTATTGCTGGTAAATTCGAAATACGTATTATCAGCGTTTCGCACAGGAACCGTTGGCAGAAAACTTACCATCTGTGATAACACTGTGTTGCGATACGGAATATATTTAGCATCGCTGAATGAATTGGTTAACGAGATGCCTAGTTTCAGTTTATCGCGAAATGCTTTCTGTTCTACAGCCAGCTTTGCTATAATTCTTTTCAGACCGCTTTCGCGAATCACACCTTCCTGGTTAAAGTAATTCAGACTCGCGATATAAGTTGTTTTATCGCCACCACCACTCAGGGAAAGATTATGATTATGCGAAACCGCTGTGCTGCGTTGTACTTCCTTCTGCCAGTTGGTATTTGCGCCAACGTCATCAGCCGGATTGAACGCAAGTCCGTTATCCATTACAAAATTACGGAGTTGATTTGCATCCATCATTTCATATTCATGCGACACTTTGTCGATGCCAACGTAGCCGCTATAGGTTAACAAGCCATCCCCTTTTGTCGGGCGTTTTGTCGTGACTATAATTACACCATTCGCACCACGGTTTCCATATATAGCAGTGGCGGAAGCATCCTTCAATACATCAATAGACGTTATATCATCTGGAGCAATAAGGGATATATCCGCTCCTATAACACCATCAATTACAAACAATGGTGACTGCGCACCGTCACGCAACGTAGAGGCTCCACGCAGAACAATGGCGGCTGCACGGTTGGGATCTCCGCTACGTGATATATTAAGACCCGGTACTTTCCCCTGTAGCAGTTGCCCTACATCACTGATCGCACCGCGATTCAAATCTTCTGTCTTAATAGTACTGATTGCGCTGGTAAGATTTTTACGTGACTCTGTTCCATATCCAACCACCACGATTTCAGTCAAGGTGGTAATATCCTCCATCAAGAGCATATCAATTACAGTCCTTCCATTTACAGGAACTTCCTCTGCAAGAAAGCCTATAAATGAAAACACGAGCGTTGCACTTTCATTCGGCACAGTGATAAAATAATTTCCATCAGCATCTGTAGTAGCACCACTGCCAGTACCTTTTACCTGAATGGAAACACCCGGCAGAGGGCCATCGCTCGAAGTAACTTTTCCTTTGACTTGTAACGTACTTTGTGCCGCTACATCATCACTTAAAAATCCGGTTATACTAAATAACAGGATTAACCATAGGTACAATTTTCTCATAGGCTTAATTGGTTTGGGTAAACAATTGTGGACTTAACACGATACGAACATGACGATTAAAGAGGAGTTATTCCAACGCAATTCATACTTTACTTACGAAACCGGTTTCGCAGAGTGCAATGCTATATGCAACTTCTTCGCAACAAATTGCGAAGAAGTGCAAAGTGCACAGATATATAGGTTACAACGCACGATTGATGACGTTACTCCTCAGATGTATGTTATTTGGAAGCATAGCAATGACACCTTCTCATGATGAAGTATACATATCACTACCCTAATATCCTAAATATGTGTTTAGGCATAGTATTTTAAATCATGCTTTAAAATATAGATATATGAAAAAGCCAAAGCACACTATATTGCTCTTCACAGTAACACTGGCAGGTATATGGGGATGTGCTACATCTGATAGAGATAATGTGGACAAGGCACAAAAAATAAATGCGCAGAAAGTTACGAGTGAAGATGTATCTGAATTTCTAACGGAGGCGGCAGACGCACGCATGATGGGAATAGAAGAAGGCAAGCTTGCCAGAGAACATGCTACTTCCAAAGCTATACAAGAGTATGGCGAATGGATGATTCGTGATCAGAAAAAGTTATTGGCTGAAATCAAAAAACTTGCAGCCGAGAAAGAGATCGAACTACCACAAACAATAAGTGAAGATAAAAAAGATGGACTTGAAGACCTGAAGAAAAAACGTGACAGAGATTTTGATCGGAAATTTTACAGGATGATGAAGATCGATCACAAACGCGATCTCAAGGAATTTGAAGAAGCCACAAAACTTAATGATGCTGAAGTAGCCGACTTCGCAGCAAAATATACTCCCGTTATCAAGGCTCACCTGGAACACTTAAAGAATATTAATCCTCAGCAAGCAGAACTTTGAGATTTGTAAAGGTGGATAGAGATTAAGAATAGAAGGATGCATGGGTGTATATAAATCGTTATATCGAGATACAAAACGAAAGGGTGTAATTTCCATTACACCCTTTTTGTTTATATAGTTTAAGATCTTTAATCCTCCTAAATATCTGGTGTGGATTGCGTTGTTTCGCGAAGTTCTGCCAGCTTTTTCTTCCCATAGGCCAACCGTGTTATCACCACATACAACACCGGTACTATAAATATAGCAAGGAAGGTCGCTGCGATCATTCCACCAATAACAGTCCAACCGATAGTTTGACGTGCCACAGCACCTGCACCAGAAGCAAGGGCCAGCGGAAATACCCCGAGTATAAATGCAAGTGAAGTCATGATGATCGGACGCAGACGAAGCTTCACAGCGTCAATGGTTGCTTCGATCAACTCCATTCCTCTGTCTACACGTTCTTTTGCAAACTCGACAATCAGGATCGCATTTTTCGCGGCCAGACCAATCAACGTAATCAACCCGATCTGAGCATATATATTATTACTCAGCTTGGGCAAAAACGTCAGCGCCAGGATGGCTCCGAATGCCCCCAACGGTACGGCTAACATGATTGAGAACGGTACAGACCAACTCTCATACAAGGCGGCCAATAGTAACAGCACAACTACGATCGATAAGGCAAAAATGACAATGGTGCTGTTACCCGCAGCAAGTTCTTCACGGCTTAGTCCAGAGAAATCATAGCCATACCCGGCAGGGAGAACTTCATTGGCTACTTCCTGTAAGGCCGCCAGTGCCTGTCCACTACTATAGCCAGCAGCAGCATTACCGTTAATCTCAGCAGATCGGAAAAGATTATAGTGTGATATAACCGGAGCACTTTCCACAACACTATAGGACACGAGCGCACTCAATGGGACAGATGCGCCTTCGCGATTCAACACATAGAATTGTTTCAGGTCATTTATATCGTCACGATACACTGTATCGGCTTGCGCCACTACTCTGAAGTTTCTGCCGTAACGGGTAAAATCATTTACATACTGACTTCCCATATAGGAGGACATGGTTGTGAAAACATCCGATAATGACACACCAAGCTTCTTCACTTTCTCCCGATCTACTTCAACATGATATCCGGGTGTTTTTGCTGTAAAGAAACTATACGCCATTTGAATTTCAGGGCGCTGATTCGCCTTCATCAGGAATTGTCCTAATGTTCGCTCAAACTCTTTTATATCCGTGCCCGTCTTTTGTTCAAGCATGAAACTGAAACCACCGGTTTGTCCAAGACCCGGTATAGCAGGTGGTGGTACAATGATGATGTTGGCTTCTTTGATTGCTGCAAACTTCTGCTGCAGCTGCGCAATGACGCCAAACAATTGCTGTGACGGATCCTCACGCTCACTCCACGGGCGAAGCTGAATGAAGTATGTACCACTGTTGGGTTTGAATGAAAAGTTGATTGCGTTCAATCCACCTATACCTGTATAGTTTTTAATTGCAGGTACTTCTCGAATCATGTCTGATAATTTTGCCATCAGATCGCGGGTACGTGAAGAGGACGATCCTTCCGGTAACTCAAACGAAATGAACAGTCGTCCTTCATCTTCCGTAGGAATGAAACCTGTAGGTTTATTTTGAAAGAGTGCAAATGTACCTACATATATACAAGCGAGTATAATCAGCGCAAGCGGCATAAGACGAATACTGTGTCGTACACCATGCGAGTAACTTTCAGTGGTTCTTCCAAACCATCCGTTAAACTTATAGAAGAGTCTATTCAATCCGCGCGAGTCTTTATTTACATTCATAGGCCTCAGCATCAGTGAGCACAATGCCGGTGTAAGTGTTAGCGCGACAAATGCAGAGATCAACACAGATATAGCGATGGTGATTGCAAATTGCTGGTATAAACGTCCTACTATACCTGGAATGAAACCAACCGGAATAAACACAGCCGCCAAGATCAAGGCTATAGCAATTACCGGTGCGGTGATATCTTTCATCGCCTTCCGCGTTGCATCCTTGGCAGAAAGTTTTTCGTGATCTATATAGTGCTGCACCGCTTCAACCACCACAATGGCATCATCTACCACAATACCGATGGCGAGTACAAAGCCGAACAGTGTCAGTGTATTGATGGTAAACCCTAAAGGTATAAAGAATATGAACGTTCCTACAATGGATACAGGAATCGCGAGCACCGGTACTAATGTAGCACGCCAGCTTTGCAGGAAAACAAATACAACGATGGTCACTAACAGTAACGCTTCTACCAGCGTGTGCACCACTTCTTCAATGGAAACCTCTACAACAGAAACGGACTCAAAAGAAACTACATAATCGACATCGGCCGGGAATGCAGCTTTGAGTTCTTCCAGTGCTGCATATACTCCGTCAGCAGTAGCCAAGGCGTTGCTTCCGGGAGCCTGGTATATTAACAACATGGCCGCTGGCTTTCCATTGATCGCAGAGAAACGTCCGTAATCAAATCGACCGAAATCTATACGGGCTACATCTTTGAGATATACCAGCGATCCGTCTTTCGGGTTTGTGCGTACAATAATATTTTCAAATTCCTCCTGCGTGGATAACCGGCCATTTACAGTGATAGGATACTCAAACGTCTGGGAGTTATACTGTGGCATACCTCCTACCGTTCCTGCAGCCACTTGCAAGTTCTGCTCTTGAATGGCAGCCGTGATTTCGCGGGCACCAATGCTATACTGGGCAAGTTTATCCGGCTTCAGCCAAACGCGCATACTGAAATCCTGTCCGAGGGCATTGATATCCCCGACACCTGGAACACGCAGTAATGCATCGCGTACAAATATATTGGTATAGTTGTCCAGATATTCTACAGTATGCGAGCCTTTCGGTGAATATATACCCACCACCATCATAATGCTGGGGTTCCTTTTTCGTACTACCATTCCCAATCTCCGTACTTCTTCCGGAAGTCTTGGCTCGGCGATGCTCACACGGTTTTGTACATCCAGTGTAGCAATATTAACGTCCGTTCCGACTTCAAACGTAACGTTCATTTGCATTTGCCCGGTACTCGTACTGTTCGAGCTCATGTACATCATACCGGGTGTACCATTGACTTGTGTTTCCACCGGAGTGGCCACGGTCTGTTCTACCGTCTGTGCATCGGCACCGGTATAGTTACCGGATATAGAAACGACAGGTGGTGTTATGTCGGGATATTGCGTCACTGGCAAATTCATCATCGCCAGTATTCCTACTAATAAAATCAGTAGTGATATAACGATCGAAGTGACCGGTCTCTTTATAAATACATCTGAGATCATGTGCTTTTATATTTACTTCGTTATTTCGCTGCATTAGGTTGAGGTGTTCCTGCGGGTGGTCCTACCTGAACCTTTGCTCCCTGGCGCAGTCGTTGAATACCTTCTGTTACAATCGTCTCTCCATCTTTCAAACCATCACGTACTACAACGGATTGCTGCAGTCTCGTTCCCAATACAAGTCTGCGTTGCTGAACAGAATCTCCTTGTACTACATATACATAATACTCGCCCATTTGTTCGGTAACGGATTTATACGGTATAACTACCTGCTCTCCTATATCCTGATTCAGAACATTCACGTTGACCGTCATACCTGGAAAGAGTTCGCGCTTCGGATTCGGAAAAGTTAACCGCACGGTAATCGTTCCGCTTTGTCTTCCTATAGCACGATCGATTGCCATAAGTTTACCAGGATGTTCGTACCGTACGCCATCTGAAAAAGTCAATGTAAATAGAGAGTCGATCGTACTGCTGCGAAGCCTGTTGAATCGGGGAAGCTCACCTTCGTTGATCACAAAATCAGTCGCCATAGGATCTTCTGAAGATATAGTGTTCAGCAACGGCTGGCCTGGTGAAACCTGAGCACCTATCCGCACTTGTGATATACCAATTGTTCCGTCAAACGGTGCTGTGATCACAGAGTAATTATAGTCTGTAGAAGCACTTGATAACTGAGCCTCAGCAGAAGCCAATTGTGATTCTGCTGTTTGATAATCTGACCGTGCATAATCCACCTGTTGACGAGCTATAGCGTCTTTCTCCAATAATCTTTCATACCGGTCGAGATCCTGCTTTACTCTTTGAAGATTTGCCTTTGCACTTTGAACATTGGCTTGTGCCTGACGTATTGCTGCCTGATATTTACTTCTGTCAATCTCGTACAGTTTTTGTCCGCGCGTTACTTTCTGCCCGTCCTTTACATATATACTGGTAATATACCCTGATACCTGTGGACGCAATTCAACTTCGTTGATCGGCACAACGGTAGCCGGGTATACATCTGTACCGGTTACCCTTCCGGAGGTCACTTTCAGAACGTTTACCGGAACTGCAGGCGGAGGGCCTTGCTGCTTCTTCTGTGGATTTCCACATCCATATAGGAACGACAGAATGGTAAGGGCTGCGAATAGCTGGTGTAAATGATATTTTATCATATCGGTATAGTTCAAGATCAGTTCACGTTAATAATTCCTAAAGCTTTTTCATAATCCAGCTTGCTGGACAGCACCTGGAAGAGTGCGTTGTAATAATTCAATTGAGCCGTTTGCAGATCGGTTTCTGCTACTACGAGGTCTACATATGCTTTAATGCCTTCGTCATATTGCAGCTTAATCGTATTATATACTTCTTCGGCTATCACTGCATTTTGTCGCAACACCTGCCATTCATTGTAGTCGCTTTTATAGTTTGCCAATGCGGTTTGATACTCCGTGTAGATGGTCCGTTGTGTATCTTCCATTTGTACCTGCAGACGTTCTTCCCGGAGCTGAGCGCGTTTTACATTCTGAATGCGTTTCGTTCCTGTAAAGATCGGGATGGTAGCCTGCACACCTACTGCTGATGTAGGATACGCTTTATTATATAGTTCCGATAATGAGTTATTAAAGAACAGCGGATTATAGTTGATATATGCTGACAGCGTTGGTAAAAATCCAATCTTATAATAGTTTGTATTCAAGTGCAGTAACTGCATTTGGGTTTGCAGTTGTTTATACTCAACGCGCGAAACATACGAAGGCGTCTGTGTAGTATCGATCAGCAAACCTTCATTCATTAATGTAGCGCTGTCATAACTTAACGTCACTTCTTTTTCAGGAGGCAAGCCCATCAACTGCTTTATATAGGCAAGCTTCGCGTGGGTAGATTCGAATGTTCTTTTCTTGCTGCTCTTGGTGTTGGCAAGTGATATACTGGCGCGCTGATAATCTGTTTTATCGGTGAGGCCGGCCTGGTAGCGATTGAATGCATCTTTATACTGCTTTTCTTGTCGCACTATATTTTCATCGAGAATGCGCAGTTGCTCTTTCGTAAAGAGAATATCATAAAATGCTTTACTCGTTTCTACTACAGCTTCGATTTTAAAACTGGTGGTATTCTGCTCTGCCTGTAAACGGCTATATTTCGCTGCACGCGATGCCAGCAATACATCGTTGCTATACAACGTCTGGTTGGCTTGCATCAAAATGTTTGAAGTATACTTTGTTCCAACTGTAATTACCTGGTCACCAAATACCGTTGACTGCCTGCGGATATTATGCGCGGCTGCATATTGTGCAGAAATCTGCGGCAACCATGATGAAAGGCCTATGCGTACGTCACGTTCAGCAATAGATTCATCCAACTGAGCCTGGCGAACGGAAGGTGTATTCTGTAATGCATACGCGATGCATTGCTCGAGTGTAAAAGTACCGGGAATGGTATCTGAAGAATTTTGCCCATATACTTGTATAGTCAAGAGTGACCACGTCAGTATGGACAGTACTCTATACTTTGCCATTTTCATGTTCCATTTTATTTAACTTGATTTTTAAATTGCTTTGTTCAGGATAGCTCGTCCCTGCATGTGTAACGCTTCTCCAGCATGCATCTATTACATCTTTGATCTCCTCACCTTCCAGCACCACTTTTCTTAACCGGTGCATCTTTGCCATGGTGATAACACTCCCATGAAACAGAGCACTTAAAATTTCGGGCCGTAGTGGCATCAGCATTTTACTCTCAATACCTTTTCTGAAAAAGCCAAGGAGTGTTCCGCGGAGCGCGCAAACATTGGCATCGGCAAGCTCATCTTTATAATACGGGGAGTTTACAAACTGTTCGAAGAACCCCAGCACATTGGGATTGTTGATATAAAAATTGTACAGGTTGGCCCAGAGATTATAAAACTGCTCGTCATACTTTTCGGATGATGTTTCCGTCTCGGAAATAATTTCAACAACCTGATTCTTAATGAATTGATACAGCTCAACCAGTAACACGTCTTTGCTCTCGAAGTAGTGATATATGGTGCCGGCAGCGACATTTGCCCGCCCGGCAATCATGCTCATAGGAGTGCCATGAAATCCTTTTTCGCGGATCAATTCGAGTACGGTGTAAAAAATAATGTGTCGTTTATCAGGTTGCTCCATGCCGATTGAATGTTCATTCGGTTATTCGGCAAGTGTACGACATAAGCGGCGATTGAGTTCACCGCACATTTTGAAATCGTTTGATTTGGTGATGACCGGCAAAAACCGGGGGCGTATTTCTCTAATAAAGTCGCGATTTAAACATTTGTTTAAAAACGTGGCTTTGATCCATAGTCATTGTCAGGAGACTAAAGTATAAATGCTTTTCCACACCACGTGCAACAGCAATTCTTTATCTACTACTTAGCAAGGTATACTTAGTGGTCATTAAGTCCCATTCGCATGGCAATCATGTGCCTGGTGAACCCAACTTTTTCATACGCGCGTATAGCAGGATCATTGCCATAGTAAACTTCGAGGCTCATTTCAGTTATGTTCCTCGTAATCGCCCACTGCTTTAACGCCTCTATGATTTTACTATTAACACCTTTTCCCCTATAAAGAGGTTCGACATACATAAATCCCAGGTAAGCATGAAGCGCATGTTTTAAGAATGGTCTCGCGTTCTCAATTCTTGCATAGCCACAACCAACAACAATATGATTTATCTCTGCCACCACCAACTGAACATGCGATGCTTGAATCATTGCCTGAATATCATAATAACGAACCGGATCGTTTTTTATAGTACTGTCGAACGGGCGCTCTGCCTGAATAACACCTTGCTCGAACCGAAGCAATACATCCAGATCTTCAAGGGTGGCTTTCCGTATTGTTACCTCCTCCATATCTTCTCTACTTTTTAAGCGAGTATAAATATATTGAAAGTCATTGCAAAATAATCAGGCCAGTCGTTGCTGTAGTAAACTTTCAGGTAAAGTCAGGTAAAAAATCTCCACCGAAATATACTCTTAAAACAAAGCGCTTCACATATACTATGTGAAGCGCTTTGTTGTTGATAGATTAATGCTATAAATCAATCATCGTAGCGAGGTTTGAGTTTGGTATATACCTTCTTTTCAAATCCTACGCAAGTAATTTCCATATCACCGTTCTTAAGAATTTGAATGATGCCTTCTTCATAATTGGTTGCACAACTTCCCATCGTTACCACCAGGAAATTACACCGCCATAACTTTTTGCTTATCTTAACAATGTCTTTATAAATTGGCAAGTGTGTTACTTCGCATGGGAACTTTTCGTTTCCTTCTTTCACAATGAAGGAATGTAGCTGTGCGTCATTCTCGTTAGAGACCTGGATCATCAGCTTATCACTAGTGCGAACCCAGACTCCGATAATTTCCGATTCTTCTTCTCCCCAATAATTAACAGTTGTAAAACCCGACAAAAAAATAACCATAACAAACAATAAAGCCGAAATGACAGAGCGTTTCATAAGACAGCGATTAGGATTAAAAAATTAACTGACGAGTCTTTTTTGTCGTTAATTCCAGATACTTTATAAAGGTAATCCGTCTATCATCTTAAATAAAACAACAGATGTCCTGGCTATGATTCCACCTATTATATGTATATAAAAAAGATATACGAGCCCTAATAAACCGGTATATCTTCTTCAATCACCCGATACTGTTCTTAATACTTACTTGCCATCTCCCTTCTTCTTTTCATTCACCGGACCAATTGCATCTTTGGGTTTGATTGTTTCATAATCAACAACTCCTGTACGTACTGCCCACTGTTGGTAATCGAAAGAAAGCTCACGCACTACCTGCGGGTTTTGATCAGCCAGATCCGTTGTCTCTCCACGGTCTTTTTCAAGATCATACAACTCCCATTTGTTCTTTTCATAATCAGATACAAGCTTCCATTTACCTTTTCGCACTGCTCTGTTGCCGGCACGTTCCCAGAATATAGGTTCGTTTCTGTTTATTTCTGTTGTTACACCAGTCAACACGGGAAGTAAACTTTTGCCGACCAGGTTATGCGTTGTTGAACCTTGAAAACTGGATGGATACTTTGCCTGCGCTATATCATAAAAAGTTGGTGCAAGGTCTATTAAATGTCCGGTACCTTTTACAATGGTATTACCTTTAATCTTCTTGGGATACCATGCAATGAAAGGTGAAGATATACCACCTTCGTGCATATTGTTTTTATAGGACCGGAAAGGCGTGTTCGAAACCTGTGCCCAGTTTTTATATACATAGTCAAAAGAGCCAGAAGTACCTACCGGGCCTGAATTATACCGCTTGCCTCTGCCACCTAATGTATAAGTCCCTCCCTCTGCTCCGTTATCGGAAATAAAAATGATAAGCGTATTATCATCCTTCTTCAGTGCCTTCAGGGTGCTTAATATTTTTCCGATGCCTTGATCCATGCGATCAATCATGGCCGCATATACTTCCATTCTGGATGCCCATAGTTTCTGTTCGTCATAGGTAAGATTCTCCCACGCAGGAATATCATCACGCTGCGCTATTTTTGAATCTGCAGGAACAATGCCCAATTGTATTTGTCTCGCATGCCGCTGCTTTCGAAGCTCATCCCAACCCTGATCAAATTTACCTTTATACTTTGCTATATCTTCAGGTAATGCATGCAACGGCCAGTGCGGAGCAGTATAGGCTAGATATAGGAAGAATGGTTTTCCGGATTTATCCTGCTCATCCAAGAATTTTACTGCGTGATTGGTGATCTCATCCGTAAAGTAATAACTATCCGGTTTAGGCTTTAGCTTTTTATTATTCTCCAGAAGTACAACCGGGTAATCCCTCCCGCCCAATGGCAAAGGGTAATCGTTAAAATAATTTGCACCTCCTCCCAGCACACCATAAAATTGATCGAAGCCACGCTGGTTCGGCCACGAGAGACTATCTTTTCCAACGTGCCACTTACCGGAGAGTAATGTACTATATCCGGCACCACGCAACACTTCTCCAAACGTAAGCGACTGCTTATTTAAGAATCCCTGGTACGCAGGCAAGCCCAGGTCTACATCAAAATAACCTAAGCCCGCCCGGTGTGGATATTGCCCGGTTATCAATGAAGCTCGTGTAGGAGCACATATAGAGTTGTTATAAAATTCTTTGAAGCGAAGTCCTTCCGTTGCTAGCCGGTCCAGGTTCGGTGTATTGATTTCTCCTCCATATGATCCTATATCAGAGTATCCCATATCATCGGCCATGATCAGGATAATGTTAGGCTTTTGTCCCTTTGATTTTTGTGCATGTGCATCCGGAAGTGTATAGGACGAAACTGCAAACAATATTGCACTTGCCATCCAACTAATTCTATTTTTCATAGTTCTTTATAGTGCTTGATATATATATTAAAAATTGATCACAGAATATCATCGCTATAGCATTGATTTTTTCACCAAGGCTATATTGGATTTCTAAGTCAGTATCAATATATAGTACATACTGAACAGCTGATGTGATCAGCAACAACAGAAATGATTAACGCTATAGAATGCCCGTACAAAAGTCAATAGGAGACGAACAAAGAATGCGATAGTCTCTTCCATCCTGTATTAATTTCAATGTGCAAATACGATACTATACTTTATCAGATTGATGCAGGACAAGCACCTTGTCGGTGGAAACAGGTTGCTAAAAGTTCATCGAGCCTATTCTCTCCCTTCTTCTTAATAGAATCAACGTGGTGGCAATTGATTGTGAAACAAACATAACGATATAATCTATTAAATCAATAGACTTCAATTTTTATTTGAATGACGAAAGATTCGTAGATATCATTGTCAATGTATACTTCTCCTTATAGAGACAAAGTCTGTTGTCCGGATATACTGTGACTCCCATCGTCAAAAAATTAATTCCAGGAATTGTAAGTTTTTACTCCTTTCATGGTACTAATGGAGTAAATAACTTTAGCTGTGCGGGAAGAGGAACAAAAACGTATTCTTGAAGAATGGATCAGCCGGTATAAAGCGCTAATCTTTAAAGTAGTGCGTACTTATGCGGTTACAGCAATGGACCAGGATGATCTTTTCCAGGAGGTCATTATCCAGGTTTGGAATTCTATTCCGGCATTCAGGAACGAGTCATCACCCTCCACATGGTTATATAGGATATCGCTTAATACTGCTATCAAGTGGGCACGAAAAGAACGTAGACAGTATAAGTCTGAGTCGCTGGACGATGCACTGCAAAATATCATCCACGCAAGTGATATACCGATGGACGAGCGACTTGTCTGGTTGTATGAAGAGATTCGTACACTGGATGAAATCGACCGGTCTGTCACACTCTTGATGCTTGATGGTTTCAGCTATAAAGAGATCGCTGGTATGCTTGGTATATCGGAATCAAATGTAGGTGTAAAAATCAATCGCATTAAAAAACATCTCATCTCTCAATCACAAAAAAACAATCTCCATGGAATTTGACGATATGAAAAAAATCTGGGATACTCAAAACAGCAGGCTGCTATATACCATTGACGAAACGGCTCTGGGTAATCTTATTGCACGTAAAAAGAAAAAGACCAACCACATCACGAATATAACGGAGTTACTACTGATCGTGGTGAACCTTGCTTCGGGAGTTTTCATCGCTACCCTAAGCTCCTCCATGCAAAAAGGAAATATACTGATGTATTTAACATCGCTTTGGATGTTAGGTACCGGAGTATATATAGTAATCAGTCGGTTTAGAAGATTAAGACAGAGCCATCAGTTCGATCGCTCCATGCGGGGAGATCTTCAGTACGCAATTTCAGTAGCCACTTACCAGGTTCGGCTTTCTTTACTGATGCGCTGGAATATGCTTCCCGTTGCTATACTTACAATGTTAGGGGTTTTAAATGGAGGTAAATCTATAGGAATCATCATCGGTACATTGCTCCTTTTTATTCTGGTATATTATGCAAGCCGCTGGGAACATAACATCTATAAATATAGGAAGCGCGAACTTGAATCGTTGCAAAGAAAACTTCAAAGCGAAGATGTAGAGAATCTCACCTGAGCTTATAACCCGTAAACAAAAACCAAATGAAAGCAACTGTATTGGCTATCCTGTTAATGTTAATGGTGTCGATGTTGGTAGGGTGATGACAAGTATTAAAATCAGCATGGGCAAATTCCTACTTATTGATTATCCCACAATCTAACATGCAACAAGGTTGGGGCTCCTGTTAATTCAGGAGACCTTTTCTATTTTATTTGTGAATTACAAATCACTTAACAACTTCAAAAAATCTTTTATAAAAAAGATCGCCCCATTGAAGGTAAAACGGATACGTTTCGATATCCCATTTAATTTCGCCGTTATATGTTATTTTGGTGACATATATAGATTCGCTATTGTCGGTATATTTTTTATCAATATAAGTTTCGACAGTATCAATATTATTTGAATCATTTTTATCCCATTGGATCAATATAGTTGTCGTTTGCGATTGACGTCCTTCTCCCTCTTCTGGAAAGACTTTCATTCCAAATTCACCAGCACTATTTTGAAACAATAGAAAATTTCTTTGTGCATCGTAATTCGGCCGATATAGTTCTTTCATTTCTCCATTCTTAAATAAATATAGTCTTATGCTATCTTTAACGTAGTGACCAACCGTTGCTGTATCAAGCAGGTTCTTTCCTTCGGCATTTTTTACAGACATATAAAAGTCAATATTTATATCTGTATTTCCCGGATCGTCACCACAGGATGCCAAAAACAAAATTGAGAGAAACGAAACTACAACTAATAATGATTTACCTTTTCTCATAAACGATTTAACTAAGGTCTTCGAATGTTGATTACTTGATGTTGATCGACATTGTAAGTCCGATCACCGGGATTAAAATTGTTTGATGCATACCACGCATCATTAGTACCACCCCACCCCCAATTCATGTGAAGACCAGCAGTATAATTATAGTAAACTGCTACCCATTCACCGGGTGTATTTGGATCAGGTGAGCAAGAATAATACATAATTTCATCCATACCATCAGCAACCCACAAATGTCCATTCTTTGTACCAAATATCCACCACGCTGTTGACCGCGATCCACCTAATAGAACGGGACGGTGACCTTGTATACAATCGCTGGCAGTCCAATAGTTGTAATTTCCATCGCTTGGCATCGGGTAACCGTAGCCTGCAAGAGTTCCCTTAACGTTGTGATAGTTCGCTCCACTACCGTCACATCCGTAAGACATCAGAACTTTGCTACCTATATCAGCAAGAAGTCGTGCCACCTCACCAGTAGGTGAATCACCTGCTGGCATTTGTGCCCAGTTGAATGAGGCAGGAAATTGAAAAAATCTCATTATCTGACCCGTACTGGTTGCGACACATCCTGACGGTGCTCTGCCATTTGAATATTCCGTACATCCTAATTGAGGACAATTATCATTATAGCCTGACCCTTGATCCCAATTAGTTACTACTAAAGGATTGACATGGGTGATTTGTTGATAGCCGCTATCTCCGTTATTGCAGTCACCCTCATACCAAGTTTCTTGTGTTTTAGTATTAGCCTTATGTCTTGTATTGCCCGTAATCGGATGAAGTTTCTTATAACCATTATCCCAAACACGATTTAATATATTGTCTTGTTTTGGATTGTCGGTTCTAATTTGCTGTATAGTATTGTGCACTGCTTCCAACCAATTTACCAACCCTTCCGGTAATATTTTAGTGTCTATATCGAACGGATTATTTTCCGAGTATGCCAATATAGGTCGATCCTTCGGTCGGCTGCTAAAATAATGAAACCACCACCATCATAGTTGATGATATACATCGATGGTAAATTACTGTCTGGCTGCACAACGAGGTGTGCTTTTACTTTTCGCGGCTCACCTATATCATTTACAGGGTCAGTCAAAGGTGCTTGAACTGCAGCAAATTTTAGAGCGTCTTCTAAAGTAACATAGTTTTCATCAACGGGGGCTGTTTCACTCTCTTGACATCCCGTAAATAGCAGTAATAAAACGAAGGTAAGTAGATAATATTTTCTCATAACATTTTAAAGAATTAAAGTATAATTCCTAAAAGTATAAAAATATGTATGAGATAAGTTATATACTATATATTAATGTTTTGTTAAGTCCGTGACCGATTGTATATATTTAAACTTCTACCCCCTACCTTTCAATCTCTCAGGTATAGTATATAAAGCTTTGTCGCTAAAAAGAAAAGCTACGTCTCTTTATTAGGATGCATAAAAAAATAATTTTATAAATTTAGTTAGCACGTTTCAGAAAACTATATGATAAACTCTGCCATACCACGGAATTGCTGCGCAGTCATTTAGGGGCTAGATGAAGTGAACGCACACGTGGAGGTGGCATAACAATACACCTCCGTTTTTTTATGCTGTTTGAAGATAATTTTCTAAATCTTGTAAATAGTTGATTCTCTCACCACGATCGTAAAATAAATTTGCAGCGTCAGGAGATAATGATAAAATACTGTCACGGTTCCACCATTTACTTATTTTTATATATACCTGTTTAATTACATTTATATCACTATGCCCAACTATATACCTATCGTATTCTATAGTAGAACGAAAACATTTTTTTTGCAGCATCAAGATCAAATTGAACATTCCATTCGTTTTTTTTGCTGCAAAAGCAGTCCATTATAAGACCATAGAGTATTAGTTATCTTTTTCTTTTGTCATAATGGTGTTGATAAAATATACCTCTAATAGACCTACTAACATCGACTAATTTATACTCCTTGATCCTTTTTTTATCCCCGTAGGGGAAAGGATTTTTGTGCCAAATTTGACACTGCCTAAGAAAGTTGAGTAACTTCTATTAAAATTGCTGGTTCGTCCTATAACTATTTTGAGTTTTATCCATGTACATATATAGCACAGGGTCAATATGTTTTGTGTCCTTTATATCAGACACAATACGAGGATATTTATCAAAATCCCTTAGCTCATTATTTTCCGTCAGAACAATTAGGGTCGATGTTGGTAGGGTGACGATGTGAGTATTAAATCAGTACGGAGTGAATTCTTACTTAAAAAATAAATATTCAGATATGAAATGTTTTGCAGCACGACTCTGTTAATAGAGTAGAATAATTATTTATAACTATATAATAGAAGATAAATAAAGACTGTGCGAGAAATATAGCACAAGGTTTTGTATAGGTGAGTTGTACAGACTACAAAATAAAAAACCGCGTATCAACAGAAACGCGGTTACTATTAGAGTAGTCCGTACGGGAATCGAACCCGTGTTACCAGAATGAAAATCTGGTGTCCTAACCCCTAGACGAACGGACCATAATGAATGGTAGGGCTTGTGTGAGTGTGTTTCCTTTTAGTGTTTCTCTCAAAAGGTGTGCAAAGATAGAGTTGTGTTGTGGATTTGCAAACCGGTGCGCTAATTTTTTTTTAAAACACAATTTTATTTCATTGGTTTTAGTCGCAGGGTACTTTATTTTTGGCTTCCGAATTTTTAACCAAACAAATACAACAATGACTAAAGTAGGTATTAACGGTTTCGGCCGTATCGGTCGCCTGGCTTTCAGAGCTGCTATCAATCGTAAAGATATCGAGATTGTCGGGATCAACGATCTTGTAGATCCTGAGTACATGGCATATATGCTAAAGTATGATTCTACGCATGGAAAGTTTGATGGTACTGTTGAAGCAAAAGACGGCAACCTGATTGTGAACGGAAAAAAAATCCGTGTAACAGCCGAAAAAGATCCTGCTAATTTAAAATGGTCTGAGGTAGGCGCTGAGATTATAATTGAATCTACAGGTTTGTTCCTCACACAGGCAGATGGCCAGAAGCACATTGCTGCAGGCGCTAAAAAAGTTGTGTTCTCTGCTCCCGCTAAAGATGACACGCCAACGTTTGTAATGGGTGTTAACCACAAGAAACTTACAGCAGAACATACAATTGTATCGAATGCTTCTTGTACTACAAACTGCCTTGCTCCATTAGCAAAAGTACTGAATGACAATTTCGGTATAGCAGAAGGTTTGATGAGCACTGTTCACGCTGTAACGGCAACACAAAAAACAGTTGACAGTCCTTCAGCAAAAGATTGGAGAGGTGGTCGTGGTGCATACCAGAACATCATCCCTTCATCTACAGGTGCAGCGAAAGCAGTAGCGCTTGTAATTCCAGAACTGAAAGGAAAACTTACCGGTATGTCTTTCCGCGTACCAGTAGCAGATGTATCAGTAGTAGATCTTACCGTACGTTTGGCAAAGCCTGCATCGTACGAGCAAATCAAAACTGCGATGAAAACAGCTTCTGAAGGTGAGTTGAAAGGTATACTTGGCTATACTGAAGATGATGTTGTTTCTCAGGATTTCCTTGGAGATTCACGTACATCAATCTTCGATGCTAAAGCTGGTATCGCTTTGAATGATAACTTCGTGAAAGTAGTATCATGGTATGATAACGAGTGGGGATATTCAAACAAATTGATTGACCTCGTTCAGGAATTGGCGAAAGTTTAATTTCAAACTATAGATCATCAAAAACCCGTGGGGAGACCTTCGGGTTTTTTCTTTTATAGGCCATGGCACTGTTTTTATATCCCTATACGACAGAAAATCGGAAAATTGTAGAATAAATACGGCCTTCTCAGAAGAAAAACCATCCTGAATACGTTTCTATTCATTAAAGGAATATAAATGCCACGCCATGGAGGATTATTACAAAATACTCGGCATCACTCCTTCTGACAATTCAACAACGTTGCGTGCTGCCTATAAAAGGCTGGCCATGCAATACCATCCCGACCGTAATGCCGGTGACCGGGAGGCCGAAGAAATGTTCAAGCTCATCAACGAGGCATACCATGTACTCTCTGATCCGCTAAAAAAATCCCGTTACGATCTGCAGATGAATCCGAGTATAGTCGCAGATATAGTCGACACGGTTTTCGATCCTCAGCATGAAATTAATAAACGCAAATACTGGAAGTGGCAATACGCGCAGCAGAAATACTATAGAATAGATAAAGAGTATTTCAGAATTCAGGGTCTTGCTTTCCTGGTCTTTATAGTCATTGCCGGATTTTGCTTCGCTGTTATTCACACTACGTATTATTTTGTAGAGCAGCAACGTTTGGCAAAGTGGCAGGCGAACAGCCAGGCATTGGAACAAGTAAATGGGTTGTTCGGCACTGGTAAATTCAATGAAGCATTTTCGATGGTGCTTTCCCTTAAACAGGAAGATCCGCTGGAGCTCCGGTTTATTTACGCTCATGATAGTTTGATTGACGCCTTGCATACCATGGCCGATCAGGAATTCAGAAGCCTTCGGTTTGCAGATGCCGTTGCACATTATCTGGTATTGAAAAAACATGAAGACCCAGTGCAGTTTGAAACGCTGGAGAAACTCGCGCTGTGTCAATATTATCTCGGCAATTTCCAGGAAGCACTTACTGCTCTCAAGCATCTTCACAACCAGCAGCCCGATAATCTTCAGTTGCTTTATCGCATCGGCATGATCAATCTTGAAAAACTTGATCATCCTGAAGAAGCCCTTCAATATTTTAATCTTGGAAAAAAACTGTTCAAGCAGAACCTCAGCGAAATTTATGGCGAGGCCTTTATGATCGTGATGGACCCCATGGATGCCCCAGATATTTACTATGAAATATTTGAAGCTAGGGCACGAACCAATCTACAGTTGAAACATTATGAAGATGTTTTAAACGATTGTACATGGAGTATGTATTTACGCCCCGAACGAGGTGAGCCATATATACTTCGCGCCATGGCTCACATTGAAGGACGAACACTCGAGAATGTATGCAGCGATTTGAAAAAGGCTAAACAACTGGGCATACTTAACACCGAGGAACTCACGCGGAAGTATTGCCGCTGACAGAAAATCCGAAAATTGCCGGGGTAGCGTTGGCCCCGTATGATTCAATAAATTATCCGTATTTTTGTAGATACGACTATACCTTTTACAGCGTTAAAAAGACTTTGTGTTAGAACTTAAAGACCCCGAATATGAATACTCAATTAAATCAAGAACATCTCCTCTCCGTTAAAAATAGTTATTTCAATATTCTCGCTTTGTTTTTGGGGCAATCAAAGATTGATAGCCGTTTTCTGCGGTGCCTGCTTAAATGGGGATTTCAATTGCGCCTGAGTCCGGAGGACCTGGCAAAAGCAAACGTAGACCTCACACATTTACAGTTTACCAACCCGGCTGATAAAATTGAAAAACTTGAAGCCATCTATCACCTGGTATACATGATTTACCTGGACGCTGTTGTGGAAGATGTTGAACTCGAAGTAGCAACAAGCTACGCAGAGCAACTCGGCTTCCAGGCATCTATTGTAAGTGACTTGTTTAAATCCATCGCCACGGAGGCTTATGATGAGGGCGCTGTTCGAAATGTACGGCAAGAAGTTATGGACTTCCTTAAACTTCACGAAGCTCAAATATAGCCTGTACGCATACATTCAATGGGCGCAGGAGTATACCTGCACTAAAATTCATATTTCCTTAACATCCTTTTTGGCAGAACCAATCAAGGCACGGTTAGCTTTGTGCCCTGACTACGAATGTTCTGGAACATCAATACCATCGGAAAGCGATTATTCCTTTCCTTCAGCATACTGGCGGTCAACGTCATTATCATCTCGGCACTCTCCTATCATTTCATCTCGAGAACCAAAAATATATATGAATTAACCAAGCGTATTGAAGACGAACGCATCCAGATTGAGCGCTTACTGAAGCTCGATCTTGATTTTCTGCGCTTTGAAATTATCAACCAGGAGTTTTACAAGACGAATCAAAGTACTATTCTGGTCAAGCGCGATAGTTTATATACTATCATTTTGCATGAAGCAATTCTGCTGAACAACATCATGTTTGATTATAATCTTGGTGTTCGTAAAAACTTCGATACAATTAATCAAACCCTCAAAGCCTATAATTCTACGTTCTTCAAAATCAAAGAGAAGATTACCTACCGGGGATTTAAAGACTACGGTATAGAAGGACGCATGCGGAGATTTGCACATGAGCTCGAAGAGCACTCCAACGAAGTAAGCATGATCGAGATCCTGACGCTTCGCAGGCACGAGAAAGATTACTTTCTCCGGAAAGAAAAACCCTATAAAACAAAGTTCAATACGCTCGCGGATTCTCTGATCCGAAAACTGAATTCCGAACATAGCTTCGTTGTACACTTGCTTCGATCATACAAGGAGAACTTCAATCAACTGGCAGAGCTCGATGAAGACATTGGCCTTGTGCCAACGCAAGGGCTACTGGGCGACTTGAATAAACGCACCAACGACCTGTCAGCACAACTTACTTCCTTGGTAGATCTTTCCGATGAACGTGCGGATGGAATTATCCGTCAGAGCCTCCTCACCTATATTGGCATTGGCGTGAGTGCTATCGTGATCTCCTTTATACTTACCTACGTTACGGCCCTTCGCCTTACACGACCGATCAAAAGATTAAGTAACTCCATTGGCAAGTTCATGGTAACGCAAGGTTTGAATGAAGAGGAATTGAGAGATGCATCTGTCACGAACGAGATCCATAACCTCTCAAGTGCCTATATCAAGCTTACGCGAAAATTAAAAACACAGTTCGATGAGATTCAGCGTAAATCACAATTGCTTGAAAAACGAAATGCAGAATTACAAAAGCTGAATGAAGAACTCGACCGGTTCATCTATAGCTCTGCTCACGACTTGAAATCTCCGCTTGCATCCATGGCGGGTCTTGTGCATCTGGCCAAACGCGAAATGAATGTACCTGAACACGATCATTACTTTCTGCGCATGCAAACCAGTATTGAGAAGATGGAAGGATTCATCCGCGACATTACCGACTATGCGAAGAACAAACGGCAGCACATCAAGACTGAAAAAATAAATCTTCAGGCTGTAGTATGCGATATATTTCAGAGCTTTCAATTTATTCCGCAGGCGGATCTGATCGTAAAGAATATTCAGATCGGCTCAGGTGAATTTTATACTGATAAAACACGTCTCGAAATAATTTTAAAGAACCTGATCTCCAATGCTATTCGCTACGCGGATTTTGGGAAAGAGAAACCGTTCATTTCGATCGAGACTACCCAGGATAAAAATTTCGCGGTCATTAAAATAGAAGACAACGGTATCGGTATTGCTGATGAGCACATCTATAAGATCTTCGATATGTTTTATAGGGCCAGTGATTATGCGAAGGGCTCAGGGATCGGGTTGTTCTTGGTACGCGAATCGGTAAAGATGCTGCGGGGTACGATTGCTGTTGAGTCGGAGTTATGCAAGGGAACTACGTTTATCTTAACTTTACCATCCTTGAATAGTGTGAACGTAAATCAAATCCCCGAATCACAACCCATTAAATTTTTAACAGCATCATGAGAACAATACACTTTGCCATCCTCCTGCTAATCGCTATAGCTCCGGCTACCCTTCAGGCCCAACAAAAAGAGATCAACAAGTTAATTGATGACTGGCACAAGGCTGCAGCTACCGCTAATTTCGATTCCTTTTTTGGAAGCATGGCTGAGAATAGTATCTATATAGGTACCGATGCAACCGAGCGCTGGACGAAACAAGAGTTCATTTCGTTCGCAAAACCACACTTCGATAAGGGCAAAGCCTGGGACTTTAAACCTTACGATCGTGACCTGCATGTAACATCTTCCGGAGATTTTGCATGGTTTTCAGAACTTTTAACAACCTGGATGGGTACGTGCCGTGGATCAGGAATACTTCGAAAAACGAGCGCAGGCTGGAAAATAGAGCAATACCATTTATCCGTTACGGTTCCAAACGAAGTAATCAAAGATTTTATAGCGCTTGTGGATAGCCACCAGATGAAGCAAGATAAATAAGGCTTTAGCCAGCTATTGCTAAAGGCTACATTTCCAATCCTTTATGGTAAAACTACAAATGTATGGTTTCAGCTTTCTTTAGGTTGAAATGGGGCCATGATTTTGACGAATTTTGGAACATCAAACTCCTTTAGCCATGCCGTACATGAAGAATCTTGACTACAGAGACGTAACAAATGCCCGGGTATCTTCCAGGCTCAAACAAGTATTAGTGTTGATTGGTGCGATCCTGATCGGGATGATAATATCTATAACGGTGAACGCTGCCTAGCAGCAGCCTCTCAGTTGTTGATTGCTTTGTGGAAAACCATTTTTTAAGCGCAAGATTAAAACCAACTTTTTAAACGGTTAATTTAGTTTCAGCAAAATCCCCGGTCAACGGGGTTTTTGTTTTTATATACCTTTCGTTCGCAGTTTTTGTATTTCCGTTCATGCTTATCTTTACCGCATGGAGTTCAGCACGGATATTTTTCTTAACAACATTGCGCAGACAACCGATTCGCCTTACCTCATTATCATTGAACGCGCTGAAGGAATATACCTGCACGCTCCCGATGGAAAGCGGTATACCGATCTGATCTCCGGTATAGGAGTCAGTAACATTGGTCATCGCCATCCAAAAGTTGTCAAGGCCATCAAAGAACAAGTAGACAAACATTTACATGTGATGGTATATGGGGAGTTTATTCAATCCGCTCCCAACCTGCTGGCAAAAAAAATAACATCACTCCTACCTCCACACCTTGACTGTTGTTACTTCGTAAACTCGGGAACAGAAGCCAACGAAGGGGCGCTTAAATTAGCAAAGCGATATACCGGACGAACAGAGATCGTCTCGTTCCGAAAATCATATCATGGCAGTACACATGGTTCCATGAGTGTATCCGGTAATGAAGTAAAGAAGCAAGCGTTCCGTCCGCTACTCCCGGATGTAAAGTTTATAGATTTCAATGTGACGCATGATCTTGAAAAGATTACTTCTGCCACAGCGTGTGTGATTGTGGAAACGATCCAGGGCGATGCAGGTGTGCGTGTTCCTTCTCAAGACTATATGAAAGCCTTGCGAAAGCGTTGTGACGAAACCGGTGCGTTGCTGATCTTCGATGAAATACAATGCGGCATGGGTCGTACCGGAAAACTCTTCGCCTTTGAACATTTTGGTATAGCACCAGATATACTCACGATCGCGAAAGCCTTTGGAGGTGGACTTCCTATTGGTTCTTTTATATCCAGTAAAAAGATCATGCAGTCGCTTACACACGATCCGATGCTTGGTCATATCACAACCTTTGGCGGAAACCCGGTGTGCTGTGCGTCAGCACTTGCTACGCTGGAAGTGATTGAAGAAGAAAACCTGTTGGAACAAGTTGAAGCCAAGGGAAAGCTCTTTGAAGAATTATTACAGCATCCGCATATTAAAGAAGTAAGACGAATAGGTTTAATGTTTGCGATTGATTTTGATTCGGCAGACCGCGTGAATCAAATTGTGATGAATGCGAAGGAACTGGGTATAATAACATATTGGTTCCTTTCTCATCCGTATAGCTTCCGCATAGCTCCTCCACTTACTATTACAGAGCAGGAAATTAAAGAATCGTGCGCCACCATTTTGAAGGCTATCGAGAATGCGTAATTTTAATGCATGCCAGATCTGATAAAAAAGCCTTTCGACAGGCTTGACTATACTTACAAACTGTTCGTTGTTATCGCGCTTACCATTACGGCAACAATCCTTGCCCAGGATATAGTTATACCCTTTGCTTTTGCGGGTATACTTTCCATCGTGATGTTACCGCTTGTTAAAAAACTGGAGGAACGCAAAGTTGGAGCAGCGCTTGCCATTACGATCGTGTTGTTTACTACAATCATTATACTTGGACTGTTCATCTGGCTGATCGTGGACCAGGTAGTTGGATTAGTAAACGACCTCCCCAACCTGGAAGCTAAATTTGAATCGTGGGTAGATCAAATGAGTCGGACACTAAGACGTGATTTCGGAGTAAGCACAGCAGAACAAAAAAATCTGGTGGGTGAGATGATGCGAAGTATCAGCACATACCTCGGTGGTATATTAATTTCCACTACCAATACGATCTCTACGCTGGTACAAATTCCAATCTATATATTTCTGTTTCTGATCTACCGCGACAAGTTCAATCTGTTTTTTCTAAGCTTGCTGAAGAGTGAAGAGTTGATCTGGAAGAAAGATGTTGAACGTATCATTCAAGGGTATATTTCGGGCCTCTTTCTGGTAACACTCATTATTGCGGCACTGAACACCATCGGCTTGTTAGCGCTCGGCATTGAACACGCGATCTTTTTTGGTATACTCTCCGGTGTTCTTACTATTATACCCTATGTCGGGATTATCATTGGCGCTATGTTTCCAATTATTATGGCGCTCATCACCAAAGATAGTATCTGGTATACTATTGGTGTGGTCATCGTCTTTTCGGTGGTGCAGTTTCTCGAAGGTAATTTTATCACTCCGCGCATTACCGGATCCAAAGTAAGTATTAATGCGCTCGCAGCGATCATTGCCTTACTCATCGGCGGAAAATTACTCGGCATTGCGGGCATGATCCTGGCTGTTCCAGGTATAGGACTTTTAAAGATCTTACTCTCTCATACAAATCGTCTCAAGCCTTTCGTGATTCTGTTGGAAGATACCAGCAGTAATCATCATGAAACGAAGATTCCTAAAACAACAGCCGATGTTGTCGTGGAAGAGATCGAAGAGGAAGGAGAAAAACGTTCCTCCTAAAGTTTCTCGATAACAAGATTGTGATTGGTATATATACAGATGTCGGCAGCAATGTTGAGGCTTTCGCGTACAATCTCTTCTGCTGTCAAATGCGGAGCATGACGCTTCAAGGCAAGCGCAGCGGATTGTGCATACATCGATCCTGAACCAATCGCAGCAACTTGTTGATCGGGTTCAAGAACATCGCCTGTTCCGGAGAGCACTAAAATTTCTTCTTTGTTCACCGTGATCAGCATGGCCTCAAGTCTGCGGAGAAAACGATCCATGCGCCAGTCTTTCGCCAACTCGATCGCTGCACGTTTCATGTTGCCACCATAGCTGTTCAGTTTTTCTTCGAAGCGTTCGATCAATGTAAAGGCATCGGCGGTAGAGCCGGCAAATCCTGCCAGCACTTTACCATCCTGTAACTTCCGGATCTTGCGCACATTACTCTTCGCTACATAGTTACCCATGGTTGCCTGACCATCGCCACCAATGGCTACTTGTCCATTGTGTATCACTGCTATTATGGTTGTTGCATGTATTTTTTCCATTGTAAATTCTTGTTTAAAAACGAACCACTAAAGTATAATTCGAACGCCATATATACTGAGAAGTATAGTAAGCAAAACTCCCTCTCGGATGGAGAGGGAGTTTATATAGTTTGATTAAATCAAAATTCTAACGGGATCTTCGAGGAGGCCTTTCAGCGTTTTGAGGAATGCAGAACCAACCGCACCATCTACCGCACGGTGATCGCATGACAAGGTAACTTTCATTACGTTGCCAACGGCAAGTTGTCCATTCTTCACGATAGCAGTTTCTTTAATACCACCGACTGCGAGTATACAAGCATCCGGAGGATTAATGATCGCTGTAAATTCTTCTATACCAAACATACCCAGGTTGGATATAGTGAAGGTACTTCCTTCCCAATCAGATGGCTGAAGTTTTTTATCGTGCGCCTTTTGAGCCAGATCTTTTACTTCTACTGCGATGTGAGAAAGTGATTTGTTATCTGCGAACCGAACTACCGGTACCAGCAATCCGTCTTTTACCGCCACCGCTACACCGATGTTGATGTGATGGTTCTTACGCATCTTATCACCCAGCCAGCTTACGTTAACATCAGGATGCTGACGAAGTGCAGCAGCCGTTGCCTTGATCACGATGTCGTTGAACGAAATCTTTACAGGGCTGATCTCATTTATACTCTTGCGCGCTTCCATGGCCTTGTCCATGTTGATCTCCATGGTGAGGTAGAAGTGTGGCGCAGAGAATTTACTTTCTGCCAAACGTTTCGCGATGACTTTACGCATCTGCGATACTGGAATTTCTTCGAAGCTTTCTTGTCCTACTACTTGTGGTAACACAATAGGGGCTGCAGTCTTACCGCCATCTTTCGCAGCAGGTTTTGATTCAGCAGCAGTAGCTGCAGGTTTATAGTTCTCGACATCAGTCTTGGTTACACGGCCATGTTCGCCTGAACCCTGAATCTTCGCGATATCGTATCCTTTATCTTTTGCTAATTTTTTCGCCAGTGGAGATGCTTTGATTCTTCCGTTCGTGCTATGGTCAGCCGAAACTTCAGCCGGTGCAGAAGCTGCCGGTGTTGCTTCAGCAGGTTTGGCAGCACCGGTTGCAGGAGCAGTTGCGCCTGAACCTTTCGCTTCATGTGCTTTTAATAACGTCTGGAAGTCAGCGCCTTTCTCACCAATGATGGCAAGCACTCCATTTACGGTAACAGCTTTACCAGCATCAGCACCTATATATAGCAATGTACCGGTGTTGTACGACTCGTACTCCATCGTTGCTTTGTCTGTCTCAATCTCTGCCAGCAACTCGCCTGATTTCACACTGTCGCCAACTTTCTTATGCCATGCAGCAATCACGCCATCGGTCATGGTATCACTCATCTTCGGCATCAATACGATTTCCGCTTTGATGTTTGATGTATCTATAGCCGGTGCAGCACTTGGTGCTGGTGCCGGAGCAGCAGCGGCAGCTTTAGGTTCTTCTGCTTTTCCGCCAGTAGCCGCAGCGTTGGATGCTCCGGATAACAATGCTGAATAATCTTCTCCTTTGTTTCCTACAATGGCAAGGACATCATTTACTTTTACTGCCTGCCCTTCGTTAACGCCCAGGTACAATACCGTCCCGGTGTTAAAAGATTCATAATCCATCGTAGCCTTATCAGTTTCAATTTCGGCCATTAACTCGCCTGACTTCACTGAATCGCCCACCTTCTTATGCCACTTCGCTACCACGCCCTCGGTCATGGTATCGCTCATTTTGGGCATGCGTATTATTTCTGCCATTGTCGATTGTAGATTTTTAGATTTCAAATAGGAAATAACTGCCTTGCAAACCGTTGCAATACGTTTTTTCCGCATTAAGCTTTCAAAAATAGAGTATAAAAGGTGATTTTCAAGTTCAGAAACCGATATTCCCTATCAAAATCTCAAACACCACTCCACTTCCGGTAGTTCGGTTTGCCTTCAGGTAGGAAGATCGAAATCCCAATTCAAACTTGGGAAGAAAACGCATGAAGTTGAAATCAAAAGTTGTTTCAACGCCAATGGATTGGTAGGTGTCGTCTGTCAATCCATAGTATACATCATTTTTCTCCTGGTTATAGTAAAACTGCTTTCCATATCCTTTTCCGTAATCATAAAATGCATTGAGCTTGATACGCTGAATGTTAAGAATCGGACCGAACGCTATATCCGGATACCACAGTGGAAATGAATAATTCATCGAAAGTGTATAAAACTTTTCATCGTTCGGATAGCTATACCCCCGCGGTTTGGGTATTCTGTTTCTGAAGGTATAGATGTCGGTTTCAATTCCTTGTAAACTTTTCTGATAGGCTCCGCGATAATACAGGTAATGATGTTTTGCCAGGCCTGGAAAATAGAGTGTTCCGCGTAGTGCCAACTGTCGCCCGGTAAAATCGCTGGTGAAAGGTGTATTGTATAGATCAACATTCAGCGATTGCCCCCAACGATATAAATAATCGCGATAGCTCGTTTTGAGTACATGATAGTAACTCAACGTAAAATGATTGTATACAAAATCACCATCGCGAAGCTGGTCCTTATACATATAGTCTAATGTATCATTGAGTGGTACAAAACGGTCTTTCCCTTTATAAATTACCGTCCCGTTTCGTTTGATGGTATTGATAAACGAAGATACCCGCGTTAATCCAACGGAGTTGCCAATTGATAATTGCTGTATATACTTTGATTTCGTAAGAACTAATGGAATGCTTAACCCACCCTCCAGCGTTGTCTCGTTCCACTTGAATTCAATAGAGTTTCCAAAGGCTTTTTCGTCATTGACACGGTCACCGGTTCGTGCCGTCAGATTAATGATGGGATAAAAACCCTGGTAACTAATACCTGCCTGCCACATATTGGTACGCTCATTAATATCATATACATACCCTGCGGTGATAGAGGTAGTGTTCAGTATATCACGCGATGCAACTGCAGCTGTGATTTGTGCAAGATCATTTGTCAGAAGAAACCCCCAGCTATAGGGATTGATCATTCCTTTCAACTTCGAATAGCGCTGTACAGGCAATACAGTTTGCGGAATGCTGTCGAATATACCGGGTCTTCCCTCCTGCTCTACCAGGTGCTGGTAGGAATGATCGTCAATCGTGCTACCCTCATTAACAGACCATGCTGATGGATCGAATGGAATTTTTACAACGTCCATCCCATCTTTCGCCTGCTCGTTATAGTATATCGTTTTCCCATCTTTACTGATGGATGGATTGTAGGCGCCATATTTACTGGTTGTAACTTGGTACCGTTGTTTTGTTTCCAGACTGATCGCATATATATTATCAATGCCACTGATCGGTGAATTAAAAAATATATACTTATCTGCCCATACCGGGTGTCCTATATTTTCCTGTGTCACTGGCACTATATCTTCCCCCGCTCCCGATTCAGCATCAACAACTGAAATCGTTTTACCCTGTCGCGTAGATTTCAGTACAACGATTTTAGAGCCATCTTCTGACCAACGCGGCATAGAATAAAAATTATTGGCTGCATTGGGAAATTCTTTTAGCGGCCTGCCGGAAAAGATCTCCAGAACCATCAATGTGTTGGTATAATCATTATCGGATCGAACGGTAACAACTTTATCACCTTTTGGAGAGAGGGCAGCGCCTCCAAAACGCTGGCGCTTTCCACCGATCACACGTTTTTGTTTCGATTTGTAATCGTAAATTTTAATCAGCGAATAATTCTTTACACGCCACCGCGGATTGTATCCATACTCGTTCCATACCACCGAAGTATAGGCCGATGAAAGCATTCCGGCATCGTTGATAAATCCGGGAGTGAAGACTTTTTTCTCCTCACCATCTTTCAATAAAACAAATTGATTAATGTCGCCAATACCCTGCTTCATCACCAGTATACTTCCGTCTTCCTGGGCCTGCGGGTATAGATAATCGGTATAGGCTGATGTTGTTCGTGGATTTACTTTCTCGAATGAAGTAAGCTTGAGCTGATCGACTTCCCTTTGCCATTCACTTTTAAAAGTAGCAGCCATCTCGTTGTAAAGATCCTTTACATATAGTCCGGTTTCTTTCTTGATCGCATTTGAAAAAGCAAACGGTATAAAGGGAACACTCCACGAACGTGCCGTGATCTTTCCCCAGATCTCCGGGTCATTCGTTTTCCTCCGCAGGTAACTTACCATGTTATACCCGAGCACATAGTGATTCGGTATATTATGTTTATAGGACCGCAGGTGTTGCTTGTGATAATTGAATGTACGGCCTTCGAGCATATTCGTTTTAAAGATGAGATTAAAGTTAGGAATCTTGCCTCTTCCACTATGTGTGAAGGCAGTTTCAGTGGCTACAGCATCGCCTTCCCAAAACCACTGCGGGGCCGAGATCTGTGCCATACCGGCCAGCGTTGGATTGCCGAACAAGTAATAGAACACTCTGTTAAAACCACGCGTAGCATGCTGGTATTGTACAATGTGACGATACTCATGCGATGCCAGCAGGTCGAGCCAATCGTTCGTACCGATAAAGTTATAGTCCTGAGGAGGCATGGTATAAAACTCTGACCTGCGTGGCAGAATAGATACAAATGCATTGGACTGTGAGGATTGATTTTGTAGAACAATCGAAATCTTCCGCGGCTTTGTGCCCAATGATTTTGCCTCGGCAGCATGTATATACTCTAACGTATTCGCCATGCGCTGTGCCTGTACATCAAAGCCCTTTGGAAATAAAACTTTGAAATGCGGGGTGTTCACCTGATACCATTTCAAACCTGTCGGGTTATTTTCAAGTACCGTCTGCGTCTGGGCATTGACAGCAACGGATACTATGAACAATAAAAAAGGGAGTGATATTTTCATCCGGAATACTTTACCGTATGAAATATGAAACTCCCTTTTGTGAAAAGCAACTATCGTTGCCTAATTCTGATCAACTCATTCGCCTACGCGGATCTCACTGCTTACCACTGCACTCGCCTGGAACAATCCCAACGCTCCATTCGATAAATTCGTACGCGGGTCAGCCGGAGGTTGTGTAAACATACCACCGTCATTGTTTAACAGTTTATCAAGGTCACGATAGAAGATGAACGCCTCCCGGCTCAGGCTGTATACTTCGGCACGCGCCAGGTCATTATTATTATAGAAGATCGGCAATGGGAAACCATCAATGCTCTCTCCTACCAGTTCATCATCGGCATAGTATACATCCGTTTCGGTATTGTATGTTAACGAATCGTTACGATACGTCTTGAAAAGATAATAGTCACGTGTCTCTTTGGGTTCTTTCACAAACAAAA
Source organism: uncultured Bacteroides sp. (assembly GCA_902168185.1). Lineage (GTDB taxonomy): Bacteria > Bacteroidota > Bacteroidia > Cytophagales > Cyclobacteriaceae > Ohtaekwangia. Next base: position 781,286 of record CABHOV010000046.1, read on the forward strand.
GCACTTCGTAAAATCTTCCCGGGTCTTCCGGATCTTCACGCTCATCCTCATCAATACGATATTCCAGTTTATCAATGGTTGTGATGCTATTAAGTTTATCGGTAGCAGTATAAGTTTGTCCTTCTGCTACCACGGTTAAAGTATAGGTACGGTCAATGGCGCCAACAAAAGGTACTTGCGGTAGGTAGTAGCCTGCTGAATCGGCATGATTGCGCGGGTTGTGAACAAAGTCAAAACGATTTCCCAAATCATCTTCCACTACGACGGTAGCATCGGTAATGCGTGGTGTTTTACCTGTAGTATAGAAACCTGATGACTTGGAAACTTTCACAAATTGATACCCGGTGTGATCCGTCACTTGTCCTTCAATCACAACTTTCGGTGTTGTTTCTTCGAGATCAAGCACGACAGCTTCGTCACATGCCGTCACTGTTATCAGCAGCAGACTATATATCAATGCTTTTTTCATAGAGGATGATGCAGCTTTCGTATAAAATATATTCTTATTTTCAGACTTCATGATTGCTTAGAATTTAATGTTATAGGTAACAGACGGCATGAATGGGAACAGGTATACCATGCGTGCTTCTTTTTCGGTACCATCGCCTATGATGTTACCATCACTATCCTGCTTGGTGCGGGTATATAGTGTGAAGGCATTTTTTCGACTATATACATTGTATATCGAGAAGATCCATTGTCCTTTCCATTTACGGTTTGCATTCTTGCGCGGGTTGAGCGTTGCCGAAAGATCAAGGCGGTGGAAGGCCGGAAGTCTGTATCCGTTGCGCTCTGTTACAGCGTCCGGCAAGTATGAACCATATTCATATTTAGCGGAAGGCACTGTGGTTGGGCGACCTGTGCTATAGGTAAAAGCACCACCGAATGTCCATTTGTCATTGAGTTCAAAGGCAGCGTTCATGTTCACTACATTTCTGCGATCATAGTTGGCGGCATACTCACGTCCCTGGTTTACACCTTCAATCTGACGCAGTGCTTTCGACCATGTATAGCTTACCATACCAGTGAGACGCCCCTCTTTCTTATTCACCATGAACTCAGCACCATACGACCACGCATCTCCCTGGCGATATTCTGTTGTAAGATTCTTGTTCAACTGGATCTCTGCATTGTCAGCAAAGTCAGTAATATTCTGCGCATCCTTATAGTATACTTCGACAGAAGCTTCGTACATATTGTCCTTCAGGTTTTGAAAATATCCAAGGGCAATCTGGTCAGCGATCTGTGGCTTCAGGTAGTAACCGCTCGGGCTCCAGGTATTGAAAGGTAATGGAACTGTACCGGCAGCAATCAGGTGAGTATTCTGCACCATCCGATTATAGGACAGCTTGATCGACTTATCATCTGAAAGTGAATACCGTAATCCAAGGCGTGGCTCCAGGTTGATATAGGTCTTCACAGTCTCCCATGATTTATAGTCCATTGAATCTATGCGTGTAGGATCAGCATTATCTTTTGGATCGTCATACAGATATACTTTGCCTGGACCCATGTTCTGGAAAATCGAGAGGCGTAATCCTACATCAAGTGTAAGTGCATCCGTGATTCTGCGCTGATTGCTTATATATATGCCGTGATCGAGAGCATACATTTTATCGAACTCCGTTCTTTCGAACATAGACTCGTCCGAGTTTGGTTCTACCAATGCCGGTGAGAATCTTCTTCCCGATAAATGATAGCCAAAGGTAAATTCATTATTGACGTTGATAAAATACGTCAGGTCATTTTTTAAACTTACTTCCTGTAAGCTGGAAGTCCACTTAAAACCTTGTATCGGGTCTTTAATCTCGAATGAATAATCAAAGTTACTTGCAATCAACGTAGTATTTGAAAACAGACGTTCATTGAAGAGGTGGTTCCACCGGAATGTAGCTGTTGAGTTACCCCAGCCGAATCCTATATCGCCACCAGAGAATGAAAGATTATCACGGCCGGTATATCCTGAAACGAAGAACCTGTTTTTATTATTCGCGCGCCAGTTGATCTTTGCGTTCAGATCATAAAAATTTATTTTATTTTCTGCATCAGCAGCCGTCAAAAATAGCCCAATGTTTGAGGTTCTTCCGGAGAGTATAAATGAGCTCTTGTCTTTTTTCAAGGGCGCTTCAATCATCACGCGACTCGCCATCGTACCTATACCAGCAGTAACACCCAATCGTTTATTGTTACCATCGATAGTACGGACTTCAAGGATAGAAGACAACCGGCCTCCGAAACGTGAAGGTATACCTCCTTTATATAGTTCTGACTCTTTAATAACATCGGCATTGAAAACGGATACTAGCCCTCCCAGGTGAGATGCATCATATATAGGAGCTTCATCGATGAGGATCAGGTTCTGATCGCCACCACCACCGCGAACAAAAAACGCTGAGGTTCCTTCTCCTGCCGAGATTACTCCGGGTAACGCCTGTACATTCTTGATTATATCAACCTCGCCAAAGAGTGTTGGCAATTTTTTCACCTGACTCATGTTCAACGTGTTTTTGCTCATTTGGACAGCTATCACGTTTTCATCAATCGGTCTTTCTGATATCTCTACTTCATTCATGATCTGGGCTACTCCACCCAACTCTATATTTTTAGAAACATCAGCATCCAGCGTAATGGAAACACTTTGAGATGTATACCCTACAAAGCTATACTGCACTTCATATTTACCTTTGGGAACAGTAATAGAATAGAAACCATAAGCATTTGTAGCGGTGCCTGCCTTCAACTCGGGAATGTAAACGGTAACGCCTATAAGCTCTTCACCGTTATCAGTATCCTTAACATAACCATTCAAGGTCACTTTATCCTGCGATCGAGCTATGGAGCTCACCAGGGCTAACGTTACAACAATAAAAATTCGAATCATGTGAGATTGGGGTTTGTAATATTTGGGTCTTAGACAATCACATTGGTTATTACCCCCTATCACTCACTAAAAAAAAGTTATAATTACTTTAGCGCACTAAAGCATCAGGGGCAGGTCTACTAGCACGGGAAAAGAAAATATTTGTTGCCTTACCAATAAAAAATTATTGTTAATACATTTACAGTGTCATTTTAACACGGAGAAGAGGGTCAGCAATCGATTTAAGTATGTTTAAAAAACTGAGAGATTTATATCGGGAGTATAAGCCCTATGTGCGGGTTGATCTTATTATGTATGCTTCCCTGATCCTGATGATCATCATTTATTTCATTGTCAGTACCATGTTCTGATAAAGAAAGCACGGAGCGAAAAATATCCTGGCATACTTCAAACAACAACTCTATTTATATAGAACTGTTCTTAACGCATTCCAAATACAATTACTTAAGAAGAATTTCTCTCACGTTGTCTTTGATTTTGCCGGCTAATTCATCTGTAGGTAAATCGTTTATGTCACGGCCAAACGGATCTTCGATTTCTTCAGCGATCAACTCCACACTTAACAACACGTAAGACACCAATAATACCGTTGGTATAGTAAAGTATTCGAATGTGGTTACAAAACCGAATGGCAGTGTAACGATATAAATAAAGATAAATTTCTTAATGAACATGGAATACGAGTATGGAATAGGTGTATTCTTGATTCGCTCGCAGGCTCCTATTAAATCCGTAAAATCTTTAAGCTCTTTGTCTATGTTGATCATTTGATCACCACTCAGTTTATTCGATTTATATAGCTCTGTTATTTTACAATAGAGCATTGCTGACACCTTGTTAGGCTTATGCTTTATATTCTTCAGCTCATCGAGGAAGGTATCGCTCACTGCTTCCAGTTCTGAAAGTTGTACACCTGTGCGAAGATGTTCTTTCATCGCATAAACAAAATTGGGAATCATTTTAGCAAACCACTCGCGGGTTTCATGATCCTCTCTACTTATATAGGCGTTTAATTTCAGAGCAAAGTTACGCGTGCTGTTCACAACACCTCCCCATTGTCTCCTTCCCTCCCACCAGCGATCATAAGCAGAGTTGGTTCTGAACACCAGGAATAAACCCAACACTATACCCAACAAAGAGTGTACGGCTGTTGTACCCGGAAATTCATTTGGCTTCAAACCGAGATAATCGACAATCACATAACATACCAACGTTGTAAAAACCCCCATAACGGTAATCACCGGCAGCATAGTTCTTAATACGTGACGGCTATACGAATGAAGAATAAGGCCCATCCAGGTTTTAGGATTGTACTTTATCATAGGGTATGAAGCGGTTTCAGGTCGCAAATAAAGTCCAAGAAATATTCTTATGCAACGTAAACCATCGGCAGCCGTTTGCGTTACAATTATCAATTCAATATCTTTATAATATCATTTTAATATCACTCATTATGAAAAAAGAAAAGGACTTCTCGCCATTCTCAGGTTATATGATGCTGGTGGTTGTAATCGTACTTGCTGTAATAAGCTTGATGTTAATGTCGTGGCATAGCCCGGTTGCTATTTTAACCGGCGGGCTAATTGTGATCATGATGCCTGGTTTTTTCTTTTTGAATCCGAACAGCTCGGTTGTACTCGTATTGTTTGGCGAGTATAGCGGCACGGTTAAAACAAATGGTTTTCATTGGGCGAATCCTTTATTCAGCAGAAAGCCGCTCTCGCTACGTGCCCGTAACTTTGATAGTGACAAGATCAAGGTAAACGATAAAGTAGGGAACCCGATACAGATCGGTGTAATTCTCGTATGGCAGGTGCGCGATACATTTAAAGCAACCTTCGAGGTTGATAACTATGAATCATTTGTAAAACTGCAAAGTGATTCTGCTGTGCGCAGACTTGCAGGACAATATGCATATGACAACTTTGATGTTGACCAGGAAGTAACGTTGCGTTCCGGACATGATGAAGTAAATCATGCGCTCGAAGAAAATCTGCGTAACCGTTTGGACATCGCTGGTATCCATGTAGTAGAAGCGCGTATAGGTTCACTTTCATACGCTCCTGAAATTGCAGGTGCAATGTTACGCAGACAACAAGCTGCAGCCGTTGTATCGGCACGTTTTAAAATTGTAGAAGGTGCTGTAAGCATGGTACAGATGGCGCTGGATCAACTCGCTAAACAAGGAATCATTGAACTTGACGAAGAACGTAAAGCTGCGATGGTGAGCAACCTCATGGTGGTGCTTTGCTCAGATAAAGATGTGAATCCGGTTGTAAATACAGGCACGCTTAATCATTGATCGGCATCGGTCAACACTATATATGACACGCAGATACTTCGAAGAAATACAACTTTTAAGACAGAACCGATGGATCTGGTATATACTTATAGTTCTTTCAGCGTTATTAGTCACGCCGATTCTCCATGGTATGTACACGCAGTTAATTAGCGGAGAGCCGTGGGGAGATGAACCTATGTCGGATAACGGGCTTATTATTTTTTCCTGTGCGTTCTTTTTAAGTTGGGCCATGATAACCTGGCTATTATATTCCATGAGGCTGGAAGTATATATAGACCAGGACGGAGTGCACTATAAATTCTTTCCAAACAAAGCTTCATGGAATGTGATTACGAAGCGTGATATTGTTTCATATGAGATTCGCAGAACGAGAAATCTCCTGGAGTCCGGAGGTTTTGGATATCATCGTAATTTTTTCCGGAAGAGTCAGAGCATGGTGATTCGCGGATCAAAGCATATCCGCTTCATGCTATCGGGCAAACATAAATTACTGATCGGCACACAAAATCCAGAAGAATTCGACCGGGCGCTAAGGCGCCTGTTGTCAAATCATTTAACAGAATAGCATGGCGCAGAAGAAACCTTTTGTTTTAAGGCTGGACCCTGAAATTTTAAAAGCCGTTGAAAAATGGGCTGGTGACGAATTTCGCAGTACGAATGGGCAACTTGAATGGATAATCAGCAAAGCCCTGAAGGATGCAAACCGATTGAAATCAAAAAGTTAAACTTCTTGTGATAAAATCCTTTTATATTTCGATTTCGGAAATTTCTCACGAAGACGCTCACACGCATTCCACACTATTTCAACACACCCTATAATTATTAATCGCTAACGATCCCTATGAAAACTTTTGGTATTATTCACATTATCCTGTTTTTCGTTTTAATGCTCGTGTATCAATGTGTGTCTGCGCAAGATTATGTTGTAAACGTGAAAGGCGATACGCTGACTGGTTCTATCAAGCCACTCACATTCGGACCTGATAAGAAAGTACAGGTGACAAGCGCGGATAAAAAGAAAACCGTAGTGCCTATTTTTCAGGTGAAAGCATACTCTTTGAAAGGAGAAATCTTCCAACCTGTAAAAGGACCTTCCGGGTATACATTTATGAAGCTTCTGAAAGCTGGCTATGTTTCCCTATATGCTTTTCAACTTGAAAATCAGACTTCTTATGACGGACGCTTTTTATTGAAACGAGATGGCACTGGAACAGAAGTACCGAACCTGAGCTTCAAGAAAATAACGTCACGCTTTTTCAGCGATTGCCCTGCTATAGAATCAAAAATTGAAGATGGAACATACGGCAAAAAAGAATTGGACACCATCATCGATGAGTATAATGCGTGCATCAACGGAAGAACTGCCGAGCATACACAAGTGATTGCAACGCGTACTGAGCAAGTGAAAAAAATCAACTCCTGGGATATACTGGAAACGAAAGTAAAAGCTCTTTCTGAATTTGAAGGAAAGACAAACGCGCTTGAAATGATCGGTGAAATCAAAAACAAAATTTCCAAATCAGAAAAAGTGCCCAACTTTTTAATCAATGGACTGAAAGGCACACTGACGCAACCGGAACTCCAGGCAGATTTAGAAACTGCTTTGAAAGAACTGAATTAAGACATCGCTATATATTCTCACGGAGTCCTGACGACAAGATTTTTTTTCACCAGGACTCCGTACTATATTTTTTCAACTTGTATTTTTACGGCTCGTTAGCATCAGCATTTTTTATACTTTGTTTCGCTGAGATATACCATGAATTTTAAGAAGACCGGACATATCCTGAAGAAGGCATTCGTTATACTCTTTTTTGCTCATCTCTTTTATATAGTACTTCTAAAATGGGTTGATCCTCCCATTACGATTACACAATTCGTGAGTTGGGTCAGCGGCAATGGACTGAAACGTGACTATGTTCGTTGGAAAGATATATCTTCAAATGCTCCACTTGCTATTATGTCTTCGGAAGACCAATTATTCCCGGTGCACAATGGCTTCGACTGGAAGAGTATAGAAAAGGCTATCGAGTATAATGATCGCAAGAAAGCTTCCGTTGTACGGGGTGGTTCTACCATCAGCCAACAAGTGGCAAAGAATGTTTTTCTGTGGCAAGGGCGAAGCTGGACCCGCAAAGGACTGGAAGCCTACTTCACGTTCATGATCGAAAAAATCTGGGGCAAGAAAAGAATCCTGGAAGTATATATGAATGTGGCCGAAATGGGCATTGGTACGTTTGGTATTGAAGCAGCCTCCAGGCGATATTTTAAAAAGTCGTGCAAGTACCTCACGCAGCGGGAAGCCTCGCTGATTGCAGCGAACCTTCCCAATCCCAAGAAATATAAAGTGAATCCACCGTCATCCTATATGGAGAGACGATCGGCCTGGATCATTACCCAAATGGTTTACCTGCGCAATGATGACGACATTGACATGTTGCTAAAGGGAAAATCCTTGAAAAAAGAGAAAGGTTACTCGCATTGAAAATCGGGTTGCGTCATCCAAATTTGGTCTCGTAAACGTGTGCATGATCCGTATGCAGAATAGAAACTTTGCAACGGCTACAGCCTGGTGAAATTTTTAGCGGCCATTGGGCGGGAAATCAAAATTAACCTACACTCCACAAATCCACCGAAGTCCGCGTCACTCTTTTTCGTTATCTTTGCAGCTTGATTTTTTTTCAACAACATGATTTCAGCAAATAACATCTCTCTCCAGTTCGGCAAGCGCGTACTTTTTGACGAAGTGAACATCAAGTTCACTCCCGGTAACTGCTACGGTGTGATCGGTGCCAATGGTGCCGGTAAGTCTACATTCCTGAAAATCCTGGCCGGAGACGTTGACCCTACCCGTGGAAATATAAGTATTGAGCCAGGCAAACGTATGACTGTGCTACGCCAAAATCACCACGAGTACGATGAGACTTCGGTGTTGGATACGGTGATGATGGGACATGCGAAACTATGGAGCATCATGCAAGAGAAGGATGCTATATATGCAAAGCCTGATTTTTCAGAAGCTGATGGCGTTCGTGCCTCTGAACTCGAAGCAGATTTTGCTGAGATGGATGGATGGAATGCACAGTCTGATGCTGCCGCTTTATTGAGCGGTTTAGGAATCGCGGAAGAAGAACACTATAAATTGCTGAAAGAGTTAAGTGGTAATCAAAAAGTAAGAGTCCTGCTTGCGCAAGCACTCTTTGGCAACCCGGATATACTCATCCTCGATGAACCTACCAACGATCTTGACATCAACACGATCACCTGGCTGGAAGATTTTCTTCTGGAGTTTAAAAATATAGTGATCGTGGTATCTCACGACCGACATTTTCTTGATACGGTCTGTACACATGTGGTAGATATAGATTTCAGTGCGATCAAACTATATACAGGTAACTATTCATTCTGGTATCAATCCAGTCAGCTGGCATTGCAACAACGTTCTTCAGCGAACAAGAAAGCTGAAGACAAGAAAAAAGAGTTGCAAGAATTTATTGCGCGCTTTAGCGCCAATGCTTCTAAATCTAGACAGGCTACGAGCCGGAGAAAATTACTCGACAAGATCAACGTAGACGATATTCAACCTTCTACGAGAAGATATCCTGCCATTATATATCAACAAAAAAGAACGGCTGGTGATCAGATCCTCCAGATTGAAAACCTCACGTATTCTTCGAACGGTGTTACCTTGTTTAAGAACCTTGACCTATATGTTAACAAGGGCGACAAGATCGCTGTACTCAGCAAGGAAAGCCTCGCGATCACTTCACTCTTTCAGATACTGGCAGGGGAATTAAAACCTGTTTCAGGAGAGTTTAAATTCGGACAGACAATCACTACTGCATATCTGCCTAACAATAACGAAAAGTTTTTCCAATCAAACGACAACCTCGTTGACTGGCTTCGTCAGTTTGCTGAAGATGAAAATAAGGATGAAGTATATATCCGCGGCTTCCTTGGTAAAATGTTATTCTCGGGCGAAGAAGTGTTCAAGAAATGTAATGTACTTTCCGGAGGAGAAAAGATGCGTTGCATGATCTCCCGCATGATGTTAACCGGTGCGAACGTTCTGATACTGGACGAACCCACCAATCACCTGGATCTTGAATCGATCACAGCTTTTAACAACGCGCTTAAAGATTTCCCTGGAACAGTAATATTTACTTCACACGATCACGAGTTCACACAAACTGTAGCGAACCGTATTCTTGAGATCACACCGAACGGCTATATCGATAAACTTATGTCTTACGATGAGTATATCGAGAGTGACAAAGTAGCAGAACAGAAGGAAGCGCTGTATGCATAAGCAGGCGCTTCCTTCTATTTCTTATTTATAGTATAAAGTCTTTACGGAATTACTGGACACGTCAACCTTTTATAAGTATCTCGATAAAAAAGGTTGTCCCCTTCCCTACTTGAGTCTCAAACCAAATGCGTCCTTTCATTTGCTCAATGGCTTGCTTGGCAATGGCGAGACCCAGGCCCGAACCTGATTTCTTGGTTGTAAAGTGCGGATAGAAAATGCGTTCTGCGACATCGGGCTCAATGCCCTTTCCATTATCCTGAAAAGAAATTAAAGCTGCGTTGTCTTTCTTTTGTACCGCTATATGTACTACCGCAGCTTCACCAGGACGTGCCGCCTGAAAGGCGTTGAGAATAATATTTGAAAACGTGCGTCCCAAGAGCTGCTCATCTCCCAATACATATAGCTCCTTGATTGGATTCTTCAGAATGATCTCTCCTGAATGACTATGCAAGTCAACAATACGTTTGAGGAGACTTACCAATTCAACAGGTTGAATAACAGGTTCCGGCATTTTTGCAAATGCACTGAACGAGGAAGCTATATCATTTAATGTATCCACCTGTGTGAGCAAAGAAGATACAGCTTTCGCAGTTTTCTCTGTAGCGTTCGTTCCTGATTGTATATTTCGTTCAAGCTGTTGCAATGTCAGCTTCATCGGTGTCAACGGATTTTTAATTTCATGCGCCACCTGCTGAGCAACCTCACGCCATGTACGCTCGCGTTGTGTTTGCTCCAGCTCTGCTTTACTTTCACCAAGATTATAGAGCATCTGGTTATACTCTTTTACCATGAGCCCAATTTCATCATCAGCCTTCCATACCAAAGGTTGATTCGTTTTGGTAAGCGATGTTCTTCGCAGCGATTGTGTAATGAACTCCAGTGGAAACGTAAGCCACTTGGAAACAAAGTACGCCAGCACAACAAGTGCTATAAATATCAGCGCAAAAATATTGAGGATGTTTGTAAATATATTGATCTGAACGCGCTCCAGCGATGCCCCCGAACGGAAGAATGGAATCCCTAATATACCTATAGCATTTCCACTCACCGGAGATTTTAATACCGTATAGGCGACAAAGTATTGCAACTTCCCTACTTGTTCAGTGTCGATGAAACGATGCTGCCCCTTCTTTATACGTTGCAAGGCGCTGGGACTAATATAGTCTGACAACAATTCGTTTTCTTCAATCATTGGCTGACTGGTGGCGATCAGTAAGCCTTTCGGACTATAGATGTTAATGTCCAGGTTATCAAGTTTTGCCAGGCTATTCACCTGACCCTCAAAGAAGCTGTTTACGTAATCAGCACCAGCTTCTGACACATCACTTAACCTTCCCGAGATCTGCTCTCCTATAGTTCTTGCCTTGCGCAGGTATTCTTCATTCAATTGATTTTGAGACGACCTGCTGATAAGTTGCAACGTAATCGCGCTCACTATAATAAGCGGCAGAAAAAAAGAAAGATTCAGGAGCAATTGTATACGTGCTGTAAAGTATAATTTATCGCCACGTATATAATTCACAGCACCCTGTGCGACAATCAGTACAAGGATGATCATTAAGCCGGTCACCATTAAGAAAGAAAACCCAGATAGTTTAGACGTCAGTGATGAGCGCTGGGAAGAAACTACTGCAATGCGTCCGTTTTCATCTTCAACAGCAATGTGATCATATCCACTAAATGCTATACCGGACATATGAATTTCAGGATTTCCAAACAAGGAAATGCTAAACAGCTGATCGTAGTTAAAATCTCCTGAGCTATATAACACTTTGTCGCTTGAGAAAACAGCATAACTAATATCCTGTTCACGGAAGAATTGTTTGAATCGGTTATCAACCAGCAACTCAGGGTATACATTTTCAGGAATAATTTTCTTCAGCGAAAGCTGTAGAACAACATGGCCTGATATAGTGCCTTGCTTGCGAATCGGCACACGAACCAGATATTGCTGTGCAACCTCTTCTTCCGGACTATTGATGAAATATACATTATCATATTGTGTGCGGTATGCTTCCTGGTCATAACGCGCGATCAGTCCTGAAAATGTAGTTGAGGTTAGATCATCCAACGGTTGCCCAGCCGCGTTGAATAGAAATATATCTACATCATACTTATTAAAATAAGCAGGCAGAAATACTTGTCTTATTTTCTGGCGGATAGCGTCATAGCTTAGAAATATACTCGTGATCCGTTTCTGAATAAAAATATCCTGCGACACATTGGAGGCCGTCTCGGAGAGCAAGTACTCTCCAAAGTCATCCCGATCAATCAAAAAGTTACTGGCAAATCTAAACTGATTTTCAATTTTCTTTTTATGAGCAAAATACTGAAGCGTGTAGGCGCCATTCGCTGCCATAAAAAACAGGGCAACAAACAAATAAGCAAAGGTAGCGAAGCTTAACCGTTTCAGGCTCCTGTATAACTTCAAAGCATATACCACTATGCAATAAAGTACCACCATCACCAGCGAAGATATATACTCTTGCCCGGTGGATTCATTTATCACTACAAACAATACTGTAGCCAGCAGAAATGACACCATGATCTTCACATAACTTCCACCTGCTACCAGAAGGCGAATGAAGGCATGCGAGAAAAGAAACGAGCATATACCCGCCATCACCACGGCTATCAAGGCAACAATACGAAGTATATCTACCTTCAGGGATTGCGCTATATCGAGTATGATAATGGAATTGTTGGCGAGCGTCTGGATTACTACAAATGGAAAAAGTGCAGCAAAAAGTATACAGGCAGCGAATAAAAAAGAGATTGGCCACGACCATACTTTATGATGCACGAGCCTGAGTAACGCTTTGCCATGTATATAGTGTCTGAATATATAGAAGCAAAGTAAAAGTACGGCAGCTTCATTGAGTACAAGATCTGCAAGCGATGCATTTAACGTTGATGAGGCAAAGATCTGCGGGTTAAAAAGATCGGACGAAACAAAAGCAGCGGGAAAATTAAATTCCACCATCACGGTCCGTAGGCCCAGCAAGAAAAAGTAAAGTATGATAAATCCCACTTCCGGATACTTTATCCGTCTTGCTTCACGGTATACCAGCACAATTGCTAAAACAACAGCGATCGAAAGAAGTATCACTGCGGCCGCTGCACGCTCCGGAAAGAGTAAATGTTCATTGAGAATATTTACTTTAAAAGGGCATATATCTTTCACGCAAACCGGTATACCTACCGTTGCATTTCCTTCCAGGATAAATATATTTCGAGTCGGAAAGATTCGCTTGTTCCATTCGATGCTGAGATAGTCATTGGTAATCGGATACCGCTTATACAGTGGGATGATACCGACTAGGAATTTCTGCCCTGCTATAGCCCACTTGCGTGCGAGATAATCGCTGTTACCTGACTTTAAGAGCTTGAGTATAAAGGGATCGGATACAGAAGCAAACGTGGGGACAAACTTGTTATTGGTCCAGTATACTAAAGAACCTTTATCATATAGGAAGAAAGAATATTCAGATCGGGTTGTTGCATACATAGCGGAGTCCGTAACTCCAGCTTGAATTATAGCAGAAGCTTCTTTTTCAATCGCTTCAACTTCCCTGGCAACTCCTTCGGATAACTTTTCCGCATACAGCCCTGGTGAAGGTTGCTGATAGGAATAGTATGCCGCCAGAAGTCCGGCTACCAGGAAAAGTATACATGCTACGATGAGTTTTAACTTCGATTTCAAAGTGCAATCTGCCTAAGGTGATGATCGTTAAAGTTAACGATCATTCCGCGTTAATCGCTATAGCACTAACAAAAATCTGTCCAGTCTACTTTTCATCCAGAGGTTTAATCCCTCCGAAAAAGTATAGATATAAAATGCGTGAGTATCTGTAATTCACAGGAATGAGGAGCACCATTAATGCAATGAATGTACCTATATAGAACCACTCGGAACTTTCGGCAAAGAAAAGATAGAAGATGATGCTCATGGCTATTAATGTAGCCACCGTAAATCCGTAGCTCACATACATAGCGCCTTGATAAAATCCAGGTTCCGGTTCCAGCCTCACGTCACAGTGAGGGCAGCGTTCGTTCATCACGGTAAACTTGGAAAGATTACTGGCGGGGTATTTAAATATAGGTCCTTTGCGACAGCGCGGACACTTACCTTGCAGCAGCGCTTTCAGATAACTCGGTGCGGGCATTCTTACTTGATTTATACCAGAAATAACCGAGGAGCATAACGGCCAGGTACGGCAATACCAATAGATATAGGATCCCCGTATTGATGCCGGCTGCGATGCCAGGATTTCCATTTGAATAATTATTCTCCAATGTGGAGCGGCACATAGCACATTGTGCCAGCACATCATTTACGCTTATGAAAAGGACGAGCAAAGCTGTTGTTACAATTCTTGTCATCATACTGCGTTACTGTTTAAAAATCTATTCCAAGTTTATAGAAGGACTATCGATCGGTGTTATTGATAATAGGGACTGATCATCAGGTAGACGATCACACCTGTTACCGCCACATACAACCACAACGGAAATGTAAATTTAGCCAATGCTTTGTGCCGTTCAAAGTTGCCAAACCAGGCGCGTGAAAACGTAAATAATACTAACGGAATGATGGCAATGGACAGCAAAATGTGCGTGATGAGGATGAAGTAATAAACGTAGCGAATCACTCCTTCTCCTCTGTACACAGTTGTATCGCTGGTCATATGATAAAGCACATACATCACCAGAAAGGCTACTGATAGCCCTATACATATTTTCATGATCGTTTCGTGAAGCTTCAGCTTTCCGTTCTTTACTGCGATTACAGCTGTGATCAACAGTACTGCAGTGATGCCATTGATAGCAGCGTAAATCGGTGGGAGAAACGAGAGGTCGTATCCCGGAACTTTAACTCCAAACAAGATCGCTACGACCACAGGAATTAGTATAGACACCGCGATGATGAGCTTCTTATACGGTTCTTTTTGAACATCCAGAGATTGTTCCATATATATGACGATTAATATTTTTTAAGAATGATGGCGATTTCTGTGAGGAGCCTGTCCATTTCTTCACGATCGTTTGAGACATACTGTCCGCGTATGATTCCCTTTCTATCAACCAGTATCACATCAAAAGGTTCCTTGAGAAAGAATATACATTTCTTCCAGGAGGAAAAATGAGGATCTGCATCTGTGATTATCTTTTGCTGGATCTTGTCTTCGGGAAATTCTTCGTCAACACGCATTAGTTGTGTTACACCTTCTTTGTCAGGCTTCCCGAAAATCACCAATACAAGGCTATCATTTCCAAACGATAATGCGCTTGTAACACTATCCGGAACATAATACGGAATCGACACGGGTGCGCATCCTTCTTGTACATCAGGAGCGATCGTATTATATAGTGGCTCCACTGCAAATTCATTTTTACCAAAGAACTTGAGAAAAAGGAAAATACAAACCGGTAGTAAAAACGCGAGGAAGAGAAAAATTATTTTGTTGCCTTTCATATTACTTGTTGATCCCGCCAAGGAAGAATCAACTTTTCATTTATTCGATTCTAAATGAAAGAGGCTTAAGTTCACACCTAAGCCTCTATATACTATATATTTTTTACAAATTATCTGACTGCAGAAATCGCCATGCCCTCATATATAAATGCCACGAGCATCCATACGATAAAGATCATCGGGATCAGAATAGACCAGATCAATACTTTCACTTCATAGCGTAAGTGCATGAATTCACCTACTATATAACCAGCTTTCACAATGGTCATGGTAATGAATATCCAAACGCGAAGGTCCTTGTATTCATGTGGAACCGTAAATGCTACAATAAATTCCAGGATCGTAATGACCAGCAATATGAGTGCCGTCATCCAAAGTTTTTTAATTTTTGCGCGATCCGGAGGCAATACATTTATATGTAGAGTTTCTTCAGTGTGTGCCATGTTTATTCTATTAACAGTTAGCGTTTCTTAAATTATACAAGATAGAAGAAGGTAAATACGAATACCCAAACCAGGTCTACAAAGTGCCAGTATAAACCAACTTTCTCTACCATTTCATAATGACCTCTTCTGTCGTACACACCCATTACTGTGTTATAGTATATGAGGAAGTTCAAACAAACTCCACTGAATACGTGAAAGCCGTGGAAACCTGTTATAAAAAAGAAGAATGCAGCAAAGTCCGGAGGACCGTACTGGTTATGCACCAGGTTTGCTCCAAAAAATGTAGTTCCTTCAACAACAGCTTTACCTCCTTCACTTCCGTGGATAAAGTGTAACCACTCCCAAGCCTGGCAGCTTAAGAAAGCTATACCACCTAATATAGTCCAAAGCATCCACTTCTCAACAGCAACACGATCCATACGGTGACCGGCTTCAACCGCCAACACCATCGTTACAGAACTCATGATGAGAATGAATGTCATGATACCAACAAACACCAATGGAGCTTCAACTCCGTGTAAGAAGGGAACAGCTTCAAATACTCTTTCAGGTATAGGCCAGTAGCCAGCGGAAAATTTAAATGCACTTACTGCACCTGTATATACAGGATGTGCTGAACGCACCAAACCGTATGTGATGAGAAGTGCAGAAAAAGTAAAAGCATCTGACAGCAAAAAGAACCACATCATTAGTTTACCATAACTGGCACCCATTGGTGATGCTCCGCCATCCCAGGCGCTCCGTCCCGGAGCTGTTGCTACTGAGGTACTTGCCATTTTAATTTATCGTTATTAGTTCAGTTTCCTATTTCAATCGGCATCAAGTATACTTCATTTTATACTCTTATGCCCGTAATAATAATGTCTAACGTCTATTTATTCAACAGCAGAAAGACGAACAAATATAGCCAAAGAACATCCAAAAAATGCCAATACGTGGCACACATTTCTATTTGGTTCATGTTTTTGGAATTCACTTTCAACCGGAATGCAGCCACGAGCACGATGATGAGAAAAATCACTCCACTCACCAAGTGAACTGCGTGCGCACCACTCAATACATATACAAATGAATGCGATACAGGGCCGCCTGTAAAATGCTCTTTCAATGCTACCATTTGATCGAAGGCCATAACCTGGCCGATGACAAATGCTATACCGAGTATCGTGGTGATGCTTAACGCTATCTTCAACGCTTCTAGGTTGTCTTTGCGTGCAGCACGTACAGCCCAAACCATTGTAGCACTGCTCGCCAGAATGATTCCTGTGTTTATCCAGAATAAATCTGGTACAATAATCTCGGACCATCCCATGTCACCACGCTTCACGATGTAGGCACTGGTCCATGCACCAAAAAGCATTATCACCGTTGCTATAAAAATCCACAGTCCGAATTTCTTCGGATTCATTGCCAGTGGACTCTTTGCTTCTTCTACTATTTTAATTTCTGGTACCATACTGTTCTCCTTCCCTTCTTATCAAACTTTATCTAATAAGTATGCAATCTGTACAATCGGTAAATACAAAAAAGAACCGAACATGATTTTCAAAGCAGCTTTCCTGTCTCCAGACTTCATCAACGAGAACGTCTGTGCAAAGAAAAGTACTCCACAGATGGTTGCTACTATAGCAGAGTTAACACCTGTAATTCCAAATGTAGCTGGCAACATTCCCAATGGTATCAGGCACATGGTATAGATCATGATTTGTACTGCTGTATTCAAATCCTTTTCTCCGCTTGACGGAAGTAATTTGAAACCTGCTTTTTTATAATCTTCATCAGCAACCCAGGCGATAGCCCAGAAGTGAGGAAACTGCCAGATGAATTGTATTCCAAAAATAATAAGCGCTTCGTGAGATATAGTTCCGGTTGCGGCAGTCCAACCTAAAAGCGGAGGAAGTGCTCCCGGAATTGCTCCTACAAATACTGCTATAGGTCCTACTCTTTTCAGTGGTGTATATACAAAACTATATAACACCATGGACAGAATAGAAAGCGCTGTTGTCAGTGGATTGGTATAGATCAACAATAATCCTACACCGGATACAAAACAAATCGCAGAAACGGTGATAGCTTCATTAACAGTAACACGATCTGTAGGCAACGGCCTGTTCATCGTGCGCGTCATTAATTTATCAAGATCTTTTTCGATAATCTGATTAACAATTACGGATGATGCGGAAAGTAAGAAACCTCCGATGAATACCATCGCGAGGATAAACCAGTCAACACGAGACGTTCCCAATACAAAACCAAAAGCACATGAAAAAGCTACCAGAAATGACAATCTGAATTTTAGCAATTCCCAATATGCTTTAGCCTTTGCTCCGGCAAACGCTGCACCTGTTAGTTGATGTGTTTGTCCTGCTATCATTTAATTTGTTACTACTGATTCTTCTTTCCGGTCTAACTTCAGCAAGAGCAAAAACTGAGCGCCAAAAGTTGTTGTGGCAAACAGCAAATGCAACGGCTGAAGGTATGGTGGCACACCAAAATAAGCCATGCCTGTCCCTGTTAAAATAGTGCCCAAAATTAGCATGATTAAGACAAGGAGGAAAGCTTTTGAGCCTTCAGTTTTACGCAAATTGAGTATTAATCCAACATGCAATACCAGTACGATCCAGGAGAACGAACGATGAAGTATAAACTCAACTCCAAGATTCGCAGTCCAAATTTCACGTGACGCCCACGTTGCTACGCGATCTATAGCTTCACGCACTTGTGTACCCAGCAATGTCTGCACTAACAGTACCGCTATGCACACTAACAACCACCAAAAACCAAGGGGTGAATTAATCATGGTTGAATAGCTACTTCGATGCCACAGATAAATCAGCATGGCAACTATCAAAAGTGCCAGAAACATATGTACTGTCACTGTCCAGGGTGTGAGATTGGTAGAGACTACAAAAGAACCGATCCAACCCTGAAACCCTACCAATATGAAAGTGAGGAATGAGATTACAGTGAGTCTTCGTTCTGTATTCCAGAACCTGACAGAAGACACAAATACCAGAAAAATTAAAAAACCAATGATGACTCCTACGATACGGTTGATATACTCTATCCAGGTTTTGGTAGGATTGAAATCATTCTCCTGAAGAACGGAAGGATCCTGCAGTAACTTTTGTGCTGTATCCTCCATGCCCAGAGCATTCAGGTATTTCGCAAAACGAATATTTTTCTTTTGGCGATATTCCGCGTATACCTCTTTGTAATTACTGGGAAGTTCTGATACTGACTGTGGCGGTGTCCAACTTCCGAAACATTTAGGCCAATCGGGACATCCCATGCCTGAGCCAGTGCTGCGTACAATTCCCCCTACCAAAATCAAAAGGTAAACAGCAATAAGCGTTGAGATCGTAAGTCTGCGAAAAGACCGCATGTCTATAAAGTTTAAGGTTCCAGATTTCAGATTCAGTGTTGATTCCCAACCTTGAACCTGAAACCTGAAACCTTGAACTGAGTTTTAATTAGTGTTTATTACCTTCAACAATGATCGCTCCTTCTCCATTGGAAGTCTCAAGCTTAATCAGCTCGTTCTCATGTGGAAGGTTAGATTCAGGTGTTTCAGAATAAGGAATGTGCTGAGGAATAAAATCTTCTTTTGCACCAGGCTTGCTATAGTCATATGGCCAGCGGTATACAGAAGGAATCTCTCCCACCCAGTTACCATGACCAGGATTGCGTGGTGTTGTCCACTCAAGTGTAGTTGAGTTCCAAGGGTTCAGCGGAGCCAAACGACCGCGCCAGATGCTATAGAAGAAGTTGAACAAGAAGATAAACTGCGCTATCAATGTTCCAATCGCAGCGATTGACACCAGCATGTTCAAATCGGTGAAGCCACTGAAAGTTTCAAAGTTTGTCCATGAATAATATCTTCTTGGGAAACCTGCTATACCTATATAATGCATTGGGAAGAACACCAAGTATACACCGACAAACGTGAGCCAGAAGTGTACTTGTCCAAGTGTTTCGTTCATCATACGTCCAAACATTTTCGGGAACCAGTGGTATATACCAGCCAGCATACCGAAGAACGATGCGCTACCCATTACAAGGTGAAAGTGAGCTACAACGAAATATGTATCGTGTAATTGAATATCAATAGCAGAGTTACCAAGGAATATACCTGTGATACCTCCTGTTAAGAAGAATGATACCAATCCGATCGAGAACAACATGGCAGGAGTAAATACGATGTTACCCTTCCAAAGTGTTGTTACATAGTTAAAGATTTTCACGGCAGAAGGTACTGCAATGATCAATGTGAGAAGCATGAAGATAGAACCTAAGAAAGGGTTCATACCTGTCACGAACATATGGTGTGCCCATACGATGAATGAC
Organism: uncultured Bacteroides sp.; assembly: GCA_902168185.1. Classification (GTDB taxonomy): domain Bacteria; phylum Bacteroidota; class Bacteroidia; order Cytophagales; family Cyclobacteriaceae; genus Ohtaekwangia. Next base: position 801,047 of record CABHOV010000046.1, read on the forward strand.
AAGATCGCAATGAACAACATCGAACCAATCATTGCCTTGTAACCGAAGATCGGCTTACGTGAGTTTGTAGCTATAATTTCAGATGACAAACCTAAAGCAGGCAACAATACGATATATACTTCAGGGTGTCCGAGGAACCAGAACAAATGCTGGAACAAAACCGGGCTACCACCATCGTGTGCCAATGCTTCGCCACCAATGTATATATCTGACAAGTAAAAGCTTGTACCAAAACTACGGTCGAAGATCAACAGTAATGCAGCAGCGAATAATACAGGGAATGAAAGTACACCGATAATCGCTGTAAAGAAGAACGCCCAGATTGTAAGTGGCATTCTTGTAAACGACATACCACGTGTACGCATGTTGATTACAGTGGTGATATAGTTAATGCTACCTAACAGCGAGCTAACAATAAAGAACGCCATAGCAACCAGCCATAAGGTCATCCCCATTCCGGATCCTTTAATGGCTTGTGGCAACGCACTCAACGGAGGATATATAGTCCAACCACCTGCAGCGGGGCCTGTCTCAAGAAATAAGGAAATGAACATGAGCACACTGGATAAGAAAAAGAACCAGTATGAAAGCATATTCATGAAACCAGATGCCATATCACGGGCACCTATTTGGAGTGGTATCAGGAAGTTTGAGAATGTACCACTTAAACCTGCGGTAAGTACGAAGAACACCATGATGGTTCCGTGCATCGTAACCAACGCAAGGTAAAATTCAGGGTCAAGTTTTCCTTCCGCAGTGATCCACTCACCCAACACTGGTTTTAACCAATCCAGGTTCATGTCAGGAAAACCAAGCTGAAGACGGAAGATCACGGAAAGTGTTCCTCCCAACAAAGCCCAGAATATACCTGTAATCAGGAATTGTTTTGCAATGATCTTGTGATCCTGGCTGAAAATATAGGTTGTCCAAAAGTTACCTTCGTGATGCTCATCATGCTCGTGGCCATGATCATCATGCTGGTGTACATTTTGATGGATGTGAATATCGGTCGTTGCCATGTCTTGATAATTCTTTGATTCGAAACTCTTATTCTTTCACTGCTGCTACGCCAGCGCCAGGATCTTTTTGCAAACCTGCCTTAATCATCGCAGCTTCTTTCAACTGTGCCGGTACATTTTTCAAGTAATCCGGATTCTGTTTCAACCAAGCTTCCTGTGAAGCTTTCCAGCGATCGTATGACTCTCTGTCCTCTACCACAACCGGCATTCTCATAGAGAAGTGACCTTTACCACAGATCTCTGTGCAAGCCAATTCATAATTGAAATTAGGATTACCGGTTTCGGTTCTCATCTCTTCAGTAGTCTTTGTAGCCTTGAACTTGAATTGCGTAGGCATACCTGGTACAGCATCCATCTTTACGCGGAAGTGGGGTAAAAACACACTATGCAAAACATCCTTAGCTCTGATCTTCAAAAGGATTTCTTCATCCACTGGAAAGTGAAGTTCGAGGGATTTGAAATCATCAAATGAGTTCTTATCTGAAAGGTCAAGACCGAATTCATTTACTGCATCGATCAATTTATAGTTAACTTTTCCAAGTTCTTTGTCTTTGGCAGGGTAACGTGCTGTCCATGCAAATTGCTGTGCTATAACCTCAATCACTTCTGCTTCTTTTGATGCTGGTGAAGTGATGTCATTCCAGGTACGAAGACCTGTGAAAATCAATACCGCCAATACAATCGCAGGAATGATCGTCCAAGTCAATTCCAGGTAGTGGTTATCTGGAAAGAATTTAGCTTTTCTTCCTTCTTTATAACGATACTGATAGATGAACACGAACATAACAATACTGATGATCACAAAAGCGACAACAGTAACAGCCATTGTAATCCAAAAGAGTGAATCTGTCCGCTTGCCATGCTCAGATGCAATTGGCAAAGTATAAACATCAAAATATGTATAGGAATACCAGAAGAAAGCGGCTAATCCCAACACCGTGAAAACGATGAAGAGTACACCGTGAACACCATTGTTCTCTCCCACATAACTTTCCTTTTTTCCTTTCGCAATACCAACCAGGGTGCTGAGCCTGAAGATCAGGAACAGGATCACAAGGACCAGAACAACACCTAGAAAAATAATCAAACTCATCATAGCGCTTTCTATATATTAAATGTGGTGATGAAGACTCTCTTGTAACATTGGATCATTCTTTCCGAACAGCGGTATCTTAGACAAGCCGTTCAGCACTACCAGAAGGAATACGGCTGCAAAAATCAAAGCAACACCGATCTCCAGTAATCCTACTCCACCTTCGTGTTTCAGAACGCCAGGGGTTACCATGTTAAAGAAATCAAACCAGTGACCAACGATAATGATTGGACAAACTAATTTGAGTGTAGACAATTGACGTTTTGAACCTCTCGTCATCAATAACAGGAAAGGAAGTACAAAGTTTAAGATAAGATTGAGATAGAATATCCAGCTATATGGACTCGTTCTCATCCGCTCAATGAAGTATACAGTTTCTTCAGGAATGTTTGCATAGTAGATCAACAAGAACTGACCAAACCATATATATGTCCAGAAGATAGAGAACGCAAAGCAGAATTTACCCAAGTCATGAAGGTGATTTGAATTTACAATTTTCAAATAACCTGCTGATTTCAAATGTGCAGCGATTAAAGTTATAGTCGCTAAACCAGTTACCCACCAGCTTGCAAATACATACCAGCCAAACATTGTTGAGAACCAGTGTGTATCGATGCTCATTACCCAATCCCAGGCAGCGATTGAAGAACTTACACCAAAGAAAATCAGGAATACGGTTGCCATTACGCGATTCTTATACCAGTATGCGTTGGTAGCTTCGAGATCTTCTGCTACCATGTTCTTTCTGATCTGCACAAAGAAGTAATACCACAATCCAAAGAAAAGCACCATACGTCCGATGTAGAACAAAGGAAACGTACCACCCGCTAAAGGCCAGAAAAAGAATGGAGCTTTTTTATTGATGATCGGATCGAAGTCAGCACCCTTACTATCATACAGAGAGCCGTGTGTCCAATGAAATATATCGTGATTCGTAACGAACCAAGTGATAAGCATTAATATACCTGCTAAAGGAATCCAGGTTCCCATCGCCAATGCAATACGTTTTACACCAACAGACCAACCAGCTTGTGCTGCATACTGAATGGCAACAAAGAATAATCCGATGATACCAAAGCCTGTGAAGAAAACATTGTTCATCCACAGTGTAGTAAACAGTCTTCTGATCCACAAAGGTTTTTCATGATGCTCTCCTCCCGCCTCAACATGTCCGTGACCTTCCGAAGCAGCGCCATGCTGATCTGCAGATGCTACTAATTTTTGAGCTTCTGCTACTGATGCATGACCTCCGCCATGTGCTGCTTCATGATGACCACTGTCATTCATAGCAAACACAAGGCCCAGGATGAAAAGCACTACTCCTAACGCAAGGAGCATGAATATTTTCTTCCTGGTCTCTGATCTAAATACATATTGTTCTTCAACAACTTCTACGTGATGAGCCATTTCAGTTCCGTTATTCGTTAATCGTTATTCGTTAAAGTTTCTGTGTTGTCGAGTCGTTTGCTTGATCAAGACCACTTGACAACAGAGGCTATTATTTTTGCAGTGTTTTTACATACTTCGCTATCTTCCAGCGATCTTCAGGACTGATCTGTGAGCCATGTGCCCACATCAAACCTTTACCATGTGTGATCACGTGGAAAATATGACCTTCTGAAATGTCCTTTAAAGCACCGGATTTATAATCCGGAACACCGTTATAATTACCTTTTTGTACACCATCGATTTTTACACCGGCAGCAACTTTACCATCACCAGCACCTTTCGGACCGTGGCAATGATCGCAGTACATTTCATATAGGGCCTTGCCGGAAGCAATGATCTCAGCAGTAGAATCCAATGGATTCTTCATGTGTGAAGCTGCAAATGCAAGACTGTCCTTACCCAAACGATATGGGAGCCATCCGTTTTTATTACGGCTTACAGTATTCGCTGCAGGCTCGCGCATATTCATACGGCTTGGATTGAATTTATTAGAGTTGAAGTATTCAGCGTGTCCGTCAGGGTATTCAATAGAAGTCACCCAACGTCCTGCATCTTCATCTACGATTTGAGTATAGGGTTCATAGGCAACGGAGTGATACATGTTAGGTGCATATTCTGTACCCTGATCTTCACCACCAGCACCGCATGATGTTAACAGCACAGCGGCTGAAAGTCCTACGAACAAGCTTGTTACAAAACGCATGGTCAATTTTCTATGATTATTCAAAATTCTTTTCGTTTACTTCAGAAGCTCCTGCATCCTTTAAGATGCGTGAAATCTCTTCTTTACTTTTACCACCATTCAATGCAAGATCGATGGCCATTACGTGTTTGTCATCTGTACTTCTTACATCAAACTGGCGAGGCCATCTGTAAGGCTTCAGGTCACTGATGATCATGAATGTTGCAACCATTCCTAACGCTGAAAGCAAAACTGTCAACTCGAATGTTACCGGAATGAAAGGAGGCAAAGAAGCATAGTTCTTACCACCGATAATCATTGGCCAGTCATATCCCAGCATCCATATCTGCATAGTTAATGCAAGACTGGTTCCTGTAAGTCCGAATAAAAAAGCGGCTTTCGGAAGACGTGATTTTTTCAATCCCAATGCATCATCTATACCGTGAACAGGGAATGGAGAAAATACATCATGAATTTTCAGACCATTTGTGCGCACTTTACCGATGCCATCGAGTAGCACCTCCTCGTTGTCAAATACGCCTACTACAAAGTTTTTATCTGCGTTCATTTCTTCAAGTCTTTATTAAGCGTGAACCTCTTCGTCTACATGCGCACCGTGCGACACTTTTTCAGAATCTGATCTCACAATACTCTTCACTTCGGCCATGTTGATCACTGGGAAAAACTTCGCGAACAAAAGGAATGCGGTGAAGAATAAACCGAAAGTGAATACATATTCACCAATGTCATACATAGTCGGGTGGAACATTGTCCAGCTTGATGGTATATAATCGCGGTGCAGTGACGTTACGATAATCACGAAACGCTCGAACCACATACCGATGTTCACAACGATAGACAGGACAAAAGTTGCAACGATGCTCGTTCTGATTTTCTTGATCCAGAATAACTGAGGAGAGATTACGTTACAAGTCATCATTGACCAGTATGCCCAGGCATAAGGACCTTGAACACGATTATAGAATGCATAGCCTTCGTATTCAACACCTGAGTACCAGGATATGAACAACTCAGTGATATAAGCAACCCCTACAATTGAACCTGTTACGATGATGATGATGTTCATCAATTCTATGTGATAGATTGTGATGTAGTCATCCAGTTTAAATACTGCGCGAGTGATCAACAACAATGTCAATACCATCGCGAAGCCAGAGAAGATCGCACCAGCCACAAAGTATGGAGGGAAGATCGTTGTATGCCAGCCCGGAATAACGGATGTAGCAAAGTCCATCGATACGATAGTGTGAACCGACAATACAAGTGGCGTTGAAAGACCTGCGAGGATCAAGGCAACTGCTTCATAACGCATCCACGTTTTAGCACCACCTTGCCAGCCGAAGCTCAAAGCATTATATACTTCAGCTCTGATCTTATTACCTTGTACAACAGCACGGTCGCGGATTGTTGCAAAGTCAGGGATAAGACCTATATACCAGAATACTAATGATACCGTAAAGTATGTTGAGATCGCGAACACGTCCCACAACAGTGGCGAGTTAAAGTTAGCCCAAAGGGAACCAAACGCGTTGGGAAGTGGAAGCGCCCAATAAAATCCTAACCAAAGACGTCCCATGTGAATGAGCGGGAAAGTCGCAGCACATATTACAGCAAAGATCGTCATTGCTTCTGCCGCACGGTTAATGGACATTCTCCATTTCTGACGGAACAGCAACAAGATCGCGGAGATCAGTGTACCAGCGTGACCGATACCAACCCACCAAACGAAGTTGGTGATATCCCACGCCCAACCTACTGTTTTATTTAATCCCCATACTCCTATACCATTCCATAGTACTGTGCACACACAGTAGAACCCGTAGACAAAAAGTACCAGCGAAATAGCCAGCGCTAACCACCATGATTTTGGCGGCTTATTCTCCACGTGCCGGCTGATATCGTGCGAAACATCTTTTACCGTTTTACCTCCGGTTACCAAGGGATCGCGAACTGATGACGTAACTTGCATTTATTTAAAAAAGTTATCCGTTATTCGTTATAGTTATCGTGCGTGTGAGTGTGTTGTCTTGCACATATATCGCTCACTATACATGAGCAATAAATGGCCTACGCTTTTGCTGTATCCTTGTTTCTTACTTTCGTAAGGTACCAGATATTTGGTTTCACTCCGATTTCCTCCAATACCTGGTAGGCACGTGGGTTATCAGTAACCTTATCAATACTGTGTGGTTTCTTTTCGTCAAGCGGTCTGATTTTCAACAGCTTAGAGATTTTGCTCTCAGGATTGTTGATATCACCGAACACAATCGCTCCAGTTGAGCAGGCTGCAGAACAAGCGGTTACAACTTCACCATCTTTCAAAGCTCTTCTCTCCTTCTTCGCGGTAAGTTTACCGGCTTGAATACGTTGTACGCAGAATGAACATTTCTCCATTACACCGCGTGAACGTACGGTTACATCCGGGTTCAATACCATCTTACCTAAGTCGGTATTCATCGCTGGGTTAACAGTTTCGAATTGACTGTTATCGTGATATTTAAACCAGTTGAAACGTCTTACTTTATATGGACAGTTGTTAGCGCAATAACGTGTACCGATACAACGGTTATACGTCATTTGGTTAAGACCTTCTGTGCTATGGGTTGTTGCTGCAACCGGACAAACTGTTTCGCAAGGTGCGTTATTGCAATGCTGGCAAAGCATTGGTTGAAATACTACATCAGGATTTTCAGATGCAATCTCCACTCCTCTCCAATCATCTGCAGGTGCATCACTGCTATAGTAGCGGTCGATGCGCAACCAATGCATTTCTCTGCGATTGATTACTTCCTCTCTTCCAACAAGAGCAACGTTGTTCTCCACGTTACAAGCCACCACACATGCTGCACAACCTGTACAAGTGTTCAGGTCAATTGCCATTCCCCAATGGTGGTTGTTATACTCATGGCCTTTCCACATTGAAAGTTCACCAGGAGCAACTTTATGTTCAGGATCCATCCAGGTAGCAACTTTTGGATGATACTCGCGATCCCAGTTTTTATCTTTGAATTCTGATAATGATGTTTCCTGCACTACAGTCGCACGTCCCATATAGGTGTTGTGCGTTTGCGTTTGTGCAATTTGGTAGGTTTCAGTGGTCGGAGTGAACGTCACATTCGCTGTATAGTTCAATGAACCATTTACGAGGTTAACGAACGGGTATATATTTTGTCCGATACCATCCGCTACTTTACCCGCTTTCGTCCTTCCGTAACCTACCGGGATACCGATAGTACCAGGAGTTTGACCAGGTTGAACGAGCATCGGAAGTTTTATACTCTTACCGTTGAAAGTAATCGTAGCATACTTCGTAACACTCTCAGAAAAATCAATGTCTTTAGCATCTTTCGGTGCAACAGTTACATAGTGATCCCATGTAGCTTTCGTAATAGGATCAGGAAGCTCCTGTAACAAAGGGTTGTTGGCTTGTGAACCGTTTCCGATGTTACCACTTTCATAGATCACCAATTCCCAAGTACCCGCTTTATAGTTACTTGCAATAGCATCTGCTGCAGCGCCTACGTTACCCGCAAAAGTTACCGCTGTTGCAGCAGCTGTTGCTGGTAATTCATATACACCATCATACAAACACTTATCCCAGAAACTTTGGAAGTCGAAAGTCTGATCTTTATAGAACCAGCTCTTCCAGTTATTTTTTACAAATTCAAAGTAATCGGCTTTGGGTTCGTTAGCCCACACCAGCAAACTTTCTTGTGCTGCACGCGACTTGAAGATTGGTGTGATGGATGGCTGACCTAAGCTGAAATGGTTCTTCTTAGGCTCCGCATCATTCCATGCTTCCAGGAAATGATGATCAGGTGCCACATACTTTGCAAGCGTTCCAGTCTCATCTTCCTTATAGCTTGTTGCTATAGAAAGTTCAACGCCTTTCAATCCTGCTGCAATTTTATCTCCGGTAGGGAAATCATAAACCGGATTACAGTTATAGAAAATAACTGCATCTATTTTACCGCCTTCCAGTTCACCAACAAAATTTGTCATGGCAACATCATCGCCTTGACGGTAGTTAACTGGTGTACTCAGATCTATTGTTGAACCATAACTTCCTAAAAGATCGTTGATGGCGTTAACAACAACTTGTACTGATTTATCGTTAGAACCGGCTACAACTAAAGCGTTGCCGCGGTTAGCCCAAAGGTCCTCTGCAGCTTTCGCTATATAAGGTTTCTCAACGCCTCCGCTGATAACTGGCTTACCTGCTTTACCCGCTAATAAATTATAGAGTACTACAGCTACTGCGCCTTCTTCAGAAGGTTTAATTTGAACTCTATGATCTGCGTTAGCACCGGTTATAGAAAGTACTGATTCGAATTGATAGTGACGTGACATGTCACGCTTATCTTCACTTACTTCACGAGTCAGAGCGTATTGCTTTGTAAATTCGATTGGAGAAATCCAGCTACCGATAAAATCTGCGGCAATGCTCACGATCACTTTTGCCTTACTGAAATCATATGAAGGAATAACGGCTGTACCGAAAGACTCTTCATTTGCTTTCGCTATACCAAAAGCAGATGTTTGATCGTATTGAACAACTTGTGTTGTCGCATAAGTCGCTTTGAATTTCTCAATAGCAGCTTTTGTACTTGGGCTTAGTATAGTATTGCTAACGATTCTGATTTGTCCGCCTTTTCCAGATATCTCATTCAGTTTTGAGATTACTTGTCTATCAAGGTCTTCCCAGCTGATTTTATCTTTTCCGATTTTTGGACCGCGAAGACGAGCGTTGTCGTAAAGTGAAAGAACAGAAGCTTCAACTTGAGCGCTTGTTCCACCTTTTGTAACTGCTGAAAGTGCGTTACCTTCTATTTTGATAGGACGACCTTCACGGGTCTTCACTACGATACTGCAATAGTCACCTCCATTTATATATGAAGAGGCGTAATAGTTTGGCAAGCTTGGATCAATATCCACCGGCTTGTTAACATAAGGAATTGCTTTTCGGATAGGTGCTTCACAGGCAGCCAATGCAACTGCAGACACACCAAAACCCATCATCTTCAAAAAATCCCTGCGCGAATGTCCCAGGTCTTCTTCCGGACCAGGCTGAGCAAATTCATGATGAGCATTCTTCACAAACTCTGGATTGTTTGCCAGCTGCTCGATGCCTTTCCAGTATACCTTTTTAGATTCTTCCATTTTAAAGTGAATCGTTATCCGTTATTCAGTTAATCGTTATTCTTCTTAAATTTTAGTAGTGACACTTAGAACATTCAAGTCCGCCGATGTCTTCTACTTTCATTGGTGTTTTCTTGGACTGATTGTGAATCTCTACCAGGTTATCGTAATAAGCATTGCCTTTTGTATTAACATCGGTCTTACGATGGCAATCTATACACCATCCCATGGTTAACAGCGAGTGTTGACGAACAACATCCATAGTTTCAATCGGACCGTGGCAAGTCTGACATTCAACACCTGCTACATTTACGTGTTGAGCGTGGTTGAAATATGCCAGGTCAGGAAGGTTGTGAATACGTACCCATTCAATTGGTTTATTCGTTTCATATGCCTTAACAATTTTACCGATCTCGGCATCTCCTGTGATTGTACCTGTTTTGATCTGGTTGTGGCAGTTCATACAGATATTAACAGAAGGAATTGTAGCACTCTTATTTTTCATCACACCAACGTGGCAATACTTACAGTCAATTTCATATTGACCAGCGTGGATCTTGTGAGAGAAAGCGATGGGTTGTTTCGGAGCATATCCTTGTTGAACACCTACAGAGTATAGACCGTTGATCACAGCTTTGAAACCAAGTGCTGCAGTAAGGAATACAACTATAAATACAAAGCCTCTGCTTTTGAAGATTGAACCTGTTGTTACTGTTGGATGAACAACTTCTTTATCTTCTTCCGTTAAAGTTTTCTGATCAATGAATCTTTTCAATGCTGATACCAGGAATCCCAATACGATCAGGAGTAGTATCAGTATGATGATCATACCAACCAGTATAACATTGAGGTATGTTGAGGGAAGACCTGCGTTTGCTGCGGGTTGTCCACCACCGCCTGTTGTAGGTTGAGCTGCAGCGTCTGGTGCTGGCTTATCTGCTTCTGCCTTTATGTAGGCGAGGATGTTCATGATGTCTTCGTCCTTGAAAGAGGAGAAGGCTGTCATTTGAGTTTTGTTATACTCGTTGTAAAGTTTTACAGCGTATGGCTCTCCGCTGGCGATGACAGCCGATGAGTTCTTTACAAAAGACTTGATCCAGTCAATGGATGGTGTGCGATCATATACACCGGCCAATGCTGGACCAACCAATTTCTGTTGTACTCTGTGACAAGCTTTACAGTTCGCATTAAATAACGCCTGACCTGCGTTTATAGCAGCAGGATCTTTAGAAATTTCCTGAGCGTAATTGTTAAAACTAATTAATGCGAAAACGAGGACGAGAGTAAAGAACTTGCAAGCGGTAGAAGTGAAATGTTTTATCATGTTAGGTTCAGTGTCCGTTTTCAAAACAAGCGGCACAAATCTACTATCGGAACTCATTTTTTCAAATTTATTTGATTCGTTGCGCAATAAATAATGACGAAAATCTTACCTCAAATGAGGTTTTTAATACAATTCCATCACTGCGCGCGAAGGTATAAACGGAAAGCCAAGTTGAAGTAGAAAATATATAATAAAATGTAATTTAGAATGATTCTTAAAAACTTTGAGGTATAGATTGGACCAACTATAGTCTTGACGAGTGCATTTAAGTCTGCCACATTAGAAAACCATTAAGAAAGTTCAACCATCAAAGGATGTAACATCACTTTTTCTTAAAGACCAAGTCGGCTTGTTGTACTGCTATAACACGGTTAAAAAGCTCTTTCAAAAAATGATATTCTTCAGAGGTAAAAATCGTTTTCGAAATCTGCAATGAGTTGTTAATGGTTAATCGGTTTGGCATGTTTTGAATATCAAATAAGTAGCGGCCTCCGGCATTCGGTAATGCCAGACCAATTTTTTGAGGAAGGTCAACGGGCTCGATTGTCGTTGGATACTCCAGGTTGAGAATAAGTGTTTCATCCAGCGGTACGCCGAAGTCAACTGGATAGAGTCGCTCCTCTGACTTGAATGGATTCTGCTCCCACCGGCCAATGATGAAAGGGTTGAAAAGGAAATTAGCGGCATTCATATTTTCATAACCAGCCATTTCAATATCCAATTTCACAACAAGCGGCTTATTTAGTACATCGGTATTTTCAATTTTAAAATCTTTGACCTCCAGATTATTCATTTTTTTGCCAAGCTCATGCACAAACTCCTTATCACTTCCGGCATTGTGAAGTTCTTTTCGTTTGGTCAATGCAGCATAACCATTGTAGGTGGTTTGAAGTGTACCCTTGAAAATTCCATCGGATTCAAGCTTGAGATTTACCAACGTAATGCGCTTCGATTTCTCAGAGGGCTTCAACTCATACCAATAAGATTCCTTCTCTCCCAGCACCCTCCCCTTGCCATTCAGGCATCGCTGTGGCAGTAATCCAAACGGAAGAAAATCATCGGTGGCATCCAGCAGATATACCTTATCGTTTATGTTTACCTTGGCAACTACATAATTGAAGTCACTTAGCACCGGATGAATCTCCGTTGCTAATCCGTTTTCACGAGTCGATAACATCAAGGGTTCTACATTCAAGCCTGCATACTTCAGCGCAGCAATCAGAGTAAGATTGATATCGCCAACATTGCCTGCTCTCTTATCAAACGCTTTTTTTATTCCGAACTCGCTATACTTACCATAAACGTCATCCCAACGATACCATAGTTTTATAAACTCATATATCTTCTTTGCTTTTTCAAGCGGATCGCTCTCTCCCGTTAAAAGCAGCTCTACATGCTCGTCAACTATATCTTTACCGCGCTTTATTTGCAATCCAAATTTTTCATCTCTGCGAAGTTCTTCTTCAACATCCTTCCACTCTTTGGTAATCTTATTCTTGCGACCATCAAAGTATTGTATTTCCGAGAGTTCAAAATTGATCATGGAGAGGAAGTTCGATTTTGCAGTCATATACTCCTCCTCTTTGAATGCGGGTATATCTTTCATCGCCCATTTAAACCGGGCACAATCAGCACGGTATCCTCCTCCGGGAGTATAGCAATCGCGAATGAGTTCACTTTCGTTTTTGCTTAACTGTTGATAGCCCTTCAGTGTAATATTAAATTTATAGTTAGCGGGTACGGTAGCCCAATACTCACTCATTACCTTGGGGATATCGTTTTGAAATTCCCAGTTATGAAAATTAAAAATGAAAGGAGATTCAACTATATAATGTACTTCGATCACGCTTCCCACGCGAACATTAGGAACAGCAAACTTGACTATATCTAAATACTTGCTCGCATTTTCAGTAAATTGATTTTTACTCTCCAGCTTCGTTTCTCGCATCGTCCCATTCTCATAGTTGTAGCTGGATGCTTTTACTGACCGAACGCGTTCAACACGTGATTCATTTTTATATAATGGTATCTGGAAATCAGCTTGATCAAGTCCGTTCTTTTTCAGAATCTTGATCTTGGCGTGATATTCAAACAGTAAATTATTGTCGTTGCTGTTGTCAATGTAAGCTTCACCAAACTCGTTCAAAATCACGGCTACGGCAGCAGTATCTTTTTCATACACTTTGATATCGAGATCCCGATAGGTAGTCTGACCGTATGGAAATCCATGATCTTGTGCGAACGAAAATAACGGGGATATAAAAAGAATGGCGAGTAAAGAAAACTTCATACAGGTAGCGCAGGTTTCCCTGCAAGTTAATCAATATAGCGCGTGCTTCAATACATTTGCCTATACCACGGTCCCTGTAAGTAGAATTATATCGATACTATTTTATAACAGCTGTTTTATGTTTATTAATTTTTGTTACCATTTTTGAAAAATGAAAATAGGTCTTCTCTCCGACACGCATAGTTACCTTGATAAAAAGGTGTTTGAGTATTTTAAAGATTGTGATGAAGTATGGCATGCGGGAGATATAGGAGAAAAAATCGTAGCCGATGAACTTGAAAAGTTTAAACCTTTTCGGGCGGTATACGGAAATATAGATGATAAAAATCTGCAGACTTTATATCCCGAAGATCTACATTTCACCTGTGAAGGACTTTCGATCTGGATGACGCACATCGGTGGTGCGCCTCCTAATTATAACCCGAGAGTAAAAAAAAATCTTCGAGTGCAAACTCCGGATATCTTTATCTGCGGGCACTCTCACATTTTACGAATTAAACGCGATCCTGCATTTCATGGAATGCTATACCTGAATCCAGGTGCTGCCGGCAATCACGGGTTTCATGTCATGAAAACCATCGTCCGATTTGAAATCGTGAAAAAGGAAATTAAGAATATGGAAGTGATCGAATTAGGAAAACGCGGAGCGCTTGTATAAGAAGTTTTGTTAAAACCGGTAACAAAGAAAAGCTCCATTTCCATTCACGTTAAATGAAACAGACTCGTCTTCATGCTGCTCCATATAACGCTTATATTTTTTGGAACCCTTTGACCACAGTATAACACCTGGGATTACCATACCGATTCCGCCAGCAATCATGACTGCACCTAACGCAGCTTGAGGATCACCTTCTTCATAATCTCCGGTACTGGAATTATAGCCTGTACTATAGTAAGTTTCATCTGCATTGTTGAATACAGCAATACCTCCTATCAACATGGCACCACCTATAATAGTAAGCGTACGACCTGTATTACGCATGCGCAACCCTGAAGGCATGACTTGAATATGCTCTGGCCTAACCGTTGGATTTATAATTACAGGACTAATCTGTTGATTAACAGAAGCAAATGATTGATTGAACTGAGCTTGGGCAGGTGCGCCCATCATCAGTAATAGAATTACAACGAGTGTTGATCTCATACAACAAACAGAATAAGGTTAGGTTAGGTAAGGATTTAAAGGTTGACCAGTCGTTAATCTAAACGTACTGGTTCAACATTACTGGCATCACCAGCATCAGTATATCTTCACTTTCGTCTTTCTCTACTGGTAAAATTACACCAGCTTTGTTAGGAGCAGACATTGTTAATCTGATCTTATCGGAGTCTAAGTTTGTCAGCATTTCAATGAGGAACTTGGCGTTAAAACCAATTTCGATGTCTTCACCTTCGTGCTCACAGCTAAGTCTTTCATTCGCTTCGTTAGAGAAATCCAAATCTTCTGCAGAGATCTGCAATTCGCTGCCCGTAATTTTCAAGCGTACCTGGTGAGTAGTTTTATTTGCGTAGATGGAAATACGTTTCAATGCACCAAGTAGATCGTTACGCTCGATAGTCATCTTGATATTATTTCCGGAAGGAATTACGTTATCGTAATCAGGGAAACGCTCATCGATCAAACGGCAGATCATTTTGATGTTACCAAATTTGAAGAATGCGTTCGACATGTTGAAGTTCAGGCTCACATCTGTATTTTCAGATGGCAACGTTGCCTTCAACAAGTTCAATGCTTTACGCGGGATGATTATCGAATTTCCATTATCCGATTTAACATCGGTTCTTCTGTAGCGCACCAGGCGGTGGCCGTCTGTTGCAACAAATGTTGTGTTCTTATCGCCAAGATTTACATACACACCTGTCATGGCAGGGCGAAGCTCATCGTTGCTGGTAGCGAAAATTGTATTGTTAACCGCGCGAGATAAAACCTCGGTAGAGATCTCGGCAGAAAAGTCATTAGATACAGTAGGTACTTTCGGGAAATCCGTAGCGTTTTCACCAGAGAGCTTATAACGACCGTTGTCAGAAATGATCTCTACGCTATAAGTAGAGTCGTCAATTGAAAATGTAACGGGTTGCTCAGGCAGGTTTTTGAGTGTATCCAACAGGATACGAGCCGGTACCGCGATGCTTCCTTTTTCTTTTGATTCAACCTGGATCTCCGTGATCATGGAGGTCTGAAGATCAGAAGCTGTTACCGTTAAACTTCCTTTTTCCAGTTCAAACAAGAAATTCTCCAGGATAGGAACTACCGGATTTGTGGTAATTACACCATTAATGTTAGAAAGTTGCTTCAGGAGGTAGGCAGAGTTAACGATGAACTTCATTCGTGAAAAAGTGTTTGTGGTTGTGTAAAGCGGGGTAAAGTTATAAAGAAAACCGGATTATAAAACGACCTGAAAAATGCAAAAAAACAACAACTCAGAAAATCATTTGACAAAATATCTTTTCGGATGAAGAATTGTTCTGATTTTGTTCTCGTGAAGTAAGGCCCAATCGTTCTCCACCAACCCTAAAAATTGTCCGGTTCGGTCGGGCGGAAATATTTTAAGTGAATATTTTTTATCTGCAATATCCGTAATGGTTAACGTGAGCAAGGGTGCGGTTGCTTTTGTCACGCTATCAAGCCTGGGTGTCGGTTCGATGTATTCATCTACGGTGAGCAGCGACACAGCATCCAGGAAATTGTTGATCTTGGCAGTATCCGTTTCAACACCTTTAATTCCGAAGAAGCTTTCATCCATCTCTACGAGAAAATTATCCGCATCGTGATTTGGAAAACGCGCTTCAAGATTTTTGAAGTTACGCCAGTTAAAACCGAATACATATTTATCGCGCCAGCCACTTGCAGGCAATTCAAATATTCCGGAAACATATACCCGGTATCCCGGAATTGTCATTATATAGGGAACATCGCCTGAAGTTGCTTTAAAATAAGCCTGCGTCTTCTGATCATTTCCTGCAGCAAAAAATTCCTCCACTATATTTCCACCGGATATTAACGATACCTTCACACCATGTTGCGCCATCGCCTTCCCGATGGAATCACGTTGTGATGCAACCACTGGTCTTTTCGGTCTGGCTTCACGGAGGGTAGCAAACAATACTTCAATCATATTACGATCTGCGTTGTAAGTACCATTCACTTGCCACGCAGAGCCCATATATTTCAAGTCAATCTTTCCGGAAGGCGATTCAAGAACAACTTCATTCACCGCTTTTAAATCGGCTTGTCTGAAAATGTTTTCATCTATATCATACGTGTTATCTTTTTTGCCAAACCAAAAGATTACTGCTGTCGCCAACAGCAACACGATGAGAGAAAGAAGTAATCGTTTATTTTTTTTCTCCTGCATATCAGAATCTGGCAAATTTATTTTTTCTCCAATACGCGCGGATCACTCCGAAAACAATTAGCAACAGAATCGGAACTCCCAGGTTTATCACCTGCCACTTTAGTCTTTCTTCCTTTACCCTTTCACGATCTAACGGACGGATCTTGATCTGCTTGCTGCGCGCCTGAATCAATCCATTATCTTCTGTAAGGTAGGCCAACGCATTCATGAGCAATTCGCGATTGGCAAATGTATAGTTTGTAAACGGATAGAAGCCCAATGGCTGTGGCAACCTGCTTCGAGGGTTCACTTCATTTCGGATGATATCTCCATCTGCAACCACAATAAGTTTCGTATGCTTACTCTCGCCTATTACGGTTGCCTGATCAACACCCTGCGGCAGGAATCTGTTTTTGAATAACGAAGAGAAGCTGCCTTCCAGTAAATATCCGACTGGTATAGCACTTTTCGAAAAATCTTCAGTCTTTACATTCTTACGCAATTCGTTTACGCTCACATTTACAGGAGCTGTAATGGTGCGCGTATAGTTTGATGTTAGTAACAACGGAATCTTTTTTATACCGGGCGCCTTCACGGTATCTATACTGCTGGCAAACTTTACAATAACAGCATCGAGGTTTCGTGTGATCGGATGTTCGGCGTAATGATTGATCAGTGGAAAGAATGGCCAGTCGATCAACTGCATCTGAGGCTTCCCTCCTGTCTCACCGGTAACAATCGGATAAGGCGCGGCACTTTGATCTTGTATCAAATCAGGATTGATGCGAATACCATATTTAAAAAGTTGGTCGTCTAAATTTAGATCGTAAGGAATAGCAAAGTAATTATCGACAGCAGCACTGTCCATACTTGCATCCATTCTGTCTAACAGAAACATGACTCTGCCACCTTGCATGATATATTGATCGAGCTTGAATTTATCTGCAGGTGAGAATGCCGCACGTGGCTTTGCAATGATCAGTGCATCGTTTTTCTTCAGATCTGTACTGGATGCTAAATCAACTTTATATACATCATATACTTCGCGTATATCTTTATTGAAACTCGCAATGGCTGCACCTTCCAACTCACCATGACCGGTAACCAATCCGATTCGCTTGCGGTCAGTGTTTGCCAAAGTATAGATCGTGTTGATGAGTTCGAACTCTATATTTTCAATTGACTGGTTAATTCTTTCATCGGATGTTTTTGCAGTGCTTCCTTTCAGCAACATCAATCCGGATTCCATCCCTCCAACAGAAACAATCGCTCCCGGAAAAATAATTTTTTCAACTCGCTGGCCGTCCTTGGTGTCAATCACGTTAGTGGGTTGAATGCCCCGGCTGGCGAGATCATTCATATACTCTGCCTGCGCTTTCTGGCCATTGGCGGTGGCCGGATTCGTAAATATATAGTTTACTTTATTGCCGGAATATATCCTGAACTCCTCCAGTGTTTCTTTGATCGATTTCTGAAATCGGCGAAAGCCTGCATTCAATTCTCCTTCCAGGAAAACTTCGATATATACTTCGTCTTCCAGCGAGTTGAGAATTTCGCGCGTTTGCGGCTTGATGCTATAGCGCTGCTCTTCTGTTAAGTCAACACGGAAGAAATAATATGATGCAACCAAATTAAGAAGTACCACCAGCACGATGCCGTTGGCAAACCATAGATAGTCTCCGAGTTCCTTGCTCTTCCAGTTTACCATTGCCTGCTTCCCAAAATTAATTTTGTACCCGACAATAACAGAAAGATCACACTCAGAAAGTATAGTACATCACGACTATCGATCAAGCCTTTACTCAGCGATTCGTAATGATATAGTATACCAAGTTGTTTTATCAGCAAGGCGTTGGCGGACCATACGTTTAGCGTTGCCAGCGACTCAAATCCGGAAAACAATATAAAACACAGAAATGCTGCGACTATAAATGCAACGATCTGGTTAGGGGTAATGGAAGAAGCAAAAATCCCCACAGAACAAAAAACTCCACCCAACAAACATAGTCCTATATAGGAGCCGATGATACCAGCCGTATCAATGTTCCCTGCGGGATTTCCTAATCTATAGATCGAGAAGTAATATAGCAGCGTAGGGATCAAGGCCACGAGCACCAGGCAAAAACTGGCCAAGAATTTACCAAGAATAACATCCCAATCGCTTAACGGTTTCGTCATTAATAATTCCATCGTCCCTGCTTTTTTCTCTTCTGCGAAACTGCGCATTGTGATTGCAGGAATCAGGAATATAAATACATAAGGTCCGAGTGAAAAAAGCGTATCCATGTCGGCATACCCGTAATCCAGTACAGAGGTTTCCGGAAACACCCACATGAGCAAACCAATGCCCATCAGAAAAACTCCAATCACTACATAAGCAATGAGGGAGTTTAAAAAACTACTGAATTCTTTTGAGAGTACCTGGAGCATGATTTAAAAACGCAGCAAAGTAAATTTAATTTTCGTTATGCTCCACGGAAGGCCTGGCTGTAAGCGAATGAAAAATATTTTCGAGTGAGCTTTCCTCCTGCTTTAATCCGATGAGTGACAAATTATTGTCAGCAGCAAAACGGAACAACACCGGTCGAATATCCATTCCGCGTTCAGCCACTACTTTGAATTTGAATGTATCGAGTGATTGCACGTTTAAAATACCGGCCAGGCTTTGAAGTTGTTCTGCTGTAACTCCTCTTTCAAATTCCGCTATGACTACAACCTGGTCGCCTTGCTTTTGCAGAAGATGTTCCACCGTGTCGTCCGCTACAATTTCACCACGGTTAATCACCACTACACGATCGCACAATGCTTGTACTTCTTGCATGATGTGTGTTGAAAAAATTACAGTTTTATCGAGACTGATCTCTTTGATGAGTTTCCGAATTTCCACCAACTGGTTTGGATCAAGTCCTGAAGTTGGTTCATCCAGAATCAATACCTTGGGATTATGAATCAGCGCCTGTGCTAGTCCAACACGTTGCCTATATCCCTTCGATAACGCTTCTATTTTTTTATTCTGTTCACGGGTAAGTCCACAACGCTCCACCATCTCGCTAACCTGGTGCTTCAGGGTTGTACCCGACAATCCGTATAGCTTACCAATAAAACTTAAGTACTCGTGAACATACATATCCAGGTATAGCGGATTATGCTCCGGCAGATAACCTGTTATTCGCTTCGCCTTCATAGGCTCTTCAACAACATCGAAGCCACCCACAAGTACGTGTCCATCCGTTGGCGGAAGGAAACACGTGGCGATTTTCATGGTTGTAGATTTGCCCGCTCCATTCGGTCCGAGGAAACCTACAATTTCACCTTGCGCCACTTCAAACGAAATGTTATTGACAGCACGTTGCTGCCCATAGATTTTAGTAAGATTCCGAATTTGAAGCGACATTCTGTTATTTCAAGTTTCAAGTTTAACGGTTTTTAACGGAATGCGGAAGTTTGGACAAGTCTGAATGCCCGGATCAGGGATCGATTGTATCCTGAACCGACCGATTATGTTATTGCCTATCTTCTAGCAATTAACCCGTAACCGTAGCCGATCAAGGATTTGCCCATTAACAAATCTTTAACACTTTACCATATGCAAGCAGTCTATTTTTGGCGGTTATCAATGTTACAAAAGATCGGTACGACCGATTAATGACCGTTGATCCGAAACGTTGAAATGCTGAAATTCGCACCGAAATAAATTTATTATGCGCTACTCATTTTTTGCCTTTTGTTTTTTACTCTCTGCTTTTTGCTTTGCACAGCCAGGCTACAATATCAAGTTTAAAGTTGATGGATGGAAGGACACAACGGTGTACCTGGGGCACTACTATGGAGAGAGTACATATATAAAAGATACAGCACGAGCCAATACGAAAGGTGAGTTTGCCTTCGCTGGAAAAAAAGAACTTGCACAAGGCGTTTATTTCCTTGTACTGGACAAATCAAAAATATTTGAATTCGTGATCGGCAAGTCGCAGCACTTCTCGATGGATACGAAGACGGACGACTATATCAAGAACATGAAGATTACAGGAGATGCTGATAACAAGCTCTTCTTCGACAATATGCTTTTCAATATGGAGCGCCATAAAGAAGCAGAGCCGTTGATTAAAATTTTACAGGACAGTACGCTGGCGGAAGATAAAAAGAAAGACGCCCGCGCAAGTTTTGCAAAAGTAAATGAAAAGGTTGTCGCCTATCAGAATGATGTGATTGCAAAAAATCCAGGTACCATGACGGCTACGATTTTCAAGTCTGCACAAGCGCTTAAAATTCCGGATGCCCCAAAGAAAGCGGATGGCACTCCTGATTCAACGTTTCAGCTTCGGTGGTATCGCGAGCATTTCTTCGACAACTTTGATTTGGGAAATGAAGCATTACTCCGGATGCCACGTCCCGTATATAGCGATAAGATTAACGAGTACCTTGACAAACTATATGCGCCACAAGTTGATTCTATTTCAAAAGCAATTGATAAGATCGTAGCGAAAGCAAAGAAAAACCAGGAGACCTATAAATACGCGGTCTGGGCTTGCCTTCTGAAATATCAGCAGCCGGAAATCATGGGCCTTGATGAAATATATGTTCGCCTATACGATAAGTATTTTGCTTCGGGAGAAATGGATTTCTGGGCGACAGACAAGCTGAAGAAAAATCTGAAAGATTATGCGGATCGCCTTCGTAAAAGTCTGATCGGTAAAACAGCCCCCAACCTGATGATGCAGGATGCGAACTTCAAGCCGCGTTCGATGTATGATCTCAAAACGAAATATACCATTGTATATATATTCGATCCGGATTGTGGGCATTGCAAAACTGAAACGCCTAAGCTTGTTGATTTTTATACCAAAGATAAAACCCGTTTCAACCTGGAAGTATATGCGGTGAGTACTGATACATCCATGGCCAAGATGCGTGACTATATAAAGACCATGAACATGAAGTGGATTACCGTAAACGGCCCTCGTACCTATAGCGGCACGTATGCAGATCTGTATGATGCGGTGACTACACCAAGTCTTTTTGTTCTCGACGAAAAGAAAAAAATCATTGCTAAAAAATTACCGATAGAGAAATTGGAAGAGTTCTTTGTGAACTATGAAAAATTCCAAAAAGCAAAATCAGAAAAACTTAAAGGGCAGGCTCCAGCCAAGCTCTAAACCGGACAGTCTAAGGTTCAGATACGAACACCTTATACTTGTTTAATCATACAAAAGGCCGAATTCTGATTGAATTCGGCCTTTTGTAACTTTTTTAGTATTTTTTCAGTCTTATATGCAACTATTGACTGTAAGCGAAGTATCTAATGTATAAGTTGCTCCTAAACACCAACCTTATAAATAAAAAAAGTTATGGCCTTTTTTGACAAACTCCTCGGTAAGAAAAAACCAGAATTGAAAGCGCGCTGTCCCATCACTCGGGAACCGATCGAAAACGGATTTGGCTATCTATTGACTACTTCACAGGTCGTTGCCTCCAGAAAATATTGGGACATGATTATGACAGAGCCGGAGACTATGTCGTATACCGTTTCACATTTTAAGAATGTGGCCAGTGGAACACAAATGCGAACGATGATCTTTGATAAATATAGCAGTATTGAAAAGCCCTGGATGATCTCCGATTCATGCATCAACCTGTTTGAACATATCGATAAAAAAACTGCCCGCGAAAACGCGAAGAAGTGGTGGGATAACGGTGGGCTCTATGCACCTGAGCAATCGGGAGCAGCATCCAACGCGTTGGATGCAAAAACGTATCAGGACTTTAAAGATTATGCTGTGCTCGAAGCAGGGCGCTCCAGAATTGTATTACAGTAGTTTCACATAGTTTAGGTTAGCACAAAGGCCTCATGTTCGCGCATGGGGCTTTTGTCATTTATAGACAAACCGTGCAAATTATATATCTATAGCTATATATTGACAGACCGTTTAATTATGACGATCGATGGTGAACTGCACCAATTGAATCAACGATCGCTTATAGTCTGATTCTGGAAACTTGTTTAACAACAGAAGCGCATCCTGATGATATTTATTCATCGCCTCCTCGGCATACTGAATGCCACCTGATTTTTTAACAAACTCGATTACTTCCTTTACTTTCTTCGGTTTGTTACTTTCATTTTTTACAATGCTGATAATCTTCCTTCGCTCGACCCAACCTGCTTTTGAGAGAGCATAGATCAGCGGTAGCGTCATTTTCTTTTCTTTAATATCAATCCCGACAGGTTTGCCTATCTCTTCTTCACCGTAATCGAACAGATCGTCTTTTATCTGGAAGGCCATACCAATCTTTTCACCAAACGCACGCATCAGTTTGGTGATCTCCTCCCCTGCCCCGGATGAACTGGCACCCACTGCGCAACACGAAGCAATCAACGAGGCCGTCTTTTGCCGGATGATCTCGTAATAAATATCTTCAGTTATATTAAGCTTACGCGACTTCTCCATTTGAAGTAACTCGCCTTCACTCATCTCGCGTACAGCATCGGATACAATGCTCAGCAAATTAAAATCTTTGTTCTCAACAGAGAGAAGCAACCCTCTGGCTAACAGGAAGTCTCCGACCAGAACAGCAACTTTATTTTTCCAAAGCGCATTAACAGAAAAGAAACCTCTTCGGTAATTGGCCTCATCCACTACGTCATCATGTACGAGTGTAGCGGTGTGAAGAAGTTCAATGAGAGATGCACCACGATAGGTAGACTCGCTAATCTGGCCACACGTACCAGCACTTAAAAAAACAAACATCGGACGCATCTGTTTTCCCTTGCGCTTCACGATATAGTTCATGATTTTATTGAGCAGCAGCACCCGGGTTTTCATCGAAGCCCGGAACTTTTGCTCAAACTCCTCCATCTCGTGTGCAATAGGAGCCTTTATATTGTCCAACTTTAAAGACATGTGCGCAAGTATAAGCAATTCGGCCGATACGTTATATACCAGAAGAAAATTCAATCGCTCGTTCAATGGTCAGACCAAGAGTCAAACCCACTATAATAAATGCTATTCGAGCAGAATTGTTTCTATTGAATACAGCCATCCGCTTGTCTCATTCCCGAAAAGTATCTATTGACAATTGCTGATGAACTCTCGTATTTTAGCCCCATGAAGGTGATCGGAAATTACTGGGACGATGTATTTTTTGCTATCATCGTTTTCACAGTTGCAGTTATTATAGCGAGAGTGTTGCGTTTTGTTATTGGCCGCCTTGTAAAGGGTGCTTCCAATAAATTAAAGGTCGATCCCACCAAGTATAACTTTTTGAAGAACGCGGTAGAATTCATTGTCTACATGATCGCGCTTACCATCGTTTTCAATTCTATTCCTAAGTTAAAGAGCTATGGCACAGCGTTGTTTGCCGGTGCCGGTGTACTCGCTGCCATTGTCGGCTTCGCTTCTCAATCTGCATTCTCGAATATAGTAAGCGGTATCTTTATTGTAATCTTCAGACCATTTAGTGTGGGTGATCGCGTACGGGTAGGCCAGCTTTATACAGGCGATGTAGAAGATATAACGCTTCGCCATACGGTTATAAAAGATTTTGAAAACAGACGTATTGTTATACCCAACTCGGTGATCAGCAATGAAACGATTATTAACTCTACCCTCGCACATGAAAATCTTTGCGTTTTTATCGAGCTCGGGGTTTCGTTTGACACAGATGTAGACCAGGCGATGCGCATTTTACAGGAAGAGGTTATGAAGCATCCGGACTGCATGGACAACCGGACGCATGAAGACATTGAAAGTGGAAATCCGCAGGTTGATGTTCGGTTGATTAACATTACAGAAACAGCGCTTCAGTTGCGTGCGTATGCCTGGGCAAAAGATCCATCTTCGGGATTTAACCTTAAATGTGATGTACTAAAAAGTATAAAGAGAAGATTTGATGATACCGGTATTTCACTCGCCTATCCGCAGCGATTGATCTATATAAAAGAAAGCAATACGCTAAAAAGCTAAAGGATGAATCCACAAAAACCATCTGATAATCATTCACCAACAGACTGCGAGATACTGGAGTTGATCTCTTATAATCGTGAGCTGCATGATAAATATACCGGCACAGACACAACGGTTGAAAGTATATTAAATAAAATTCAGCCCGATCGGGTAAACTGGATCAATGTTGATGGTTTGAATAATCAGGACCTCATTGAAAAAGTTCAAACCCACTTTTGCCTGCACTCTTTATTAATCGATGATGTACTCAGCGATCAGCGTCCTAAAGCAGAAGAGTTTGATGACTATCTTTTCTTTACTTTAAAAATGCTATACCGCATTGACGGTACTGCCATTGACTACGAACAGATCAGTTTTGTACTCGGTAAAAATTATCTCATCTCCTTCCAGGAAAAAGAAGGCGATTGGTTTGATGGATTTCGTGACCGGATCAGACTCGACCAGGGACGCGTCCGTAAAAAACAAGCCGACTATTTGTTATACCGCCTTATCGACATCATCGTTGACAATTACTATAATGTACTGGATCGCGTTGGCGATCTGATCGATGAAACCGAAGAGACTGTTTACCAGAATCCCTCCACTCAAACATTCACTAAAATTCAGCATTTAAAAAAGGAACTTATATACTTGAGAAAGGCTCTGTTTCCTTTGCGGGATGCGCTGAGTAAAATCGTAAAGGGTGAATCTGATTTTGTGAAAGAAGAGAACATCCGTTTTTTCTCAGATGTATATGAACATGTCATTCACCTTACCGATTCATTGGATACCTATAAAGATCTCGTTTCGAGTCTTACGGATATTCATATAAACGCGATGAACACCAAGATGAACGAAGTGATGAAGGTATTGACTGTAATCTCTACAATCTTCATTCCGTTAACGTTTATTGTAGGAGTGTATGGTATGAATTTCCACTATATGCCGGAGTTAGACTGGCGTTGGGGCTATTACAGTGTGTGGGGAGTAATGATTGTAATAGTGGTGGGAATGTTGGCGTTCTTCCGCCATAAAAAATGGTTCTAACATCAATATGTTGGTATATACTTTTGCAAGTATATACCAACATATCAGCTATATATTAGATTTTCTTTTCGAGCTCAGTGATCTTGTCCTGTGCTTCGTTCTTACCAAGAGAAAGTGCTTTCTTATAAAGCTCTATAGCTTCTTTGAATGTTTCTTTCTTTTTACGAGGTGCGAGTTTCGTACGGTTCGCAGCTTCTTCTACAGCCTGGCCTCTTGCAAAGTATGCATCAGCCTCCGTCATTTTACTTTGAATCATCAACTCCTGTACACGTGCTTCGATCAAAGCAAGCTCCTGAGTTTTTGTTTCGATCATCGATTGCTTGTCGGCCAGTTCAGCTTCCTGCATGCTTACCGTTGTGATCAGGTTCTGATTCTCACTGCGGTATTTTTCAACTTGCTCTTGTAAAGCAGCAATCTCTTGCGTTTTGCCTTCAAGTTGTGCTCTCAGGTTTTTCAAAAGTTTAGCGTTGGCACTGTTGCTGGCTTTTGATGTAGCCAATGATTTTTCAAGATCATCCAGTTTATGTTGTGTGTCTCTAACATAACCGTTGATGTCTTTCATGCGTGAAGTATAGTCTTCATACGTAGTTCCTTCTACCATGTTAACGCGGAGGAGTTGACGGCTGGCATCAATAGAGTCCATCAGTGTACCAACTTCGGTTAACGTTTGCGCCATCTTCTGGCTGGTCTCAAGTTCTACCTTGAGTGAGTCTACCTGCGACCGTAACGTATCTTTTTCTTTTGTGTCACAGCTGGCTATCAGGATAACGATAGGCAGGGCATAAGCGAGCTTTCTAATCATAAATGATTTTTTTGAGGTTATGAAACAAAAATACGTTTGATTTCGCAGCCTTATCGTGGCACTATCACAAAATATTTTAGAACCGGCCAAATAGACATTAATTACGATGATCAGCCTTCTCAACATTATTCGCTTTTCCTTTTTGTGATTGCTGGAAGGGGTTAACTTTGCGACCGTTTTGTTCACCTCGCCCATTATATTCATGCCCACGTTATTAAACACGCGCACGCGGATTGCAGATCTGGGCAAGCCTCACTTTGTCATGATCTGTGGCAGATCAGGATTTTTTGCCTGGTTGGTATGGATGTTTATTCACCTTGTTTCAATAATTGGTTTTAAAAATAAATTCTTTGTCCTCGCGAACTCGCCAATGCACAGCTTCACGAACGACAAGAGCAACAGATTAATCATCGCGCGTCCAGAAGACGGCGTTTAATAACTATGGCTGATTCAGCAGGTAAACATCTTACACCATTATCCGTAGGTGGTGTTCTGGTCTCTTTGGGAATTATATACGGGGACATAGGAACTTCACCGTTGTATGTTTTCAAGGCGATTGTCGGGACGCAAACCATCAATGAAGATCTCGTTCTCGGAGGACTCTCGTGTGTCTTTTGGACGCTCACGCTCATCACCACACTTAAATATGTATACCTGGCACTCAATGCCGACAACAAAGGTGAAGGAGGTATATTTGCTTTGTATGCACTCGTAAGAAGGTATAAAGCAGGCTGGGTAATTTTTCCCGCAGTGATTGGATGTTGTACCTTGATCGCGGATGGTTTTATCACTCCCGCCATCAGTGTGTCGTCTGCTATAGAAGGATTGCGTATTCTGAATCCGGAAATACCGACCGTATCGATCGTTATAGCGATCATGATCGCGCTCTTTGTATTCCAGCAATTCGGAACCAGCGTGGTTGGAAAAACTTTCGGCCCGATCATGACAATCTGGTTTCTGGCTATCGCTGTATTCGGTATACTTCAATTCTACGATCACCCACAGATCTTCCGCGCATTGAATCCTTACTATGCGTATCACCTCATCGTTGAATACCCGAAAGGTTTCTGGTTGCTCGGTGCAGTTTTTCTTTGCACTACGGGAGCAGAAGCTTTATACTCTGACTTAGGCCATTGTGGAAAAGACAATATACGTGTAGGCTGGGCCTATGTTAAAATAGCATTGCTCTGTAACTACTTTGGACAGGGAGCATGGTTGCTCGACCACCAGGGCGCTACACTAGGAAACAAGATTCCATTCTATGCGATCATCCCGGAGGAGTTCCTGATCTTCGGAATTATCATTGCTACCATGGCAGCTGTTATTGCCAGCCAGGCGTTGATCTCCGGAACATTTACGTTGGTGAACGAAGCGATGAAGCTGAAGCTTTGGCCTTCGACCCGCGTTCGCTACCCAAGCCAGATAAAGGGCCAGATATATATACCTGCTATCAACTGGATCTTGTTGGCCGGATGTATAGCAGTGGTTCTCATGTTCCGTGAATCAGCAAAAATGGAAGGTGCTTACGGTCTCGCGATCATGATCAACATGTTGATGACGACTTCGCTGTTGGTATTCTATTTCATGACCGCGAAGAAATCCATGTTCCGATCGTCAGGGCTTGCCGTACTCTTCTTTTCATTGGAGGGCATGTTCCTCGTATCGAACCTTGACAAGTTTCAACATGGTGGCTGGTTTACATTCCTGATCGCAGTGTTGTTCTTTATTATGATGTATGTATTGCTTCACGCACGATGGCTGCGCGAACGTCATACAGAGTTTGTGGATTTAAAACATTATGTGGGCATGATCCAGGATCTTCAGGCGGATACCACCGTACCGAAAGAAGCGAGTAACCTGGTATATCTTGCGATGGCCGACAGCAAGCGCTATATAGACTCAAACATTATATACTCTATCTTCAAGAAAAGACCGAAGCGGGCAGATGTATTCTGGTTTGTACACGTAGATACAGTCGATAGTCCTTTCACTAGTAAATATGTAGTGGATACGATTATACCAAAGCGCTGCTTTTTTGTACGGATCAAACTTGGATTCAAAACCAACCACAGAGTAAATCTTCTATTCAACAAGATCATTCATGAGATGGCCGATGCCGGTGAGATTGATCTTACCAGCTCCTATCCTTCCCTGCACAAGTATAGCATGATGGCTGACTTTAAGTTCATCATCCTGCACTCATGGGCTTCCTCCGACAGTGAGATTTCTTCCTTCGATCGACTGATTATACAAGGCTATAGATTACTAAAAGAATATAGCCTGAGTACGGAAGAATTGTACGGTATAGAAGCCGCCAACCTGGAAGTGGAGAAAGTACCGATACAGGTAGGACCACAGGCCCGCGTGAAAATCAAACGCGAACGCGAAGACTAAATTTTATAGGTATATGTTTACACCAAGCTGTAGACATATACCTCTATATCATATTCTATAAATAAATTTACGTTCTTCTCTTGGCACCTCGTACAGCTTCTGCTGTCCAGGGATCTTCCGGCCAGTGATGCTTCGGATATCGCATACGAAGTTGCTTCCGTACTTCATGATAGGTTGTCTGCCAGAAACTTTTCAAATCCTGTGTTACCTGAACAGGTTTATAGCCGGGTGAAAGTAAATGTAGCAATACCTTTGTACGTCCTTCATTGATCACGGGCGTTTCCAACAAGCCAAACATTTCCTGTAAACGTACCTCCATAATCGGAGCACGCCCGTCTTCAAAGTATTGCACCTGAATTAACGAACCACTGGGGACCTTGACCTTTACAGGAGCCAGTGTATCTAATATACTACTCAACTCCCACGGCAATAACGATGGAAGAATTCCGTTCCAGTCCAATCGCTGCAGTTCACTTAGTCTGGTGATGTTTGTAAGGAAGGGAGCCAACCATACGGCTACTGTTTCCAATAATTTTTCTTCTCTCACATTCGGCCACGCTTCTTCGGGGCGCCATTGCTTTATACTGTTTACACGTGCCTGCCATTCCTGTTGTGCCTCGCCCCAGCCAATGGCTTTTAATCCTTTCGATCGGATCATTGTGCAGAGTACATCAACGCGTTCATCTTCCGGTATAGCACTCAACGGTTTACTCTCCAGCACCAGGTTACCAACGCGCTTTTCAAGTACACCGACTACTATATTTCGTTCATCATCCCAGCGAACCACTTTCTGTTCACGCGCAAGCGCTGTTAAATCGTGTACATGTAACGAAGCCGCGAGAAAGATTTTTCCTTCACCGCTTCCGGCATCAAGCTGCGCTGCACAAAGCCACGACTCGCGCATAAGCGGATCATGCTCCTGCAATTTTACAATTCTTCCGTTCGCTAATTTATAGCGCTCGCTATGTTTACCTTGTTGCTGCGCAATCCGCTCCGGGTATGCTGCTACTAGCAACCGTCCTACATCGGTATCTTTTGGAATGGTATCATCCTTTTCAACTTTCAGAATCTTTCGCCAGTTATGCGCCAACCGCTCGATGCGTTCAAGTATAGCACGGTCAGCAAAAAATCGTTCACCCTTTCTCCATTTGCGTAATGCTTCTACGCGTAACGCTACATCTGCTCCCGATTCTTTTGCAAGGGGATCACGCTCTTCCAGAATTGCCGCTATATCTGTTGCCAGCGATGTGAGCTGTGCCCCGGACGCTGCCAACAACAGGTGGGCTATACGCGGATGTGTCGGAAGCTTCAGCATTTCTTTGCCTCGCGCGGTAATCATGCCGTTGTCGATCGCTTCAAGCTGTTGCAATAGTTCTTTCGCCTGGTTAACGGTGCCTGCGGGTGGCACCGTGATCCACGTTAAGTCACGGGTATCTTTTACACCCCATTGTCCTAACTCCAACATAAGCGGTGCAAGATCTGCTTCCAGAATTTCCGGTGTACGATTGGACACTAAAGTTGCTTGCACCGATTCACTCCACAACCTATAGCAAACTCCGGGTGCTAACCTGCCTGCACGACCAGCACGCTGATCGGCAGCGTCTTTTGTTACACGTACAGTATCCAGTCGGGTAAGACCGCTGCGCGGATCAAATTTAGGAACACGCGATAAACCACTATCAATCACCACGCGAATGCCTTCAATGGTAAGAGACGTCTCCGCTATAGATGTAGCGATCACAATCTTTCTTCTTCCTTGTGGATGAGGAAGTATAGCTTCCTGCTGCTTTTGAAAAGGCAGATCGCCATAGAGTGGATGAAGACTTGCATTCACACCTTCTTCCTCCAACTGGTGGAGTACACGCACAATTTCGCCAGCACCGGGAAGGAAAACCAAAACGTCACCTTCCTCTTCACGCAATGCTTTCTGGATCGCCTTTACCATGCGCACGGTAACGGGTATATATACATCATCACCCAGGTATTGTATCGTTACGGGATATTGTTTTCCATGCGATGTAACAATCGGTGCCCGCAGTAAACCTGAAAGATGTTCACCATCCAGCGTTGCTGACATAATGAGAATTCGAAGATCATCACGCAAAAGTTGTTGTGCCTGAAGACACAACGCCAAGGCCAGATCAGCATGGAGACTGCGTTCATGAAATTCATCAAAAATCACAAGACCGGCATCTTCTAAACTATTATCCGATTGCAACATGCGGGTAAGAATTCCCTCCGTTACAACTTCCACTTTTGTTTGCTTGCCTACGCGCGATTCAAACCGTACGCGATATCCAATCCTCTCCCCTATATCTTCCTGTAATATACTTGCCATCCGCTGTGCTACAGATTTAGCCGCAAGTCTCCGGGGCTCCAGCATCAGAATCTTTTTCCCTTCAAGCCAGGGTTCATTCATCAACTCCAGGGGAAGTACCGTTGACTTACCTGCTCCGGGTGGAGCTTGCAGGATCACGACATTAGTTTCTGCCAGCTTCGTTTTTAACGTGGATAATATATCGAGAACAGGATACATGTATATATCTAAAAGTTACAGCTGGTATAATTAGGATTAAGATGCGCTATCGTGTACCGCCCGGGTAAACGTCCTCTCCATCCAGCGCGTCTATAAGTTTATGGATGCATTTGGTTATATAGGCTCCGTTACCGGGACCATACCAGTTCATGAGGCGCGTTTCATAATGATCACGATCGTAGTACTGATCTGCCGTGATATAGCCTATATATCCACCGTTGAAACTGGTTACCATCACGCTGATGTTTCTCTTCGCAGCAAGCGAATCCAGTGATGCTGTGAGCGCTCCGGAGTAATCGCAGGGTGTGCCGATCATCACTATATCTCCCAGGCGCAAAGCTGTCAGGTAAGTGGGATATTTACCAAAGGCTGCATTGAACAACCACGGGCGAATCTGCCAGTCCTTGGCAATTTTAGCCTCCGGTGAAGGAAGCTCTAACGGAACGCGAATCATCAGTAAAGTGGAGTCCGTTACCGGCTTAAGTTCATGATGTCGTGCTATATATTTAGTCTTCAATTCATTCGCCATCCACACCAGGCAAGGCTTTCCGTACTCGGGTGGATTTGCTTTTTGACTTCCCACAGCACCTGCCATAAACATCGCGAAGCTATAGCCCGAGGCTTCCATCTCATCAACAAGTTCACCAGGATAGTCACGGGAGAGTTCGAGGTCGCGTGAAAATAAACAGGTAGCATGTGCAGTATAGCTCATCAACAAAAATTTAGAGCTGTCGCTGCGATGTATTTCGATCACCCGAAGTAATGAATCTATACCTCCTGTTTTGATCAGTCTGTTCCGCACAGCGGTCGGCACAGGTATAGCTCCCTTCCGGATAGTACCCGGTACCATATTCATGGAAGCACGCTCTATACTTTGCTTGATCTTGTCAACAATTAAATGGACTATCGAATCTTCATAGCTTCCGAATAGTATACCGGTTGCTTTCTCTCCCCAATTCCCAATGCTGTTATGTGTGTGGACGGCACCGAGGTATGTATTATTTATAGTGAAGCCTACCTCGGGCAGTTCTTTCTCCAGTAACTCCGTTACCGTTGGAGGTATGATTAATAAATCAGCACTCACAATCGCGACACGCTGTGAACCATTATCCACAACTAGCGTGCGTATATAAACTGAATCGTGAACGGCAGTATATACTTTACCAAACCGGTTGCCATAGCCTGCCAACGCTGTTGGATGCGCAGGCGTTATATTCTCCTTGGCGAAACCAAACGAAAAACCTTTTGTACTGCGAACAAATTCCGGGTGAAGACTATCGAGTCTGCTCATCATAGCAGCATACTCCGGTTTTTCCTGTATGGGTTTACGTTTCAACGGAACCACGCTCACGGCAACGAAAAGAAGTATCAAGCCGATCACGGAAGCCAGGACTATTACGGTAATACGCAAAATCTTTTTCAACGCCATAAGCCGCAAGATACTGATTCTATCCGCAAGGTTAATATGTTTATGGTTTGAAGAATTTGTGACCGGAAAGAAAATCCGTGATCAGGTTACTATATACGTGTGCAGAAAAGCAAGTCGCTATCCAAGCGTTGAAATATAGGGTAAAAAAATGATCAGGCCGATGATCACGGAAATCACTGAAACCATCAGTACAGCACCAGCCGCTATATCTTTTACTTTTCCTGCCAGAGGTTTATGCTCCCGGGTAACAAGGTCAACGAGATTCTCGATGGAAGAGTTGATCATCTCAAGCCCTGTCACCAGGCCTATGCACAGTAAAAGTATACACCACTCAAACGTTGTTATATGAAAATAAAATCCTGCTGCTATAACCAGCAACGTAATCGAAAGATGAATC
This sequence comes from uncultured Bacteroides sp., assembly GCA_902168185.1. Classification (GTDB taxonomy): domain Bacteria; phylum Bacteroidota; class Bacteroidia; order Cytophagales; family Cyclobacteriaceae; genus Ohtaekwangia. Next base: position 833,947 of record CABHOV010000046.1, read on the forward strand.
CTCAGGTTACGCTGTTCCCGGATTGCAACAGCAATACCCTTCCATGCATAACCAAAACTTTTTATAAGTGCGCTCATCATTGTATAATGGATGTTACGGCTTCCGCCAGCAAGTTGTTGCTTTCTTTCACAGGTATAAAACCTTGAAGACGTTTTGCTTCGCGTAGCGCTTCTGTAAGATCAAATTTACTTTGTTGTATGGTGTATGCAATGCCTTTTTTCAAAAGGCGCTCTGCCAGATATTCCTGTTCCGTCTGGCCGGGAGTAGGAATAAAAATCACATGACCACCTAATCTCGTCAGGTCCATCACCGTACTAAAGCCGCTTCGCGCTAGTATAACCGATGCACTTTCAATAGCGTGTTGAAGTTCTTCACTGTTCATAAAAGGTATCACGTCTGCCGTTGTATCAAGGGCTGCGATGTTTGTGCCGTCCGGTAATCCGCGAACGATCAAAGTTTTTATAGCCAATTTGTTTACCTGCTGTATAACGATCGTCTCTAACACCGAGCGTTGTGGCTCAGGACCAGAGAATATGCAAAGCAAATCATACTTTATACTTTGCTTGCCAGAGGATGTGAATCGCGAAAGCGGACCAATAAATCGATGCCTGATCGTAGTGTCAAACATGCCAAACGAAATCAAATCACCGGCTATACTTTCATCTCCGGGAAGATCAGGGATCCAGCACATGGAAAACTTTTTCATCATACGATGATTCATCTTCCGCACAAGTGGTGCTAGCCACCCGAAACGAAGCGGCATCAGTATATTGCTTTGATGCGTAATGAAAATACTGGTTACGGCAGACGACCAGCAACCATAGCGATTATCCGAAATGACCAGATCGATTTTATCGCGCGCTATAATTTCCGCTGTCATTACATGTTCATCATGGATCACGCGACTAAACCTGGGAAGTTGTTTCGCCATCGCCCACACCATGGAACCTGTGGCGGGATACACAGGTTTATAAGCCGGGTATATGTAGGTTGTTACCCGCGGAAATTCCTTTCGGAGTAGCAATAGAGAATCACCGCTGCCCCCGATATATACTATACATTGATGTTGGAGCAATAACCTGATGATCGGTATACAACGGGTAGCATGTCCCAACCCCCAATCGAGTGGCGTGACGAGTACGTGTTTCATCCGTGCAAGGACTTGAAAACAAATCCTTCATTTGTAAAATGATCAAGCACACGGGGCAGAGCATATGTCATGTTCTTCTCTGCCTTTACACTATCGTGGAATACTATAATAGAACCGGGGCGCGCAGCACGAATCGTATTCCGCAGGCATGCTTCCGGTGATAGGTCTTTATTATAGTCAACAGAAAGAACATCCCACATCACGATTCTATAGTCTGACTTCAGCAATTGAATTTGCTTCGGCGTGATGCGCCCATATGGCGGACGAAACAGATCGGTTACAAATGTAGTTTTCTGTGTGCCCAGGCTTTTGACCATTTCGGTGTCACACGTTTTTATATTGTGTATATAGTGGTTGACTGTATTTTTCCAACCATTAAGATGATTGAACGTGTGATTGCCAACAGCATGTCCCTGCATTAAAATACGTTTGAATATATCCGGATGCTTTCGGATGTTATCACCTATGCAAAAGAAAGTCGCTTTGGCTGAAAAGGTTGCAAGTGCCTGGAGTGCAAATTCTGTAGGGCCGGTAACAGGTCCATCATCAAAAGTAAGATATAGTTCATTTGCTTTGGTAGGAACGCGCCAGAGCAACGAAGGAAACAGCAGTGGAAGAAAAAACGGTGTGCGGTGTGGTGTAATCATCCTACACGACAGGAAAGAATGGTTATATCATCATGGTACCCGTTGCGGCCTTTGAATTCATCCAACGCTACTATAATATCTTCATGTATAGTGCTCAGGTTTTTGGTATAGGTGCTGTCTTCTTTAAAGTAGTCGAGCAGCGCATCAACACCAAATTCACGCCCTTGCTCATTTAGCGTCTCCGTCAATCCATCGGTATAGCAGAAGATCAGGAAATCCTCCAGATCTGTCACAAAGCCTTCATTCAAAAAAGGAAGCGGATGCATGGCACCCAACACAGTCGATCCATCCTCCAGTAAACGTATACCATGTTTACGGTCCAGCAATAAAGGAGGATTGTGGCCGGAGTTCACATATACCATCGTTTTAAGATGTATATCATATATAGCCGCAAAGAAGGTGATGAACTTCTCTCCTTTTGTATTTTCAAGTACCTGGTAATTCAACGCTTCAATAATGTCTGTCAGGTTTGGCGTTTGACGGACCAGCGTACGCAGTGATGCCTGGAAATTGGACATCATCAATGCAGCCGGTATACCTTTACCGCTTACATCGGCTACGCAAATGAGAAACTGATTTTTATTGATCGGTATATAGTCATAGTAATCCCCCCCTATACGGTCGTGTGGAAGATAACTTGCTTCAATCTTCAGACGGTCTGTGTTCGGAAGTTTTTCAGGGAAAAGAAACTGCTGTACATCACGCGCGATCTCAAGTTCCTTGCGAAGTGATTCCTGCTCCAGTTGCTTTCGGGCAAGCTTCTTGTTTTCAATCGCTACGATGATGATGTTACTCAACGCCTGGATGAAACGAATTCCATCTTCATTTTCATAACTTTCATCATACTTGTCCAATCCGCCCACGAACACCAGGGCAAGCGTTGTGCTTTGATGTGCTACAGGAACAATGATATCGAACTCCGTAAATTCACACTCATCAAATTCCTTCAGGTGTGTTATGTCCTGAATGGTTTTAAACTCCGGCAGCAACTTCGTTTTACCATAGTGATGCTTTGTACCGAAATTCGCTTTGCATGACCAGTCATCGTCCAATACAAACAAGGCGAGTTTCTTGATACTCAGATTCGAACGAAGCGTGAAGTTATAGATCTTATAAAGAGACTCTTCAGGCAAGTTGCTGTTAATAGCCTGGGTGATCTCAAGCAATGCATTGAGCTCCAGTTCTTTTATTTCAAATTGCTTTCTAACGTCCAGTTCCTCCATAAGCGAATACTGTAAAGATAATTACAATTCGTTAACGAGTGACATAAAACCGTATAGTCATTTTTAACAATCTGCAACATTTATAACGGACGCCCTTTCCAGCGCTGTGGAAGAAAATGCGCGAATATTCCAATGCCCGTAACATACAGCGGGTAGATGAACTGCAGCGCTATAAAAGCAATTGAATTCCAGCGTGTTCGCAGAAATTTACATGTGGAGCGAAGAAATACATATTCCAGCAAAACCTTCATCACCAAAAATGAAAGTGCCGAGGCGAATAAACGTCCGTCTGCAAAAAAGAGTAACCCGAAACAAATGAGCGTAATAATCTGGACAGAAAAAACATAGACTGCCAGCAGCACCGTATATACAGATGTATTATGCCGCCACTTTCCCGCCCAACGTAACCGCTGGTGTATGAATTGCGCCACCGTGTTGCACGGTTCGGTTGTAACCACGGCATCTTCGTGCTTTACGAAATATATACCGTTGACATAGTGTGCAGCAATCTTGCGCATCAGGAACTCATCATCACCGGAAGGTATATGTATATTCCCTTCATACCCACCCACTTCGTTAAACACTGATTTGCGAAAGGCTACGTTAGCTCCGTTGCACACGGTGGGAAATCCGAGTGCTGCTGAAGCTGCGGCCGAACCAATGAGACTGCTGAATTCTATAGCTTGCAGGTCGTCAAAGAAAGATGCCCCCTGCTGCATTGTTACACCACCAAAAGCCATCTTCACTTCCGTCTGCTGAAAATATATATGTATAGTTGATAGCCACGTTGACGACACGCGGCAGTCAGCATCGGTGGTAACAATGACGGATCCTTTCGCACATTCAACGCCCTGCGTCAGCGCATGCTTTTTCCCATGCAATGTGCTTCGTATGATTCTAAAATTACCCTGCGTATGGGCTATAAATTGTTGAACTGTCGCGACCGTTTCATCGTCTGAATGATCGTCTATAACAATGACCTCAAACGCTACGTGTTGTTGCTGAGCCAGATCGCGTAAAAGAAAAAGTATATTCTTTTCTTCATTCCGGGCAGGTATAAGGACACTTATAAGATGAACATCTTGTGTTTTGGGTTGCTGAAATGCCTGACGCCTGCGCCAACCTATGATCAAGCATAGTAACAACAGGCCATAACTGCATCCATACAGCACAAAAAGGTAAAGCATCGCTGCAATTTCAAAAATTTCCTGATGCTACCTATCTTGTGCCCGTGGGAAAAATTGTAAAGGAAAAAATTATCCTCGGCCTCGACCCTGGTACAAACATTATGGGATACGGGCTGATTGAAATACATCACCCGAAAATCAATCTCCTGCAGTATGGAGTTATTCATTTGAGTAAGTATGAGGGGCATGAACTGAAATTGAAGAAAATTTTCGATCGTGTGCTCAGCCTAATCGATGAGTATCATCCGGATGAAGTAGCGTTGGAAGCTCCTTTCTTTGGAAAGAATGTTCAGTCGATGCTGAAACTTGGAAGGGCACAAGGCGTTGCCATGTCGGCTGCGCTTTCGCGGGATATTCCAATCGTGGAGTATGCACCCAGGAAAGTCAAGCAATCAGTTACTGGCAATGGAAATGCATCCAAAGAGCAGGTCGCTAAAATGCTGATGACTTTATTTTCAATTAAAGAAGTACCTAAACTTTTAGATGCTACCGATGCTTTAGCAGTCGCAGTGTGTCACCACTTTCAGAAAGGCACGCTTGGAACCAAGTCAAAATCGTGGGACTCATTCGTTAAAGATAATCCAGGAAGAGTGAAGTAAATAACCGTTGTTCGTCAATGTTGACCTGCAACATTTAGCGAACGACTGTCATCAATTTCAATGAGGCGTTCATCAATTCTTCTTCCTGTCTTTCAAGTTCACTTCGAATTTTACGATTCAATTCAATCAGTTTATTGAGACGATCTTTCGTTTCTTCTTTTTCAAAATCATTTAACTGAATGGAGTTCATATCGATATACATCGAAATTTCTGAGATTCGCTCGTAGATCTGGATGATACCGGTTAATCCGCTTTCTCCATACGATTCTTCTACGCTGTTGAGATTATACAATATGTCTTGCATACTTTTTCATATAAGAGTGCAAAAAAGTATGCCAACGAAACGGAATATTTCTTTTCGTTGCTGTGTAATTACATTCTGCTGCATAAATCAAATATAGCTAAGCATAGAAGAATCATATTCTTTCTAAGCGGTCTTGGTGTAGCGCGAAGAAAAATTAATGCGACAGCTGTTATAACAATCCTTGAAAGAAGATATAGCTATACTAAAAAAGAAAAGGCTACCCTTTCGGGTAACCTCTTCACGCACCAAACCAAATAGTATTTGAGAGAATTAATATCCAGTGTTTTGTTGTTGTGCCCGTTCGTCTGGTGTCAACGGTTTTCCATTGACGAACACACGTTCCAGATGTGCTTGAGGAATTGGACGAAGCTTGTGAAACTCCTGTACACTTGACGATGCTATACTATGAAACTGTTTTACGCGTTCGTAAAATGTTTCCGTACGAACAAGATCATTCCAGCGATGTAATTCACCCAACAACTCACGCGTACGTTCATTCAATATAAAATGAATAAACCTGCTCTCTGTAGAGGATGCAGAAGGAGGATATTGTTCGAGAGCTACATCATTGTCCCAATAGCTTGCATCGATCTGCAACGCAGGGGCTGTGCTGTTTACATCACCATAGGTGCCGCCTTCCGATTTATAAAAATGGAAAGGCTTAACTTCACCGGCTTTATAGGCAGCGCGATTACGCAATATATTTATATAGTCTGCAGCTTTACCATACTCGCCTAACCGGCCATACGCTTCTGCTGCAATGAGGTATGTTTCTCCCAGGCGGGCGATGAGTCCATCTCTTCCTGCAAATTCAGTTCCTACATCCAGACGTGTAGGGTCCATCCACTTTATCAATGTCAGGAAGTCTGCATTATTCCATTTATTCTGTGGTATCCACAGATATGGTTTTGATTTGATAGCAGCATCGGTAACATTCTTATCCACTGTTACGATAACTGCTGTATCGCCAACGTTGAATTTATTCGTTCCTACTTTTGCTTGACTAACGTAGCCTGCATCGGCATCGGCTTGCTCCCATTTAGGAATGGTAATAGGCGCTGTACGATCGTTGCTCAAATATACCGTGCGGAAACTTTTATAAAACCGTGAGTCATTCTTCCGATCAAAAACATTTATAGTATACGGTGTTGGCTTTAATCTTCTGAAAGGACGACCATAGGTAATATCACGTTCCATTCCAGGCTTTCCATCGTATACCATTTGAAAATATAGATGTACTCTGTTTCCAGAGTTTGCCAACAACAACGCATTATTGTTAAACTGTGCAGAGAGAATTACTTCGCTGCTGGCTTCGTTTGATACATTCCAGAGGTCAGCGAAATTACTTACCAGTGAATATGTACCCTGATTGATCACAAGGTCTGCGTAATATGCAGCACTGTCAAGGTCAGTTTCTTTCTGGCCACGTTCATCGTTCACTGCGCTTCCTCGTGTAAGGTATACCTTTGCGAGAAAGTGACGCGCAGCACCTTGTGTTATTCTGCCACGGTTGGCCTGGGTAACGGGCAAAATTGCTTCGGCAGCACGCATGTCTGTAATGATCGCGCTATATATATCCGCGACCGGTGACTTTGGAAACTCGAGGTTCACACCTTCAGTCGCAGTTAACGTAAGTGGTATACTTCCAAACTGCTGCACCAGCATGAAGTAATAATAGCCACGCAGAAATCGTAATTCAGCAATGCGACTATTCTTTCCTTGCTCGGTTGACAATGCGCCACCTTCCGGCTCTGCTTCAGGAATTAGTTTGATCGCCGTATTACAGGTATTGATACCCTGGTAATATGCTGTCCACATATCATGGAACATACCAAATGTAGAATTCAACTGATTCGTATAGGCATCCACGAATTTATTCTGTCCATCGGAAGCCTGTATATATTCATCAACACCATAATTCCAGAGTGTAAAACTTTGTTCACCGTTGAATTGGTAACGCAACGTGTTATAGGCACCGTTCACAAGTTGCTCCACTCCGGATTCTGTTTTAAACAAATCATAGGTAGCTTGAGAAACAGTATCTTCTTCCAGCATGTCGTGGCAGGAGAACAGCAATACAGTGGAAGAAAAGAGAAGTATTATAATTTTTTTCATACTTGATTTTTTTAATCTAAGACTGACACTTAAAAACCAACCGTTAACCCAAATACTATACTCTTCTCGCTCAGGTTATTACCGATGAGCTGATCATCCACGTTTGTGATGGGTACATTTAAACCACGATCTACACGTGTAGAGTTTGCATAGAATTCAGGATCGCCTCCTTTAAAGTCAGTCCAGAGAAATGGATTATAGGCAGTAGCATATATCCGAAGCGATTCCATCTTAAACCTCGAAACCATGTTCTTCGGAAATGAATAACCCAAGGTTATATTCCGGATCTTTACAAATGATCCATCCTGGAAAAGGTATGCTTGTGGATAATCAATACGCTCCTGGTCTGTTGTAGGACGTGGATACATATTGGTAGGATTAGCAGGTGTCCAATAATCCACCAGCGCCGGTTCAGGATAACGTCCGGCCAATGCAGGTCTATAATAACCACTCGCTATAGTGGAACCCTGGCGTGTATATACCATGAACGACAACTCGAAGTTTTTATAGGAAACTTTATTTACAATACTTCCTGTCCAATCCGGTACGTTGTTTCCGCGTATAACCTGGTCGTTGGCATTGATCAAACCATCCGGTCCGTCCTTTATACCATCGCCATCGTTATCCGTACTCTGATCTTTAACTTTACTTTGACCAGGAATTCTTCCATAGGCAGCAGCTGCATCGGCTTCGTCGGTTTGCCATACACCTATAGGTTCCCAATCATAATATGTGGTTACCGGGTGACCAATGAACCAGCGGTTTCCAAGATCATCATTGGTTCCTCCGTATAGTTCAAGAAGTTCTTCTTTGTTCTTGGAGAAAATAATATTGGTTTCCCATTTCAATCCGTTGGCTGCATCTATATTTATAGTGTTCAATGAAAACTCTATACCACGGTTTCTCACTTTCCCTATATTTTCAAGGATGGAAGAAAATCCGGAGGCTGTTGGCAATTGTCTCCACATCATCAGATCGTCTGTAGTTTGTTCGTACGCTTCAACTGTACCGGAAATTCTTCCACCGATCAACCCGAAGTCAATACCAATATTGATAGATCTTGTTCCTTCCCAACGTAAATTAGGATTGGGTACAAACTGAGGAACGTATCCCCACGCTGCAGTCTCGCCCCATACATACGGAACTTTATTCAATCGGCCAGGCACCAGATATGGCGGCACACCTGCGTTTCCAACTTCCCCATAGCCCACCCGTAGTTTTAGTTCATCTATAGCAGTAATGCTACTCATGAAAGGCTCCTGATGAATTTTCCAGGCGAGGGATGCGGATGGGAAGAAGCCCCATTTATTTCCGGGAGCTAAAGGAGAGAGTCCATCATAGCGTCCGGTAAGTGTTAACAAGTATCGATCGAGTAAAGAATAATTAACGCGGGCCATATAGGACAGTATAACTTTTTCAGAGAAGTCGCTGCCAAAAGCATCCGGACCCGCTGCGTTCGTAGATCCTAAATTATAGTATAACTGTGAAGGATACGGTAAATTTGCAACGTTGGTGATGGAAGATTCGAAACGATCTTTCTGCATACTATACATAGCTGTAAGCCCGATGTTATGCTTGTCTCCAATTTGTTTATCATAGAATAACAGGTTCTCCATAACCCAAGTAAACCGGTTTTCCTGGTTATACTCTGCCCATGATGTACCACCCCTCCGATCAGAAGTATAGGGACCTTGATAACGGCCTCTCCTATATTGTTTCAAGTCGGTTCCGGCATTAACCCGAAAGCGTAGGCCTTTATATAGTTTCAGATCGGCATAATAGCTTCCGAAGACCCGTGTGGTTCTTCTATCATCTATAAAATCATCAATTTCATTTAGTGGACTGAACACTAACGGATCACCACCGGGTTGAAAAATTATATTGCCATTGGCATCATATGGGACAGCTAACGGAATCTGTCCAATCGCTCTGAAATATAGGGGCGATCCATAGTTCTGGGTTGATAGTGTACCGGTAATCGTTCCACCTACCTTTAGGAAATCATTTACTTTATAGTCCAATCCCACCTTTGCATTAAAGCGGTCGAAGTCTTGCGCCATCTGTATACCTTCTTCTTTATAATAACCGGCACCGAAGAACAGGCCTATATTTTCAGTTCCACCAGCTACGCTGAATTGGTGACTTTGTTTCTTTCCGGTGCGAAGTACAAGGTCTCCCCAATCGGTGGTGCGTACTTTTTCAGAATTATATACCGGTATCTGTAAATTCGGATCATCCAGCAATGCACGCAGGTTGTTGAGCTTGGTTTGTATATCTGCTGTTCTTGACGTAGATCCTTCCGGATAACGGTATGCATACTGCTCATAATATTTTTCATAATTCGCGCGTTCTTCTGCAGTTACAGCCCGCATCACTGGAATCCTGGCTTCACGATCAACCCATTCATAACCATCCGCCACTGAATTCCATACTTCTATATCCTGCTGTCCAAAGTTCACGAAGTCAGCATTTACATCTGCCCATGGTAAAGAGTATACTAACCCTGCATTATTACGCAATGCTTCTCTGCGAAGCTCTGCATGCTGGCCTCCAGATTTCATGTCTATATCTGCTAATGGAGACGACACTCCGTAAAATGCGTCATAGGTAACTTTCGCTCTGCCCGATTTACCTTTCTTCGTTGTCACAATGATAACACCGTTCGCTCCGCGTGATCCATAGATTGCAGTTGATGAAGCATCTTTCAATATTTCTATAGACTCTACATCACTCGGACTAAAATCATTTATACTTGAACCTTCTGGTAACGGTATACCATCGAGTACAATCAATGGATCATTGCCACCAATCAACGAGCGATTACCACGAATACGAATAGTAGGATTATCACCTGGTCTGAAACTGTTCTGTGCTATATCTACACCGGCCGCGCGTCCTTGCAACGCCTGTGATATACTTTGCACGGGTACTGCTTTCAATTGCTCTGCCGATACCGATGACAATGCACCGGTAACATCACTCTTCTTTACACTTCCATATCCCACAACAACAATTTCAGCAAGCGAAGTAACATCGGGTGTCAATGATATATTAATAGACGACTGCGTACCTACGGTCACTTCCGTTGTAGCATAGCCGATCGAACTGAAGACCAAAACGGTTTCAGGAGAAGGTACTTCAATGGAGTAATTACCATCGCCATCGGTAACTGTTCCATTGGGTGTACCCTTTACAAGTATATTAACGCCCGGTAATCCGGTGCCATCATCAGCCGACAGGATCTGTCCTTTAATGACACGTGATTGAAATGCGTATGCTGTTTGCAAACTGCAGCAGCATAGCAGCAACAAGAGTAATCCCCGACAGGGATCATGGAAAATTTGTGGAGGAATGGATAAAAGTTTTTTCATAGATTTTGGGTTTAGATGCAATCGATTGCGCTTATCTAATGAAATTACACTATATCCAAGAATACACTATCCTGCACTATGCCGCTATGAAATCGTTTGAATTCGCTTTAAAACTAATATTTACTGGAATCGACCGGAGAAATCCGGTATATAGATACGGTTTAAAATTGTGCTAAAGACTCCAGTTTTACAGGACCTAAAAGCCCTGAATCGCGAGGTTGCCAGTGGGCTGCGCTGAAGATCCCGTTGACTCTGTTCTCCGCTTTTTTCGCGGGAAAATTTACGTTGTAAAATTTACGCCAGAAGACTTTCCGCTTATCCATATCAGCGATGCGATTTGCCATCAGGTTGGATACTTTTACTTCGAGTATATTTTTATCACGAAGTATAGCAGGGTCAATCACGACACTATATTCGGGGCCGATTAATGTACCTATATATTTACCATTGAGTGTCACGGAAGCTGTTTCTTTCACGCTGCCTAAATCCAATCGCCACTGCGTAGCCTGCACATTTGGTCTTTTAAACTCAAGGGTATACGTCGCTGTACCGGAGAATGCCTGGTAATCATTGCCACTAAACAACGTCCATGATTTTAAAGTATCCATCTCCACTGCAACCGGCAAAGCCGGGCCACCTTTCGTAAAGTTCACTTTCCATATACCTGTAAGGGGGATTGAATTGCCTGCAGCTTTCCAGAAATTAAAAGATGGTATATCTATAGTTTGATCGCAAAGCTCTATAAATATAGATTGCCGTGGTGCCAGTTGGAGATATACCTTCGATTCGCCATTCTCGCGTTTCACTTTACCTTTACCAATTTCTCCTGACATCGGATCAAGTATAATAGCATCTTCCAGAGGCGTTTGTATTGTAACCCATCCTTGATAAACAGTATCCGTATTATTGGAAATGAAATATTCTATATTGTTATCAGCTCGTTTTTTACGAATATAGTGTAGTCCCTGATCAACGATTGATTCACGCCTCACTTTTGTGAACATTAAAAGTTGATTCAGATCATCGCCTATCACAATACGGCCCTCCCCTACTTCCATTTCATGCAAACCTTCGGAACTTTCAGTTACTTTCCATTCGTCAATCAGTTGATGAAATTTCTTTTCATTCTCACCATGTTGTGCAAATCCTGCTGTCGAAGATGGCAATCCCTTGTATGCAATAACGGTAGCACCAGCTTTTGTCAGGGCCATAATCTTCTCCATGGTTTTAAGTGGTATATATTCACATTGTGGAATCAAGATTGTTTTATATACCCCGCTTCCTTCTGTGCGAATCATTTGCTCTTCCACTACACTATATTCTATTTGCTTGTCAGAGATAAAATCAAATGCGTATCCTTTTTCGTGCATATATTCAACACCGGTGCGGAACGGTGTGTTCTCAAACTGCTTCCCTACGCCATCGAAATGTTCAATCATCTCTTTGCCAGGTGTTGAGAATCTGTCATAGATTGGAAAATATACCAGGACATCGTTATCGGCCGTTGAATTTTGCAAGCGCGACTGACACCTCGCTATATATGTATTCAGCACATTCGAATCGTCCCATAAAGTATTGCGCGGATTCATGTGTACAGCGGCATAAAAAAGCCATCCCGGCCATGGCTCATTCTGTGGTGAATAACATGTACCGTGGTAGACGATATGATTTACCCCGTTGAGCAGGAACCGATCAACAGCAACCTTGATATCGCCAAGGTTAGATTCAAAATGTTCATCGAGCCATGTCGCGGATTCAGATGACACCAGTTTTTTTCCGGTAACATTCCCGGCAGAAGAAGCCATCTTGATTCGTAACGGCTCTATACCCTCTATCTCCGGTATATCTACAGCGGCATACAGATCCAGTATATTTGAAGGCGAACCATGCGCCTGGTTACGAATCAAAGCATTGTTACGATGCGCCCACTCCTTCCATCGCAGCGTAAAATTGTTCAGGACCAGTTCAGATATAGTCTCCCGATAATCACAGAGTATACGTTTATTTTTCTCATCATCATCTTTACCGAATAATGCCGGAAGATGATCTTTCAAATCATAGCCTCTTCTTTTCTTAAACTCTTCAAAAAGCAAAGGTGTATAATCAGCGGCACCGCGTGCATCATCCACTTCATAGGAGTCATTAAAAAACGAACGAAGGGATTTTATATCTTTCCCTTTGAATGCACTATCAAAACGATGTAAGTAATTTTGCAATGCTATTGATGAGAAGTGATCGATGACATTGCCTTCTCCTCCGGGCCCCGCACGCTCCACCATCTTTCCATGCCATCCTTCAAATACTGCATATAGCTTCCAATTTCCGGCCGGAGCAACCCAGTGAAGTATCCCATCACGATCTACTTTTGTGGTAAGATCAACCATTTCTCCTTTTTCGTTATACGCCATCAACACTTGCAAAGGCAGCAGCCTTTCAAATTTTACCTGGTCGAGTGCAAGCGCCTGAAGGTTTTTATTTGCTGCTATAGGTTGAACGAGATCTTTGATGTCGATCTTCTTTTGATCAACACGCATGGCTGGCTCCTGGATAGTACTCTTCCCAATTGTATTTTCAGTTGATGGTTGATCCTGCACTTCATGGACCTGACTTCCTACAGCGCGCAGATAAGGTTCCTGAATCATTTCGATTTTAGCCTGAAGACTTTCGCCACCCTTCAATTCGTATACCCTATATTCCATGTCCTTGCATGCATCTTCGTCTGTTACCCACGGACCACCAAACGGCCAGCCCGTTCCGGTAGCCATATCAATTCCCATGTCCAATCGCTCCGCTTCTTTTAGCGTATGCATGAACAGTTCCATCCACTGCGGTGATAAAAAATCAACGAATTGTTTTTCATAGCCATAAACGCCATATATAGGGGTGATCTCCAAACCGCCCAACCCCGCTTTTTTATAAGCCTCCATCTCGGCGGTGATACCTTCTTTCGTTAACGCGCTTCCCTCCCACCACCAACGGCTCCAGGGCTTGGTCTCCTGTGTAATGGCTGGCCATGCTGGTTTGCTAACCTCTGCATTTTTACAGGCAGATGTATACATCGCGACAAACAAAAACAAAGCACATGAACGTACCATATGAAGTCTTAATGTATAGTTATCGTTAAAGAATTTCATCGTCTGTGAAGTTGCCATACTATAATTTAGTCGGTATCGGTTCGAAACGGTGAGGCAGGAAGATCTGCTTCATTATATATGTTAGCGGGTGGATTCTTACTCCAGCCATACCGCACGGATACAGGTTCCTTTACTTCCGGACTGGACACTACAATGGTGTTGTCTTCAATCTTTGCTGTAGCCCACACAAATTTATGATCACTCCCTGCTATCGCGAACCCCGTAAGTATATCTCCCTTTGCTTTTAACGTGACCGCATGATCAAAGTAAAGCCGTATAGAATTTCCCTCGACACTCATTTTTGTATACTGTGGTCCCGAATATACCAGGTCCTTCTCACCATATACTTTAGCGAGTGCTATCCGAGCAAGACGATGTCCAATCATCTGTTTATTCTTGGGATGAATATCATTTGGATCATCCGGGTTTGCATTGTCGATGGCAACTGCCATGCCGGTGTTGGGTATAGATAGGTTTTTCAATTGCGCCTCCCGTACCCACACCATAGGGTCATCTTTTACAGGATCGTTAATCAGCGCCTGGTGATTCGCCAACTGTACATATAGGAACGGAAAGTCCCCTTGCTTCCAATCACTGCGCCATGTAGCGATCAAGGTTTGCATTAACGTTTCATATAGCCTGGCCGTTGGGCCATTCGACTCACCCTGATACCAGATCGCCCCACGTATAGCATACGGAATCAAAGGAGCAATCATACCATTATAGAGTACTGCAGGATTGTGCTGATCTTTATGAGGATCCGGATTTTTGGGTTCACGAGGTTTATCTTTCCCTTCTGCTACAGCTTTATCTGCTGCTATCTTCCAGGTTGCATACGCCTCGGTATATTTACGTTTTGCAGTAGAACTCGTATCGTATGCTGCACATTTCTTTTTATAGTCTTCGAGGAGAAAAGAAAGTTGTGGGTGCTTTTGTAATGCAGGTCTGCTGATCCAGGCTTCCGCAGTGCTCGCTCCATAGGCCGTTGTGATTAACCCGATCGGGACTTTATACTTCTCAAATATATCACGTGCAAAAAAGTACGCTGTCGCGGATAAATGTCCTATCGTTTGTGGGGAGACGACTTCCCATTTACCGGCAACATCTATCTGAGGCTCGTCCTTCGGATTATAATCCACATCGTATACACGGATCAATGGATAATTGGCATTGGCTACTTCTTCCTTCTCGTTGTATACGCCGCACCAATAGCGGTCTTCGCGGGCCACAGTCATATCCATATTAGATTGCCCGGAACACAACCATACCTCGCCTATATATATATCGTTGTATGCGATGGTATTTTTACCAGATACCTTTAATATATAGGGGCCGCCTGTTTTCATGGGGGCAAACGCAACGGACCATCTACCCGCTTTATCGGCTTTTGTGTGAAGCTTCTGACCGTTCAGCTCCAGCTTGATCTTTTCATGTGCTTTGGCTGTACCCCAAACCGGAATGGGTATATCTCTTTGCAATACCATGTGATCGTTAAACACGCTCGCAGGCGTCACTTGCGCGAAGCCTAACGCTATATGAAAAACAAAAACGAGTACCGCCGTGAACCGCATAGCCTAATCAAGATGAAAAACTTCCGGAAGAGCAATGGAGACCGGAGAGTTGTCCGGGTTCGTCTCCATAATGTCAGCCATATAGGCCCACCAGCGCTGCACGAGTTGTGTTTTATCAAGGTCCTGCGAACCTGCATCGCCCGTAATTTTCTGGACAGCAAACAACGTGTCAGTGTCCTCATCCAGAAAAATAGAATAATCATGAATGCCCGCTTCGTGTAAGAGCGCTGTTAGCTCAGGCCAAATGGCATCATGTCTTTTCTTATACTCTTCCCGGAAGCCAGGCTTGAGTTTCATTTTGAATGCTGCACGTTTCATGATCCGATGATTGAGGAAACCAATCTATGAATATAGGCAAGCAAAGCGCGTCCTGTACTATCCCGCTGCGGGAAGTTAAAACGCTATAGGTTAGTTACTAAGCAAGAGATGTAAATCGTTGAACGAATTTACGACTCACACCCAATGTAATAGTTGCTATTCAGATCTAAGAGCTTAATAAAAAAACAGTCATGCTCTTCGGTCCGTGTGCTCCGAGTACCAGCGACTGCTCTATATCTGCTGTTTTGGATGGACCCGCTATAAATGTTCCGAAGGGATGATTGGCATCACCAATTTTTTCGTAAGCTTCCTGCATGGTGTGCAGTATACTATCCGTTGTAACGACTAATGCAATGTGCTGTGATATAAAAGGTAATGCGCGATCGCCCATTCTATCGGATGTAATCCAGGCGGCTCCGTTTTCTGCAACTGCAAAATGTGGCTGAAGAATTACAAGGTCTACATTTTCAAAAGTATGCGGATCGCTATCGGGAGTGATCGCTGATCCTTCCACTTGTTCTACCAGGGATATAATTCTATTTTCAGGAGTATATTCTTTGCGGATATAGTCATTGATCTCTTGCCAGTTGCTCGCGCGTACTGTTCTTCCTCCTATACCGCGCAGCACAAATTCAAATTTATCGATGGGGTCGCCTGCAGCATACGGAAAAGACTTCAACGCAGGCAATGGTGCCGGATGATCGGTAAACTTTTTATTGAGTGCTTCTAAGATCTTAGCTCTGCTTTCCATTTTCTTTCCGGTTTTGACGGTACCATTCGTTGAACGACTGCTTGGGTACAGCCGGCATCTCGCGTTGCTTATACCAAGGGTTGAATTTATTGTTGACGATCGCAGGTATATATTTCATAAACCAACGTCCGGCTGCTCCTGCAATCCTATATATAGCAGGGCGTGACAAGACTACAGCCATTCCATTTATACCCGCTGCCTTCACGGAGCTCACATGCCCATTCTTCACCAGCACTTGTCTCCAGTCATATAGCTGTTCGTGGATGTTGATCTTTACCGGGCACACATTCGTACACGATCCGCATAACGTAGACGCAAACGGAAGATCGGCATGATTCTTCATATCGAGGCTTGGTGCCAGGATCGAACCGATGGGGCCTGCTATAGCGTATTGATAACTATGTCCACCACTTCTCCTATATACAGGACAGGTATTCATACAGGCACCACAGCGTATACACTTTAAAGCGTTCCGAAAACTTTCCTGTTGCAGACGTTCACTCCTGCCATTGTCTACCAGTACAATGTGCATCGTCTGGCCCGGACGCGGTTTTCTGAAGTGACTGGAATACGTTGTGATGGGTTGTCCGGTTGCACTTCGCGCCAGTAAGCGGAGAAATATACCGAGATGTTTACGCTGTGGTATAATTTTCTCAATGCCCATGCAGGCTATATGTACTTCGGCAAGTTGTACGCCAAGGTCTGCGTTTCCTTCGTTGGTACATACGACTATCTCACCGGTTTCCGCTACAGCGAAATTTACACCCGTGATCGCCACACGACTTGTGAGGAAGCGTTGTCGTAAATGTTCCCGCGCAGCAGCTGTTAAAAATTGTGGATCGGCGTTTCCTTTTGGTGTACCCAAATGTTGATGGAATAATTCTCCGATCTCTTCTTTCTTCCAATGTATACAGGGCAACACAATGTGACTCGGTGGCTCTCCTGCCAATTGGACAATGCGTTCACCCAAGTCAGTATCTACAACGGTAATGCCTTGCTTCTGCAGGTATTCATTTAAATGACATTCTTCCGTGAGCATGGATTTACTCTTCACGATATCCGTAACGCCATGCTGTTGTATAATGGAATGAACAATGCAATTATGTTCTTCAGCATTGGCGGCCCAATGTATCGTTACTCCATTTTGCTGCGCTTGTTTTTCAAACTCCAGGAGGTAATCATGAAGATTGTCCAGTACATTATTTTTGATCTGCGATGCCAACTCGCGGAGTTCCTCCCACTCAGCAATTTGCCAGGCTGCCTTATCACGCTTCTCGCGGATAAACCACAACGTTTTATCATGCCAGTCAACACGCGGTATATCCTGATTAAATTTATCAGCAAGTATCGCGTGGTCGCTTGTCTTTTGTTCCATTACTCTGCTGAATTTAAGATCTCGGCTATATGAATTACTTTCACAGAACTCTTCTGACGTCTGAGTATACCTTCCAGGTGCATGAGGCACGACATGTCGTTACCGGTAATATAGCTTGCACCATGCGTGATATGATCTTCTACACGATCAATTCCCATCTTTACCGACACTGCTTCTTCGGCAACACAAAATGTACCGCCAAAACCGCAGCATTCATCCTGGCGTTTCAGCGAGATGAGTTCGAGGTCTTGCACCATGTGCAACAGTTGTTCTGTTTTTGAAAAAGGTGGTGAAACGAGTTCGCTCATTTGCGAGATCTTCAATCCACGCTGACCATGACAACTCTGGTGTAATCCTACTTTGTGGCGGAAACGTGATGTGAGGTTTTCAACCTTGACTATATCTGTTAAAAATTCTACCAGCTCATATACTTTCCCACGAATCTCCTTTGCTGCTTTCTCATCTGTAGCATGTAAATGATCCTTCACGTGCAGGGCACAACTTCCGGAAGGGCAAACTATATAATCGTATCCCGAAAAATTTCGGACGAAGTTATCATTGCATCCGCCGGTAAGATGTTCAAAGCCAGAATTGGCCATGGGCTGTCCGCAGCAAGTCTGCGACTCCGGGTATACTACATCCACGCCCAGCTTTTCCAATAATTCCAGCGTAGCAATGGCTACCTGTGGATAGAACTGGTCTACATAACATGGTACGAATAGGGCTACTTTCATCTGTATAACATTAAAAAATATCCGCCTGCTTTGTACGGGCAGCATATGCGTGTGCGTGTGGTGCAAGGTCATACCTTACGAGCGGGGGTCTTTGTAAGCTATCCGGGAAATGATTGGCGTGCTAAAAATAATCGCGTAAACGCTAAATAAAAAACATTCTTTAACATGGAGTCAAATAACAAGAGAACGAGGCAGGCAACTGTCTTGACGTGTCCTGAGCAAGTCATAAAAAAAGCGCTCATCTTCCGATGAGCGCTTCCCTCTATTTTTAAATTTTTCTTACAGCGTATTGGGCTGGAACACTTTTACTTTTCCATCGCCTTCCGAGCTAACCACCAATAGGCTTTTCCCGTTCGGACTCTCGCTTGCAGGAATGAATATAATTCCTTCCGGTGCATCGCCTGTTGATAGCACTTGCAGCAACTCCGGTGACGTGACGTTTGTAATATCGTACACTACAACGGCATCAGCACGTTCGAGTCCTACAAAGGCTATAGTACGGTCTCCTACTTTACCAACGACAACACCTTCTGGTTCCACACCTTTGTCATCGCTGCGGGCATCATCATATGCAGTGGCACTTTTTTCAATAAGGTCAATTTCCAGTTCATTGCCGCTATCATGAACGAGCTCTCCTGTACTTCCATTCCAAATGGTGAACGAACGTGCACCAAAATTATAAAGTTTATCAAAGTCGCCATCTCCGTCTGTATCACCCATCGTTTTAGTAACATACAGCCTTCCTAACTTGGCCTCTGCCTTTAGTGCAGCACCATCCGGAAAAGCATTTGCATCGAGCGTAAGATCTTTGATCCTTACATTTTCTTTCAATGCAGTATATTCACGAACATCGCCTTCATTAGCAGTAATTATATAGTTTGCATTGCCCTGTCCAAAAGACGCTATAGCATCCGGAAGATACATACCGAGTACAGGATAATTTGCAAAGGTCACGCTGTTATCTTTATCACTCGGATCGAGCGCATTGACAGCAGCGGCGTGATTTTTAAAACCTAGCGGGAAAATATTTGTAATGCTTTTGGAGTCCAGGTTGATATAGGCTACTGCATTATTCTCCTGCAACGTAACCCAGGCCAGCTTGGAATCAGAAGATACAGCCACATACTCCGGCTCCATGTCCTGCGCGAAGGATGCGTCTTTACCAAACACACGAAGTCCTTTTGTTTTTAACGCATCAGCCTGACTGGCAAAACCCGCGAAGTCAAGCGTGGTGGCTACAAAGTTATTCACGGTAATGATTGATACAGTGCCTACAGGATCAGCGCTATAGTCATCATTGGGCTCGCCTTCATTGGCGGAAAGTATATATTTACCATCCGGGCTAAACGTTACCATGTCCGGAAGTGCACCAACCGTTACAGAAGCTTTTTCTGTCAAGGTCTTGGTGTCAAATACAACAACTTTTCCATTGTCTGTTTTCGTTGTTGCTTCAATGGCTGCTGCTAGCAAACCATTCTTCACGGCTACGCTGTTTACACCTGCACCATAAGAAGCTATATCTATACTTTTAACATATACAAGCGCAGTCGGTGTCGAGAAATCGATCACATCGATTACTGATCCGTTAGCGTTATTCACTACAAACAATTGTTTCGTGGCAGGATCGTAGGCTGAAATTTCAGCAGCTGTTTCACCACCGGTTAACTCAATTTCGTCAAGCTCAGTAAAAGTTCCAGGGTCTTCGTTGATAGTGGGTCCATCATTATCATCGCATGCTACTGCCATCATCAGCGTGAGCATTACGGCAACATACTTCCAGTTTTTCCGCATAAGGTTCAGGGTTTATTAAACCGCAAAGAAAAGGAAGTAATCTCCTGATAGAGGTTACGGGAATTTTATGTGTATATTATGAATGTAGATGCTATACCAGTTATACAGTATATCAACCGGCAGTCATGTACTATATTATTTCTGTAATGACAGCAGCAATATCTTCCAGGCATCTTCTATTTTTCCTTCGCTTAAAAATACCCTGGCCATGGTATGAACCGAATCAGCCCCCGCCTGAAGAGCTTGCTGAACGGGATACATCGCTATAAATTCCCGATCCTTTGCTACATCTGGTAAGCGTTCAATATTTCCAAGCAAGCCAAGATCATTTCCTGTCAGTATTTTACTGAAACGTATTTCCGGAGGAATATTATCCACTCCTATACCTTGTGTATTCAAAGGCTTCGGTACACTAAATATAGCATCGCCTTGCACTCGGCAATACCAATCGGCTCCCAATCGCGCGACAGCGTCAAGTTTAAAAGGATCTATCTTTCCATCAGCATCGAGCACTTCTTCTTTGATGTGCATCAACACTACTTCACAGATCACCAGGTTACCCGCGCCTCCTTCTGTTCCTGTAGGCACAACCTGCAATACCTTACATTCCATTGCTATAGGTGCTTCTGCAACACGCGGTGGTTTTATAAAAGTGGAAGGCGCTTCGGTAAAGCCTGCCTTCACAAACTCATTTATACCTTTGGGATATTCGGTACTGGCCAGTGAAGCTTGTTGTACCATGCTATAGTTAACAACGTTGATCACGACCTCCCGTACTTCCAATACATTGTCATACGTATGCTTGGTTGTATTATCGCGCACTCTGCGTGCCGGTGAAAAAATAAGCAAGGGAGGATTGGAGCCAAAGCAATTGAAAAAACTGAAGGGACTTAAATTTACATTTCCATCTTTATCTACTGTGCTGGCAAATGCGATGGGGCGTGGTGTAACGGCTCCCAGCAAATAGGCATGTAGCTTTGTGGATGGAATCTCTTTCGGATCGATCGTAAGCATTTAGGATATAATGATTTTGTTTGGTTCATCATCCGCTGTTGATGATACAGGAAAGGGTATATGTTTTTTAGGTAAAGTTATAAATGCGTAAACAAACACGATAAACAGAATGACTGGCAACAAATGTGCGCCAATCCTGAAGCGTAACCCGGTGTGACTATAACTCCACGTTGTAAAGTCCATAGACGTTTTAATAAGTATAGCTGCGACTGCCACCATGAAAAATATCAAAATTACTTTACCGGTGATTCTTTTCAGTATTTCACGCTGCACCATAAACCGAATGCCTTCCGCTATCACTACTGCTATACCTACCACCAGGGATACTGTGAGCAACGCTTTGGGAAACGTGCGAAGGTAATGGTATTTATAAATGATGAGCCCGATTTTACCCAGCAAATTCGGACTGCGCAACAATACAGCATCCAACACAATTAAAGCAGCAATGAACAAGTAAAAGTTGATTCTGTTTTTCATTTCACTTTCAAGGTTAGTATATATCTGCTGTGCTGTATATTTATAGTGCTGCTATAATTTTCCCGGAGCAATCTCCAAAACCAATGCGTACACCGGACTTCTCAGCATAGCCGCGCAGTATTACTGTGTCACCATCCTGTATAAAGGTGCGTTCACTTCCATCAGGAAGGTGCAAAGTCTTCTGGCCGTTCCAGGTCAATTCAAGTAACGAACCATACGAACCTGGTGATGGACCGCTAATCGTTCCGGAAGCATAGAGGTCTCCTACCTGGATATTACATCCGTTTACTGTATGATGCGCCAACTGCTGGTTTACATTCCAATACATATACTTGAAGTTTGAGCGGCACAAAGTTGTTTCATCGGCATGTTCTGATTTCATCAGCACTTCCAATACTATGTCGAAGTTCTTCTCGCCTTCAAAAGAAAGATAGGGAAGCACATGTGGATGTTGCTCCGGACCTTGTGTGCGAAATGGTTCCAAGGCATCCAACGTCACCACCCAGGGTGAAATCGTTGACCCAAAATTCTTTCCCAGGAATGGGCCGAGCGGTGCATATTCCCACTGCTGAATATCGCGTGCAGACCAGTCGTTGAATAATACAAAACCAACTATATAATTCTCTGCCTGATGCGTGTGTACGGATTGACCTAATTTAGTTTCACCACACGAAATGAAGGCAAGCTCTAATTCAAAATCAAGTTTACGGCTTGGACAATATACCGGTTGATCACTATCATCCAATTTAACCTGGCCTTTCGGGCGATGTATATCTGTACCTGAAACTACAATAGAAGAAGCTCTTCCATGATAGGCAACGGGCAGATGTTTCCAGTTGGGAAGCAAAGCATTTTTAGGATCACGAAACATGGAGCCTACATTTGTAGCATGCTCTTCACTGCTATAGAAGTCGGTATAGTTTGGAATCTTCACGGGCAATAGCATCTCTACTTCATCCATGGGGATGAGCGCTATCGCACAGTCGGCTGTATGTATCTTCAGATCATCTATATCATCGCGAAGAAGTTCAGAGATGCGTTCGCGGACTTCACGCACTTTCATTCTTCCCAACGCAAAAAAGTCATTGAGGTATTTTTGATTAAAGATTCCAGCCGGTAAGCCGAGACCATCGAGATAGCCATGTTCATGAAGATATACCAGGTCGAGTACATACTCACCAATGGCAACACCCGCGACCGCCGAAAGATACTTTGTTTTAAAAATTCCAAATGGGAGATTCTGAATCGGGAAATCAGAGCCTTTTGGAATTTCTACCCAACTTTTCAATAACGGATCGTTTGCTTTTATCATAGGGTAAACCTAACAAGCCGAAGGGCAAAGTAAAAGCTTCCTGAAAAAAAGTTACTTCGAAACAAAACACTTTGTGATTACTTTCGCACCATGTCAACGCAAGCTGCTGATCTGCCCGCATCGTTTCTGCAAAAAATGCAACATCAACTGGGTGAAGCTCTTCCGGATTTTTTAAAAAGTCTGGCAGAACCCGCTCCTGTTAGTATTCGCCTTAATCCGCGCAAGCATTTTAATCATTCCTATACCGTGTCGGTGCCGTGGGCAGAGAATGGCCGATACCTGGCCGAGCGCCCGGTGTTTACGCTTGATCCTTTTCTTCATGGTGGTGCCTATTACGTGCAGGAAGCAAGTTCGATGTTTGTGGAGCAGGCCGTGAAGCAATGTGTTAATCTCGATCAATCGATTCATGTACTTGATCTTTGTGCAGCACCGGGAGGTAAATCAACGCACCTTGTAAGTTTATTGAATGACGAAAGTTTGTTGGTGTCGAATGAAGTGATCCGCTCACGTGCGAATATACTTTCTGAAAATATTCAGAAGTGGGGCTATAACCAAGTGGTGGTTACAAACAATGATCCGGAAGATTTTAAACGTCTGCCGGGCTTCTTTGATGTAATGGTGGTCGATGCACCTTGTTCCGGTGAAGGACTTTTCCGGAAAGATGCCGGTGCTATGCAGGAGTGGTCGGATGACAATGTTATACTTTGCAGCAAGCGTCAACGAAGAATTGTAAGCGATATATGGACTTCGTTGAAAGAAAATGGAATTCTCATTTACTCAACCTGTACGTATAATCCTGAGGAGAATGAAGAAAACCTGGTATGGCTAAAAGAGTCGCACGATGTTGAGTTTTTAAAGATAAAACTTGATGATCGTTGGGGTGTAGTTGAAGTTGAGCAGGATGGAATTACAGGGTATCATTTTTACCCGCATCGCGTAAAGGGAGAAGGGTTCTTCATTAGCGTTATTCGGAAAAAAGAAAATGCAGATATACTTCGTATGAAAAACGTGAAGACTGGTTTTCAACCGCCTTCAAAAAAAATACTGGAACAGATTCAGCCGTGGGTGACTGACCCTGAAGGTATATCTTTTATTCAGCGCGAAGATGTTATCCAGTTTTTCCCATCGGTTAAAAGTCAGGAGATTGAAACGCTTTCCAAAAATTTACGATTGGTATCGGCCGGTACATTTGCAGCAATTGTCAAGCATGAGAAGCTGGTGCCTGAACACGCGCTGGCACTTTCGGTAAAATTAAATCATGCTAATTTTCCAACCCTTACTTTAAGCCAGGAAGATGCTCTTCGATATTTGCGTAAGGAGACGTTGAATATAGCAACCGACCATACAGGTTTTACACTAATGTTGTATGAAAATATAGCACTAGGATGGGGCAATGTGCTGCCGAACCGGATCAATAATTTATACCCTGCGGAGTGGAGAATACGAATGAGTGGATGATGCCTATATAATGAAGTATACCTGACGGATCGCTGAGATTATCACCATAATTCTTAAATATATACTATAAAAAAATGACCGGCTGAAAATCAGACCGGTCATAAAGCCAACCCCACGAGTCTATGGAATTTAAAAAATCTGCAGGGCTTGCAATGTCTCAACGATGCCATCCGGTAAAGCAACGCCACTAAAGAAAATCCCTACACAAAAAACCTTCTGACTATAATTTGAATATTTGATCGCCAGGGGTAGTGAACTAACCGAGAGTGTTGCAAACATCAATGCAAATACCATCGTCATAATTACCACTATAGCTGTTGATTGAAAAACAAAAATTGAAACTATACTGATTGCAATACCAACTGAGCTGATCCAGAACGAACGGTCCATTCCTACTTTGTTCACCAGGTTACTAATGGGCCACGACACCACAGCGGACAGCACAAGTATATCTACAATCAATAATTTTCCATTGGAGGTTTGCATCCACGCACCAGTCTTCGCCTGCAGAATTTCAGGAAACATATTGAACAGTACAGTGGTCGCTATTCCCAATACAATTCCTAAAAAGAATATATACCCGAAACGTGAGCGCTGCGTGTTGGTAGAGATTGAAGCATGAGCGTCTTCTTTATTATCCTGTTTGCTGAAAAGGGATAACGAATTTTTCTTGAGTGCATAACCCGATATAAATACTACTACACCACCCGCCATAAAGGTTATGGGTGCTCCCAAAAAATCAATGATGTCAACAATGACAGGTTCTAACGAATAAATCAAGTTGGCTACGATGGTGAGTATAGCCATAGCTTTCGGTAATTTATCCACGGGTGTGAAAAGCTCCATCGTAGAGAGTGCAGGACTTGTAAAGATGCTCATCGCGATGAGCCAAAAAATAATCAATACAGGTAAAATCCATTTGAAGATTTCGTTCGGGTTGCTGAAAAGTGTAAAGGCAACCGCCATAAAGATCATGGCAGCGAAGCTGATTCCTGCTGTGATCACCGGAATCCGATGTCCCTTTTCAAAACGATAACGATCTCCCAACTTACCGGCTATGGGCGGTGTGATGGTTAAGATCAGCCCCTGCGCAACAACCAGTAAAAGTGAAAAATCAGTAAAATTAAACTGCACTAGCAATTTGGGTTGATACCGCTGGTAGGCGATCCACCCGATCACAATGGAGCCGTATAGTGCGGCCAGGCTCCACAATTGTTTCCATTGAATCAAGTTATCTTTCCGATGAATTGAAAAAGCTTCCATAGACTTTTTAGTTAGACGTAGCTATCTACGAAGCAGCCCTTGCAGTTGGATCTCGGTTATTATAAAAATTCCTGACGCGGGCTTCTGTTCTGCCTCCTGTTTGCGCATTTTCTTTATTTTTGCGCGCTGGTTGTTATCTATTAATTGTCATTTAACAGCCGTAACACGAACGAATATGCTATCGACTAAATACAATCCGTCTGAAGTAGAAGGAAAATGGTACCAGTACTGGATGGAAAACGGATTTTTTCACGCAAAGCCGAATCCTGACAAAGAGCCTTATACCGTTGTAATACCTCCACCTAACGTGACGGGTGTGTTACACATGGGCCACATGTTGAACAATACTATTCAGGATGTATTGGTGCGCAAGGCTCGCATGGAAGGCAAAGAGGCTTGCTGGGTACCGGGCACGGACCATGCTTCTATTGCTACGGAAGCAAAAGTTGTAGCGATGCTGCGCGAACGTGGCATCAAGAAATCAGATTTGTCGCGCGAAGATTTTTTAAAGTATGCGTGGGAATGGAAAGAGAAGTACGGGGGCATAATCCTGGAGCAACTTAAAAAACTTGGAGCTTCGTGTGATTGGGACCGGACTAAATTTACTATGGACCCTGATTATTATGACGCGGTAATTGACGTATTCATCGACCTTCATAAGAAAGGATATATATACCGTGGGTTGCGCATGGTGAACTGGGACCCTCTCGGAAAAACTGCATTGTCGGATGACGAAGTAATTCATAAAGAAGTTCAGTCAAAGCTATACTATATCAAGTATGCCATTGAAGGAAGTAAAGATGAATTCGTTACGGTCGCTACGGTTCGCCCTGAGACTATCATGGCAGATGCAGCCATCTGTGTAAATCCAAACGATGAGCGATATAAACATTTGAAAGGTAAGCGCGCTATAATCCCATTGATCAATCGTGCTATACCTATCATTGAAGATGATTATGTAACCATGGATTTCGGTACTGGGTGCCTGAAAGTTACACCGGCTCATGACATGAACGATTATGAGTTGGGCAGAAAGCACAACCTGGAAGTACTTGATATACTGAATGAAGATGGAACGTTGAACAGTAAAGCGCAAATCTTTATAGGTGAGGACCGTTTCATTGCACGTAAGAAGATCGCCAAAGAGCTGGAAGCTAAAGAGTGCCTTGCAAAAACAGAAGACTATACCAGCAGCGTTGGTTTCTCTGAAAGAACGGATGCTGTGATCGAACCACGTTTATCATTGCAGTGGTTTTTGAAAATGGATACCATTACAAAGCCTGCGTTGGAGCATGTGATGAATGATGACATTCAACTCATCCCTGCAAAGTTCAAGAATACCTATAACCATTGGATGAGTAATGTACGCGACTGGTGTATATCTCGTCAGTTGTGGTGGGGCCATAGAATACCGGCATGGTTTGATGAGTCAGGTGACTATGTGGTTGCCAAAACAGAACAAGAGGCGATTGAATTATTCAAAAGCAAAAAGCCAGGTGCAAGTATAAAGATCACGCAAGAGACCGATGTAATGGACACGTGGTTTTCAAGCTGGCTGTGGCCGACTGCAGTATTTGATACAACTATATTTAAGGATGGCAATAAAGGGAACGAAGATCTGAATTACTTCTACCCTACCAACGACCTGGTTACTGCTCCGGAGATCTTGTTCTTCTGGGTAGCACGCATGATCATTGCCGGATATGAGTATCGTGGTGAGAAGCCTTTCAAGAATGTATACCTCACGGGTATAGTACGCGACAAGCAAGGACGCAAGATGTCGAAGTCGTTGGGCAATTCGCCCGATCCACTCGACCTGATTGCCAACTTCGGTGCCGATGCTGTGCGTACGGGTATGCTGTTCAGCTCTCCTGCAGGAAATGATTTACTCTACGATGATAAGCTTGTTGAACAGGGAAGAAATTTCGCGAACAAGATCTGGAATGCCTTTAGGCTTGTAAAGGGCTGGAAGACTATATCTGCTGCACAGCCAGAAGAAAACAAGGTAGCGATTACGTGGTTTGAAGCGAGACTTAATCAGTCGTTGACTGAACTGAATGATCACTTCAACAAGTTCAGAATGTCGGATGCACTCATGAGTATATATAAACTTGTGTGGACTGATTTCTGTTCGTGGTACCTGGAGATTATCAAGCCTGAATTCGAGAAGCCGATTGATGAAGTTACCTATACGAGGACTGTCGCGTTCTTCGAAACACTTCTGAAAGCGCTACATCCTTTCATGCCTTTTCTTACAGAAGAACTGTGGCATGAATTGAATGATCGAAAAGATAATGAATGTATAATCGTTGCTTCATGGCCAACGCCTTCCGGTACATTTGATATAAAAATACTGGATGAAGGCGTGATGGCTTTTGATGTGATCACTGAGATCAGAAATACCCGTAATGCAAAAGGGCTGTCACCAAAAGAAGCTATAAAACTTCTTGTTAAGCATGGCGACAAAGCTCCTCTGCAATCATTCTGGCCTGTGGTTAAGAAACTGTCAAATCTGAGTACTATAGATTTTGTTGCTGAAGCCCCGGCTTCCAGCGCATCGCCCTTTATAGTAAGGTCTACTGAATTCTTTATTCCCCTCGAAGGAAAGGTTGATGTTGAGAAAGAACGTGAAACCATCCAGAAGGATCTCGATTATCAAAAGGGCTTCCTGGCAAGCGTTGACAAAAAGTTATCGAATGAGAAATTTGTAAGCGGTGCAAAGCCTCAGATAATTGAAATGGAACGTAAGAAGAAAGCTGATGCTGAAGCGAAGATCAAAGCATTAGAAGAAAGCTTGTCAAGACTTTAGTTCTTGACAAGCTTTTTATAATAATCAAAAGCCAGCACCAGGTCGCGCTGTTTGGTTGCACCTTTATTTTCTTTTATATACTTCTCCACGGCTTCTGCATGCTGCCCGAACAACGCCAGTAATTTCTTTTTGGAAGATGGAACTTCCAAGGCTTTACCATCTTTGAGATAATAGTATATATCCTTTTTCAGGATCTTATCGTCTGTACTACCAACATTGAGCTGCACATTGTAATCTGCTTTTTTCACAACGATATCTGTCTTGCGCAGTAAAGGCAACGTACCGTCTACCAGCACTTCAAAAAATCCAGAGAAGCTTCCGCCTTCTTCATCCTTAAAATCTTTTGCATTGATGAAATATATAGGGACTGTATAGGAAGAATCAATCCACGAAAAACTTTTGATCTTATTTCCGGCAATCACCTTAACACTTTTTCCAGTTTTTATATCGAGTTCATCCGCATGTATATCATAGCGAATCGGATAGCGCTCAATCAATTTATCTTTATCATACAACATGATCGAACCCGTTTTCCATTGCACATCCAGGTATGTATCGCCAATCACTTTACCTTCCGGTAACGGAATTCCAAACAACATCTCGCCTGTCTCCAGGCCACGCATATCTGAGAGTTTATCAATGGTATTGGTGGCACGAATGTTCGATGGCACTACAGACTGTGCATCACTGTTCTGCGCTATCACCAATAAAGCCAGCAAAATAAAAAAGTATAGACGCTGTTGCATACGGTTTTCCTTTGAGTCTCACAGTGGTGAAACATTCTAATCTAATTTACAGCGGCGAGCTATAGGAAGTCAATCCCCCGTCTTGCGTGTGATTTTCAAAGTATATTGAGATCGACCACAAAATCCCAAAAACAAAACCCCTTGGATTATTTGATCCAAGGGGTTTAATCAACCTATATCGGTTACTATATACTTTTTAGAATCTTGCGGCCATTAACAACTCTATATTTTTATACTTCAATCCGAACTTGCGCGCTACATGCTCGTTTGTAAGTCCGCCTTTATAGGTATATACGCCTTTCATAAACCATTTATGTGAGAAGATCATAGCCTCCACGCCACCTTCTTCGGCAGCGCGTAAAATGGTTGGCGTAAATATATTGCTGAGTGCATTGGTAGCAGTATGTGCTACACGCGATGCTACATTCGGTACACAGTAGTGAATAACATCGTGCTTGCGGAAAACAGGTTTACCCAAATCCGTAATCTCCGATGTCTCCACACAACCTCCCTGGTCAATACTCAGGTCTATGATCAACGAGTCAGGCTTCATCTGGCTCACCATTTCCTCCGTGATGACGTGGCGGGCTTTTCCTTTCTCTGCGCGTAAGGCACCGATCACTACATCTGCTGATTTTAGTGTCTCGCTCAAGGTAATAGTATCGATCGTGGAAGTATATATCTGCATTCCCAGCAGGTGTTTGATCCTGCGAAGTTTATAGATATGGTTATCAAAGATCTGAACATCAGCACCGAGCCCGAGGGCTGCACGCGCTCCATACTCAGCTACTGTACCCGCTCCTATAATTACAACTTTTGTGGGTGGCACACCAGTTATACCTCCGAGTATAATTCCTTTGCCGTTATTCCCTGTGCTCAGGTATTCGGAAGCAATTAACATTACGGTACTGCCTGCGATCTCACTCATCGCGCGGATGATCGGCATACCGCCTACTTTATCTTCAATGAATTCGTAGGCTAGTGCTGTTACTTTTCTCTTCAGCAACGCCTGCAGGCATTCAACTTTCAGATGTCCTAACTGCAATGCCGAGATCAACGTCTGGCCTGAATGCATCAGTTCGATCTCCTCCATGGTGGGAGGCTCGATCTTCAATATGACATCGGCTTGATATACCTCTTGGGGACTATATACTATTTTAGCACCGGCTTCGCTATAGTCTTTGTCTGTGAATTTGGATCCCAGACCTGCTTTCGTTTCAACCCAAACATCATGGCCGTTGTTTACCAACAGCGCTACTGCATCGGGTGTTAAGCTGATCCGGTTTTCTTGCAACGACACTTCCCGAGGTAATCCGAGAAAGAATGTGTGTCTTCGTTTTCGTACTTCGAGCATTTGCTCTTGTGGCACCAGACTGCTTTTGGCCAACGCCTCAAATCCGGTTTTCTTCTTTTCCGTCATGAACAGAAATGGCTATAGTTCTTTGTGTATTATTCTCAATCGCTATACTAACAGCAGCATACGCTGCCGGAATGAGAGAAGGTATCTTTTCCGGCCACTCCACCAGGCAACGATTTCCTGAATAAAAGTATTCTTCCGTTCCAATATCCCAAGCTTCCGCCTCATTTTTTATCCTATAAAAATCAAAGTGATAAATTTTCTCTCCTCCTTCGGTTTCGTATTCATTGACGATCGAAAAAGTAGGACTGCTCATCACATCGGTAACCTTCCATGACCTGCATATAGCTTTGATCAAGGTTGTTTTCCCTGCTCCCATTTCGCCATGAAAAAGCCAAACGGGAGGTTCGGACCATGTTTTCACGATCTCCTGCGCGATAGTATCCAACGTTTCAAGGCTTACCCCCTGGTAAACCATCCCCTCTTTGATCATGACACATTTTTCGAAGTTAAGAAAATTATAGGAATGATCATCTCTTCCAGACTTATACCTCCGTGCTGAAAGGTGTCGTTGTAGAAATTGACGTAGTAGTTAAAGTTGTTCGGATACGCAAAAAACTGATCTTCCGTAGCGAATACATACGAGGTGGAAACATTCGGCTTCGGCAAAAATAATTTTTCAGGCCGGGTAACGTGCATTACTTTATCACCATCAAATCCCAGGTTCTTGCCTTGCTTGTAACGCAGGTTGGTATTAACACTCCGGTCGCCAATAATTTTAAAAGCACGCTTCACGCGGATGGTGCCGTGATCAGTCGTGATCACAACTTTCACATCTTTCTCGGAGATCTTTTTGAGTATATCAAACAACGGAGAATGTAAAAACCATGAACGTGTAATGGAGCGATACGCAGACTCATCTGGTGCAAGTTCGCGAATCATCGCCATGTCCGTACGGGCATGCGAGAGCATGTCTACAAAGTTATATACTATAACATTCAGATCATTCTTAAAGAGGTTGTTCACCGTGTCGGCAAGACTTCTTCCCTCCTCCATATTCTTGATCTTGTGATATGACATTTTCACATTGAGATTATTGCGTCTCAATTGCTTGGCCAGAAATTCATCTTCAAAGTTATTCTTGCCTTCTTCTTCATCTTCACCAACCCACAGATCCGGATGAGTCTTCGCCATCTCCGAAGGAAGCTGTCCTGAAAATATAGCATTACGCGCATAGGCGGTAGTCGTTGGAAGAATTGAATAGTAATTCTCTTCCTTTTCGATATTAAAATATTCCGAGATGATCGGCTCTATTACCTTCCACTGATCAATCCGCAGGTTATCGATCAACACAAAAAATAATGGTTTCCCTCCGAGCTCAGGGAAGACTTTCTTCTTCATCAACTGATGCGATAATAAAGGTTTATCAGCACTCGGATTGTTCAGCCACGATTCATAGTTACGCGTAATGAACCGGGAAAAGTTTGCATTTGCTTCCGTCTTCTGCATGTCCAATACATCGCCCATCTCCTGGTTATCGGGTTGATCCATCTGGAGTTCCCAATGGATAAGCTTCTTATAGATATCAGCCCATTGCTCATGGTTCATGTCATCCATAAAGGCCATGCTGATCTTCCGAAACTCTTGTTGATAATTCAGATTCGTTTTCTCAATGACGAGACGTTTGTTATCAAGTATCTTTTTTACAGAGAGTAAAATCTGGCTTGGGTTAAGAGGCTTGATGAGGTAATCGGCAATCTTGGAACCGATAGCCTCTTCCATAATATGCTCCTCTTCGTTCTTGGTGATCATCACCACCGGAAGGTTCGGCTTGTTCGTCTTTATTATACTCAGCGCTTCGAGGCCAGACATGCCGGGCATGTGCTCGTCCAGGAATACTACATCAAAATGTTTTTCATCGCTTAGCTCGACTGCATCCGAGGCGTTATTCACCGGAGTTATATCGTATCCGCGTTGCTCCAGGAAAAGGATGTGTGGTTTCAACAAATCAATCTCATCGTCCGCCCACAAAATGCTATATCTTTGCATGATTTGAATTTTTTCGGAAGTTACGGATTATACTGTTACAGGTTATCCGTTAATCGTTATTCGTCGAATGTTTTTTATGAACTACCGGATAACAGGTATTTTTTTCGATTAACGATAATGTATAACGTACAACGCCATTCATGAATAAAAAGAAGATTATAAACGACCCGGTATACGGCTTTATTACAATTCCGAGTGAACTTGTTTTCGATATCATCTCTCATCCATACTTTCAACGGTTGCGCCATATCAAACAACTTGGATTAACCGAGTTCGTTTACCCGGCAGCACATCACTCCCGCTTTCAACATGCGCTCGGTGCCATGCACTTGATGGGCAAAGTATTGGACACGTTGCGTTCGAAAGGCGCTGAGATTTCTGCTCAGGAATATGAAGCTGCGCAGCTCGCTGTATTACTTCATGATATAGGGCACGGGCCCTTCTCCCATGCATTGGAGTATGATTTACTTCGCGGTGTTAAACATGAAAGCTTGTCGTACTTGTTCATGGAAAGTTTGAATGAGACTTTCAATGGAGCGCTTGATCTTACGCTGAAGATTTTCAGAAATAGTTACGAGCGAAAATTCTTTCATCAGCTTGTTTCCAGTCAGCTGGATATAGATCGATTGGATTACCTGAAGCGTGATTGTTTTTTTACAGGCGTACACGAAGGTAATATTGGTGTAGAACGCATCACCGCGATGCTTCATGTACACCATGATTCACTGGTGGTAGAAGAGAAAGGTATCCTGAACATCGAGAATTTTTTGAACGCCAGAAGATTTATGTACTGGCAGGTATATCTGCATAAAGTATCTGTGAGCGCTGAGCGCATGTTGGTAAATACAATCCGAAGAGCGCAGGCATTGATGCATGCAGGGGAAACGCTGCATGCCAGTGAAGCCCTGACTAAATTTTTACAACGTGATTTCTCGTTGTCCGATTTCCAGGAGGATGATACTTTACTTCGTTCCTTCGGGCAGTTGGATGACAATGATATATGGGGCGCGATGAAGTTCTGGCGAAATCACCCCGATGAAATTCTCTCCATGCTTTCTGAAATGTTACTGACGAGAAATTTATTTCAGATCCGGTTGAGCCAGGAGCCCATTGGGAAAAGTACCATTGAAAAAATTCGTGAAGCAATTGCCAAAGAGTATAAAACACTTCGCGCAGAAACTTCCTATCTATACTCGTACGGAACCGTAACAAACGAAGCGTATACCGAAGGGCAACAGATCAGTATACTTATGAAGAGCGGTGAGCTTTTGGATATTGCGCATGCTTCTGATCTTCCCAATATTAAAGCCATCAGTAAAATCGTTAAAAAAAACTATCTCTGCTGGCCTAAAAATGTATCTTTGTAAGATTCGTTATCCGTTATCTGTAACCGTTAATTGTTTGTGCAAGTGACCATTCAATTCTACGAAACAGATAACCTGCTGATAAAGGATAACTCTAACAACGAAAACGGAACATGGAATTTACCATTAATCAAATAGCAGCCATGCTGGGTGGCGAAGTGCAGGGAGATGGCAACGAGAAAATAAACATGCTCGCGAAAATACAGGATGCAAAAAAAGGGCAACTGGCATTTCTCTCCAATCCCAAGTACGAGCAGTATATCTATACTACACAAGCTACTGTTGTTATTGTTAAAAAAGATTTTGTTCCTCGTAAAGAAATAAGCACGAACCTTCTTTTAGTAGACGATCCCTATAGCAGCTTTACCGCGTTACTGGAAGAGTATCATAAAATGATCAGCTTTCAAAAGACTGGTATTGAACAGCCAAGCTATATCGGAGAGAATGCCGTAGTGGGTAAGAATATATACCGCGGAGCTTTCTCCTATATCGGTAACAACGCAAAGATCGGTGACAACGTAAAGATATATCCGCAGGCTTTCATTGGCGATGATGTTGTGATCGGCGACAACTCTATTCTTCACGCAGGAGTAAAGATATATGCCGGTGCACGTATTGGTAACAATTGTGTTGTCCATTCCGGAACTGTGATTGGAAGCGATGGCTTTGGTTTTGCACCACAGGAAGACGGCACGTATAAAACTATACCTCAACTCGGCAATGTAATTCTGGAAGATAATGTAACCATCGGTGGCAACACGGTTATAGATTGTGCTACACTATTTGGCGACTCAACCATTATTCGTCAAGGTGTTAAGCTTGATAATCTAATTCAGATCGCGCATAATGTTGAGATTGGCAAGAACACTGTGATTGCGGCTCAAACCGGTGTATCAGGCTCAACCAAAATCGGGGAGAATTGTGTATTGGCAGGACAAGTAGGTATCGCAGGCCATCTTATCATAGCAAACAACACAAGCTTTGGAGCAAAGTCCGGTACTGCTAAATCTACGCAAGAGGAAGGTTTGAAACTGATGGGCTCTCCTGCCTTTGATGTTAAGGATTATTACAAATCATACGCTGTGTTTAAAAATTTACCAGACCTCAACGAACGACTTCGCGAGCTTGAGAAAAAAGTAATGGCCCGAGTAGAGCAGCACTAGCCCAAAGAGCATTCATAATTTTTTTCTGGACGTGTGAAGTATATTTCCTGCTTATTTTAACAGGAAACGGCTAAACCCTGTCCAAAATTGGAATATCTGGAGAATGGAATTAACTTTGCCCACTTTTCCAGACCATGCTTAATATAAAACAGCAAACAATTCAGAAGTCCGTGACCCTCTCCGGGGTTGGTTTACATACAGGTGTTCAAACGAACATGACCTTCTTGCCAGCCAAGCCTAATCACGGTGTAAAATTTCAACGCATTGATCTTCCGGGCTCTCCCATCATTGATGCTGACTGCGATAACGTTACAGATGTTTCGCGTGGTACAACAATCGAACAGAGCGGTGCCAAGGTGAGTACAATAGAACATACACTGGCCGCCCTTACGGGAATTGAAATAGACAACGTGCTGATCCAACTTGATGGTCCTGAGTGTCCGATCATGGATGGAAGCTCTATCGAGTTTGTTGAAGTATTAAAAGCTGCCGGTGCTGAAGAACAAAATGCACTGCGTGATTTCTTCGAAGTACAGGAACCACTTTTCTATCGCGAGACTGCACGCAACGTAGAGATCGCTGCGCTTCCTTTAGATGATTATCGTGTTACGGTAATGATCGACTATAATTCACCGGTATTAGGAAGTCAACATGCTTCAATCACCGACATCCGCCAGTTCGAAAA
The DNA here is from genome assembly GCA_902168185.1 of uncultured Bacteroides sp. Classification (GTDB taxonomy): domain Bacteria; phylum Bacteroidota; class Bacteroidia; order Cytophagales; family Cyclobacteriaceae; genus Ohtaekwangia. Next base: position 869,914 of record CABHOV010000046.1, read on the forward strand.
AGAAATTGCATCGTGCAGAACATTCTGCTTCCTGCATGAACTGGAAATGCTATACAAGAACAACCTGATCCGCGGTGGTGATCTGAACAATGCAATTGTTATTGTTGACCGTGTTGTTCAGGATGATGAACTTGATAACATCGCGAAGATGCTTGGCAAACCAAAAGTTGCCGTAAAGCAGGAAGGTATTCTGAATAACATTGAACTCCGTTATAAAAATGAACCAGCCCGCCACAAGCTGCTGGATATAGTAGGTGATCTGACATTGGCAGGTCGTCCGCTGAAAGCACAGATACTTGCCGCTCGTCCCGGACACGCAGCCAATGTTGCTTTCGCGAAGAAGTTGAAGAAAGCCATGCAGGATGCCGACAAGAAAGGAAGACCAAAGTATAATCCTAGCTTGCCACCTGTAATGGATATCAACAAGATATCAACGATATTAAAACACCGTTATCCATTCCTGCTGATCGATAAGATTATATACCTGGACAACGAAAGTGTTGCCGGTGTAAAGAACGTTACGATAAACGAACCATTCTTTCAAGGTCACTTCCCTGGCAATCCGGTACTTCCAGGTGTATTGCAAATTGAAGCGATGGCACAAATCGGAGGTATACTTGTATTGAACACTGTACCTGATCCGGAAAATTATTGGACTTATTTTTTAGGTATAGAGAATTTCAGATTCAGGAAAATGGTACTTCCTGGTGATACCATTGTTATTCAATGTGATTTATTAGCACCCATCAAGCGAGGTATAGCTAAAATGAGTGGCCGTGGATATGTGGGGAACACGCTTGTATGTGAAGGAACAATGACCGCCAGTATAGTCCGCAAAGATTCATGAGCCGATATCCATTAGCAAACGTACATCCCGAAGCAAAAATTGGTAACAATGTTATCATTGAGCCCTTCGCTACCGTTCAAAACGATGTTGAGATCGGTGACGGATCCTGGATTGGTCCTAACGCTGTGATCATGGAAGGCGCACGCATCGGAAAAGATTGCAAGATCTTTCCAGGTGCTGTAATCTCCGGTATACCGCAGGATTTAAAATTCAAAGGTGAAAAAACAACTACTGAGATCGGAGATCGTTCTACCATCCGCGAATGTGTAACAATCAACCGCGGAACAGTAGATAAGTATAAGACCGTTGTTGGTACTGATTGCCTGATTATGGCGTATGCTCACTTAGGACATGATTGCCTGGTGGGTAATCATTGTATTCTTGGTAATACAGTACAGCTTGCCGGCCACGTGATCATTGACGACTTCGCTATATTTGGTGGAGCTTGTGCCGTGCAGCAGTTTTCTAAAATCGGAGCGCATGCGTACATCGGTGGTGGTTCACTGGTACGTAAAGATGTTCCTCCGTTTACAAAGGCAGCACGCGAGCCTCTATCCTATGCGGGTATCAACACCGTTGGTTTACGCAGACGAGGATATACTTCTGAAAAGATTAATGAGATTCAGGAGATATATCGTTTCATCTTTTTGAAAGGGTTGAACAACTCGAAAGCCATTGACCTGGTAGAAAAGGAAATCGGTGCGAGTACAGAACGTGACTATATTCTTGACTTCGTTCGTAATTCCGAACGTGGCATCATGAAGGGTTACGGAAGTAACGATTAAAAAAGCTGCAGGCTCGTCATATAGCTTGCAGCCTCAGTATAAAAGCAGACCGCGATGACCCAGCAGCCGATAGCCAACAGTCAACAGCCCATTGCTAAAGGTCAGTCGCTCACAATTCAAATTGAAAATTTAGGAAAACGATTCAACCGCGAATGGATCTTCCGGGGGTTGAGTTATTCTTTCAGCGCAGGCAATACGTATGCTATCACTGGCGCAAATGGCTCTGGTAAATCTACGTTGCTCCAGGTTCTCTGGGGACAAATGCCACCCAGTAAAGGTACGATCCGGTATATATCCGGAGACGTTGAGATCGCTCCTGAAAATATGTTCAGCCGGATTGCCATCGCGACTCCCTATATGGATCTGATCGATGAATTTACATTGGAGGAGCAACTTCAATTTCATTTTAAAATGAAACGCAGTCGTAACAACATGACGATTCCGGAAATGATCGATCGCATGTACCTCACTCCTGCGCGGCATAAGTATATATCTAATTTTTCGTCTGGTATGCGGCAACGTGTAAAACTGGCTTTGGCATTTTTCACAGAGGCTGATATCATTTTCTTCGATGAACCCGGTACAAATCTCGACCACCAGGCTTTCGATTGGTACTTGCAAAACCTGCATTCAATACCGCCACAATGCGCGCTCTTTATAGCCAGTAATCAACCTTCAGAATATCCGGCGCATGCTCACAAATTGGATATAATGGGGTATAAATAAGCGGTTACAAGCCATTGCTTAACCTTATTAAAGAAGTATCCTGAAAACGATGGCCAGCGGCTTTCATTTTTTTGATTTTAAGAATTTTCCGCTCATATTCGTAACTATAATAATCTTAACATGAAACATTTAACCAGACTTCTATCCCTCCTTATCCTCGTTAGTGCAACTGTATTTTTTGCAAGCTGTGGAGGCGATGATGGTGACGATAAAACACCAGAAGAAACTCAACTTGATAAATTAAAAGGTACCTGGACGCTTACAGAATCTTCTGTTCAGTTTGATGGTGCAGGCGATGACCGGTTTGATGGTTCAGCTTTGAAACTTACATTCTCAGGTAACTATAGTGCAGGTGGAAAGTATAGCTACGCTGTTACTTCAAGCAGCCAGGTAAATGCCAGCCCGTGGCCTTCAGGTGGAAGCTGGAAGTTTGGTTCTCCTGTTACCAGCAGCATTGTCCGTTTGGATAGTGAACTCGATGGATCAGCAGATGTAGCCGTAGCGTATACCTTGTCAGGGGATGATAAAACACTTACTGTTCAATTTACATATGCCGGCGCAGGATATGTAGTTGGCAGAACTGAATCTGTAGGGGGTCCCTGGGAGTTTGTATTTACAAAGTAGATCTTATTGTATCTAAACACTATATCTAAAATAACAAAAGGCTTTCTCATACGAGAAAGCCTTTCTTTTTTATATCATTTCATCTATAGCTGTATCTATAGTATAGGTGCTATGTTATTTCAGTATGATAACAGTAATACCGTCTCCTCCGCGCTCGATGTGTTCATCTTTCATTGAAGCAACTTCTTTATACCGCTTCAAATGATCGCGCACTACTTTACGCAGAACGCCTTCACCTTTACCATGCAGCACCTTCAACTCTCCTTGTCCTAATAATATAGCGGTGTCCATGAATTGATCCAGCAACGAAAATACTTCATCAACACGTTTGCCGCGTACATCGAGTGTATCGCTAAAATTAGTACGCTTCTCATGAACATTTATACCGGACGTACGCAGTTTGGTCGCGATTTCTCTTTCAACAGCGCCCGTAATTTTCTCAAGCTTATCGAGCTTGGCAACAGATTTCAGTTCTCCGAATTGCACCGTTGCATTCTTACCCTGAATGCTTAGAATTACACCACTGCTATCCTGCCCTATAATTCGTACACGGTCGCCCTCCTTTAAGTCACCTTCTATTCGCTTCTCAACCTTTACAGGCAGTGGCTCTACGCGCTGCGTGAGGCTCTGCAGATTTCTACGAACCTTCTGAGTCTCCTGCTTATGTGCCTGGTTCGCACGAATGTGACGAATTGTTTTTTCTATTTCACGATTAGTATCTTTCAACAAATTCGAAGCTTCTTCTTTTGCTTTGTTGATGATCTCCTTCTTGCGCGTTTCAAGTTCGGTGGAAAGTGTCTGGTATTTCGTAAGCGACTGTTTCAATTCGCTTTCATGACGCTCGAGCTTTTTTGTTTTCTCCGTCAACAGCTGCTTCTCTTTTTCGAGAGAACGCACGAGTTTTTCAAAGCCTGCGAGATCTTTACCGACAAGCTTTTCGGCCTCTTGCAAAGTATTTTGCGGAAGACCAATCTTGCGCGCAATCTCCAGAGCGAAAGAACTTCCGGGCTTCCCTATATCCAATACATATAGCGGCTCAAGGTTCATATCATCAAAACGCATCGCTGCGTTGCGTATACCTTGCCGTTGACCAGCGAATAATTTTAAGTTATAGTAGTGCGTTGTAGCAACGCCCCATACTCTTTTCCGAAGCAATTCTTCCAGTATAGCCTGCGCTATAGCGCCTCCAAAATTCGGATCGGTTCCGGAGCCAAGTTCATCCATCAATACCAACGATTTGCTGTTGGCCGATTGAATGAAGGTCTTCATATTTCGAAGGTGACTGCTATAGGTACTCAGATCGTTCTCGATCGACTGCTGATCACCTATATCCAATAGTATATCCTGAAATATACCAACACGCGATCGCTCCGATACAGGAATCAACAAGCCACACTGCACCATGTATTGAAGTAACCCTACAGTCTTTAAACAAACCGACTTACCACCGGCATTAGGTCCTGACACAAGCAGTAACCGGTCTTGCTGATCGAGCTCTATATTTAGCGGAACGATCTCGCGCTTGCCCTTCAAGCTCAGGTATAGCAACGGATGTTTCGCAGTATACCAAACGAGTTCGGGTTGCTTTTCTATGATGGGATGCTCCGCATGAATTTCTTGCGAGAACTTCGCCTTGGCGCGTATAAAATCGATCTGCGCCAGAAATTGAAATGCAGTTTTCAAAACCGGAAGCTGTGCCCGGAATTCATCTGTAAGCTCTTTGAGAATCCGGATCACTTCCCGCTTCTCTGCATGCTCCAGGTCACGGATCTCGTTATTGGCGTCCAGCATCTCCGTTGGCTCCATGAAAACAGTCTGGCCGGTAGCAGATTCATCGAGTATAAATCCCTTCAGCTTACGCTTATGTTCCGCCTGAAGCGGAATCACCACGCGCCCTTCACGAATCGTAGGCAGTGCTCCTTCCGGAACCCACTTCTCCTCTACGGCTGTTCTAAAAATCTGGTCAGCCAACTTCCGTAAGCGTGCCTGTTCATCGCGAAGTTTTTTTCGTAAACGCCCAAGGTCCGGGCTGGCAGAATCACGAACCTGTGCTTTATCGTCAATCTTTATAAAAACAGATTGCGCCAATGAAGCCGTTACGGCAACCGGTTCAACCAGCTTGTATAGCTCAGGGTATATCTCTTTCGATTTATTCAGAAAAGCCTTGCACGCAATAATCGTTTCCAGGGAATATGCGAGGTTCAAAAACTCGTCAGCCTCAAGCCAGTTTCCTTCGAGCGTAATCTTCTGTATCCATTCGGTTGGATCGAAAAAATAACGTGAAGGAAAAGGTTCGCCCTTCTCCAGTATCTGTAAAAACTCAAGGTTCTGCTTTAATAAAATACGAACGAAGTCAACCTCTGTGCTAAAGCGCATTCGGTCAACCCAGGTAGCTCCGGAATCCGAAAGGCAATATGCTTTCAGCTTCTGCCGTATTTGTACGAAGCCTAATTTATCTTCAAACTCGTTCGGGTAAATCATTGTGTTGTCGGACGGACGGATGCTTTTTGTTCTTTGAGATTCAAAGAGTCAACAAGCGCTGTATATATTTGTTCCAATTCTTTGGGATGATCCATGTAATAGTTCATGGAATTTGCAAAAACAGAATCCGGTATACCTGTCTTTTTAAAAACCTTGCCCCGCAGGACGTCAAAAACCTTTTTACCGGAATCTGTTGAAAGATGAAGCCTGTTCACTTTCTCTTCCGTGAGCAATATCTCTTCAATGGTTTTCACCATCACTTCTTTCTCCAGGATTTCTTTTGGCGCTTTCTCGTTTGTCGAGCATGACAAAACAACCGTCATGAACAGTGTCACAACGGAAGCAGTCGTATAATATTTAAAACCTCTTGTCATCTTTTAATAGCCATCCCCTGCTTTAGGTGGGGCAAAATAATCATAATTGTTCTATTTTTGGAGTTAACGGTAATCTGTTGCACGCTAACCACAACCTGGTTGGATGTATAACAATAACTTTGCCATGGTTCTGTTACATTTTATAGAACCACATCACACTCACGCGCACACCTGCAGTTAACGATAACGCTTAACGACTCATGAAGGATTTGCTAAAAAAATTACGGAGGTACGAGATCCAGATACGCAAGGCGATCAACAGCCAGATGCAAGGGGATTTCCATTCCGTTTTTAAAGGCTCAGGTCTTGAGTTTGATGATGTAAGACCATATCAGTATGGCGATGATGTGCGTACCATTCACTGGACGGTTTCGGCAAAAGGTCATGGTACATTTGTAAAAACCTATCGGGAAGAAAAAGAGCAAACGGTTTTCTTTATACTGGATGTGAGTGCTTCCGAAGATATAGGCAGTCCGGGAAAAACAAAAGCGGATATAGGCAGAGAGATCTGTGGAGTGTTGACGCTTTCTGCTGTGAAAGAATCCAGTCATGTAGGGCTGATCTGCTTCTCGGATGTAAAGGAAAAATTTCTTAAACCCGTCAAAGGTCATTCGCAGGGATACGAGATCATCAGTACGCTGGCGAACTTAAAACCCAAATCACTGAAGACAAACCTTTCCAAAGCTATATCATTTGCCTTGAATGCGATCAGGCGCAGAAGTGTTGTTATACTGATCTCTGACTTTATTGATGAAGGGTACTTTGATAACATGCGGGCTCTTGCCAGACGTCACGATCTCGTGGTTATTCACATCAGCGACAAGCGTGAGACTCGCTTACCAAAGCTCGGTATCATTCCGGTGATTGATAAAGAAAGTCAGCGCACGTTGTGGATCAACACATCGTTTGGAGATTTCAGACAAAAGATCAGCAAGCGACACGACCTTCGAAAAGAAGAGTTACAAAAGTTCAGCCGCAAGAATGAGATCAATTTTATTTCACTCGATACCGATGAAGACTATGTACCGAAGTTGCTGCGTTTATTTAAAGTTCGGAATAAATCCTTGAAGACAACATGATCGGTAGCCTTGTGAAGACCATCCGGATTTTATTGTTCCCTATATTTCTTTGTATACTGTGTTTCCTCTTTGCAGGTTCGGTATATGCTCAGGATAAAACAAAGTCTGTACGTGTAACCGCTGGCTTCTTTGAAGACAGCCTATATATCGGCAAACCTGTGAGGTTTTATCTTACTGCACGATATCCTAAAGATCTGAATATTGTATTTCCGGATTCATCTTATAATTATGCTCCGTTTGAATTCGAGAGTAAAAATTACTCTCCCACCAACACGGAAGATGGAATCAGTTATGATAGCGTAATCTATAACATCAGTACATTTGAGATCGGACGCCAGCAGTATTTCAGTATGCCTGTATACCAGGTGATCCCTGGCGACAGTATAATTTTTGATTCAAACCAGGATACAATCCTGGTTACACAACTGGTAGATTTCAGCCTCGATACTATACCGATCAACAAGCTTCCGCTAAGGGCAAGTATAGCATATCACAATGTTCCTAAGCAGTTCAACTATCCTATATTTATTATTGTTGTCGCGGTCATTGTTATCATCGCGGTAGTAGCGTGGTTTGGTTTCGGTAAAAAGATCAGACGACATTTCCGTATCAAAAGAATGGTGGAGGCTCATCGTAAATTTGTGGAAAGCTATATGCGTGAACTCGCTGCACTGCGCAATACTTTTTCAACGGTAACGACAGAAGCAGCATTAGCTCATTGGAAACTATATATGGAGCAGCTTGAAGCACGCCCCTATACCAAGCTCACTACGCGTGAAGCGCGAAATTTCTTTAAGGATGAATCGCTCATCAAAAACCTTCAGACCATTGACGGGGCTATCTATGGACATAATGCCAATGTGGTTGAACCGTTGGAAAATCTGAAAGCTGTTGCCGATCAACGCTTCCACTCAAAACTACAGGAGGTAAAAAATGGATAAAGATCTCACTCCATGGTATTCATTCGACTGGTTCACACCTTCAACCTTGCGTTCATTCACGTGGGAGAATAAGATTTTTCTATACCTGCTGATTGCTATACCTGTATTATTTATACTCCGTTGGTTGCTGCGAAATAAATTCAATCAGAAATTACCCATCGCGGTAACGAAAAAAGATTTTCATGTATCGCCTATCAACCTGATTCGCCTTTTGCCGGAGGTCTTATTAATGTTTGTGTTGGCGTTTATACTCATGGGTTTGGCACGTCCACAAAAGACAAATGAAAAAGTAGAGCAATGGACGGAAGGTATAGATATCATGATTGCACTTGATATTTCACAGTCGATGATGATTGAAGATTTCACTCCCAACCGCCTTGAAGCCGCGAAAGAAGTTGCGCGTAAGTTTATAAACGGTCGTGTGCAAGACAGAATCGGGTTAGTGGTTTTTGCGGGAGATGCTTTCTCCATGTCGCCGCTTACAACCGACTATGAATTGCTACGCTCGTACTTAAATGAAATAACGTTCGAGTTGATTGAAGCAAAAGGTACGGCTATCGGAAGTGCCATGGCAGTTGTTACCAATCGTATGGGCGAGTCGGAGACAAAATCAAAAGTGTGTATCTTATTGAGTGATGGTGAAAATACATCAGGCAACATCGATCCCATCACGGCAGCAGAACTTGCCAGTGCCTACGGAATCAAGATATATACTATTGTAGTCGGTAAAGAGGGTATGGTGCCTTATGGTAAAGATTTCTTTGGTCGTCCGCAGATGATCGAGAACACCATTGATGAAACTACCATGCGTAAAATGGCCGACATCGGTGGTGGGCAATTCTTTCGCGCAGCAGATAACAAAGCTCTTGAACAAGTATTTTCCCGTATCGATAAATATGAGAAAGCTGAAATTAAGGAGACGCGCTTTAAAGATACTTCCGATTACTATGTGATATACCTACATTGGGCCGTTGCGTTCTTCCTGCTGTGGCTGCTGCTGAAGTCTACGTTTATCACCAACGTGCTGCAAGACTAGTTTTTTTAAGCTGCAGCTTTAGTTCCAGCAAGAGTTTTAATGCAGATTGCTCCTTCGTGGATATACTATAATTTGAATAGCCAGCGCATGGCCAAACTTCACTGACCAGAATACAAAGTATTAATGCGGTATATTATCTGGAAAAAGAATTAGTCTCCCGGCAAAAATCACGAGTACGATTCCCAATACTATATTCATAACCCGAATTACAATGGGAGTCATGACCAATCGTAGTTTATCAGCAAGCTTGGCTTTGATTGTATCCGTAATAAATACAGTACCAACGATGGATGAGAAGAAGATAAAGGCTTCGCGATTCGAATTGTAGTTTAACTGTGTGGTGGCAACACCAACGGTGGCGATCCAAAAGAAAAGTACCATCGGACTTAATCCGTTAATGATAAAACCTTTCGCCGCAAGCCTCCACCAACTGCGTGCTTCAATTTTCTGTGGATCGTAATGTACCAGCTTTTTACTCTTGATCAGCAAGTAATATAAACCAAACAAGAGCAACACTATACCGCCTCCATATGCCAGGTAATGCCTGAAGCTTTCAGTCTCCATGAATTGTACCAGACCCAGGTATGAAACGAATATATACAGTGCATCGCTGAAGGATACACCTATCGCTACAAATACACCGCTGGTAAAACCACGCTCGATGCTGGTTTGAATAATGGTGAAGAAAACCGGCCCGATCAGAAATGCGAGTACAATGCCGGAGATAATTCCGTTAAGAACGATTTCCATTGGTGTGATTTTGCAGAAACATTTTCCAATCTTCCAGCTGCGCATTTTTTATTACGCGTGGAAATTTATTCTGCCCTCCTACCTTACCTTTTGATTCCATCCAGCTATAAAAAGTTTTCACCGGCACTACATCTACCAATACTTCTTTCAATGCTGCACTGCGCTCTACAGCGTAGTCATCGTTTAACTCTTTGAGATGTTGGTCAATTTTTTCTTTCAATGCTTTCGGGTCTACTTTATCATCTGTACCTATAAACCAATGGTGTCCAAAGAGTGAATCGTATGGTATACCGGCAACGGTAAATTCCGGAATGGTAATATTAAAATCGTTGGCAACAAGTTCGATAGCCTTGTTCATGTTATCCACCGAAAGGTGCTCACCACACAAACTCAGGAAGTGTTTTGTACGACCTGTGATCACGATCTCTGCTTCTTCGAGTGAAGTAAATTTGATTACGTCACCAATCAGGTATCGCCATGCCCCTGCACATGAAGAAAGTAATATAGCGTACTCTTTACCTTCTTCTACTTCATCGATCATGAGTGTCTCTGCATCAGCATGTATCTCACCATTCGGGTCGAAGTTCTTCGCTTCAAACGGTACGAACTCATAGAATATACCATTGTTCAGTACAAGTCGCATCGTGCGCTTGTTCGGATATGCCTGGAAAGCGATAAAGCCTTCAGAAGCAAGGTATGTCTCTATGTAAAAAATCGGACGGCCTAACAGTTTTTCAAATCCTTTTCTATAGGGATCGAACGACACACCACCGTGTACATATACCCGGAGGTTCGGCCATATCTCATGTATATTATTAACGCGATGATACTTGATGATCTTTTCCATCAGGATCTGGATCCAGGCCGGTACACCTACTACTATACCTATATCCCACTCGGTTGCGTTACGCGCGATTTCATCAAGCTTGGCATCCCAGTTACGGGTACGAGCGATTTTCTTTCCGGGTTTATAAAAATGCTGGAACCAGAATGGAAGTCGTGCCGCTTGTATACCGCTGAGATCGCCTTCAAAGAAACTTCCTTTACGATTCAAGTGCGTACTTCCTCCTAGCATCAATATACCGGATTCAAAAAGTTCGGGTGCCAGATCGTATTTCGAAAGTGTAAGAATCTGGCGCACGCTCGTCTTGCGTATAGCTTGCGTCATATCTTTTGTTACCGGTATATATTTCGATGATGCTTCCGATGTACCAGAGCTTAATGCAAAGTATTTAACCCGGCCAGGCCAGCAAACATTCTTGACACCTTTCTGCGAAAGCTTCCACCAGTCACCATACATTTTATTATAGTTATGGATGGGTATATGGTTTTTATAGCGCTTGTAAAATTCTTTATCGCCTTTGCGGAATGCATGAAGGATCTCCGCGAAATTATAGTGCTTCCCGAATTCCGTTTGACTGGCTGTGATAAGCAGCTCTTTCAATTCCTTTTTCTGAAGATCGTATGGCGAGGTGTATTCCTGCTCCAGCATCTCACGAATTCGAATTCCTTTTTTCAGCAACGTTCCAAGGATCGCCATATTTTTGCGTTAGCTTTGATGGATTTTAACGCCAAAAATAGGAATTGGATTAACCATTCACAAAATGGATGGCATAAAGGATGATCGAACCGGACAAAAGCTGACCCCAAAACGCACATGAGTATAAAAAGTAACCTTCAGTTCTTTCTTGAAAATTTGCCACCTGATTGTCAATTGATTGCGGTAAGTAAAACAAAACCAACAGAAGCGATCCAGGAAGCGTACGATGCAGGGCACCGTGTATTTGCGGAGAATAAAGTGCAGGAGCTTGTTCCAAAATACGAAGCGCTTCCAAAAGATATTCAGTGGCATTTAATCGGCCACTTGCAAACCAATAAAGTAAAATACATTGCTCCCTTCGTGCATTTGATTCACTCCATTGATAGTTTCAAGTTGCTGGAAGAAGTAAATAAGCAGGCGCAGAAAGTCGATCGCACCATTCCATGTCTCCTGCAATTACACATCGCTGAAGAAGAAACGAAATTTGGTTTCTCTGAGGATGAAGTAACGGCTTTACTTGCGTCTGATGAATTCCATAAGTTAACCAACGTGACCATTACAGGGCTGATGGGCATGGCAACGTTCACCGATAACAAGGAACAGATTCGAAGGGAGTTCAGAGGTTTGAGAGGATTCTTCGAAAAACTTAAAGCTTCTTCATTGCCACCGTCTGTGAGTATGCGTCATCTTTCAATGGGCATGAGCAGTGATTACCAGATTGCCCTGGAGGAAGGAAGCACGATGATACGGGTGGGCTCTGCTATATTTGGGGAGCGTAGTTATATATAGTGCCACGGAAGTATATACATTAAATATAGTCAACACGAAAGCTAAATCATGAATCAACGGAATACATTACTGGCAGCCTCCGTATTGGGCGCACTGGCGGTAACAGTCGGTGCCTTTGGTGCACATGCGTTAAAACCTTCGCTTGTAGCAGCCGGAAAGTTTGAGGTATATGAACTTGCTACACGCTATCAGTTTTATCACACACTGGCTTTGCTTGCAATCGGAATTCTGCAGCAATTTATACCAGGCAAGAAACTGGAATATGCATCCTTGTTTATGCTGATCGGTACTGTATTTTTCAGCGGAAGTCTATATTTACTTTGCTTCGTTACTCTGGGCGGTATAGGAATTATTACACCTATAGGCGGTGTGTTTCTGATCCTGGGATGGCTCTTCCTGCTGCTTGGTATAGCAGCAAAAAAATAAGGTCTCTTACGAGACCTTATTTTTTTGTTTTAATCTTTCGAAGGAACCTTATTGAGGCTGCTCTTTCTTTTCTACAACCTGCGTTGTAAAAGATATCTTTGCGTCATCTGAGTTGCTTGCATTCGAAACGATCGTAACAACTTTATCCTGACGGCCGATTTTACCGGCACTGTTAAATGCTATTGTAATTTCACCTTTTCCTCCGGGTTGGATCGGATCACGTGGCCAGCCTTTAGGAGTAGTACAACCACATGTAACCTGTACGTTTGTAATGATCAACGGTTCATTACCAGTATTGGTGAACTTGAAAACCTGTTCAACTTTATCACCCTGAACGATCTGACCGAAATCATGCGTCTTTTTTTCAAACGCGATAACAGGTCCGCTAGCCTTTGCAGACTGGGCGAAAGCTCCAACGGCTAATCCCAGCATAACCACTAATACCAAATACTTCTTCATATCTTATTTTTTTACAAATTTAAACACTTCACTTCAACAATTTTGCCAGAAAAAGCGAAATTTCTGACATCCTTTCGTGACTTTATCTTCGATCGCGAATTAACTAAACATGTAACCGGAATGGACGCAGAAATCGCCAGAGTTTATGGAAACCGTGTCAGAATAAGAGTTTGCGGGTTATGCTGGCACACGGACAAATTGTTAATGGTAAATCATAAAGATCTGAAGGAAAGCGATTTCTGGGCTCCGCCGGGAGGTGGTGTCGAATTTGGCGAGTCGTTGGAGGCAGGATTAAAGCGTGAGTTCATGGAAGAAACCAATCTCATTGTAAAGCCCGGAAAATTTCTTTTCGGCTGTGAGTATATACAAGATCCGCTTCATGCTATAGAATTATTTTTTGAAGCCACCCGATTGTCGGGAGAATTACAGACGGGTAAAGATCCGGAGCTCCCACTCATCCAAGGTGCCGCATTTTTCACCATCAAAGAAATACTGGATATGCCGCAAGATCAGGTGCATGGTATATTCCGAATGATTCGCAGTGCCAATGATATCCGCACACTAAATGGATTTTACACGCTTTAATTGTGCTTCCGTACAATCTGTTTTGTGATTTACCCTCTAAAATCTTTATTATTGCAAAGAACCCGGAACTTTTTGCTTTTCAAAAAGTGGTTCACCCTTGATCTAACTTACAAGCGGAAAACAGGAAATTACTTTGCAAACAACCACGCTCAATTATAAGCTCATCAAGAAAGTACGGGATGAACGTTTCGATGAAGAGTTTATTCATCAATATCATTTGCTAATTCATCTTGGCACTCGTGACTTTCAAATCTGTGTGATTGAACCCTCTGAAAGCCGGGTTCTGTTACTGGAAGATTTTGTTCTTCCTAATTTAACTTCACACGATGAGTTGCTTCATCTGCTTGATCAGTTATTCGATTCGCACGCATTGTTAAAAGCAGGCTTCTGGAAGAAGATAAGTATATCATTAAAGAGTCAGAAATTTGTTCAGGTACCTCAGGCATTGTTCGCGGAAGAGTCCATGGCCGATTACCTGAAGTTCAATGCACCGGTCGATCCACTCAAAGAAGATTTCCTGTCAACGACAAACCCGGCTACACAGGCTGTAACGGTTTTTGCTGTAAACAAGGATCTGAAAAACTGGCTCGATGGTCTATACCCGAACAACAGACCAATCTTTACACACCAGTCTGCAGCACTGATCGAAGGAACTCTGAAAGCTTCTTTATCCCGTAAGGATAATCCACTATATATATATGTAGATCGTTTCAAGTTACATATCCTTTCATGCAAGGATGGTAAGCTGATATACTATAATCAGTTTGCTATAAAGGAGTTCTCCGATTACGTGAAGTATATAATGCTGGTGATGAAATCACTGAACATGAACCAGCAAACAAGCCAGGTAGTGTTGTGGGGATATATCGGTAAAAATTCACCTCATTATAACGAACTCTATAAATACATCAACAATGTAATTTTCGGGAACAGACCTGGAAACTTATCCTTCGGATATGCATTTGATGAATTGCAGGATCACCACTTCTTTGATCTTTACAGCATCTACCTGATGGAGTAATTATAGTCATGACTAAACGTATTGCACTCTTCCCTGGCTCGTTTGATCCTTTTACCAAAGGACACGAAGATATAGTATTGCGTGGCCTGCAAGTGTTTGACGAGATCATTATTGCGATCGGCTACAATACACAAAAGAGCAATCGCTATTTTCCGATTGATATGATGATCGGAAAGATCCAGCAGACGTTTGAAAAATATCCTGCGATCAAAGTACTCACGTATTCTGAACTTACAGCAGAGTATGCTCGGAAACAAGGTGCTCAATTTTTATTACGCGGCCTGCGTAACACTACAGATTTTGAATACGAAAACAGTATATCGCAGGTAAACCGAAAATTATACGAAGATCTCGAATCGGTGTTTCTCATCACTACACCACAACTGGCATGGATCAGTTCGTCCATCGTTCGCGAAGTACACAAGTATGGCGGAGATGTATCGCAATTCATCCCCTATAAACTGAGCTGATCTTTCGCTCTATACTCAACACCAACTCATTAACAATACTATATCTATATTCCAACTGAAATATAGATATATTATCGTGTTGGCTTGAGCTCTACTTTTTCGTAGTATTTCTCCATAACGTAGTTAATGGATTTATAGGAATGCTCAAGGGCATGGTATACTTCTTTGCTGCTCATCCAACGGGCTTCCTCTATATCCTCTTCGGTAGCAGGGCGCATACGCGAATCATCTACCAGATCCATGATATACCAGCGTGTCTTCTTCATCATGGCATTTTTATTCATGGTATAGGTATGCCAGGTGGTACAAACTTTTTTCCCGAGGCGCACGGTAACATTGCACTCCTCCTCTACCTCACGAACAGCGGTCTCTTTATAACGTTCACCTTTCTCCTTCTTGCCTTTCGGCAGATCCCACTTCTTCATTCTGTAAATCATCAGGAACTTGTCCTTCTTACGAATTACACCACCCGCTGCCTTTATTATTTTGAATTTGCTCCGGATATAAACTCTCATCGAATCGTAATCCATTACAGACAAAGCTAAAGAAAGCACCCCCGTAGGAATCTTTGAATCCAAAAAGCCAAGAATAGTATCTATTTCCGATTCGCCCACATTCTTAATCCATACATGATGGATAAGACTTGCCTGTGTGATCGTAGTTATAGCCGCATCTACCGTATGATTAATACGGCCACCATCGGGCGTCTCAGTGGATTTCAGAATTCTTACTGGAATGTCGTTGATAAAAATGATCATACCGTACAGTTTACGCCCTCACCATGCCCGCAAAAGAATAAATTATTTGGAAGCTGGCAAGCGGTTTTAAAAAAGATTTTCAAACTAGGGCTTCACGCCTTGGGATCAGGGAAAATTTATTTTTGAAAAGACTCCCGATCACGCTTCCGATACTCTGATTCAAATTTTAGTGATAACTTTCGGACCTATGCCTATTATAAAAGTACAGGAACAAACTGCCAGTAAAGTAGCTTCCATGCTACTACAAATTCAGGCCATTAAGCTCAACTTACAAAAACCTTTTACATGGGCTTCCGGATGGAAGTCACCGATCTACTGCGACAACCGGCTTTCACTTTCCTTTCCGGAGGTGCGCTCGGCCATTCGTGAAGGCCTGGTTCAAGCTATCCGTGAAAATTTTGCTTCCGCTGAATCCATAGCCGGTGTAGCCACAGCAGGTATCGCGCAAGGCGCATTGGTAGCCGATGCCATGAACCTTCCTTTTCTATACGTTCGTCCCAAGCAGAAAGATCATGGTATGGAAAATCTGATCGAAGGAAAAGTAACGAAAGATCAGCAAGTGGTTGTTATTGAAGACCTGGTATCAACGGGAGGAAGTTCACTGAAAGCAGTACAGGCTCTTCGCGATGCCGGCTTTAATGTATTGGGCATGGTTTCTATTTTCAATTATGGATTCGATATTGCCACACGTAATTTTTACGAAGCAAACACTTCACTCGTAAGCCTAAGCGACTATAGTTACCTGATTAACTACGCGCTCGATAAGCAGTATATAACAGAAGAACAACAGATCTCTTTGAAAGCATGGCGGGTTGATCCTTCCAACTGGAAACCATAGTAAAAATAGCTTCCAGTTTCACTGAGCGCCTATAGCTATATACACTGTATATACCTGGACACTTAAACATGTTTAATGTCTCTTAATACGTTTGCTCCCTCATCTTCTGCGAAAACAAGTAGTACGAGCTTCCCAACATTCTCTGGTGGCTCAAAAGTTATTGTTATTGGTGCAGGTGCATTCGGGGGCTGGTCTGCTTTATATTTACTGCGACAAGGATATAGTGTAACGTTGGTAGATGCATGGGGCCCTGGTAATTCACGCGCAAGCTCGGGGGATGAAACACGGGTGATCCGATCTACTTACGGTTCAAATGAAATATACTTTGATCTGAACGTCCGTGCCCTCAGCTTGTGGAAGGAGAATGAAAAGCTCTTTGATAAAAAGCTCTTCTACAACACAGGTGTACTCTGGTTTTGTTATGAAGGTGCAACACCTCTTGTAGACGATTCAATTTCATTTGCAAAAAAGCATCGCATGGAGTACGAATTGCTTTCGCGTGCTGAGCTTG
The DNA here is from genome assembly GCA_902168185.1 of uncultured Bacteroides sp. Classification (GTDB taxonomy): domain Bacteria; phylum Bacteroidota; class Bacteroidia; order Cytophagales; family Cyclobacteriaceae; genus Ohtaekwangia. The sequence goes on from CABHOV010000046.1 coordinate 886,954, forward strand.
CCAAACGGTTTCCATTTATATATACTGATGACTTGCACCATGCCTACTTTGATCCACACGGTGGATATTTAAAGGCACGCGAATCGTGTCAGGCTGTGAAAGATCAGTTCATAAAGGAAGGCGGAGAATATATACACGCGCAAGTCGTACCCGGCAATATTTCTAATCAGCAGCTTGATACGATCACTTTATCCAATGGCTCTACACTTCAGGCTGATGTATACTTATTCGCCTGCGGATCGTGGCTCGGCAAAATATTTTCCGATGTATTAGGTGATGTCATTACGTGTACAAAGCAGGAAGTATACTATTTCGGTGTGCCCGCACAGGATGCTTCACACTATGAAAATTTCCCGGTGTGGGTAGATGTCGATGGAAAAGATTTTTACTACGGTATTGCCGGTAACGCACATCGCGGATTCAAGATCGGTGTTGATATCAGAGGTGCTATATTTGATCCGACCACGGGTGAACGAAGCGTTACACCAGAAGTATTAACCAAAGCGCGTGAGTTTATAGCACATCGTTTTCCTGATTTGAAGGATGCTCCGCTTATTGAAAGCAGGGTATGTCCATATGAGAATTCACCCGATGGGAACTTCATCTTTGAAGTTCATCCGCAAGCAGGAAATATAGTCTTATTGGGAGGTGGTTCAGGCCATGGCTTCAAACACGGACCAGCGTTAGGTGAGTTAGTCGCGAACAGCTTTGCCGGAAAAATAACGCCTCCTCAAATTTTCAGAAGAAAGTTGAAATAAAAACGGGTTCATATATAGTATACATGAACCCGTTTCGTTTACGCTATATATGTCTGCTACGGATTAACCGAAGTAGTTCCTGTTTCCAGGAATGAAGTAGTAATATCGTTTAATACTTTCACTTTATGACTGAAGTCTCCTTTGATCTGCTCGCGGATCTTCTGCATATTATTTAACAGATCGTTTGTGTCTTCAGGTAAAGCTTCTTCCAAATACTCACGAATCCGTTTTGAGATTGTTGGCGATTTCCCATTGGTGGAAACACCGATTTTCAAATTACCTTTTGTTACTACTGACCCGAGATAGAAATCACACAAGTCAGGAGTATCTGCCACATTAATGAGCAGCTTACGTGTACGCGCAAATTTCCGGATGGTTTCATGAAGCTGACGATTGTCGGTAGCGAGAATCACCAGGTCTTTATCCCACAAATCCCACAACTTGAAGTTACGCTCTTCCAACTTAACATGCGCATGTTTTCGTGCAAGCTCTTTAATCGGTTCCTGAATATTACGCGCCACGATTGTGACGTTGGCTGCCGGACTGTTCTTTAGCACTGCGCTGAGTTTTTCCAACCCAACATTACCACCCCCTACAATCAGGGTGCTTAGTGATTCAAGTTTCAGGAAAACGGGAAAGAGATTGTTGCGTTCCATGACGTTTTTTAAGTGTTAAGAGTAAGACAATTATTGTAAGACATTATTATAAGTTTTATGTTATTCTGTTTTATGATTGTATTTCAGGGTGAATCTATACTATAGATATAGAGGCTACGCCATCGACTTTGCTGCGAGCACCACCTTTTCAAGTGCTTGGGCATAACGCACTACTTCGCCTACGATGATGATGGCTGGGGCACTGATTTCATTGGCAGCAGCTAACGATGCAATGGAACTCGCAGTTCCGATTACACTTTTTTGATTCGGCAGCGATCCATTCTGTACAATGGCTACCGGTATATCTGATTTGCCATGTGCAGCAAAAGTTTCCATGATGGCTTCGACTTTAGAAAGGCCCATGAGTATAACGATGGTAGCCGTAGATTGCGCTGCCAATGCTATATCTCCGGATATAGCACCTGCTTTGGTTGTGCCTGTAACAACCCAAAAGCTTTCGCTGATGCCACGTGCTGTTACCGGGATTTTAAGGGACGCAGGGACTGCTATAGCACTGCTGATGCCCGGCACAACTTCCGTATGTATACCATGTGCTTCAGCATACTCAATTTCTTCGGAACCTCTGCCGAATACAAATGGATCTCCTCCCTTTAGACGCACTACATGGCCATAGCGATAAGCAAAGTCAACGATCAGTTCGTTGATCTCCTCCTGCTTGTATGAATGTTCACCGGCACGCTTACCCACTGAGAAGGCAGGAATTCCTTTCGGAATCCACTCCAATATTTCAGCTGATACTAGTGCATCATATAAAACCACATCGGCTTTCTTGAGAGTATTTATAGCCTTTACCGTGATCAATTCAGGATCACCGGGGCCTGCTCCTACCAAGGTAAGCCGTGGTTCTTTTTCCAATATGGAAATCGTCTCGATCATTTCGCTACTACTTCATTACCGATAGCCCGATACGCCATTACATCTTCAAGGAATTTTTTAGAGTCCTCCAGGTAAGCGATCGCAAATTCTTCAGTAGGTTCATTCTTATTGATACGCAATACATGCTCTCTGAAGTTTACCGGCATTTGAAAAAGACCGGTCTCCACAAAATGCTGTTGAAAATCAAGAAGCACCTGAATCTGTGTACTTGGTTTTACATCACGCGTTAGCAATAATGCTTTTGCAGTGTTGATGAACGCGCTATAGCTTTGGTATATAGCATCTGCATAGTGTGCATCACGCAGCGCCTCCTTTGCCCACTCTATCTTCTCTTCAGATTCGTAGAACAACGTGGCTACGAGATCGATGATCACACCAGCACACTCTCCTACTGCTGTATGCAGAATGAAGTTATGTTCTTCTCCCCAATCTATATAGTCTGTTGGCACTACACTCGTAAGGTCACCCAACGGTTTCAATATAGTATAGAAGTGATTTCTTCCGATACGCTTGAAGTAGTCATGATAATATTCTCCTTCGAGGCTGTTTGCTTCGTAGTCATCAAATAAAATACGCAACGCCTGTGGTCCACGTTTGCTTGGGATCTTCAGGATCTTGTCTGAAATTATACCCTCGCCATTTTTTAATTTACCACCCCCTAGTAATACTACCAGTGCCGGCAATACTTTGCCCTGCTTGTCTTTTATGGTACTGCCATGTAAACCTATACCGGCAAGTCCATGCTGACCGCATGAATTCGGGCAACCGCTGATCTTGATCTTGATATCGGTATTGAAAACCATTTCCGGATATTCTTCGCGGATGACTTTTTCAAGAGCCAGGGAGATCTGTGTACTATCAGATATAGCCAGGTTACACGATTCTGTTCCAGGGCATGCCGTGATATCAGCAACACTGTCGAAACCAGGTTCTGCCAACGCCAATTTATCAAGTGCTACATAGAGATGCTTTAAGGCCTCGGGCCGAACAAAGCGAATGAGGTATCCCTGGTTTACGGTAATGCGAAGTTCTGTTGCTGCATATGTATCTACTATATCTGCAAACTCACGCGCGAGGTTTGAAGACATATTACCCAGTGGAAGCTTTACATATACTCCAAAGAAGCCATCCTGTTTTTGTTTGATAACATTGGTTCTATACCAGCGATCGTATTTGTCAGGATTCGTAATAACAGCTTCAGCAGTCGGTATAGTTTCCGGAAGTACAGGCTCAGGAAGTGTATGAAGATCTATAGTATATCGCTGAACTTTCACAGCCTGTTTTTCTTCTTCTACCAGCGCCATAATCTTTTCAAGACCGAGGTCGTCCAGTAAAAATTTAAAACGTGCTTTCATTCTGCGTGTACGTTCACCATAGCGATCGAATACACGAAGTACAGCTTCTGTAAAAGGAATGATTTGATCTTCTTCCAAAAATTCATAAGCTGTTAACGCAAGGGTTGGATTTGCCCCAAGTCCTCCGCCAATCATTACTTTGAAGCCGCGTTTACCGTCAACAATTTTCGGAATGAATCCGAGATCATGTATAAAGCTAAAAGCAGTATCATCATCGCTGGATGAAAACGAAATCTTGAATTTACGTCCCATCTCCTGGCACACCGGGTTCCTCAAAAAGTACCGGAACATTTCTTGCGCATATGGAGATACATCGAACGGTTCATTCGGATCTATACCCGCGAGGTCTGATGCTGTGATGTTACGCACAGTGTTACCACATGCTTCACGCGTAGTGATATCATCTTTCTCCAACTTGGCCCACAACTCAGGTGTACGGTCAAGACTTACAAAATGTATCTGTATATCCTGACGTGTAGTAGCATGAAGATTCTTGCTCGCATACTCGTCTGATATATCTGCTATTCTGCGCAACTGTTTTGTAGTAACACGACCGAGCGGAAGTTTAATCCGAATCATCTGCACGCCCGACTGACGCTGTCCATAAATTCCACGTGCCAATCGAAGGCTTCGAAACTTATCACTATCAATCTTGCCCTCGCGGAAAAGACGTATTTTCTTCTCCAGGTCAAGAATGTCCTGCGCTACTACCGGGTTGTTCAAATCTTCAAGTTCAGTACGAAAGCTTTGCATATGGCTAAGGGCTGTTTGTTCGGTTATGCGTTAAAAGAAAAGAGCCTTTCCCGATTTGCAGGAAAGGCTCGTTATGTTCTGAAAGTTAAATCTTGTCTAAGACCATTACGTATCCATTATTCCTGCACTCAGCAGATGTTTACAGCAACACTTCTTGGTTGCGTAAATTTCCATCTTCATGCAGTTGGTGGTGGTGATCATGGCCATTAATCTACTACGAAAGTAGGGTATGTGATTTTAAAATCAAATCAATCACCTTAAAAAAATTATTTTGTTGTTCTAACGGTCATTAGCCACCAAGTTCGGCATCCAGGCGGTTGCCTATAAAAGTGCGCTCATGCTGCGGATAATTGGCTGTTTTCTCCTTTGCCTGGGTATTCATACGGGCCAGTTCTTCAATTTCATGTACCACAAACTGGTGTTCCTCCACTTTCAAAAGATTGTCGTATGGACCCTTGTTGGAGATAAGTTTTACAAAAACCGGGGCTGTTTCAATGGCGATAAATAGCAGCATGATAAACCAATGGGCCCACGCCATGGCACTGCTCTCTTCCGTAATCCTGCTGAGAGCTTCCATACGTGCCGCGGGTCCGTTCATCCGGCTTTTCTCCAGCGCGATCATTTCCTGGTGCTGCATGGAATCGCTTTTGGCCAAACTCTTTTCATAAAGATTTATACGAGCCTGGTTGCGAACCGTTAATGCAGCAAGCTCTGCTTCTGCTGCATCAGCATCCGCTTTCTTTACTTTATATATAGGGCCCAGATTTTTCTTTTTGCTCCCTCCTGTTCCATCTGCTTCCTCGCGCGCAATACGCACCAACTCATCACGCTTTAATGCCTTGGCTGCAAGCTCTTGTTGCAAACCAGTAACGGCACGTTTGATGCTGTCCTGAGTACTCTGAAAGCGGAATCGTACTTGTGCTTCCTGCTCACTGTATTTCTGTTGCTCCATTACAATGAGTTCAGGTTCTATTTCTTTTTCGAAGATCTTTAATTCAAGAGGCTTGGCGATCACCACAGAAATCAGAATTGCCAGGAGTATACGCGGTGTTGCGATAAGCAACTCTTTCGCGGTTTTTCCTTCCTTCCGCATACTGGAAACGATATACCGGTCAAGATTAAAAATCATCAATCCCCAGAGTATACCAAATGCTGTGGCAATCCAGGCATTATCAAAAACGGTATATAGCGCGTACGCGCCAGACATGGCTGCAAATAATCCTGTAAAGAAAATCGTAGCACCTATACCAGCATACTTGCTGGTTTCGGAAGAGCATTTTTTCAGTATAGACAGGTCTGCACCGGAGCAGCGCAGAAAGAAGGTTGTTATTTTTTGCATGTACACTTTTAACGCGAGTAGAATGTTGTTATTGTTATTTCGCAGCCCAATTAATATGCCATCTGCAGAAACCTGATTTAAACAAACTGGAGGGTGCAACAAAGATATAAATTGTACAGATGTGAACACACCTCTGTACGATTTATCATGCGGTAGCGGGTATATAAATAAAGAACGTAGCGCCTTTGCCCGGTTCGCTGATCGCCTTTATAAATCCGTGATGGTTCTCCACAATTTTTTTACAAATCGCCAGACCGATGCCTGTACCTTCATATTCATTTCTTCCATGAAGGCGTTGAAAAACCTGAAAAATGCGTTCACTAAATTGTGGATCGAAGCCGATACCATTATCGGTAATGGCAATCTGATAGTATGTACTTATGGTGTCACCCACGAAATGCTGGATCGTTTCTGAAGATACCGTGGAGCAGGCTATATCTATGCGTGGCGGGATCTCAGGGTTTGAAAATTTCAGCGCGTTGGAGATAATGTTTGTAAAGAGTTGTTCGAATTGATACGGAATGATTCGAATCGTTGGTAAGGACGAAAAATTAATAACTGCGCCCCTATGATCCATGGTTTCTGCAAGCTGCTCTAAAACATTTTGAAGTATAATATTGAGATCCGCTATTTCAAAATGTGATTCAGAAGTATTCGTGCGGGAAAAAGACAGTAAATCCTGGATAAGTTGCTGCATTCTTCCGGAAGCATTCTGCACGCGATTAAAGTAATCTTTGTCTTTTGCAGAAAAGTTACTCTCCTTACTCTCTGCGATACGCGAAACAAAAGTTTGAATTTTGCGTAGCGGCTCCTGCAAATCATGACTTGCCACATAGGCAAACTGCGCGAGCTCATAATTGGACCGGATCAGATTTTCGTTTGTAAGATGTAGTTCCCTGGTTCGCTGTTGCACTTGCTGTTCCAACTCATCAATGAATAATGTACGATCATTGATATCGGTGCTTGTACCAACCCACATTTGTATTATTCCATCTGCATCGACTTGTGGCGTTGCGCGACTCAGCTGCCACCTATATATGCCATCATGTCTTCGGAAACGATGCTCAAATATAAATGGCTTGCCCGTGGCCAATGCATCTTTCCATAACCGAACGTTCTCTTCACGATCATCCGGGTGAATCATTTGAAGCCATCCCTCATTCATTAATTGCTCGTTCGTTAGACCCGTGTAGTCAAACATAGATTGACTAACGTAATTTACATTTCCCTGCGCATCCGCAGTCCAGATCAGCTGCGGCATGGAATCCGCCAGCATCCTGAATTTACGCTCGCTCTCTTCGATGGCTTGTTTATATCGTTTCTCTTCCGTTATATCCATCATGGTACCGAGCATTCGAACGGGGGCATGATGTATATCAAAAATTACTTTTCCGTGTGTACGAATCCAATGCACCGATTTATCGGGACGTATAATGCGAGCCTCGTAGTAATATATACCCGTTACGAGTGCTTTCTCAAAAGCTTTTTTAACTACGGTATGTATATCGTCCGGGTGAACATGGCTTCGCATTTCCGGATGAGTAAGAACTTTATCTTCATCGTACCCGAAAATCCTGAGGAGTCTTTTTGAATAGATGATATCGAAGGTTACTAAATTAAGATCCCATGTAGCAAGCTGTGTCCCCTCCGTTGCAAGCGATAATCGTTCTACAGCATCTTTGATCTGCTGCCGCGATTCTACTTTTTCGGTAACATCACTAACCGTGACCATGATGCCCGATACAGTTCCATCCGTCTCAAATAAAGGGGCATACTCGAAGTCAAGATAGAATTTCCGCGTACCATCTTTCCCATCTATATATGCAACCGCTTCATTTTCCTTGTAGGCTCTTCCGCTGTTATATACTTCGCTGAGTTGAGCAGGAAACTGCTGATCCTTCAACTCGGGAAATACATCCATTAATTTTTTCCCATATACTTCATGTGCCGTTCTACGCCACAGCTTTTTCAAGATGGACTCATTCGCCATGTCTATAATCCAATCTTTACCTTTCAGTATCGCCATGGCAATTGGCGATTGAGCTGCCAGATTTCTAAACTGGTTCTCGCTTTGTTGCAAAGCATATCGTGCTTCAACTTGTGTGGTCACATCTGTAGCGACAACAATGATACCGCTTACTCTTCCGTCATGCTCGCGTAAGGCCTGGTATACAAAGGAAAAATATGATTTCTCAATCTTTCCAAAACGTTTCAGGTTTACGGCAAACTCATTACCATAATAGGGTCGCCCGGTTTGCAACACTTCATTCAGCAAAGGCTCCACGGCTGTCTTTACTTCTGGCAACGCATCGAATAAAGGCTTCCCTACAAAATCATTTTCATGTCGATCAACAATTTGCAAATACGTTTCATTGGCAAGCTCTATAATAAATTCCGGCCCTCTTAAAATTGTAATGCCTACTGGTGCTTGCATTACCGTACTTCGAAATTTACTTTCAGTCTCGCGCACTTCATCGCGTGCGCGTTGCGCATTTATTTTGTGAGCATATATCGACTCATCCTGTTTCTGAATGACTTCGTATAACTCCAAAAGTTCCTGATATCCTATCGTTATTTCCTTCGGAATCGCAGGTATGCCAGAAGCCTCTGCATCCTGTGCTTTAATTTCTTTTTCAACTGTTTCGAGAAGCTCACTAAATTTTTCAGTCAATCCTTCCAGTTGCGTAAGCGCTTCACGTATCTCTTCTGTTATACTGTTTTTATATAGTGCAATTAATTTCTTTGCGCATTCCTGAATTTTAGCATGAACTCTTTCAAGCTGCGAAACAGCAGCAGTCTGTGCGTAGCGTTTGGCTTTTTCTTGAATCCATTTTTCAATGGCAGCCAAGTGATGAGCTCCCAGGGAAGTATTATTTATAGTAGAACCATTGATCACAGATTGCAGCCTGGTCTTAAACAAAATATGCTTTGTCTTAATCTGTTCGAATTCCAATGTTGCCATATCCATACCTGGGGTTGTGTTTATGCAAGAAAACTTCTCACACCTAAACCCTGTAAAGTGAAAATCGTTTTAAAATGCGAGAAGAAATTTCTCTTTTGGTGTTTGATTTGTATGCTCACCCCAGTTGATGGACAGAATCTGTTGTATGGCCATTTTCAATTGTGCGAATGAACCCGGCTTGCGCACATAATAATTTGCTCCCGATTCATATACTTTATCCACAGAATCGCTTTGTGCAGACGTTGAAAAAATGACGACCGGAATATTTTTCAGCTTATGCGTTCTCCGTATTTCCTCGAGGCATTCAAACCCGTTTTTACGGGGCATATTCAGATCCAGAAATATAACATCGGGAGGCGGAGGCACAGTCTCTTCCAACTTACCCATCAATTCCATTCCATCCTTGGCAGTAGTGAGTTGAGTACGGCTACAAATCTCACGAAGTGCATCCTGAAACAGCAAACAATCGTCATCATCATCGTCTGCCAGAAAAATGGATTTAGCTTGGGCTATAGTCATGTTTTAAAAATACAAATTTATAGATATCTCTAACCGATGTATATACCGATGTGAAATATCATTACGCCGTTACTGCTCTTTTTATTTTCCGTGCCCTGCTTTTCATCAATGAAATGATATCCTCTTCGGAAGCAAATATACCGTGAATGTTTACTACATGTTTGGCAAGCCTGGTATAGTCTTTCTTCATCAGATACCACCACACGTGCAGAAAATGAATGCCTTCAAATACCAATGCTTTGTTGTCGGCGTATGCCTGTAAATTTTTTTGCAGATGCTCGGGATGAAGTGTCCAATGCATACTTGGTTTTATATGATGACTGATGTGATAACCGTCATTCCAGCACTTATGGTTATAGGGTGTATTGATACAGGTGATACTATTTTTATAAAAATTTTCAGGGTCGGCTTCATCAATGAAAGAATGCTGCGCCCAGTTCCCTACCATCATGATAATTCTTGAAATCAGCAACGGTAGCAAAAATACCATTACTGTTGCCTGCCAGCTTACCAGGCAAAGCAAAGCACATGCTCCGAAAAAAGCGAGTTCACCACGAATTACTCTGTTGCGTAGGGCTAACTGACTACGTTCATTGAAGTACCATGCGAGCGATGGTATAACTGTAAAAAAGAATCGGCCGAAATATAGCAGGAAGTCACGGAGGCTATCGCGTTGATAATGCATGGTTGAACTTAAATCATTCTCCAGGTTATTTTCCCGGTGATGCATAGCCAGGTGGTGGCTTGCGTACGTCTCGGGAGTCTGCCCAAATAAAGGGCCGATGATCCATGGAAGGTATTTATTAAGCCATGCATACTGCTGATTAAAGAGTGGCCGGTGACTTGTGCAATGCAGCATCAGACCGAACGGTCCTTTGTATATAAAATTATTAAAGATGATATATAGTATAGCAAACAGCCACCATACCCAGCCTGTTATAAATGGCATATATAGTAACACCGCTATCGGCAACATTGTAAATGATATTCGAAGCGTGAGATAAATAAAAGGAAGATCACGTTCGTCCTTTATCATTTTGAGCCAGAACCGATCGAATGCTGTATAGGTGTTGTCAGATAAAAAAACAGGGTCCGCTAATGTAAGAGTTCTTACTACTGGTTTCATGCGCGATGTTTTTGCTCTATAATTAAAGGTAATGGATACTTTCTGCGGTTTTACATTTTTACCCAAAAGCACCTCGGTTCCTGATCTGAAGTCTCCAAAGAGAGTAATATTTTACTCAACTTAATAATTTGACCTCTGATCGGGCGGGGAATTGGAAGATAAACGCCACACTCTATAATACCTGGCCAACACTTTAAGTTTATTTATATTATTTTTGATTCATAGCTAAAAAATGCCTTCAGTCGAATGGATGCTGGTTCAAGCCGTGGCATATATTTTTACTTGAGTCAATATGCTATTTTGATAGTAATGTTAATTTAAGACCCCATTGAAAACCTTGTTAAATAAGCCGATCATTATTATAGATGACGATGAAGATGATCATTATTTTTTCCGAAAAATCTTCCAGAAGCTAAACACGCTGAACGAGCTTATTTTTTTCAATAATGCGCATGCAGCACTTGAGTATCTCAAGACTTCAGATGAAAATCCTTTTCTTTTACTTTGCGATATAAATATGCCGTTGATGAACGGACTTGAATTGCGTAAGCAGATAAATGAAGATCAGGCGCTCAAACTGAAAAGCATTCCTTTCATTTTCTTTTCTACTGCGGCCAGCCGCGACCAGGTACAACAAGCATACGACTTGCATGTACAAGGCTTCTTTCTAAAAGGACAGAGTTTCGATGAGATTGAAGTTACGCTGAAAGCGATCCTGGAATATTGGCGGCTCTGTAAATATCCACACGTCTGAAAATAACAAACCCCGGCAAATGCCAGGGTCTGTGTTCACAGGTTTAGGTGTAAGCTAACTAGGTATCGTTACTAGCGTAAGAACAACAACTCTCTGTATTTTACTAAAGGCCAATCTTCATTGTCCACCAGCAACTCGAGTTTGTCTACGGCATCACGGATTGATTCAAAGTATTTTTCTTTGATCTCATCGCAGTATGCTACTGAACGCTTATGTGTATCTGTAATTTTATTGATACGCTTACGATCTTCTACCATTGCGCGTACACCGTTCTTAATGGTGTCGATATGGCCAGAGATTTCGCGGATCGTTTGAACAACCGCTGCGTTATCAACACCAAGTCCTTTCAGACCATTTGCGTTTTCAATCAGCTTTGTTTGGTAAGCAATCGCAGTTGGAACGATGTGGTTCATAGCAAGATCTCCCATAACACGTGCTTCAATCTGCACACGCTTGATATAGGCTTCTTGTCTGATCTCCACACGTGCTTCTGTTTCTTTGTGCGACATTACTTCGTGCTTCTCGAATAAATCAAGAGACTCTTTAGTAAGGTATGCATCCAGTGCACGTGGTGTGTTTTTCACGTTACCAAGTTTACGCTTGGCAGCTTCTTCAACCCAACCATCAGAATATCCATCGCCTTCAAAGCGGATGTCTTTTGATTCTTTGATATAGTCACGCAGTACATTTACAATCGCCAGGCGCTTCTCTTCACCTTTTTCGATTTGCTTATTTACAGCAGCAAAGAATTTATCAAGCTGTTCTGCAACAATTGTATTCAAAGCAGTCATGGCAACAGCACAATTGTCGCTTCCACCTACTGCACGGAATTCAAATTTATTTCCTGTAAATGCGAATGGTGATGTACGGTTACGATCTGTAGCATCAAGTATGATCTCAGGGATCTGATCGATACCAAGCTTCATGTACATGTTATCACCTTTCTCAATCTTTACATTTCCTTTCTTCTCGAGCTCATCGAGTACAGCGGTCATTTGTGAACCGATGAACACAGACATGATTGCAGGAGGTGCTTCGTTAGCACCCAAACGGAAATCGTTCGCTGCAGTAGCTATACTTGCACGCAACAAATCACCGTAAGAATGTACAGCCTTGATAGTTGTTACAAAGAATGTAAGGAACATGAGATTGTCACGCGCACTGCTGGTAGGAGCATACAGGTTTACACCTGTGTCAGTGATCAATGACCAGTTGTTATGCTTACCACTTCCGTTCAAACCTGCGAAAGGTTTTTCGTGGAAGAGAACTCTCAGGTTATGACGATCAGCTACGCGTCCCATCACATCCATCATCAACTGATTGTGATCGTTGGCTACGTTTACTTCTTCAAATAAAGGTGCTACTTCAAACTGGCTTGGAGCCACTTCGTTGTGACGGGTACGTACCGGGATTCCTAACTTCCATGCTTCGATTTCAAAATCTTTCATGAAATCATAAACACGTGACGGAATTGATCCGAAGTAGTGATCTTCCATTTGCTGTCCACGTGCAGGAGCATGTCCGAATACTGTACGGCCAGCCATCACCAGATCAGGGCGAGCATCGAAGAGAGCTTTGTCTACTACGAAGTACTCTTGTTCAGCACCCAATGATGCCACTACATGTTGAATATCTTTATCGAACAGTTGGCAGACTTTAGTCGCTGCAAGATCAACTGCTTTTAATGCTTTTAATAAAGGAGCTTTTGTATCCAGCGTTTCACCGGTATAGGAAACAAATACAGTAGGAATACAAAGTGTGCGGCCGTATACAAACATTGGTGATGTAGGATCCCATGCTGTATAACCACGTGCTTCAAATGTACTGCGGATACCACCGCTTGGGAATGAAGATGCATCCGGTTCTTGTTGAACCAGTTCGCTTCCTTTAAATCTTTCAATGCCGGCAAGTGCATCAAAGAATGAATCATGCTTCTCAGCAGTTCCACCTGTCATAGGTTGAAACCAGTGTGTGAAGTGAGTTGCGCCTTTGGCCATTGCCCAGGCTTTCGCTGCAGATGCCACAGCATCGGCCGTTACTTCATCAATTTTTTCGTGGTTTTTAATCGCCTGGCTTACTTTCTTATAAAGTGCCGGGGCCAAGGTAGCGCGCATTTGCTCCGGACCATACACATTCTCTCCAAAAAATTTGGATACGTTCGTGCTGGGTAGATCTGCATGCACGCGAGTACGTTCGCTCAATTTTTTAAGAGCTTCAAATCGTAGTTGCGCCATAGGTGGTCGAAATTTTTTGTTGTAGTTGTTCAAATCTATTGTATTTTTTGAGACAGGACTCAAAATCAACCCATAATTTTAACATTTTGTTAAGAACACGTTTGCAACTGGTTAATTTTTAAACTAACGCGGTAATTTTTTAAATTCTGATTTACCAAAGCGTTAATTCCAGTCTGTGTTTTTAACACACAATCCACTTTTTCTTAAACCAGGTTTCAACTAGCCGTTACCTCTGATTTTTATACATCACTTACGTTTGGGGCAGATGATAAAGCCCGTAAAAACTTCATTCGTTGCCTCCGAACTTTCCATTACACGGCCCTATAGATTGGTTCTGATTTTCCTCTTTATAGCTTCACTATGCGTTGATAAAGGAATGGATGTTTTATGGATCAACGGACACTATACTGCTTGGCTCGATTCGTTTTTCAAAACGATCACTAACCTTGGTGATGGATTGATCTTTATACCGATTACACTTCTTGCACTGTTCATTCGCTTTCGGTATGCGATTGCTGCGGTAGCGGCTTCTGTCGCACATGGTTTGCTGATCAGTTTATTCAAGCGCCTTTTGTTTCCGGGGCTTGAGCGACCACGAAAGTTTTTGGGAGATGACCTCATCCATTTTGTATCCGGTATAGATGTCCACAATGCCAATTCATTTCCTTCGGGACATACCGCTACTGCATTTTGTGCAGCATTGTTCCTTGCCTTGCTATCGCGAAATAAGGTGATTGGAATTTTTGCTTTACTTCTTGCTACGCTGGTAGGATATTCCAGGATATACCTCGCACAACACTTCCTGATTGATGTAGCCGCTGGTGCCGTGATTGGTTCGTTTACAACATATATAGCCTGGCAGATTGTAGAATTCAACACCTTACCTGCATGGATGAATCGGAAGCTAAATATACCCTCAGCCTCCACCAACCATAAATCTCAACCACTACGCTTAAAGGTGAAACGATAAATTAAAACCTATATACTTACTCTTCACTTAAGTATTTCTATTTCATACCAATTATTAATCTACAGCTTTTAATCATTTGCTTTCAGACTTACACTTTAGGTTTATGATTTGACTGATATCACCGGTTCTTCAGCAACACGGTAACGGGTCGCTCAAAGAGGTCTTTGCCTTCATACACCACCTGAAAGTTTTCACCAGCTAGTTCAGCTATATATCGCTTTTGTGTTACAATATAAAATTTATCATGCGCATTAGCATAGTCGTGAAGTGCTGCCGGTGTCTCAATTTTGTTTACGGGCTTCTGAAAATAGAATATATAGGCAGGGTTGAAATCCTTATACCCTACAACAGGTATTTCAGTGTGTTGATTGAAATGAGCAACACTTTGCGTAACCGGATTACGCTCATCAATTTCAGGAAAAGCACCATAAAAAAAGATCATCAGAAAAACTACAGCCGTGAGGGTATAGATATAGAGCGCTGTATCAAGATCCTTTTTCCAGAGATATACCAGGGCTGCACCGGCCCCTAAAGGAAGGAGTACAAAATAGACCGCCAGACTGGAAAGGTCTTTAAGATTATTCTCGGCCTGTAATGCAAACCACACTGCGAAAGGAATCGCTAATGCTATTATAAAATATACCAGGGCATTGATTCGAAGCTTAAGACGCTTGACCTTCCCCTTCTTTTGCACCCAATAAAAAAAATAACCGAGCAGTATAGCAAAGAAAGGCACAGCCGGTTCCGGGTAACTTGGAAGTATAGTGCGGGAGAACGCAAAGAAGATAACAACGACCGCCATGGCTATAAAACAGAACTGAACAAATGCATCTTTTCGTTGCTCTTTCCAGATCATTCTAATCGCTTGTGGAAAAAAGAATGAGAACGGCATTAACGCTCCGATCACAATGACCACCGATGCAAGTGGGAATCCTCCGTGGCCTTCCATGGAAGAAGTAAAACGATTTACATTGTGCTTGAAGAAAAACTGTTCGAGCCATGCTCCTTGTGTCTCCACACCTACCGCTATATACCAGGGCAGTACAATCACCAGGAAAAGCAATGTGCCTTGAAATAATTTTAGCTGCATCAATGTTTTCCATTTAAAGTTACGTTGTGCGAACAGGAAAATCAGTACAAGCAAACCAGAGAATATAACTGCCACAGGGCCTTTCGCCAATGTGGCCAAGGCTATTGCAGCATAAAATATATAGTAGTAATTATGCTTCTTCTCCACATAAGCATATATAAAGCTTAACCAACCCAGTGTCATAAAAAAGATCAGGTAAGGATCAGGGACCGCCAAATGAAACTGAACTGCCAACTGCAATGACGATACCAGTATCATGCCGGCATAAAAGGCAGCATCTTCATGAATCATTCTTCTGCAAAAAAGAAATACCACCAATACCGTAAGGATGCCCATTACAGATGAGAATATACGGGCGCCAAACGGTGTTACTCCCACTATACTAAATCCTGCCTTCATAAAATAATAGTGCAGCGGTGGTTTATCCGTACGCAGCGCTTCATTAAACGTGGGCACTATCCAATCACCACGTTGATACATTTCCATGGCACAGCCGGCATTTTTGGCTTCGTCAAGTATATAGATAGAAGTACCCCATATATTAGCAGTATATACTACCGCAGCCAGCGCAAGCAGCAGCACGAGATTTTTATTCATTCAAGATGTTTTAACTATATAGATTGTACCAGACTATGTATAATGCATCATCCCTTGTAAAATCAGGACAAGCACATTTATACTGGTGCAATTTTAGATTAAAAAAAGATGTAGCCTGTTAAGCCGGTGTGAAGCTATCTTCATGAAATGTTAATCGCGCTATAAAGTCTGAGCAACACAAGCTTCGTTAATTTGTATCATGGAACTATCGGTAGTTATTACCTTACTGAACGAGGAGGATAACATCCGTCCTCTGTTTGCCGCTATCCGTAAAGCGCTGACGCATTATGATTATGAGTTGATCCTGGTGAATGACGGATCCACAGATTCCACGGTTTCCAAAATCAAAGCGGAGGCTGATCACCGAACAAAACTTGTTTCCTTCAATCGCAATTACGGACAAACTGCTGCTATGGCAGCTGGTATAGATCACGCGCAAGGCGAATATATAGTTACGATGGATGGTGATCTTCAGAACGATCCCAGCGATATACCGGCTATGCTGATGAAGTTAAAAAGTGAAGGTTGGGATGTAGTAGCGGGCAATCGAAAAAACAGACAGGATGGTTTGCTATGGCGCAGAATACCCAGCAGAATAGCGAACCGTATGATCCGTAACCTCACCGGAGTTTTTATCCGTGACTACGGCTGTACACTAAAAGTATTTACCCGTGACATCGCGCAACGTCTTGGATTGTATGGAGAGCTGCATCGTTTCATTCCTATACTTGCTGTGTTGCAGGGTGGAAAGATTGCAGACATGGATGTAAATCATCATGCGCGGATCCATGGGAAATCAAAATATGGAATTGGACGCACCTTAAAAGTTGTAAGCGATTTGATGCTGATGGTATTCTTTCAGAAGTACTTCAGAAGACCTATACATTTATTCGGCCCCATTGGAATCATATCGTTTCTGATAGGCTTCGCTATAAATTTCTATCTGCTGATCTTAAAGATTATGGGGCAAGATATATGGGGAAGGCCTATATTAATTCTCGGGGCTTCACTAATACTGGCGGGTATACAATTTTTAACATTTGGACTTATCGCAGAGCTGATCATGCGAACGTACTATGAGTCGCAAAACAAAAAGACCTATACTATTCGGGAAGTATTTACAGGCTCAAGACCTTCGCGCATTGTAGAAGAGGAGGTATCGGTTTGAATTGTACGCGATTTTACTTCATCAAAACGGTCGTCATATCCGGCTTGCAGCGTACCCATCCAGCGATCCCACCAAAGGAAATATAGTCCATAGTTTCCATGAAAATGCTGGTGATGCATATTGTGATTAATGGAAGTATTGATCCACTTACCTACCCGGCTTTTTGAAAATCCCTTCGGATAGAGTTCGTAGCCCAAATGTCCATATACATTGTAGGTCATCATAAACAATAGAAATATACCTATGGCCAACGGATGTACTGGAAATAAGAAAGCCATGAAAGCGATAACACTCCCTTCAATTACGGCTTCCAGCGGATGAAATGAAAATGCCGCCCATGGTGACGGGTTAGTCGACAGGTGATGTACTTTATGGAACCATTTAAAAACGCGTTTACCATGCATCCACCGGTGTGTCCAATAAAAGTAAGCATCGTGTATTACAATCATCAGAAATATACTTCCGATAAAGTACACGATACCGTATTTATTAATATTGTAATAGGACTGTGTAAAGCGTGCGATCGGAGAAACAAAAACAATAAAGCCAATCGCTGTGAAGATGAATGACGTTAGAACGGAAAATAAAATCTCACGCCAGTAGTCTGTGCCGGCCGGAAAGCGTTGTTGTATCTTCAACGCAAACCAGCTTCTTCTTTTAATCACATAGTAAATCAGAAAAGCAACCGAAGCAATGATCATGTAACGCAGCAGTATAACGCTGAATAACATGTAGGGATTTTTATTGCCGGTTAACCAATCCGTATTCATCTATAGTTTATTGAATTTTCAATCCATCTTCGGCTCCGGGTATACGATACTCACTTACCTCAGTTTGTTCTGAACGGTCGAGGATCTCCCATTCTTCATTGAGTATAGATATAGCCTGGTGTGCGGTGAGATCGAACTGGCAAGGCACAACGGAAACATAGTTGTTTGCTATTGCCCACTCATCGTTATCTTCACCCTTGTCGAAGTTAACAAAACTTCCGGCCATCCAGAAATACCGGCGGCCATTCGGATCAAAGCGTTGATCAAATTCTTCAACCCATTTTGCGTTGGCCTGACGGCAGATGCGAACGCCTTTCAGCGGTTGGCTTTGCTTGGGGGGGAAGTTAACATTTAACGCTACTCCTTTCGGCAAGCCTTTATCCAAAACCTGTTTGGTAATTTTCTTTATATACTCTTCGGTATGCGAGAAGTCTGCATCATGCGAATAGTCGCACAACGAAAAACCAATTGCAGGAGTCCCTTCTATAGCACCTTCAATGGCTGCGGACATAGTGCCTGAATATAGCACACTGATAGAAGTGTTACTTCCGTGGTTGATGCCGCTGACAACAACATCGGGTTGACGCTGACCTTTCAACACAAAGTGTCTGGCCATCTTTACACAATCGGCTGGTGTACCTGAACACTGATACGCTTTCACACCTTTAAACACCAGGTTCTCTTCCAAACGCAACGACTCCCCTACCGTGATGGCATGTCCCATTCCGGATTGCGGACTATCAGGCGCGACTACAAGTACATCGCCTAATTCTTTCATAACATTAATCAGGGTCAGAATTCCTTTGGAAGTGATTCCATCATCGTTGGAAACTAAGATAAGAGGTCGGGGCATAATGAAGTGTGAATATTAATATATATAGGCCGTAAAGATAGTTCAGGTTCCGAAGAGTGAGTTATAGTATGCCACAATTTTCGCCAGGTCGTACTTTTCATCGTACTTCAGGTGATTCGTTTTCATATACTTCTCTACTTCCTCGCCACGCTTGCCCATCAAATCAAGCAAGTCGTTCTTGTTGCCATTGAACTCCACGATATCACCATCTTCTTCCATAAAGAAATATTTATAGACGAGCACTACGCGTGTATAGGAGCCAACATAATACGGAGAGCTATAGGTTCTGTTTTCGAGGGCTTCGCGTACGAGCAAAGTCATCTTCCCTTCTTCTAGCAATTCAAAAAAAATAGGCGCGCGGTAACCTGATTGAGTTGTAAAGGGTAATGCAAAAAACTGACGATAACGGTGAACGGTGTTATCAAATATTTCGAAGAAAAGAACTTTGCGTGCTGAGTATGCCTCTACTTTCTGGTCGCGATAATTATACTGCAGCAGGTCTTGTTGAAGATCGTATTTTACCAATCCCTTCAACGTATCTCCCTGCAGCAAAACAATTTTGCCTTCATGCCAGAGTTCAAACGGCCATTGTTGTGCTTTGGAAGGAAAAGAGAGAACGGTAGAAATCAATACAAGACAAGAGAACATTTTCAGCGTGTAGGCCAAACGTTCCGGGTAGTATGTTCTGTTCTTTTCTTTCAATGCAATCATTTAGTTCTCGCCTTCAATATAGTATGTCCAAGCTTGTCGCGCTTGGTTAACAAATAACGTTCGTTGTGTGGATTCGGTACAATTTCGATTGGAACATTATCTATAATTTCCAATCCATAGCCCATTAGTCCAACACGTTTCTTAGGGTTATTCGTAATTAGCTTGATTTTGGTTATACCCAAGTCGCGAATAATTTGTGCTCCCACGCCATAATCGCGTTCGTCCATATCAAATCCAAGCTGCAGGTTTGCCTCCACGGTATCCAATCCTTGCTCCTGCAATTTATATGCCTTCAGTTTATTGAGCAGGCCGATGCCTCTTCCCTCCTGTTTCATATATAGTACTACGCCTTTTCCTTCCTGGTCAACAATCTCCATCGCTCTGTGCAACTGCGATCCACAATCACAACGGCATGAGCCAAATATATCGCCCGTTACACAGGAAGAGTGTACGCGCACCATCACCGGTTCATCTTTATCCCACGTACCTTTAACCAATGCCATGTGAACATCCAGTGTGTTGGTTTGTTCGTATGCAATTAATTTAAAGTGACCATGCTCTGTTGGCATATCCACTTCAATCTCGCGTTTGATAAGTGACTCCTTTTTCAAACGGTATTCGATCAGATCTTTGATCGATACGAGCTTCAGGTTAAAACGTTTTGCCACCTTCACCAGGTCTGGCAGACGCGCCATCGAACCATCTTCGTTCATGATTTCCACTAATACACCGGCGGGCTTAAAGCCTGCGAGTCTTGCGAAATCTATAGCAGCTTCTGTATGACCACTTCTCCGTAACACACCACCACGCTTGGCGCGAAGTGGAAATATATGTCCGGGTTTACCAAGCTCTTCCGGTTTTGTTTCCGGATCAACCAGGGCACGTATAGTTTTAAAGCGATCGTGCGCTGAAATTCCGGTGGTACAACCATGACCGATCAAATCAACCGATACTGTGAACGGAGTTTCAAACACCGCTGTGTTTTTACCAACCATTAATTCGAGACCGAGTTCTTCACATCGATCTTCATTCAAGGGAGCACAGATCAATCCACGACCATGTGTGGCCATGAAGTTAACGATCTCGGGAGTAATACATTCAGCCGCACAAATAAAATCTCCTTCATTTTCGCGGTCCTCATCGTCCACCACTATAATTACTTTACCGTTCTTGATTTCTTCAAGGGCTTCTTCGATCGTGTTTAATTTGATGTCGTTCATGTTGTATAGTTCCCGTTATGATTTCCGCGAAAAGGAAATCGTTCTGTTACAGCCTTCATTCCTGCTAGTGAATGGAAGCCTTTTTATCTCGCTCTCTTTAACAAAGACTTCGTGAAGTCTGTTCCAAATCATTTTGCAATTACAATTCCCAATATCACCGCCAGGTCTTTTTCAGCACCTTTCAACTGTTCATGAATCGTAAAATACTTTTCAAGGTCTTCTTCCGTTGTAGCCTGTTTCATTTGCTGCAGGTTTTCTTCCATCAGCTTTTGTATCATCCGGAATTTTAAACGCAGCACATTCGTATAGGCTACATCATGCAATATTTCGCGCTCGTGCGGAAAGTAAATATGATATTCTTCGCCCCACGATTTACTGGTTTCATATCGTGAAGTGGTTAACTCGGCTACCATGTTGCGTGCCGTAACAGAACCATGTTCCATGAAATATAGCGGATCGCGTACCTCACCAAGCTCGGCTCCTTCGCGAAAAGCAAGGTAAATTTCCTTAAACACCGGATTCACAAACTCAACGTCTTCCAACTCGGCCATCATGAAATCAATCAGGCGCTGATCATCATACGCATTCTCGGCATAGTTCAGCAGTAAACGAATCGTTTCGCGTTCCTGCACCTGCACCATACCAGACGTATCAAGCTTCGTAGCGGTTGCCACATCCGGAAGTATATCTGCTACAGGAGCTTTTGCATCGCTGCGTGTTTTCTCCTGTTGTTGCTTCTGACGTTCTCCGATCAGGATCTTGTTAAGCTCGGTGAGCAAAACGGTTTCCTGCATCTTCAGCAACTGTCCCGTTTCCTGGATATAGACCGAGCGTTTGATCGGATCAGGAATCAGGGATATACTCGTAACAATCTCGCGTATAGCCTCGGCTTTTTTGATAGGATCATGAACCGATTCCGATGCGAGCAGATCGATCTTGAACGAGATAAAATCTTTTGAATGTGATTTGAGGTATTGCTTGAACTCGGTGCTCCCCATTTTCTTGGAGTAGCTATCCGGATCATCACCATCGGGCAACAATACTACACGAACGTTCAAACCACCTTTTAATACCAGGTCTATCCCGCGAAGGGCAGCCTTTATACCTGCAGCATCTCCATCAAACAGAACGGTAACATTTTCAGTAAACCTTCTGATGAGTTTGATCTGCTCCTCCGTAAATGCAGTACCCGATGAAGCTACAACATTGTCAACATCGGCCTGATGCATGGAGATTACATCGGTATAGCCTTCCACGATGTAACAAAAATCTTCTCTGCGGATGGCGTTCTTTGCCTGGAACATACCATAGAGTACATTGCTCTTATGGTATATCTCTGTCTCCGGAGAATTTATATACTTGGGCTGGTCTTTATCTTTGGTGAGGATACGCGCACCAAACGCGATCACCTTCCCGGAAAGATTATGCACCGGAAAAATTACTCTTCCGCGGAAGCGATCATAAAACCTGCCGCCTTCTTTTTTCACGATCAAGCCTGCCTTTTCCAACAAGTCATCGGTATAGCCAATCCCCATAGCTTTTTTGCTCAGGTGATCCCATTCATTCAAGCTATAGCCTAACTCAAACTTTTCGAGCGTACGATCATGAAAGCCGCGTTCGCGGAAATAACTCAGCCCTATACTTTGTCCTTCTTCGGATGTTGTGAGCGACTCTTTATAATAATCCTTCGCATAGTTCATCAGCGCATACAATCTGTCGCGATCGCTTTGCTGAAGAATATCTTCGGGTGTGCGGGCTTCTTCTTTGAGATCAACCCCATATTTTTTGCCGAGGTAACGAATGGCTTCGATATAGCTCATTCCCTCATGCTCCATCACAAACGTGATGCTGTCGCCACCTTTGCCGCTGCTGAAATCTTTAAAGATTCCTTTGGCAGGGACGACATAAAAGGATGCTGTCTTTTCGTTTGTAAAGGGACTTAACGCCTTGTAATTCTGGCCACTACGTTTCAGAGACACAAAATCTCCTACCACATCAACAATGTCAACACGGCTCCTTACTTCATCTATTGTTTCGCGGGAGATCATTCTTAAAATGCTGTCCGGGCAAAGATACTTTAATCCGCCAAAGTCAATAGTCCGGGTGCAAGAGTTTATTGTAACTGAATAAGGTTTGCGGACTCTGTTACGGTACTATGGACTTATCGGAGTTTCCGTCTAAATTGCGCCCGTTTTCACGGATTTCGGATTTTGGTTCGAATAAATTGAATTAACGGAACTTTAATCCTGCATCTGAAATTTGACATTCTGAAATGATTACATCTGCCGACATACTGAAAGCTCTTTCTACAGTAGAAGATCCTGACCTGAAACGCGACCTGGTTACCCTGAACATGATTAAAGATGTGAAGGTTGAACCCAAAAAAGTGAGCTTCACGGTTGTATTGACAACACCTGCATGCCCACTGAAAGAAAAAATCCGACAGGATTGTGAAGATGCTGTTGAGAAAGTAACAGGTCCGGATGTTGATATTGATATTTTAATGACGTCTTCCGTAACAACTTTACGGGACAATGCTCCGCTCCTTCCCGGTGTAAAAAATATAATCGCGATTGCCTCTGGTAAAGGTGGCGTGGGTAAATCTACGGTGACGTCTAACCTGGCCGTTGCGTTGGCACAAACCGGAGCGAAAGTAGGGTTGATCGATGCAGATATATACGGTCCATCTATACCGGTGATGTTCAACTGCGAGCATGAACAGCCTATGGTAAAACAGGTTAATGGGAAGAACATCATCATTCCGATAGAACAATATAATGTGAAGCTGATCTCTATTGGCTTCCTTGCTCCTCCAGATAGTGCTGTAGTTTGGCGCGGCCCGATGGCAAGCTCTGCACTGAAACAATTTTTCAGTGATGCAGATTGGGGTGAACTTGATTACTTGTTAATCGATCTTCCTCCAGGTACAAGCGATATACATCTTACCATGGTCCAGACTGTACCGGTAACCGGTGCTGTGATTGTTACAACACCACAGAAAGTAGCACTTGCAGATGCGAACAAAGGCATGGCGATGTTCAAGCAACCGCAGATTAATGTACCGATCCTAGGTGTTGTGGAGAACATGGCTTACTTCACTCCCGAAGAATTGCCGGATAATAAATACTATATCTTCGGAAAAGACGGTGGCAAGAACTTATCGGAAAAACATAACGTTCCATTTTTAGGTCAGATACCGTTGGTACAAAGCATCCGCGAAAGCGGTGACAGCGGTTTGCCTGCAGCCATGAAGGAAGGTCCAACGGCCGAAGCCTTCAAAGACCTGGCAAAGACATTGGCAAGACAGATTGCTATCCGCAATGCACAAAAGCCAACACTGGTAACGGATGTGAAATAAAACAGCATCTGTAAATTCGATGCAGATTCGTTACCTTTAGGCAGAAGAAGAACAAAGCTGAAACAGACACCTGATGAATACGCTTGAAGAATTAGCCCAGAAAATTGAAACGTCACTGAATTCCATTCGTCCTTATCTGGAGGCAGATGGTGGTAATGTAAAAGTGAATGAGATTACACCGGAGCACGTTGTGAGACTTGAGTTTGTAGGTGCGTGTGGTAACTGCCGCATGTCTACCATGACTTTTAAAGCTGGCGTTGAAGCAGCTATCAGACGCGATGTTCCCGAGATCAAAGGCATCGAGGTGATCAACCTGACGCCGATGGTAAATTAAGTAGCGGCCGTTCGCTTGCGTGTATAGAGTTTCATTAACCGCTATATATATAACTTCGTCTTATTTCAAGACATGATGAGCAAGTACATTTTGCACGTCATATACATTCACCGATTTATTAAACTTCTTTGTAATGCTGGGATTCACTTCACTGGAAATCCAGATCTTTAACTCGGCATCCAGATCAAAAGTCCCTGCGGTCTCCACGCTAAACCTGGAAATATTCTTATAAGCAACAGACATATACTCGGTTTTACTTCCCGTTATTCCTTGCTTGTCAACCAGTATAAGTCGTTTGGAGGTAAAGATAAAAGTGTCACGGATCAGCTTAAAGCCGAGCTCAATTTCTTCACCTTCTATCAAAAGCTTTCCAAAATCCTTTACGAGTTCTTCTTTGCCTATTGCTCCTGCATTGCCAAGTATCGCTGAAAATAATCCCATAGTATAGTTATGAATGTTCAATTTAAGAACAAAATCATTCTATACAACAAGATCATAGAAAGTATATCTCCTACTCATCCTTCAAGCTATGCTTGTGAAGGTATATACCAACCCTCAAGTGCGCATAAAAGTATATACTATAGAAGGCCAGTGTCTCTCGCTACCAACTGCTGCTGGATCCGCCACCACCGGAACTACCGCCACCCCAACTCCCTCCGGAGGAGCCGCCACTCGATGAACCTGAACTTCCGGAGGAAGAGCTTTCAACAAGCTGTGCGATAGTATACCGCGCCTTCTTCGTTTTCCCGCAAAACTTACAGGCATGAATGGACTCTCCAAAACCACTTGAAGAATAGGTGGCTTGCTCAATGGTCTGTTTGCTAACAAGACAATACGCAATGGTCTTGCATTTAGGACACGGCTGATATTTAGTGCGATGGTTCAGGTAATGCCACATTTCTGTGGATTGGCAGTTGCTACAGTGCCATACGTCATAATCTACAGAACGTAACTGTTCTTCCATCTGCATACCTTCGCTGAGGTATATATACTCTTCTTTTCCACGCAACTTTCGTAGCGCTCCTTGACATTGCTTGCAGTTACGTGAATGATCCCGATAAATGCGCTTGCGTACGAGGTGATAAGGAAAATAAAAGATAAACGGAAGCGGAAAGGCCAACGCCATGAAAAACCAAAACAGCTGTTGCTTCCGGATGAACTCGACAATCTCATGATACTGCTGTACTTCTGCAAAACGATTTATCACTTTTTTCATTCGCCACAAGCGATAAAAAAGTGTCACCATAAAATATAGGTATAGCGATGCGCAACACAAGACTGCAGCATTTTCAACGGGACTAACACCAAACAACACAACGATAAATATTGGAATACCAACAAATACTGTTAACCATGTAAAGCGACTCAAGCGCATTTCAGGATAAGGAGTATAGACTACTTTTTTGGAATCGGCAAAATTTCCGCTTACTGCTTTTACGATATATACTATCAGCGCAGCGGGTGCAACAAATACTAAAAGCAAGATTATAAAACCAGACCAGTTACTGGTTGAGTCACTTTCGGGCTCTGCAAGTTCAACTGCATAGTCCGGGTTGGTTAAAACTTTTGACACTTCTTGTACCCCTGCCAGTATACCCGCATTGTAATTTTCGTTTTTAAACTCCGGCACCATCACCTCACGCTGAATACGCTTGCAAGTAATATCTGGTAATATACCCTCGAGTCCATACCCGGTATGAAAGCGAACCGTACGTTGATCTTTCACCAGCAACACCAGTAATCCATTATCACGCTCCTTGTTTCCGATGCCCCACGTAGTAAAAAGCATTTGTGCGAAGTCAACTATATCTTGTTCACCAATGGATTCTACGATCACGACAGCAACCTGGGCTGTAGTTCTCTTTTCAAGAGAGGCCAGTAAAGTATCGAGTTGAAAAACCGTTGTGGCATCCAGAATTTCATCAGGGTTTGAAACATAACTTCCATTGATAAGCTTTTGATTTGGAATTGATTCAACCGTGGATTGTGCCGGCAACATCACCACGGAAACCAAAAAGAGTAAGGTTAGAATATATCGCATCGTTTATTTACTTACAGTTCGCTATCGCTGCACCTAAAAATTACTTCCTTTAACTTTATTGCCAGCTTTGACAAAGAAACGATATTACAGGACATAGTTTAAAATATACGGGCAAAGAAAACGCTCCAAACATCTTCTCACAGAAGGATTCCTTACACCCGTTCCAAATGTATGGTTACTCTTTGTATATTTCCCTGACAAAGTTTTCGTGGCCTGGATTAAAATTGATTGTGTGAAACCTATATTCATATTAAATCTCTTCCTACAAGTAATATCAGCGAGCTGTGTGCTTGCAGTATTGTGTTCACCGTTACAGAGTATAGCACAGCAACGCTGTGGTATTGTTGAGCATACAAGTAACCTGCGAACAAATAAAGGTATCCCTGAAAACGATGCTCAATTTGAGCAGTGGCTTAACCATGCAACACAGCAAAGATTAAAGCTTGAAAAAAGTGGAAATAAAATTCAATCTGTATATCAAATTCCTGTAGTGGTGCACGTCATTCACAATGGTGAATCGGTGGGCAATGGTACAAACATTCCCGAGGCCCAGGTGCTTTCGCAGATCCGTGTATTGAATGCAGACTATCAGCGTACCAACAATGATGCAAGCAACACCCCTAGCGAGTTTCAATCTGTGGCCGGAAGCATGAGCATTGAGTTTGTGCTGGCGAAGAGAACTCCGGATGGTTTTCCAACCAATGGTATAGTACGCGCGAAAGGAACAAAATCTTCGTGGACTTCCAATGACGATGTCCAATTAAAAGCATTGAGCTATTGGCCCTCCGAAGATTACCTGAACATTTGGGTTTGTAATCTTACCGACTACCTAGGCTATGCGCAGTTTCCGGTATCAGATATAGCAGGACTTCAGGAATACCAGGATGGATTAGCGGTAACGGATGGCGCTGTGTTTGCGTACCGCGTGTTTGGCTCCATTGAAGACGGGGCCTTTAACTTAAACTCAAAGTATAACCGGGGCCGCACGGCAACCCATGAATTAGGACACTTCTTTGGCCTTCGGCATACGTGGGGAGATGATGGTGGGGCTAGTAGTTGCAGTGGAACTGATTACGTAAACGACACGCCCAACCAGGATACTGAAACTTATAACTGTCCGACACACCCACAGGCATCGTGTAACGTAACGAAAATGTTTCAGAACTACCTGGACTATACCGATGATGCTTGTATGAATCTTTTTACAAAGGGCCAGGTGTCCCGAATGATTACAGTGCTAGAGAGCAGCCCACGAAGAGAATCATTGTTAACCTCACCCGGGTTGCTCGATCCAAATGCGGAAGGTAACGATCTGCTGATCGGAAAAGTGATTGCACCATCGCCTGTAACGTGTAGTGACCGCGTTGTGCCTAAACTATTGATCAAAGTAAATCATAGTATAGAGACTATAACATCTTTTACAATCACCTATAGTATAAACGATGTCTCCATAGAAGAAACATTTCCTGGCTACAACCTGGAGGAAGGTGACGAGGTCGAAATATCCCTGCCAGAAATTCAATTGGTACCTGGGGAAAATACACTTTCGTTCGAAGTAAATAAACCGAATGAAGGCATCGACATCAATCCATTCAATAACACCAAATCTACATCGGCAATCATTAATACACAGCAAGATGTAGTGCCACTGCGGCAAGACTTTGAGCAAGCGTTTGAAGAGGCGTGGACAATCGCCAATCCTATTGGTGGAATGAACTGGCAGGCTGTTGATCTGAGTGGTAATACAGCTATATATATGAATGCCTTTACCAATACTGTGGCAAACGATGAATCGTGGTTGGTGAGCCCGGTGTTGGATTTCACATCGTCAACAGAAGCGAGCATGTCGTTTGATCTTTCGTATGCTTACCGCTCCGGTAAATTTGATACATTCAAGGTGCTGGCGTCAAGAGATTGTGGCACTACATTCGACATTACCTTACTGGAACTCACCGGACCAACGATCGCTTCCCGCACGTCTACAACGGCATGGCAACCCGCATCCGCAGATGATTGGGAGGTGAATAAAAATATTTCACTGGAAGATCTCGCAGAAGAAGGTGAAGCACGTGTCGCGTTTGTTTTCACCAATCAGAATGGAAATAATCTATACCTCGACAATATTGAATTTTTCCAGTACGAAAATCCAATAACGGTAAGCAGCAGACTTGCTGTGTCTCCGAACCCTGCTTCCGCAGAAGTAAGCGTCAGGCTGAACTTGCCACAGCGCGAAGATGCAACCGTAACGATAACCGATGTCATGGGAAAGATTGTCAGCAGTCAATCGATCCAGAATGGATTGAACCAGAACTTTACTTTCCAGGTATATGGAATTAACCCAGGCCTATATCTCGTGTGGGTAAAGACTTCCTCCGGCAGCTGGTCATCGCGTTTGCTGGTGCAATAACGTTGTCCTGTCTCATATGATTATCGTTCTTCGTAAATCATTCGACTCAATACAGGCATTTCACTATCTTTCGGCAAGAAATATTTTGTAGATGCCTAAAAAGAAAAAAGTAGCCATCCTCTATGGAGGTCGCTCTGTAGAGCACGGTGTATCGGTCAATTCAGCCCGCAACATTTTTGAATTCATTGACAAGAAGAAGTTTGAACCCGTACCCATTGGTATCAGCACCACGGGCAAGTGGTATCTCACAGACGGTGTTAGCAAAAATGTAGAGAAGGGACAGCCGTTGGCTTTATTGCTGGATCCTGCCAAACCTGGCTTTATAATTCTTTCAAGTGGCGACCGCTTTAAGGTTGATATCATTTTTCCTGTTCTGCACGGCACCGATGGTGAGGATGGCAGCATCCAGGGTATGATCAAAGCGATGGATCTTCCGATGGTCGGCACCAGTGTGCTGGGCTCTTCCATGGCGATGAATAAAATAGTAGCAAAGCGATTACTGAAGGAAGCCGGACTACCGGTTACAAACTTCATGACGTTCCGCTATGATCAAAAAGACAAAATCAGTTTTAACGCGATCGCGAAAGAACTCGGCACACCGTTCATGTTGAAGTCGGCAAGCCTTGGTTCTTCTGTTGGCGTTTCGAAAGTGAAAACTAAAAATGATTTCAAGAATGCTGTAGAAGAAGCATTCAAGTATGACGATGAAATGATTGCCGAAGAGTATATCTCGGGTCGCGAGATAGAATGCGCTGTACTGGGTAACTATCCACCGGAAGCATCTTATCCGGGCGAAGTGGTAATCAGTAAAAATTATGAGTTCTATACCTTCGATGCCAAGTACGTTGACCCGGACGCTGTGCGCATTGATGTACCTGCAAAATTACCAAAGGCTGTCGCGGAAAAAATACGCAAGGCTTCTGTAAAAGCTTTCGAAGCATTGCACTGTGAAGACTTCTCACGCATCGATCTTTTCCTGGACAAAAAGGGGAATATCTATATCAATGAAATAAACAGTATCCCGGGCTTCACCAATTCCAGCATGTACCCTGTGATGTGGAAGGAACGCGGTGTTAGTTTTCCTGATCTGATTACACGGCTGCTTAACCTCGCACAAGAGCGTTACGACCGTAGTAAGCGCATCGAACGTGGTTTTCAATCCGGATTGAAATTCTGATGCTGTATATTTGCGTTAACTATCCTATCGAGAAATGAAACTCTTCCCTGGCAAATTTGCTCCCAACACTCTGGGTGGTATACTGATCAGTCTTGCGCTGGCATTGGCTATCATTTTTGTATTTATAGCGCTATACTTTTTTACATACCTGCCCAGCGTAACCAACCACGGTCAAAGCATTACTGTTCCGAATATTGAAGGCATGCAGGTAAAGGAGCTCGAAGATTTCCTGATAAGAAAAGATTTGCGCTATGAAGTCAGTGATTCAACATACTCTTCAAAATATCCTCCGCTCACGGTATTAAAACAATATCCGCATGCTGGCGCGAAAGTGAAACAAGGGAGAAAGATCTTCATCACGATCAACCATGTTACCGCCCCAACGGTACCGGTACCTAATCTGATCGATGGCTCTGTAGTAAATGCTGAAGCTGTACTGGCCAGCAATGAACTGAAGCGCGGAAGAATAGAACTTGTATCCGGCCCATTCAATGTGGTAAAAGAAATGAAATATCGCGGGGCAAAGATCGAACCCAACGTGCGCGTACCAAAAGGTTCTGTAATAGATCTCGTGGTAATGGACGGAGGAAAAGGAGATTACACCATGGATAATATGGTAGGACAGGAATTTGAAGATGCAAAAGTGTATATTTTGGGAGCCAATCTGAATCTTGGAACCGTAACGACTACAGATGATACGGTTGGCATCGTACCTGTGGTGATAAAACAAATACCTGAGGCTGGAGAAAAGATTAAGGCTGGTGATGTCGTTGATCTATGGATAGGAAAACCCGAATCCGTACCTTCCGATGAAGATGACGAACAACTCTGATCATAATAGCGCTACCGTTTTTCATAAAAAGGCCGTTCCCGGATGGCCTTCGAAATATCTTTATAGTATACTCTTCATTGCGCTTCTGTTCATTACAACGGATAGCCTGGGGCAATTAACGCTCGACTATGTCCAGCGCAGGTCGAAGGCTCGCCTCACGGCAACACCAACAGCACGAACAAAAGCAACGACTCCCCTATCGCTTCCTTTCTGGGAAGACTTTTCTTTTACACCGATCAATATACCAGGCGATACCAATTCTAATTACCCACTGGATTCCCTCTGGCACAACAGCAATAGTGTATGGATCAATGCTGGGGTTGGTATAAATGCTCCGAGTAAAAATGTAGCATCGTTTGACGGATTGGATGAACTCGGAATTCCTTACTCAGATGCAATTCTCACAAACGGATTTCGGGACAGCCTTACTTCGCAGCCGATCGACATGAGTGAAACAAGTGTACCCGTGGGCGAACGGAATTCAGTTTTCTTCAGCTTCTTCTATCAGTGGCAGGGAAACGGAGAGCCTCCGGATCCAAATGATTTTCTCCAGGTAGAAATGAAAAACAGTTCAGGCAAATGGGAAATTGTATTAACCATCATTCCGAAAGGAAGTATGAGCCGATCGGAGTTTTACGATACCATTATTCAAATACCGAACGACAACGCACGCTTCTTTCACAACCAATTCAGATTTCGTTTTGAGAATTTTGGAAGAAAGTCAGGACCGTTTGACACGTGGAATATAGACTATATATACCTGGCCAAAAACCGGACATTGAGCAGCAACTCTTTCCCGGATCGTGCTATCGCTTCGCAGGCAACACCGCTCTTCGGCAGATATACTGCTGCGCCACTGGAACATTTCCTGAAAACAGCACCATTTGACAGTGTCGAGTTTGATGTTAAGAACTTAAAGAAGGCAGTAGCTGAGATTGCGATTGGATATGAAGCGAACATGACGTTCAGAAATTATGATGAGGGTACGTTTACTGACTATACCATTCCGTTTAGCGCTGGTGGTGTAGGACCCAATGGCGGATTGATGAACCCTTCGGAACGAGCACGCGTACGAATGGAAAATATACCAGACACCAGTGATCCGCAGCAATTTAATCCTGCAGCAGACTCGATCGATATTGAACTTGACATCAAAGTTATCAGTGGTGACAACCTAGACAGTAGCAGACCCAATTTTTTACCTATTGATTTTAGGATAAACGATACACTCTCCACAACCTATAGATTAAAAGACTACTACGCATACGATGATGGCACTGCCGAATATGCGGCACGTCTTAATACTACAACTGATAAACTCGCTGTGGCCTTCGATATGCTCACCGATGTAGCGGATACACTTGTAGGCTTTGATATATACTTTCCTGACTTTGGCTTAAACAGCAATCGCCTGGTAGATTTTTCAGTATATGAAGATAACAACGGTATGCCTGGCGATGCGATCTATACCATCTCCAGCTATAGCTTGCAAGTACAAGACGCCATCAACAAGTTTCAACGCGTCAAAATCATCGAGAATGTTCGGGTTCAAAACCGCTTTTATATAGGATATACATCTCCTTCTGTTCGCATCGGCCTTGACTATAGCAATAATACAGGCGATAAAATATTTGTAGACATTGGTAGTGGCTGGTATCAAAACACCGATATCAATGGAACGCTGATGATTCGTCCTTTATTTGGGAAAGGTGAGCAAGGTCCCGTTACCGGAATTCCTGAAGAAGTCCTCACTATAGCAACGTATCCAAATCCAAACAACGGAGAGTTCTTTGTGGATAGAAAAATCGAAGTTCTGCAAATTATTAATGTAGCAGGGCAGCCTATTCGCTATTCCATTGAAACGGTTGGCGAACAACAACGCGTAAATCTGCAGCAAACTACTCCAGGGCTATATATCCTTAAAATCAAAAAAGGAAATTCAGTAGCAGCTCATAAAATTATCGTACGGTAGTAAATATACTCTACCCATTTCCTCCCACGACCTCAATCACCAACGGCGTAGGACTAAAGCAAAGTATAAAGATCAGCAAAGTGATCCAGCCAAGGATAACCCGCTTCGGATCGAGAGGCATCTCTATTTCACTTGGCGGATGTTCAATGCCTACAAAGCGGCTCACGATAAATCCGAACAACAACCAACCTGAATAACCATTGATTTGCGGGAAGCCCCAGCTTATAACAAATTGTGCTGCGAATAATATCAACGCATACATGATGCGATCGCGCTTTGATACCTTTAATGCCGCGAAGCACGAGTAGTAAAACAAGACCAATGCCGGTACAGCCCACAGTAAGGTTGTCTGCGGGAGAGTTGGTGTCACCAGTCCTAGTCCCGAGTAAAAGGTAAGCAACAGAAAAAATATAGTAGCAATCAACTTATGTCCACGCGAACCGAATAGCCCATACGTTACGTGGCCGCCATCGAGTTGTCCAATGGGAAGCAAGTTCATGCTGGTGAAGAAGAGTGCTATAAAACCCGCCAGTAAAAACGGATAGTGCATCAGTTCATGCGGATTTGGAATGCGCGATGGATCAGCAATAAATTTCTCGCAAAACATATACAGCAGGTTGTCCCCTATCTGTAAATCAAGAGCGCTATGATCCTTCATATACTCTGGTGTATATACATGCTTCGCGTAATCCAATCCGAATTGTTTATACTCGGGGTGAAAATTAAAAACATACTCTGCAGGAGGTAATGTTGCAAAGCCATAGACTATAATTGCCAGTGCCAGTATAAATCCGGCCAGTGGTCCGGCAAGACCTATATCAAAATGCTGGCGGTTTGATCGCACCTTTTCTTCAATTCTGATCACGGCACCAAGCGTACCGATCGAAGGAATTATAGGATTGGGAGGAAACGGAATATAGTATGGCAATGATGCGCGTATCTTGTGATACATCGCCGTAAAGTAATGGCCAAACTCATGCACGGTTAATATCAGCAGGAAAGGAATTGAAAACTGCATCCCGTTCAGAAAATCATTCCAGGTATATTCTCCGTAGAAAATACTTTTCCCGAAACACCATTCAGCACCTGCAAAAGTTGTCGTGATAAAGCTGGCTATAAATAATCCAACCTGAATTAAAACTGTGCGCGTTTTACTAGGCATGGAAGTAATCGATTATGTGATTGGGTGTAATCACATGCACGGTTTGAATTCCCAACGCATGTGCACCTCCTATGTTATCTGCATTATCATCCAGGAAAAGTGTTTCCTGGGGTTTCAGATTATTCTCTTCCAGCACCTGTTCAAATATATCTGTATCGGGCTTACGCTTTTTCATATAGTGTGAATAGTACGTCTTATGAAAATAACGGTCGAGAGATTTCTCACCAAAAACCGGAGTCAGGATCTGATCATTGATATAGTTAAGGTGAATGTTATTCGTATTACTCAACAGGTAAACATTGAATTTCTGTTTGAGCGTGAGCAGTAAATCGAGTTTTTGTCGGGGTATACCCAGCAGCATGGCATTCCAGCTTGCGTCCAATGTAGCATCGTCTACCTTAACCGAATATAAGTCACAAACAAATGAACGGAATTCATCGTCTTCTATTTCACCCTTTTCATAATCCAGAAAACCTTTCGAAGATATGAAGAGCTCTTTTACTTTTTCTTTCTTAAGACCAGAGATCTCGGCAAATGATTGAAGTGTATGATCTACTGAAAGATCCAATATCACACCACCCAGATCGAAAATGAGATTTTTAATAGAAGAATCCTGCGCCACAAAACTTGTATTTGATATGAGATGCTAAAATAAGAAAAGGTTGCTATCAACGGCCAACTTTTCTTTTAATGGAATGGATGAGATTACGATGCGACTTTTAACATGTATGCACTCTTCAAAATGAGCAACAAAAAACCCCTGGTTTGCACCAGAGGTTTCCGTTCTCCAAACGTACTTTTGCCTGACGTCAGATCACTGAGAAGATTTTATTTGAAAGAGATCGAAAGATTGCTTGTTGCTTTTGGATTGTAAGGACTCAATGTGTCCAATCGCTTGGCCAACACATCCCACGCAGCTCCAGGGGATTTTCCTCCGGATATAAATCCTTGTGAGTCGTTAAAATATCCAGGTGCTGCTGTAGTCGATAAGTAAGCGGCTAAAACATTCTGATCAATACCGGGCCACACAGCCGTGATCTCGTTCGTGAATACATTTTTAATAGAGTATTCTTTTAGCAATACAGAACGATCATCGGAATCCAATGTACTGGGAGGTAAGCCCACTTCTGCTACACCAATGTTTGCAGGGTCATTACCTGATGCAACAAACGCCCAGTTAAAGCCTGGTGTACCGGAGAACAATATAGCGTTGGGATGATTGCTGTTACCATATACATCTACTACATCGCCCTTTTTACCGGCAAACATGTGCAGGGTATTGATCGCATACAGATCATTCAACGGACTGCCTACTGGCAAACCTGCTATACTTACTTCCATGTGCGCATCGTAACCAAGTTCACCGGCTTCGCTATAGTCGATACGGAACATGGCATCGGGTGCATTTGCATTTTTAATACGATCGCAGTTATAGGGCTTGATGATCGCGATTCCTTTCACCGTACTTGCTTTATTCCAGAAGATCTGCAGCGCCTTGCCACCGTCCGCTTCGCTTTCAGAATCAGCATCTGTAATGGTGAGTTCATAGTCCCAATCTTGTCCTTCAAAAGAAACATCTGACAAAACGATGAGGTTCTTAACACGATTGTCATCTTCACCGACATAGGTAATCGACATCACGCGATCAATTTTATACTTACGAATGCCTGCTATAAATTCCTCCGCCAATTGTGAGGACGCCTCCCCTACTGCTATAAACGTTCCCAGGTTTACATATATATCATTTCCTTTTACGGTGTCTTCAGCACTTCTTGCACCAAGTCTTCCATTTGCAGTACTGCTGCTGATGGAGGCCGGTATATCTACGCTGAAAGAAGAAGGAAGTATATCTTCCTGTGACGTTTCGTCTTGGTTCATTTCGCAGGACGTTAACAAAATAGAGAACGCCAGCCCCATGATTAAGACAAATGAAATCAGTTTTGCAGTCTTCATGTTTTTACTGTTTAGTTAAGTGTTTTTTGGTTTCTGTTTTGAGAAAGCAAGTGATTAACCTGCCTTACATCCCTAGAACACACGGATTTGGATATACCCTTATGTCACCTTCCGATTTTTTTAGAATGGCCTTTTTTGACAGTGAAAACAAAGAAAATGTGTTATAGCGTGAGCGATACAGCTATCCTTATTCATTAACTATTAAGGAATAACAATTAACTGCTAAGCTTCACTATTGGATAATCGTTGTATCGGAAACTACTGTGGAGACTGCGAAGAAGCCGATGGCACCTTCGCTGAGGTTGGTACTTACATTGTCGCGTTGTACATCGAATACACCTCCTCGCCATTCGGTTTCAGAGAGTAAAGATCTAAGAAAAGCCCTGTATGCAGGACTTAATGAATATTTCCTGCGAACAATGGTAGTATACAACGGGAAAGTAAAATCTGTTTTATCGGGTTTATATATATCGTTTACATCAACGGTCTTCAGGTCATAGTATACAACTTTGCCCGCGCAGTTTGCGGCTGTACATGCGCTGGTATTTTCCCAGGTAAGTATATGATCGATAAAATTTGCATCTTGTCCGGAAGGGCTAAACGTTAATATATAGGCATCGCCATTCTGCTCGTAGTGCAACGTAGGAAGCGTTTCTACCGGCACGGCGCTATCCGCAGCGGTATATTCTTTTTCATTGTACTGAATCGACAAGCTATATATCCTCCCGGTTACGGCTCGTAATACAGGGGTATAGTATTCTCCTGATCCTGCAGGTGATTCTGTTAATGTATATATCGTTGTTCCGTCTCCGATTGTTACCACCGCACCGCTGATCGGCTCAGGCGTTTCGTTTTGTGTTTTATAGGGACGCGTTAATTTGATTCTGTGTTTTATATTCTCGTTGGTCAATATCCCTTCCACCACAACCAGATTGGTATCATACGATGATAGCGGAAGATCAGCAGACTCTTCGCAAGCTATCAGCATATACATTAAGAAGGCTATAACAGTTTGTATCCTCATAAGAACTTAAAGTTATAGGCTATAGATGGCGTAAATCTGAATAAATAGAAATGTGATGTTGTACGGTTATTCTCCAGCAGGTTGGATGGTATCTCAAAATCACCATCGCTTGATTCCGTTTTGTTATAGTTTACAAAGAGTGAGTTTTTCCGTCCGTAGAGATTGAAAACAGAAAACGAGACACTATGCTTGAATCTCTTTTCAGGATTCTTATTCAGCTTAAAAGTAGCCGAGATATCCATCCTATGATAATCCGGAAGCCTGTCATTATTCTTCTGTCCATATACCGGAACTTCTTCACCATTATACATATAAAAACTAATGGGCGAAGAAAACGGAGCACCGGTTGAATATGTCCAGTTCATGCCGAAGTTCCAACGCAAAGAAAGATCATAAGCAAGCATCAGATTTACCTGGTGAGGCCTGTCGTAAAAAGCATTATACACCCGGCCTTCATTAACATCAGCAAACTTTCGCTTCGCGCGCGAATAGGTATAGCCTGCCCATCCGCGAAGACGGCCTTCATCCTTTTTAGCAAGCAATTCAATCCCATAAGCAGTAGCCGTACCGATGCGCAACTCACGCTCTACTAAAGGGTTCAGTAACGTTTCCGCATGCGCGTTATAGTCAATCTGGTTGTCCATCTTTTTATAAAAAGCTTCTGCCATAACAGATGTACCCAAACGTTGCAACGACCGATAGTAACCAAGTGCTACCTGGTTCGAATACTCCGGCTTTATATTTATACTGCTGGGAAGCCAGACTTCCAGCGAAGTAAACGGGCTGGTAGAATTCGAAATTAAATGAACATTTTGAACGTTGCGAGAGAAGCTTGCCTTGACCGATGCGTTCTCATTCAACAAATAGCTTATCGTGGCGCGGGGCTCTACATTTACAAACTGTTTATAGTTCTCGCCTTTCTTATAGTATAAAGTATCAATCGGGTTTCTATTCTCATCGAAAACAAATTCAAAGGCTTCACCCGTATTGGACCAAAGCGAAAATCGCAATCCATAATTTATACCCCATCGCTCTCCGACTTTCACTTCATGGTTGGCATACAATACCACTTCAAATGCATTGCGCACAGAAAGCGAAGGTATAGATGCCAGCGTTGTATCCGACTTGAAATTCCCCGGATTGAAAGTGTATCCATTTATACCTATACCAAACGTTACTTCATTTTCTGGTTTTATAAAGTAACTGAAATCCGATTTCAGATTTATATTGGATATGTGAGAATTCCACCGCGTGTTCGTGTCAACATCGGTATATAAGAAGTAATCGTAACCGGCTATAGCCAGCGTGGTGTTCATAAACAGGCGATCGCTGAACAAATGATTCCACCGGAGTGTGCCTGCAGTATTCGTCCAGGAAATTCCCGTGTTGTTGTTAAAGTAGTTGTCGTCACCGTTATAAAATGAAAAGAAAAAATGATTACGCTGATTCAACCTGACATTTACTTTGGAAGTGAAATCATGAAAATCAAACTGTTTTATATCGCTATCCACCTTTTGCAAAATCCATTTTACAGTAGAGGCACGCGCGGAAACGAGAAATGAACTTGCACTTTTTTTGAAAGGTCCTTCCACTCCGAGCTTGGTAGAAATAAGTCCCGTGCTTCCCCAGACCTGTACATGTTGATCGTTCCCTTTCTTTGTACGTATATCCAGCACAGACGATAATCTTCCGCCAAGCGAAGCAGGCATATCTCCTTTATATAACGTCATATCATTTACGGCATCGGGTATAATGGTAGAAAAGACACCGAGCAAATGACTCGGATTATAGATCGGAGCATCGTCTATCAATACCAGGTTCTGGTCACGGTTTCCACCGCGCACATAATAAAATGTAGAGCCATCGGCATGCATCTTTACACCGGGTATAGATTCCAGTGATTTCACTACATCCATTTCCCCGAATAGTGCGGGCCGTTCTTCTACCGCCTTAGGGCGCACATGGGTATTGCCCGCAGCAATCTCCTGAACCATATCCGGCAGCGCATTGCTCACAACGACTTCTTCTAATACCGGTAACTCTTCCTTCAATGCTATATCTTGCTGGTAAGAAGCGCTTAGATCTATGGTCGCCAAATATTCCTTGTAGCCAAGAAATGAGCTGGATATAGTATAGCTGCCTTTCGGAACCGTAATAGAAAAGAAACCAAAAGCATTTGTAACAGTACCTGTCTGTAGCTCTTTTAAAAGAACAGTGGCACCGATAAGCGCTTCCCCGGTATCGGCATCCTTAATGTTTCCGCTGAATGTAAAAGTAGACGCGTTATTTTTGTCTACACGTTTTTCAGGCTTCAGTATAACTTGTCCTTCTACCAAAGTATATTTCATTCCAAACTGCTCCGACAGATCATTTAGAATAGAAGTCAACGACTGATTGACGACCCTATAGCGAACGATTTGTGCGGCTGGAATTTTTTTAGGGTTATATGAAAATCGAATGCCACTTTTCTGAGCGATGATGGCAAGTAGTTCCGTAAGTGACGTATTCACATCTATACTGAGTGTTACATCGGGCAGATTATTTTGTGCAGAGGCATGCAGGTATAAAAAGATCATCGGGACAACCAGTCCCTTTAAAAGTTTTTTTTGGATGGATCGCTGAATACTTGCTAGCATCCTGCTGCTGTGATTACAATCTGATTACCGTTAACCTGGTAAGTAAGATTAAGCGTTGTTTCCAGCACGTGCAGAACTGCATCGAGAGACTGATGATCGAATGTAACCGTTACAACGCAAGACGCAGGAACGTCAGCAGCTATAGTGATGTTGGCCCGGTATATTTTATTCAACGTTTCCACCACAGCACGAAGATCGTCTTCCGTAAATATAATTTTGCGCGTATTCCACGACTGGAAGTTCACATCCTTATTTATACTACTGCTAACTTGCTGGCTGCCTTTACTATATATACCCTTTTCTCCGGCAACGAGCTTCACTTCTGTTTTTGAATCCGGCACAGAAAGCTTTACAGTACCAGTCTCGACAACCACTTCTACTTGCGCCAGGCTATCGTACGCCAGCACATTGAACGATGTTCCCAACACTTCTACTACGGCACTGTTCGCATGTATACGAAACGTTTTTTGGGGATTGCGCGTGACTTCGAAAAATGCTTCGCCCTGGAGGGTCACCGTTCGGTCCTTTTCATTAAAGGAGGAAGAATACGAAAGTTCAGAGTGACTATTCAGTGTTACCTGCGATCCATCCGGTAAAGATATAGTGCGCGTCTCGGAAGCAGTTTCATAATGTATAGTATTATCTCCGGAAATAAAATTTAGGATGATCCAGCCAGAGACGGCTACCAATGCTATAGCCGCTGCAATTTTATACCAAAAGTTTAATGGAGATTTTTCTATAGAACGGAGTTTAGCTTCCGGCTTCCCTTCGTTCCTCTGAATCGTTGTTATGAAATGATTCCACTCGTGATCTATATCAACCGTATGCATTGCTTCAGCCTGATGTGCATAGTGATTCTCGCTTATCTCGAATACTTTTTTGTATGCAAGATAATGGCGCTCATTTTCCTGTGCCTCTGCAATCCAGTCACGTAATGCCGTCTCCTCTTCGGAAGAAGCTTCACCCGCCAGATGCTTCGTTATCAGCTCTTTTACACTATCGTCAAAATCATTTTTCACTCATCTATTCTGTTTTATAACACATAAATTCAGCGTTACCCTTATTGTCTCCACATAAAAAATATCAGCGTAAGAAATTCACCCAGGTGTTCACGTAGCACACTCAGGGCTTTCGACATCTGCGCTTCAACAGTCTTGATGGAGATTCCCATTTTCTCTGCAATCTGTGCATACTTCAAGCCTTCCATACGATTCAACTCGAAAACCATTCTGCATTTTTCCGGCAATGACTGGATGCCGATTTCAATTTCACGCTCGAGCTCGGAAGTCTCCAGCGATGTGTTGTTTTCCACCAACGCTTCCTCTTTCACATTTTCAAGTATAACATGCTTTTTATTATCGCGGATGTGATTGAGACTTCGATTTCGCACCGCTGTATATAGATAGCTTCGATAATTCGTATCCGAAGGAAGTGTATCAAATTTTTCCCAAACGGTGACAAACACATCGTGCACCAAGCCCTTCGCCTCATCCCAGTCTCCTACATACTTGAATGAAAAACTGCAGAGTGGTTTGAATAACTCTCTGAACAATTGTTCGAACGTATTTAAGTTCTTATCTGCCAAGATTCCGATGGCTTGTTAGGCTCTATTAAACTTAAAGATATTAAAAATAAACATCTGCCATCGCTCGTTATTACGCGACAAAGACCAGAATAAACATTGCATTGTTGAATCTGAAAAAAATAAGGCCTCTGAAAATATGCTTAGCGGCCGAATTGTCTTATCTTTTAGAATTATTGATAGCACAGTGCTATCCAGTCCGATAAACTTGAACCTGTGAAAGTAAACGAACAAGTAAAATTTGCCAAAGACTATACTGGTTTCTACGCCAAAGTAAGAGAACGCGCAGACCACTATTTTACAAGCAAAAACCTATCGCGTAACGCAGACGCGCTAATGATTTTCAAAACTGTATTTTTCCTCGGAGGCACATTCAGTTTATACTTGCTCATTCTATCAGATTCGTTTTCACTGTGGACGATGTTCGCGATGGCGATCGGCTTAGGAGTCTTCTCTGCGTTCATCGGCTTCAATGTATGCCATGACGCTATACATGGCTCATACTCTTCCAACGCTTTTGTGAACACAGCCCTCGGATCAATCTTTAACCTGATCGGTGCCAATGTATACAACTGGAAGATCTCTCATAATTTAGTTCACCATACATTTACCAACATTCATGAACATGACGATGATCTTGTGGTAGCGCCTGGTCTGGTGACGGTATGTCCTCAGGAATCACCATTGCCCATTCAACGTTATCAGCATTTCTATGCTTTCCTGCTTTACGGAATGGCAAGTTTAGCGTGGATCTTCGCGAAAGACTATATTAAGTTTTTTCAAAGTAAAATTGGCGGTCACGCAACACCAAGTCATCCGCGCATCGAGCTTTTCAAACTCTTCTTCTTTAAAATACTATACTATATATTGGTTATTGTATTGCCTTTGATGTTGATTGATTCCATTACCTGGTGGCAATTCGCGATTGGATTTGTATGCATGCAAATGGCAAAAGGTTTTGTGTTGGGATTAGTCTTCCAACTGGCTCACATCGTGGAAGGACTGGAGTTTCCTGAGCCTGATACATCCGGACAAATGGAAGATGCATGGGCAGCCCATCAGATGCGTACTACAGCCAACTTCGGAGTACAGAATTTCTTTACCTGCTTTTTCTGTGGTGGACTCAATATGCAGATCGAACATCATTTATTCCCAAAGGTTTGCCATACACATTACCGCGCGTTATCCGCGATTGTAAAGAGCACCGCGCACGAATATGGTTTACCGTATTTTGAAAACGACTCTTTCTCTACAGCACTCGCGTCACATTACCGCCTCTTGCGGAAGTTCGGCAAGGAAGCTTTGGACAGCAACTCTATCCGGGCAAAAGAACTCGTAGTCTAAAACAAAAAGTATATTCTCACCAATCTCTCCCAGAGAGATTGGTGAAGCATTCTTACTCAACTATTCTGGTTGAGTAATTCTTCTATTGTATTTCTGCAAAGGTTACCGATCTTGAATTTGCTCAACTCGTGTTAACTGAATCTAAAGAACTCTTTCTTCTCTTACCATATAGGTATACGGTCCAGTGATTTGGACGCAAGTATGATCTGATCTATAAAGACATTTTTCCTAAACATTTTTAAGCTACTCTCATCAGTATACTGATCAATGACTACGTAAATCCACCGAGGTATTTACGTGTAGTAAGACTTACATTTTATATATTTTTTTTTAAATCAAGTTTAACCTTACAATGATGGTATACATACCGCTAGCATAAATATACCTTGGACCTAATGTTAGATTTTTGCGAAAGTTTTCATAATCACTATACCCCCACCTTGAAATACGAATCTGCCTCAATGCATTTATCATCAGATAATAAATAGCTAACATTATTTACTGAGAAGATTCACTGAAATAATAGGGAGCAAGATATATAGCAAGGCATGTCAGCAAACAAGAGAGTAATAAAAATTTAAGATATAAAATTTAGGAATTGGCTTTATGAAAAAAAAGATAGAAGGGTATATCAGGAAACATATAATTGTATTTTCTATAGGTTTAGTGGCTACGTTGTTGGTGATAAACATTGTCTTCATGTTTCAAAACAAGGAGAGCATTGTTGAGAATAACAATATCCGGGAAGACGCTGACGCTATCATCAAAGATACTGAACGGCTTATAACGTTTTTGAATAATATAGACCTTGGCGTAAGGGCCTATGGCCTTACCAAGAAGCCAGAGATGCTTGTACCAACTACATCTGCAATCAAATACCTATGGCCTCACTTTGAAAGCCTCGAGAAGAGACTTGTAAAGGAAGGCTACGATGTATCACAATTTAAAGAACTTCAGAAAACATACCATGACTACGTTGATTTCAACATGAAGATGGTAGAAATGGCGGATCTCGATAGCAGCGAAGTATTTAAAAGCATGATGATGGAAGACCGGGGAATGATCGCCTGGACACAAACACATGAGATCGGTGGAAAGATTATCGAATTTGAAAAGGCGAAGAGTCTTGCTGCAGAAGTAAGCTATCAGTCGGCTGTTGAAAACAATCTATACCTCCAATTTCTTATAGTCCTGATTGGATTTCCAACACTCGGTTTTATTGTCTATAAAATGATAAACGATAACCGTGCGCGGCAGAGATTATTGATTGAACTGGAGGAGAATAACCGGAAGTATGTATTTAATCCGGGCACAGATATACATTTCAATGACCAGCAGGAATTGATTGCAAACTCTATTAGAAACCTTCAGCATGCAAGTGAATTTATTGAACATATAGCGGACGGCAATTATTCTACCGAGTGGGCAGCGTTAAGTGAGGAGAATAAAGCGATCAATGAGACGAGCCTTGCCGGAAGACTTACCAAGATGAGAGACCAGTTGAGACAGATGAAGCATGAGGAAGAAACGCGTTTATGGAGTAACGAAGGGTTAACTAAAATTTCTGAAACGGTAAGAAATCATCAGAATGATCTCAAGGTTCTATCCGATGAGGTTGTGAGGTTTTTAACGAAGTATATGGGAGCTCAGCAGGGCGGGCTCTTCATTTTAAAGAATGATGATGAGCAAGGCGAATACCTGGAGCTTGCAGCGTGTCATGCTTATGACAGGAAGAAATTTCTGGAGCGCAAGATTAATATAGGTGTAGGTCTGGTAGGACAAACATTTTTGGAAGGGGAAACTACGA
Source organism: uncultured Bacteroides sp. (assembly GCA_902168185.1). Classification (GTDB taxonomy): domain Bacteria; phylum Bacteroidota; class Bacteroidia; order Cytophagales; family Cyclobacteriaceae; genus Ohtaekwangia. The sequence continues at coordinate 931,315 of CABHOV010000046.1, forward strand.
TGCTGACGAAACTTCCGCAGGGCTATACCTATATAACTTCTGGTATGGGCGAAGCTACACCCAGCTGTGTTGTGATTGTTCCGATGAAATACAATGACAAAATCGAGGCTATTATAGAAATAGCCGGGCTTGAGAAATTTGAGAAACATCAAGTTCATTTCCTTGAGAAAGCTGGCGAGTTTGTTGCCTCTGCCTTGCAGAGTGTAAGAACAACCGAGAAAATGAAAACACTGCTGGCAGCCTCACAGCAACATGCCGAAGAAATGCGCGCCACAGAAGAAGAACTGCGACAGAATATGGAAGAACTGATTGCCACGCAAGAGACGCTGATGCGCAAGCAGGCCAATGCTGCTCAGCTGCACGAGAACTAAAGTATAGCTGTATAGCTAGCGCTTGCAGTCGCACAGACACCTACAAGTCAAAAAAATATGAAGGAAGCCGGCTCGATTAATTTCGGTCTGCTTTTTTCTTGATTCCCCCGGCAACCAGGTACACAATTCTTTTCAACTTTTTTACCTGGTAATCTTTGTAAAACATGCAGAAAATATTACGTTTGCAGTCCAAAATTTTGGGCCCATAGCTCAGCTGGTTAGAGCACCTGACTCATAATCAGGGGGTCGCTGGATCGTGCCCAGCTGGGCCCACTTAAAAAAAGCCACTTACATTGTCCATGCAAGTGGCTTTTTTATTTCCGTTACCTCGTGTCAACGTTATTTCGCGAATACTTTCTTATACTCCTGCTCATCAAAGCCTAACGCCATAACTTTCCCTTCGTGTTCGATCAAGGGACGTTTAATTACACTGGTCTTTTCTTTCATCAAGGCCACAGCCGCGGCTTCATTTTTCACATTGGCTTGAACAGCTTCGTCCAGTTGCCTCCACGTTGTGCCGCGCTTGTTTACCAGGCTCTCCCACCCTACCTGCTTACTCCACTCCTTCAACTTTGTATCGGTGATACCTTTCGCTTTGTAATCATGAAATTCAAATTCAACGTTATGTTTCTTTAACCAGTCCAAGGCAGACTTTACCGTGTTGCAGTTTTTAATTCCGTAAATGATCATAGCGGTTCAATAAAAAATATAGTAGTTTGTCTTTCAAATCCGAAGGTATGAAGATAACAAACATCACAAAACTAAGTTGCCTGCTGGCACTTTACCTGTTCATCTCCTGCCAGTCGAAACACACAACTGAAACTGTAATGAAACCAAACGATCCACATTCATACGCACAACCTGGTATAGCCCGCGTAAAACATTTACACTGGAAAGCTTCTGTTGATTTTGATAAGAAGATAATCACTGCGGTGGCTACATGGACTATAGAAGCTAACGCTGATGCTGACCTCATTACATTTGATATAAAAGGACTCGCCATTGAAAAAGTAACGCTGAACAAAACTATAGCAGCAGAATATAGACTATCGGAATACGATTCTATTTTCGGGCAAGCACTTGCTATACTATTGAAACCCGGGACCACAGAAGTATCCATCGCCTATCAAACCAGTCCGGACGCGGAAGCGTTGCAATGGTTGAGTGCACAGCAAACGGCTGGGAAGAAGTATCCATTTCTCTTCACGCAGTCACAGGCTATATTAGCCAGAAGCTGGGTACCTTGCCAGGATTCTCCCGGAGTACGCTTTACATACGATGCGGAAGTCACCGTCCCTAAAGATCTGTTGGCTTTGATGAGTGCGTCCAATCCACAATCAAAAAATGAGACTGGTATATATACTTTTGAAATGAAGCAGCCGATACCTTCGTATCTGCTGGCGTTGTCGGTGGGAGATCTTTCATTTAAGCCGATCAGTTCACGAAGTGGTATATATGCTGAACCCTCCCTTGTGGATACCAGCGCCTGGGAGTTTGCTGATCTCGAAAAAATGATTGCCGGTGCTGAAGAGCTCTATGGTAAATATCAATGGGATCGCTATGATGTATTGGTATTGCCACCCAGTTTCCCCTTTGGTGGAATGGAGAACCCGCGGCTCACATTTGCAACGCCTACTATATTGGCCGGTGATCGCTCTCTCACTTCCCTCATTGCGCATGAACTGGCACACAGCTGGTCTGGCAATCTTGTTACCAATGCTACCTGGGACGACTTCTGGCTGAACGAAGGATTTACTGTATACTTCGAAACGCGCATCATGGAGAAGCTATATGGTAAAGATTATGCAGAGATGCTGGCATCCCTCAATCTGCAAGGACTTCATGAAGAAATAAAATCACTTACCGAAGCAGGCAATTCTGCCGATACAAAACTAAAGCTTCACCTGGAAGGCAGAAGTCCTGATGACGGCGTAACGGAGATCGCCTATAACAAAGGATATTATTTCCTGCGCACGATCGAAGAACAAAATGGTCGTGATAAATTTGATCAGTTTATAAAGGATTACTTTACAGAGAATGCTTTCAAAGTAATGACCACGGAAGAGTTTATTCCGTTTATCAAAAATTACTATCAGCAAAAATTCAATATAGCTTTATCGGATACATTGTTCAATGACTGGATATATACTGAGGGACTTCCGTCTTATTGCCCTGCTCCTGTATCGGATCGTTTCAAGAAGGTTGACGAAACGCTTACACAATGGAAAACGGGCACTGCCATTCCAGCTTCATCTATAGCAACCTGGAGTACACACGAGTGGCTGCACTTTCTGAAGAACTTGCCGGATACACTTGACCAAAAACAAATAGCAGCGATTGATGAGCTTGGTAAATTTACAGCCTCTGGAAACTCTGAGATCATTACAGCCTGGGGAGTGATCGCGATTCGCAATCAGTATAAAAAAGTGTATCCAAAAATTGAAACATTCCTGATCAACACGGGACGCAGAAAATTTCTGATGCCGCTATACAGTGAGTTAATAAAAACGCCTGAAGGTAAAAAGCTTGCGTTAGATATATATAGCAAGGCACGTCCGAATTATCATTTTGTGGCCATCAGTAGCCTGGATAAATTATTGAAATAAATATATACACTGTTGGGAGTTTGCAGAACGATTTTTACAACGGGTTCTGCAAACTCCGCAGCTATTCTCAAAAGCTTTGCAGCAGCGCTGCAGCTTTCTTCAAATGCGCAATCAGCGTTGCAGACTCTTCAAAATCCAACGTCTGCTGTCCATCCGAGGCAGCCTTCTCGGGCTCTTGATGTGTTTCATAAATTATACCATCCGCTCCTGCCATTACCGCTGCCAAAGCAACCGGCTCTACAAACTCACGTATACCTATACCATGTGAGGGATCTGCGACTACAGGTAAATGCGTTTTCTCTTTTAGAATAGGAATGGCATTTACATCCAGTGTATTTCTGCTGGCACGTTCATAGGTACGTATACCGCGCTCGCACAATATTAATTTTTCATTCCCTGCAGCAAATACATATTCTGCAGAGTATAACAACTCTTCAATTGTTCCGGATATACCACGCTTGATCATAACAGCCTTATCAACTTTACCAAGTTCATCCAGCAAATTAAAGTTCTGCGTATTGCGAGCCCCTACCTGGAATACATCTACATAATCATACATCTCGGCAATCTGGCTCACCTGCATTACTTCACTGATGATCTTAATACCAGCTTTTTTTGCCAACGTATACCACATCTTTAATCCATCTATACCCAAGCCTCTGAAAGCATACGGAGAACTGCGGGGCTTGAATACACCACCTCGCATAATGCGTACTCCGTTCTTCACCAGGTGATCAATCGTCTTCTGTACCTGGTCTTCATTTTCAATTGAACACGGACCCGCCATGATGGACAAATTGCCATCGCCAATAAAAACGTCATCACCAAGATCAATATGACTGCGACCAACCTTCCACTTTCGTGAGACAAGTTTATAATCATCAGATACACGATGTATATCTGCTATACCCGGCAACTGTCCGAGCTGACGGATATCAAAATCTTTTTTTCCGATAGCAACCAGGTAACTGCCACGTTGCGTTTTTACTTCAGTTGTTTTATACTCCAGACTTTTTACATGGGTGATAATAGATTCCTTGTCGGGGGTAGATATAGTGGGATTGAGTTGGATGATCATAGCACAGATTTTTAACGCTTACGTATTATTTACTCCTTAGTGATTTGACAAACTTTTCGATATCACCAGGTATATCTTTTGAATCTTTCAGCAAGTTTATGAACGCACTTCCTACAATGGCACCGGCACTATATTGTGAAGCGTTGCTGAAGGTCGCATGATTGGAAATTCCGAAGCCGATGAGAAACGGATTCTTCAGATTCATTTTCTGCAAGCGCTCGAAATAGCTCGTTTGCTCGGCAGTAAAATCACCTTTGGCTCCGGTTATACTGGACGCTGATACAGCATATATAAATCCTTCTGTAACCGCATCGATTTTACGAATACGATCTTCAGATGTTGTAGGCGAAATCAAAAATGTATTGCACAGATTCAATGACTTGAATAAATCTTTATACTGCTCTTCAAATTCGTGAAGTGGCAAATCCGGAACAATCAATCCATCCACACCCAAAGCAGACGCATCTTTCGCGAACTTCTCAACACCATATTGAATAACAGGATTTATATACCCCATCAGAATAATGGGAAGCGTAACAGTCTTCCGCAGTTCCTTGATTTGATCCAGCAGAAGATGCAACGTCATGCCGTTATCCAGCGCTACTTTATTACTCTCCTGGATAGTAGGTCCATCTGCAACCGGGTCCGAGAACGGTATGCCGATCTCAATAATATCAGCGCCTGCTTTCTGCAACGCCTGGGCTATGGTTACAGTGTCATTCAATGCCGGGAAACCAGCCGTATAGTATACATTTAAAATATTTCCTTTCTTCTTAGCAAATAGTTCTGTGATTCTGTTTTTCATTTCTGTAAGATGTTGAGTATAGGATGGAAGACGAATTGATAAATTATGTTTAATCAATATTTACCCCATCGGATATAGGTCTCCAGATCTTTATCACCTCGGCCCGAAAGATTTATAACGACAACATCATCCTTATCGAATTCAAACTGGCTCAGCGCTGCTATAGCATGTGCAGATTCAATCGCAGGTATAATTCCTTCGAAGCGGCTCAACTCAACACCGGCATTCATGGCCTCATCATCCGTTGCGCTAACAAACTTGACACGTCCTACTTCACACAAGTGAGCATGCATCGGCCCTATACCCGGATAGTCTAATCCAGCAGATATAGAATGCGGCTCTACTACCTGGCCATCTTCTGTTTGCATCAACAACATTCTGCTTCCGTGCAATACGCCAACTTTACCCAACACCGTTGTAGCAGCAGATTCACCGGAATTGATTCCTTTTCCAGCGGCCTCAACGCCTACCAACGTAACATGTTCATCCTGCAAAAAATGATAGAATGCACCGGCTGCATTACTCCCACCGCCTACACAAGCGAACACATAATCCGGAAACGGATTGCCTATCTCTTCCTGTAATTGTTTCTTCATTTCATCGCTAATGACCGACTGAAATCTTGCGACCATGTCGGGATACGGATGCGGGCCTACCACAGAGCCAATGATATAGTGCGTATCTGTAGGGTTATTAATCCAATGGCGCATCGCTTCGTTGGTCGCATCTTTCAAAGTCATGCTGCCACTCAGCGCGGGAACCACCTTTGCACCCAATATGCGCATGCGCTCAACATTGGGACGTTGCCGCTCCATATCAACTTTGCCCATATATACTATACATTCCATCCCCATCAGTGCGCATACCGTTGCCGTTGCAACACCGTGTTGTCCTGCGCCCGTCTCTGCTATAATCTTTTGTTTACCAAGTCGTTTCGCCAGCAGAATTTGTCCAATGGTGTTGTTGACTTTATGTGCTCCGGTATGGCACAAATCCTCGCGCTTCAGATAGATCTTTGCGCCATATTTCTCCGACATTCGTTTGGCATGATAGAGCGGTGTAGGACGGCCCACGTAATTTTTCAACAAGTCATCGAACTCTTTTTTAAAGTCATCCTGCTGGATGATGCGCAGGTAATTATTGCGGAGTTCTTCAACGTTCGGATATAGCATCTCCGGAATGTAAGCGCCTCCGAACTGACCATAGTATCCGCGTTCGTCAACTGTATAATTCATGTTTTTTATTTTAGACATTGGACTTTGTATGTAAATGTGTGATCTGGGAAATCAATGAATTCAGCTTATCTATACTTTTCATTGCGGGTGCTGCTTCCACACCGCTGTTCACATCGAGCGCATGTATATTCATACCGTTGAGTGCCGTTACTGTGCCTATATTATCAGGGGTAATTCCACCGCTTAGAAAAAATGGTACTTGCTGATCGTATTTTTTCAACACAGACCAGTCAAACAACTGGGCATTCCCTCCATAGTATTTACCTTTTGTATCGAACAGGAAATAATCGGAAACTGGTTGATAAGGCTTCGTAACGTTGAAATCAAATTCTTCATCGACAGAAAAAACCTTGATAACTCCGATGCCTTTACTTTTCATTTCCTGACATACTTCCACCGATTCATGTCCGTGCAACTGCACGTAATCAAGCTGCAATTGTTTCGCAATGCGAGTCATGTTTTCAACGGTCTCATTTACAAAAACACCTACACGTTTGATTGAAGACGGAAAAAATTCTGGCAGCGAAAAATTCTCACCCACGTATCGAGGCGACTTATCATAGAATATAAAACCCATGTAGTCGGGGCGCAATAAAGAAACCTCCAACACATTCATTCCATCGCGCATCCCACAAACCTTCAGCTTTACATTCATATATATTCTCCTATAGTATATTTAAATCAACCACTCGCTGCTTATACTTTAAGCTTTCTATTTAAGCTTTTGTCTTAATCCTCAATTCATCCATAAACTCCATCGCAGCGGTCTCCGGGCGGCTATGCTTCATAAAGTTCTCTCCCATCAGAAATCCTTTATACCCATGCTTCTTTAATTCCAGTATAGTATCCACGGATGAGATTCCGCTTTCAGATACTTTAACAATAGAATCAGGAATCATCGGTGCAAGCCTTTTGGAAACTTCTATACTTACCTCAAAAGTTTTCAGGTTCCTGTTATTAACACCAATCAGATCAGCACCAGTCTCCAGGTTTTTCTTCAGTTCATCTTCATCATGTACTTCCAACAAAACCTCAAGTCCAAATGAATGTGCGAAGTCTGTTAATTCTTTCGAACGCTTCGGTTCGAGCACCGCTGCAATCAACAAGATTGCATCGGCTCCAATGGACTTCGCTTCAATAATCTGATATTCATCGATCGTAAAATCTTTACGTATGATGGGGCAAAAGTTGAATTTACGTGCAGTCATTAAATCCTCATTGCTGCCACCAAAGAAAGGCTTATCAGTAAGTACAGACAACGCGGAAGCACCCGCCTGCATATAGCCAATCGAAGTACGTTCTACGGAAGCATGTGCGTTGATAATACCTTTGGAAGGAGACTTTCTTTTAAATTCAGCGATGATACCCGTCTTGTCTTCACGGAGTATATATTTCTTCATTGAAACCGGAAGCGTTGAAAAGTATATACCTTTCTCCAGCAACTTCACCGGATAAAGGCTTTTTCTTTCCTCTACTTCTTTGCGTTTCTGTTCAATGATCTCATCTAAGATATTCATAACGTTTTTTGTGTTGGGATATTAGTGTGTACGTGGTTCTATGCCTGAAGAAGTTTTTTAAATGCTACGAGTGCTTTGCCAGACACCAATGCTTCCTTTGCTTTTGTCAGCGCAGAGGATAGTCCTTCCTGTTGATGTCCCGAATATAGTGCCATGCCTGCGTTGGCGATCACAGCAGCGTTTTGTGCTTCGGTTCCTTTACCTTCGAGAATTTTCATAAACACTTTGGCGGACTCCTCAACAGTTTCCCCACCTTTCAGGTCCTCATATTTCAATTGTGGCAATTCTAAATCTGCCGGTGTTGCCAGACGTTCGCCATGATTATAAAAATATTTAAAAGGACTCGTGAGTGATATCTCATCGTATCCATCCAGAGAATGAAGTATCACAAAATCTTTATCTGTATTCTGATATAGATATCCATACTGCCGGGCAAGCTCGAGACTAAATACACCTACCAGTTGTCGCTTCGGAAAAGCAGGATTAACCATTGGCCCTAACATATTGAAGAACGTTTTCACGCCAAGCTCTTTTCTGATAGGTGCAACATTTTTCATCGCAGGATGAAACAAAGGAGCATGCATAAAGCAGATGTTTGATCGATCAAGACTCCGCTTCAATTCGTCTACGTCACTGGTAAATTTATACCCGAAATATTCCAACAAATTCGAAGAACCACATGCTGACGACACGCCATAATTACCATGCTTGGCAACAGGCTGCCCTGCGGCCGCCACTACAAACGATGAAAGTGTAGAGATATTAAACGTACTCTTTCCATCACCCCCCGTTCCGCATACGTCCATCACGGGCTGATCGAATTTAGCGGGGAGACAAAGCTCGAGCATTGCATCGCGAAAGCCCTGAAGTTCATCAACCGTTATACTCCGCATCATGTATACCGTCATGAATGCTGTTGTCTGACTGGGATTATATTTACCCGTTGCCAAATCTACCAAAACCTGTTTAGCAGTTTCTTTGGTAAGCGAACGATGATCGATTAGTTCGTTTAGTATCTTTTTCATAATCATTACTTCATTGTATCCGTGGGCATTTTAAGCACCTATATTCGATTGGTATATATCTGTATTTTAATTCTCAAGCCAGTTCTTGATCATCTTGGGACCTTCAGGGGTCATGATGGACTCAGGGTGAAATTGTACTCCGCGTACGTCATACCGCGCGTGTCGTAATCCCATCGCGAGTCCTTCATCATTTATAGCGGTAATTTTTAAGTCACTGGTGAAACTTTCAGGAAGCACGGCCCATGAATGATAATGCGTTGCCTGAAATTTCTCAGAAACTCCTTTGAATAAATATTCCGATGAATCCTTTACTTCTACGATAGAGGTAACGCCATGAAGCACTTTCGGAATGTTATAGAGTGTCGCGCCATATACTTCTCCAATTCCCTGGTGCCCGAGACAAACTCCCAATATACTTTTCGTTGGACCATACTCACGAATCACTTGCTTCATGATTCCCGCTTCATCTGGAATGCCCGGACCTGGCGACAGTAGTATCTTGTCGTATTTCTTCACTGCTTCCACACTAATCTTATCATTGCGAATGATGTCCACTTCATAGCCCAACTCACGTATGATATGTACTAAATTATAGGTAAACGAATCGTAATTATCGAGAACAAGTATTTTCATTTTTACTGATTATGATATTATGAGACAATTCTTCAAACTCCAAAATCTTTTGATCTTTCAACTATACTATATCTTCTCCGCCATCAATACCGCTTTGCGAAGTGCTGTGAGTTTATTGTTCACCTCTTGCAATTCGCTTTCCGCTAGTGATTTTGAGACAACTCCGGCTCCCGCCTGGTATATCAATTTATTCTCATGACTCAGGAATGTTCGGATCATAATCGCGTGATTGAATGATCCATCAAAACCGATAAAGCCAATCGCTCCGCCATAAAAACTTCGGTTTGTATTTTCATATTTATTGATCAGTGACATTGCCATGTGCTTGGGTGCGCCTGATAATGTGCCGGCAGGAAAAGTATCGGCCGCCATACCAATGATCGAAGAGTCATTTTTCAATGTACCGGTAACTTTGGATACGAGGTGTATAACGTGTGAGTAATACTGGATCTCTTTAAAGACTTCAACATGTACACTGGAGGCATTTCTGCTCATATCGTTACGTGCGAGGTCTACCAGCATCACGTGCTCTGCATTTTCCTTTTCATCGGCTGCAAGTCTTTCGGCAATCGCTGCATCTTCCTGATCGTTACCGGATCTGCGGAATGTACCGGCAATAGGGTATATATGTGCTTTGCCACCTTTTACCTGAAGCTGTGCTTCGGGTGACGAACCAATCAATTTGAAGTTTCCATAATCAAAATAAAAAAGATATGGCGATGGATTGATAGACCGTAGTGCACGGTATACATTAAACTCGTCACCTTTAAATCCGCATTGAAATCTTCGGGATAGAACGATCTGGAATACATCTCCCCTATAGCAATGCTCCTTTCCTTTCTCGATTACTTTCAAAAATTCTTCATCGGTGAAATTTGATTCTTCACCATTGACAAGCGAAAACTTATAGGTAGCAAAGCGATTACTGAAAATGATTTGCTCAATTCTATCGAGTGAGCCCGATCCTTGTGGTTGATAGGTGTGCTCGAACAAACTCAACTCATTCGAAAAATGATCGACTACAATAACATAGCGGTAGAGTTTGTATAGTATATCCGGGATCAGCTTGTTCTTTTGATCTACAGATACATCTTCAAAGAAGCGTACTGCATCGTAGGACATATACCCAAAGAGACCGCAGTTTGGATATTTCGCTTCGGCATGCAGGGACACTTCAAACTTATTCCGGAAATCCTCCAGCAACGTTGTTACCTGACCAATGCCCGTGATAGTATCCTGTTTTGCAGAACCATCCGGATATTGAATGGACACTTCATTTTGTACAACCTGAAACGAAGCGATGGGGTCGCAGCAAATAAAGGATAAACTATTTTCATGACCATGATAGTCCGAACTCTCCAGCAAGATGCTTCCGGCAAATACATCGCGTAGTTTCAGATATATATTTACAGGCGTGAGCGTGTCCGCGAGAAGTTTTTTCGTGTAGGTAGTAAGTTTATACTTCATTGTTCTCGTTGTGTTTATAGGCTTTTGAAGCGGTTATATTTTGATTTCTTTCAAGTTTGGGCAAAAAAAGAAGGCCTGCTGTGAACAGCAGGCCTTCGCGTTATTGTATTAACATAAAAAGGCTGTTCACATATCGTATCGCGATATATGCCACCACCAAGCTATGTTATTGAATTGTTTCATGTTTTATTCTGCTTTCTTTTTAGCAGGTGTTCTTTTCTTTGCAGGAGTAGCCGTAGCTTCTGCTGAATCCTTTTTAGAAGTAGCTCTTTTCAAGCGTGCTTTGATTGCATTCTTACTTCTTGTAACTCCGAAAGAGCCTATTGTGCGCTTTCCTTTTTTGCTTTTTTTATCTCCTCTTCCCATGAATAAATTGAATATTGATGCGGCAATAATAGTAAAGTCTTTATTGATTACAAATAATCCTGAAAAAAAATACAATTATTCAACAGCAATTCTCTTCCAACATTGAGACTGGAGAGCGAAAGAATGTATCAAATCGGATCGCTATTTCCTTGCTGTAGGCATCAATGAGGGAAGACTCATCGCCATTACACCTGGATAAAGCTGGTGGATTTTTGTGAAGAATGAAGCTGTTGAAGCGGTCAGTTCAGAAAAGAAAATCATATCCGGCCGCTCATCGTACTGCATTAAATGCTGTTTTTCCAACGAGAACCTCCGCACCAGATAGCCTTTGTTTTCAAGATCACTAATCACGTCTTCACTATAATTATCCAGAAGCCACACTACACCCGTCATAACTTTTTTCTTTTGACATACTATATCGTCAACCATTATGCCAAGCGCGAAATCAGTGCGCCAAGGCATTTTCATCACGAATATTCTCCCAACAAAAGAAATGGCGAATAAACTAATTCTCGGGCAAGGCGTTTATAAAATAAAAAACATGTTATGGCCAAAGCATCAATAGAATTGATTCAGGCACTACGCAAAACTGCCGACAACCTGGAGAGAACAGCGGAGTATCAGTGGGGACATATGGGTTCTTGTAACTGTGGTTTCCTGGCGCAGGAAATTACAAGACTTCGTAAAGATGAAATTCATAAACGCGCCATGCAACGGTATGGTGACTGGAACGAACAACTCAATGACTACTGTCCAACGAGTGGTTATGCAATGGATGATCTAATCAGCGAGATGTTGTTGTTCGGCTTTGATGTTGATGACCTGAAACATCTCGAACGCCTGTCTGATGGTAATGTGCTTGCATTATTGCCGCTTGAAGAAAGGAATCTGCAGCGCAATCTAAAGCAGGATGTAGTAAAGTATATACGCACGTGGGCGTTGATGCTGGAGAATAGATTACTGGATCAGATATATCTTCCTTCTTTTCTTACGAATACGGAGACTATTTTATAAAGATTTATCTGAAGATATAGTATAGGTGATAAACCCGGGGTTGCCTGGGTTTTATTATTTCAGGGAGTTGATGTGCTTGAAGTGTGTGTGAGGGTTAATTCGTGTGTGTTTGCGCGGGAGGGTAAACTGCGGTTTCTATGAGTGAGTAGGCCGTGCTATAATTAGAGGCTACACATTTTCGATCGCAGGCGATCGGAAATGTGTAGCCTCTTTGTTGTTTGCAAATCTGCGATTTGCAAACGCTCTGATCTTTGACCCGGTAATATCAACTTTCAACGCAGTAACTATATACTTTATGTCTGGCACAGGTATTCACTGTTAAGATTCAGTTCCCAACTCACAGAATTAGATGATGGTTTGTCAAAAAATCTCGGACATCCCATATATACCTAACCTGACACTCCGTTTGGGAGTATCAAGTTTCTGGATACGAGCTTGTATATATATCCTAGCTCAGAATAAAAACCCTAAGCGGATATAGAACATGTCGCCATCTTTACTGTGTGCGAGTTCTGCTGCAAGCACGCCCATGTTAAAAGGTGTGAGCCAGATGCCTCCTCCTACACCTTTGTGCCACACTTCTGATTTACCATCGGCTGCACTTGGATCTTTTCCGGTTGCATCTTTATACCACACTCTTCCTACATCGAAGAAGCCATTGATGCCGACTGATGCCGGGAACAGGTACGATCTGAAACTGGCAACCCGTAACCGTACTTCGTTGTTGCTATAGAAATCGCGGTCGCCATAGAAACGGGTTTTACGATAGCCTCTTAATTCGGTTTTACCATCTAAGATCTGTGCCTGGTATACTTCATACCTACCTGTATTTATACCACCACCAGCACGCAACGCAAACGTAACGCGCGCAGGCAATCTAAAAGATTGGTAGAATGCTATAGAAGCGTTGTGTGCCGAGTAGTTATGAGCATCTGACTCAAAACCTTTCATCCACGCAGAAGATTCTTTAATTAAAACACCGCGCGTAGTGAGATTGGCGTTGTCGCGCTTATCGATGATCCACTCGGTACGAACTCCACCAAACGTTTTTACATTTTCAAACAAAGGATCCGTCTGTGTCGCTGCGTAGTCTAATATATAGCGTGGCGACTTTGTAGGTCTTTCAATTTGCATGCGTTGATATGCAGGGCCGATTTTAAAAAGTCCCGCGCTACCAAACGGACGCGTAAGCATTGCCTGTAAGTCTATCTGTCGCAGGCGAATCCGATAGTAATCTATAGCCGTTCTTAGGTTTGAGTAATCATCTCGCTTATCGTCAAATACAGTTTCGTTACCCCAACCAAAAAAGTTGTTCACAAAATTGGGAGCCTTCACATCGAAGTCGAGCGCTATCCCCCATTTGCCAAACACTTGCGAAAACCTTCCGTCATACTTGAAATTATAGGAGGATGTGAGCGGAGCATAGCTTGCCAGAAAAAGCTGCTGGCTTTTATAGGGAGTTTTGCGGAAGCCGTGTGTGGTATATAAAAATCCACCGCCAATAAATATACCATCGTCATAATTGAAGTTGGCGTAAACCAACGGTGCCAACACAGGATATCGAAAAGCCTTGCGGTCGTACAAGTTCACAGCAGGATCATTCGATGTTTTATCAACTACATGACGCTTGTTGTTGATGACCACTCCGGATCGATGATCGTATATCTTATAGGGGCTATGCCATCCTTTTATAACAGCCGTGTTCTTTACGGTGTCGCTTCCATCACCACCGATTACGCGCACCGTAATTTTATTCTTTCCTTCCCCCGAGAAATTGAAAATATCATCGCCTCCTAATCCATACAAGCGAACTTCTTTTGTTTCATCTGGAAGAAATTTGCGTTCGTATAGATTGTCCGATTTCTCGCCCGATTTATTTACTTTATATATACTTACTGATACATTTCCATCAGTCTGATGCTGAACATCAAAATATTCACGTTTATCAGAACCCGTTATATCTACTTCACGCGCCAGGAACTTATAGTGTTCAAGCGCATACTCCTGCAAATGATTTCGTCTTGATTTTAGTTTACGAATGATCTCTTCGCCATGAAGTTTATAGATTTCTTCAGGCAATTGTTTTACGGAGGCTTCGATCGATTCATCGGTTAATACTTTTTGAAGACTCTTCGCCTGCTCTACCCATTGCTCGGATGAGGGCTTGTTGAGAAAGCTCCGATCAAAGTAACGCGCGTTGAACATGAAGCCTGGTGTCCAACGGACTTCATCATGAAACCCTTCAAACTTTGGCAACGCCCATTTGCGGCTCCATACTTTCGCAAGCAATCCATCACTTACAAAGAGTGCCTGATCACGATCGCGCGGTATAGGTCTATAGTATTCAGATTTCTTTTCCTTGAAAGATGCCCATCGCCACTGGTCGTCATGACGATCCCAATCCCCTATCACAATATCAAACAACCGCGAGCGCAGCACAAAATCCTGGTCTACATAATTATCATTATCCTCTGTGAGCTTGGCAAGAACCTTATCTGTACTGATGATCTTCTTTGAATTCCCGAAATACGATTTATTGCTTGCATCACCAGCCGGACGTTCTTCGAACAGCATTAATGTATTGGCGAATTCCTTCCGGTATATTCCGAAACGCGGATCATCAGGTATATATACTACAACCGGGTTGGTGTGATATATACCAGCCACTTCGGCCAGGGGACTTGCAGCAATTGCTCCATACGGATGTGCAGCAGAGATCTGGTCTTGCACAATATCGGCAGCAAATGTTTTTTGCAACATGACAGGCACTGCCTTTTCAGGATATTTTTCGATGGAACGAAGTGTATATTCCTGCTCTACTGAATCGGCAAGTCGCAAGGAAAGTGTCTGCATGCCTCCACCCTTCTGAATAATTTTCAACCCACCGTTTACTGCCCCAATGTCAAAGACCGGCACTTCTATATCCTGTTTCCATTCACTCCTGTAATTCTTTCCGAGTACTTTCTTATGGAAACCGCCAGCTTCATATCGATCACTTGCATGCGTGCGTATGGTCTTGGAAAAATCGGGTAACGTCTGGTCCGTCAGCGCTTGTGGTGTTGCAGACGGCTTAACCTGCACGTTATAGGCTGCATCGTTTTTTCCGATCTCGAAGAAATCTATAGAAGCAGCGCCTCCCGAAGAAACATCTACTTTTACGAAACCCATAGCCGGAGAAGCGAACCGAGAATAACCCTTCTGTTTTACGAATGTATATTTAGAAGCCGAACCACTGGTTACATAATGCACACTATCTCGCCATACATATTGTAAAGCATGTTCGTGGCCGTTTACATATATAGTCTCCGGGTATTTTTTCAGTAAACCCGACATGAACTTTATATACCTTCTGTAAATCGGATGTTGTGTATCTTGTATGTCACCAATGAATTTACGGTACAGGGGGTATAGCGAGCCTACACCTGGCATGGGTATATACAGATCGTGGTTGAGATCCAGAAATGGAAAGAGGTGATCCTTCCAGGTGAATACGCCACCATGCTCACCATAGGTATAGAGTGGATGGTGTGCTGCGACTATAACACGTTTACCGGCATTCCGGTTAAATATATCTTCCAGTTGTATCAACGCATCTTCAGGGCGTTTTACTTCGCATGGGCTGTCATCACCTTCCGGCTTGTCCCACGGATGCAGAAACCATTGTGAGTCTATAATTACCAGTACGGCATCTTTACCTAACGGTACTTCCACCGGTCCGGGACAACCTTCTTCCGGTTGGAAATGGATTTTGTCATTGTGCAGGGAATCGATCCACGCTTCCTCGTTATTGATTTGCTTGAGACCGCCTCTTTGTCCTTTCTTCCAGTCGTGGTTCCCGGGGATGAAGTATATATCAGAGTTGAATCCTTCCAATAAATTCAGTTGTGCTTTTAAAATCGATTCAGCTTCCGCCCGTCCGTTTTCATCAGCAGCAGGCAGACCCTTGGGATAAATATTATCACCCAGAAAGATTACTACCGATTGTACCGAAGGATCATACTTCTTTTGTAATAATTCCTTCAGGCCATTCGTTGGTAAGGTTGGTTCTCCGGCATCGCCAATCAGATAGAGGCTAAAACTCTGTTTCTGAGCGTAGAGTGGAGCGGTAAAAAAACAGAACAGTAAAACGCAAATGGGTCTAAGTCTAATCATAAGTACACACTAAATTATAGATGAAGGAACTACATTACTCCTGCACAGGTTAATGGTATACCCTCCTTTCTTCGTCAAACTAAATACAAATTTTGTTAGTTTTAGGTTTATCTTCCACGAAAGTATGATTGAAACGGAATTGGTTCTGAAAGCTAAGGCTTATGCCGAAGAAATCCTTAGTAATAAACTGCCAAAAAGTTGTGTATATCACAACTTGATCCATACACAGGAAGTGGCGAAAGCCGCTTACGAAATCGGTACCGCTTCGAATCTTACAGATGAACAGATGGAAACTGTACTTATATCTGCCTGGCTTCACGATATAGGTTATCTGAATGGACCCATCGGTCATGAAAAAGAATCTGCCAGTATAGCTGTTAAGCTTTTACGGGACTGGAAGGCTTCGGAACAAAAAATGGAAGATGTACAACGAACGATCCTGGCCACAGCCGTTCCGCAATCTCCAAAAGATATCATGGGAGAAGTTTTGTGTGATGCCGATCTCCATCATTTAGCAAAAGCTGACATCCGCGAACGCGGTAAAAAACTTCGAGAAGAATTTGCTGCTACTAAAACGCTATATTTCGATTCGGATGACGAGTGGCTTGAATTCAATCTGAAATTTATCAAGAGCCATGATTATTTTACCGACTATGGCAAGCGTATACTTCAACCTTTAAAAAAACAGAATATCAAACGACTTAAGAACGAACTGCGACCGGATACTTCGGGCAAGGGATTGGAAGAAATGGAGAAAGAGATTGAAAAGCTCCGGAAGAAGGTTGAGAAGGGTTCGCGTCCTGATCGTGGTATAGAGACGATGTTCCGTACTACACTGGAGAATCATATCAACCTGAGTGGTATGGCCGATACCAAGGCCAACATTATGATTTCCATCAATACGATCATTCTGTCGATTGTGGTCAGTGTACTTTTCAGAAAGCTTGAAGAGTTTCCGCACCTTGTAGTACCTACATTAATGCTGGTATTAACATGCCTCTTTGCAATTGTAATGGCGATTCTGGCTACACGCCCAAATATAGCGGAAGGTAAATTTACACGCGAAGACATTCTTAATAAGAAAACGAACCTGCTGTTCTTCGGTAACTTTCACAACATGCAGCTGAAAGATTACGAGTGGGGTATGCGCGAAATGATGAAGGATTACGATTACCTCTATGGAAGTATGATCAAAGATATATACTTTCTGGGCAAGGTGCTGGCGAAGAAGTACAAGTTCATCCGCCTTTCGTATACTATATTTATGTTCGGTTTTGTAGCTTCTAACGTGACTTTCCTGTTCGTTACCATGCTTTATTATCAACCATACTCTATTAAGGATTTACTGCTACCGTAAACGGAAGCACGTATACAGCACAATCTTTCGGTCTGTTATTTTGATTCGGGAACCGCATCCAGTTTGTGAGCCTGGCTTCTTCTATCAGCCCGCATTTTTCCAGCACGCGAATTGACGCTATATTTTCCAGGTCTACATAGGTGCCTATGCGGTATACATTTCTTTGCTTCAGCAACAGCTGCATCGTTTCCTTACACGCCTCGGTGGTATAGCCTTTATT
This sequence comes from uncultured Bacteroides sp., assembly GCA_902168185.1. GTDB lineage: Bacteria > Bacteroidota > Bacteroidia > Cytophagales > Cyclobacteriaceae > Ohtaekwangia. The sequence continues at coordinate 949,161 of CABHOV010000046.1, forward strand.
CCAGTAGTTAGGACTTAGTATATAGCCGAACTGGATCTTTCCGTTTTCGTTGATGATGCCAACGCTGCCAATAAGCCTGCCGTCTGCTTTCAGGCGGATGGAATAGGTGTAGTCAGTGCCCTCCTTCCATGCCCATATGGCATATTGTAAAAACGAACGCGTCTCATCCATAGTCTGGTGTGTGCGCCAGGAAACATACCGGGTGGCTTCAGGTTTGCTGGTGTATGTATAAAAAATTTCCTCTGCATCTTCGTACCTTAGCCGCTGAAGCACTAACCGTTCGGTTAAAAACTGATCCGGTAAATCAAGTCGTATCATTGGTCAAATAAAACTAGAAATGGCGAAAGACAGCAACATCGTTCATCAGTATTTCAAAAAAGAAATTGAAGGAATTAAAATTCTCGTAAAAGTAAACCCGATTCTTTTTACAGGTTCCGAGATTACCATTGATACCGATGGCCATGCCGAATTACGTGAACTTGAATTTGATAAAGATATATTCGAAGATCTGAAAGCGGATGAATTTGAAGATGCGAGCCCACTCGAATTTAATCTATATCTCAACGGATTAGTGTAATGCTATGGGTATACACTCGTAATCATTCATCATAAAGCATAACCATCTTTCGAATGCGGTCTTCGATTTTTTCCGAAGTAAGTTTTTCGCGCATGCGGTCTACCATGATGGGAAATGCAAACGGTGTTGGTTTCTCAGGATGTGTAATGACAATTCGTTGATGTGCAATACGATCGAGTGCTCTGCGCAGCCGCGCTTCTTCCAGTTGAAAATCCATCACCTCATCAAAAGCCTGCCGCAGTAACAGGTTGTGTGCATCATAATCATTAAAGACATTGAAGAACAACTGCGAAGTTGATTGAAGGTGCCTGTCCTTTACAGGTTTACCAGGATATCCTTTGAATACAAGTCCAGATATAGCAGCGATGTCGCGGAATTTTCTGCGTGCCATCTCCGTTGAATTTATACTCGCCTGTATATCTATCATCAGGTTATCGATGCCCAGTACATTGGTTTCAACGGCTTCCTCTATAGGTATAGGTTGATCAGAAAGCAATTCGAATCCATAATCGTTCATAGCTATAGAGAATGTGATCGGCTGAATCTGTGCAATACGGTGTGCCACCAACGCTCCCATTCCCTCATGAACAAAACGTCCTTCAAAAGGATACATGAGTACATGATAGCCTTCATCGCTCTGAAAATATTCGATCAGAAATTCATGTTTACCGGGCAAATGAGAACGCTCACGCTGCAGATCAAATACGGGTTTTAGAAATTGCATCTCTACATCGGTCTCTTTTCCGCGCACGACTTCATCCAGCTTGTTACGAATGAGTTCACTCATCTGTGAAGACAACGGCATTCGTCCGCCTTGCCAGGAAGGAACAGCACCTGATTTTTTATTGGTCTTTCGAACCTGCGCTTCCATTTCCTTAATGCGTACGAGTTCCAGGTTTTTACCGGCAAACCAGAATACATCTCCGGGCGATAACCGTGATATAAAATATTCTTCGATCGTGCCCAAGTATTTACCCGATACAAAACGAACGAACAACGAAGCATCTCCCACGATGGTACCAATCGAAAGACGATGACGCATGGCGATCGCCCTATTCTCAACCCTATATATACCATTGTATATAATTACCTTCCTGTATTCATCGTAAGCCTGAAGGGAATCGCCACCGGTAGTAATAAAATTCAGAATCCATATCCATTCATCCTCTGTCATGCTTGAAAAGCTGAAGGTTCCTTTTACTTCCTTGTAAATCTCGTCCGGGTGAAATCCCTCCGAGATGGCGAGTGTAATCAGATATTGCATCAACACATCGAACGAACGGATATAGGGCAACCGGTCTTCAACAATCTTCTTCTTGATTGCTTCGCGTATACCGGCAGCCTCCATGAGCTCAAGCGAATGTGTGGGCACAAAATATATACGGCTTACAGCACCGGGTTGGTGCCCGCTCCTTCCGGCACGTTGTAAAAAACGGGCAACACCTTTCGGTCCTCCAATCTGTATAACGGTTTCTACCGGACGAAAATCTACACCGAGATCAAGACTCGATGTACAGACCACAGCTTTCAATCTACCTTCATGCAATTGATCTTCTACCCAACTTCGTAACTCCTGACTTATAGAACCATGGTGCATCGCGATGAGTCCGGAGAGTTCAGGTGCTTTGTCTAACATCTTCTGATACCAGATCTCAGCAAAGGATCGTGTGTTGGTAAAGATCAAGGTGGTACCGCTACCTTTTACAATGTCCACTACCTTTTGCAGTAAATGTATACCGAGATGCCCCGCCCAAGGCATTTTATCAACCGAGTCAGGAAGTATAGATACAACTTCAATTTTCTTTTCAATATCGGCCTTGATGATACTATATTTCTTTTCCTCGTAATAATTACCGAGCAACGCATGCAACGCTTCATCCATGTTACCGATGGTGGCAGATATACCCCATACCTTGAGGTCCGGTGCAACGTGTTTTAGACGTGATAGCGCAAGCTCTACTTGTACACCACGCTTGGAGCCCATGAGTTCATGCCACTCGTCGGCCACCAATACTTTCAGGTCTTTGAAAAAATCATGATAGCCTTTTTGTGCGAGTAGTAAATGAAGACTCTCGGGTGTTGTGATTAAAAGTTCAGGAGGTTTCTCTCTTTGTCGCGCACGCTCTTTCAGCGATGTATCACCGGAACGCACGCCTACTTTCCACGGAAGTTCAAGGCCTTCGATCAAACGGTTTGCCGACAATTCTATTTCTTTCGACAGCGCGCGTATCGGTGTGATCCAGATGGCCTGCAGTCCATTGCTTTTTTGTTTCCTATAGTCGGGATGATTTCGGATGAACTCCAGGACGATTGGCATCATGAGTGAATAGGTTTTACCACTACCTGTCGGCGCGTTCACCAATCCGTTCTGGCCGTTCAGATATGCCTTCCACGCATCGATCTGGAATGGAAAAGGTTTCCACCCACGCTCCGTGAACCAATCTTTTCCTACTTTTACTATATCAATGGCCATTGAAAATAAAATTAAAATTTATGCGCATGGCAAAAAACATTTTTCACTGCCCGCGGTTTTAGTGTGGTAAAGGTTGAGATGGGTAAATATTCTATTAAAGAACTTGAAAAGCTATCCGGCATCAAAGCGCACACCATTCGCATTTGGGAAAAGCGCCATAAATTAATTCAACCTTCACGAACTGACACCAACATCCGGTTTTATTCAGACGATGACCTGAAGAAAATCATCAATGTGTCGCTCCTGAATAATAACGGCATCAAGATCTCCCGAATTGCAGACATGACGCTGGATGAAATGAACCGAAAGGTTTTGGAGATCAGCGAAATCCGGAATGATTCCAGTGTATATATCGATCAGCTTATTTTGGCGATGATCGATATGGAGGAAGAGATCTTCGAAAAAATTCTCGGCACAATTATACTTCGCCACGGATTTGAAAAGACTATCACCGAAATTATATACCCGTTCCTGGAGAAGATCGGAATTCTCTGGCAGGCGCATAACATTACGCCTGCACATGAACATTTCATATCGAATCTTATCCGTCAAAAAATTATCGTGGCGATCGATGGCTTGCCCATTCCTGTAAAGACTGCGCGAAAGGTTGTTCTATTTTTACCGGAAGGTGAGATGCATGAACTCGGTCTTCTCTTCTATAGTTACCTGACGCGAATGTTCGGATATCGCACATATTACCTCGGACAAAATGTTCCGCATGAAGACCTCATCAGCGTTGTAAAAACACATCAGCCTGAAATATTAATTACCTCCGTTACATCGCCCATCGATCCGATCGATCAATATATTCAAAAGCTCACCAAAGATTTTTCATCCCTCCGGATTTTTGCTTCGGGGATGCAGATTGCCCGTTACAAAGGACTCAAAGTCAATAACATTCAGACATTCTCCACCGCCCTTGAACTGAAGGCATTTATTCAGCCTTGATCATTTCATTTTCATTCTACGTTTGAACGCTGAAAAATTACTTCGCGTAAAACGCCCCTTTTGAAGCAGAATCCAAGGTTTTGACTTATCATCAATATTTTGTTCAACATTTAACAATTAATATTAAACATTATTGCTGTTTACATCCTTTTATACTTAAATTTGTTTAACATTTACAAGAAATACATAAACACAATAAATATGACCGCTACTGAATTTACGCTACAGATTGCCGGTTTAAGAGGCACGCTTCAAACGTTTACCAGAAGGTTTACCAATGATCGAGAAGAATCACATGACCTTGTTCAGGATACGATGTTGAAGGCCTTGATCTATAAGGATAAGTTCAGACAGGATACTAACCTGAAAGGATGGCTCTTTACGATTATGCGTAACACGTTCATTAATAATTACAGGAGAACGCAACGCGCGCGTACTTCAAATGATACTACAAAAGATCTTTACTTCTTAAATGTTGAAGAAGAGCATACGTTCAACCGCCCACAGGAAAGCATGGAGTTTAAAGAGATATGGCGTAACGTAAATGATATTAAAGAAGAGTTGCTTATACCTTTCAAGATGTATACTTCAGGATATAAGTATCATGAGATATCAGAGCATTTAAGCATTCCTATTGGCACAGTAAAAAACAGGATCTTTCATGCCCGAAAAGAAATTCAAAAAAGATTACAGGGTTATAACTAACTTCCTTCTTTTCTAACCTGTATTTATACATGAGTCGTATTGCAGTTATAGGTTCTGGCTTTTCAGGGTTGTCGGCAGCGTGCTATTTAGCAAAGGAAGGTTTTGATGTTACCATTTTAGAAAAGAATGATTCAGCAGGTGGTCGTGCACGTCAATTCAAAGCAGATGGTTTTGCATTCGACATGGGGCCAAGCTGGTATTGGATGCCCGATGTTTTTGAAAACTTCTTTGCATACTTTGGCAAGAAAGCTTCCGACTATTATACGTTGCAGCGGCTTGATCCTTCCTATAGAATTGTATATAGTAAAGATGATACACTAAATATACCTGCAGGTGTAGATGCACTCTGCGAGATGTTTGAAAAACTGGAAGCGGGTAGCGGCAAAAGATTACAGCAGTTTCTCGAAGAAGGAAAATTCAAATACGACATTGGTATAAATGATCTTGTACACAAACCCGGATTGTCAGTAAGCGAGTTCTTCGATTTCAACCTGGTAAAGGGAGCTTTACGGCTTCACGTGTTCCAATCTATATCAACCTATATCCGGAAATTCTTTAAAGAGAAAAAACTTGTTCAACTCCTGGAGTTCCCGGTACTTTTTCTGGGAGCCACTCCGGAAAATACTCCTGCGCTTTATAGCTTAATGAACTATGCGGATATGGCTTTGGGTACATGGTATCCGCAGGGAGGTATGTATAAAGTGATTGAGGGAATGGTTTCGCTCGCGCGCTCATTGAACGTTACTTTTGAATTTAACAGCAACGTGGAGCAAGTCGAAATAAATTCCACAGAAGCGACAGGTCTTATTGTTAATGGAACGTTCAGGCCTTTCGATTTTATTATAGCCGGTGCCGACTATCATCATGTCGAGCAACACCTGCTTCCTGCATCGCATCGCAGATATACCGAAGAGTATTGGCAAAAAAGAGTATTGGCACCTTCAAGTCTTATTTTCTATCTCGGTATAAATAAAAAGCTTGAAGGCTTGCTCCATCATACTTTATTTTTCGATCAGGATTTCAAACAGCATGCAACGGAAATATATGAGCAACCGCAGTGGCCTTCCTCACCGCAGTTCTATATTTCGTGTCCATCGAAAACCGATACCACAGTAGCACCGGAAGGCTGCGAAAATATATTTATACTGGTTCCGGTGGCACCCGACTTAAACGATACAGATGCTATTCGCGAAAAATATTTCGATAGTATTATTTCACGGCTGGAGCAGCTCACCGGACAATCTATTCGCGAGCATATTATTTATAAGCGAAGCTACGCGCATCGCAATTTTATAGAAGACTATAATGCATTTAAAGGAAATGCATATGGATTAGCAAACACGTTAATGCAAACCGCAAATCTCAAACCTTCCATCATAAACAAAAAGGTAAGTAACCTGTTTTATACAGGACAACTTACTGTACCCGGACCAGGTGTTCCACCTTCTATTATATCCGGGGAAGTAGTGGCACGAGAACTTATTAAAAGACATAAAGAATTAGTAAATTGAAAATATGAAGGCGCTCTTCGATAAAGTTTCGATCCGTTGTAGCCGCATCACTACCACTGCCTACAGTACCTCTTTTTCACTCGGTATATTTTGCCTGAGCAAAGAACTTCGTGATCCAATTTATTCGGTATATGGCTTTGTGCGTTTTGCAGATGAAATTGTCGATACTTTCCATGACTATGATAAAGCAGCGCTGCTCGCGCGCTTTAAAGAAGATACCTATAGGGCAATTCGCGAAAAGATAAGTCTTAATCCAATTCTCAACAGCTTCCAGGCAACAGTCAATCACTTTCAAATTGAAGATGCGTTGATCGATCAGTTTCTCAAAAGCATGGAGATGGATCTCTGCGAAAAAAATTACACACCTGAAAACTTCAAAGAGTATATTTTAGGCTCCGCTGAAGTTGTTGGCCTGATGTGTCTTCGTGTATTCTGCAATGGGAACGAAGAACAGTATAATAAACTCAAGCCATTCGCGATGAGTCTTGGCTCTGCTTTTCAAAAAATAAATTTTCTGCGCGATCTTAATGCAGATTTTATAGGGATGGGGCGCTCCTATTTTCCGGAAATCGATCTCAGTCATTTCAACGAAGATTGTAAAAGAAAAATTGAAGAAAGCATCGCGGCAGATTTTCATCATGGCTTTCAAGGGATTAAACAGCTTCCACGGCCGGCAAGATTCGGAGTATATGTAGCCTATGTTTACTATCTTGCACTGTTTAAAAAAATCAGGAATACACCTTCTGAACGCGTATTGAAAAATCGTATAAGAATTCGTAACCGTCATAAAGCAAGACTCCTCGCCTATTCTTACGTCAAACATCAACTTAACATGCTCTGATGGAAAAAGTAATTCTGGTAGATGAGCGGGATAATATAGTCGGCACCATGGAAAAACTGGAGGCACATAAAAAAGGATTGCTTCACAGAGCGTTTTCTATTTTGCTTTTTAATTCAAGAGGAGAACTGTTGCTTCAAAAACGTGCAGCTTCAAAATATCATAGCGCAGGGTTGTGGACGAACGCTTGCTGCAGTCATCCGCTTCCGGAAGAGAGCATGGAGCATGCTACACGCAGAAAGTTACTTCAGGAAATGGGAATCGATCTGCAACCGGAGTACGCCTATAAATTTATATACAAAGCACGGCTCGATAACGACCTGACGGAGCATGAACTGGATCATGTATTCACTGCTGTATTTGACGGAACACCTGTGATCAACACCGATGAAGTTGAAGCGTGGAAATATATAGACATTGTTTCTTTGAAGCAGGACATTGCTGAAAATCCTGAACACTATACGTTCTGGTTTAAACTTATTCTCGATCACCCTGAGTTGGCACTGCTCCCGGTCTGATTATATATATCATTTTTCTCGAAACAATACCGTGTTACGCTTGTTAAGAATTTAAAAGCGCAATACACGCACGTCCCATTTTAATCAGCAACAGTTGAAATCCTATAATCTCCAGGCCGCGCAACAGATCATTGATGAACAAACTACGATCCATTGGTTTCGAAGAGATTTACGTTTGCAAGATAATGCTGCACTATACCATGCGCTTAAAGAAAACAAAAAGGTACTGCCTCTATTTATATTCGATACGGTGATCCTGGAGGCACTTGATGATCCGGCAGATAAACGTGTTGTCTTCATTCATCAATCATTATTGAATTTACAGGAGCAACTTGAAGAGTTGGGCACATCGCTTTTGGTAGTATATACCGACCCGGTTCAATTCTATAAATCTGTTCGCCCCCAGGCAGTATATACCAATCATGATTACGAACCGTATGCTCTTAGGCGCGATGCTGCCGTGAAGAAAATTCTCGAAGCTAAAGGCGTACACCTCAATACGTATAAAGATCAGGTGATCTTTGAAAAGAGTGAGGTACAAAAAGATAACGGAGAGCCCTATACAATCTTTACACCCTATAGCAAAAAATGGAAAGCTAAGCTTAACGCATTTTTTCTAAAGAGCTACCCTACTGAAAAATATTTCAAGAACTTCAAAGCTTGCAAGCCTATAGCATTGCCATCGTTGAAAGACATTGGCTTCAAAGACGTTGATGCTATATTTCCGGAACGCGTTATCAAAACTTCCATCATTGAGAAATACGACAAGCAACGAGACTTCCCTGCGATTCGCGGAACCAGCAGACTAAGTATACACCTTCGCTTTGGTACGGTGAGTATTCGTAAGCTTGCACAGGTTGCCAAGAAAAAAAATGAAGTGTGGTTGAATGAACTCATCTGGCGTGATTTCTATGCGATGATCTTATTTCATTTTCCACATGTAGAAGCCCGGTCTTTCCGACCAGCTTATGATCACATTGAATGGAGAAATGATCCGGAAGAATTTGAAAAATGGTGCGATGGACAAACCGGTTATCCCATTGTAGATGCAGGCATGCGCGAACTAAATGCGACAGGCTTCATGCACAATCGCGTTCGTATGATTGTAGCCAGTTTCCTTACCAAACATTTACTCATCGACTGGCGCTGGGGAGAAGCATACTTTGCCAAAAAACTTTTGGATTATGATCTTGCATCTAACAACGGTGGCTGGCAATGGGCAGCGGGTTCCGGTTGTGATGCTGCTCCGTATTTCAGAGTTTTCAATCCGGCATTGCAAACCCAGAAGTTCGATCCGAAAATGGAGTATATAAAAAAGTGGGTACCCGAAGTGGGCACAGAAAATTATCCGAAGCCTATCGTAGACCACGCCTTTGCGCGCAATCGTGTTTTAAATGCTTACCGAAAAGCGTTAAATAAATAGCATGGTATATATACATCGTGTCAACAAAAAATCGGAAATATTTGTTAGTAAGTTCAGTGTCAACCAAGG